>CAWBFS010000046.1:0-127452 GCA_963788085.1 uncultured Alphaproteobacteria bacterium
AACCTCGGGCGGACCCAAGGGTTCGGCATCCACCGGTACGATGCCTTTGCCGAGCTTGCCGGTCGATTCGGCGAGAAGCTGTTCGAGCCAGGCGCCAAAATCGGAGATCCCTCGGGAGGCGATGATCGTCACCTTGTCACGTCCGCGACGCTGTGCGGTCCCGAGGATCGCGCCCAGAATCACCCCCGGGTTCTCGACGGGTGGCGCGCTCGCCGCGCAGGACCGCACCATCTCGGCGGTGTTTTCGAGGAACGTACGCGGGTCGATGCCGATCGCCGCGGCCGGCGCCATGCCGAAATCCGACAATACCGAATAGCGGCCGCCGATGCTCGGCAATCCGTGGAACACGCAGCGGAACCCCTCATTGCGTGCTGCCTTTTCGAGCGACGAACCCGGATCGGTAACGGCGACGAAGCGCTTCGGCGCTTCCGCCGCGCCGATGGTCTGCTTGGCCCGCTCGTAAAAGTATTGCTTGAAGATGTTGGGTTCGAGGGTGCTGCCGGATTTGCTCGACACCAGGAACAACGTCCGTCCGATATCGATGCGTGATTCGAAATGCCGGATCTGCGCCGGGTCGGTCGAGTCGAGCACATGCAGCTTCGGGTAGCCGGGCTTGGAGCCGAAAGTCTCGGCAAATACCTCAGGACCCAGGCTCGAGCCGCCCATACCGAGCAACAGCACATCGTGGAACCCGGAGCGCTTCACGTCCTCGGCGAAGTCCTGAAGGTGCGCGATCCCCTTCAGCTGCTTGTCTACGATATCCAACCAACCGAGCCAGTTGGCCTCGTCCGCCTCGGTCCACAGCGAGGCGTCGGCGGACCACAGCCGCCTGACCTTGCCCTGCTTGCGCCAGTCCTCGAGCGCCGCCTGGACGTCCTTCTGCAACTCGTCCGGCAGCTTGTAAGCTCATCGAATTGAGCTTGGGCCCGAGCACGGTGCGGCGCTTTTTCTGCACCGCGGCGTAGAGCTGGTCGGCAGCGTCTGCGAACAGCCGCACGCCGTCTTCGACGAGCTTCGAGGTCACTGCATCGATCGAGATCCCCGCTTTGGGGAGCGCATCCATCACCGCCTGTGCGCTATCGACATCCTCTTCGAGACTGGGGCGCGGACGACCATGGTCGCGGTAGGCATCCATGGTCGCCGGCGGCATCGTATTGACGGTGTCGGGCCCGATCAGCTCGTCGACATAGAGAACATCGCTGTAGGCCTTGTTCTTCGTTCCGGTGCTCGCCCACAGCAGGCGCTGGGTCTGGGCGCCTTGCTGCGCCAACCGCTGCCAGCGCTCGTCCGAATATATTTTTCCATACAGCTGATAAGCGAGCTTGGCGTTGGCGATCGCAACTTTGCCCTTGAGCTTTTGCAGCTCTGCCTTGGCGGCGGGATCGGCGGTTGCAGCGATTTTCTTGTCGAGCTCGTCATCGACCAGAGTATCGATGCGGCTGACGAAAAAGCTCGCGACGCTGGACACCTTGTGCGGGTCGCCGCCCTTTTTGGCGAAAGCTTCGAGCCCGGAAATGTAGGCCTCGGCAACCTCGGCATAGACCTGCTGCGAAAACAGCAATGTCACATTGACGTTGATCCCTTCGCTGATCAGCGTGCGGATCGCCGGCAAGCCCGGCTTGGTGCCCGGCACCTTGACCATCAGGTTGCGGCGGTTGACCTCGTGCCACAGCCGTCGCGCTTCCTCGATCGTCTCATGGGTGTTCATCGCCAGATAGGGCGAGACTTCGAGGCTGATGAAGCCGTCGCGCCGCTGCGTCTGCTCGTAGACGCTGTTCAAGGTATCGGCGCCCTCCTGGATGTCACGAACCGCGAGATCCTCGAACAATGCGCCGGGATCGAGGTCGCCCGAGGCTTCCGCCTCGGCGATCAGCGCGTCGTAATCATCGCCGTGACCGATCGCCTTCTCGAAAATCGACGGGTTGGAGGTGACGCCGCGCAGGCCGTCCTCGGCGATCAGTTTCGCCAGCCCGCCGCTCTTCAGCAGGTCGCGGCTGACAAAGTCGAGCCACACCGATTGGCCAAATTCGTTCAACGTTCTCAGCGGATTGGGCATCACACTACTCCTTGCGCGCCAGCTGCTGCTTGGCAGCCGCATAAAGATTGTCGCCGGTAAACCCGAATTTGGCCAACAGCTCCTTCAGGGGCGCCGACGCACCAAAGGTTTTCATGCCGAGGATCGTGCCGCGCAATCCGGTGTACCGCTCCCAGCCGAGGGTCGAGGCCTGCTCGACCGCGACCCGCCGCGTGACGTCGGGCGGCAATACCGCCGCGCGATAGTCTTCCGGCTGATGCTCGAACAGCTCCCACGACGGCATGCTGACCACCCGCGCGGCGATCCCTTCGGAGATCAGTTTCTCATAGACCTCGACGCAGAGTCCCACCTCGCTTCCGGTGGCCATCAGGATCACGTCCGGTTTGCCGTTACCCGCATCCGCCAAGACATAGGCGCCGCGTCTGACGCCGCTCGCCGCGCGCGTAGCGGGTGCGGTCGAAGGTCGGCAGGTTCTGCCGGCTCAGGATCAGGCAGGCCGGCTCGTGTTTGAGGCTCAGCGCGACGCGCCAAGCCTCCGCCACTTCGTTGGCGTCCGCCGGGCGCAAGACGATCAGCCCGGGAATGCTGCGCAAGCGCCGCCAGCTGCTCGACCGGCTGATGCGTCGGCCCATCTTCGCCCACTCCGATCGAATCATGCGTAAAGACGTAAACGACAGGGAGTTCCATGATAGCGCCGAGCCGGATCGGCGGCTTCATGTAATCGGAGAAGATCAGGAAACCCGAGCCGTACGGGCGCAATTTCGACAGCGATAGGCCGTTACAGATCGATCCCATGGCATGCTCGCGGATGCCGAAATGAAAATTGCGGGCGCCGTGGTCGTCGCGCTCGAAATCGCCGGCGCCCTCGAAAGTCAGCCGGGTCTTCGTCGAGGGGGCGAGATCGGCGGCGCCGCCGAGCAGCCACGGCAAGCGCGGGGCGATTGCGTTCAGCACGTGGGCCGACGAGTCGCGGCTGGCGATACCCTTCGGGTCCGCCGGAAACGACGGAATGTCCCTGTCCCACCCTTCGGGTAGGTCGCGCCGTTGCATCCGCTCGCATTGATCGGCGAGTTCCGGATAGGCGCTGCGGTAGCGTTCGAACAGCGCCAGCCACTCCGCCCGCAGCTTCTTCCCGCGGGCACCGAAGTTTTCTGCGAAATGCTCGTACACGCCTTCGGGCACGAGAAATTGCGCATCCTCGGGCCAGCCGTAATTGCGCTTGGCCAGCTTGACCTCGGCCTCGCCCAAGGGCTCGCCATGCGCGCCGGAGGTGTCCTGCTTGTGCGGCGCGCCGTAGCCGATATGGCTTTCGACGATGATCAGGCTCGGCCGGTCGTCGATCCGCTTGGCGACGGTGATCGCGTCGGCGACCCGCTCGCGGTTGTTGGCGTCGCTGACCCGCTGCACATGCCAGCCATAGGCGAGAAACCGGCCGGCGACATCCTCGCTGAAGGCGAGAGCGGTGTTGCCTTCGATCGTGATGTGGTTGCTGTCGTAGATCCAGCAGAGGTTGCCGAGCCCCAAATGGCCGGCGAGCGACGCCGCCTCGCTGCCGACTCCTTCCATCATGCAGCCATCGCCGCACAGCGCGAAGACATCGTAGTCGAACAGCGTGAAATCCGGGCGGTTGAAGTGACGGGCCAGCCAGTCGGCCGCTATCGCCATGCCGACGCTGGTCGCAATCCCCTGCCCCAGCGGGCCGGTCGTCGTCTCGACACCGGAGGTCAGATGATATTCCGGATGACCCGGACACTTGCTGCCGAGCTGCCGGAACCGCTTCAGATCGTCGAGCGCGACGGCCCGCGTGCCGAGCCGCTCGTAGTTTTCGTTGACCGATTTGACCCCGGTCAGGTGCAGCATCGAATAGAGCAACGTCGAGGCATGCCCGGCGGACAGCACGAACCGGTCGCGGTTCGGCCAGATCGGATCCTCGGGATCGAAGCGCAGGAACTCCTGCCACAGCGTGTAAACCACCGGCGCCATCCCCATCGGCGTCCCGGGATGGCCGGATTTGGCCTTCTGAACTGCATCGATGCACAGGGTGCGGATCGTATTGACGCAGATTTCGTCGATCGAGCCGGTAGGCGCCATCAAATCGTCCCTTCTCAGATTTGACCGAAGTCACCACGGCTTTGTGCCGCCAATAGAGAACGCCGAAGATGCCCTCCACGATCTCACCCAACCGCCGATCGATATCGACCGTTTATGCGGCTTCACCATGCCGCCCGTGTCGCACACCTTTAACCGTGGCGCAACACGCCGCGGGCAGGAATTGGAAACATTCTTTGAAAATTCATGTCGGAGAGACCGCATTCAGCCCGCTCTCTGGAGGGCGCCTCGGAAAATCGGCGGGCCGCTCGGCTCGCGATTTGGAGAGCCGCCGGCTGGTTCGAGCGTGACCACGAGTTCGCCGGTGCCGGCCAGCAGGCGCGCATTCTGCGGCGAGACGGCTATGCGCTTGCGCCCGGATGTCGGCAAAAGGCCGAGCTGATGCGGGCCGGTCCGGTCCGCGACCAAGAGCCACAGCTGGTAGACGCGTCCCGGCGGAGCGGGCTCGTCCCGCAGAGTGTCGGCGGCAATCTGATGAGCGGCGCGGGCGAGCCGTACCGCCCAGACCGGATGCCGTTCGCCGTCGCGCACGACCGCGACAATCGAGATGTCGGAAAAATCGGGCGGGTCACGGGCGATGCTCGCGGCGACGAGCAACGCGAGGCAGAGGGTCGCCAAGACCCCGGCCGCCCACCTCCACACGCGGATATCGGCCCACAGTTTGGCGAGCCGGGCGATTTCGCGCGGCGCTCCCGCGGCGGGGCTGCCCATCGTCATCCCTTCAGGCTGCGAATGTATCAAAGTATAGGAGCGACCACCCTATAGGTCGGTTTCAAGCATCTTCTGTCGGCGTTCCGAGCGCGCGGGCGCTGGCCGCCATTTTCTCGTCGAAGCTGAAAAGAACTGCCCCTATTCTTTGTGCGATCGCAATATTGAGCGCATCTGGCGTTCGAAGATTGAGGTCGAGCCGCCGCAGAAATGCCTCTGCTGCAGATACGTCCGCCGCTTTGGTCTGTTCCCGCCGTGTGGCCCGTGCCGCCCACGCGTCAAAGGTCGAGAACGCGAGGCGCGCCTCGTCGAGCGTGATCCCTCCACTGCGTACCCGGCGCGCCATTGCGGAGGCGAATTCGGCTGCGGCGAAATCGCTGACGATCAGCGTCGGTGCATTTGCTCGCATGAAAGCATCCGCGCGAGGCGTCAGCGGATCGTTGGTCAGCAGCGCGACGAGTACGCTCGCGTCAAGATAGACGTCACCGTTCCTGCTCATCGCGCAGCCTGGTCAGCAGATCACCGGCATTCTCCGCTACTGACGCGCGGCCGACACGACGTTCCGCCAGCCAGTCCAAATCGGCCGGAGACACGGGATGCACTGGTTCTGCGACCGCCTTGAGTTCGACCACGGCGCGGCCGTGTCGGGTGATCACCACGTGCTCACCCTTGAGGGCCCGATCGATCAGCTCCGATAGCTGGTTTTTTGCTTCGACGATGCTGTGAGTGCTCATAGGCGATAATATGGCCAGTATATGGCCATATTGTCTACCCCACAATCCGGGGACCGCTGATCATCGCCGGCTTCTACCTTTGACCGGCGTCACCAGTACCCGGTCGACCCGGCGCCCGTCCATTTTGACGACCTCGAAGCGCCAGTCGCCGGCGGAGATGCGGTCGGCTTCCATCGGGACCCGATTGAGGCGGGCCATCAAATAGCCGCCTAGGGTGTGAAAGTCCGGATCCTCGCCGGGCAAGCGGGAAATCCGCAACACCTGCTTCAATTCGTCGAGGCCCACCATGCCGTCGATCAGCCAGGTGTCGTCGTCGCGCCGCACAATGCGCTGATCGGCCTCGGGCGAGCCCGGAATATCGCCGACCAAAGTCTCCAGGATGTCGCTCGGCGTGACCAGTCCTTCGAGATCGCCGTACTCGTCCACGACCAGCGCCATCGGCTCGCCGGAGGTCTTGAACACTTCGAGAACCCGTAGCACCGTGACCGTGTTGGGCAGATAGAGGGGCGGCCGGGTAGCGGCTCGCAAATCGAGAGACTGCCCGGCGAGGCACGCGGCGAGCAAGTCCTTGGCCTGCACAATCCCGATCACCTGCTGCGAGCCGCCCTGCACGACCGGAAACCGGGAGTAGTTGCTCTCACGGATCTTGCGCCGGTTCTCCTCCTCGGAATCGTCGAGGTCGAGCCATTCGATCCGCGTCCGCGGCGTCATGACGGCGCTCGCCCGCCGGTCGCCGAGGCGCAACGCCATCTCGACGATCGCCGTCTCGGCGTGCGGGATGTGTCCGGTCGCAACCCCCTCGCGCAGCATGAAGGTGATCTCCTCGTCGGTGACGGGGGCGGCTCCCTGGCTGCGGACCGGCAGCAGGCGAAGCACCAAATCAGTCGACGCGCTCAAGAACCATTCTACGGGTGCTCCCGCTCGGGCGACCGCTCGCATGAAGCGGCCGAGCGCAGCGGCGATCCGCTCGGGGTGGAGCAGTGCGATGCGCTTCGGCACGAGCTCGCCGAGGATCAGCGAGAAATACGAGATCCCGATCACGACAACCGCCATGCTGATCACATGGGCGTATCGCGCGGCGAACCCGGAATAGGTCCCGAGCTGCCGCTCGAGCTGGTCGCCCAAGGTGGCTTCCCCAAAAGTACCGGAGAGGACGGCGATCAACGTGACGCCGATCTGGACGGTCGAGAGCAGGCGCGAGGGGTCCGCCTTCAGTTCGAGCGCCGCCTGGGCGCCGCGATTACCCGCCTCGGCGACCGGCACCAGGCGCGCCTTTCGTGCCGAGACGAGCGCGATTTCGGCCATCGCAAAGACGCTGTTCACGATGATCAGCAGGAGGACGATCGAGAGGTGCAGGATGAGCATCGCAATCGCCTGTCGAGATGGCGCCCGCCGGAAGCAGGCGCGCCGCCATCAGTGTCGAACAGGAAGGCGATCACGCAATGGAAAAAGCCGCGGCGGCGCGCGGCTGTAGAACTGCAGCAGATGGGCTAAAGAATCAGCGGGAATAGTACTCGATAACGAGGTTGGGCTCCATCGACACCGGATACGGCACATCGGTAGGCTTGGGTGCGCGGATAAACCGGCCCCGCATGCGGTCGTGGTCGATTTCGAGATAATCGGGAACGTCGCGCTCGCCGGACCCGGACGCCTCGAGCACGAGCGCCAGCTGTTTCGCCTTCGCCGTCAGCTCGATCGTGTCGCCGTCGCGCACCGTGTAGGATGGAATGTTGATGCGCCGGCCGTTGACCAGCACGTGCCTATGGTTGACCAGCTGACGCGCGGCAAACGGCGTCGGCACGAACTTCATGCGGTAAACCACCGCATCGAGCCGCCGCTCCAGCAGCTCGATCAAATTGTCGCCGGTGTCGCCGCGCCGCCGTACTGCCTCAGCGTAGAGCCGGCGGAACTGCCGCTCTCCGATATTGGCGTAATAGCCCTTCAGCTTCTGCTTGGCGGCGAGCTGCGTGCCAAAATCCGAAGGCTTCTTGCGCCGCTGTCCATGCTGCCCCGGACCGTATTCGCGCCGGTTGAGCGGGCTTTTCGGCCGTCCCCACAAATTCACCTGGAGACGCCGGTTGATCTTGTATTTCGGTTCCTGACGCTTGCTGCTCATAAACGCGAAGTCCGATTTCAGTCTGGCCGAACTATAAGGGCCGCTTCGCCAAAGTCAAATCCGCGCGGGGCAAACCCTCACCCGCCTCGCTGCGCTCGGCACCCTCTCCCGCACTGCGGTAAGGGTAACACGCACCTGCTACTCCGCCGCGGCGGCGGCGCGGGTGGCGCGCTTGCGGTCGTTCGGGTCGAGCAGCCGCTTGCGCAGGCGGATCGATTGCGGGGTGACTTCGACGAGTTCGTCATCGGCGAGGTAGGCGATCGCCTGTTCCAGGGTCATGACCTGCGGCGGGGTCAGCCGCACCGCCTCGTCCTTGGCGGTCGTGCGGATGTTGGTCAGCTGCTTGCCCTTCAGCGGATTGACGTCGAGGTCGTTGCCGCGGCTGTGCGCGCCGATGATCATTCCTTGATAGACTTGGGTCCCGGGGTCGACGAACATCGGCCCGCGCTCCTCGAGGTTCCACAGCGCGTACGCGATTGCGGCGCCATTCGCGTTTGAGACCAGGACCCCGTTGCGGCGCCCCTCGATCGGCCCTTTGAAGGGCGCGTAGCCGTGGAAGAGCCGGCTCATCACGCCGGTGCCGCGGGTATCGGCGAGAAACTCTCCCTGGTAGCCGATGAGGCCCCGCGTCGGGCCAAAAAAGGTGAGGCGAAGCTTGCCGCCGCCGGAGGGCCGCATCTCCTGCATTTCCGCCTTTCGGCGGCTCATCTTCTCGACGACGATACCGGCGAATTCCTCGTCGACGTCGATCACCACTTCCTCGATCGGCTCGAGCCGCCGGCCCGTTGCCGGATCGGTCGTGAACAACACCCGCGGCCGCGAGATCGACAACTCGAAGCCTTCGCGCCGCATCGTCTCGATCAGCACGCCGAGCTGCAACTCGCCGCGGCCGGCGACCTCGAACGCATCCTTTTGCGTGCTTTCGCTGACCCGTATGGCGACATTGCCCTCGGCTTCGCGGAACAGGCGCTCACCGATCATGCGCGAGGTGACCTTGGTCCCCTCGCGGCCGGCGAGCGGGCTGTCATTGACCGAGAACGTTATCGCCAATGTCGGCGGGTCGATCGGATCGGCGGCGAGCGGCGTCGTGACCTCGGGGGCGCAGATCGTGTCCGCGACCGTCGTCTGAGCAAGCCCGGCGACCGCGATGATGTCGCCCGCCCGGGCCTCTTCGATCGGCCGCCGGTCGAGCCCGCGATACGCCTGCAACTTGGTCAGCCGCGCCTGCTCGATCACCCGGCCGTCGCGGCCCAAGGATTTGACCGGCATGTTGAGACGCGCCACCCCGGAATGAATGAGGCCGGTCAGCACCCGGCCGAGATAGGGATCGTAATCGAGCGTCGTCGCCAGCATCGAAAACGGCGCATCGGGATCGGCCTGCGGCGGCGGGACATGCGCCAGGATCAGCTCGAAAAGCGGCGACAAATCCTTGCGCGGCAGATCGAGAGCGGCGGTAGCCCAGCCTTGTCGGCCGGACGCAAAAACCGTCGGGAAATCGAGCTGCGCTTCGGTCGCGTCGAGCGCCGCGAACAGATCGAAGATCTCGTTGTGGACCGCCTGAGCGCGGGCGTCGGCCCGATCGACCTTGTTGATGACGACGATCGGCCTCAAACCCTGGCTCAACGCCTTGCCGACGACAAACTTGGTCTGCGGCATCGGGCCGTCTGCGGCGTCGACCAACACCAAAACCCCATCGACCATGCTGAGGATGCGCTCGACCTCGCCGCCGAAATCGGCGTGGCCGGGCGTGTCGACGATGTTGATCCGGACGTCCCGCCAGACGACCGAGGTGCATTTGGCGAGGATCGTGATGCCGCGCTCGCGCTCGAGCTCGTTCGAATCGAGGGCGCGTTCGGCAACCTGCTGGTTGGCGCGGAACGCGCCGCTCTGGCGCAGCATCGCATCGACCAGGGTGGTCTTGCCATGGTCGACATGGGCGATGATCGCGATGTTGCGAATGTCCATAAATGTAAAACCTCACCCGCACGCAGCGGGGCGCGGAATTCGTCAGGCGCGGCAGGGTTCGGCCGGGAGTTGTGACAGGTCGACCTCGGGGCGCGCACCGAAATGGCTGATGATTTCGGCAGCGCACAAACCGCCGATCTCGCCGCAAATGGGAAGCTGCACCGCGCGGGTCAAGCCATAGAGGAAGTGAAGATCGCCGCCCAGTGGCGTCGACCGGCCATTGCTCTGAGTTGATCCCGTGCCCTGCGGCCCCACCTACAAGGCTCAATCAGGTCGCAAACCGGGTGGCAGCTCGCCGTCGTTCCGCTCGTTCCCTGCCAAAGAATTACAAGCTATTGAATGCGTCGATGTGGATGGGTGGCCGAGCGGTTTAAGGCACCGGTCTTGAAAACCGGCGTGCCCGCAAGGGTACCGTGGGTTCGAATCCCACCCCATCCGCCATCCTCCATTTCCTGCCGCCTCGGCCCGTCTCGATAACCCAGACGAGACGTACCATTCCACGCAAGCACATGCCTCACCGGTTTCCGTGCATACCCGGCACAAGGCCGGGCACCAACGAATAGGGGCAGACTGAGTCATCTGAAAGCGTCAGAGCACTAGTCGGCCCGATCTGCTGATCTGCTCGAGATCTATATGGGCGTGAGGGCTGGGGCTTCTACACTGCATCGTATGGCCCCCGATCAGGGGAGTGACCAGACGGATACGTCGACAACAGGAAATAGCGAGCCGGTTGGTAATGGTTATCCGCCGTAAAGGGGGCCGCAAACCTGTCGAAAAGCAAATGGCTTCTTACAAAAAAGGCATTAACGCCAACGATATTACATCCTACGAGACTGTAACCTTTGCGGTTTGAATTTTCGTGATCGCCACCAACGACGATCCGCTGTAATCAGACCTGCTCCAGCGATGTTCCCGATTGTATCGTTGAGCGACGTTTAATGGTGGTGGGAATTTACCATTGTATTCGATAATGATGACCCGCGGCGTAACGGCATCGATCAACTCTAGAATAGGATATCATTTCCGTCAATGTCGATTAGACAACAAATCAATCTCACCTGTAAAATGTTCTCCGATCAGAGTGTTGATGTCTTCGCAAGTGATAAAGGCGGCTTTAACTCGTAACTTGCCCGCCGTCACAACATCGTGAAATCTTGCGTTGATTTGCGCCACATACCTATCGTTTCCCACAATCCGCAATCCGCTCCAGCCCTCCAGCAAAAGTTTGAGCGTATTGTTCTCCAAGCCATTCCCAACGCCGAACTCAATAAATGTGCTTGACTTCAAACCGATGCGATTGAAAATTTCTTGAATGATGCCGTCCTCATCACATTGCGAGTACACTTTGAAGCCGTACCGTTCCAGACGGTTTCCGTCACGATATTTATCGTAAGAAAATAGCGTTTGACGCGTGTGGCAGGCATTTCCATGACCGGGCTCGGCTCTAGCGCAAAGCGCCATCGGGCCTCACGACGAAGCTCTGGCGGGACCGCCAGACAAGATTGCCTGGCTGCGGGCTTCGGGCGAGAGTTCGCGGAGTGATTGGTAATAGGCCAGGTTTTGCTCCACCGAGGCGTCGTCGAGATCGATCCGGCCGAGCCGGGCCGCCTCTGCCGTGTTGCCGTTGAGGCCGTAGATCAGCGCCAAGGTCTGCCGCTCTTGCGCCGTACCGGATGCGGACACCGCCAGCGGCTGCAGCACCGAGATAGCGTTCGGATAATTGCCGCTGATCGCGAGCGACAAGGCGAGATCGACCGTTAGGGCCGGGTCGCCCGGCGCGCGGACGAGGCCGTCGCGATAATAAGCTTGGGCCTCCAAATGGCTCCCCGCCAGATCCTTTGTCACGCCGAGCAGAAGCAGGAGTTTCGGGTCGTCTGGGCTCGCCTCCATCGCCTTGGAGAGCGGCGCCAAGGCCAATTCAGGCTTGCCGGTTTTCAAAAACGCCTTGGCCAGTCCGAGCTGGGCGCCCTGGGTGTCACCAGGTCTGACCAAGGCTGCGTTGTAACTGACGATCGCCTCGTTGACGGAGCCCATCTGGACCAGCACATCGCCGGCCGCAATCAGCGGAGCCGGATCCTGGGGCGCCAATTCGGCGGCGCGCCGGTAGACGCCGAGGGCGTTGGGCAAATCGCCGCTGGATTGCGCCGCGGCGCCGATCCGCATCAGCATCGCATAGGTCGGGATCGGGCCGCCGCCGTCTCGGCCCTCGACGCTCAGGGGGTCGAGGTGAATCGGCGTCGTCACGCACCCCGCAAGCATCAGCGCGCCGAGGATCGAGCAAAACAATAGTAGCGGCGCAGACTTCCCCGTCATTCTGCGCGGTCCCCCCTGTTGCCCAAGACGTAAACCAAATCGTTGCACACCGGCCCCCGTCAGCAATTATGCAGGGAGCGTCAAAGCCGCGTCCAGAATTTATTAACCAATGCGGAAAATGCCCGCCGCCCGCGCTTTTCGCGCAATGCCCGACAGGCTGCGGAAAAATACCTCTGCGAGCAAAAACCGTCATTCCGGCCGCAGCGAAGCGGAGAGCCGGAATCCATAAGCCTTTGAAGTGGCTGGATTCCCGCTTTCGCGGGAATGACGACATAGACGTCGGCACGCTATGTTTCCGGCTGTCGACGAGTTTTTCAGCAGTCTGCCAACGCTCGCAAAACCCGCCGAATCGGGGCGCCGGACTTCCCCGAGTTATGCCGCGGCCTGCAGCTTGGCGGCGATGGCATGCTCGATGGCGGCCAACGCCGTCTCGGCGCGAGAGGGATCGGGACCGCCCGCCTGCGCCATATCGGGACGGCCGCCGCCACCCTTTCCGCCGAGCGCTTGGGCGCCCAGGCGGACCAATTCGACCGCGTCGAAACGGCCGGTCAAATCGTCCGTGACGCCGACGACGATCGCCGCCTTGCCGTCGGCGCGCGAGACCGCGGCGACGACGCCCGAGCCGATGCGCCGCTTCAGATCGTCCGCCAGGGGCTTCAATTCCCGCCCGGGAACGCCGTCCACGACGCGGCCATCGAACACGACATCGCCGATGCGCTTTTCGGTCGATCTGGTCGAGGGGCCGGCATTCGCCAGCGCGCGGCGGGCGTCGGCAAGCTCGCGCTCGAGACGGCGGCGTTCCTCGACGAGGTTGACGATACGCGCTGGCAACTCGGAGGGGCTCGTTCGCAACGCCGCCGCGGCCTCGCGCAACACCCCCTCTTCCTCGGCGAGATGTGCCTCGGCCGCGGCCCCCGTCAGCGCTTCGATCCGGCGCACGCCCGAAGCGATCGCCATTTCGCCGACGATCTTGAAGAGCCCGATGTCGCCGGTGCGGCCGACATGTGTGCCGCCGCACAGCTCGACCGAGAAGGGCCGCTCGTCATCATTCGCTCCGCCCATCGCGACGACCCGGACCTCGTCGCCGTATTTCTCGCCGAACAGCGCCAGCGCCCCTTCGGCGACGGCGCGGTCCGGGGTCAACAAGCGGGTGCGCACGACGCTGTTGGCGCGAATGCGCTCGTTGACCTCGGCCTCGATCGCCCGGATGTCCTCCTGCGCCAGCGGCCGCGGGTGGCTGAAGTCGAAGCGCAGCCGGTCGGGCGCGACGAGCGAGCCCTTTTGCGTCACATGCTCGCCGAGGCGGCGGCGCAGCGCCTGGTGCAGCAGATGGGTGACCGAATGATTGGCGCGCAGCAGCCGGCGGCGCGAACCGTCGACCCTGAGCTCGACTGCCTCGCCGATCTTCAAGCTGCCGTGGGTCAGGGTGCCGAGATGAACGTGGAGATCGCCGGCCTTTTTAACCGTGTCGCGCACCGCCAACTCGGCACCTTCCGCCGAGAAAATGACCCCGGTGTCGCCCATCTGGCCGCCCGATACTGCATAAAATGGCGTCTGGTTGACGATGACGCCGATTTCATCCCCGGCCTCGGCCTCGGTGATGCGCCGGTCGCCGCGCACCATCGCCAAAACCACCCCCTCGGCGCTCTCCGTCTCGTAGCCGAGGAACTCGGTGGCGCCGACCTCCTCGCGCAGCGCGAACCAGACGGCTTCGGTCGCCGCCTCGCCCGAGCCGACCCAGCTCCTGCGCGCTTCCTCGCGCTGCCGCTGCATTGCCGCCGTGAAGCCCTCGACCGCCACCCTGCGGCCCTGACCGCGCAATACGTCCTCGGTCAGATCGAGCGGGAAGCCGAAGGTGTCGTAGAGCCGGAATGCGACCTCGCCGGGCAGTGCCGCGCCGGGGGCGAGCCGCGCCGTCTCCTCTTCGAGCAGGCGCAGCCCGCGGTCGAGCATCTGCTTGAAGTTGGTTTCCTCGAACCGCAAGGTCTCGGATATCAGCGGCTGGGCGCGCAGCAATTCGTGATAGGCGGCGCCCATCTGCTGCACCAGCGCCGGCACCAGCCGCCACATCAGCGGATCCTTGCAGCCGAGCATGTGCGCGTGGCGCATAGCCCGGCGCATGATCCGGCGCAGCACATAGCCGCGCCCCTCCTTGCTCGGCAGCACCCCGTCGGCGATCAGGAAGGCCGAGGCGCGCAGATGATCGGCGATCACCCGATGCGAGACCGCGTGCGGCCCGTCCGGCGCCACCCCGGAGGCTTCCGCCGATGCCAAGATCAAAGCCCGGAACAGGTCGATGTCGTAATTGTCGTGCTTCCCCTGCAGGACCGCGGCGATGCGTTCGAGCCCCATGCCGGTATCGACCGAGGGACGCGGCAGCGGAACCCGCTCACCCGGGCCGACCTGGTCGAACTGCGTGAAGACGAGGTTCCAGATTTCGATGAAGCGGTCGCCCTCCGCATCGGCGCTTCCCGGCGGACCCCCGGGGATCGACGGGCCGTGATCGTAAAAGATCTCCGAGCAAGGGCCGCACGGTCCGACATCGCCCATCATCCAGAAATTGTCCGAAGTGGCGATGCGGATGATCTTCGCACTCCGGCAGGCCGGCGATCTTTGCCCACAAGGCGGCGGCCTCGTCGTCCTCGGCATAGACCGTCACCAAGAGGCGATCGCGGGCAAGCCCGAACTCGCGCGTGATCAGGTTCCAGGCAAGCTCGATCGCCCGGTCCTTGAAGTAATCGCCGAAGGAGAAATTCCCGAGCATCTCGAAAAACGTATGGTGCCGGGCGGTATAGCCGACGTTTTCCAGATCGTTGTGCTTGCCGCCGGCGCGCACGCATTTCTGCGCCGTGGCGGCGCGCTGATAGGGCCGCTTCTCCAGGCCGGTGAACACGTTCTTGAACTGCACCATCCCGGCATTGGTGAACAGCAATGTCGGATCGTTGCGCGGCACGAGCGGGCTCGACGGGACAATCTCGTGGTCGTGGCGCGCGAAATAGTCGAGAAACGCGGAGCGGATGTCGTTGGTGGTCTGCATAGACAAATTCTGGCCCTCCGCGGCGATCATACAAGGGGATATACAAGAGGCGACTACTAAGCCTTCCGCCCTGCCGTTTTGTACAGGCTGACCCGCGCCCGTGTTTAACGCTCGGTAAATGAAGGGCGACTTAAGCTGCGCGCGCAATGGATCTGGTGGAAGCGCGCCAAGCCTTTTCGGAAGAAACCTCGAGCAAGTTGGCCTATCGCCTGGCGATCCCGGTCGGTGTGCTGTGCCTCTACGCGATCATGGCGGGACTTTGGCTCACGGGGGCGCACTCGATCTATTCTGGCACCCTGCGCCTGCTCGGCGTCGAACCGTTCAGCTTTCCATTTCTCGACACCCACGCCGTTCTGTCGGCCGCCGAATGCAAGCGGCAGGGGATCGAGGTATACCTGTCCAATCCCTGCGACGCGCTCGGGCGCCCGCACGCTTATTCGCCGCTCTGGCTGGCGATCGTGCCGGGGTCTCTCGGGACTAGCGCGACGGAGTGGGTGGGCGCGAGCCTCGACCTGGTGTTCCTGCTTTCATTGACTCTCGTGCTGCGCCCACGCACTGCCGGCGAGCTGTTTATCTTCGGCGCCGCGGCGGTTTCGCCAATGACAGTCTATGCTGTGGAGCGCGCCAACAATGATCTCGCCGTTTTCCTGCTGGTGGTCTGCGGGGCGATCGCTTTTCACACTTCCGCGCCGTTACCGGCTGTTTCCTATGGCCTGTTCGTGGCCGCCGGCCTCCTGAAATACTACCCGCTCGCGCTGTTGGTCCTAGCCGCACGCGAAGGTCGGCGGGACGGCCTGGTCATTGCGGCAGCGGCGATTCGGCGCTGGTCGTCTTCGCTGTCGCCTTTTACCCCGAGCTGAGCATGGCGGCGGCCAGCATCCCCGCCGGAGCCTCTTATTTCACCGACGCCTTCTCTGCCCGCAACCTGCCGTTTGGGTTTGCGGAAGCCCTGGCCGGAGGCGCCCGCCGCATCCTGATCGCAGCGTCGCTGATGGGTGCGCTGTCCGGGTTGGCAGTTGCGCGAGCGCTTCGCACGGTTCGGCTGCTCGGGCGCGAGCAACTCGACTGGGCGGCGAGCGAGACGCATTTCCTCGTCATTGGCGGCTTGTTGGTGGCGGCCTGCTTCTTCGCCGGCCAGAACATCGCTTATCGCGGCATTCTTCTCCTCCCAGTATTGTCCGGGCTGGTCTGCCTCCATCGATCGGTCAAAAACCCAGAGATACGACGCTTTTGCGGCCAGATGATCGCGGCGGTGCTCTTCGTCATGTGGGAGGAGTGCTTCCGGCGCGCGCTCCACGCCATGATCTCCCCGGTCCCCGGCGAGGGGTTGAGCTCGCACGCCGAGGTGTTCTTTTGGCTCGGCCGGGAGCTGGTATGGTGGTGGCTGGTTGTCGGGCTCGTCGCGCTCGTTATGTCGTACCTGCGGCAATCGCCTTTGGTGGAGATTTTCGGAAGAGCTGCCGCGGGTCCCGCCGCTTCCCCGGCCTGACCGTTTAACGCAGCCGCGCTGCGACGGCTGGAAGGCCGGCGATGTCGATGCCGTGCTGGGCGGCTTCGGCGATCAGCGAGAGCGCGTTGGCCCCGTCGCGCATGCGGGTCAAAGCCCACAGCAGCGCCGAGCGGGTTCCGCTGCGGCAATGCGCCACTACCGGCGCCGGTCCGTCCCGCAACGCTGCGGCAAAGGCGTCGACATCGGCGCGCGACAATGTGGCGGCGGTGATCGGGATGTGGTGGTACGCGATCCCGTGCGCCTCGGCAATGCGCCGCGCCTCGGCGGCCGGAAGCTGCCCGGGGTCTTCGCCATCGGGGCGATTGTTGATGATCGTGCGCACACCGGCTGCGGCGAGCGCATCGATGTCGGCCCGATCGAGCCTGCCGGCGACGCTCACTCCGGGGGCTAGCGCAAACAGCTCGGCTGACATGCCGGTCCTCCGCGATGATCTGCGAGCAGCCTCGCAGCCCCAGGCGGTGGCGTCACCAATAAAAGCGGCGGCGTCACCAAAAAAATCAGGCGGCGAATTGCGGCGGGCGCTGCATAAAGTCGCCGGCTCGGATCCAGAAGCGCTCGAGGCGGCGGAGCGCGGCGTTGGCGCCCTGCAGGTCTTCAACGCTCACCGCGGCGTCCGGCAGCATTTGGGCATGGCGTCGATGCATCGCGGTCAGGCTGTCGCGCAACCTGGTCCCCTTTTCGGTCAGGCGGACATGGATCGAACGCCGGTCGTGCAGCGAGCGCTGCTGCGTCAGATAGCCGTTCTCGACCATCTTCTTGACGTTGTACGAGACATTCGAGCCGAGATAGCAGCCCCGCAACGTGAGTTCGCCGACCGTCATCTCCGCGTCGCCGATATTGAACAGCATCATTCCCTGAACATTGTTGATGTCGTGGATCCCGAGCCCTTCGAGCTCGAGCTTTACGACCTCGAGAAAATGGCGGTGGAGTCGCTCGACGAGCGATATCACCTCCAGATATGCGGTATTCATCCGAGCCTCGCTTACCGGCAAAAAGACGGTAAGCTTACCGCGGGTTTGTAAATTTATCGTTTCAAATATTATGGTCGGATTTGCCGATTAAGCGATAGATCCCAGAAAAATCGAGAACGCCGGCGCCGCCATCGACGAACAGCTGGTAAAGATTGGCGGCGGCTGCGCCGAGTGGGGTCACCGCCGCGGTTGCGCCCGCCGCCTGCTGCGCGAGCCGCAAATCCTTCAACATCATCGCCGCGGTAAAGCCGGGTGCATAGTCGCGGTTTGCCGGCGACGCCGGAACCGGTCCCGGCACCGGGCAATAGCTCGTCAATGCCCAGCATTGCCCGGATGATTTGGAACTGATGTCGAACAACGTCTGCGCCTCGAGCCCGAGCCGCTCGGCGAGCGAAAACGCCTCGCACACGGCAATCATCGAGACGCCGAGGATCATGTTGTTGCAGATCTTGGCCGCCTGCCCGTTGCCCGCCGGGCCGGCATGGACGATCGTCCGGCCCATCGACGCCAATACCGGCTGGGCGCGCGCGAAGATCTCGGCCTCGCCGCCGACCATGAAGGTGAGGCTCGCCGCTTCCGCCCCGGCGACCCCGCCCGACACCGGTGCGTCGAGCATGTCGAACCCCGCTCCCTTAGCCGCTGCCGCCACCGCCCGCGCGGTCTCGACGTCGATCGTCGAGCAGTCGATCAGCAATGCGCCGCGCCGGGCGCTGGCGAGAATGCCGCCCGCGTCGAGATAGACCGAGCGCACCTGCGGGCCGGCGGGCAGCATCGTGATCACGATGTCGCCCGCGGCGGCGGCCTCGGCGGCCGACGCGACCGAATGGCCGCCCTTCGTCGCCAGCGCCTCCATAGCTCTCGGCACAAGGTCGAACCCGGTCACCCGGTGGCCGGCCCCGACGAGATTGGCCGCCATCGGCGCCCCCATATTGCCGAGCCCGATAAACCCGATCGTCGCCATCGGTCTTCTCCTCCTGCCCCTCCCGTCATTCCCGCGAAAGAGGCTGTCAGCAAATTGGCCAATCCGGCTGTAGTGAGGTAGTGCGTGCTTCGAGACGCGCCCTGCGGGCGCTCCTCAGCATGAGGTAAGTCCTTATTGGCATTAAGAAATCCTCATCCTGAGGAGGCCGCAAAGCGGCCGTCTCGAAGGACGCACGATGCCGATCCAGCCATATCGCAGATTTCCTGACAGCCTCGAAAGCGGGAATCCAGGGCAATAAGCTCCTTCGCGTGACGCCCTGGACTCCCGCTTTCGCAGGGGTGACGATCTCCGTTGCGGTCTATGCAAACCGCAGCTCGCGATCGCCGATCGGCGCGAAATACGCGTCGACCATGCCGTCGGTAACCTCGGCGAGCGTCGGCGGGCGCCACTGCGGCTTGCGGTCCCGGTCGATCAGCATGGCCCGGACGCCTTCGTAGAAATCGTGGCCGGCCATGATGTGCTGGGTCAGCCGGTATTCGAGGGCGAGCGCCGCGTCGAGGTCGCAATCCCGCCCGATCGTCAGCTGGCGCAGGGTGATCTTGAGGCTGGTCGGCGATTTGGTCAGCAGGCCGGCTCGCGTTTCCTCGGCCCATTCCGCATCGACACCGCCGGCAGCCGACCATGCAGCGAGCGCGTCTAGGATCGCCTCGACACTGTCCCGAGCAAAGCAGCGGTCGATCGCCGGTCGCAGCGCCGCGAGCGGGGCCGGAGCCGGATCGACGGCGAAACGCCGCAAGCAGTCTTCCATCGAGGTGTGCTCGCGGCTCAGCTCATCGAGCAGCGCCTCGACGGAATCGCGTTTCACGGCATGCGTGGCGAAGCCGCAATAGAACGCGTCCGCCGCATTCACCCTTGCGCCGGTCAGGCCGAGATACCGTCCGACCTGCCCGGGGCAGCGGTTAAGAAAACGCGTCGCGCCGACATCGGGAAAGAGGCCAATCCCGGTCTCCGGCATCGCGAAGAGAGTGCGTTCGGTGGCGATCCGATAGGCGCCGTTGACCGAAATCCCGGCACCCCCGCCCATCGTGATCCCGTCGATGACCGCGATGTACGGCTTGGGGAAATGGTGAATCCGCCGGATCAGCTCGTATTCTTCACGAAAGAAAAACGCGGGCAGGTCGGGGTCGCCGCTGATCCCGCGCCCCGCTTCATAGACTGCGCGCACGTCGCCGCCGGCGCAGAACGCCCGGTCGCCGGCGCCACGGACGACGACAGCATGTACCGACGGGTCGGCTGCCCAGTCGCGCAATGCCGGGTCGAACCGGCGGTAATTGTCGAGGGTCAGTGCATTGAGCGCCTGCGGCCGGTTGATCGTCAGGATCGCCAGGCCGCCCTTTCGGCCAAGCAGGATCTCGTCGGTATCGGCCATCAATTGCCGAGCAGGCGCCGCGCGATGATGACCCGCATGATCTCGTTGGTGCCTTCGAGGATTTGATGGACCCGCACGTCGCGCAGATAGCGCTCGATCGGGAAGTCTTTCAGGTAGCCGTAGCCGCCGAACAGCTGCAAAGCCTCGTTGCAGACATGAAACCCGGCATCGGTCGCGAGGCGCTTGGCCATCGCGCAGTGCATCGTCGCCTCCGGGTCGCCGCGATCGAGGCTCGCCGCCCCGCGCCGCACCATCAGCCGCGCCGCATCGAGTTCGGTCGCCATGTCGGCGAGCCTGAACCGCAATGCCTGGAAATCGGCGAGCGGCTGGCCGAACTGCCGCCGCTCGAGCAGATGGTCGCGCGCCGCTTCAAGGCAGGCGCGCGCGCCGCCGAGCGAGCAGGCGGAGATATTCAAGCGCCCGCCGTCGAGCCCCATCATCGCGATCTTGAAGCCGTCGCCCTCATCGCCGAGCCGGTTGGCGACCGGCACGCGGCAGTCCTCGAAAATCACCATCGCGGTCGGCTGCGTGTTCCAGCCGAGCTTGCGCTCCTTTTTGCCGAAGGAGAGGCCCGGCGCATCCTTCTCGACGACGAGGCAGGAGATGCCCTTCGGCCCCGCCCCGCCGGTGCGCACCATCGTCACGTAGATGTCGCTGACCGACCCGCCGGAGATGAACGCCTTGGTGCCGTTGAGCACATACTCGTCGCCGTCGCGCACCGCGCGGGTGGCGAGCGCCGCCGCATCGGAGCCGCTGCCCGGCTCGGTCAGGCAATAACTGGCGAAATGCGCCATCGTCATCAGCTTCGGCAGAAACCGCGCGCGCTGCTCGCTCCTGCCGAAATGGTCGATCATCCACGCTGCCATGTTGTGGACCGTCAGAAAAGCGGCGGTCGAGACGCAAGCCGCGGCAAGCTCCTCGAAGATGATCGTCGCGTCCATCCGGCCGAGCCCGCTGCCGCCAAACTCGTCGCCGACATAGATGCCGGCGAACCCCAGCTCCGCCGCACGTCGCAACGCCGCGACCGGAAATTCGCCGCGCTCGTCCCACCCGGGCGCCTGCGGCAGCCACTCCTCGCGCGCAAACGCCCGCGCGGTCTCCGCAAACGCCCGCTGCTCGTCCGAGAGATCGAAATCCATGGCGGGAGATATAGGGTAGGCAGCCGCCGCGGAACCAGTGGAATGTTCCCAACGCGGATCGGTTCACCCGAAAATAGCCGTATTTGCAGGGTATAGATACCGCGCGCATTGATTGGGGAATGCCGGTGTTTCTGCTCCGTCTGATGCTGGTCGCCTCCGTTGCCGGGGCGATGGCTGCTAATTCGCGCGCGGCCGAGAGCCAACCGACGCCCGGCGTCTCCGACACTCAGATCAAGATCGGCCAGACGATCGCCTATAGCGGGCCGGCCTCGTCCTTCGCGACGATCGGGCGCACTCAGGCGGCCTTTTACCGCATGGTCAACGACGCCGGCGGGATCAACGGCCGCAACATCGATTTCATCACGCTCGACGACGGCTACAGCCCGCCTAAAACGGTCGAGCAGACCCGACGACTGGTCGAGCAGGACCAGGTCTTCGGCATCTTCGGCTCGCTCGGCACCCCGACCAACGCCTCGGTGCAGCGCTACCTCAACGAGCGCAAGGTGCCGCAGATGTTTCTGTTCACCGGCACTTCGCGTTTTCGCGACCCGCAGCATTACCCGTGGACGATGGGCGGCGATCTGAGCTTTGTCAGCGAGACGCGAGGTTTCGCCAAGTTCATTCTCAAGGAAAAGCCGGACGCGAAAATCGCGGTGTTGTACCAGAACGACGATTACGGCAAGGACCACCTCAACACCTTGAAAGCCGCCCTCGGCGACAAGGCGAAAACGATGGTCGTCGCCGAGGCGTCCTACGAGGTCACCGATCCGACTGTCAGATTCGCAGATCGTCGCGTTGAACGCGTCCGGCGCCGACACATTGCTCGACGTCGCATTGCCCAAATTCGCCGCGCAGGCGATCCGCAAAGTCGCCGAGGTCGGCTGGCATCCGCTGCACATCGTGCCGTACCCGGCCTCCTCGATCCCGCTGGTCATGCAGCCGGCCGGGCTCGATCATTCCGTCGGCGTCATCACCGCCGAGTTCCTGAAGGAGCCGGGCGACCCGGCCTGGCAGAACGACCCCGAAGTCCGCGCCTATCTCGATTTCATGAAGAACTACAATTCCGGCGTCGACCCGAACGACTGGTCGAACGTCATCGCCTATTACATGGCTTCCGCAGTCGTCGAGGCCCTGAAGAGCTGCGGCCCCGAAGTGACGCGCGAGCGGCTGCTCGACCGCGTCTCACATATGGAGGAGGTCGCAGTGCCGATGCTGATTCCCGGGATCACGCTCAATACCACCCCGACCGACTATCACGCGATCAAGCAGATGCGGCTGAAACGGTTCGACGGCACGCGCTGGGTCCCGCTCGGCGACATCATCAGCGAATAGTATCAGCGGAGAAACAGCCAGGAACAGCCAGGAATAACAGCGGTTTTGGTAATTTGTGAGGCGAAAAGCGCGAGGCTTTCCGCGACTTAGGCCAGTTATCCTGGCTGTTTTTAATGCGGATTATCAGCCAGCATCAGCCAGCCTCGCAGCGACGCCCTCACCGGCGGCCGGTCTGGTCGCGAAACTGCTCGAGCCGTTCGAATTGGCTGACCACCGTGTGGCAAGGCGGGGTCGGCGTGCGGCCGTTACCCTCGGCACGCGCGCTCTCCCGAAAGATTTGGGCAAAGCGTGACTTGGCCGCGGTCTGTTCGCTGGCATCGTCCGCCGCGGCGACGATCAGCTCGCGAATTACTTTGCCGGCGCGCACGACGCGGTCGTCCGGAACACCGCAGCGATACGCATTGCCCAGCAGGACCGCGCCGGTCTCGGCGATCCTCGTCGGGTTGGCCGCCGTGGCGGGCCCGCTCGCGGAGAAGAGGAATGCAGCAGCGGCGATTATCGGCATCGGACGCATGGCAAGCTCCAACCGGGTGCTTACCGGTGGAACACCGGCGAGCTCCAGCTCGGTTCCGGTTAAAGTCGAGCGCAAAAGGGGAATTGTCGGGTCGTATCCGTGACATTTTGTGGGCCAAGCTGAGGCAGCCCCGCCACGTTGCCCCTCGCACTACGTTAGTCGGCGTAGTAATGGAATTCGTACAACAGACAGCCGCCGTTCGATTTGAACGGGCCGTGGACGGCGCCGGGCGGTCGGCACGCGTAGGTGCCCGCGGGAAAGCTCTCGCCGCCCTGCCCCTCGGCATCGTTGCCGACCGTCAGGTCGCCCTCGATGAGGTAGACCTCTTCCCAGTATTCGTGGACGAACGGCTCGGTCGTGAACACCCCCGGCGCAAACCGCAACAGGCGGGTTCGGCTGCCGTTGCGCCGCGGTTCGTCGAGTGAACCCGCCAGGATCTTCTGCTCGATGCCGGTTGGATAGCCGGGAGGCGTCGACCACCCCGAGCTCATATCGACCCGGTGAAATTCGAGATGCGGCTTGTTGACAGGCATTGGCTCATCCTTTGCTTCCGGCAAGTCCGATGGCTTGCTAGTTTCTGGCATGTCAAGGACCAAAGAAGAAGAGGAGGCTTCCATGCTGTCACGCCGCTTGTTCGCCGCCGGAGCGGCGGGCGCTCCGGCAATCTTTGCCGGCGTTGCCCGGGCCGAAGACCAGCCCGCGGAATCGACGATCGACCGGATCAAGCGCGGGAAAGTTCTGCGCATCGCTGCTCTGCCCGGCGAGGCTCCTTACTTCAACAAGGACATCGCCTCGGGCGCCTGGTCCGGCATGTGCATCGAGATGGCCAAGGACATTGCCGGCGTTTTCGAGGCTCAAGTCGAATATCTCGAATCGACCTACGGCAATTCGGTGCTCGACCTGCAGGCCAACAAGATCGATCTGGCTTTCGCGCTCAACCCGACGCCGAAGCGGGCGCTCGTCATCGATTTCACCCATGCGTTCTATCTGCACGGCTTCGGCATGGTCGGCAAGAAGGGCTTCCATGCCGAGAACTGGAGCGACCTCAACAAGCCCGAGGTCAAGGTGGCGGTCGATATCGGCTCGGTGCACGAGATCGCCGCGCGCCGCTTTGCGCCAAAGGCGACGATTATTGCATTGAAGGCGCGCGACGACTGCATTCTCGCGGTGCAGACCGGTCGAGCCGATTGCGTGATCCTTGCGGTCAATCTAGGGCTGACCGCAGTCAAGAAGAACCCGGCGCTCGGCGAATTCCAGATGCTGCATCAGCCGCGGGTGCAACTGCCGACCTGCATGGGCATACGCATGGAGCCGGACAAGCGGTGGCGCGATTTCCTCAACGCTTGGGTCGATTACAACCGCGGTATTCAGCAAATCCGGGAGTGGCTCTACGCGGGTTTGGCCATCAACGGGGTCAAGCCCGAAGACGTCCCCTCCGACGTGGAACTGTGAGCGAGGAAAGCCCCCACCCTGACCCTCCCCCGCAGGCGGGTGAGGGAACCCGGTTGCACCTTCTTACATTCCCTCCCCCGCCTGCGGGGGAGGGTTAGGGTGGGGGCAACCGTCGGTGACCGGCAGCGGGTATGCCTGGGATTTTTCCTTCCTCTGGGCCTACCGCTGGTTGATTTTGGCAGGTCTGGGCGTCACGATTGCCTATACGATCGGCACGATCCTGCTGGGGCTGGTGATCGGGCTCGTCGCCGGGCTGTTGCGATTGTCGCGCAACCCGATGATCACCGCGCCCCTGGTCGCTTATGTCGAGATCTTCCGCTGCACGCCTCTGCTCGTGCAGATCGTCTGGTTTTACTACGCTTTGCCGGTGGTTCTCGGCATCGACATTCCGGCGCATGTCGCGGCTGTATTGGTGTTGTCGCTCTATACCGGTGCCTTTTACGCCGAGATCATCCGCGGCGGGGTCAACTCGATCGAACGAGGCCAATGGGACGCGGCGCGCGCCATCGGCATGCGCCGCAATCAGGTCATGCGTCATGTGATCCTGCCGCAGGCCGTCAAGCGGATGATCCCGCCCTTCATGAACCAGTCGATCATTCAGCTGAAGAACACCTCGCTGGTGTCGACGATCGCGGTTGCCGATCTGCTCTACCAAGGGACGATCATCACCGCGGCGACCTACCGCCCGCTCGAAGTCTATACGATGGTCGCGATCATCTATTTTCTCGTGCTGTTTCCGCTGACCTTGGCGGCGCAGCAGGTCGAGCGGCGGCTCGCCCGGGCGGATTAAGGCGCGCGGAATAGGCCCGATGATCGAGATCGCCGATCTCTGGAAGGCGTTCGGCGCGTCCCAAGTGCTGAAGGGAGTGTCGCTGCGGGTCGAGCGCGGCTCGGTCGTCGCGATCATTGGACCGAGCGGCTCCGGAAAATCGACGCTGCTGCGCTGCATCAACCTGCTCGAAGAACCCGACCGTGGGCGGATCTGCGTCGGCGAGCGCGAAATGCGCTTCGGTGAGGGCAGCCGCACCAAGCCGGCCGACCGCGAGCTGTCGGCGTTTCGTGCGGCGACCGGCATGGTCTTCCAGCATTTCAACCTGTTCCCGCACATGACGGCGCTCGGCAACGTCATGGCCGGGCCGACGATCGTCAAGCGGTTGGCGAGACGCGAGGCCGAGGATATCGGGCGTGGCTTGCTAGAGAAGGTCGGGCTAGGCGACAAAGCCGACGCCTATCCATCACATCTCTCCGGCGGGCAGCGGCAGCGCGTTGCGATCGCCCGAGCCCTGGCGATGAACCCCGCCGTAATGCTGTGCGACGAGGTGACCTCGGCACTCGACCCCGAGCTGGTCGGCGAAGTCTTGGGGGTCGTCGAACAGCTCGCCCGCGAGGGAATGACGATGGTCATCGTCACCCATGAGGTCGCCTTTGCCCATGAGGTCGCCGATCTCGTCGCCTTCATGAGCGACGGTGTCATTGTCGAGAGCGGCCCACCCGCGCAGCTCCTCGAAAACCCACAAAACCCGCGCACCCGCGGCTTCCTCGCCCGCTTTCACCGGTCCATGGCGGGCTTTTCGGCTGGCGGTTGAGAGGGCATCTCGCGCCCTCCGGGACGGGGAACCCGGCCCGGCGCAAATCCGTATTTGAGGTCAGTGGATGACCAGTAAACCCAAACAGCATGAGAAAACTATCCCTTCTCGTACCGGCCTCTGCCGCTCTCCTCGCGCTGGGTCTGGTGCCGGCTCAAGGCGCGTCCTCCCCGAAAATCGAATGGGTAGACCCCTTGCCCTCTCCACCGGAAGCCTCCGCGCCGCTGCCGCCCAAGGAGGCCCCGCCATCGGCAGCCCCGGACACCTCAGCGCAGCCGAAACCAGCCGAGAAGATGGCAGCCCCGGTGCCGTCGCCACAGCCGCCACCGGAGCCGCAGCAAGGATCCTCACGCCCGCCGCCGATAACGCCGGTTGTGCCGCATCCGCGGCGGCCCACTACTCCGGTTCGCTTGCCGGCGCCCGAGACGCCGCTGAAGCCGGCCGCGCCAGAGATCTCTCCACTCACCACCGAGGCGGCCAACTTCATGAACGCCTACTGGGCGAATGTCGGCGGCAGCAGCGACCAAGTGCTGCCTTACCTCAGTTCCGTCTACGCTCCTGTTGTCGACTACTATGGGAAGCCGGCGACCCGAGAAAGCATCCTCAAGGAGAAATTAAATTTCATCCGCCGCTGGCCGATCCGCCAGACCTGGTTGCCGCCGGGCGAGGCCAGTCCAAGGATCTCCTGCAATAATGCGACCGCGGAATGCGAGATTACGGGAGTTCGGGATTTTGATGCGGTGAGTGCCGAGCGCGGGGCTCGCTCTGTCGGGGCGGTTCGTTACTCATACACAGTCCGCTTCGCAGGCGGGTCGCCGCAGATCGTCGCCGAAGACAGCAAGGTCGTCTCGCACGAGTGAGGGGTTGTCGCGCTGCCGGCCGAAAGAGCGTAGGGTGATTCCTCCAATCGTGACGAAAAGCGGAGGAACCGATGCGCGGCGTGGTCTTCACGGGCGATCGCGAAATCGAGCTGATGGAATTCCCCGACCCGACACCGGGGCCCGGCGAGGTCGTCGTCGAAATGAAGGCCTCGGGGATGTGCGGCAGCGATCTGCACCAGTATCGCCGGCCCAAATCGGGCGGCGAGTCGATCGGCGGGCTGCCGGTCAACCCGAACCCGGTCATCGGCGGCCACGAGCCGTGCGGGATAGTCGCGGCGATCGGCCCGGAGGTCAGCGAGAAGATGGCGCGCGTCGGCCAGCGCGTCATGGTGCACCACTACAAGGGATGCACGGTGTGCGAGCACTGCCGCTCGGGCTGGTCGCAGCTGTGCCAGGAAGAGCCGGTGCTCGTCTACGGCAACAACGCCCATGGCGGGCATGCGCGCTATCTGAAGGTGCCGGCCTTCACGTTGGTGCCGCTGCACGATGAGCTGTCTTTCTCCGCCGGCGCGGCGATCTCGTGCGGCACCGGCACCGCCTATGGGGCGCTGCGGCGGCTTAACATCTCGGGGAACGACACGATCGCGCTGTTCGGCCAGGGACCGGTCGGCCTGTCGGCGACGCAGCTCGCGAGCGCGATGGGCGCCCGCGTCATCGCGCTGGATGTCAGCCCGGAGCGGCTGGAGCGAGCCAAGGAATTCGGCGCCTGGGAGACCGTCAACCCCCGGTCCAACGACCCGGTCGGCGCGATCAAGGATTTGACGCATGGCGGCGCCGACTTCACCCTCGATACGTCGAGCCAGCCCGAGGGCCGCATCTCGGCGGTGCGCTCGGCCAAAGTGTGGGGCACGGTCGCATTTGTCGGCGAACGAAACAATGTGACGATCGATGTCAGCCCCGACATGCTGCGCAAGCAATTGACGATAATCGGCTCCTGGACCTTCTCGTGGCAGGGCCAAGCCGATTGCGCCCGGTTCGTCGTCGAGCGCAAGGTCGACGTCGACCGCCTCTTCACCCACCAATGGAAGCTCGACCAGGCCGAAGAAGCCTATCGCCTGTTCGACACGCAAACCACCGGCAAGGGCGTCTTCTTGATGTAAGCAATTCCCTCCCCTTGCGGCGCGGGGGAGGGTTAAGGTGGGGGCTACTGCGCCCTCGTATAGCGGCGGCACTCGATGCGTAAATGGTCGCGGAAATGCGGCCGCATCTTCTGCGTCCAAGGGGTGTCCGCCGCCTTCTTCCATTCGGCCGAACGCACCACCTCGGGCGAGGTCAGGTGGTAGAGGGCCACATAGCGCTGGATGCCGCCGGTCCCCCGGTAGCGCCGGGCGCACAACGTGCCCGGCACCGAGCCTAGGGCCGGAATGTGCTCGGTGTTGTACCATTCGTTGAATTCATGCTCGTGCTCGGGCGCCACATTCATCCCAATCAGCATGAGGGCTGCGGCCTGAGGTGGCGCCGTCCGGTCTCCGGGAAACAGTTGCTCGCCCTCGTACCGCAAGATGCTTTTCCGAAACTTCGCGGTGCGTTTGGTCCAGGGCGACCCGTTCTCGCCGCCGACCGCGAGGTAGGGCGGGCTATGCAGCACGCCGACATTGTCGAGGTCGTAGGTCGCAACCGAGATCTTCCGGTTGTCCGTGCCGATCCAGCGGTCCGCGTTCAGAAAGCCCGGCACCCGCAGCCGCTCGGGGATGTGCTCCAGATCGTACCAATCGTGAAATTCGTCCTCGGGCGCCGCCGAGAAATCCATCGCCGCAATCAGGATACCCTTCGCCATGATTCCCTCCCGAGAAGCCGGGCCATCATCATCGAGGCCCGCCGCTCTTTCCAGCATAGCCGGGTTTCGGGCTATCATCGAGCGACACACCAGCGAGGGAAGCCAATGAGCGCAAACACCCCGTTTCTCAAAGACGCCGAGCGGCTCGGGCCTCTGGCGTCCCGTTACGTCGAGGTCGAGAGCCTGCCGTGGAAGCCGACCCCATGCGCCGGCATCGACATGAAAATCCTGCTGGAAGATCCGGAAAGCGGGCTCCTGACTGCGCTTTTCCGCTGGCAGCCGGGCGCCGAGCTGGCATTGCACGAGCATGTCGAAGTCGAGCAGACCTTTGTGCTCGAAGGCAGCCTTGTCGACGATGAGGGCGAGGTGCGCGCCGGCAACTACGTCTGGCGCCCCAAAGGCAACCGGCACATCGCCCGCTCACCCAAGGGCGCGCTGGTGTTGTCGATGTTCCTGAAGCCGAACATCTTTCTCGCCGGCGCCGCGACCGGCCAGGATCTGCGATAGCGACTCGTTCGAGTCGTTCTACCTCGTCATTGCCGGGCTTGACCCGGCAATCCCGCGGCACTTCCATAAGCCATTGCGTTTCGTAGATGCCCGGGTCAAGCCCGGGCATGACGATTTCGGGCGGGCGGAAAAGGATGGATCATGGCGCTCAAGATCTACGGCGTGGCGCGCTCGCGCGCCTTCCGAACCTTGTGGATGGCCAAGGAGCTGGGGCTCGATTACGAGCATGTGAGGGTCGATTTCGCCACTGGTGAGACGCGCACACAAGCGCATCTCGCGCTCAATCCCAACGGGCATGTTCCGGTCATCGACGATGACGGGTTCGTGCTGTGGGAGTCGATGGCGATCAACCTTTATCTCGCGAAGAAATACGGAGCGGGCACGCTCTATCCGACCCGGCTCGAGGACGAGGCGCGGGCTTGGCAATGGAGCTTTTGGGGGATGACCGAGGTCGAGCGGCCGGTGCTCACGGCATTGTTCAACCGCGCCATTCTTCCGGAGGACAAGCGGGATGCCGTGGCGGCGGACGACGCCGAGAAGCAGCTGGCGCAGCCGCTAAGCGTGCTCGACGGCGCGCTCGGCCGCAACCTCCATCTGCTCGGCGACAATTTCACCGTCGCCGATCTCAATGTCGCCAGCATTCTGGCCTGGGCGCGGCCGGCCCAGATCGACATGTCACCCTTCCCGAAAGTTGCCGAGTGGCTCAAAAACTGCGCCGAGCGCCCGGCCGCACGTGCCGCCCGGCAATTGCAGCGGGAGTAGAGGAGGTTATGCAGCGATTTTTGGCCGGTCGATAAAGAAGGAGGCGTTCTCGCGCCCAGCGGCGCAGGCGCGCGCGAAAACGATCATGTGATGGGCGACGATCCCGACATGGATCAGCTCCTCGATGCGTCCGGCGCGCAGCGCGGGCCAAGCCATTTGCCAGAAATTGCGGCGGTAATCGCCAAAAAGCCCGACCCGAACCAGCAGTCGCGAGATGATCCCGACGGCGCGGCGCAGATTGCCTGGGTTCAGACGCGCCCGAGACAACGGTAGCGCGATCCGGTTGAGGTAGGTGTGCTCCGCATTCCAGGCAAAACGGCGGTAGATCGCCTCAGGGGTGTAGGCGTGGCGGATCGAGCGGCGCCAATTGCCCAATACCTCTTCATACGGACGAGCAAAGATGACGTTCAACTCGCGGTTCCCGTCTTCGTCGAGCCGTCCAGCGGCCTTCAGCCGGTCCCACAACGGTGTTTTCGGCAAGGCTTGCAGCAGGTTGATCGTAAGCATCGGGATCTGCGAGCGATCGATGAACTCGATCAACCGATCGGCGGTCTGCGGCGTGTCGGTGTCGAGACCGAGTATGATCCCTGAGACGACTTCGATGCCGTAGCTGTTGATCGTCGCGACCGCGTCCAGCAACGGAACTGCGCGGTTCTGCGATTTCTGCATGGCATCGAGCGCCGCCAGTTCCGGCAACTCGATGCCGCAGAAGAGCGTGCAGAAATAGGCTTCGCGCATCATCGTCAAGATCTCCGGCGATTTGGCGATGTTGAGGGTCGCCTCGCAACACAACTGCACCGGATAACCGCGCCGCTTTTGCCAGGCGACAAGATGAGGCAGGAGTTCCCGTGCCGCCCTCTTGTTGCCGATGAAGTTGTCGTCGACAAAATAGATCGAGGTCTTGATCCCGGCGGCGAGCAGCGCGTCGAGCTCGGCGAGGATCTGCTGCGGCGTCTTGAGGCGGGGTTGACGTCCGTAAAGCGCCGGGATGTCGCAGAATTCGCAGCGATAGGGGCATCCGCTCGAAAACTGGACGCTGCCAATGAAATAGCGGCGGCCTTCGATCAGCTCATAGGCTGGCATCGGGAACTCGGAAAGCGCCAGACGCTCTCGCGTGGTAAAACGCTGTTGCGTGGCGGGTGGACTTGCGTCCGCGTCGATCGCGCGGATCAGCTCGTCCGTCGCATCGCCGAGTTCGCCGAGGTGGAGATAATCGAATTCGGGATACTTCTCCGGCGATGCGGAGACCGATGGGCCGCCCAACACCGTTGTCTTGCCCGCCGCCCGCGCGCGCCGGCCCACCGCCTTGATCTCGGCCCGTTGGACATGCATGCCGCTGACAAAGACGGCATCGGCCCAGGTCAATTCCTCCTCGCTCGTCGGCCGGATGTTCTCGTCGACGATCCGCACCTCCCATACCGGCGGCAAATAGGCGGCAACGACCAGGATCCCTTGCGGCGGCATAAAGGCGCGCACCCCGCCCATCAGCGGATAGGCGTACTGAAACGTGCCGAATGATGCGGCATACTGCGGAAAGACGCAGAGAATGCGCCGGCGATGGCGTACCTGAACCTGGCTCCTCATGACTTGGGCGCCGGAATATTCAGGGGCGATGGTGCGGGATCGCGTCCCATACCGGCTTGAAATCGTAGGTCGGATAGAACTCGGTGCGATAGCCGCCCCAGGCGGTCTGCTCGATGACCCGGTTCGTATCCCGCAGCTTTTCGGCAGGCACCCGCAGAATGACGACCTGGCCGATGCCCATCATCACGTACCAGGCCACGATTTCGACGCCGTCGGGCGGGAACTTGTCGTACCAGCCTGTCTGCTTCAGGTGCTCGTTTATCTGATCGACCGTTTTCGTCTGGTCGTGCAGTAGGAAGACCGTCAGCAGGAACGAGCCCGCCTGCGGCACGGCGGCGCTCGCCTCGGGGGGCTCTTGCGCCGAGACAGGCAGCGCATTGGTTGCCGAGCTCAGGGCGGCGAGAAGCACGGCCGCCGCAATTGAACTCAGCTTTTCGCGTCGCTTCATCCCGCCACCCCCATGTGGAAATCGATGCTGTTCTCGATGGTAAACGCGAGTCCTGGCGGGGTGAACACGGAAGTGCTCGTCTTGTCCCGCCGGGCGCTGCAATCGGTTACGAACGGGTGTAGACACTCGAGTTGACTGGCAAGCAACCCAGGCTACCGCATGAATTATCGAACGCTGCTGCGCGACATGTTCGATGCCGCCGTCGCGGCTGCGGCACCGGCGCTGTGCGTTCCGAAGCACCTGCCGAAGCCGCCTACGGGCAGAACTGTCGTAGTCGGCGCCGGGAAGGCTGCCGCTTCGATGGCCGCGGCCGTCGAAGCAAACTGGTCCGGTCCGATCCAGGGGCTGGTTGTCACCCGTTATGGCCACTCGGTGCCGTGCCGGCACATCGAAGTGATAGAGGCGGCGCATCCGGTGCCCGACGCCGCGGGGCGCGAAGCGGCTCGGCGGATTCTCGACAGGGTTAGTGGCCTCGGGCCGGACGACCTCGTGTTGTGTCTGCTTTCCGGCGGGGGTTCGTCGCTGCTGGCGCTCCCCGCCGCCGGTGTGACGCTCGAGGACAAGCAGGCGATCAATCGCGCGCTGCTGCGCAGCGGCGCCCATATCGGAGAAATGAATACCGTCCGCAAGCACCTGTCGGCGATCAAGGGCGGGAGACTTGCGATCGCCGCGGCGCCCGCGCCGGTCGTCTCGCTGATGATTTCGGACGTGCCGGGAGACGACCCGTCGGTTATCGCCTCGGGCCCGACCGTACCGGACCCGTCCACCTCTGCAGCGGCGGCCGCGATACTCGAGAAGTACCGGATCGAAATCCCCGCATCCGTGCTGAAACACCTACAAGAGCCGAGTTCCGAGACGCCAAAGCCCGGCGACATCCGCTTTCGCCACGTGACGAACCATGTAATTGCGACGCCGCAAGACGCTCTCGAAGCCGCCGCGCGGATCGCGCGGGATGCCGGGTTCCGGCCGCTGATCCTCGGCAATGCGATCGAAGGTGAGGCGCGCGACGTCGGGCTGGTTCACGCCGGCATCGCCAAGCAGGCCGCGGGCTACGGGCAGCCGGCGGAGCCTCCTTGTGCGTTGATCTCGGGCGGCGAGACGACGGTGACGGTGCGCGGCGGCGGGCGCGGCGGGCGCAACGCCGAATTCCTGCTGAGCCTCGCCGTGGCGCTCGATGGGCACGCCGGGATTGCCGCGATAGCCGCCGACACCGACGGCATTGACGGCAGCATGGATAATGCCGGCGCGTTCCTCTTGCCCGATTCCGTGGAGCGCGCCAGCGAGGCCGGGCTCAGCCTCCCAGCGCATCTAACCAACAATGATGCCTATTCGGTGTTCGCCCGGCTCGGCGACCTGCTGATCACCGGCCCCACGCGCACCAACGTCAACGATTTCAGGGCCATTCTGATCGACAAGGGCTCCCGATTCGAACGAGGCCGCGACGGCCATCGCGGGATAATATCAATCCAGCTTTTCCGTAACTTTTTTTGCTGTCGTGCCCTGCAACAAGGTGACCTCTGCGATCGCATGGCCATCTCGCAGATCGGGAAAGATGCTGACGGCGCGGAACCCGGAATTCTCCTTCACGGCCGCATCGGCCGCGGCCACGAGCGAGGTCTTCGCCTTTGCCATCGCGGCTTTCTGATCCGCCGCGTCGTTGAGTTCGTCGGTGTCGGTAATCTTTTCCGTTTTTACGATCCCACCGGTTTTCGGATCCGTGACGATTTCGGAAAAATCGTCACCTTTTGTCGTGTAGATCGAAATCTGCAGTTTGCCGTCGTCAATCTCGAACTGGGCCGAAATCGGCTGACCTTCGCGCTCACTTGCCTTGAGGCCGTCCTGCAACGTAAACGTCGTATCCTTCAGGGCAGTAGCCATTGCTTCGAGCTCGTCGTCCTGGGCCCAGGCTGGCCCGGCACCGGCGCTCGACAGGCCGACGGCCGAGACAAGCACGAGCAATCGAAGCGCTTTTAACAGCATGTTCTCTCAACCTTTCTACAGAACCCGCGCCGGTGTTGGACTCGATCGAGCCGGCACGATAGCGAACCAGGCGGAAGCTGTCAGCCCCGCTTGCCCACGAGCCGATCGGCCATCAACGCCAGGGTGATGCCATGCTCGAGAGGCCGGAAAGCAGCGGCTCCGGCGAACGGGTCCCGTTGAGTGCCCCATTCATTGGCTTTCTCAAGGTCTCGCTGTGCGGTTTCGGCGGCGGGCTCGTTTGGGCGCGCCGTATTGTGGTCGAGCAATGCCAATGGATGGACGAGCAGGAATTTGCCGAGACGCTTACCCTTTGCCAGCTGATGCCAGGACCGAACATCGTTGGGATCACGGTCTGAGTCGGCGCCAAGCTGCGCGGAGCGATCGGCGCAGTAACCGCTGTCGCGGGTTTTATTCTGTTGCCCTGGACGGTCGGATTGGCGATCGGCGGTGTCGTGCTTCGATTTGCCGAAATCGCGATCCTGCAGAACATCCTCGGCGGGCTTTCAGCGTCCGCCGCGGGACTGCTGATCGGCACGGGATTGCGGTTGCTGAGGCCACACCGCTGTCGCCGCACGGCATTGCTCTTTGCCGGTTTGGCTTTCGCCGGCATGGCATTCACCAGGCCTGCCGCTGCCGATGGTTCCTCCTCGCATTGGCGCCGATCAGCAATGCCGCCGCGGGTATCGAAAGTGCCAGAGCACGATGAACAGCTTTTCCGCATCCCTCGTATTGGCGGCGCATCTAGCTGTACTGTCGTCGATCAGCTTTGGCGGGTTCCCGACGGTTCTGCCGGACGTCCACCACCTCGCCATCGCCAAGGGCTGGGTGACCGACCAGGAGTTCGCGAATTTCTTTGCGGTGTCGCAAGTGACGCCGGGACCCAACATGATCCTGATGATGAGCTTTCCTCGGGCTCAAAGTCGGAGGAATTTCCGGGGCCATCGCCAGTGCGCCCGCAACCTTCGGGCCGCCATGCGCTGACGTATTACCTTTCCTACCGGCTGTGGGATCGTTTCCGCGATATGCCGTGGCAGCGCATTGTGCGGCGTGGGCTTGCTCCTCTAACGATCGGGCTCGTCATTGCCGGCGGCTATGTGATGGCTCGTTCCGCCGCGGTCGGGTGGCAGAGTGTAGCGATCACCGCTGCTGCAGTGGCACTGAGGTTCGGCACGCGGCTCAATCCGCTCTGGATCCTGACGGCCGGCGGAGTATTGGGCTGGGCTCGGTCTTCTGCTAATGGCATCCAGCATGAAAAGATCGCCGATTTCGGAAAATACCACATGATCGATTTTGCAAGCATTACAGGGGCGGCTGCCCGCGACCCGCTGGTTATCATCCTTGGGCTTTACATCGTTGGCGGTCTGGCCACGTACTTTTTTTTCAAAAGACATCCAATCGGGCGCGCCGCCGTGCGGGTGGTTTTTTTAATCCTGCTCACGTTCGCCCTTCTGTATGCCGATATCGTGCCATATCAGCCTTTGGCGCTGACGGGCTCGCCGTTCCGCGATGCGGTTCATGCCCTCTTAAAGATTGCGTGGTGGTTTTGGACAGCCTGGTTCTTGGTCGGCGTGCTGCGGGCTTTTGTCGTTTTTCAACGCAGCCCGCGCGAGGCGAAGCTGCTACAGGACCTGCTGGCGGGCCTTATCTATCTCACTGCAGTTTTTGCGATCATTACTTATGTCTTCGATCTGCCGATCCGGGGCTTGCTGGCGACCTCGGGGGTCGTCGCAATCATCCTCGGCCTCGCCCTACAGAGCACCCTGGGCGACGTATTTTCGGGTATCGTGCTGAGTTTTAGCCGGCCTTACCGGCCCGGCGATTGGATCAGCGTCGAAGGCGGCACCGACGGCCGGGTCATCGAGTTGAACTGGCGCGCGACCTACATCCTGACGGCGCGGCGAGATCTGGCGATATTGCCCAACAGCACGATCGCGAAGTCCAAGATCATCAACGTCAGCTCTCCAAGCGGTCTTCATGGGACGACCGTAAGCGTTCAGATCGGCTCCGAGGCGCCGCCTTCGAGGTGTAGCGAGATTCTCGAGCACGCGATTCGCAATTCTCGGCTGATCGTCGCAACACCAGCTCCGACGATCACCGTCAAGACGATCAATGCCAGCTACGCGGAATTCGAGATCGCGTTCTTTGTCGAAGAGCTGGCCTCGACCGTAAAGGCGCAAAACGAGCTGTTCGATTTTATCTATCGGCACCTGGCCGCCGCTGACATCGATCTAGCAGCGCCCCAGAACGGGCCGGTGGCGGACGGGGACTTGCGAAAGAGCCGCACCAGTATCGAAAGGCTGCTTGAGCTGGTTGACATTTTTACAACTTTCACGCCGGAGGAACGCGCTGCCATCGCGGCAAAGCTCAAGCGACGATCCTACGACGAGGGCGAAACCTTGGTTGAGCTCGGCACCGTTCTGCAGTCATTGTTTATAATCGGCAACGGCGTCGTCTCGATCACCCGCGAAGGCATCGAGGGTGAGATGGAACTATTGCGCTTGGGACCCGGAGATCATTTTGGCGAAATCGGGATGCTGACCGGAGCGGGCGCCACAGCAAGGCTCAGCGCGCTGGTCCCCACCACGGTTTACGAGCTGGCTAAGGCGGACCTCACGCCCATCCTGGAGGCGCGGCCGCCGGTTGCCCAGGAGCTCTGCCGAGCGCTGGCTCGCCGCCAGGCTGTAGGCCAATCGAGCGCCTCGCCCGAACTCGACGAGAGTGTTCCGAAGCACCACCTGACGGATTGGTTTTCGGACCGGATTCATAAGCTCTATGATGTCGTTAACGCCGGATGAGCCGCTACCAACCTCGGCCCCAAGTCTCGGATTTGGCAAAACGCGGGGTAGTATGCGGTAAAGTTGAGCGCGTACCGAGATTGTGACGTGATATTCAGGCAAGCCCGATGTCAACCCTAAATGAGGAGTGATCGGGGATCGATGCTGGCCTATGTGATCGAATATGGCGTGATTTTTGTGTTGCTTCTCGTTACCGCCTATCTCGTTCCGGCGGGTTTGTTCCACTACATGTTTTTCAGCGCCGCAGTCCGGCGACCGAAGCCATGCGGATCCAGAAGCGGCGGCCTCCACCACAGGATATCCATCGCGAGATTCGCCAATCGGTCTCGGCACTGCTGCTGTTCTCGCTTTATAGCTTGATCGTCTATCACGCGGCCAGGAACGGTGCGACGGCACTCTATTTCGACTTCGCGGAGCATTCGTGGTGGTGGGCGGCGGCGGGGTTCGCAGCTTCGGTGGTTTTGCATGACATTTATTTCTACACGACCCACCGGTTGATGCACCTCCCTCCGCTATTCAAGACGGTCCACGCCGGACACCACAGATCGCTGACACCGACACCGTGGTCAATTCTATCGTTCCAACCGTTGGAGACTATTTCTCAGTTCGGCTTCTTCGCCCTGGTGATTTTCTTCGTGCCTTTACATCCGGCGACGTTGCTCGCCTATCTGCTGTTCGACGGCATCGTCAACGCCGCGGGGCACTGCGGGCACGAATTCGTCGCGCAAGCCTCACAAAAGCATTGGCTGCTCAAATACCTCAACGCGGTGACCCATCACGACCTGCACCATTCCCGCTTTCGCTACAATTTCGGGCAGTATTTCAACATTTTGGATCGCCTCTTCGGCACCTTCCTGGACCGCCCGGTAGCGTGATCATTTTCGATTATCATCCCGACCTTGAACGAGGACGAAAATTATCGAAGCAGACTCTGCGAACCCTGGCAGCGACACTCACCCTGCCGCATGAGGTGATCGTCTCGGACGGAGGCAGTTCTGACCGGACGGCTGAATTGGCGGCCCGATACGCGAATACCGTCATCGTATTTTCGGGCCAAGGCCGTCAGACGATCGGCGAAGGGCGTAACGAGGGCGCCAAAGTTGCCGCCGGCGATTTTCTCGTCTTTCTTGATGCCGACTGCGTTATCCCAGAGCCGGACCGGTTCTTTGCGCAGGCGCTCGCTTATTTTGAGAGAGACCCAGGGTTGGTCGGGCTGACCGCGTACCTTCGCGTGTTTCCGGCGGACGAAACGCTTGGCGACAAGCTCGTCTCGGGCGTCGCCAACATTGGCCTGCGGGTCGCCAATAACATATTGAGACGAGGGGCTTCCTTCGGCGAATTTCAGATGATCCGGCGAGAGGCGTTCGCTCGCCTGGGCGGGTTCCGTGCGGATCTGATCGCGTTCGAAGACACCGACATGTTTCGCCGTCTTTCCCGGATCGGCCGAACAATGATCGCTCCGAAACTTCGCGTGCTGCACAGCGGTCGACGCGGCCATCAGGTCGGCCACCCGCAATTGATCGCGATGTGGCTCGTTAACATGGTCTTTGTCGCGATCCGCGACCGGACGTTCAGCAAAGAATGGAGGCCGATTCGCTAAACGGCATGGCAGAGGGTGCTGGACCTTTCGTGCTCCGGCGAAGCTTACATCGCCTGTCGGCCAATTTTTCCGCGCGTTCGGTCCGAGACGCGGCGAGTTCAAGCACGGCGCGCGCGTCCGTCGATGACCCATGAGGTGTGGCAGTAGCAGCCCGTCGTAAATCGGCTGGCTGTTGTAGAGAGCGTGCGTCACATAGTCCCAATCGGCGGCGATCATCGCGTCCTTGATCATGCGCCAGAAGCCGACGCGATTGCCGTAATCCTGGCGGATCCGCCCGGGGCGGCGCCGAAGAATTGTAATAATTCTAAATCTTGACGTGGCGCGTCGGCGTCCCATATCGCGGGCGTCGGCGGGCGTTTGCCGTCGAGGGGTCTCGACGGGTTGCGTAGGGACCGACCGATACCGGGAGCCCGGTTGGCGTGCGAACCCCGCATTGCGGAACACAATCGGATCGAAAGATGGCAGATGAAAGCAAGTGCCCGTTCACGGGAGGCCCCCGCGCACGCACGAACCGTGACTGGTGGCCGAACCAGCTGGACCTTCACGTCCTCCACCAGCACTCCAGCCTTCCAATCCGATGGGCGAGGCGTTCGACTATGCCAAGGAGTTCAAGAGCCTCGACCTGAATGCGGTGATCAAGGACCTGCATGCCTTGATGACGGACTCGCAGGATTGGTGGCCGGCCGACTTTGGCCACTACGGGGGGCTGTTCATCCGGATGGCGTGGCACATCGCAGGCACGTACCGCATCGGCGACGGCCGCGGCGGCGCCGGAGCCGGCCAGCAGCGCTTCGCCCCGCTCAATAGCTGGCCGGACAACGCGAACCTCGACAAGGCGCGCCGGCTGCTGTGGCCGATCAAGCAGAAATACGGCCGGAAGATCTCCTGGGCCGACCTGATGATCCTCGCCGGCAACGTCGCTCTCGAGTCGATGGGCTTCAAGACGTTCGGTTTCGGCGGCGGGCGCGAGGATGTCTGGGAGCCCGAAGAGGACATCTACTGGGGCCCCGAAGGCAAGTGGCTGGCGGACGAGCGCTACAGCGGCGAGCGTGATCTTCAGAATCCGCTCGCCGCCGTGCAAATGGGTCTGATCTACGTGAATCCGGAAGGGCCGAACGGCAAGCCGGATCCGCTCGCCGCGGCCAAGGATATTCGCGAAACCTTCCGTCGCATGGCGATGAACGACGAGGAAACGGTCGCGCTGATTGCCGGCGGCCACACCTTCGGCAAGACCCACGGCGCCGGCGATCCGTCGCTGGTGGGCCCGGAGCCGGAAGGCGCCCCAATCGAGGAGCAAGGCCTCGGCTGGATCAGCCGGTACCGCTTCGGCAAAGGGGCTGACGCGATCACCGGCGGCCCGGAAGTCACCTGGTCGCAGACGCCGACGAAGTGGAGCAACCACTTCTTCGAGAACCTGTTCAACAACGAATGGGAGCTGACGAAGAGCCCGGCCGGCGCGTATCAGTGGAAGGCGAAAGGCGCGCGCGGCACGATCCCGGACGCCTTCGACCCGTCGAAGCGGCACGTGCCGACCATGCTGACCACCGACCTCTCGCTGCGGTTCGACCCGGCCTACGAAAAGATCTCCCGGCGCTTCTACGAGCATCCGGATCAGTTCGCAGACGCGTTTGCCCGGGCGTGGTTCAAGCTGACGCACCGCGACATGGGCCCGATCGTGCGTTATCTCGGCCCGCTCGTTCCGAAGGAGACGCTGATTTGGCAAGACCCGATCCCCGCGGTGGATCATCCGCTGATCGGGGAGCAGGACATTGCGGCTCTGAAGGCGAAAATCCTCGCGTCCGGCCTGTCCGTTTCCCAGCTGGTCTCGACGGCCTGGGCGTCGGCGTCGACGTTCCGCGGCTCCGACAAGCGCGGCGGAGCGAACGGCGCGCGCATTCGCCTCGCGCCGCAAAAGGACTGGGAGGTCAACCAGCCGGCTCAGCTGGCGAAGGTGCTGCAGACGCTCGAAGCGATCCAGAAGGAGTTCAACGCTTCGCAGTCCGGCGGGAAGAAGGTCTCGCTTGCCGACCTGATCGTTCTCGGCGGCTGCGCGGCGATCGAGAAAGCCGCGAAGGACGCCGGGCACGACGTGAAAGTCCCCTTCACGCCGGGCCGCATGGACGCGTCGCAGGAGCAAACCGACGTCGACTCCTTCGCGCCGCTCGAACCGACGGCCGACGGGTTCCGCAACTATCTCCGCGGCAAGCAGCGCCTGTCGCGCCGAGGAGCTGTTGGTCGATCGGGCGCAATTGCTGACGCTGACGGCGCCCGAGATGACGGTTCTCGTCGGCGGCCTGCGCGTGCTCGGCGCAAATGCCGGGAAGTCCACGCACGGCGTCTTCACCAAGCGGCCGGAGACGCTGACGAACGACTTCTTCGTCAACCTGCTCGACATGGGCACGCAATGGCAGCCGTCCGCCGGCTCTGAAGGCGTGTACGAGGGGCGCGACCGGAAGACGAACGAGGTCAAGTGGACCGGCACCCGTGTCGACCTGATCTTCGGTTCGCACTCGCAGCTGCGCGCCCTCGCGGAAGTCTATGCCTGCGCGGACTCGAAGGAGAAGTTTGTGAAAGACTTCGTGGCGGCGTGGACCAAGGTGATGAACCTCGACCGCTTCGACCTCGCCTGACGCCTCCGAAAAGGTCTTCGAGGTGTCCAACTTATCCGAGCCCACATCCTCGGCGAGCGTCCGGAATCCGCGCGAAGGCTTCATTCGACCCAACGGATGATGGTCGCCGGGTCAAGTCTTAGTGATACGACCTGCCGGCGACGCTGACGTGCCGCCGAACGGGGCGCCCGGCGGCCGATACAGGACCGCCGCCGCGGCGGCGGTCCTGGTGTCGCGGAAGGCGGGGAACACCTCCTTTGCGAACCGGTCGAGGTCCGCGAGCTGGTCGGGACAGCGCTTCTCGACCGCCTTCAATTGCTCGATGATGTCCTCCGGCCGGCCGGCGAGGAAACCGCCCGCCTTCACCGCATCCTCGATCGTTGGTGTTTGAGGGACCGCTCTCGCGCTGGCCTGTTTCACCTGTTTTATCTGGTCGAGATCAGGTATCAGCAACTCCTTTGATCGCAAACGCGCCCGCTAACGCTAACGTGGCCTCGATGCGCGCGAGATTACACTGTGATTATGGCAATGGCGTGTTGTCGATACCGCGTCGAGGCGATCGCGCCGCCTTCTGCCGAGCCGCCGCTGATGGCGTATTTCGCCATGAACCCGAAGGCGCGCTCCGATCCGCTCTAGATCTAGATCGGCTGCCGGCATTGGACCGGCTGCCGCAGCGGCGCGGCACCAAGGTGACTTACGGTCCTTTACATGTGGCGCACATGCTTTTACGGTGGTCACATGTCCGTGATGATCCAGATCCGGAATGTTCCCGATGCGCTGCATCGGCGGCTCAAGTCGCGCGCGGCGCTCGCGGGCATGTCCCTTTCCGATTATCTGCTTGTCGAGCTGCGCCGGATCGCCGACTGGCCCACGGTCGAGGAACTGCGTCAGCGACTGGCGCAGCACTCCCCGACAAACCCTCGCACTTCTCCGCAAGAGGCGGTCCGGGCGGAGCGCGATGCCGAGTGATCGTGGTCGACGCCTCGGCGCTTCTCGAAGCGTTGTTGCAGACGCCGGCAGCCATCGCCGTTGAGGAGCGGCTGTTCGACTAGGGACTGCCGCTGCACGCACCCCATCTGATTGATGTTGAGGTAGCCCAGGTGTTGCGGCGCTACGCCGCGACCGGCCAAATCGAGCCCGTTCGTTGCCGCGACGCCATCGATGCTCTTCAGGATTTCCCGCTGCGGCGCTACCCCCCAAGACCTGTTGCTGGGGCGGGTCTGGGAATTGCGGCACAACCTGACGGCTTACGACGCCGTCTACGTTGCGTTGGCAGAGGTGCTCGACGCGCGGCTCGTCACTCGCGACCGCCGCATTGCCGCCGCCGCTGGGCATCATGCACGGGTCGAGCTCGTGTAAGAGCGGCACATTCGACCGGCTGCCGTTGCGTCGCCGGCACCAGGGTGATCTCCTTCAAGGTGTAGCCGCGATACGGCACCTCCGGCGGGATCGTGTAGTACTCGCCCTTGTACGAGAACGGCTTGCCCTGGAATGCCTTGAACAAGACCTCGACACCCTCCTCGAACATCTCGCGGTTGGCATTCTGGTCGAGCGGCGGCGCGTCAAAGGTCTCGACCTCACGGGTGTGGTAGCCGCGCCCGACGCTGAAGATGGCCCGCCCGCCGGTCAGGATGTCGGCCATCGCATAATCTTCGGCGAGACGCAGCGGATGCCACATCGGCACGATGTTGAAGCCGCCGTGCTGTCGGGCCGGAAATGATGCTCGGCCGTTTTGGATCGCGGCCGTAACGTTCAGCCGACTGGCAATGCCTGAAGCGTTTATTCCCTGTTCGCTTCGTCGATCAGCCGAAGGGGTCGATAATGCTGAGGCCGGCCTTCTCGAAATCGACGCGGTTTCGCGTGACAACCGTCAGGCCGTGGACCAGAGCGGTGGCGGCGATGAGGCTGTCTTTGATGGGCATAGCGCGCCCGGCGGTGCGAAGACATGCGAGCAGCTGCGCCCATCTCAAGCCCGTCTCCGCCTCCCACGGCAAACAGCGAAGCCTCTGGACGCCCGCGTCGAACCACCGCTCGAGGCTGGTACGCCTCCTTCCGTTGCGCAGCAGGAGAATGCCGAAGCGCAGCTCGCCGAGGATGATTGGATCCACGGCGATTTCACCTTCGTTGTGGCGCAGCCATTCGACCACTTTGGCATTGGGGAGCTTCTTGGTCGGCTCGCTGAGGACGTTGGCGTCGACCAGATACCTCACCCGCGTAGCTCACAACTCGTCGGTCAATTCCGATTCGACAGGAACGAAAAAGCCCTTCCCGGGACAGGCGAGCAGCCAATCGACCACGCCTTCATTCGGCGCGGCCGGACGCCGTTTGAGCCGGTATTCGCCACGATCGAGTCGTTCGATGTCGAACTCTTGGCCGGCTTCGATCCGGTCTTGTTGACGGATCTCAGCGGGCAGGACGATTTGGCCTTTCGATGAAATGGTGGTTTTCATAGGACGTAAGATAGCGTCTTACATAGGAATGTAAAGAAACACCGCTTAAGCCGCCGACGAGGCCTGTGGAACCAGCGACCGGTTGGGTCACGATATTCAACTTGCCTTGGCTAGCTCTGCGATCGGGACCGGTCGCCCCGTCGTGAAGAGGAGGAGTCGGCGCAATGCGGTCAAGTGGCCGCGCCCGACGCCAAAGATGACCCGGCCGCCGGTCAGGATGTCGGTCATCGCGCAATCCTCGGCCAGGCGCAGCGGATGCCACATCGGCACGATGTTGAAGCCGCAGCCGATCTTGATGTTCCTGGTGAGCCCGCACAGAAAAGCCGCCTGAGAAAACTAAATCGGTGTAACGTTGCCGGCCCGCAAATTCGGCTCACACAAATCGCCACAACAGTGGCAGAATCAGCTTGCGCAGCGTGGCTGGACGTTGGAATTGATCGATGAGGCGATCGCCAGCGGGCGGCGCTATCCGGCGCCCAATTACATTAACCAGGGAAACACCGCTACACGGTACGTCAGCCCGCGGACCGGCCAGTCGGTGGTCGTCGACGACCAAACCGGAGAAGTCTTACATGTCGGTGCACCAGGATACCGATACTGAGGCGGTGGTCTACATTCGGCTGCTGGGTGAAGGCACTGATGTCTGGCGGCCAGTCCGTGCGACCGCCTTGCCCGACGGAACCTTCCGGCTCCTGGAGCCTGACGGTTACGATCCTAACGCCGAAACATGGGAATTCCCGCCATTGACGAAGGTGCGTTGCGTCACGAGAAAGTTCACGGATGGTGGCGAGGGTCTCATCGCCGTCGCACGCACCTGACCCGCGGCGGCGGGTCTTGGTGTCGCGGAAGGTTGGGATACGACGGCGCGCAAATCGGTGCCGCGCGGCCGCCCCAGAGGCTTGACCGCCGGCATGTGGGGTTCAATCACCGCCCACTCGGCATCGGTCAGATCGCTCGCATAACGCTGTCCGGCACGCTCATACCTTCGGTCGAGCGATTTTAGTCCACATGTTGCGCCTCGTTGATTGGTCAGCACAACCATCGTGCCACAACATACTGAAATCACTCAATTCATTTTCGGTCAGCCTCTTAGTCTTACTGAGTCACAAAATTCGAGATCGTGTATTTTCTATCGCTGACGGCCGCAAGATGTAGTAATTGGGGCTATCTTCATCCGGATCGGGGGACCGGAATGGACGGCGGATCGAGCGAGGGGAGTGAAGCGCGATTTGCGGCCTATGTCGAGGCGCTCGGGGTTGTGTTGGGTCATGCCGATCGACAGCAGCCGATGCATGATTATTGCCTGGGGCTGTTGATGCCGATTGACCGCAAGAGCGTCGAACCGATGGCGGCCGTGACGGCACCGGGACAGGTCGCTGCCAAGCATCAATCCTTGCTTCATTTTGTTGGTAATGCGCCGTGGTCGGACGCCGCGATGCTGGGCAAGGTGGCAGAACTGGTACTGCCGGCGATCGAGCGCAGCGGGCCAGTCGAGGCCTGGATCATCGACGACACGGGCTTTCCCAAGAAGGGGCGGCATTCGGTCGGGGTGACCCGGCAATATTGCGGCCAGCTCGGCAAGCAGGATAACTGTCAGGTCGCGGTGACGCTGTCGCTGGCCAACCATGAGGCCAGCCTTCCCGTCGCTTATCGGCTCTATCTCCCTGAGGATTGGGCGAAGGACCAGGCGCGCCGGGACAAGGCGAAGATCCCGGAAACGATCGCTTTCCAAACCAAGCCTGAGATCGCTCTTGAGCAGATCAAAGCGGCCCGAACCGCCGGATTGCCTCAGGGTGTGGTGCTGATGGATGCCGGTTACGGCAACGACACGAGGCTGCGAACGGAGATTACCGCGCTCGGCCTGAGCTATGTGGCCGGGATCGGTCCCAATACCTCGGTCTGGCCACCGGGCGCTGGGCCTTTGCCAGCGCAGCCTGGCAAGGGTATCGGGCGACCACCGAAGTTGCTTCGACGCGACTTGCAGCATCAGCCGATCGCGGCGAAGGCGCTCGCGCTCCGCCTGCCGGCTGAAGCGTGGCAAACAATCACGTGGCGCGAGGGCGCTGCAGACTGGCTCTCTTCGCGCTTTGCGCGGCAGAGGGTGCGGCCGGCACATCGCGATACCTTGCTGACCGAGCCGCGCGCCGAAGAGTGGCTGCTGATCGAGTGGCCGCCAGAAGAAGCCGAGCCGACCAAGTATTGGTTTGCCACTTTGCCAGAGGATATCGCCTTCGAACGTTTGGTTGATGTCGCAAAGTTGCGATGGCGGATCGAGCGCGATTATCAGGAGCTGAAGCAGGAACTCGGGCTTGGTGATTATGAAGGGCGCGGGTGGCGCGGCTTCCACCACCATGCCACTCTCTGTATTGCCGCCTACGGCTTTTTGATCGCCGAACGAGGCGCCATCCCCCCCTCTGGACCACATTTCTCCTCGCCGCTCTCGGGATCTGCCATTCCCGACGGTTACCGACCCAGAGGCGCCGCCGATCCGACCCGAACGGCACATCCCCAACTCGATCGCAACAATCCGAAGGCGCCTCATCGTCGCGCTCGCCAAGACCCTGCCGCGATGCCCTTGCTGCAATACGCCGATCCGGAAGACGGCGAGAATTCCTGATTACTGACGCAGTAAGATTAAGGGCTGGAAATGATGCTCCGCGCGCTGTGTGACGCTTTCGACCTCAAAATTGCGGTAACAGAACGACCCTAGCGCTCCCGTGTCGAGCCCAGCAGCGGCCGCGACCGGAAACGAGCTTCCTCGATGACGACGTAGCGCCCAAACAACCTCTGGCCAAACCTCTGCACGGCAGCGTCCAGACGGGCCCATTTGAAGAGATATCTTTCCGGAGCAACGCGCAAGAGCACGAGCCCCGGCACCGGCATGTGCAAGCGAAAGACGAGGTCGCCAAAGTCCTTGTCTTCGGTCAGCAGAAGTCTGTGTTCGTCATTGGCCCGCCGGAGAATCTGTGCATCGGCCGTTCCCGATGCGACTTCGGCCGCGTAGATCACATCGTGCCCGGCACCGCGAAGGCGACGTACGAGCGCTGCATCGACGCATTCGTCGGCAAGCCACCGCATGCGTCCTCCGGTCAGCGATAAACGAGTTCCTCATCCGCGAGATAGTCCGCCGCAAAGGCCTGAGTCGCCGAATGTCATCAAGGACAAGCCTCGGATGATCGGCAAGGATTTGCTCCGCACTGATACCGGCTCCGAGTTTGCGCGGAGCAATTCCACCGGGACACGGGTACCGCGGATAACCGGCTTGCCGCCCATGATCTCAGGGTTGATCTCGATCCGCTCATGCGCCATGGCCGTTCATCCTGCACCGACTTCAACGCACAGTGTAGCACGCCTGCCAGTGTATCGTCGCCCTATCTCGGCCTCGATGTGACCGCGGACCGGCCAGTCGGTGATTGCGACGACGTATTTTGCCATGAACTCGAAGGCGCGCTCCGAGCCGCTCCGGATCGGCTGCCAGCATTCGAACGGAGCCGCTCCGGCGCCGGCACCAAGGTGATCTCCTTTAGGGTGTAGCCGCGATAAGGCACCTCCCGCGGGATCGTAAAGTACCCCACCTGGTGTGAGAACGGCTTGCCCTCAAAGGCCTTGAACAGGACATCGACAACCTCCTCGAACATCTCGCGGTTGGCATTCTGGTCGCGTCACTCATAGTCGTGAAAGGGCTTGGAAGAGCGCGGTCACGGTGCCGCTAGGGCGGCTTTTTATTGCCCCACTGCTCTGGCGTGTCTGCTGTTCGCGTTCTCTATCGCATCACCGCGGATTGCCCTTGATGCCGAGTTCCTCCAACTCGGTCTCAAATGTTTTTGCATTTTCGACCTGAGGTACCTCGATCGTCATGTCTTGTTTTTCGGAGAAGCCGTTCCACGACGGCCTTTGCAACCCGCAACGGCAGATGACGCTTCGCTAGTACCGTGCGTGGTGGCAACGGTCTTAGCAAAACCCGGCTCAGCCCGCAGTAGATATGCGACGGGTGAACCTGAGTGTACGTGTACGTGCCCCCTACGTGCACCCTATGTCCGAACAGCGCCTTCAATGACGATCGCATCAACATCCATCACTTCCATAACCGCATCAGCGAGCCGCCTGTAGGCGCGGCCAACCCAGTTCGTTTGGGCCCAGGGTCACCCCATGCATATGGAGACCGCGCAGGTACAATCCACGGTCATGTGCTTCAACCTCGGCCATAGTGAGGAACCCGCCGGCCGGGGTAAGGAGGTGCGCTGTAACAACCGGATCATCGGTTAAATCGTTGTTGAGAATTATCTCGATGTCGGCAGCCGTCCACACCCACCGATGTTACACGCTAATTCTGCGTAGGTGTGACACGGATTTCCAAGGGTCTGCGCTACGCGGATCGTAGGCGCCGTTCCGGTCGCGATGGATTGCCCTGAATGAGCTAGAGGAAGCGCCGGACGGCTGACCCCAGGCCTATTGCGCTGCGGCGGCGGTCCGGGTGTCGCGGAAGGCCGGGATCACTTCCTTCGCGAAGCGGTCGAGGTCTTCGAGCTGAACCTCGAGCGGGGTGCCGAGCGGGGTCGCGCAAATGACGCGGTCGAGGCCGGGATAGCGCTTCTCGACCGCCTTCAACTGCTCGATGATGTCCTCCGGCCGGCCGGCCAGGAAGCCGCCGGCCTTCACCGCATCCTCGATCGTCGGCAGTTTGACTTTGCCGCCAGCCGGGGTCGCGCATCGCCGCGATTTGCTCGTCGGTAGTGCGCGCACCAGACGCAATTCGCCGAACATCTTCATGTTCTCTTCGTAATGCGGCCGGCCTCGCGCATCGCCTGCTCGCGGCTCGGGCGCGATGAAGAACTGATAGCCCAGCGACAGCCGCTCGCCGAGCTCGAACTCGACGCCGCGACGAGCATAGGCCGCCTGGAAGCCGATCATGTGGCGCTCGACCGCGCCGCCTCGGCGGAACCGCCGCCGATCACGCCGCTGATGCCGTGTTTCGCCATGAAGTCGAAGGCGCGCTCGGAGCCGCTTTGGATCGGCTGCCAGCATTCCACCGGCAGCCGCGCCGGGCGCCGGCACCAACGTGATATCCTTCAGGGTGTAGCCGCGATAGGGCACCTCCGGCGGGATCGTGTAGTACTTGCCCTGGTGCGAGAACGGCTTCCCTTGAAGGCCTTGAACAGGACCTCGACGCCCTCCTCGAACAGTCTCGCGATTGGCTGCCTGGTCGGTCAGCGGCGCGCCGAAGGTCTCGACCTCACGGGTGTGATAGCCGCGCCCGACGCCAAAGATGACGCGGCCGCCGGTCAGGATGTCGGCCATCGCATAGTCCTCGGCGAGGCGCAGCGGATGCCACATCGGAACGACATTGAAGCCGCAGCCGATCTTCAGGTTCTTCGTCAGGTGCACAGGTGCATCGCCATCATCAGCAGGTTCGGGATCAATTCCGTGCCTTCGGGCTGGAAATGGTGTTCGGCCATCCAGAAGGTGTCGTAGCCGAGCTCGTCCATGGTCTTGGCGTAGGCAACCGCCTTGTGCAGCGCGCCCGCCAATTCCTCGCTCTTGTAGCGGCGGTCGTTGATCGGCGTGCCGACGTATCCGAATTTTCCATGTCGACGGTGCCGACATAGGAACTGTCGAAATTCGTGATCATCGTGTGCCCTCGCAGATGCCGGCGCCGACTGTCATGGGTGCCGGCGGTTTCGTCCAGCGGAAATCACACAGCCCGGCGATGCCGGCAGGACCTCGAGGCCTGTATTGGTTCGAGCTTGACCCGAACTGCCGACAACCCTAGTGCTGGGTGAGCAGGTCTCGCCGTCCGAAAGGTCCGGGGTTTTGCCTTGGCGACCACGATGATGTCGAAAGAATTCGAGGGGCCGGTGATTGGCATTTCTGCCCGGCTCGCAGGGCGCCGGCTGCATTATGCCTGGGTCATTCTTGCCATAACCTTTGTCGTAATCGTGGTCACCGCCGGCGTGCGGGCGACCTCGTGGCGTGCTTATTGTGCCGTTGGAGAATGAGTTCCACTGGTCGCGCGCCACGATATCCTTCGCGATCGGCATGGACCTGCTTGTTTACGGCTTGGTTGGGCTTTTTCGCCGCGGTGGTGATGGATCGCTTTGGCGTGCGCCGCACAATGGCGTTGTCCCTCGCGGTGGTGGCCGCCGGGCGTTGGTGTGTGATACGCCGATGCATAATCCCGGGCAGCTCGTCTTGCTGGGGGGCTTGGTGGTTGGATTGTCCACCGGCTTTGTCGGCGCTTATCTGGAAGTCGATATTGCCGCGCGCTGGTTTCACGCTGGGCAGGGGATGGTTGTCGGCCTCCTGACTGCGGCCAATGCCGCTGGCCAGCTGATCTTCCTTCCGACGAACGCAGCCCTGATCGCCTATGCCGGCTGGCGTGCGATGGTCCTGATTCTGGCGGGCATCGTTCTCCTCGTCGTGCTGCCCCTTCTCCTCCTGATGCGCGACCATCCGCAGGATCTCGGACTTTTTGCCTATGGCGACACGACCGGCCAGGGTCGCACTGCCCGGCACAGCGGCAATCCCGTAGCGGTGGCGTTCCGCGCGCTATGGAATGGGGCACGGGTGCGGGATTTCTGGCTGATCTCGGGTGGGTATTTCGTCTGCGGCGCCTCGACGATGGGACTGATCGGCACTCATCTCATCCCCGCCTGTGTCGATCACGGCCTGACCGAAGTCACCGCCGCGGGTTTGCTCGCTGCCACCGGAGTTTTCGCGGTAATCGGCGGCACCGCTTCTGGCTGGCTCAGCGACCGATATGACAATCGATATCTGCTGTTTTGGTATGATGGACTGCGCGGCTTGTCGCTGTTGTACCTGCCTTTCGGGTTCAACCTGTCGTTCTACGGCCTGTCGCTGTTCAGCATATTTTACGGTCTCGACTGGATTGCGACCGCGGCGCCGACCGTGCGGCTCCTCGGTCCATGCGGTCGGCGCAGAGCGGATCGGCATCATGGTGGCTTGGATCACCGTGATCCATCGAATGGGCGGGGCATCGGTCGCCTATCTCGCTGGCGTGCTGCGCATCGGTTTCGGAACCATTTCGAAGCCTTCATGCTCGCGGGCCTTTTATGTATAGCCGCGGCGCTGATGGTGCTGTTCATCGGCACCGGCCGGCGCGGCGTTGCGGAGCCGGCTGCCGCCAAGGCGTACTCATAAACCGCCACTCGCGGCCGGCTATCGGGCCCGAAGCTGCCTTCGGCTCCCCACAGCCCTCTCGGCTGATCGCCGCGCGGCGCGGCGGCGCGGCGCAGGCGGTCGTTGATCGCGGGCCAAGGCCGTGCTCGGGGATTGGCATTACCGCAATCCCGGTAAAGGAGGGGCGGTCGAGACGGCGCAGCATTGCGAACAGATTGGCCGCCGCCTCGGCGAGATCGCTGGCGCGGCTCAGCCACAGCACCTCCGCAAAGCCCGGCGGCGCGTTCGGGCCGAAGGCGAGCAATGCCTCGCCCGGGCGGGCCTCGGCCGCAGCGAGACGGCCCGGCAGACGCGGTGCGTAGTGGCTCGCCAGCATGCCCGGTGATCTGGGCAGGGCGGAGCCGGGCAGGGCGATTGGTCCGAGCGATTCGGTCAGCGCCTCGAATGTGACGGCCCGGGGCGCAGCAGGGCAGGGGCCTCGCCGGAAAGATCGAGGACGGTCGATTGGCGCCGGCCCGGGTGGGGCCGTCGTGAGGATCAGCGCGACATCTCGTCGCCTAGGTCTTCGGCGACATGCGCGGCCTCGGTCGGGCTGACCCGGCCCGAGCGGTTGGCCGATGGCGCGGCGATCGGAGGGCCGTCTCGCGTAGCAGCGCCTGCGCAACCGGATGGCGGGCAACCGGATCGCCACCGTATGAGACCGGCGCTGGCCAACAACGACAATCCGCGTCGGATTGCCGGGCAATACAAGAGTCAGCGGTCCCGGCCAGAACCGGGCAGCGGCAAGATGAGCGAGCAGTTGAAGACGGCCAGGGGCTCGGCCTCGGCGAGGTCCCGAAAATGAACGATCAGCGGGTTGAACCTGGGCCGGGACTTGGCTGCGAATATCGCGGCGACGGCATGATCGTTTGTCGCATCGCCGCCCAGCCCATAAACGGTCTCAGTCGGGAAGGCGACGAGCCGCCCCCCGCGCAACAATGCGCCGGCGCGGGCGATCGCCGCTGCGCCGGCGGGGGCAATGTCAGCGATCAGCCGCGGCTCCTGAGCTTCGTCTACTCGGCCGCGGACCTCTTGGTCTCGGGCGAGCGCCGGGTAGCGTGCCGCTCGATTTCGGATTGGATCGCGGCGCTGGCTTTCCCAAGGAAATCCTCGTGGTGCTGCACGGCGAAGTCGTAGCTGGCGCGCAATAAATCGCGGCTCTTCTGGAAATGCGGGTGCACGAAACGCGCCATCAGCTCGTAATGCCTCTTGGTCGCGTCCCAATCAGCCCAGTTCTCGCCAGCTCGCACAGGACCCCAAACCCGCCCGACCCCTGGATCAGGCGCTCGACATAAGCGACCGCATCGTCGGGGGTGCCGATGCACGCCGTTCCGGTTTCGATCAGCCACTCTATAGGGTCGCCGACATCGGCCGGGATGATCGGGAAAGTGGCGATGTCACGAAAATAATTGGCGAAGGCCTGCACGCCGAACTGCACATTCTTGCGCGCCTGCTCGCGCGTGTCGGCGATATGGAAGAAACCGACGACGCGCCAGTCTTTGCGGTTTGGCGTATGGCCATTGGCGCGCGCCGTCTCCTCGTAAAGCCCCCAATTGGCGGTATGGCGCTCCATCTGCGCCGGGGCAGTGCCGCCGATCGACAGCATGCCGATACCGTATTTGCCGGCCAGCAGCGATCCTGAAGGTGAGCGCGCGGCCGCCACCGCCAATTCCATGGTCGGGTGGGAATAGGGCCGCAGTTGGAGTTGCGCGTCGGTCAGGCTGAACCAGTCGGTCTTGCAATTCACCATCTCACCCCGCAGCAGCGGGATGATGACCTCCAGCCCCTCGTTCATCATGCGCCGCTGGTCGCCGGGGTCGATGCCGATCTTCAGCGCGTCGTGCACAAGGGCGCCGGGGCCGACCCCGAACATCGCCCGGCCGCGCGTCATATGGTCGAGCTGCACCATGCGGTCGGCCAGCATGAACGGGTTGTGATACGGCAGTGACACGACTCCGGTGCCGAGCCGGATATGCCGGGTGCGCTGCGCCGCCGCGGCAATGAACATCTCCGGGCAGGCGATCAGCTCGAAGCCGCCGGAATGATGCTCGCCGATCCACGCCTCGTGATAATTCAGCCGGTCGAGATGCTCGAGCAGTTCGAGGTCGCGTTTGATCGAGAGGGTCGGGTTTTCGTCGTGGTTGTGAAACGGCGCGAGAAAAATGCCGCTGCGCAAATAGAGATCGTCCATGCCGAGTCCTCCGGCAGAAAGCCGATGCTGCGGATCGTCGGCCATCGGCCTATTTCCCGCAAGCTAATTTCCCCCAGCTCGGGGTTCCTGCTATCATGGCTGCCATTACGTTGAGGAGGAGGCAAACATGTCAGAGCTCGGCGCGCACGCGATGCGGGGGTTCCGTGGCCCTCGAATGGCCTCACCGAGATCCCGTTCCGCCTCTACACCGATCCCGGCCAATACCGGCTCGAGCAGGAGCGGATCTTCAAGGGCCCGACCTGGAATTTTCTGTGTCTGACCTCCGAGATTCCGAGCGCGGGGGATTACACCGCCACGACAATCGGCGAGACCGCGGTAATCGTCACCCGGGACGCCGAGGGCGAGATAAACGGTTTTGTGAACCGCTGCGCGCATCGCGGCAATCTCTTGTGCCTGGAGCGGCGTGGTAACGTCAAAGAGATCAGCTGCATCTATCACGGCTGGACCTACGATCTGACCGGGAAATTGACCGGCGTCGCGTTCGAGCGCGGGGTCAAGCGGCAAGGCGGCATGCCACCCGAGTTTCGCAAGGACGAGCACAATCTGCGGCGGCTGCGGGTCGCCGAGTTCGCCGGCCTGGTGTTCGGGTCGTTCCGCGACGACACCCCCGATCTCCAAAGTTATCTCGGACCAAAATTTCCGCCGGCATCAGCCGCGTGCTGAACCGGCCCGCCCCAGTCTCGGCCGCAGCACGCAGGTACTCCCCAACAACTGGAAGCTCTATGCCGAAAATGTAAAGGATACCTACCACGCCAGCATATTGCATCTGTTTCTGACAACCTTCCGGATCAACCGCCTGAGCCAGGAGGGCGGGATCGTCATGGACGACAGCGGGGCGCATCACTTCAGCTATTCGAAACTCGACTACGCACAGGAAGACGCCGATTACAAAGAGGCGGCGCTGCGCTCGGACAGCGGGTTCGGCCTCAAGGACAGCTCGGTCATCGAATCGGTCGATGAATATGGCGACGGCATCTCGGTGCAGATCCTGACCGTCTTCCCGAGCATGGTGCTGCAGCAGATCCGGAACACGATCGCGGTTCGCGTCATCCGCCCGCGCGGGCTCGAAAAGACCGAGCTCGAATGGATCCATCTGGGCTTCGAGGATGACGACGAGAGGATGACCGAACGCCGGTTGCGGCAAGGCAATCTAGTCGGAGCCGCCGGCTATATCTCGATGGAGGACGGCTGCATCGGCGGGCTCGTCCAGCGCGGGATACGCTACAATGACGAGGATACCGGGGTCGTCATGATGGGCGGGTACGACGCCGAGCCGCAGCCCTTCCGCGCCAGCGAAGCGGCGATTCGCGGCTTCTGGAAAGAATACCGCGCCTTGACTGGCGCCTGACGCGCCTCATGGACGAAGTCGCGGTCCGGCTCGCTGTCCAGGAGCTCATAGCCGCCTATGTCGACTGCATAGACGAGGACCGGCTGGAAGACTGGCCCGACTTCTTTGTCGAGCAGTGCCGCTATGTGATTACCAGCCGGACCAGCCATCGGCGGACTGCCGCACGGCATCGTCTATGCGGCGTCGCGCGGCATGCTGATCGACCGCGTGACCGCACTGCGTCAGGCAAATATTTTCGAACCGCACCGCTACCGCCACATCGTCGGCCCGATCCGCATCGAGCAGATCGACGCCACAGTGGCGCAGGTGCGCTCGAATTTTATTGCAGTGCGGATCATGCACGACGGCGAGATGGGGCTCTTCGCCGCCGGCCGCTATCTCGACCGCATCGCTCTGACGAGCCAGCCCTACCGCTTCATCGAACGCCTCGTCGTCCTCGACAGCCAGAAGATCGACACATTGCTGGTGATCCCGCTTTAGGGCTGAAGGTAAGTTAATAACGGCAATAGCGGATGTCGGCTAATGGTGTACCAACACTAGAAACCCCTGGCGGGCGAGGCTGTAATATTCGGGTTATTGAGCTACGTTGGCCAAATCTTCAATAGAGGGTGACTCTGGGCTGTGATTGAGCACGGCTTCGATTCGCTCGCGCAATCTGTCTCGACGCGCGGCCCAAAACGCCTCGAATCCCGGAATTTGAGCCGGGACATCACCAAGAAGATGTATGGAACGATAGTGCTCCCGGTCGTGCTCGATCGGGATCGATGTCGCAGCCATGCGTCCGGCATCGCTGCTTGCTTCTCGACGTTCCCAGGACCTTCTAGAAGTTGAAGGTTCGGGAAGCCTCTCGATCTCCTCGTCGGACATGCCAGCCCGCCGTAGGCGCACTGGCGTGAAACGCGAAATTGGGAACACGTGATCGATATGAAACTGGTTTCGCAGGTCGACAAACGTAAAGAGCAGCGACATGAGAGCAAACAGTCGCTTATCGCCATACTGCATTGAGAGTAAGTCGTCGATTTCTGCGGGTGAAAAAGCTAGCCAAAGATATTTGAAATTTTCCGCTCAAGCGATCTGGCTGAGCTTATCGGTCGGGTAGCCGAGGATGGTGGCGACCCGGCCGGTATCGCGATCGGAGTAGACGAACGCCGGTCCGTCGATGCGATAGCGGCCCTTCCAACCGATGGCGAACGGGTATCGCTTTCTTCGATGTGGATCGGTTCGCTCTCCCCGTCTCGAGCCAGCCTTGCCGCGAGCCGATCGGCGGGGTCGAGCAGCCAGGCATCGCCGGTTTCGGTGGAGAACAGGACCAGCTGAGCGAGGGTAACGATGCGGCCGTCGTGATCGGCTGCCCGGCGCTGGATATAGCGCACCTCATCGGCCAGACGAAAACCCTTGCCCTCCACAATCGGCTTGCCTGGTCCACGCCTGATGGGTTTTCGACCCCGAGCGGGCCTGGAGGGGATTGCCATGGAATTGTTCACCCAGCTGTTCGGCGATCTGGTGGCCTTCGTCTACCACTGCTTCGATCGCATTGTCATTTACGGTTACCTCAGCGGGCTCTCGCGGCCCGAGCAGGTCGTGCATTTTTTCCGTCAGGTGGTCGGCGTACCGGTCGTCGGCAAGGAGATCCTGAGCCAGCGCACCGCCGACTACCAGAACTGGGTGGAAGCCTTCGCCCGCAATCATCGGCTGCCGATCGAATGGGCCGAGAAAGGCGTGCGCAAGGAAGACCATGTCCTGCCCTGGCAACACCGCATGGCCAGGGACGACGCCTACGGCGTCTACTTCATCTTCAAGAGCATGGAGCAGGGGCCGAGCTTTCGCATCAGCGTCCCCAAATACGCCACCAAGGATCCAAATTACCGCATCCTCGCCCGCCAACGCAGCCGCTTCACGCACTACTACTTCTACCTCCGCGACGAAACCCTGGGCCCGATGGTGATGCGGGTCGCCTCGTTCTTTCCGTTCCAGACCACCTACTACCTCAACGGGCACAGCTTCATCGAGCAGGAGCTGAAGCGCGCGCAGATCGGCTTCCGCAAGACCGACAACGCCTTCCTCGCCGTCGACGACCCCGGCTTTCGCCGGGGCAGGCTCTGCCGCGCTGCAAGCCGCCGCCGACAAACTCAGCCCGCAAATCATCCGTACACGGCTCGACTACTGGACCGTGATCCTGGGCCCGAAGTTCTCCACCAAGGAACGCAAGCAGCTCAATCTCTCACGCTTTTATGCGATCGCCCAGATCGAGTATTGTCGCAACTTCATCTTCAAGCGCAACTTTCCCATCCATAAGCTGTTCGAGCGCAGCTGCGAACTCGGCCTGTGGCGGCTGACCGGCGACAAGATCGCCGAGATCTTCGGCACCCGCCTGAACCGCCGGATGCGCGGCAAGCTCGCCACCGTCATCGATCGCATCGAGCACGGCCATCACGTCTTCCGCGCCTACTTCAAGAACGCCTTCCTCAAACAGTACGAAAAGTTCGCCACCTTTCTGCGCAACGAACTGGTCTCCAACAACCTCGCCGACTTCCGTCTCAAGAAGGGACTGGACCATCTCCATGCCGTCCGCGAGCGGTTCCAAACCATCACCGCCCGCTTCGCCGGTTTCCAGGCGCAGTGGCTCAACGTCCATGTCGACTTCCCGCTGCTTCAGCGCCTCGCCCTGCCGATCACTATTGGCGCGGTCCGCTATCCCGGCATCAAGATCCACGACCGGCGCGTCATCCGCCTGCTCGAAGTGCTGCTCCATGGCGGCAGCCACGTCGGCGGCTGGACGGCCAAGCAGATCCACCACGCCGTTCTCACCGCCTTCCACCTCTCCGACAGCGCTTACAGCCTCAACCAACTCCGCTACGACCTGCGCAAGCTCAAGGGCCACGCGCTGGTCGAGCGTGACGGCTCCCGCTACGCCTACCGTCTCACCCCCAAGGGGGTTCAGGTTGCGCTGCTCTTTCTCCTCTTCCACAAACGGCTCTGCGGCCCGCTCGCCAACAGCCGCTTCCATCACCGCCCCAACCCCCATCACCAGCCCGCCAGCAGGCTCGAAGCCGCCTATCACCGCGCCGACAAAGCCATCCAACAGATCGTCGATCTGCTGGCCGCTTGACCCTAGCCTCGCGATTGTCGAACTCTTTTTGTCTACAATTCTCGGGGCTAGAAATTTAGAGATTTACCTCTAGCATCCATCTCCTGTCGCAATAAGCTATCTGGAAAGAGGCCTTTCCCGTCCTTCTGGATAACGTCCCTCAATGCAGTCAGTAAGGTGTCGAGGCCGCTGCCCCAAATGCCCGACGCCTTAAGCAGGGAGCGGACAAGCCATTGTCGAATTGTCTCACGGTCGGCGGCGAATTGTCCGTGAGTTACGTAATTCTCCGGTGCTTGTCGGGAATAGAGATAATATGCGATCGGGAGAAGAGCACTGTCGGCGCGTAGCGTCTGGCCGCTCAGCCCGAAACTGGCGGCGAGCTGCACGGTCCTAACGAGCGCAGTTCGGATAACGGGCCAGTTGGCCTCAAGGGTGGCCATGTTGGCGCGAGTGAAATTCTCGACCTTAAATCCTACGCTAGCGATGTCGGCCAGCATTAGGCCTGCCTTCAGCACGAAATCCTGGCTCAGATTGAAACCTGTACCAATTCGGTTGAGGTCGTCGACCAGCCTGTGGATCTCCGCTCGCATCGACCTGTTTCCATTGGGCTACCGCGATACTCAGTAGCAGGTCCGAGTATGAAAGCACGGTTCCGCCAGAGATCAGGCGAATGAAGATGTTGAGCACTCGCTCCACATCTTGTGCCTCCTCCTCGTAGTAATGGATTAGGGGCTCGGTATGAATAACCCGATGCAGCCGATCGAGTGTCGAGTAAGCGCGCTTTAATTCGTCCCCATCGAGCTGCTAGGAAATCAGCCAGTTTAGCATCGCCGGACCGTCTTTCATTCCGAGTATTTGTGGTACTTTGAACCACAACGCTTCAGGGCTGCGCGTTTCCTGTGTATCGTCGAGGAAGCGGAGCGGAACTCATAGACGATGCCGTCCTCGTCGGGCTCAAGTGAAGCGAGCAAATTCAGTCTCAGTATCCGCTTCGGAAACGCATCCGGATTATTCCACCACTTGTTTGGCTGCTTGACGGCGATAGAGCCTCGCAACCCGATATTCAGGGCTGTGAGCCGCTGTTGGCCGTCGAGTACTGCTGTGACGGCCTGATTGTGAAGCGCCGGAAGTTCGGGGCAATGGGCGGCATCCCGCTGGTGGTAGTTGAGGACAAAGTCGTAGAACTTAAATTTCCCGCTGGTTGACGGGTCGACTTTCCAAAATAGGAAAGTACCAAACGGATACCCTTGCATTAGGCTATCGAATAGCCGCTCGATTTGCTCGGGTTTCCAGACGAATTCCCGCTGGATTGCGGGTAACACATAGTTTGTTTGCTGAATGCGGCCCAACGCTGTCGCGATTGTCCCGCCTGGCTTGTACATGTTCTGTCTTGTCCCGGTTACCGAGCTCTCTTCAGCTTACCATAGGTCTGGCCAAAGCCGGGAAGCTTTAGGAGGCGACGGCGCAGGCAGGTCTTCATCCGAAGGTCTTCACCGCCTGCTCGATCGCCGGTGCTGCCCTCTGGAGATCTTCCGGGACCATGGCGGGCGTCGCTTCGATGCTGGCGTTCAATGCCAGAAACCACGGCTCCGCAATGCGCGGGAGCTCTGAAGCGTCATTCATGTTGAGTATCAGAATCCCGGTGCGCCGGCCACCATCGGCAATGAAATAAGCAGCCTCGGGCTTTTGTTGCTCGAGGATGGTTTGGATCACCTTGAAGCCGTCTTTTTTTGCAGCCGCGTTGCCCGCCTCGACCGGAAACGAAACCTTGACCAGGAACCGCATTGTGTGTCTCCCCATCCCAAATCCACCCCGACAGCATGGCACGGATGGCAGGTCTGGGATAGCCTCGGCAGCCGCGTCCGCTTCCCTCGAGGCGATCGAATAGGATAGCCTCGGTCTGACGAAGAGCTGGGTGGCGGCATGGCCGACGGCGGGTATCTCGAGGATTTCAGGGCGCGCGGTGAGACGATTGCCGAGGCGTGCACGCGTTGTGGCGCGTGCTTCCGGGCTTGCCCGATGGTTGCGCCGACCGGTCTCGGCAAGGCGGACCCCGGAGAAACTGCGGCCTGCATCATCGACCTGATCACCGGCGGCAGCAGCACGCCGGAGGCCGCACGCTGGGCATCGGTGTGCAGCGGCAGCGGCAATTGCATTCCGGCCTGCCCCGAGGGCATCGACACGCGGTTCATGGTCCTGCTCGCTCGCGGATTTGCGCGGGCGCAATCCGGCGACAAGCCGCTCAACACGCGCTGGCGGCAGGGCTTTCAGACGATGAGCCGCGGCGTGCGGATCCTGTCCCGCCTGCAATTGCCGCCCGAGATATTGGCCCGCGTCAGAGGGCAATCCGCGCAGGAGCCGCGCCAAAGCCCGCCCGATGTCGTCTTCTACACCGGGTGCAATGAAACAGCGGGTCGAGAAACGCGTCGCTCTGCACGAGCGGCCGGTGTTGCCGGCGGTGCAGGCGGCCGTGCGCAAGCTGCTGGCGATCGTACCGGGTGTCGAGCTGGTCGAGATCGACGTGCCGCGAGTCGGGACCCAGGCCAACAGCCTCACGGTGTTGCCGGAGTTCAAGCGCGACCTCGTTGCGCGGGAGCTCGCCGCCGTGGGCGATGCCGGGGCGACGAAGCTCGCCACGATTTACCACGCCTGCCACCGCGAGCTTTGCGATGTCGGCACCGGGCGCAGCTTCGAGGTCGTCAATTTCATGGAGATCCTCGGCGACGGGCTCGGCCTTCATGCCGAGGACCTCTACAAGCGCCTCAAGATGATCAAGGATGTCGACGACATCATCATCGAGACGAGCCCGCTGATCGCCGAGCACCGGCTCGACCTCGATACGGTCCGCGACGCGCTGGTCCAAGAGTTCGGGGCGTACTGACCAAGTGTCTACTGCGGCGATGCTGATGCGCCCGATACCGTCGACGGGCGAGCCGATGCCGGTCATCGGGCTCGGCACTTGGCGCGCCTTTGACGTCGGTGCCGATGAGACCGGACGGCGTCCATTGCGCGAGGTGCTGCAGCTGGCTAGTCGATGACGGCGGCCGGATCATCGATACGTCGCCGATGTACGGCCGGGCCGAGGCGGTCACCGGCGATCTGCTGGCCGAATTGGGTGCGCGGCCGCAGAGCTTTCTCGCGACCAAAGTATGGACGACAGGCCGTGAGCGCGGGAGCGAGCAGATGCGGCGCTCGGCTCAGCTGCTGCGCGCCGAGGTCATCGACCTGATTCAGATCCACAATCTCGTGGACTGGCGCACCCATCTGGCGACGTTGCGCCGGATGAAGGAGGAGGGGAGGCTGCGCTACATCGGGATCACCCACTACACGACCGGCGCTTTGCCCGAGCTCGCGCGCATTCTCCGAGCCGAGCCCGGCATCGATTTTGTGCAGCTCGGCTACTCGGTGGCTGCTCGGGCTGCAGAGACCGAGCTGCTGCCGCTCGCCGCCGAGCGCAGCGTTGCGGTCATTGCCAACCAGCCATTGGAGCGAGGCGATCTGTTCCGCCGCGTTCGCCGGCATGCATTGCCCGACTGGGCGCGCGAATTCGATTGTGCAAGCTGGGCGGAGCTGTTTCTCAAATACGTGCTGGCCGAGCCCACCGTAACCTGCGTAATCCCCGCGACCGGCAACCCCGATCATATGAAGGACAATCTCGGTGCCGGCTTTGGCACTCTGCCCGACGCGCGCCAGCGCCGGCAAATCCGCGAGTTCTGGGACGCGCTCTAGATCCGCCCTCGGATTGTCATCGCGAGCGGAGCGAAGCGATCTCGGGCCGCTCGAACGCCCTTCGGTCGGGATTGCTTCGTCGCGCAAGGCCCGCCTCGCAATGACCCCTCAGTTCGCTGCGGCATGGCGCAGCACGCGCTGGGCGATGCTCCAGCGGTGCACCTCGGAGGGGCCGTCGTAGATCCGGAACGGGCGCACTTCGCGCCATAGGCGCGCGACGATCGTGTCGTCGGTGATGCCGAGACCGCCGAGGATCTGCATGCTGCGGTCGACGACCCGCCAGATCGCCTCGGAGCAGATAACCTTTGCCATGCTCGAACTCGTGCCGGCCTCGCTCGCCGCGGTCGAGGATCCAGGCGGTGTGCCAGATGACGAGCCGGCACTGGTGGATGTCCATCTCGTTGTCGGCGAGCATGAAACCGACGCCCTCATGCTCGCCGATGGGCTTGCCGAAGGCGGTGCGCCGCCGGGCGTAATCGGTCGCAATGTCATGCGCGCGGCGCGCGGCGCCGAGCCAGCGCATGCAATGCGTCAAGCGCGCCGGGGCGAGCCGCACTTGCGCATAACGAAAGCCTTCGCCGACCCGGCCCAGAACTTGGCTTTCGTGCACCCGCAATCCGTCGAGCCGGACGACTGCATGACCCCCGGTCATGTATTGGTCGAGCGTGTCCAGCACCCGTTCGATATGAATCCCCGGCGCGCTCATCGGCGTCAGGAACATCGTCGCGCCGGCAGGTCCACCCATGTCGCTCTCGTTGCGCGCCATGACGATGCCGAGATCGGCGCCGACCGCTCCGGTGATCAGCCATTTGCGCCCGTCGATGACAAACTCGTCACCGTCGCGGCGAGCGGTCGTCAGCAGCATCGAGGGGTCCGCTCCGGCGCCGGGGGCCGGTTCGGTCATCATAAAGCACGAGCGGATCTGCCCCGCCGCCATCGGCCGCAGCCACTGCTCCTTCTGGCGCTGCTCGGCGACTTCTTCGAGAAGATGCATATTGCCTTCGTCGGGCGCGAAGCAGTTGAGCGCCACCGGCCCGAGCGGCGAGTAGCCGGCGGCCTCGAATACGACCGCCTTGCCGCGGTGATCGAGCCCGAGCCCGCCCCAATCGCGGCCGACATGCGGGCTGAGGAGACCTGCCTCGCGCCCGAGCGCGACGAGCTCACGCCGCAAATCCTCGCTCGGTCCATGCGCGGTCTGCCGCGGGTCGGTCTCGAACGGAAGGATTCTGTCTCGCACAAACCTCTCGGTACGCTCCTTAAGCTCGACGAGATCGTCAGAGAGCGAAAAGTCCATCAGTATCTCCGGTTCACGACAAGCGGCGTCAACTGAGGATATCGTCCAGCTTTCCGCCATAATACGTCAAGGCGGCGTCATTCATTGTGATTAAACTTGACATTTATTATGATTTAGTGCAATTGTATTTCTCACATCCACCCCCTAAAAGAGGCAGCCAAATTGCGCTATCGATCAAAAGCCGCACGCCTTGGCGCTGCGATGGAAGCCGGATTGTTCAGCGCGAGTTCCGAGAAGACGATGCGACGGCCCGACGATTCCCAAGCCTGCATCCGCTCCGCTCTGCGGCGGCGCCGGCGCACATTGGGCCTGACCCAGAACGACGCGGCCAATCTCCTCGGCATGTCGCGGGTGAGCTATCACCGGATCGAGACCGGGGCTGCGCCGCATTCGCTTTGTCGAGATCGCGGCGATTTGCGAGGCCTTCAACTGCCACGTTGGAGAGCTGGTGCAAGATGGCCAGCTCGCCAGTGCCTACGTCCATGCTGCCAAGGCAATTCTCGGTGAGGCGGCTCCCTGATCGCCGCAGGCCGGCAACCCGCAAACTTTAAAGCAGTGAGGGGTCCGCGCGGTCTCGGTCGAAGGTGAGGAAGAAGGGCATTGTCAATCGCTGACTCCCCTCTACCCGCAACACCGCATGCTCATGATAAAAGCCGGCGGTAAACGCGACGAGCATGCCCTTCTTCGGCTTGATCACTGTATCGAGAGCGGTGAAATAGAACTCGCCTCCCTGGTAATCGTCATTGAGGTAGACGATTGCCGAGAAATCGCGGTGCGCCATGGCGTGCGGCGAGCCGTCGGGATTGGCATTGTCGGCATGAGGCGGCATGTGAATGCCGACTGGCCAGCTCATAATTTGCAGCAGGTCGGGATAGATCGGTTCCGTCAGACGATAGAATTCCGTAACGAGGGCTGCTGCCTGGCGCTGTGCACTTCGCATATGGTCGGCTAGTTCGCCGTAGGCCTTCGACACATCTGAATGCCAGATGAAACGGCCATCCCAAAAGCCTGGAACGCGATTGACGATCCTGGTCGACAGGTCGCGGAATGCCTCGCACAAGCCGTCGCAGATCGTGTGGTCGAGGAAATCTTGCGAGTACCAAGCAATGCCGATCCTCCGGGCAAGCCGGGTGCCGCACTGCGTCGCTGTCGCAGAGTTTTCCAACGCGGGTAATTCGGGCCCTGCCGAGCTCATTGAGCCGGCTTTGGCCTCGGGCCATTCTGTTGAGTGGGCTGTCGCTCGCCCAACGACGGTCCGGCGGCGCCCCCACTCCAATCTGGATCACCGGCTTCATTCGAGCGGAGCTGCGCGACGTTTGTCGATCGGTGATGCTACGCGCAGCTTGTTGATGTGATTGTCGACCACGACGCCATCAGGGTGACGGCCTTTGAAGTAGTATTTCAGCCAAGGGTTTCTCAGAGCTTCCGGGTCATTGGCATAAAAGCGCCTCATAAAATCGTTGCGGGAGGTTGCGAACGCGTTGTGCTGCCGCCCCAACTCCGGGTCTTCCGCAATGTCGTGAATTTCGGGCACACAATCGAGCACCGCCTGCTTCCTGATCGGGAAAATGAAGCAGAAGGGTTCTTCCTTTTCGAAGACGATCGTGCCGGGCCTCGTGACTTGCCAATTCATCGTGAACGGATAAGGCAGCCAGTTGCTTTCGATGATCCCGGTCAGCGGGTAAATGCCGTCTTTGGGCGAGTTGAAGGGACCGGTGGCCAGCAGGTCCCACTCGTCGTCGGTGCGAAAAATGTAGTCGGTATGAAAGGTCACAATGCCGCTGGAGAAATGGGACCGGCAAAAAGCCGAGACCGGTCTTCCGTCGGGCATGGTTTGGAGCGCGCGAACCGTCAAATCTTGCAGTCCGCGGGCCGCCGTTCCAGTCGATCGCGACAGCGACTGGGCAGAGAATGTCCCAACCATGCGCGTTGGCAATCGACAACGGCAGACAGCGATAAGCGTGGCGGTCCGGAAAATCATCCATCCATTGGCGGGAAGCACGAGCCGGCGCAATCTTTGGTGGATCACTATTCAGTGCAAAGCAATGTAATTTCATCAGATCTGAGCCTTGATCGGCACTATGTTACCGGCTCGTTAGACTATCAACGCTTCCGAATATTCCAGTAGCATAGAACAAATCGTGAATTTTGTCAAGCCAGAACCGCGGCGCGAATCTCGGATGCGGTGCGACCGCCCGCATCCGGCGAAATCGCGTTCAGCGGCAGTCGCGCAGCAGCTTTGCTCGCTCGGTCGCGGCAGCGGTCATAAAGCCGAGATCGCCGCCCCCCAGCACTAGCCGAGCGCCCATCCCGATATAGCGTCGCATCAGGCTCTCTTCGTAGACGCCGCCTATTCCGGCGAACTTACCATGGGCGTTGCACGCCTCGACGACAGTGCGGTAGGCATCGACGATGCGCTCGTCGCCAAACTGGCCGGGAATGCCGAGCTCCATCGACAGATCGCTCGTGCCGATCAGCAGCGAGTCGATGCCCGGCACTGCAGCGATCGCCGGCGCGTTGGCTATCGCCTGCGGGGTTTCCAGCATCACGACGACAAGGGTCGCGGCGTTTATCGCGGCGCAGGCAGTGCCGGCGGCGATCGGAACATAGCCGAAATGCGGCAACCCGCCCGCTATCGAGCGATGGCCTTGCGGCGGATAGCGCAGCCGGTCGGCAATCTCACGCGCTTCCTCGGAAGTGTCGACATGCGGCATGACGATGCCGAGCGCGCCGCCGTCGAGCACCCGGGTGGCGAGCCAGAACTGCCTGGCCGGAACCCGCACGATCGGCGCGATCCCGGCGCCGAGCGCGGCGACCGAGATCTGCACCGCGGTGTCGAGGTCCATCGAATTGTGCTCGAGGTCGAGAAACAGCCAGTCATAGCCGCAGGCCTTCATGATCGATGCGATATCGACTGTGCGGCTCTGGCGAATGCCGACTCCGAGCGCCAATTCGCCGGCCTCGAGCCGCTCGCGGGCGGCGTTGCGCAGTGTGGGTTCCATAACGTGCCTCCTTTCGGTTGTATCGTGTCGATGGCGCTTCGAATGGGCGAGGCGATCGGTTAATTTTAGATCGCCTCGCAGGGAGGAGAACAGGGCAATGGAAAACCGCAATCGACAGGTGCTGCTGAAACGGCGCCCGACCGGCGCGCCGACAACCGCTGATTTCGACATTGCCGATGGGCCGATCCCCGACCCGGACGATGGCGAGGCGCTGGTGCGCGGCATCTATCTCTCGCTCGACCCTTATATGCGCGGCCGCATCAGCGGGGCACGCTCCTATGCGAAGCCGGTCGAGATCGGCGCCGTCATGGAGGGTCGGGTCGTCGGACAGGTCGTGCGCTCGCGCGATCCCGGCTTTCGCGAGGGCGATTATGTTTATGGCGGCTACGGCTGGCAGCTCTACAGCGCGGTGCCGGCAAAGGACCTCATCAAGCTCGATCCCAACGAGGCGCCGCTGTCGACGGCGCTCGGCGTACTGGGCATGCCGGGGCTTACCGCCTATGTCGGGCTCAGCGAAATCGGCCGGCCGCAGCGCGGCGAGACTGTCGTCGTCTCGGCCGCTTCGGGGGCGGTCGGCGCAGTGGTTGGGCAGCTCGCCAGGCGTCACGGCGCACGGGTCGTCGGTATTGCCGGCGGTGCCGACAAATGCCGCTATGTCGAAAGCGAGCTCGGCTTCGACAGCCTGCATCGACCATCGCTCGGCAGAGCTGGGAGCCGCGCTCGATCGCGCCTGCCCGAAAGGCATCGACGTTTATTGGGAGAATGTCGGCGGCGCGGTCCAGCAGAGCGGTGTTCCCGAGGCTCAACGATTTCGGCCGCATGGTGATGTGCGGCATGGTCTCGGAATACAACGACGTCGAGCCGCGCCCCGGTCCCAATCTGATGGCAGCAGTTCGCAAGCGGCTCAAGATCCAGGGCTTCATCGTCAGTGACCAGTGGCAGCGTTTCGGCGAGTATCGCGCGATGGCGGCCCCGCTGGTGCGCAGCGGCGAGCTGAAATACCGCGAGGACATCGTGGAGGGTCTCGACCGGGCGCCCGAGGCCTTCATCGGACTGCTGAACGGCCGTAATTTCGGCAAGCTCTTGATCAAGCTCGGCGACGATCCAACGGCAAGGGCTTGAAGGTATCGTGGTTTGCCCTCAAAGGTGCCGTCATTCCGGGGCGCGGCTCAAGGTCGCGAGCCCGGAATCCATGAACACCAGCCTCTGGAATATGGATTCCGGGCTCGCCGTTGCGCGGCGCCCCGGAATGACGATTTGCGAGCGGTGAAGGGCGGTGAGAGGCGGAGCTGCGCCAATGAAACGCATCATCTCGATCCTGGCGGCGACGCTCGCTTGCGCGGCTTGTCAACCTCCACCCGAGGGTACCCAGGTTGCGGCCGTGCCACCAGCAGAGCCCGTATGCCACGACTTCGCCACGCCGGTAGCGGCGGGCGGGAGACCGGAGCAGGCCAGGGGCCAAGCATGTGAGCAGCCGGACGGCAGCTGGCAAGTGGTGCAGAACACGCCCGGATTGCCGGCCCAAAACTATGTCTTGGAGCCGCCGGGCCAGCCGGCCGCCGCGGCGAGCCCCACCTGCACAGCCACTACCGAGCCGGTCCCCACCCAATCAGCCGCCCTGCAGCAGCTATACGGCTCCGCTCACGGTAGACGGGCAGCCGCGGCAGGCCTTCATCGAGGCCTGCCCGCAACCCGACGGGAGCTGGAAGATCACGCAGAATACGCCGGGGCTGCCGACGCAGGTCTACCAGGTGCCGCCGCCCGCGTCCTCGCCCTACCCCTACGACTACCCGTACCCGGTCGACTACGCGTATCCCGAGTTCTTTCCGTATTGGCTCGGCGCGCCTTGGTATTTTGGCCTCGCGCCGTCGATCGTCGTCGTGCAGAGGTTCCACCATTTCCATTATGGCTTTCCTCGCGGCTTCGGGCACGGTTTCGCCCGCGGTTTTGGCCCTAGTTTCGGCATTGCCCGCGCCGGCGGGGGTGGTGGACGGCGTTAGCAGAGACGGGGGTCGAGATCATGAGCGTGCAAGCGATCGGGCAGCCGGTGCGCAGAGAAGAGGATCTGCGCCTCCTCAAAGGCAGAGGCCGGTATGTCGACGACGTCAGGGAGCCGAACGAAGCGCGCGGCTATGTGCTGCGCTCGCCGCACGCGCATGCCCGCATCGGCAAGATCGACATCGCGGCATGCGCCGGCCGCGCCCGGCGTGCTTGCGGTATTCACTGGCGAGGATCTGCGCCGCCGCGGTCTCGGCACTCTGATGCCGCAAGTCCGCCGCAGGCGGCGCAACGGCGCCCCCGCCTTTGTCTGCCCACAGCCGTTATTGGCGCGTGGTCGCGTCCGCTATGTCGGAGATCCGGTTGCGTTCATCGTCGCCGAGACGCTGAACCAGGCAAAGGATGCGGCCGAACTGATCGACATCAGCTACGAGCCGCTGCCCGCGGCAATCAGCGCCGAAGCTGCGCTTGCGGCGGATGCGCCGGCGGTTTGGGAGGAGAACCCGGGGAACGAGGCGTTCTTTCACGAGGTCGGCGACAAGGCCGCGGTTGACGACGCCTTTGCCAAGGCTGATCGCATTGTCCGCCACACGATCCCGATCAACCGGGTCACGGCGAACAGCATGGAGCCGCGCGGCTGCCTCGCGCATTACGACCCGGATCAAGACCGCTATACGATCCGCTGCACCATTCAGTCGGTGCACGCCACCCGGGCGGCATTGGCCGATCGCATCTTCAAGACTGCCGCAGCACCAGTTCCGGGTGGTCTGCGACAATATGGGCGGCGGCTTTGGCATGAAGGGCGGCTGCTATCCGGAATATGGGCTCTCGCTCTGGGCGTCCGAGGTGACCGGACGGCCGGTTCGCTGGATTGCCGAGCGCAGTGAAGGGTTGCTGAGCGACGAGCAGGGGCGCGGCAGCGTCGTCGAGACTGCGTTGGCGCTCGACAGGGAAGGGCGGTTTCTGGCGCTGCGGGCGCAGTGGAAGGCGGCGATCGGCGCTTATTTTTCGACCGATCGCCCGACCATACCGCTGACCATCGGGCTCGGCTGTCTGGTCAATACTTACGGCATCCCGGCGGTTCACGCGCAAGTGATCGCGGTGCTGACCAACACGATGAGCATCGCCCCCTACCGCGGCGGCAGCCGGCCCGAGCCGATCTATGTGATCGAGACGATCATCGACAAGGCCGCGCAGGAGCTCGGCATCGAGCCAGCCGAGCTGCGCCGCCGCAATACGATCCCGGCCGAGGCGATGCCGTTCACGACGGTATTGCAGCAAACCTATGACAGCGGCGATTTCGTCAAGAACCTGGACGATTGTCTCAGTTTGGCCGATTACGGCGGGGTCGCCGAACGCCGCGTAGGCGCGAAAAACCGTGGCAAACTGCTGGGCCTCGGCGTGGCAACAGCGGTCGCCGCCTCGGGCGGCCGCGATTACGAGCATGCCGAGATCCGCTTCGACCCGTCGGGCGGCGTCGTGCTTGATGACCGGCAGCATGGATCACGGCCAAGGGCCACGGGACGACCTTCAAGCAGGTGCTTTCGGAAAAGCTCGGCATCGATTCCGATCTGATCCGCTACCGGTACGGCGACAGCGATCTCGTGACGATGGGGATCGGCACTTTCGGATCGCGTTCGGCGCAGCTCGCCGGTTCGGCGATCGTCGTTGCCGCCGACCGGCTGATCGACAAGGGGCGGAAGATCGCCGCCCATATGATGGAAGCGGGGACGCACGACGTCGAATTCGCCGACGGCAAATTCACGATTGCCGGCACCGACCGGTCGGTCGGCATCGTCGAGGTCGCGCAAGCAATCCTTCGACTCCGCACATCTGCCGAGCGACATCGAGACCGGCTTCTCGGAGCGGGCCAATTTTGGTCCGCCCGGCTGCGCGACATTCCCCAGCGGTGCGCATTGCTGCGAGGTCGAGATCGACGAGGAGACCGGCGAAGTCGCCTTGACCCGCTACGTCGCGGTCGACGATGTCGGCACAGTTCTCAACCCGCTGCTCTGCGAGGGGCAGATCCATGGCGGGATTGTCCAGGGCGCGGGCCAGGCGCTGATGGAGGATCTGGTCTATGACCAGTCGAGCGGTCAGCTGCTGACCGGCTCGTTCCAGGATTACGCAATGCCGCGCGCCAGCGATTTCTGCCATTTCGAGCTCGCCAACAACCCGACCTTCACCGACCGCAACCCGCTCGGCGTCAAAGGCGTCGGGGAGGCCGGCACGCTTTGCGCGATCCCGGCGGTGATGAACGCCGTCAACGACGCATTGGCGCGTATCGGCGCGCCTTCGGTGGAAGGCCCGGCGACCTCGGAGAAAGTATGGCGGGCGCTACGCGCCGCCGGCTAAGCTGAATCGCCTCGAGCACACCATGCAAGGAAGGAGGTCACATGTCATCCGACCGACTGAACGATCGGGGGGCTTATCTGTATCTTGGTTTGGCGGGCGAGACCGCACCCGGCCGCGCGGTGCATACGGGCCTCTTTCGCCTCGCCGAGGGCAGCGACGAGTGGGAAGTCTTGCAGCACGGCTTGCCCGAGGCTCCGGCGGTGCGCGCGTTGGCAGTGCACCCGCTGAAACCCGAAATCGTCTATGCCGGGACCCAATCCGGCCCCTACCGCAGCGTCGACCGGGGCGATCATTGGGAGAAGGTCGACCTGCCCGATCACGGGCTGCCGGTCTGGTCGGTGCTGTTTCATCCGTACGACTCCGACGTGATGTTCATCGGGTACGAGAATTGCGAGATCTACCGCAGCGACGATGCCGGCGAGCATTGGACCCGGTTGCCGGTCAGCGTGCGGTTTCCGGAGATCACCACCGCTCCGGGCGCCAACCCGGCGAAGCGGGTGCTGAAAATGGATGCGAGCGCTGCCGACCCCGAGCTGATCTATGCCGCGATCGAGGTCGGCGGCACGTTGCGCTCGACAGATGGCGGCGAGCATTGGGAAAATCTGAGCCATGGCCAATACGTCAACGACGACACCGTCGACATGCACGGCGTGCTGGCCAGCCGCTGGCGTCCGAACTCGGTTTACGCGATCGGCCGGGCCGGCATGTTCCACAGCGCCGACGGCGGCGACCACTGGCGGACCGTGCCGCTCGAGCCGCTCAATCCCAAGGGGCAGATCTATTGCCGGGACATCCGCGAGGTCCCGGGTAATCCGCGCAAGATCTGGGTGGCGGCGGGAGGCGGCTTCCAAAGTGATGTCGGCGTATTGCTGAGGAGCTCCGACGGCGGGGATAGCTGGACCCGCGTCGATCTGGGGCTGCAGCCGCCGCACACGATGTTCACCCTGGCTTTCGACGAGCGGCGGCCGGCGTGTATGTCCTGTGCCACCAATGGCGGCGAGGTCTACAGCAGCCGCGACGGCGGCGAGACTTGGACCACTCATCCGCGCCCGCCCGGCGGCACTCAGGTCTACGCCCTGGCCCGCGGCTGAGCAGCGGAACCAAACCCGCAGCATGCGTTAACTATTTTCGCCCTCGGGCGCGCTCTGTGCCCACCGCTTCATGAGCGTGTTCGAGGGACGGGTCTCGTCCAGCAGCTTTTTCGCGGTGCCGATGCCGGCGACGGGCAGACCCTTAGCGTCGAGCAGCCCGACCTGAACGAGCACGCTCGCGAGCCGACAGAGCTATCGCCGAATTTTGGTGACGGCCTGAAGGATCAGGCGGCGGCTTGGGCTTGAGGCGCGGCAGGATTGCCGATGACCTCGATCCCGTCGGTGAACTTGACACCCTGGATCAGTTTTGGCAACTGGTTGTGGCCGTCGAGGCGGCGCCAATTCTTTTGGGCGCCTTCGACCAGTTTGAAGACCATGGCGAGCGCGGTCTTGTTCGACAGGCAGCCTTTTGATCGGATGGTGCGGTGCCGGACGGTGGCGAAGGTGCTTTCAATGGGGTTCGTCGTTCGTAAGTGCTTCCAGTGCTCGGCCGGGAAGTCGTAGAACGCCAGCAGCGCATCGCGATCCTTGATCAGGCAATCGGTCGCTTTCTTGTATTTGACCTGATAGGTTTCGACAAAGGCTTCGAATGCCTTAACGGCATCCTTCTTGGTCTCCGCCATCCAGATCTCCTGCAGCGAACGCTTGGCCTTGGTGTGCAGGCTCTTCGGCATCTTGTTCAAGATGTTCGCGGTCTTGTGCACCCAACAGCGTTGCTCGCGGGTTGTCGGCCACACCTCGCCGAGCGCCTTCCAGAACCCGAGCGCGCCGTCGGCGACCGCAATCTGCGGCGCCGTTGTCAGCCCGCGACGCTTCAAATCGAGCAGCAGATCACGCCAGGATTGTGAGCTCTCGCGCATGCCATCGGTGAAGCCGACAAGTTCTTTCCTGCCTTCAGGCGTCGCGCCGATGATGACCAGAATGCACTGCGCCTGCTCCTCGAGCCGAGCCTCCAAATGGATGCCGTCGGCCCAGCAGTAGACGTAGCGCTTTGCTGACAGATCGCGCTTCTGCCAGCGCGTATGCTCCTCGGTCCACGCCTCCTTGAGGCGGGCGATGGTCGAGGCCGATAGACCGCTCGCTTCCTTGCCGAGGAGGGCCGCCAGCGCTTCCTCGAAGTCGCCGCTAGAGATGCCCTTCAGGTATAGGACAGGGATCAGCACCTCGAGGCTCTTCGATCGCCGCGCGTACGGCGGCACGATCGAGGGCGAGAACCGGATGCGCTCGCCCTCGGCAGCTTCGCGGTCGCGTACCCGCGGCTGGCGAACGGCGACCGGCCCGATGCCGGTCATGATCTCGCGTTGCGGAAGATGGCCGTGGCGGACGACCCGCTGCTGGCCCGTCTCGGTCTTGAGATCGGCATGGGTTGCGAGAAAGTCAGCAACCTCCGCCTCGACCGCCTGGGTCAGCAGCGCTCGCGCCCCATTGCGCAGGATCTCGGTCAGGGAATCGGTAAAGGCCCCTGGCTGGGCGAGCTTGATCACGTTACTGTCGGACACGGCGTATCACTCCTTCATTGGAGAAGTGGAGGCGTTGAACACCACCACGATACGCCGCCTTACCACGTCACGCCGTCACCAACTTCCGGCCATAGCTGATCCCAATAGATGTGCTCGTGACAGATCTTGTCGCCGCGGAAATTGACGATAGCCACCGTCGGCACCTCGACATATTTGCCGGTCGGCGGCACGCCGGGGAGCAGAAAATCGATTTCGGTGTCGTGCGTGAAGCAAAGCAACATCTCGTCGACGATCCGGTCGGCGCCGACGGTGCGCGAGATCGGCACCAGCCTGGTGTCGGGTGGCAATTTCGGAATGAAATGGTGCGCGTAAAAGCGGGCAAGGTCGCATTGACCGACGCCTCCGGTCATGACCGGGATGTGATTGACGTAGGGCTCGTATTGCCTCACCGAGAAATGTTCCCAACGCGTCGAGCGTTGCCTCACCAAGCATGCTCCCGTTGCCTCACTGGCCTCCGGCCGGGCCACAGCTCCTCTTCCATTTAATAAATCAATGCTTACTGATGTTGGCCCTGTGGAGTTGTGGGCGACGCCCTTGCGTCGTCCAAGCGCAGCGGCAAATCCACAGGGCTCTTCGCGCCGCCTTGGGGATCGCTGAAATGATCGTTCGCACGATTGCTGAGCAGCCTGCCCTCATCGTCCCGAGGCGCATCGCCAGGATCGACCGTCATGGTTCCGAATACCATTCGGTGCGCAGCTTCTCGGCGCCAATCTTTTAGCCGACGCTGCAGTGTCCGTAGCTGACCCTCCGGGTAGACGCCGGGGTACTGAGCCTGCAACCGCTCCAACAGCTCGCGCGATGTATGCCACGGCTCTGTCTCGAACCATTCTCGCAGTTCGGTCGTGACTGCCGCGAATGGATCGGGCCGACGCCTCAATCGCTTGCGCTTCGCCTTTGCTATGATGGTCGGGCGGACCTCACCGTCTTTCCATGCTGTGCGCAAACTCGAGAGGAACTCCTCCAATGTCGGTGAGGTCGGTTTCGCCGTTTCACCGAGGGCCGGCCTATCCGCGATGTCGACCAGCTGCTGCTGGGCCGCCCGAATTTGCTGCAGCAGTCGAACCGGGTCCAACGACGCACGCAGCTCGTGAATGCGGCGCCGCACTTCCTCGTTCGTCCGGGGGTCCGCCAAGAGCCGCTGACAGGGTGTCGCCGGGGGGTGATAGCGCTTCCGGACCATTGCGCCGTCACGCGTCTTCGCGGCCAGCTTGAACGAGGGTTGGAAGAAGTTCACGAACAGGCGCATCGCGGCATACAATCGCGCCAGCGCGGCTGCGGCTTCCAGGCCCTCGAAGCGGCGATAGCCGATGGTGCGGCGCACGACCGCGCCATTCTTCTGCTCCACCCAAGCCTGGTCGTTCTTGCGATAGGGGCGGCAGCGCGTGAACTCGATCCCGGCCTGCTGGCAATAATCTCGAACGGTCTCGTTCATGAACACGCTGTCATTGTCGGTGTCCAACCCGAGCAGTGGGAACGGCAGCAGCTTGCGTAATTCGCCCAGTACCTCCGTCAGCAGCCGCTGTTCGCGCACCAGCAGCGGCGCGCATTCGGTCCAGCCGGTGGCGATGTCGGTCAGCACCAAGGTCTGCACAAAGCTGCCCCTCGCCACCGGCCCGCTATGAGCGACCAGATCTGCCTCGACAAACCCGGGCGATGGATCGTCCCAGCCGTCAAACGTGCGCACCGCCACGCTGCGCCTGATCGCCGCCGAAGGGGGCGACCGGCGGCGCGTTGCTGTTCCCGCCCGCTGCCGGATATCACGCAATGCCCGATCGATTGTCGCCGCGCTGATCGCCAGCAATCTGCTGCGCACCTCCGGCACCAGCTGCAAGTGGCCGTGCTGCTCCATTGCCCCGACTAGGATCGGCAGCAGTGGCCGCAGCCGTTTGCCGCAGATCCGGTCGGATGCCTCCCAGACCACGATCAACGCCTCGCGCACCGCCTCATCGTAAACCCGACGGCCAGGCCGCGGACCACTACGTCGGCTCACTTGCCCGGCCCGCAACAGACGCATCGCGTGCTTGCGGTGAAAGCCAGTAACCGCTGTGAACTCGTCCAGAATCCGACTCCGCTCACTCCGGTTCCCTTGAGCATACCGCCCTGCTATCGCTGCCACTAACTCGTCACGCGCCGCCATGCTGATCTGCCTCATCCCCAGCCCCGCCGATGAACATCGGTCGGGAGCAAATCAGATGAGGCAACATCTCAGCTTCCGGGAACATTTCAGGCGAGGCAATGCGGGGTCGGCGACCATCGTGCGCATTGTCGCGGCGACGTCGCGGGTGCCGAACTCGGAGGTCGTGTGCATCTCCCAAAGACCTTCGAGGTCGTAGTGCGGCCCCATCACCCGGCGCAATAGCGCAATCGAGCGCGAATGGGCGAGCCCGGCCGCTTGCTTCTGATAATTCGGCTTGGTGGGGCGATCGAATCCGGGCGCGGCGCCGGGATAAACATAAATCGCAACATCCGGACGGCCGGCAAAAGCCTCTTGCACCCGGGCCACCGCCTCCGGCGGGGTTCGCGGGTCTTTCCCGGCAAAGTGGAAAACGAACGGACAGCCGATTCGTGAGACGAAGCTGAGACCGATATCATCGATGTAAAATCCATAGTAGGAAACGGCGCAGTCGATATTAGCTTCCCCCGCCGCGAGATAGGTGAGCTTGCCGCCGAGCCCGAAGCCGAGCGCGCCGACTTTCCCGGTGCATTCGCTAAGGGCGCGCAGAGCCGCGACGGCGGCCACAATGTCCCGGGCTCCGTTGGAGATGACAGAGACCTCGGGACAAAGCACGACATAGCCCTCGGCGGCGTAAAAATGGCTGAGTTCGCGCAGCTCCCGGTCATCATCTGAGACATCCGGGAGTAACAGCAGCCCCGGCCCGTTACCTTTCTCCGGGACCGCGAGATAACCGCGTCCGGTTGCGACGTCGACAAATTGCCCGCTCATCGAAATCTCCCTCTGTGAGTGCGCGATGCAGCTTGGCACCGAGCTGCCGGGGAACCCTCGCCCCTCATCGTCGTGTTCTCTTGAACACAAGAAGACAATGGGAAGCAGCATTGGCCGGGCAAGCCGCACGATCGAAGCAGAGGCCGACCACACTTTCGCCAAAGCCGCCGGGGCTGGCCTCGGTTCTGGCGCGCAACATCCGGATGCTCCAGGAGCGCCGAGAGCGCGAGGAGGCGACGGCGACATTGGAAGAGCGCATCGCCGGCGCGATCACCCGCTTCAGCGGGACCATGAAATTTGTCTACGTGCACGTCGTTGTATATGGCTTCTGGATCCTGGCCAATCTCGGCGCCGTGCCAGGGGTACCGAAATTCGACCCTTCCTTTGTGATCTTGGCGATGGTGGCGTCGGTCGAGGCGATCTTTCTTTCCACCTTTATCTTGATCACGCAGAACCGGATGAGCGCCGTGGCTGATAAGCGCGCCGAGCTCGATCTGCAAATCAGCCTGCTTGCGGAGCACGAGGTCACCAAACTCACCGCACTGCTGTCCGCGGTCGTCGACCGGCTGGGTATCCAAACCGAGTTCGACGCCGAGGTCGAAGAGCTCAAGGAAGATGTAGCTCCGGAGGCGGTGTTGGACGAAATCGAGGAGCGCCGGCAATGAGTGACAACGCTGCCCCTAGGTTCGACATCGTTGAGGAGCACGGCTCCTTTCTGTTGATCCGCACCGGATCCCGTTTTGCTGTAGCCGAAAGGCGGGCCGGCCGAATTTATCCGATGATGCCCGGTGAACGGAAAGGCGAGCCGATGACCGCCGAAGGTATGGCAAAGGCAATGGCGGCGGAGGGTTGGCTCTCCGAACCGGAAGCGCGGCGGCTATTCAAGGAGCTCAGCACCCGGGGCGATCGTCTCGCCCGGGTGCTTCGGTAAAGCAGAGGAGGGGTCAGCCGGCGGCGAGGACTTCGATCGCCGAGGCCCATGCTTCGCAGGTGTGCCGGATATCGTCGGGTGTATGAGCGAGGGACACGTAGTATTTCTGCTCGCCCTTCAATACGCTCCGGTCGCGCAGCAGCGCATTGAACCGGCGCAGCATCTCGGCGTCGCCCCGCAAGGCGCCGCGATAATCGCGCACTGGTTCGCTGCTGAACACCGCATCGAACAGCGGCGGCTCACCGGTCACTTGCGCGGTCATGCCGTTCGACTTCACCAGCTCGGCGAGAGCGCCCATCAGTTCGCGGCCAGTCGCGAAAATGCGCTCGTAAGCTCCCGGCCGTTTGAGGATTTCCAGAGTTGCGAGACCGGCCGCCGCCGCGACCGGATTGCCGGACAACGTGCCAACCTGCATCAGAAACCCATCCTCGCCGACGGCACCGCGGTCGAAATGGGCCATGATCTCGGCCCGCCCGGCAATCGCGGCGAGTGGAAAGCCGCCGCCGATCACCTTGCCGAGGGTGCACAGGTCGGGAACCACGCCGTAATATTCCTGTGCGCCGCCATAAGCGAGACGGAACCCGGTCACCACCTCGTCGAAGATCAAGACGACACCGTTTTCCGCCGTGATCTTGCGCAGCCCTTCGAGAAAGCCGGGTGCAGGCGGGATGATACGCTGGAGCGGCTCGACGATCACGCCGGCCAGCTCGTCCTTGTGCTCGCGCACGAGGCCGGCGACGACCTCGAGGTCGTTGAACGGGGCGACCAGGATCTCGTCGCGCAGGCTGCGCGGGATGCCCGCCGAATCCGGGATCGGCTGCGGGAAGTTGCCCGGCCGCCTCGGGGCGAGGCTCATCAGCGAATAATCGCTCATGCCATGATAGCCGCCCTCGAATTTGAGGATCTTGTCGCGCTTGCGGAAAGCGCGAGCGGCGCGCATCGCATAGAGATCGGCCTCGGACCCGGTGCTGACAAACCGGACCTGCTCGGCGCAGGGCACGGCGTCGACAATGGCCTCGGCGAGCTCGATCCCGTACCGGTTATTGGCGAAAAAGGTCGTGCCCTGCGCGACCTGCGCCTGGGCGGCGGCGGTGACCTCCGGATGGGCGTGACCGACCAGCATCGGCCCGGAACCCAACAGGAAATCGACGTACTCCTTGCCGCTTTCGTCCCACACCCGCCCGCCGCGGCCTTCTCGGATCACGATGTCGCCGGGGAAGTTGCCGAACGTCCCGCCGGGCAGAACGCGTTTTGCCTTCTCGACCAGTTCCGGCTCCAAATTACGATCGGTCGGTGCACTCACGCCACCGCCTCCTCTGCTGCGAGACAGCCCTCGGGGACGATATGGCGCTCGCGGGACAGAAAGATCGTCGTCCGCTTCATCAGGCGGCGCGCCGTCGGGTCGAACGGTTCCCGCCTGTGCATCGTCGATCCGTTATCCCACATCACGACATCGCCGACTTGCCATTCGTGAGGATAAACAAACTCGGGCCGGGTCGCGAAACTGTAGATTTCGTCGAGAAGAGCGGAGCCCGACGCGTCGTCCATTTCCGCGATCCCAATTGTCGTCGTGGAGTTGAGATAGAGTGCTCTTCCGCCTGTTACCGGATGGGTGTGAACCAGCGGATGCAAAACGGGCGGCGTCTTGCGTTTTGCTTCCGACGAGATCACCCGGTCGACCCCCTGATAGCCGGCCAGCCGCTTTGCGTAGCTGAAGATCCCCTGCCGGCCCTCGACCAGCCGCTTGAGCCGGTCGGGCAGCCCAGCGTAGGCGGCGGCCAAATCCACCCATGACGTCATGCCGCCTTCGGGCGGCAGCTCGACCGCGTATAGCGCGGCTCCGGTCGCCGGGTTCATCATATAGGACTGGTCGGAGTGCCATTGGAGCTCGCCATCGCCCAGCCCGCCGATCGGTTGTGCCTGCCCGTCCTTCAAGTTCGAAATGAGGCCGACTTCCGGGACGACGGGTGAGGCCCACTCGGTACGGACCACGCGTTCGAGCGGACCGAAAAGGGCGCTGAAATCGGCCAGTTCGCGCTCGGAGAGAGCCTGGCGGCGGACGACCAGCACCGGGTGGCGTGCCCACATGTCGCGCAGCTTATCGGCCCAAATATCATCCAGCGGCTCCCACAGGCGCAATCCCAGCAATTCGCGGGCGAAGCTGCTCTCTACCGGCCGGGTCTCTAGCGGCATGCGCTCCTCCAAAAAGTGCCCCTCACCCCGACCCTCCCCACGCTTCCCTCCGCCGCGCACTGCGGGAGAGGGTGGCGAGCGCAGCGAGGCGGGTGAGGGTCTGCCGGATTTGGCCATCGGCCGCGCGGTTCGATCAACGATGCCGGATTCGAGCCTCGGTGACGATGATGTCCATCGGGACATCGAAGGGCTGCGGGTGAATGGTCTCGATTTGCGACAGCTCAAAGCCGACGCCGATCGCCAGCGGCCGCGGTGACAGCGCCGCCAGGGTGCGGTCGAAAAAACCGCCGCCATAACCCAAGCGATAGCATTGCCGATCAAAACCGACCAGAGGCGCCAGCACGGCGTGCGGGATCACGATATTGCGGCTTTGTGGGATCGGGATGTTCCACGCCCCATCGACGAGTTCCTCGCCGGGCCGCCACGTCCGGTATTCGAGCGGACCCTTCTTGTCGACGACAGCCGGCAGCGCAACCACGCATCCGCGACCGATCAACCAACCGATCAAGGGCCGCGGATCGAATTCCGCCTGGAACGGCCAATAAACGCCGAGAACAGCGACTGGGCGCTCTTCCAACAGAGAGCGCATCCGCGCGTCGATCTCTTGCCCCCACTTGCGGCGTTTTGCGTGCGCCGCGGCGGTACGCAGCGCCAATAGCCGCTGTCGTTCCGACCGGCGCCACGCCCTCAGTTCAGCTCCTTCCACGTTCGATCGTGTCAGAACAGACCCGTGATGCGGCCCTCCGCGTCGACCTCGATAGTGTTCGCGGCGGGAACCCGCGGAAGGCCGGGCAATGTCATGATGTCGCCGCAGATCGCGACGACAAACTCGGCGCCGGCCGACAAGCGCACCTCGCGCACAGTGACGACGTGGCCGCTCGGCGCTCCCTTGGCGTTGGGGTCGGTTGTGAAGCTGAACTGGGTCTTGGCGATACACACCGGGAACTGGCGGTAGCCTTGATCCTCCAGCTGTTTGAACTGGTCGCGGACCGATTGGCTGGCTTCGATGTCGGCGGCGCCATAGATGCGCTGGGCGATGGTGCGGACCTTTTCCACGAGCGGCATCTCGTCCGGATAGAGGAAGCGCAAGTTTGCTGTGCCGCTCTCGGCGAGATCGACGACGGTATGGGCTAGTTCGACCGCTCCCTCTCCGCCCTGTGCCCAATGATCGGCGACGATCGCCTTGACGCCCTCTGCCGTGCACAGTCTCTGGAGTTGTCCGAGTTCCGCCGCAGTATCGGCGCTGAAGCGGTTGACCGACACCACTGCCGGTACGCCGAATTGACGAATATTGGCGAGATGGCGGGCAAGATTGGCGAAACCCTTCTCGAGCGCGCCGACATTTTCGTGGCGCAACGCGTCGCGCTCCACACCGCCGTGCATCTTGAGTGCCCGCACCGTCGTGACGACGACGGCCGCATCCGGCTTGAGCCCGGTTTTGCGGCATTTGATGTCGAAGAATTTCTCGGCACCGAGATCGGCGCCGAAGCCGGCCTCGGTGACGACGTAGTCGGCGAGCTTCAAGGCCGATGTCGTCGCGATCACCGAATTGCAGCCATGGGCGATATTCGCAAACGGACCGCCATGGATGAAAACCGGGTTGTGCTCGAGCGTCTGCACCAGATTGGGCTCGATCGCGTCCTTCAGCAGAGCGGCCATCGACCCCGCCGCCTTGATCTCGGCGGCGCGCACCGATTTGCGCTCCCGCGTCTGGCCGACGACGAGGTTGCCGAGCCGCCGCTGCAGGTCCTGCAGGTCAGTCGCCATGCAGAAGGTCGCCATGACCTGCGAGGCGGCGGTGATGTCGAAGCCGTCCTCGCGCGGGTAGCCGTTGGCGACGCCGCCGAGTGAGGAGATGATCGAACGCATCGCGCGATCGTTCATATCGAGCGCGCGACGCCAGCTGACCCGGCGCGGATCGATGCGCGGTTCTAGCCCGTAATAGACGTGGTTGTCGACCATCGCCGCGAGCAGATTGTTGGCGGCGCCAATCGCGTGAATGTCGCCGGTGAAATGCAGGTTGATGTCCTCCATCGGCACGGCCTGGGCGTAGCCGCCGCCGGCCGCACCGCCTTTGACCCCAAAACACGGCCCCATGCTCGCCTCGCGCAGGCACAGCATCGCCTTTTTGCCGATCACGTTCAGTGCATCGTTGAGCCCGACCGAGGTCGTCGTCTTGCCTTCGCCGGCCGGTGTCGGCGTGATCGCGGTGACGAGGATCAGCTTGGCAGAGGGCCGCGTGGGAAGGGAGCGGATGTAATCGAGCGAGATCTTCGCCTTGTATCGGCCATAGGGTGAGACCGCCTCGTCCGGGATCCCGAGTTTTTTCTCGGCGACCTCGGTGATCGGGCGCATTGCCGCGGCCTGCGCGATCTCGATATTGGATTTCGGATTTTGGTGTTGGTCGGTTCCGCGCGCCACGGCCGTTTCTCCTTCTGAATGACGGCGGGTCTTAGCGCCTCCGGGTCGGTCGGCGCAACCTTCCTCGATCCGACCCCGCGCCTATGTGAACGCCTCCACTTATCAAAGATTGCCCCAGTCGAGGCCGTTGTTGAGCCGCACGGGTGCGTTCGGCACGTATTGGTAGCTCCGGGTCCAGGGCCGCGGGGCCATGCCGCCCGTCAGGTTCTTTTGCGCAACGACCTGATATACCGACAGCCAGCCGTGATCGAAGGCATAGGCCATGGCCGGCATGTACATTCGCCAGATCCGATACCGCTGCACGCCGGCCGCTTTGATTGCCTCGTCGCGCTGCGCCTCGAGGCGGCGCGCCCAATGAAGCAAGGTCGGCGGGTAATGCGGGCGCAGATCCTCGATGTCGAGGAGTTCGAGCCCCGTGCCGGCGACTTCGTATAGCACCCGCGAGATGTGCGGCACCTCGCCGCCGGGAAAGACCAGCCGATCGATGAACTCGCCGCCAGGCGGGCCCTGCGCGTGGCCATCGCGATCGGTGGTGGTGATGCCGTGGTTGAGCGCGATGCCACCCGGCCGCAACAGTCGCGCGATCGCCCCGAAATACGCCAGCAGGTTCGCGATGCCGACATGCTCGTACATGCCGACCGAGACGATCTTGTCGTACAGCGCCTGCCCCGGTACTTCGCGGTAATCCTGGCGGCGGATCTCGATTTGCCCGGTGAGCCCCAGCGCGGTGACGCGCTCGCGCGCGTAGCTGAATTGCTGGTCGCTCAAAGTTATGCCGACCGCTTCGATGCGGTGGCGCAGCGCCGCCCAGCACAGCAGGCTTCCCCACCCGCAGCCGATGTCCAACAGCCGCTCGCCTGCGTTAAGCCGCAACTTGCGGCAGATATGCTCGAGCTTCCGCTCTTGCGCAGTATCGAGATCCTCCTCGCCCGTTTCGAAATAGGCGCAGGAATAGACCATGTTGCGGTCAAGCCAGAGGCGATAGAAGTCGTTGGAAACGTCGTAGTGATAGCGCACCGCTGCCGCATCGCCGGCCGTGGTATGCCGACGGCGCCGGCCAAGCAGCCGAGCCACGACGCGCAGCCGGGAGAACTTGCCGAGCCGCTCAGCAAGCGCGATACCGATTTGCAGGACGTCCTGCAAACGCCCCTCGACATCGATCTCGCCCTCGACATAGGCGCGACCCAGTCGCGCGATATCGCTTGTCAGGAAAAAGCGCATCAGCCGTGGCGTCAGGAGCGTGATCGTGACCCGCGGCTGGCCAGCGAAGTCGAAGACTTCCCCATCCCAAAAGGTGACTCGCAGTGGCAGGCGGGCATCCGCGACGCGCTCGCGGAGCCAAGTCATAAACTGGCTTCGGAGGGACATTTGAAAACGCGGCTGCGTAGCATGTTGGGCCCGGAATTATTTTAACTTCGGCTTACCCAACACTCAGAGGTGCCTGATGATCACGAAAATTGGCCGGACCGCCGGTTTGGGTGCTGTGGCGGATTGTTGCGGTGCTCGGTTTCGCCGCCGCCGTTTCGGCCCCAACCCCAGCCGAGGCTCGTGTGTTCGTCGGTTTCGGCTTCGGCTTTCCGATAGGCTTTCCGTTCTATTATCCGCCCTACCCTTATCCGCCGCCGGCCTATTACCCGCCACCGCCCTACTACCCTGCCCCGGCGTCATATCCGGCGCCCGGGACACCATCTCAGCGGTCAGGCGGCTATACTCCCGCCGGACCCGCCGGGAGCCCGCCGATCACGTATACGCCCCGACGCGGCTGGACGAACGCGCAGGGCCAATATTGTCGGGAATATCGGACCACTGGACCAGCAGGCAACCGCACAACCGAGCGTTACGGCACCGCATGCCGGGACGCGAGCGGCCAATGGCGGATTGTTAATTGAGATTGGGAGTCCTCGGCATTTAACGTGCTGTGTCGACAGGCACGCGGAGTTCGACGGACAACGGCAGACCGCCATGGGCTTCGCCCAGTCTGCCGAGCCGCTCGGCCAGTTGGGCGAATGTCGCGCCGCGTGCCAGGTCGAACGACAGTCTGGAATCCTGGAATACCGCCGTCACTCGGCTCGGCTTCTGCGCGGTATTGTTCATTAGGAAACCCCTGAGCTGGTTACTGTCAGGTAAACTGCCGGGCGCGCGGTTAATCGCGTAAAATTTTGTATCAATTTCGCATCCCTGTAAGGACGCGCAGAATTGTCAATTATCGAATGACGGGTTCCCCCAACCGTTTCGCTGCCAGTCCGCCGGCAGGGAAACGGTTTTCCGTGCCGGCCAGCGTGGGGAAAGCGAGCGCAAGCCTCTGATTTCGAATCCCTGCAGCTCTGCAGGAGCGAATTTTCGGCACTGAAGTCGGCACTGAAGAATGATCTTTTCCCGGGCTTCCCCGGCGGCAGGGAAAAACGGCTAGGCTGCGGCGCGGATCGCGACTTCCTTGATCTCGCTGCCGACGAAGGGCTCGTATTCGCGGAAATTGGCCTCGAAGCGTTGGGTCAGGCCGCGCGCGGTCTCGTCATAGGCCTTTTTGTCGGACCAGGTGCCCCGCGGGTCGAGGACCTCCTCCGGCACTTCGGGGCAGCTTTCCGGCACGAAAAGGCCGAAATTCGCCTCCTTGCGGAGCGGCGCCGCGGCGAGGCGGCCGTCGAGCGCGGCGCGCAACAGGGCGCGGGTATGGGCGATCGGCATGCGCCGCCCGGCGCCATAGCTGCCACCCGACCAGCCGGTATTGACGAGCCAGCATTGCGCCGCGTGCTCGCGGATCAGAGCGCCCAGCATCTTCGCATAGACCGCCGGATGGCGCGGCATGAAGGGAGCGCCGAAGCACGTCGAAAAAGTCGCCTCCGGCGCGTTACTGAGCCCCTTTTCGGTGCCCGCGACGCGCGCCGTGTAGCCCGACAAGAAATGATACATCGCCTGCTCGGGGGTCAATTTGGCGATCGGTGGCATGACGCCGAACGCGTCGCAAGTCAGCATCACGACGTTGCTGGGGTGCGGCGCAAGCCCGCGCGGATCGGCATTCGGGATGAAGTCGATCGGATAGCAGGCTCGGGTGTTCTCGGTCAGGCTCTGGTCGTCGACATCGGGCATCCGCGTTTCCGGATGCAGCACGACGTTTTCGAGCACCGTCCCGAAGCGGGTGATCGTCGCGTAGATCTCGGGCTCGTTGACCGGCGAAAGGTTGATCACCTTGGCGTAGCAGCCGCCCTCGAAATTGAAGATGCCCCGGGGGCTCCAGCCATGCTCGTCGTCGCCGATCAGGGTGCGCGAATGGTCGGCCGAGAGGGTCGTCTTGCCGGTCCCCGAGAGCCCGAAAAAGATCGCGCAGTCGCCCTTTGGGCCGACATTGGCCGAAGCGTGCATCGGCAATACGCCGCGCGCCGGCAACACGAAATTGAGATACCCGAAAACCGATTTCTTGATCTCGCCGGCGTATTGAGTGCCGCCGATCAGCACCAGCCGCTCAGCGAAATTGACGAGAACGAAGACCTCGGAATTGATCCTGTCCTGCTCGCGGACCGCGAGGAATTTCGGGGCGTGCAGGATGGTAAAAGCCGGCTCGAATCCCGGCAGCTCGTCGGCCGGCGGGCGAATGAACATGTTGCGCGAAAAGAGGCTGTGCCAGGCGCTGTCGGTGACCACCCGCACCGGCAGCCGGTAGTCCGGATCGGCGCCGGCGTAAAGATCCTGGACGAAGAGCTCGCGGCCCTGCAGGTAGGCGAGCAGCCGCTGATGCAAGCTCGAGAACTGCTCGGGCGAGATCGGCTGGTTGATCTTGCCCCAGTCCACCGTATCCTTGGTGCCGGGCTCCTCGACGATGTATTTGTCCCGTGGGGTGCGGCCGGTGAAGAGACCGGTCGAGACCGAGAAGCTGCCGCCCGAGGCCAGCTCGCCCTCGCCCCGCTGGACGGCGCGTTCGTAAAGCACTGGCGCGGACTGGTTCCAGTGCACAGCCCCGAGGTGGTGCATGCCTTGCCGGTCGAGGCCGAAGCGGCTCTTCTTTCCGGTCATCGGATCGTCTTCGTCATCGAACGCTTCCTCCTCCTGAGACCGGGCCCTTTTGCATCCGCACCACCGGCCCAGGTTAGCGCCGTACCACAACACGGGCGACCGTGTCAAAATTCCCTCAACGGAGGCGTTATTTCCGCGCCTTCTGGGCGAGTTCGATAAGCGCGGCACGCGCCGCCGCGGGAGTCAGCACCGGGGCCGGAAAGTCGAGCCGGGCAGTCTCGCCGTCTTGCTGCAGATCGGCGCCTTCCGGATCGATCCCGGTCATCCGCCACTCGGCCCCCGCGCGGCCGAGCAGACCCCGCGCATAATCGGTGATCGCATCGGCATGCTGCTCGTTCATGTGCCCGAGGATTTCCGGCTCTGCCGCAGCGAGAGAGGCGGAGTCCGCGCCAAACAGCAGATCTCGCCCGTCGATCCAGTGAATCCGGCCGAAACCGGCGACTAGGTGCCCGCGTTCGACCGCGACCCGATAGAGACGGAAATCGGCGAAACCGGAGTAGACGGTACTCGTCGGGTGATGCGCGGTGAAGCGGGCGAGAAGGCGTGGCTCTTCAATCGCTCTTGCCTGCCCGATCACGGTCAGACGCGGCCCGGTCAGCGGATCCCGGTAGCCCGCCGTGCCATCGATCAGTAGCGAGATCCGCGGATCGAACGCGATGTTCCGGCTATGCTGCGCCAGATCCGACAGCAGCAGAAGCGGGCTCGCATCGAGATCGGCGGCGATCAGGACGAGTGACGCGTAGGGCAGTCCGCGCATGCTCGTGGCCAGTGTCCCGCGTTGCGCTCGGCGCAGCAACTGCCGCCCGATTCTCGCAGGATCGCCGTCCAGCTCTGTTTCACTCACCCGGCAAATGAGCCGCATCGGCACGGCCGCGTCAAGCTGCGCCGCGCCGCAAAAAGCGCCGCCGCGGTGCCATAGGTAGGTAAACGAAGGCCCTTACCGGTGAATGTCGCAGGGATAGAGCGCCGGCCGCCTGACTAAAATAGTAACAGTGGGTTTGCCTTTGCCGGATTCCGTCATATTTTACACTTACGGGGAACGGCTCACCTATCATCCGGCCGCTCAAAAGGATTTTGGGGGAAAGGTGCCGAACACGATTGCTCTTGTCGACGATGACCGCAACATCCTGGCCTCCGTGTCGATGGCGCTCGAGGCGGAAGGGTTTGCGGTGCGCTGCTACAGCGACGGCACCGAGGCGTTGAAGGGTCTGAGCGCGCAACCGGTCGACATCGCGGTGCTCGACATCAAGATGCCGCGCATGGACGGCATGGAGCTTCTCGGCCAGCTGCGGCGGCAGAGTCACATCCCGGTCATTTTCCTGACCTCAAAGGACGACGAAGTCGACGAACTGCTCGGTCTGCGCATGGGCGCCGACGACTACATCAGAAAACCGTTTTCGCAGCGGCTCTTGATCGAGCGCATTCGGGCCCTGATCCGCCGCGGCGAGCTCGCGCGCGAGCGGGAGAACTCGCATGGCGAGCCGGTCATCGTGCGCGGGCAGCTGATTCTCGATCCGGCAAGGCATCTGTGCACCTGGAAGGGTGAACATGTCGAGCTGACCGTGACCGAGTTTCTGATCCTCAAATCTCTCGCGCACCGTCCGGGGCACGTCAAAAACCGCGACCAGTTGATGGATGCGGCCTATGGCGAGCACATCTATGTCGACGACCGGACGATCGACAGTCACATCAAGCGTTTGCGCAAGAAATTCAAGAACGTCGATACGGATTTCGCGCAAATCGAAACGCTCTATGGCGTCGGGTATCGATACCGCGACCGTTGAGCCCGCCGCCGCGCCTGCGTCGCCTTCGGCGGTCGCCGAGCATCCTTCCGCCCTTCGATCCGCCGCGAGAGCCGCGCCCGGTCCCGGCCCGACCGCCGATCTGCGGCCGAGAACAGGCAGGCGCTGGACGGTCTCGCCGCTCACCCGGCGCATTCTAGCCGTCAATGTCCTGGCGCTCGCTCTTCTCGCCGGCGGGTTTCTCTACCTCGGGAAATACCAGGCGAGCCTTATCGGCCAACAGATCGAGGCGTTGAAGACCCAGGGCGAGGTGTTTGCCGCTGCGCTCGGCGAGGGTGCGGTTCTCGACTCGGTCGATGAGGGGGAAGTCCTGTTGCCCGACTTGGCTCGCCAGATGATGCGGCGGCTGGTAGCGCCAACGCGCACCCGGGCTCGGCTGTTTGATGTGCGGGGCGACATCATTGCCGACAGTCGAATTCTCCGGGGGCCGGGCGACGCCGTGCAGGTTCACGAATTGCAGCCGCAAGAGAAGGAAGGTGCGGTGCTGCGGATCGCCGATCAAATATACGATTGGATTCTCAATATCCTGCCACGTCACACCAGCTACGCGGTTTATCGTGAAAGCGCTTCTCCGCGCGCCGAGGACTATGCCGAAGTCATGCGAGCGTTGCGCGGCGAGACCGGCTCGGCGATCAGGAGCGACCCGCAAACCGGTGGCCTGGTGTTCAGCGTCGCGATCCCGATCCAGCGCTACAAGCAGGTGCTCGGAGCGGTCATGTTGTCGACCGGCAGCGCCGAGATCGAGGAGGAGCTCAGAACCGTTCGCCTCGAGCTGCTCCGCATCTTCGGGGTAGCATTGCTGGTCACCGTGCTGCTGTCATTCTACCTCGCGGGCACGATTGCGCGGCCGATCCGCCGGCTGGCCGCGGCAGCGGAGCGCGCCCGCGGCCGTCGGGCGCGGGTCGAGATACCCGACTTTACCCGCCGCGGTGACGAAATCGGGGATCTCTCCCGGTCACTGCGCGAGATGACTGACGCGCTATGGCAGCGCATGAGCGCCATTGAGAGTTTTGCCGCCGATGTTGCGCATGAGATCAAAAATCCGCTCAGCTCGTTGCGCAGTGCGGTTGAGACCGCTGTCCGGATCGAAGATCTGGCAAACCAGCGGCGGCTAATGGCGATCATCCTCAATGATGTCCAGCGGCTGGATCGTTTGATCACCGATATTTCCGACGCCTCGCGACTTGACGCAGAACTCGGCCGGCTGGAATTGGAGCCGGTGGACATCGCGGCGATGCTCAGTGCACTGGTCGATGTCCACGAGGCGACCCGCAAGGAGGGCTCGCCACGGCTGGTGCTCGCGATCGGCAGGAGCGATCGCAAACTTGTCGTGCCGGGGATCGAAACGAGGCTCTCACAGGTGTTCCGTAATATCATCGGCAATGCTGTATCGTTCAGCCCACCGCTCGGCGAAATCCGCCTGACGGCACGCCATGACGGCCGGGCGGTTCTCGTCACGGTCGAAGATCAGGGGCCTGGTATTCCCGACGAGAAACTGACGGCGATTTTCGACCGCTTCTACACGGAGCGCCCACTCGGCGAGCAATTTGGGACACATTCCGGGCTTGGGCTCTCGATCTCGAAGCAGATCGTCGAGGCCCATCTCGGCATGATCTGGGCAGAAAACCGCAAAGACGCACAGGGCATAACGATTGGCGCCCGGTTCTCCGTTAGACTGCCGACTGCTGTGTGACGACAACGATCCCAGGCGGCCCCATTCTGATCCACGCCACGGCAATCGCGATAGATGGGCGTGCGATCCTGCTTCGCGGCCCCTCCGGCGCGGGAAAATCGGATCTCGCTCTGCGGCTGATCGACAGCGGGGCGCGTCTCGTCGCCGACGACCAGGTAGAGCTCCGACGCGCAGGGGAGCGAGTCTTGGTCAGGGCTCCAGCGGCGATAGCGGGCCTCATTGAAGTCCGTGGAGTTGGGATCTTGCAGGTCGAGCCACTGGCAGAGGCGGCGCTTGCAATGTGCGTTGATCTCGTATCGTCGGCCGAGGTCGAGCGTCTTCCCGGAATTGATTGCGAGGACGTGCTCGGGCTCGCGGTTCCAACGATCGCTCTGTCTCCATTCGAGGCTTCGGCAGCGGCAAAGCTGCGCTTCGCTTTACGCGCGTTTTCAGCCGACTCGGTGCCCGCTATAATCCGGCGATGATGACCGAAGGTGGTCACGCCGAGTGGAGCCCCGCCGAGAGCGCTGCACCGGCCCGTGTGCTCCTGGTGACCGGAATGTCGGGGGCAGGGCGGTCGACGGCGCTGAAGACACTCGAAGATATAGGCTACGAAGCCTTCGACAACCTGCCGCTTTCGCTCGTTCCCGCTCTGATCGAGAGCATTGCGCCCGATGCGCGCGCGATTGCCGTCGGCGCCGATCTGCGCACCCGGGGCTTCGCGACCGAGAGCATGCTCGAACCCCTTGACGCGGTCGTCGGCCGGACTGGCCGAGAGCTCAAGGTGTTGTTTGTCGATTGTGATGACGAACCGCTACAACGGCGTTATACCGAGACCCGCCGGCCCCACCCCCTCGCCGGTGACCGACCCGTAACGGACGGTATTCGGCTCGAACGCCGAGTGGTTTCTGCGCTGCGCGACCGTGCTGATCTGGTGATTGATACCTCAAACCTGAGCGCCGTCGATTTGAAACGGCTGTTGACCGGACATTTTGCCCTAGCGACCGGCGGTCTTCGCGTTTTCGTTACATCTTTCGCGTATCGTCACGGTATCCCGCGTGATGCCGATCTGATCTTCGACGTGCGTTTCCTCGACAACCCGCATTACGTTCCCCAGCTTCGCCAGCTGAGCGGGCGCGATCTCGCTGTTGCCACGCATATCGAGCGGGATCCGGACCTTGCGCCGTTTCTCGTCGGGTTATGGCGGCTTTTGGAGCCGCTGCTGCCGCGCTACGAACAGGAAGGCAAGACCTATCTGACGATCGCCATCGGCTGCACGGGCGGCCGCCATCGCTCCGTTTACGTGGCGGAGCGGCTGGCTGCGCAACTCGGCGCCGCCGGGTTGCGGGTCGAGTTGGCGCACCGCGATCTTGTTCAATCCGCCTCGGTTGCGCCAGGCGCGCCTCACACCGCCAGCTGAACGGCAGCGTCGTTTCAGCAGAGGGAATAAATGATCGGCATGGTTTTGGTGACCCACGGGCGGCTGGCAGCGGAATTCGTCGCGGCACTCGAGCATGTTGTCGGGCCGCAAGCGCAAATCGACGCCGTGTGCATTGGCCCCGACGACGACATGGAAAAGCGCCGCCAGGATATCCTGCGCTCAATTGCCGCAGTCGATACCGGCGACGGCGCTGTCTTGTTGACCGACATGTTCGGCGGGACCCCGTCGAACCTCGCCATCTCGGTCATGGACCGCGCCAAGATCGAGGTGATTGCCGGCGTAAACCTGCCGATGCTCATCAAACTTGCGAGCCTGCGTCAGAGCGAGAGCCTCGAACGAACGGTACTCGGCGCCCAAGAGGCCGGGCGCAAATACATCAACGTCGCTTCTCAGCTGCTCAGCGACGCGCGCCGATGAGCGATCGACCTGCCGACGAACGACCGATACAGGATTCGAGCCCACCGGGCGGGGCGGTCTGCCGAATTGCGACGATCTGCAACCAGCGCGGGCTTCACGCGCGCGCCGCCGCCCGGTTTGTCAAGACAGCCGGGCTCTTCAACGCCGAGATCTGGGTGCGCAAGAACGGCACCGAAGTCTCTGGCCGCTCCATCATGGGCTTGATGATGCTGGCCGCCGCGCCGGGCACGGTCATCCGGCTCGCGGCCACCGGTCCCGAAGCCGAAGCGGCCGTGACGGCTCTCGCCAAGCTCGTCGAATGCAAATTTGATGAGGATTGAGGAGGCTACCGGGTCTGCCTCGCAGACCGGCGGCGCCGAACAGCGACTGCCGGGCCTCGCCGTATCCCCCGGAATTGCCATCGGCCCGGCTCATATCGTAGAGAGTGGCGATCTGCCGGTAGCCGAGAACCACATCCCGCAGAACGAAATCGAAGCTGAACAACGCCGCTTCGCCCAGGCCGTGGCGACCTCGCTGAAACAGCTTCAAAAGGTCAAGGCGAAAGCCGCAGGGCTGCCCGGCTCTGCCGCCGAGGAAGTCGGGTACCTTCTCGACGCCCACCTTGCCATGCTGTCGAACTCGCGCCTCGTCCGCGGCGTCGACGAGCGCATTGCCCGCACGCGGATCAATGCTGAGCGCGCGGTGCAGATCGAGATCGACGAAATCGCCGAGAGCTTCGCGGCGATGCGCGATCCGTACCTGGCAGCGCGGATCGAGGACATTCGGGTCGTCGGCACGCGGCTGATCCGCAACCTGATCAAGAAGCCGTACGTCACCTATTCCGCCGTGGCGGACGGGGCTGTCATCCTCGCCGAAGAGCTGACCCCGGCAGATACCGCGTTGATCGACCCGGAGCGCGTGGCCGGCTTTGCGGCAGTCTCCGGCGGCGCCGAAAGCCACACCGCGATCGTTGCACGAGCGCTCGGCCTGCCGGCGGTTCTCGCCGTACCCGGTCTGCTCGATCGGGCTCGGGCTGGTGTCACGGCGGTGATCGACGGCATCGACGGCTGCGTGATCATCGACCCGTCTGCCGAGACGATCCGCGAATACGAGGCCCGGCGCGACGCGGTGGCGCGCGAACGGCGAGGTCTGGCGCGCCTGCGCAGGCTTCCAGCGATCACCCGCGACGGCGTCGAGATCATCCTCGAAGGGAATCTCGAACTGCCGATCGAACTGCAGCAGGCGCTGGCCAACGGCGCGATGGGACTCGGCCTCGTCCGTTCGGAATTTCTTTATATGAACCGCGACGACCTCCCGGGCGAGGAGGAACAATACGCGGTCTTCTCGGCGCTGGTGCGCGGCATGGATGGAAAACCGGTAACCGTGCGCACCTTCGACCTAGGCGGCGAAAAGATCGCGCGCTCGCTGAGCGGCCATAACATCGAGCCGGCGAACCCCGCCCTCGGCTTGCGTGCGATCCGCCTGTCATTGCAGGATCGCCGCCTGTTGGACCCGCAGCTGGCGGCAATGCTGCGCGCCGCCAGCGACGGGCCGCTGCGCATCCTGTTGCCGATGATTTCGACGGCCAACGAGATCCGCCGCGTGCGCGAGGCGGTCGACCAGGTCGCCCGGCGGCTGCGGCGGCGCGGCGTGCGGCTGCCCAAAACCCTGCCGCCATTGGGCGCGATGATCGAGGTGCCGGGCGCCGCGCTCGCTGCCGACGCGCTCGCCGCGGAGGCGGATTTCTTCGCGATCGGCACCAACGATCTGATCCAATACACCTTGGCGATCGACCGCAGCGACGAGCAGGTCGCCCATCTCTACAACCCGCTGCATCCGGCGGTGCTGCGGCTGATTCAGTTCGCGGTCGAAGCGGCATTGCGCCGCGGCATGCCGATCAGCGTGTGCGGCGAAATGGCCGGCGAACCGCGCTTTACCGCCCTGCTGCTCGGCCTCGGGGTGAGAAATTTGTCGATGGCGCCGCGCAACATACCGCGCGTCAAGCAGCGCATCCGCAGCCTCGATATCGTCGCCGCGACGCGCCGCGCGCGGGCGATCATGGACCAGTCGGACACCGGCCGCATCGCCGCCCTCCTCGACGATTTTAACACGGTCGCATTCCCGCAATAAGACCACTGCGGGGCGGGTCGGCGGTCCGGGGAAACCGTCAGCCTCCGGATGCAAATACCCTCAGCCAATCAGACCATTGAAGGCAGTGATATCCTGGTCGCGGCCGGACGCACCCCAATACCGCCGGCATCGGGTTGGCCTCGCCGATGTCGCGCTCGACACCTACGGATATGTTCTCAGTCATTAACCGGCTCGAGACGAGCGCGACTGACGTTTGGTCGATTGGCGAGTGCGCGGGCAGTCCGCAATTCACCATATCTCGGTCGACGACTTCCGTATCATCTGGGACAATCTGGCGGACCACGCGTGGCCGGCTCGTCCCCGACTGCCAGTGGCCGAATTTGCGAACCGGGTTGCCCTCGACAAGCTGCGGCAGCTTCCAAAGGCTCTGTGCTATACTGGGCAACGCCGGCGGGGGGATGCGACGAGAGGTGCGGCGCGATGCGGGCTGAGGGTTGGCTTTATTGGATGACGGTCGGGCTGTCCGCGGCGGCCGGGGCGCTCGTCATCGCTCTATATCGTCCTCGTGCAAGACAACCGGACGGTGCAGGCGGAGGTCAATCGGCGGCAACAATTCATCAATCAGAGCATCCAGCTGGGCCGCGTCAACGAGGCGCTGATTCGCGCGCTCGCGGCGGCCGCAGTGAGCAACAAGGACGACAAGCTGCGCGATCTGCTGGCCGATAACGGGATTACGATCAATGCGTCGGGGGAGCCGCTCCCTTCGGCAAGCGGTCCGGCCGAAAAAGCCGCGCCTGCAGCAACCGGAAAGACGCCGTGATGGTGATGCGGAGCGGTCCCAGCAGCCCGGCGCCGGGGGGGTGGTGGCTGCCTGTCCTCATTGTCGCCGTGTCGTTTTTTGTGCTGATGGCGTTCGAGACGGGCTACGCGATCCACGACCGCGACGGGCTTGCGGAACAACAGCGGCTGCAGGAACCGGCCGTGCAGGAAGCGATCAAGCTGCGTCAGAAGCTCGAGGCACTCGCCGGCAAGACTGCGCAGCTCGCCGCCGATGGCGACGAGGGCGCCAAGGCGACCGTCGACCAGATGAAGCGCCAAGGCATTACGATGTCCCCGCCAAAACAATAGGCGGCGGGCGGCCCCTAACCTTGGTGTCGTTGGGGCTTGACAGCGGCCGGCCGGCGCGTGGAGATGCCCCCTAAGGCGGAAATGCCCCTGAGGAGGAACCGGCCATGCTCGACGGCTACATCTACAACGCCCTGCGCACACCCTTTGGCCGCCACGCCGGCGCGCTTGCCCGAATGCGGCCCGACGACATGCTGGCCGCGGTCGTCTCCGAGGTTGTCAAGCAAAGCCCGTTCGACCCGGAAAAAATCGAGGATGTCGTCGTCGGCTGCGCTAACCAGGCTGGCGAGGACAGCCGCTGCGTCGCACGTCACGCCGGGCTCTTGGCTGGGCTGCCGATCGAGGTCGCCGGCTCGGTATTGCAGCGCAATTGCGGCAGCGGGCTCAATGCGATCGTCATGGCGGCGCAGGCCGTGACCTGCGGCGAAGGCGAAATCATGGTCGCGGGCGGGGTCGAGAGCATGAGCCGCGCGCCCTTTGTCATGAACAAGGCGGAAACCGCTTTCAGCCGCGACGGCCGGGTCTTTGATTCGACGATCGGCGCGCGCTTCCCGAACCCGAAGATCGAACGCCAGTTCGGCGCCGATACGATGCCCGAGACCGCCGACAATCTGGCGCGCGACTATCAGATCACCCGCGAGGCCTGCGACGTGTTCGCCGCGGCGTCGCAGCGGAAATACGCCGCCGCCAAGACGGATGGCTTCTTCGCGGGCGAGATCCTCGCCGTCGAGGTGCCGGGCGGCCGGGCGGGGCCGGTCAAGGTAGCCGAAGACGAGCACCCGCGGCCGCAGACCGATCTGGCCGCGCTCGCGCGCCTGCGGCCGCTGCAGGAGGGCGGTGTGACGACCGCCGGCAATGCCTCCGGCATCAATGACGGCGCGGTGGCGATGATCGTCGCCAGCCGCAAGGCCGGCGACGCTGCTGGGGCCGAACCGCTCGCCCGCGTCGTCGCCAGTGGTGTGGCGGGAGTGCCGCCGCGGATCATGGGGATCGGACCGGTCGAAGCTTCGAAAAAAGCGCTCGCCCGCGCCGGGTTGAGCCTGTCCGACATCGACGTGATCGAGATCAACGAGGCCTTCGCCGCGCAGGTGCTGTCTTGCCTGCGCGGCCTCGAACTGCCGTTCGACGACAACCGGGTCAACATGAATGGCGGCGCGATCGCGGTCGGCCATCCGCTCGGCGCCTCGGGCCCGCGCATCGCGCTGACCGCCGCCCGCCAATTGCACCGTACCGGCGGCCGTTATGCGCTGGTCGCGATGTGCGTCGGCGTCGGCCAGGGCATCGCCGCAGTGCTCGAACGGGTCTAAGCACTTCTTCGCGGTCATGGCCTCACCAGATAGAGGCGATGACCGCAACTCCAACATTCGCTACGCGGCCGACCTTCCTCGGCCTTGAGTGTGCCAGCCGCGACGCCGCGATCTGTGTCGCCGGCATCCCATTCGATCTCGGTACCTCAAACCGGCCGGGGGCGCGGTTCGGGCCTGCGGCGATCCGCCAGGCGAGCCGGATGCTCGTTGATGGCGACCATCCGGCGTCCTGGGCCGACATCGAAAAGCTGGACCTCGCCGATATCGGCGATTTCCGCATCGCGCATGGCGACATCGAAGGCTCGCTCGCCAAGATCGAGGAGCAGGCGGCGGCATTTCGTCACCTCGTCGCGCTCGGCGGCGATCACACGATTACGCTCGCTTTATTGCGCGCCCTGACTTGTCGCAAGCGCCCGGTCGGGTTGGTGCATTTCGATGGCCATGTCGATACCTGGCCGGAGAGCTTTGGGCTCGCCTTCGGGCATGGCTCGCCGTTCTACCACGCGATCGAAGAAGGACTGATCGACCCGCGTCGCACGATCCAGATCGGCATCCGCTCGCCGCTGCACCGCGACATCTTCGATTGGACCGTCGGTAAGGGCGTGGCGATCGTCTCTGCGGAGGAGGTGCACGAAACCGGCCCCCAGGCCGTTGCCGAACGGATCCGCAGCGGTCGTCGGGACCGAGCCGGCATATTTGAGCTTCGATGTCGATGCGCTCGATCCCGCCTTTGCCCCGGGCACCGGCACGCCTGAAGTCGGCGGGCTCGCGACCTGGCAGGCTCGCGCGATCCTCCGCCGGCTGGCCGGCCTCAGTTTCGCCGGCATGGACGTCGTCGAGGTCTCCCCACCCTACGATGTCGCCGAGATCACCGCGCTCGCGGCGGCGACAATGGCCTGGGACTACATCGCCCTGCTCGCGCCACACGCTAAGCGATAGACGCGGCGGCTCATATCGCCTATATTACGGAGGTAGTCGGCCGACGAGGCATCCGCCGGCCGACTGCTCCTAGGCCCGGCTCAGGCTGACGACGACGTGGAGAATACGCCGCCGCCATACCTTCAGCCGGAGCACCAGGAGAAAGGGCATTCCTTTCATGCTCTTTCCTCCGTGTAAGGCAGGCCGGCCTATTCCGGCCTGCCGATACGGATTGATGCCGGACATGCTGAAAATTTAGAAAAAGCCTTGAACCGGCTGGCGTTTTTCCTATTTTAGACGCCGACGCAATCGCACGTGCCTAGAACCCCGTTTTCGTAAGGGGTGCTGCTACGACGTAACGCGTCCTTTTCGGCCGAGCCGGCCACCCGTGGGCCGGCCTCCTTAAGGGAAACGGATATGTTCCGGCACGCGATGCGAAGTCCTCGCACCATCGTCTGACGTTCCGGGGCGCTTTAGCCCCGGCGCGGCGATTCACCCCGATCGGTCACTCCGCCTCCGGCGCTTTGGCGCGCGGAGCGGCATGTCGCCTCCTGGTTTCGGAGGATCGTGCGATGGCACAAACCCGTCTCGTCTCTCCCCGCCCGCAGGGACGCGCTCAATTCCCCTCGATCGATGCCGTCGTCGCCCGGACGCGGCCTAGCGATCCGTTGCTGTGCCTGCGCCCGGCAGTGATCGCCGGCGCTGCGCGGCGTTTTGTCGACTTCTTTCCCGGCGATGCGCTCTATGCCGTCAAGTGCAACCCCGAGCCTTCCGTGCTTCGCTCGCTCTGGGCCGGTGGTGTGCGCCACTTCGATTGCGCCTCGCTCGCCGAGGTGGCGCTCGTCCGCGAGCTGCTGCCCGCCGGCGAGATCCATTTCATGCATCCGGTCAAGTCTCGGCCGGCGATCCGCGATGCCTTCGATGTCTATGGCGTTACCGATTTCGCGTTCGACAGCGCCGACGAGCTGGCGAAGATCCTGCAGGAGACGGTGCCGGTCGGGTTGGTCGGCGATCCGCCGGTGTTGGGTTTGTTCGTGCGCCTCGCCTTGCCCAAGGGCGGCGCGGTCTACGACCTGTCCGGCAAGTTCGGCGCACCGCTCGACGAGGCGGCCGAGTTGCTGCACGCGGCCCGGCCGCACGCCGCGCGTCTCGGCATCGCCTTTCATGTCGGCTCGCAGTGCCTCGAGCCGGATGCCTATGCGCGTGCAATGGCGTTGGCCGGCGAGGCGATCGCGAATTGCGGCGTTCCGGTCGACATCGTCGATGTCGGCGGCGGGTTCCCGGTGAGCTACCCCGACATGGCGCCCCCGCCGCTCGCCTACTACATCGCGGCGATCGAGGCTGGCGCCGCCGCGCTGCCAGCCGGTGTAAGGCTGTGGGCCGAGCCTGGGCGGGCGCTCGTCGCGGGAGGCGGGTCAGTCGTGGTTCAGGTGCAGCTGCGGCGCGGCGACACGCTATACGTCAATGACGGCATCTACGGCAATCTCAGCGATGCCGGCGCTCTCGGGTTCCGCTTCCCGGCGCGCCGCATCCGCTTTGGCGAAGCCGAAGATCCGGGGGAAGAGCTCGCCGACTTCGCTCTGTTTGGGCCGACCTGCGACAGCGCCGACCGGATGCACGGACCCTTTCGGCTGCCCGCCGATATGCGCGAGGGCGATTGGGTCGAGCTCGGTCAGCTCGGCGCCTACGGCGCCTGCCTGCGCACCGGGTTCAACGGCTTCGGACGCGCCGACCTAGTCGAAGTCGCCGACCCGCCGATGCTCGCAACGCCGGGGTTCGAGTAAAGCGCGGATGCGCTCACCCACCCCGCCCCACCCTAATCCCTTCCCCCGCTTGCGGGGAAGGGATGGGAGGGGGCTCGCATTGGCTCAGCCGCCCACCAGTGTCGGGCGGCGGTCGCGGTGCGGGGTGGCCTTCTCGAAAGCGTCGGCGACGCGGAACAGCGTTGCTTCCTGGAACGGCTTGCCGACCAGCTGGATCGCCACCGGCAGGCCGCCTTCTCCGAATCCGGCGCATACCGAGATCGCCGGGTAGCCGGCGACATTGAACGGCATCGTAAAGTTCGGCGGGCCGAACAGGTCCCATTTCGGCACGGCGTCGATCTTCGCCGCCTCGGCTGGCTGGGTGGCCGTCATCACGGCATCGAGCCCGCGCATCGCCGCCTGCAGCTCGGCACGAAGCTCGCGCCGCCGCCGTACCGCTTGCACATAATCGACCCCGGTGACAAAGGCGCCGAGCATCAGCCGGCTGCGCAGCCGCTCGCTGAAATCTCCGAGCCGGGTGCGCGCCCATTCCTCGTAGGCTGCCGCACGCTCGGTGATCGAGATCAACGAGCCGCAGGCCAGCCAGTCCTGTAGCGGCGACAATTGCACCTCGCGGATCTCCGCGCCGAGATCGCGCAACGTGCCGATCGCTGCGGTAATTCCGCGCTGCGTGCCGTCGCTGACCTTGTGATCGGTCTCGTGGAAATGATGAATGACGCCGATCTTGAGGCCGTTGATGACGCTGCCGAGCTGCGCAGCATAGTTCGGGATCGGCCGCGAGGCGCTCGCCGGATCGCGCGGATCGTGGCCGGCTAAGACCTGCAGCATCAAAGCGCAATCCTCGGCGGTCCATGCCATCGGCCCGATGTGGTCGAGGCTGAACGCGGCCGGCGCGACCCCGGCGCGGCTGACAAGACCATAGGTCGGCTTGATGCCGGCAATGCCGCAGAGGGCCGCCGGACCGCGGATCGAGCCGCCGGTATCGGTTCCGATTCCGCCGAGGATCAGCCCCGCGGCCACTCCGGCGCCGGTGCCGCTGCTGCTGCCGGCGGTGAAGTGCTCGGTATTCCAAGGGTTGCGCGCCGGTGGCTTGGGCAGATCGAAAGACGGGCCGCCATCGGCGAATTCATGTGTCGTCGTTTTGCCGATCAGCACCGTGCCGGCGGCAGCCAGCCTCTCGGCGCAGGTGGCATCGGCGTCCGGAATGTTGTCCTGCAGCAGCTTCGACTGGCAGGTCGTCGGAATGCCCTTGGTATCGACGATGTCCTTGAGGCCGATCGGGATGCCGTGCAGCGGCCCCTTCGGGCCCCGCGCCATGATCGCCGCCTCGGCGGCGCGCGCATCGGCCAACGCCCGCTCCTCGGTCAGATGGACAAAGGCGTGCAATTCGCCGTCGAGCTTGTGCACGCGATCGAGACAGGCACGCGTCAGCTCGACCGGCGAGAGCCGCTTTTCCGCGATCGCCCGGGCCGCTTCGGCAATCGTCGGGATCGCACTCATGCGAGATCCTCCTCGGCGAAGTCGTAGACATGCGCCGGCTCGGCCATGTAGCCGCGCGGCTTGCGCACCCGTTCGGCCATCGCGGCGATGCCGGCATAGACCGTCTTCAATTCGGCCTTTTGCTCGTCTGTCAGATGAATTCCGGCACGGGCGAGCAGAAATGCTAAGGCTGCGTCATCGATGTCAGACTGCATGGCTATGTACTCCTATGCCGATCCAGGCCTATGCGCTCACCCCGCTCGGCAGCCGCCCGCCGCGACCGTGCGGCAGCGTGTGAAGTTTCAGCTCGACCGGGTTGCCGAGCCAGATCGCAAAACTGCTGTGGTCCTCCACAGCGTCCTTGGTCAGCGGGTGGACCAATACGTCGAGGCCCTCGCGGTTCAGCATCAGATAAGGCACGACACCTTCGAACTGGTCGGGCTTGAAAATGACCAGGACATTGGCGATCGGGTGCGGCCCGACCGGCGTGTCACGGAAGCCGTCGATCTCGACCGGGAACTTTTCGTCGATCGCGGCGCACACTCGCTCGGCGACGGCGCGCGTCCTTGTTGGGTCGTAATAGATGTGGGCGTGATAGCCCAGGTTCGCGACGGATTGCGTGGTCTTCTCGATCATCGGGCGCGCTCCCTGCTGGCTTGCAACGGCATCCGGCATCTTTCCACAACTGTATCCGCAAGTCGATTCGGCGGGCGGAGCCTCACGCGGCCATCCGGGCGGCCGGGCGGCGGACGATGTCGGCAGCCTTCTCGCCGATCATTATTGCCGCGGCGTTGGTGTTGCCGGAGACCACCGTCGGCATGATCGAGGCGTCGGCGACGCGCAGTCCCTCAATGCCGTGCACCCTGAGCTCGGCGTCGACCACCGCCATCGGGTCGTTACCCATCTTGCACGTGCTGGTCGGATGATAAACCGTCCCGCCGCGGCGCCGGGCATAATCCAAGAGCCCCTCGTCGCTCTCGACCTCAGAACCGGGCTGGAATTCCCCCTCGATCAAGCTTTGCATATGCGGGGTCGCTAATATCTGCCGGCACAGCTTGAGGCCGGCGACGATCGTGCGCTGGTCGGTTTCGGTCGCGAGATAATTCGGATGGACCGCCGGGGCGTCGGACGGGTCGGGGCTCTTCAACTTGATCTCGCCGCGGCTTTCCGGGCGGAGCTGGTAGGCGATCATCGTGAACCCGGAAAACCGATGCAGACCATCTTGCGGGCGATCGGCACTGAACGGCGAGATCGAGATTTTGACGTCAGGCGAGGCGAGCTCGGGGCGCGTGCGCGCGAACAACGCCGCCGGCGAGCTGATCATCGACAGCGGGCCTCGGTGGAACATGTAATATTCGAGACCGGCCTTCAGTTTGCGCGCATTGCTCAGCATCACGTCGTTGACGGTGATCGGCAATTTGCAGCGGAGCTTGATTGGAGCGGAATAGTGATCCTGCAGGCTCTTCCCGACGCCGGGCAGGTGATGCACGACTGGAATGCCAAACCCGTCCAACTGCTCCTGCGGCCCAATACCGGAGAGCATCAGCAATTGCGGCGAGTTGACGGCTCCGCCGCAAAGAATGACCTCGCGCGCCGCGCGGGCGGTGCAGAGCCGGCCGTCGTGGCGGAACGCCACGCCGACGGCACGGCGGCCTTCGGATAGGATTTTCTCGGTCAGGGCACCTGTGACGACACGGAGATTGGCGCGTTGCATTGCCGGGCGCAGATAGCCGACGGCGGTCGAGCAGCGCTTGCCGTTGCGCGTTGTCGTCTGGTGGTAGCCGACGCCGTCCTGGCTCGCGCCATTGAAGTCGTCGTTGCGCGAAAAGCCGAGTTCCGTCGTCGCTGCGATAAAAGCTTCGCAGATCAGGTGCGGCGCGACATCGGACACGCAGAGCGGTCCGCCGCTGCCGTGGAACGCGTTGGCGCCACGCGTCTGGTGTTCGGAGCGCCTGAAATAAGGCAGCACGTCCTCGAACGACCAGCCGGTATTGCCGAGCTGGCGCCAATGATCGAAATCTTCGGCCTGGCCACGGATATAAACCATGCCATTGATCGACGAGGAGCCGCCGAGCACCTTGCCGCGCGGCCAGAACACGCGGCGATCGCCGGCGCCGGGGTCGGGCTCGGTCTCGTAGCACCAGTTGACCGAGGGATCGGCAAAGGTCTTGCCAAAGCCGAGCGGGATGTGGATCCAGCGGTTGCGGTCCTCGCCGCCGGCTTCGAGCAAGAGCACGCGCGTCGCCGGGTCCTCGCTGAGCCGCGCCGCAACCGCGCATCCCGCCGACCCTGCGCCGACGACGACAAAGTCGGCTTCGATCCGGTCTTGTCTGCTTATTCATAAGCGTCTCCTCTTCCGAATAAAAAAGGTAGCATAGTAGCCCCTCTCCCGCACCGCGGGAGAGGGTGCCGAGCGGAGCCAGGCGGGTGAGGGTAGAGGCTCGGAGTAGACCCTCACCCTCCCAGCTCGGAGCCTGTCCTCGGGCCGCGCTTTGCGCGGACCCGTGGGGGCCGGGTCCCTCCCTCTCCCGCGGTACGGGAGAGGGGCTAATCGAAAGGAATTTTATCGATGAGCCGAACCGTTGCCCGACTGCTGGCCGAGAGCCTCGAAGCGCATGACGTGGACCAGGTTTATTGCGTTCCGGGGGAGAGTTATGTAGGGCTGACCAGCGCGCTGATCGAGCGCAATTCGATCCGCGTCATCGTCTGCCGGCACGAGGGCGGCGCCGGCTACATGGCGGTGGCGGACGGACGACTGCGCGATCGCGCCGGGGTGGCGATGGTATCGCGCGGGCCGGGGCTGTCGAACGCAATGGTCTCATTGCATTCGGCTTATCACGACGCGACACCGGTCGTGATGCTGGTCGGACAGGTCGAGCGCAAGGATTTCGGCCGGCTGGCGCTGCAGGAGCAGAACTATTCGCGACTGTTGTCCGACGTCACCAAGCTGGTCATCGAGGTGAACGAGCCGGAGCAGGCCTCGGAGGCGATCGCCCGCGCGTTCCATGTCGCCGAGAGCGGCACGCCCGGTCCGGTCGCCGTGATATTGCCTGAGGACATCTTTGACGAGGAGACCGAGGCCGAGCTCGATCCGGCGCGGCCGCGCGTCGTCGCGGGACCGCGCGCCGAGGATCTCGACCGTCTCGCTCAGATGCTCGCTCAGGCCGAGCGGCCTTTGGTGCTGGTCGGGGGCGCGCTATTGGCCGATGCTGTCTATGACAAGGCCGCGTTCGCCGCTCTCAACCGGTTCGCCGAAGAATGGGTGTTGCCGATCAGCCCGACCCACCGCCGGCCGCAACTGTTCGACGCGACGCATCCGAATTACGGCGGCTATATGGGGATCCGCGTGCCGCCGGCGCTGATCGGCGAGATGAAGCGCGCCGATCTGATGGTCGCATTGGGCGAGCGCATGACCGACACCGTCAGTCAGTCCTACAGCTTCCCGACGGCGCCGCACCCGCAGTTGCCCCTCGTCCATATCTGGCCTGATCCCAACGAGGTCGGCCGGGTCTGGCGGCCCGATCTCGGCATCCCTTGCAGTCCATACGAGGTCATCAAAGCCCTGTTGCGCAGTGGCGCGCCCGCGGATGCCGGCAAGCGTCGCGGCTGGGTCGATGGGCTGCATGCGATCCATCGCAAATTGCTGGCCAAGGAATGGGAGCCCACCGGCGACGGGGTGAATTTCGCCGCGATCGTCTGCGAGGTCGACAAACACCTGGCGTCCGACGCCACAGTCACGACCGACGCCGGAAATTTCGGTAGTTTTGTGCATCGCTACATCGGCTTCCGCCAAGGGCAGATCTTTCTTTCTTCGGTAGTCGGCGCGATGGGCTCCGGCATGCCGATGGCGGTCGCGGCGGCGTTGCGCAGGCCGGGGACCCAAGTGGTTGCCTTTCTCGGCGACGGCGGCGCATTGATGATGGGCAACGAGATCGCCACCGCCTGCCAATACGGCGCCAACCCGATCATGATCATCTCCGACAATGGCATGTACGGCACGATCGGCATGCACTCATATGTGCGCTACCCCGAGCGAGCGTTTATGGAAGGCACAAAGCTCACCAACCCCGATTTCGCGCAATGGGGCCGCTCGTTCGGCGCCGAGGGGATCACAATCCGCACCGAGGCCGAAGTCGCCGACGGCATCGCCCGCGCGTTCGCGGTCAAGACCAAGCCCGTCGTGGTCCATTGCCTGACCTCGGCGATCCAGATGAGCGCGTGGCGCCGCTACACCCGTTCCGACGTACTGCCGTGATGCAACTCGCCAGACTGATCTTCTCGGCCGCGGATGTCCGCCGTAAGCTTCGGGCGGTGAGCGCATTAGCCGAGAATGCCGGCGCCACCGAACATGAGCGGGCCAATGCGGCGGCCCTAAAAGCGCGCCTGCAGCGAAGGCTGAAAGAGGCGGGCGAGCCTGCGGGCGACTGGACGGACAATGCCTTCCGGCTCGGCAAACAACTGAAGGAACTCGGCAACGCCGTGTCTCCCTCCTCGCCCAAGGGCGACTGGACAGATAACGCATTCCGCCTCGGGAAGGCGCTGCGCCGCGGCTACAAGAAGTGGTTGTAGGGCATCGGTGCAGCGAACAGACAGCAGGATCTGGGGCGTCGCCGTCGTCGGCTGCGGCATCGGCCGCGCTCATATTGAAGGATACAGACGGCATCCCGACAAGTTTCGGGTCGTGCTTCTGTGTGACATCGACGAAAGGCGGCTTGCCGCAGTCGCCGATGAATTCTCCATTGGGCGCCGCACGAGGTTCTTTGATGACGTGCTGCGCATGGATGACATCGACATCATCGATATCTGCACCCCTCCGGCGCTGCATGCCGCGCAGACTCTGGCTGCGTTGGCGGCGGGTAAGGAGGTTTTGTGCGAGAAACCTGTGGCCGGGTCGCTGGCGGATGTCGACCGCATGATCGCGGCCGAAGCGCAGGCTCCCGGGAGGGTCATGCCGATCTTCCAATACCGCTTCGGCAACGGGGTGCAAAGGGCGAAGCGCCTCATCGATATGGGAATAGCCGGAACCCCCTATCTGGCGACCGTCGAGACGGCCTGGAACCGCACTCCCGAGTACTACGAGACGCCGTGGCGTGGGCGACTGAGTACCGAGCTGGGCGGCGTGTTGCTGACGCACGCGATCCATTCGCATGACCTGCTGACATATTTGATGGGTCCGATTGCCTCTGTGTTCGCGCGCACGGCGACCCGGGTCAACCCGGTCGAGGTCGAGGATTGCGCCGTCGCGAGCCTCGTCATGCAAAGCGGGGCTCTCGCTTCACTTGCCGCCACGCTCGGTTCGCACAAGGAGATCAGCCGGTTGCGCCTGTGCTTCGAGCATGTCACGTTCGAAAGCTCGCAGGCCCCATATTCGCCGGGTGACGACCCGTGGCACATCGTTCCGGGGTCGCCGGAGACCGCCGGCCGCATTGCCGCGGCGCTAGCCGGGCATGCGTTCGTATCCTCCGGGTTCGAGGGTCTGCTGGGCGCATACCATTTAGCGCTCGCGAGCGGCGGCGCGCTGCCGGTCACGCTCGCCGATGCGCGCCGTTCGCTGGAGCTCGCCACCGCACTCTACTACTCGGCGGCAACCGGCACCCTGGTGTCCATGCCGATCGGGGCAGATCATCCGTACTACCACGGCTGGCGTTCTCCGGGCATAGTTGTGCCGGCCGGAACCCCTATCTATCATTCGAGTTGCCAGACAGAAGGAGCCATCATGGTTCAGGTCGCAGAACTGGACGCCGATCGGGAGACGATCGAAGCGACGCTCAACTATTTTGTCGATACCGGCGCCATACCCGTCTCGCTGGTCGGCGCGCCGGGCGGCACCGACACGCGGGTTGGCGGTGGCCAGTCGGACCCGCGGCGCGTCGTATTGCACAACGGCCGGCCTAATGCCGACCGTTTCGCGCTCGAGCGTGACGGCTTCCGCTTTGTGCATCACGACACCAAGGTCGCCGATTTCTACGACGAGGACGAGATCCGCCGGGTCTATTACCCGGAGATGGAAGCGCTGGTAAAAGCCGAGAGCGGCGCCAAGCGGGTCGTCGTCTTCGACCACACCTTGCGCACGCCGGACCAGGAATTGCGCGAAGCCGCCAAGATCCGCGAGGTCGTGCGGCGGGTGCACAACGACTATACCGAATGGTCGGCGCCAAAGCGGGTTCGCGACTTGTTGCCGGACGAAGCCGACGAGCTGCTGCAGCGCCGCTTTGCGATCGTGCAGGTGTGGCGGCCGATCCGCCACCCGGTCGAGTGCTGGCCATTGGCGATCGCCGATGCGCAGAGCCTCTCGCCCGACGACATGGTGGTGACCGAGCGGCGCTATCAAGACCGCATCGGGCAGACCTCGGCGATCACCTACAACCCGGCGCACCGCTGGTACTGGTTCCCGCATATGCGCCCCGACGAGGCGCTGGTGTTCAAGGTGTATAATTCGATGAAGGACGGCCGCGCCCGTTTCACCGCGCACACCGCCTTCGACGACCCGACCACTCCGCCGCACGCCCGGCCGCGCGAGAGCATCGAGATCCGCACCCTCGCGATTTTTCTAGTATCAATCACGACAAGCGGTCGAGCGCTGGACCTCGCCCGCGAAGAGCCAGGGGGAGCAGGGGGGTAGGCTTGGGCCCCCGCTTTCGCGATATGGCTGGATCAGCATCGTGCGCCCTTCGAGACGGCCGCTTTGCGGCCTCCTCAGGATGAGGATTTTCCTTGCCAACTTACCTCATGCTGAGGAGCCGCCACAGGCGGCGTCTCGAAGGACGCACTACCTCACTGCAGCCGGATTGGCCAATTTGCTGACAGCCTCTGCCGCGGGGGCGACGGATTAATATGTACGTCGGCACGCAGATCCGGCCACGCGACGATAGCGACTACAGAGTCTGGGCGCAGCTCGGGGTCACCCATGTCTGCGTCGATCCGCCCGGCAACCCGCATCATTGGAGCCTCGATGATCTGAACCGGCATCGCGAGCGTGTCGAGTCGTTCGGGCTAACCCTCGACATGGTGCAACTGCCGATGGCGTCACGGCCGATCGAGGAGCAGGAGAGCCCGCACATCCTGCTGGGCAAGGACCCCGAGCGGCAGCGCGAGATCGACAGCATCTGCGCACTGATCGAACGACTAGCCGCCGCCGGCATTCCGGCTGCGAAATATAACCTGACGATCATCGGCATTCCGCGCACCGAGCGGGAGCCGGGGCGCGGCGGCTCACGCAATGCCGCCTTTCGCTGGAGCCGCGCCGGCCAGGCCGCGCCGCCGACGATCGCGGGCGCCGTGTCCGAGGAAGAGTATTGGGAGCGGATCGACCATTTCCTCGCTGCCGTCGTGCCGGTCGCGACCGCCGCCAAAGTGCGCCTGGCCTGTCATCCCCAAGACCCCTACACGCCGCCGGGCTATCGCGGCGTGACGAGCGTGCTGGGCACGGTCGAGGGGCTGAAACGCTTCGTCGAGATGCACGAGAGCCCCTATCACGGCCTCAATTTCTGCCAGGGCACCGTGGCCGAGATGCTCGACGACCCGGGGCGCGAGATCTTCGAGGTGATCCGCTGGTTCGGCGAGCGCGGCAAGATCTTCAACGTGCATTTCCGCAACATCAAGGGGCGCAGGCTCGACTTCATGGAGGCGTTCCCGGACGAGGGCGACATGGACATGGCGCGCTCGCTCGCCGCCTACCGCGATGTCGGCTACCCCTACATGCTGATGCCGGACCACGTCCCGCACATCGACGGCCGCGACCCTTCCGGCGTCGCGTTCGCCTATTGCTACGGCTACATCCAGGCCCTCATCGACGCGCTGGCATCGCCGCACGACCACTCCCACAATCGGCCGAATTCGTAGCCGCCACAGCTCCCAACCCCGCAGTGCGTCCGGCGTTGCATAGCACGTCTGCTGTTCTCGCTGTTTTTTGCAGCAAATTATCAGCCACCGAGATCTCGTCTTCCGCAGAATTCCTGGACCGCCGACGGTTTGGGGAACGGCAGAACAGCCAGATTGTGGCTGTTCTGGACGCTGTTTGCCGCTGTTCTTGTGAGAACAGCAAGAATAGCGAAGAGGGTACTGGCGTCGTAAACAATTAAGCTATCCATCTGGCGGGATCCTGATGCCGTCAAAGATATCATAAGGATCGCTTCATTGTCAATTTGACAAATACGATTATAGAGATTGTGTCGGTCGGCTGCTTCGTCGTTTCTCCAGCTCAAGGACCTGGAAACTCCTGCGAGCGACAGACCAATCGCGAAATCGCGCCGCCTCATTCGATCACCTCGTCGGCGGCCGCGAGCAACGAACGCGGGCGGAAGGGTGAGGTCGAGCGACTTGGCGGTCTTCAGATTAATGACGAACTCGTATTTGGTGGGCTGATAAATCGGGATGTCGCCCGGTTTGGCTCCGTTGAGGATCTCGTGCACGTCATCGGCCATGCGCCGCCCGAGTTCGCCAAGATCCGCTCCATAGGCCAGCAACCCGCCCGCCTCCGACGTAGTCGCGCCACGGATACATCGCCGGCAATCGGCTCTTATTGGCCAGCTCGACAATCAACTGATGGTAGGCAGTAAGGTCAGCTCTGCCGGGTACCATGATCGCGTCCGGCCGGTTCTGCGCGATTTCAGCGAAGACGCGCTGATACCTCGGACGGGCGTCGATTCCTGGAGCAGCATACCGATCAGCGAGATTTGCAGTCGCCGGCTTGGCTCGCGAATCGATCGTGCATCCCCTTCCCAATACTGCACGCACGTCCAGGTATGCGACCCTGGATGCCGAAGGGACGGCTTCCTTCAGGATCTGCAGGCGCTTTCCGCCGATCTCGTTCCCCGCCAAAACAGTGACGCCCGTGATGTTGCCGCCTGGGCGAGCGAAGCTCGTTACCAATCCCGCCTGGATCGGATCGCCACCTATCCAGACGATGGGCATTGTAGTCGTAGCCGCACGGCGCCGCCTGGGCGATAAAATCACTGGCGACCACGATCACGTCGGGGTTCCGGTTGACGACCTCGCTAGCTACTTTCCGGCGCAAAAAGCCGTTTTCGGACGACCGTGCGATAGATCTAGGCGCGCGGACCCGCCGGCAGGTCGCCGCCGGCAAGGTGTGAAGTGAGTGGGATTGGGATTGGGATTACCGGCTGGGCTGATTGGCCATGGCGCGGCTGATGTTGACCAGGTTGTCGGCAATCACCCCGAGGCCGACCCAGCGCTTGATTCCGGCATCCCCCTTGTACCGGCTGCGATGGAGTCCATGCCGTCGTTTGACCACGCTGATGCGACCCTCGCAGCCGGTCCGCCATTTCTGGCCGTTGCGGAACCAACGCTTCTTTTGCTCGCGTTTGCGCTCAGGGCTCTTGGTGGAGCGGTTGGGGATGCAGACGCGCTTGACGCCCTTGGCTTTCGCGGCCGCCTCGTTCTTGGCCGAGTAGAAGCCGGCATCCGCCGCCACCAGGTGCGGCGTGCAGCCCAGCGTTGCTTGATGCGTTTCGATCGCGGCAAGCAGCAGGTCCAAGTCGCTGGGCCGCCGATCGTAGACTTCGTAGGCGACGACGATCTGGTTCTCCGCCTCCTGCAATTTGACCATTTTGCCGAATTCGGTGGGCTTGCCGGCCTTGCCTTTCCGAATAACTTCAGTGGACGGCTCGAACAGGCTGACAATCTTGTTCTCGGCATGGGTGTCGCCGGCGAAGACGCGCGCATTGGTCTGGCGCATCACCTGCCGCACGCGCGGCACCATGCTTTCCAGCTCTCGACGCAGCCCCTCCAGCATGACCTGCCGCCGGGTGTCAGCCGCCCGCTTGACGCCGTCGCCGATCTCCGTGGCGAAGCGTTTTGCCTGTCCCACCACCCGGCCGGTTGCCTCCAGTAATCTGCGGTAAGCCTGCGCCAGCTTCTCGCCGCTTTGTCGACCTTTGGCGCGGGCCGCCCGCGCGATCTCCAACACCCGCCATTTGACGCTGCGGCTGCGATCGCGCAGTTGAGTGCCGGCCGCCCCAGCGATCCCGGTGATCTTCTTCATCGTGCGGGTCAGCACCCGCACCCCGTCGCCCAACAGGCTGCTGTCGGTGGGGTAGTGAATGTTGGTCTCGACCACCGTGGTGTCGACGCGCATCCGCCGGCCTGGCGCCACCCGATGGTCGCGCGCAATCTGCACGATCCGTTCATGGATCTGTTTGACCACCACCGGCCCTACGGCGACGCCCCACCGACCCATGGTCTTGGCGTCGGGCATCTTGGTGCCGCCCACCCGGGTGAAGTCGCGATACACCAGATTGGCTCTCACTTCCCGTTCCAGCACGCCGTAACTCCAGTTGCGCATGTGCTTGAGCACCAGCAAACGCAGCACCACCTCGGCCGGGGTGCCCGGCCGGCCGCGGGTGCGGCTCTGCGGATGCCGTTTGGCCAGGGCCTCGTAGATCGCCGCCACGATCTCCTTGTCGCCCAGCACCTGATCGGCGTGCTTCATCCACTCTTCGTGCAGATCCTTGACCTCCTCGGCAATCAACCCGTCACCAAAGGTGCGCTGCGCCCGCCGCGTCTGGATCATGGGTTTTTCTTTGCGCGTCGCGTCGCGGCGCTGTCCGGCCGCAGCAGCGCGTGGTTGAGCTCGCAGATGTCCTCGAGCGCTTCCTTGAGCTTGTGGTAATTGCCGAGCCACCGGCGCACGTCATCAACCTGTTCGCGGCGCAGACTGAACTGGCGAGTACGGCCGCCGGCATAGCTGATGGTCAGAACCCACAGCGGGTGCCCGCCGCCGCCGGCGCAGATCGTACAGCCGCTGGTGTGGCGCACGGTCCGCTCGAACAGCGAGCCGCGCAGCATCTCCCCGGTCACCGGCAGCTGGCTGACGAGCGCTTGGCGCGCCTCGATGATCTGGTCTCGTGTCATCTATATAAATGATACAATGACCAGCGCTCTGCGTCAAGCGCTTTTCTCCAAAAAAACTAAACCGCGATGCAGCCGCCGATCGAACCTTGTGAAGGGCCGCCTGCCGCACAGCCGGCGCACAAAATGTCCGTCCTTGCAGTTTTATTGAGCTTCGGCACCCTTTTAGATCAATGACTTAGACCGGCTATTTTTGCGCCGGAAAGTAGCTAGGCCGAGGAAGCCCTCGGGCCGCCCCTCGCCGGAATACCGCTCGAGCGGTCAGATTTCGTCCTTCGATGTAGCCGAGCCGGCGCAGCTCCTCGAAAAACGCCCGGTAGAAGCGAATGCCGGTGTCGCTGATCAGAGCGGTGGGACCCGCCGGGCGGATGATCGCAATCCGGTGCTGCTCAGCGCGCTCTTGCGCCCGCGCGCTTGTGGCGCTCGCGAGCAAAAGAGCCGACATAAAATCGCGCCGCCTCACTCGATCACCTCGTCGGCGAGGGCGAGCAGCGTTGGCGGAATGGTGAGGCCGAGTTCCTTGGCGGCTTTGAGATTGATCAGGAATTCGAATTTGGTCGGCTGATAAATCGGGATGTCGCCGGGATTAGCCCCGTTGAGGATCTGGTGCACGTCATCGGCGAGCCGCCGCCAAAGCTCGGCGAGGTCGGTCCCATAGGCCATCAGCCCGCCCGCCTCCACCCAAAGACGAAAGGGATAAATTGCCGGCAAGCGGCTTTTCTCGACCAGCTCGACGATCAACCGCCGGTACGGAGAAAGCTCGGCTGTGCCGCTCACGATGATCGCGTCCGGCCTGTCCTGGCCGATTTCGCCGAATACGCGCTGATATTCGGACGATGTGGACTCCTCGACCAATATATCGGTCAGCGATATTTGCAGTAGTCGGCTCGCCTTGCGAAGCTCCTCCCGATCCCCTTGTCCGGCGGCACTTTCCCAGAACGTTCGTATGTCCAAGTACACGACCTTGGAGGCCGAAGGGACGGCTTCCTTGAGGATCTGCAACCGCTTTCCATAGATCCCGGAGCCGGTAACCCTGACACCGGTAATGTTGCCGCCAGGCCGCGCCAGATTGGGCACAACTCTTAAGCTGGTATCTCCGGTGGCGACGATCGGTATCGTACCGGTGGCTGCGCTGACGGCCAGCGTGATCGGACCGTAAATGGCGACGATCACATCGGGGCTCCGGCTGAGGACCTCGCGAACGAGATCGGCAAAGCCCTCGGGCTGCCCCTCGCCGGAATACCGCTCGACTGTGAGGTTTGGTCCTTCGACATCGCCGAACCGGCGCAGCTCCTCCCAAAACGCCTGCCAATAGCGGCTTGCCGGATCGTTGACGCGGGCGATGGGACCGGCGGAGATGACGATCGCGATCCGGTGCCGTTTCTCGCGCTCCTGCCCTCGCACCGATTGCGAGGCGGCCGCGAGCAACAGACCAATCGCGAAATCGCGCCGCCTCATTCGATCAGCTCGTCGGCGCGGGCGAGCAATGTCGGCGGGATGGTCAGGTTCAGCAAATGGGCCGTCTTCAAGTTGATATAGAGCTCGTAACGCGTCGGCTGCTCGACGGGAATGTCGGCTGGGCTGGTCCCTTTGATGATCTTGTCGATTTGCGCGGCGGCCTGACGAATCATTGCCATACGATCGGCGTCCAGGCTCACCAATCCTCCGGCAATGACCGCCGACCTGAAGCTGTGGCACGAGGGAAGGTGGGCTGCGAGTGCGAGATCAGCAATCTCCTTGCCGAGATTAAAGGTGAGGGCTGTCCGGGTCACGAAGAGGGCTTCCGCCTTGCCCTCGTTCATACCGGCAAACGCCGGTTCGAGATCGTCGGCCGATTTGATGTCGACGGGCAGAAGGATCAGCCCGAGCTCGCGTGCAGCCTGGTCCAGCGCTGTCCATTCCAATCCGGCGGCCATCCGGTCAGCGAAGTCGCGAAGCACAGCCACTCGTTTGAGACCCGGTACGATTTCTTTGAGAATCTGCAGGCGCTTCCCGTTTATCTCCAACGCGGCTTCGGCGGCGATGCCGGTCATGTTTCCGCCGGGGTGCGCGAGGCTTTGGACGAGCCCAAGCTCCACCGGGAAACCGATCGATATGAATACGGTGGGCACGCGATCGGCGAATTTCTTCGCGGCCGTTCCCGCGTTCCCCCAGACGACCAACAGGTCGACTTGCGGTACCAAGGAGACTGATAGCCTCTTCGATTTCGCCCGCCTGCGGACCTGCAAGCCGGTGCAACAGCACGATATTCTGGCCCTGCACATAGCCGAAATCAGCGAGGCGCTGTTCGAGCTCCCGCGCAAAGGGTTCGCCTTGCTCGGGGGTCGGTGTGGACGGAAGCAAATGGCCTATGCGCCACACCTTGCCGGGGTTGCTGAGCATCGCGCGCCACAGGGCTACGCCAGAGCAGCACCGTAAATCACGCCTATGAAATCGCGCCGCCTCATTCGATCACCTCGTCGGCGGCCGCGAGCAGTGCGGGCGGGAGGGTCAAGGCCGAGGGCCTTGGCGGCTTTCAGATTGATGATGAGATCGAATTTGGTCGCTTGATATATCGGGATGTCGCTCCGGTTTGGTCCCGTTGAGGATCTGGTGCACGTCGTCGGCCATGCGCCGCCCGGCTTCGCCGAGGTCGGCCTCATAGGCCATCAGCCCGCCCGCTTCCACGTAATCACGCTAGCCATACATCGCCGGCAGGCGGCTCTTCTCGACCAGCTCGACGATCAACTGACGGTAGGGGACGAGGTCACCTGTGTCGTGCACGATGATCGCGTCCGGCCGCTCCGGCGCGATTTCGGCGAACACGCGCTGATACTCGGGCGGCGTGGACTCCTCGGAGCAGCATATGGGATCAGCGAGATTTCCAAGCGTCGGCTCATTTCCCGAAGCAGTTGTGCCTGGGCACTTTCCCAGTCCTGCGCGGCAGCAGGAATGCGACTTTGGATGCCGAAGGGACGGCTTCCTTGAGGATCTGGAGGCGCTTTCCCCAGATCTCGTAGTCATAGAGGTTGACGCCGGTGATGTTGCCGCCCGGGCGCGCCAGGCTCGTTGCGAATTCCAGACCGGATCCCGTCAACGCCGATCCAAACGATCGGTATGGTACTGTTGGCCGTGCGCAGCGCCTTCGCGACTTGGTTGGTATGGGCGACGATTGCTTCCGGGTTTTCGCCGACGACCCCGCGAGCGAGATCGGCATAGGCCTCGCGCCGTCCCTCGCCGGAATACCGCTCGATGGTGAGGTTTTGCCCCTCGACATCGCCCAACCGGCGAAGTTCTTCGAAAAACGCCTGGTATTCCCGGCGCCTTATGGGATCACTACCGGTGTCGCTGATGGCAGCGATGGGTCCTGCGGGGACAACGATCGCGATCCGATGCTGCTTCGCCGGCTCCTGCACCAGTGCGACGGCAGTGCTCGCGAGCAACAGACCGATCGTGAAATCGCGCCGCCTCATTCGATCACCTCGCGGCGATGCGGTTGGCTCGCCCGACCTCGCATGACCGCATAGGCGAGCTGCAGCGCCGCTGCGTCCGCGCCATTATGCCACAGGAATTGAAGACCACGACCTGCGCGAGCATCCTCACCAAAGAGAGGCCGCGCTCGCGGTCGCTAAGCGATTGATGCGAAAATCAACCCAGCGTTAAAGCGCTTCGCGTCCTCGCCAATCTTGTGCATATTATGGCACTTGTGCCGGATCGCGCGCAGGCGCGCGGTCGCCTTTGCGCCAACAGCTTTGGGTGAAGAGCATACGCGATGACATTGCCTGAGGGACAGGGACTGTACGACCCGCGCAACGAGCATGATTCGTGCGGCATCGGTTTCGTCGCCAATATCAAGGGGCGAAAATCGCACGACATCATCACGCGCGGTTTGCAGATCCTGGTCAATCTCGACCATCGCGGCGCGGTCGGAGCCGACCCGCTTGTCGGCGATGGGTCCGGGTGCCTCATTCAGATGCCGGATGCGCTGCTGCGCGATTGGGCGGCGCGCCACGGGCTGACCCTTCCCGACCCCGGCCGGTATGCGGTCGCGATGTGTTTTCTGCCCTGGGAGGAGCGGGCGCGCGCCATTGCGATCGAGCATGTCGAGGGCTTCATCCGGGCCGAAGGACAAACCCTGATCGGTTGGCGCGACGTCCCGACCGACACGACCGGCCTCGGCGCCAAGGTCATCGAGACGATGCCGTGGATCAGTCAGGCGATCATCGCCTGCAGCCCCGGAATTGCCGATCAGGACGCCTTCGAGCGCAAGATCCTGACGATCCGCAAACAGGCCCTGAACAGCGTCGCGGCACTGGCCGAGTATCAGGGGATGCCGGCAGTGCGCGACCTCTACATGCCGTCCTTCTCGACTCGCACCCTCGTCTACAAGGGCTTGCTCTTGGCCCCGCAGGTCGGAAGCTTTTACGAGGACCTGCGCAACCCGCTGACGGTTTCCGCGCTCGCCTTGGTGCATCAGCGCTTTTCGACCAACACCTTCCCGTCATGGCGGCTCGCGCACCCATACCGGTTCATCTGCCACAACGGCGAGATCAACACGGTGCGCGGCAACGTCAATTGGATGGCGGCGCGCCGGCAGGCGATGACCTCGGAACTGCTCGGCGCCGATCTCGCAAAAATGGTGCCGCTGATCGGGCCGGGACAGTCGGATACCGCCTGCATCGACAATGCGCTCGAGCTTCTCGTCATCGGCGGCGGCTATTCGCTCGCGCACGCGATGATGATGCTGATCCCCGAAGCCTGGGCCGGCAACCCGCTGATGGACGCGCAGCGGCGGGCGTTTTACGAATACCACGCCGCGCTGATGGAGCCGTGGGACGGGCCGGCGGCGATCGCCTTCACCGACGGCCGCCAGATCGGCGCCACGCTCGACCGCAACGGCCTGCGGCCGGCGCGCTACATCGTCACCGACGACGATCACGTGATCATGGCGTCGGAGGCCGGGGTACTGCCGGTCCCGGAGGAGAAGATCACGCGCAAGTGGCGGCTGCAGCCGGGCAAGATGCTGCTGATCGACTTTGAAGAAGGCCGCATCGTCGACGACGACGAGATCAAACGCAAACTGGCTGCCGAGCATCCTTACGCCGAATGGCTCGAAGCGACCCAGTTCAAATTGCACGAGCTGCCGGACCTCGCGGAAGAGCACGAGGAGGAGTTCTCTCGGGCCACGGTGCCGACGCTGCCCAACGACCCGACGACGCAGCTCACGCAGCAGCAGGCTTTCGGCTACACGCAGGAGGACATCCAGTTCTTCCTCGAGCCGATGGCACGCGACGGGGACGATCCGGTGGGCTCGATGGGCACCGACACGCCGATTGCCGCGCTGTCGAACCACCCCAAGCTGCTCTACAACTATTTCAAGCAGAATTTCGCGCAGGTCACCAACCCGCCGATCGACCCGATCCGCGAACAATTGGTCATGTCGCTGGTCTCGATGATCGGGCCGCGGCCGAACCTCTTGGGGCACGAGGCCGGCTCGCATTACCGGCTCGAAGTCTCACAGCCGATCCTGACCAACGGCGATCTGAAGAAGATCCATGCGATCGAGAAATTGGTCAGTGCCTTCCGCACCGATACGCTCGACACGACCTGGGCGGCGGTCGAGGGTGCGGATGGTATGCCGCGGGCGCTCGAGCGGCTGTGCTATGAGGCGACCCTGGCGGTGGAAGCCGGGCACAACATCCTGATCCTGTCCGACCGCGCGACCTCGGCCGAGCGGGTACCGATCCCCGCACTGCTCGCGACATCGGCGGTGCACCATCATCTGATCCGCCAGGGTCTGCGCACCTTGACCGGCATTGTCGTGGAAACCGGCGAGGCGCGTGAGGTGCATCATTTTTGTGCGCTGGCCGGCTACGGGGCGGAGGCGATCAACCCCTATCTCGCCTTTGCCACGCTCGAGCAACTGCGCGTCGAGAACGATTTGCCGCTCAGCGCCGAACAGGTACAGAAGAACTACATCAAGGCGGTCGGCAAGGGGATCCTCAAAGTCATCTCCAAGATGGGGATCTCGACCTACCAATCCTATTGCGGGGCGCAGATCTTCGACGCGGTCGGTCTTGCCAGCGATTTCGTCGAGAAATACTTCACCGGCACGGCGACGACGATCGAAGGCGTGGGGCTGCGCGAGATCGCACAGGAGGCGGTCGCGCGGCACAGACAAGCTTATGGCGACGACCCGATTTACCATGACATGCTCGATCTCGGCGGAGATTACGCTTTCCGCCTGCGCGGTGAGGACCATGCCTGGACGCCGCAATCGGTCGCCAAATTGCAGCATGCGGTGCGCGGCAACTCGCTCACCGATTACCGGGCCTTTGCGGCGACGATCAACGACCAGAGCGAGCGGCATCTGACGATCCGCGGACTGATGTCGTTCAAGTTCGCCCAGGAGCCGGTGCCGCTCGATGAGGTCGAGCCGGCGAGCGCGATCGTCAAGCGGTTTGCAACCGGCGCGATGAGCTTCGGCTCGATCAGCCGCGAGGCGCACACGACTCTCGCCATTGCGATGAACCGCATCGGCGGCAAATCCAATACCGGCGAGGGCGGCGAGGAGGCGCAGCGCTTCAAGCCATTGCCCAATGGCGACTCGATGCGCTCGGCGATCAAGCAGGTCGCCTCGGGCCGCTTTGGCGTCACGACCGAGTACCTGGTCAATGCCGACGACCTGCAGATCAAGATGGCGCAGGGCGCCAAGCCCGGCGAAGGCGGCCAGTTGCCCGGCCGCAAAGTCGACAAGATCATCGCCGGGGTGCGCTACTCGACCCCCGGGGTCGGCCTCATCTCACCCCCGCCGCATCACGACATCTACTCGATCGAGGATCTGGCGCAGCTGATCCACGATCTGAAGAACGCCAATCCGCGAGCGCGAATTTCAGTGAAACTCGTCTCCGAGGTCGGTGTCGGCACCGTCGCGGCCGGTGTCAGCAAGGCGCGCTCGGACCATGTCACGATCGCCGGCTTCGAGGGCGGCACCGGCGCGAGCCCGCTCACCTCGCTGACCCATGCCGGCTCGCCCTGGGAGATTGGGCTCGCCGAGACGCAGCAGACATTGGTGCGCAATGGGCTGCGCGGCCGCATTGCCGTGCAGGTCGATGGCGGGCTCAGGACCGGGCGCGATGTCGTGGTCGGGGCCATGCTCGGCGCGGACGAGTTCGGTTTTGCGACCGCGCCATTAATCGCCGCCGGCTGCATCATGATGCGCAAGTGCCATCTCAACACTTGCCCGGTCGGCATCGCGACCCAGGACCCGGTATTGCGCAAGCGCTTCACCGGCGAGCCCGAGCACGTCATCAATTATTTCTTCTTTGTCGCCGAAGAAGTGCGCGAGCTGATGGCGAAACTCGGCTTCCGCACCTTCGACGAGATGGTGGGCCGTGTCGACAAGCTCGACATGGTGCGGGCGATCGACCACTGGAAGGCCAAGGGGATCGATCTGTCACGGCTGCTCTATCAGGAACCGGCCAAGGGCGGCGTCGCGATCTATAATTGCGAGCGGCAAGAGCATCACCTCGACAAAGCGCTCGACAACGAGCTGATCGCAGAGGCGCAGCCGGCGCTCGAGGAGCGCCAAGCCGTGCGCATCGAGCGGCCGATCCGCAATGTTCATCGCACTGTCGGCGCGATGCTGTCCGGCCAGGTCGCGCGCCGCTATGGCCATGCCGGTCTGCCGCAGGACACGATCTGGGCGACGTTCCGCGGCAACGCCGGGCAAAGCTTTGGTGCGTTCCTCGCGCACGGCGTGACATTGGAGCTCTTTGGCGACGCCAACGACTACACGGGCAAGGGGCTGTCGGGCGGACGGCTGATCGTGCGCCAGCCGCCGCAGGCAAGCCGCGAGCCGACCGAAAACATCATCATCGGCAACACCGTGCTGTACGGCGCGATCGCTGGCGAAGCGTATTTCGAGGGGGTTGCCGGTGAACGCTTTGCGGTGCGCAATTCGGGTGTCGCCGCCGTCGTCGAGGGTACGGGCGATCATGGCTGCGAATACATGACCGGCGGCGTGGTCGTCGTGATCGGCGATACCGGGCGCAATTTCGCGGCCGGGATGTCGGGCGGGATTGCCTATGTTTGGGACCCGCGGGGCCGCTTCGCCAGCCTGTGCAATCGCAATGAGGTCGAGCTCGAACCGATCGCCGCGGCCGAGCCCGAAGACGATGCCGACCCGGACGACCGGCCGCGGCAGCGCGCGCCGAGCGTCTATGACAATGGCATGGGAGACCCGTTGCGCTTCGATGCGGCGCGATTGCGCATCCTACTCGAGCGCCATCACCTGTTCACCGGCAGCGCCCGGGCGCGCGCCCTCCTCGAAGACTGGGACAATACCTTGGCGTCGTTTGTGAAGATCACGCCAAAAGACTACCGGCGCGCGCTTCTCGAATTGCGGGCCGAGCGCCAATCCGCCCGCATCGAGGCCGCGGAGTGATGTTGCCGCCCTTTTTGTCATCCCGGCGAAGGCCGGGATCCATTCAGCCATGGGCACCGGCCTTCGCCGGTGTGACAACCCATGGGTAAGCCGACCGGCTTTCTCGAGATCGAGCGCCGCGATCGACCCTATGAAAAGCCGGAAATCCGCAGCCGCAGCTGGAAGGAGTTCGTCAAGCCGCTGTCCGCTGCCGAGAACCGCAAGCAGGCGGCACGCTGCATGGATTGCGGCATCCCGTTCTGCCACGAGGGTTGTCCGGTCAACAACCTGATCCCGGATTGGAACAACCTCGTCTACCGCGAGCAGTGGCGCGCGGCGCTCCGGACGCTGCACTCGACAAACAATTTCCCGGAATTCACCGGCCGGATCTGCCCGGCGCCGTGTGAAGCCGCGTGCACGCTCAACATCGACGACAATCCGGTCACGATAAAGACCATCGAATGTGCGATCGTCGACCGCGGCTGGCGGGAAGGCTGGATCGAGCCGGTCGCGCCAGCGCAGCGCACCGGCAAACGCGTCGCGGTGGTCGGTTCGGGCCCGGCGGGGCTCGCCTCAGCGCAGCAACTGGCGCGCGCCGGTCACTCGGTGACGGTATTCGAAAAGTCCGACCGCATCGGCGGTCTGTTGCGCCCCATCCAACTGTCGAGCAGCGTGGCAGTTAGACCGCCGTGCACCGCGCCGTAGGGTTCACGCTGTTCCACGCTCGGTTCCACCGCGACGACCACACCCACCCTTTTCCGCTTCGACGACATCATATAACCGAGTGTCTTCGCAATCATGTTGAGCGGCAGCGTGTCGGCGAACTGACCCCAGCTCAAACTCCAGCCCGCTCATCTCCTTTTGCCACTCGGCTCTGACGGTTCCATAACTCCTGCTGGCAGTCGCATTCGTCACGGGACGTCCTCCTTTTGTCGTTTCCAGACTTAGTCGAGGCGCCGGTGGGCCGACTCCGTTTCTTGCCGCTCTAGCTCGACGCGCTGGCGGATCCGTCGCGTCAGCGTGCGGGCTGGCGCAAGGTTGACATGAGGCATGTGGCCGAGGGGCGTAGCCTTGATCTAGACGGCCCGCGGTAGGCAGGCCCCACCCGACGTTCAGGTCGCATGGCTTAGAAGCACGCCTCATCGCAGTGAGTGCTGTCCGCCTTACGGCTGACGGTCGAGCTTAACGCCCATGGGCCAGACGGGCTGATTGATCCAAACCGACCGGGCAGCCTCCCCGGCTGAACGAGGCGCATCGCGCTGCGCCGCCGCGATCCTTGAAGGGTCGATCCCTGCCAATGGATTTTCGAGGATAATCGGGCAAACGGGTTTGAGTGATGGTTTGAGTGACTGGGGCTATCGACACGATAGGCACGTCCCTCGCCTCCGAAGCCGAATCCGGGTTTGCGCATTCGGCGCCGTTGGTGCTCCGGGCGGTCGGGCGGGGGAGGGGGGCGTCAGATCCGCCATAAGCCTCTGAAAAGGCTCGATTTGGAAAAGGGAATGCAAGGAAATGCAAATGTCCCGGAGGTCGGTTTTGCGCTTGAACGCTGCTCCCGACGCGCGCCCGAGCAGTCCTGCAAAGTTCCGGACTGCTCGGTCGGGCCTTTCCCTCACCGGCGATTATCGTCTAACGACGGGGCCGCTCATTTCTAGGCCGGGCGTCGATCCGGCGCAGCCATGAAGGACGCATTGCGGCGATGAGCCCCTGCGGCCTTTTTTTGTGCGCCCCTTAATGAATGTTGCGTCGCGCCGGCAATGGCGTGGGCGTGAAGAGGACTGTATGCCGAAGCGCACGGACATCTCGACCATCCTCATCATCGGCGCCGGGCCGATCATCATTTGTCGGCGCGCGAATTCGATGATTCCGGAAACGCAGGCCTGCAAGGCCTTGCGCGCGGAGGGCTATCGGATCGTCCTGATCAACTCGAACCCCGCCACGATTATGACCGATCCCGAGATGGCGGACCTGATCTACGTCGAGCCGATCACGCCGGAAATCGTCGCCAAGATCATCGCCAAGGAGCGCTATGCGGCGCCCGGAGGGTTCGCGCTCCTGCCGACAATGGGCGGACAGACGCGCTGAACTGCGCCCTCAGCCTCAAGAAGATGGGCGTGCTGGCGCGATACGACGTCGAGATGATCGGCGCCACGGCGGAGGCGATCGACAAGGCCGAGGACCGCGAGCTGTTCCGCGAGGCGATGACCCGGATCGGACTCGCCACGCCCCGCTCGCATCAGGTCAAGACGCTGCCGAAGGCGCTGGCGGCGCTCGACGACATCGGCCTGCCGGCGATCATCCGTCCGAGCTTCACCATGGGCGGCACCGGCGGCGGCATCGCCTACACCAAGAGAGAGTTCATCGACATCGTCGAGCGCGGCATCGACGCCTCGCCCACCAGCGAGGTGCTGATCGAGGAGAGCGTGCTCGGCTGGAAGGAATTCGAGATGGAGGTCGTCCGCGACAAGGCGGACAACTGCATCATCGTCTGCTCGATCGAGAAATCGACCCGATGGGCGTCCACACCGGCGATTCGATCACCGTCGCCCCGGCGCTCACGCTGACTGACAAGGAATTCCAGGTCATGCGCGACGCTTCGATCGCGGTGTTGCGCGAGATCGGCGTCGAGACCGGCGGATCGAACGTGCAGTTCGCCGTCAATCCGGCGGACGGGCGCATGATCGTGATCGAGATGAACCCGCGCGTGTCGCGCTCCTCCGCGCTCGCCTCGAAGGCGACCGGCTTTCCGATTGCCAAGGTCGCCGCCAGGCTCGCGGTCGGCTACACCCTCGACGAGATCGCCAACGACATCACCGGCGGCGCGACGCCGGCCTCGTTCGAGCCGACGATCGACTATGTCGTCACCAAGATCCCGCGCTTCGCCTTCGAAAAATTCCCGTGCGCGAGCCGGTGCTGACGACCGCGATGAAGTCGGTCGGCGAAGCGATGGCGATCGGCCGCACCTTCGCCGAATTGCTGCAGAAGGCGCTCCGTTCGCTCGAAACCGGCCTCGACGGATCGACGAGATCGAGATCGAGGGCCTGGGCAAGGGCGACGACCGCAACGTCCTTCGCGCGGCGATCGGCACGCCGACCCCGGACCGGATCCTCAAGGTCGGCCAAGCGATGCGGATGGGCATGAGCGTCGAGGAAATCCACGAGGTATCCAAGATCGACCGGTGGTTCCTTCAGCGCGTCGCCGACCTGGTTGCGCTCGAGAGCAAAGTGTGCGCCTACGGCCTGCCGGCCGACGCCGGAAACCTTCGCGCTCTCAAGGCCGCAGGCTTTTCCGACGTGCGCCTTGCGGGGCTTGCCGGCGGCGACGAAGCCGACGTAGCCGCGGCCCGGAACAAGCTCGGGGTTCTGCCGGTCTATAAGCGCATCGACACCTGCGCGGCCGAGTTCGCATCTCCCACCGCCTATATGTATTCGACCTACGAGACGCCGTTCGCCGGCAGATGAGCTGCGAAGCGGCGCCCACCGACCGGGAGAAGGTGGTCATCCTGGGCGGCGGGCCGAATCGCATCGGCCAGGGGATCGAATTCGACTATTGCTGCTGCCACGCCTCCTTCGCCCTGAGGGAGGCTGGTTACGAGACGATCATGATCAACTGCAACCCCGAAACGGTTTCGACCGACTACGACACCTCCGACCGGCTCTATTTCGAGCCGCTGACGAGGGAGGACGTGCTCGCCATCATCGACAAGGAGCGCGAGAAGGGGACGCTCAAGGGGGTGATCGTCCGGTCGGGGGGCAGACGCCGCTGAAGCTCGCCCACGTCATCGAAAAGTCGGGGGCGCTCAACTAGGGACCTCGGTCGATTCCATCGACCTCGCCGAGGACGGCGACCGGTTCAAGCGCCTTCTCGACAAGCTCGGCCTGAAACAGCCGAAGAACGGCATCGCTTATTCGGTCGAGCAGGCGCGGCTGGTTGTGGCCGATCTCGGCCTGCCCCTGGTGGTGCGCCCGTCTTACGTGCTCGGCGGTCGGGTGATGGCGATCATCCACGACGATTCGGCGCTCGACGACTATCTGCTCGGCGTGCTGCCGAGCCTAGTGCCGTCCGACGTCAAGGCCCGCTATCCGAACGACAAGACAGGCCAGATCAACACGGTGCTCGGCAAGAACCCGATGCTGTTCGACCGCTATCTGTCGGACGCGATCGAAATCGACGTCGACGCGCTCTGCGACGGCAAGACCGTGTTCGTCGCCGGCATCATGGAGCACATCGAGGAGGCCGGAATCCATTCGGGCGACAGCGCCTGCTCGCTGCCGCCGCGCTCGCTGGGCGCGGAGACGATTTGCCGGCTCGAGGAGCATACGAAAAAGCTCGCGCTCGCCCTCGACGTCGGCGGGCTGATGAACGTGCAATACGCGCTGAAGGACGGCGTCATTTACGCGCTCGAGGTCAACCCCCGCGCCTCGCGCACGGTGCCCTTCGTCGCTAAGGTGATCGGCAAGCCGATCGCCAAGATCGCGAGCCGGGCGATGGCCGGCGAAAAGCTCGACTCGTCCGACCTGAGCTGCGACAAGCTCGACCATGTCGGCGTCAAGGAAGCCGTTTTCCCGTTCGCGCGCTTCCCCGGAGCCTACACGGTGCTTGGCCCGGAGATGCGCTCGACCGGCGAAGTGATGGGACTTGACCGTTCCTTCGAGGTCGCTTTCGTCAAGAGCCAGATCGGGGCAGGCTGCCGTCCGCCGAGTCGGGAACCGTATTCGTTTCGGTGCGCGACGTCGACAAGGAGCGGATCGTCGAGCCGCTCAAGATGCTTCAGGCGCTCGGCTTCAGGATCATCGCGACCGCCGGGACGCAGCCGACTCGCCTCCCGGGGGCCGAAGGCCGAGAAGGTCAACAAGGTGTCGGAGGGCCGTCCGCACGCCGCGGATATCGTTTGCAACGGCGGCGTGCAATTGATGTTCAACACGACCGAAGGTGCGACCTCGCTCGCCGATTTCGAAGCCGCTCCGCCGCGCCGCCCTCTTGGAAAAGACGCCCTATTACACCACACTTTCAGGCGCTATCCTGCGGCCGAAGGCATAAAAGCCGCTTCGGCGGGCGAACTCGAAGTCAGGGCTTTGCAGGACTATTTGACGTGACGGCGCGCCAAGATGCCGCCGCGGCAACCTCTTTTTGACGGGTAACTCATGGACAAGCTGCCGATCACCGCCGCGGGCCATGCGGCGCTCGAAGCCGAATTCCTCCACCGCCAGCAGGTTGAGCGACCGCGCATCATCGCCGCGATCGCTGAGGCCCGGTCGCACGGCGATCTGTCGGAAAACGCCGAGTACCATTCGGCCAAGGAGGCGCAGTCGCAAACGAGGGCCGGATCGTCCAGCTCGAAGACCTGCTGCAACGGGCCGAGGTAATCGACGTGTCGAAGCTGAGCGGCGCCACTGTCAGTTCGGCGCGACAGTGACGCTGATCGATGAAGACACCAAGGCGGAGCGGGTTTTCCAGATCGTCGGCGAGACGGAGGCGGATGTGAAGTCCGGCAAGGTGTCCATCTCATCCCCGACCGCGCGCGCGCTGATCGGCAAGAAAGCGGGCGACAGCGTCGAGGTGAACACCCCGGCGGAGGCAAGAGCTATGAAATCGTGAAGGTCGCTTTTATATGATCCGATGCGCCGCCGTTTTTCCTGGCGGCGAGGGAGGGGCTTCATCATGTCGACCTGCGCATTGATTTGCCGCGCCGCGATCTGCGCCATGGGCGCTTGGGCCCTGCCTCCGGCGGTCGCGCTGGCGCAGGGCCCGGTCCGGTTCCGGAATGTCGAGGTAGACGTAGGGCCGCTCCGAGCCTCGGAGGGTGACCCGACCGCGGCCTGGGTGGCGGAAACACTGCCCAGTCAGCGGCCACGCCTTGGGTCCGTATCCCTCCCCGGGCGCCAGAGCCGGCGCGACCCTGATCGCACGAATCGACTATCTCTATCGGGCCGCAGAGCGGCGGGACCGGCCTCGCGGGCGCGTCGCAGGACACATCGCGGGCGTTATCTTCGTGCAGGGCCCTCGCGGGTCGATTGCCGCGGAGACGCCTCTGAGAGCCATCACCTCCTACTACCCCAACGCTGTCGACAATGCGTTGATCGTCCAGAGCAACTACTATCGGGTCGCAGCGCTGGCGCAGGCCTTCGCCTACTGGGTTCCGAGACAACTCGGCCTTTGAGCGCGCCCGCGCCCGGCCCGGGCCGGGCGCGATTGCCTTCGCGCTTTCGGCGTCATAGACCCCCGGCGATGGTTGGCGCGGGCACGGACAAGACGAAGCCGCCGCTGCGCGGCGGGCCGGCGGTGATCCTCGTGAGGCCGCAGCTCGCGGTCAACATCGGCATATTGGCGCCAGCGATGGCCAACTTCGGCCTCGACGACCTGCGCCTCGTCAACCCGCGCGAGGGCTGGCCGCGCAGCGACGACTACTGCGACGTCGCCTATTCCGCGGCGGCGGGCGCGTCGGATGTGCTCGACGCGGCGCGCGTCTTTCCGAGCGTCGAGTTAGCCGTCGCCCATCTCAACGCCGTTTACGCGGCGACCGCGCGCGAGCGCGGCCAGGCGAAGGCGGTCCTGACCCCGAGCGCGGCGATGACCACGACCGCGGCCGCCGCGGGCGAAAAGCGGGGGGATCCTGTTCGGGCCCGAGCGCACCGGCCTCGACAACGACGAGGTCGCAATCGCCGACGCGATCATCACCTTCCCCTCGAATTCGGCCTACGCCTCGCCGACCCGCGAAGGCGGGGGCGGCGACTGCGGCTAACGAGCTGTTCATGGCCGCGCACGGCGACAGGCCCCCTCTCGACCATCCCGCGCGCGGCGTCGCCTCCGGCGCAACGCGAGATGCTGCTCGCCTTCTTCGATTATCTGGAGGGGAAAGCTCGACGAAAACGCGTTTTTCCGGCCGGTGACGAAGAAGCCGGGCATGCGCCGCAACCTGCGCAACATCTTTCATCGGATGGAGCTGACGCAGCAGGACGTGCGCACGCTGTGGGGGGCGGTGGTGCGCCTCGCCGAGGGCCTGCGGGTCGACATCCAGACCCGCAGGCGAGCGCGGCAGAAGAAGTCGGCCTGAGTGATCGGCACGTCTTCTGCCACGACCATGTCTACGAGTTGCACAGCCGATGGCGCGTCATATTCAAGTTTCTGTATGGGGTGCGCCAAAGAAGGGCTCTCCGGACTTTGCATCCGGAGGGCCGCTACCGTCGAACTGGCGCGCCGCGCCGGCTGACCGCGGGGCGGGGGCGGGGGCGCCGCCAGGAGCAGGAGCGCCGCCGGGGGCCGGAGCCATCTCTGTTGCATGTGATGTGAGGTGGCGCACGTGGTGGTAGTAATGGTGATGGTAACGGTGGTGGTGGTGATGATGATGGTGATGAATCTCTGTCATCGGAGCGGCCGGAGCCGCCTCCTGGGCGGCCGGGGCTGCTTCCTGCGCGACGGCGTAGCCGGCGAGGCTGATGGTAAACGCGGCGGCGGCGACAAGGCTCTTGATCATGGGCGAAGTGTCCTCTCGAGAAAGACCCCAGCGGTCTTCGGACCGCAATCTGCCGGACCCTGCCTGAACTTACATGAACCGCGTGACACGCGCGCGGAATTGATGGTTATTGCAGCCCGTAAGCGCGCCTGGCCGCGTCGCTCCTTACTGGGGTGCGGGGGCGGGGGCGCCGCCGAGGGGGAGCAGCAGGGGCGCGGCGCACGGAAGCGCGGGCCGACGCGGCGCCCGGAGCCGCCATGGGATGGTGGTGCATCACGTGGTGCATGTGCGATGAACGTAATGGTGCATGTAGTGGTGATGGTGAACGTGGTGGTGCATCGGAGGCGGTTCCTGCGTCTCCGGAATCTTGCTGGCCGGCGCGCCGGTCGTCGTCCCTGGCCTACGGCGTAGCCGGCAAGACCGATGGTCAGAACGGCGGCGGTGAGAATACTCTTGATCATGGTACCTCCATTCTGCTGAGAAAGACCCCAGCTTTCGTCAATTTGCCTCGGACCAGCTGAACTCGAGGTGAACCGAAAGGACGGGGCGTCAATCCCCAATCGGAATGCTTGTCTGCGCGCGCGGAAAGCGGCACGCCTAGTGAAAGGATCGGCGAGGATGGCGGTGAATAGCATGACCTGGCTTTGCCCGCGCGGCTGGATCGAGCGGCGCCTGGCGCTGGGCTTTCGAGGTCAAGAGCGTCAACGCCAAGGGGCTCGACCTGCGCCTCAGGGTGCCCTCGCCGTTCGATCGCGTCGAAGCGGAGGCCCGCGCGCGGCTCGCAAAGGCGCTCGCGCGCGGAACCTGCTCTGCCACCCTGACCGCCCAGCGCGAGGGCGCCTCGAGCGCGGCCCGCATCGATCAGGCGGCGCTCGCCTCGATCGCCTCCGCCGCCAGCGCCGCCGCCGCGGCGGCCGGGCTCGCGCCGCCGACCATGGACGGCCTTCTCGGCGTGCGGGGAATTGTCGAGATCGCTGAAAAGCGGGAGGACGACGAGGCGGCCGTCGCCGCCGCCTGCGCCGGCGCGCTCGCGAGCCTCGACCAGGCGCTCGCCGCGCTGGGCGAGGTCCGGCGGGCCGAGGGCGAGGCGCTCGGCCTTGATCCTGCGCGAGCGGCTCGACGCGATCGAACGGCTGACCCTCGCCGCCGACGCCAATCCGGCGCGGCGCCCGGAGGCGATCAAGGCGCGGCTCGCCGAAAGCGTCGCGGCGCTGATGGAGGCCGGGCGCGGCTTCGACGAGAACCGACTGCACCAGGAGGCGATCCTCCTCGCCGCCAGGGCCGACGTCCGCGAGGAGCTCGACCGGCTGAAGACGCATGTCGCTGCCGCCCGCGCCACATCGACGAGGGCGGGGCGATCGGCCGGCGCCTCGATTTCCTCGCCCAGGAGTTCGGCCGCGAGGCCAACACCCTCTGCGCCAAGGCGAACGACGTCACGCCGACCGCCCAGGGGCTTGAACTTGAGGGCCCAAATCGAGCAATTCCGCGAGCAGGCGCAAAACGTCGAGTGAGATTTCGAAGATGGCGAAGCCGAGACGACGCTGGATGATCCTTACTCTGTTCTTGCCGTCCGGCGCGGGCAAGACCACACTGACGCGCATGCTCATGCAGGACAGGGCGCTCGATCTCACCCTGTCCGTTCTGATCACCACCCGCCCGCGCCGCTCCTCGGAAGTCGACGGCATCCACTACCGCTTCATCGACCGGCGCGAGTTCGAGCGGATCAAGAAAGGCGGCGAGCTCCTCGAATGGGCGGGAAGTGCACGGCAACGGCTACGGCACGCCGCGGGCGCCGGTCGAGAAGGTGCTCGCCGAAGGCCGCGACATGCTGCTCGACGTCGACTGGCAGGGCGCGCGGCAGGTGCGCGAACGGCTCGGCGACGACGTCGTCTCGATCTTCGTGCTGCCGCCCTCGATGCGGGAGCTGCGCGCCCGACTCGAGGGGGACGCCGAGGATTTCGCCGCCACCATCGACCAGCCAGCGACGCCGCCCGGCACGAGATCGAGCGCTGGCGGGCCTACCATTATGTGATCGTCAACGACGACCTGCAGCGCGCCTATGCCGACGTGGTGGCGATCGTCGCCGCCGAGCGGCACAAGGTGTCGCGGGTCGAGGTCGGCATCGAGCCGTTCGTCGAAAGCCTCGTCCACGGGTGA
>CAWBFS010000047.1:0-31881 GCA_963788085.1 uncultured Alphaproteobacteria bacterium
GCTACTTTGCGGCGCAAAAATAACCGGTCTAAGTCATTGATCGAAAATGGAAGCGAAGCTCCAGAAACTGCCAGGACGGACATTTTGTGCGCGGGCTGTGCGGCCGGCGTCCCTGCACAAGGTTCGATCGGCGGCATCGCGCTTTATTTTTTTAGAGAACAGCGCTTGACGCAGAGCGATGGCCATCGTATCATTTATCTAGATGACACGAGACCAGATCATCGAGGCGCGCCAAGCGCTCGTCACCCAGCTGCCGGTGACAGGGGAGATTCTGCGCGGCTCGCTGCTCGAGCGGACCGTGCGCCACACCAGCGGCTGCACGATCTGCGCCGGCGGCGGCGGGCACCCGCTGTGGGTTCTGACCATCAGCTATGCCGGCGGCCGTACTCGCCAGTTCAGCCTGCGCCGCGAACAGGTTGATGACGTGCGCCGGTGGCTCGGCAATTACCACAAGCTCAAGGAAGCGCTCGAGGATATCTGCGAGCTCAACCACGCGCTGCTGCGGCCGGATGGCGCCGCGCCGAGACGCGCAAGGAAGAACCGATGATCCAGACACGGCGGGCGCAGCGCACCTTTGGCGACGGGTTGATTGCCGAGGAAGTCAAGGATCTGCACGAAGCGTGGATGAAGCACGCCGATCAGGTGCTGGGCGACAAGGAGATCGTGGCGGCGATCTACGAGGCCCTGGCCAAGCGGCATCCGCAGAGCCGCACCCGCGGCCGGCCGGGCACCCCGGCCGAGGTGGTGCTGCGTTTGCTGGTGCTCAAGCACATGCGCAACTGGAGTTACGGCGTGCTGGAACGGGAAGTGAGAGCCAATCTGGTGTATCGCGACTTCACCCGGGTGGGCGGCACCAAGATGCCCGACGCCAAGACCATGGGCCGTTGGGGCGTCGCAGTGGGGCCGGTGGTGGTCAAACAGATCCATGAACGGATCGTGCAGATCGCGCGCGACCATCGGGTGGCGCAAGGCCGGCGGATGCGCGTCGACACCACGGTGGTCGAGACCAATATTCACTACCCCACCGACAGCAGCCTGTTGGGCGACGGGGTGCGGGTGCTGACCCGCACGATGAAGAAGATCACCGGGATCGCTGGGGCGGCCGGCACCCAACTGCGCGATCGCAGCCGCAGCGTCAAATGGCGGGTGCTGGAGATCGCGCGGGCGGCCCGCGCCAAAGGTCGACAAAGCGGCAAGAAGCTGGCGCAGGCTTACCGCAGATTACTGGAGGCAACCGGCCGGGTGGTGGGACAGGCAAAACGCTTCGCCACGGAGATCGGCGACGGCGTCAAACGGGCGGCTGACACCCGGCGGCAGGTCGTGCTGGAGGGGCTGCGTCGAGAGCTGGAAAGCATGGTGCCGCGCGTGCGGCAGGTGATGCGCCAGACCAATGCGCGCGTCTTCGCCGGCGACACCCACGCCGAGAACAAGATTGTCAGCCTGTTCGAGCCGTCCACTGAAGTTATTCGGAAAGGCAAGGCCGGCAAGCCCACCGAATTCGGCAAAATCGTCAAATTGCAGGAGGCGGAGAACCAGATCGTCATCGCCTACGAAGTCTACGATCGACGGCCCAGCGACTGGACCTGCTGCTTACCGCGATCGAAACGCATCAAGCAACGCTGGGCTGCACGCCGCACCTGGTGGCGGCGGATGCCGGCTTCTACTCGGCCAAGAACGAGGCGGCCGCGAAAGCCAAGGGCGTCAAGCGCGTCTGCATCCCCAACCGCTCCACCAAGAGCCCTGAGCGCAAACGCGAGCAAAAGAAGCGTTGGTTCCGCGACGGCCAGAAATGGCGGACCGGCTGCGAGGGTCGCATCAGCGTGGTCAAACGACGGCATGGACTGGGTCGCAGCCGGTACAAGGGGGATACCGGTATCAAGCGCTGGGTCGGCCTCGGGGTGATTGCCGACAACCTGGTCAACATCAGCCGCGTCATGGCCAAGCAGCCCAGCCGATAATCCCAATCCCAATCCCACTCACTTCACAACCTGCCGGCGGGTCCGCGCGCCGAGCTTCGTTGCACGGTCGTCCGAAAACGGCTTTTTGCGCCGGAAAGTAGCTAGGCGGGCCAAAGTTGGGCCGGAGCGCGCCCGTTAGCCGAGTGAACCCGGTGGCACCGCCTCGAAAACGCGGTAATTTCGTTCCCCACGTGAAGAAACCCCACCGAGGGCAGGGGCGGTGCTCACCAGAGACATTCTCTTCGGCATGAACATGCTGAGCCTGGCCGGCTTCGTCGTGATGGGGCTCACGCTGACGCTGAACCGGATGGGGCAGGCCGGTAAGGGTTTGAGCATCGGCCTCATGACCGCCGGGACTGCTCTGGTCTTCATCGGGCTGTACGCAGGGGGGTGGTCGGGATAGGTACGCCTTCCCCGCCCCGATCAAGGTTTCACCCCGTCCTACGAGATCTCATACCGCGGTGTGAAACTCGCCAGGCTTTATGCCGCTCTCGGGCGCTGTTAGCTGCGGCGTGGAGCCGGGTTGCTGCAGGTGCCTGGCCGGGACCCCCGCGAATTACCGATGTTCGCTCGGCACGAATACCGTGCTGGGGCTCGTAACAAACGGGCTGTTCGCGGTGCCGCTCGACGGCGGTGCCGAAAACTGAAGTTTCCCGCCGCCGGGCAGCCCGAAAGTCGTTCCGCCGGATTGCCCGTTCGACATCTTGTCCGCGAGTTCATCCGGGTCGGCCAGGCGGTCGTTTGCAGTCACGGGATCGACCTGCCGCGTTGAAAATGCCGAAGCGCCCTGCGCCCCCGACAGACAGGCGAATACCCCAGCAATCAGAATAAGCGTTCTACTCATGGGACCCCCCTCAGAACAAAAAGATGTAGGCCAAGGGCGGGCCAGTCAACCCTCTTGTCCCCGAGGCGAGTTTAGCGAGCCACCGAGTCCCGGTCTTGCCCAATCCCGCGGGCTTTTAACGAGCAGGCTGGTGGAAACCCCGGTGGTGAATTCTTCAGCAGCCGAGCTTGGTTGCCAGATCGATAAAATCGCCGGCGATCACGTCGAAATCGTGCTCGGCTTTGAGGTCTCTGGTCTTGTTGGGGCCGTGTTCGAGCGGCCGGCTGACAAAGGCGGTGCGAAACCCGCGGCTGCGCGCCGCGACGAGATCGCCATTATGCGCGGCCACCATCATGCATTGCTCCGGCTTGAGGTCGAGCAGCGCGGCGCTGCGGTCGTAGGCCTCGGGCTGCGGTTTGTAGGCGTGGGCGATCTCCGCGCCGAGGATCACATCCCACGGCAGCCCGGCGTGTTTGGCCATGTTGACCATGAGCGCGACGTTGCCGTTCGACAATGTCGCGAGAATGTATTTGCGTTTGAGGCGGGTGAGCCCTTCGACGCTGTCGGGCCACCCGTCGAGGCGGTGCCAGGCGCGGTTGAGGTGGTCGATGTCGGCCTCGCCGAGACCGCTGATTTCAAACTCCCTCAAGAGTTCGATCAGGTTCTCGCGATGCAGGTCGTCGAGCCTGGCCCAGGGCCGCTCGCCCTTGCGCACCTTCTCCATTGCCGGCTGATAGCGGGCCCGCCAGCGATCGGCGAAGGCGTGCCAATCCTTTTCGTAGCCCTTCGGCCCGAGAAAACTTTTCGCCTCGCGGGCGATGCTGTCGCGCCAGTTCACCACGGTGCCGAACACGTCGAAAGTGAGAGCCTTTACCTCGGAGAGCGCCATCCGCTGAGTTCCCGCCAATTAGTTCCGCCAGGCTTCGGTGTCGCGCTTCGCCGGCTCCGCTGTCAAGGCAGCGGCTTCCTCGTGCAGGTAAAATCCCTCCCGCCGTCGGCCTTTTCGCACAGGACCACGGCGTGCTGAATGTTGTCCACGACCCACAGAAAGGCGGCGTGCTCGTTTGCCGCGGCGCTGACGGCATAATTGCCGGAGCCGCCGCCTCCCGGCAACCGCGGTCCGGCCGGAGAACTTGGGATCGGCTGCGGGGTGCCGGGCAGACCCGGCTGCGCCGCCTGCGCGAGGACATTATCTGCGGCCAAGGAGAGAGCGCCCGCCGCGGCCAAGGCGGCGGACAGCACAAGGGCGAGGGATTTCGGCATCGTTTGTCTCCGGTGTGGTCGAGCCGGCCGTCTTATCGCGGCAGCTCCCGACGCTCCAGCCTGTCGAGCGCATCGTGCCGAGGTTCGCTCGCCTAATCCCGCCCGGTTTGATAAGAAGTCGGGATCGGGGGTTTGTTGAAAAGGGTGCCGCAATGCTCGAGCAAGAAACTATGAAGGCACGACAGGCTAACCCGCAGAGCTTGGCGCAGCGCGAGACGCGGGCGACGACGCGGCTCTACCTGATCACGCCGCCCGCGCTCGACCCCGACCGGTTTGCGAACGAGCTCGAGGAGGCGCTCGCCGGAGGCGATGTCGCCTCCCTGCAGCTGCGCCTAAAGGATTGCGACGACGATACGATCCGCCGCGCGGCGCGGGTCTTGATGCCGATCGCCCAGGACCGCGGCGTCGCGTTCATCATTAACGACCGCCCCGACCTCGCTGCCGAGCTCGATTGCGACGGCGTGCATGTCGGCGAGGAAGACGCGCCCTATGCCGAGGCTCGGCGCCTCCTCGGCCCCGACCGCATCGTCGGGGTCACTTGCGGCGCCAGCCGCGACCGAGCCATTACCGCCGCCGAGGCCGGGGCCGATTACGTCGCCTTCGGCGCCTTCTTCCCGAGCGCGACCAAATCCGCCAAGCACCACGCCGACCCCGAACTCTTGCGCGACTGGAGCGAAACGACCGTCGTCCCGTGCTGCGCCATCGGCGGCATCACGCAGCAGAATTGCGGGCCGCTGGTCGAAGCCGGCGCCGATTTCCTCGCCGTGATCAGCTCGATCTGGTCCCACCCAAAGGGCCCGCGCGCCGCAGTGCACGAATTCAACGAGGTATTCGCTCGCTGCGGGCGGGCGTTTGCCACTAATTTCCGGTAAGCACCTATCGTAACGAAGGATAGTCGATCGGGGTTGCGGTTCCGGCGCTTCGCCAAGGGTTGCCGCCCAGATGCAACCTTTCGGCGATGTCCATGGCCGACCAGTAGAGGGGCACGGCGCGGCCCTTGACGAAGGGCAGCCCGGCAAGATCGAGGCCGAGCCAGGGCAGGAATGGGTTGCGGCGTCCATAGGCCCATATTTCGACACGAACCGATGGGCGAGCGCTGAGGCCGCGCGCATGGAACCCGACAGTGTCGGCCACCACCAGCGTGTTCTGCGGCACCGCGAAGGCCTTCGGCTCGCCAAAGCCGAGGCGGCGCACCGTCTCGGGCGTGATCCGCAACGAACCGCGGGCGGATTGAAAATCCGAGCTCCGCGCCGCCGTCATCGACGCGCTGCGTTCCCAACTGAGGCGCCGGCGTGTCGGCCGGTGCGACCCTGGCACATAAATGAAGGGCCCGTCCTCTTCGGCTGACATCCGTCAAAAAGAACCAGGCTTTGACCGAGGGATGAAACGCGTCGGCATGCAGCCGCGTCTGCGGGTCGGGCGGCGCCTGGCGCACATGCGAGAAGATCGTTTGGATATAGATCTGCGGTTCCAGCATGTACGAGCCGACATAGCGCACGAGGCCGAGCCATTCCGGGCTGTCGACCATCGCGCGCAAAGCCGGCAGATCGGCCAGGGTTCGGCGGTCGAGGGCGATGCGCCGGGTCAGCGCATCGCCCTGGAGCTGATGCCGCACCGGTCCGCGGAACGACAAGACCTGGTCTTTGAGCGCCGCATAATCGGCAGCGGGCAAAAAGTCGGGTTTGAGGATAAAGCCGTCGCGCTCGAAAGCCGCGCGATCCTCTTCGGAAATCAGGGTCGGAAAGCCGCTGGCGGCGCCATTCGGCCATCCGATGAGCCAGCCTTACGCGCGCGACATGCAGTCCGGCGCGATTGAGCGCGGGGCTGCCGATTACCGGATTGTCGCGGAACGATTTCGCGCCGGTTGCCAGAGCGGCGACGTGCCACGGCGCGAAGAGCCAGGAGAGCCGGCCGGATCCCATCGGGATTCAGTGAACCCGCCGCCCGCCTCTAGTCAAGGTGCAGGGATTTGAGCTCCTCGTAGACGATGCGGTCGATCTCGATCCCGTCGCGCAGTTTCTGTTCCCGGCTGCGGAATGCCCGCTCGCCCGGGAATGCGGAATTTGATCGACGCCGGGCTGGCGCGGCGTCGCTTTGATGCGGTCGATCAGCGCGCTGATTTGCTGTTTGAAATCGTCGAGGGCGACCAGCAATTCCGGCTTCAGCACGACGAACAGGTAGCCGTCGTCCTTGTCCGGGTCGAGCGCCGAGCCGGCGAGCACACCCAAGGCCTGAACGATAAATGCGAGGCCGAAGCCCTTATAGCCGCCGAACGGGAGCAGCGCCCCGAGCCTCGCCATGGCCGGGTCGCGGGTCGGCCGCCCTTCGGCATCGACCGCGACCCCTTCGGGGAGCAGCTGACCTAGCCTCTCGCGATAGGCCAGATCGGTGCCCATGAACGCCGAGGTTCCCATGTCGAGGACCACCGGCCCGCGCGACGAAGGCATGCCGAAAGGCGATCGGGTTGGTGCCGAGCGCCGGCCGCGTGCCGCCGAACGGCGCGACGCTGCGCGCCGAGGCGGCCGTATGCATGCCGACGAGGTCCGCCTTGGCGATCATCTCCATGTAATAGGCGCTGCGCCCGCTCATCCAGCTGTTGGTGACGCCCACCACCGCGATCCCGCGAGCCTTGGCTTTCTCGATCGCGGCCCGGGCCGCGTGGTACATGACCAGCATGCCGACATTGTTGCCGCCGTCGTACAGCGTCGAGATTTCGGTCTCGCGCAGCACTTTCATCGCATAGCGCGGCTGCTTGAAGCGCCGGTGCTCGGGGATATTGAGGAGTTTCGCCAGCCCCGAATACTCGTAGCCGCACAGCGCCGCATCGATGGCGTGATCGGCGATGATCCGCGCCTCCTCGGCGTCGTAGCCGATGCCGCGCAGCGCGCTCTCCGAATGCTCCCGCGCCTGCGCGACGCTCAGATGAATTCGATCTGACGACATCCACCCAACTCCCGGCGATGATTTTTGAGACATGGACCGCCCTCAATTCCCGTCCGGCCGTCGTCGTTGAGCCGCATGTAAAAGGCTTTGAATGTCCTTCGGGTAGTTCATCATGATGCGCCCCTGTTCCGCCTGTTTTATCAGGTCGAGATCAGGTGTCGCCAACTCCATTCGATGATTTCGCACTCGCTCGGAGCCGTGAACATACAATGCGATTATGGCAATTGCGTGGTCGTCGCCCGAGACCGTCAGAAACGCCTCGCAGCCAAAGAAATCCTGCGCGAAATCGATCTTGCCCTGCGTCGCCGGCGGTTCTGCCGGATCAAAGTTTCGAGAGTTGCACCTGTACCTAAGAGTGGTATATAGGTACAGGTACGGGTCCGCCGCATGATCGTGAGCTTTCGGGACGAGTGGCTGCGGGCCTTCTTCGTCGAGGATAGGCAATCGCGGGGCATCCCGCCCGATCTCGAAAGCCGGCTCTTTCGCAAGCTGCAGATGATCGACGATGCGACTTCCGATCAGGATTTGCGGGTGCCGCCGAGCAATCATTTCGAGAAGCTCCGGGGCAACCTGGCGGGCTTCCATTCGATCCGCGTCAACAATCAGTGGCGGCTGGTCTTTCGATGGGACGGCAGCCGCGGAGAGGCAGAGGGCGTTTATCTCGACGACCATAGCTACCGATGAGGCGATCCATGCTGACGACCAAGCGTAAACCGGCCACGGTCGGTGAAATTCTTGTCGAGGAGTTCATGCAGCCGATGGGGCTGACGCAGGCCGCGCTGGCCGAGGCGATGGGGGTCCAGCGCAAGCACGTCAACGAGCTATGCAACAACCGCCGGAATGTGACGGCGGCGACCGCGCTGATCCTCGCGCGCGTATTTGGCAACAGCCCCGATTTCTGGCTGAACGTGCAGCGACGCAGCGATCTGTGGGAGGCGATGAACAGTCCCCGGGAGCGCGAGCGGATCGAGCGTGCGAAGCCGCTGGGTGCTGCCGCCGCGTGATCTCGGCTTTCGCTGGGTAGTTCATCACGATGACCGGCTTCTTCGCGTGTTTTTCGGTGAGATACCGCTCGTGCTCCGATTGCAGGTCGATGCCCCACTTGACCGGGAATTCGAATTTCTCGTTCGCCCGCTCGAGCACTCGATCGCCTCGCCGTAATCCATATACACGAATTCCGAGCCGACGATCCCCTCGAGATTTCGCGACCAGCCCCTTCTCGATCCGCTGGTCGAAGAAGGCGAGGTCTTCCTGTCTTTCGTTCAGTAGCGCCGCGAAGGTGTATTTCAGCAATGCTTCCGCCAATGCCGCATTGTCCGAGAGGTCGCGAACGCGATTTCCGGCTTGATTATCCAGAACTCGGCGAGGTGGCGGCTGCTGTTCCAATTCTCGGCGCGGAGGTCGGCCCGAAGGTGTAGACCTTGGTGAGCGCGAGGCAGTACGCCTCGACATTGAGCTGCCCCGAGAGCCTTGCGCCGAGGCAACACATCGCTTATTCTTACATGTAAGAATAAGGAGCAGCCATGCGCATCACATCGAAAGGACAGGTCACCATACCGGCCGACATCCGCGAGCGGGCCGGTCTTCTGCCGCACACCGAGGTGGATTTCGAATTCGACGGCAAGGTGGTGCGAATTGTCCGGACCGATGCCCGCGGCAAGCGCCGGTCGAGGCGTGCGCTTGGTCGCTCATTTGCGGGGACGCGGCGATGTCGCCCTGAGCACCGATGCCATCATGGCTTTGACCCGCGATGAATGATGACCGCCATAATGGTCGACAGCAATGTCCTGCTCGACCTGATGACGGAGGACACGCGCTGGCTTTCGTGGTCGGCTGAGGCCGTCGAAAAAGCGGCCGATCGGTTTCGCCTCGTTATCAACCCGATAATTTACGCCGAGGTCTCAATTCGCTATTCGCGAATAGAGGATCTGGAAACGGCGCTGCCGAAAGGCAATGTTGGACCGCGAAGCAATCCCTTATGAGGCCGCATTCCTCGCGGGGAAGTGTTTTCTCGCTTATCGGCAACGAGGGGGAACGAAGCAATCACCGCTTCCGGACTTTTTTATCGGCGCCCACGCGGCGGTTGCCGGGTATCGCCTGCTGACCCGCGATGCTGCGCGTTATCGCAGCTACTTTCCCAGGCTGTCGTTGATCGCCCCTGACTGAGCCTACCCACGGCGACCCTCTTCACCCGTCGCAGATCTCGCCGATCCCCGCGCCGAGCGGGCCCCCACCCCTCCCTCCCCCGCTCGCGGGGGAGGGTTAGGGAGGGGGCAACCGTCCGGCCGTCGTCGTTCAATCGCATGTAGAAGGCTTTGATGGCCTTCGGGCAGTTCATCACGATGACCGGTTTCTTGGCGTATTTCTCGGTCAGATAGCGCTCGTGCTCCGACTGCAGGTCGACGCCCCAGTTGACCGGGAATTCGAATTTCTCGTTCGCCCGCTCGAGCACTTCGATCGCCTCGCCGTAATCCATGTGCACGAATTCGGAGACGACGATGCCCTCGAGCGTCGCGACCAGCCCCTTCTCGATGCGCTGGTCGAAGAAGGCGAGATCTTCCTGTCTTTCGTTCAGCAATGCCGCGAAGGTGTATTTCAAGAGCGCTTCCGCCAGTGCCGCATTGTCCGAGAGGTCGGCGAACGCGATCTCGGGCTCTATCATCCAGGACTCGGCGAGGTGGCGGCGGATGTTCGAGTTCTCGGCGCGGAAGGTCGGCCCGAAGGTGTAAACCTCGGTCAGCGCCGGGCAGTAGGCAGATGCCCCACCTCCTTCGTCCGTCCCCCTCCGCAGGCCCGCTGGTAACGATTTTCCGTACCAAAATTATGCCTGCCCGAATGCCTAATTTGCGACCCATTCATACAATGGATGACCAGACGCATCAAATTTGCCGTCTACGGGAACGAAACCCTCCGAAACCAGTAACGAGAGAGAATTATCATTCTCAACGTATGCCTGAATTGCCCCATTTCTAACGGTTCGCTTTGCCTTTCTTATTAATCTGCGCGCATGACCTTTACGACGCTGGGATTTACGGTAGATATCAAAGGAATACTCCATATATTGGAGAAACAGGACGTAGCTAGAGCGCCTTTTCTAAGTATCATCATGGCAGCAACAATCGAACCTGATGTCAGGACATAAATGTATCCGCGAGCACAGAATTCCTGGATCTGATTAAGCCTTCCTCAGTATTTGGCTGCTTCACTGATCCAGGGGATTGCGCTCATAATGCCATGAACGACTCTGTGCATCGGATTGATAGGCTCTACGAATTGCTGGTCGCACTGTCATGCTCTTCTAGGGATCTGTCCCATTTAGGACTTGACGGCATGTCCTCGCACGAGCAGAGCTTATGCTGTGCAACCATTCTGAACCTGCCTCAATGCACTGGGCTCGAAATGATCTGCGATTTATCGAGGCACAAATTGCGGATAGATCGTCGCCGTCGGTGGTCTGAATCTCGTGTTTTGCGGCCAGCCGAAGAGCGTCTCCGGTAAAACGGCCGCTCGTGACGATCATACCCCTGATGGTCTGGCTCTCATCGCGGATTGTATCGGCAATTGCGCCGAGTATCTCACGCACGACGCTTGGGCCAACCCGGGATGGTTCTCGAATAACACTTGCATTGGATCAGCCATAGCTCATTAACGCCCTCGGCGGCTTTTGTAGCGAGTATATCCACGCCATCGTCGCCCTTGCCTCGGAGCGCTCGGTGAGCTATCGAGAACCCCAAGTGGTCTTTGAGCAACGCGGCGATAGCACGCTCGAACTCAAACCAATCGTCCGAGAGCGGGCGATCAGAAGCCAATGCCGAAACCGGTCGCTCGCTGGACTTGTAGAGCAGGTTCATGGCCGAACGGCTTCGATATACGGCATCCGTAACTTCGCCACCGCCACGGTAGTGGCCCCGGACGTATGTGAAACCGGCAGGGACATTGACACAATCACGCCGTGCGATTTCAATTTGGAGCGGAGAAGCGTTCTCCACCTTGCGAAAGAATGGCCGCACGTAGTGTCGTGCCCTCACCGCGAGCTGAAGCCCTTCGGCGAGCCGATCAAACCTCACTCCGTTTGTTGAATATCGAATTCGAGGCAGGTAAATAACGCGCTTTGCGGGTTTCTCGTCCCGAGAGAATTTGCCGGCTCTTCGTCGTGTGGCAATTTCAAATACCTTCTGACGTTCCTCGGTCACCCAAAAATCTCGAACCATCGCCGCCATCAATAATCGAATGGCAAGTTCTACGCCGCGACCGTGAACTGCCGGATCGGCCATCGGCCACTCATCGTCGAATCTCCTGTTCGCGATGCCTAAGCTCGTTAGCCAATACCGGTGTGAATCAGTGCGCCACACGAAATAGACCTCGTTCGCCGCCTCGGTCAGTTCAACACCGACAAATGGCCCAACCCGCAGTTCAACATATGCTCGTGGCGGGATCGTCCACTGGCGTAGAGCGGAAGCCTCTTCGCATAAGCTCTTGACTGTCGCTTCAGCAAGGGTGACGTCGAGGTCTATTTTCTCTGCGTTCCAGGCATCGGAAATTGACTTTGCATTGGCTGGCAAGTCGTTGGAAGATAGGTAGGCCGCCGCATTGAACGGAAGTGCCGGTCTCTTCTGAGTCCAGATACTCTAATGCAGCTTCATCCCTTTTGATCGGGAAGTCAGCAGGGTTCAGTTGGAAGCTGTCGATGATACGTTTGCTGCCGTCGAAAAATATCTGCCGTCGTCCCCAATCGCGGGCGATCGGATCGATTTCGCGGAAATGCCAAACCCACGCGAGTTCCCGGATCGCCCCCTTCACCTGATTCGGAACGATTTCGCCATAGCGACGGTAGAGGTCGACCACCTGCTCGATGAATGCACTGCCAATCGACGCTTCCGAGAACAGCCCAAGGGCAGCACGCACCTTGTCTTGGGCGCTAACGGGGATCGCCACTGTCTCAAGTGACTGAAGCAGAACAGGAAATTCCTTCAGCGTGGGCCAGGATGACGCCTCGGTACATGAGCGCGAAAACGCCTCCATCGCCGTTATTAGCTTTGGAAGCCGAAATGCGGCCTCCTCCAACCAGCCCCGCTGCAGCCACTCCAAACGTCCAAATTGGGATTTGAAAAAATTCGCCAACCGAGTTGGCGCGCATGAAGGTTTCATCTGTGTATAGACGTCCATCCTTTCGCAGTTCTCTATCTGTATCCTCCGTTAGGCTCAGCAAGTAATTCAGCGCGTCAGCGTGATCTGACCTCTGCCCATAGTCTAATTCAAACCCCGTTTCGATATGTCCTAAACGAATAAAAACCAAGACTACCTTTTTTCTTTTCAGCGCCTTGAAAGCCTCGCAGCCGGGGACGAGGGCAATCTGACTTCACACGGGCGCGCAATCGCACCATGCCACGCAGACACGCACCGAAGCGACTTCCCCAGCCAAAAAACGAGATAGCGACCGGCACGTGCGGATGACCGGAGAAGATCAACAGCGCGCGACCGTCGGGAAGCGCACTGGCATTCGCCAAAAAGCGTTCGATGCCGTCGTGACGGAACTCCCCGAGAGAACGGTTCGCTCTCAGAAACCGTCCGACCTCTCCTCGTTCCGCCGGCAGGAGCGGTCGAGGCGATGGCCCGTCATCTCGCAGCAGGACACAGCAACGCTGCTGCTCCTGCTCGTCATGAGACGGAGGCAATTGTGGTTCTTGCGAAACGCTCTCCACCATATTTTTCCAGCCCCATGATGGTGGTTCATTTATACCGCTGTTTTCAACGAACGACAGAGGAACAAGCTAACCTGAGAGAGTAACGGCGTACCAGATGTTATAATCTATAATCGACGCTAAGATTGCGCCGATGACTCCCCGCAGTATTTAGAGGAGGTGCCCAGCCTTATAAGCTGCCATTATCGTGTCTTGGAGATGGGGACAGGTAGTTACTGGCGGCGACTTACAGGCTACTCGCTCGTTTACATTTATAGGTTCCATTTCCCAATATGGGTTAGTCCCACCATATGGCGGCGGGGCGGTTACTGGAACTTTCAGGCGACAACGACTGCATCCGATCTCACGCATCAATTTCCCTCCGGACAATATGCCTTCCACATATAGTACCAGGAAGCCGTTTCAAGCCCAGATCGTGTTCTCCGGTCGTTAGTCTAATACCGCGCGTTCCCCGGGGTGCGCGGGAACGGGATGGCGTCGCACACGTTGGCGAGGCCGGTGACGTAGGCGAGGGTGCGCTCGAAGCCGAGGCCGAAGCCGGCGTGCGGCACCGTGCCGTCGCGGCGGAGATCGCGGTACCAGGCGTAGTGCTCGCGGTCGATGCCGCGCTCGGCCATGTTGCGGTCCAAGACGTCGAGCCGCTCCTCGCGCTGGCTGCCGCCGATGATCTCGCCGATCCCCGGCACCAATACGTCCATCGGCGCGACCTCTCTCCCCGGTCCGTACAGCCGGCCGGGGGGAGAGGGTTAGGGTGAGGGGGCCAAGGTGCAGGTTTGCGGCGCCGCCCACCTCACCCTCCCGCCGCTGCGCGGCGGGCCCCTCCCTCTCCCCCCTGAAGGGCGGAGAGGGGCTTATTTCCCGCTGGCGCTGCACCGGCTCCGGGCGCCAGCGCAGCACAGGCTTGCGGGCGGCGGCGGTTTCGTCGAGCCGGCGGCGCGGGGTGTGGATTGGAGCCGCGCGGAAACGCGCCGTATCTCCCGACCGCGCGGCTGCGGCGAGCGCCTTGACGACGGCGATGAAACGGTCCAGCGAGGCCTTGCTCTCGGTCTCGGTCGGCTCGATCAGCATCGCCCCGTGCACGATCAGCGGGAAGTACATCGTCATCGGGTGATAGCCCTCGTCGATCAGCGCCTTTGCGAAATCGAGCGTCGTCACCCCGGTGTCCTTCAGAAAGCGGTCGTCGAACAGCACCTCGTGCATGCACGGGCCGGGGAAGGAGAGGCTCAGATCGTCGGCGAGCCGGGCGCGCAGATAATTGGCGTTGAGCACCGCGTCTTCGGCCACCTGCCGCAGCCCGTCCGAGCCGTGGCTCATCATGTAGGCGAGCGCCCGCACGAACATGCCCATCTGGCCGTGGAACCCCTTCAGCCGCCCGAGCGAATTCTCGGCCGGGCCGGTCTTGTGCTCGATCAGTTCGAGGCCATCCGGTCCGTGCACGATCCACGGCAATGGCGCGTAGGGGGCGAGGCTGGCGCTCAGCGCAACCGGCCCGCTTCCCGGCCCGCCGCCGCCATGCGGCGTGGAAAACGTCTTGTGCAGGTTGAGGTGCATGCAGTCGATGCCGAGATCGGCCGGCCGCACGCGCCCGACGATCGCGTTGAAATTCGCGCCGTCGCAATAGAAGAACGCGCCTGCCCGATGCACCGCTTCGGCGATCTCGATGATCTCGCGCTCGAACAGCCCGCAAGTGTTCGGGTTGGTCAGCATCAGCGCCGCGACATCGGGGCCGAGCTTGGCCTCTAGCGCGGCGCGATCGACCCGCCCTGTCGCATCGGCGGGGATAGGATCGACGGTATAGCCGCACGCCGCGGCGGTCGCCGGGTTCGTGCCATGCGCGGATTCCGGAACCAGAACCCGGATCCGCCGGTCGCCCCGCGCCTCCAGCGCCGCGCGGATCGACATGATGCCGCAGAGCTCGCCATGCGCGCCCGCCGCCGGGCTCAATGCGATCGCCGGCATCCCGGTCAGTGTCTTGAGCCAATGCGCGAGCGTGTCGATCAGGTGGAGCGCCCCGGGCACGGTGGAGACCGGCTGCAGCGGATGGATGTCGGCGAGGCCGGGCAGGCGCGCCAATTTTTCATTGAGGCGCGGATTGTGCTTCATCGTGCACGAGCCGAGCGGGTATAGCCCGCTATCGATCGCGTAGTTCTTTTGCGAGAGGCGGGTGAAGTGGCGCACGACCTGCGGCTCGCTGAGCCCCGGGAGGCCGATGATGCCCTGCCGCTCGAGGCCGCCGAGGCGGTTGCGAAACTGGCGCCGGCTCGGGCAGGTCGACGCCGCAATGCCCCGGCGAATCCTGCTCGAAGATCAGCCCCTCTTCGATCTGAAGCCCGCGATTGCCGGTAATGGTCTCGAACGACGCCGAAGCTTCGGGTTCGTGAGCGCTGACGGCCCGGCTCCAATCGTTCATGACAGCACCTCGCGCAAGCCTGCTTCGAGCCGGTCCATGTCTTCCGTGGTCGTCATCTCGGTCGCCGCGACTAGCAGCAGATCCGCCACCGCGTCGTTGTCGGGATAGAAGCGGCTGACCGGAACCCCGGCGAGCACGCCTTTTCCGGCGAGCATTTCGACGATCTCCGCCGCGGGCCGCGGCAGCCGCACCGCGAACTCATTGAAGAAGGCGCGGTTCAGGAGGCGTATCCCGGGCACCTGCTCGAGCCGCTCGGCGAGCGAGACGGCCGCGGCATGGTTGAGGCGCGCGAGCCGCGTCAGCCCCGCTTCGCCGAGCAGCGCGAGATGAATTGTGAAGGCGAGCGCGCACAGGCCCGAATTGGTGCAGACGTTGCTGGTCGCCCGTTCGCGCCGAATGTGCTGCTCGCGGGTCGACAGGGTGAGGACCCAGCCCCGCCGGCCATCGGCGTCTACCGTCTGCCCAACGAGACGCCCCGGCATTTGGCGGACGAACTTGTCGCGCGTGGCGAACAGCCCGACATGCGGCCCGCCGAAATTGAGCGCATTGCCGAGCGACTGGCCCTCAGCGGCGACGATGTCCGCGCCCATCTCGCCCGGCGGGCGAATGGCGCCGAGCGACAGGATCTCGGTGACCGCGACGACCAGCAGGGCACCGGCATCGTGACAGATCTGCGCGAGCCCGGAGTAATCCCGGATTTCACCGAAAAAATCGGGGTTCTGCACCACGACGCAGGAAGTGTCGCGATCGACGAGCCGGGCGGGATCTTCGCCGCCCAAAGGGTCCTCGGCCGAAACCTCGAACCCGACAAACCGCGCATAGGTCTCGCAAACCTCGCGGTAATGCGGGTGAAGCCCGCCCGACAGCACGGCCTTATGGCGGCCGGTGACGCGGTTGGCCATCATCACCGCCTCGGCGCAGGCGGTCGCCCCGTCATAGAGCGACGCGTTGGCGACTTCCATCCCGGTCAGCAGCGCGACCTGGGTCTGGAACTCGAACAAATATTGCAATGTCCCTTGCGAGATCTCGGGCTGGTACGGCGTGTAGGAGGTCAGGAACTCGCCGCGCTGGATCAGATGGTCGACGGCCGCCGGGATGTGATGGCGGTACACCCCGCCGCCGATAAAGAACGGGACCGAGCCGGCGGCGACGTTTCGTGCCGCCATGCGCGAAATCGACCGCTCGACCTCGATCTCGCCCATCGCTCGAGGGAGATCGACAGGCCCGGAGAGGCGCGCCGCTGGGGGCACATCGTCGAACAGGGCATCGACCAATTCGACCCCGATCGCCGCCAGCATCTCCGCCCGATCGCTCGCGGTGAGCGGCAGGTAGCGCATCAGTGCTGCTCCTCGACAAAGCGCTGATAGCCGGCTTCGTCCAATAGGCCGTCGAGCTCCTTGGGATCGGCAAGGCGCAGTTTAGAAACCAGCCCTCGCCCATCGGATCGGCATTGACCTTGGCCGGGTCGGCGGCGAGCGCGTCATTGACCTCGGCAACCTCTCCCGAGACCGGCGCGTAGATGTCGCTCGCCGCCTTCACCAACTCGACCACTGCGGCCTCCTTGCCCTTCTCGACCCGGCGGCCGATTTCGGGCAGCTCGACATAGACGACATCGCCGAGCTGGGACTGCGCATAGTCGGTGATGCCGACAACGGCGAGATCGCCGTCGAGCCGCACCCATTCATGATCCTTCGTGAAGCGAAGCAGGCTCATCAGATTTCCTCCTGAGAGCCTGTGAAAAACTAAGCTGCACGATGCCGTGCGTGCTTCGAGACGCGCCCGATGGGCGCTCCTCAGCATGAGGGGAGCCTAGGAGGCATTAAGAAATTCCTCATCCTGAGGAAGCTGCGAAGCAGCTGTCTCGAAGGACCCGCGACGCTTGCATCGCGATCAGTTCCACTGGTCAGCCGCGGTAATAGCGGGTCGGAACGAACGGCAGGCGGGCGATTCGGGCCGGCCGCGCGGCGCCGCGCACGAGAAGCTGCAGGGCCGCGCCCTCCGTCGCATGGTTGGAATCGACGTAGCCCATTGCGATCGGCCCCCCGACGGAGGGACCGAAGCCGCCGCTGGTCACTTTCCCCAGCCTGTTCCCGGCGTCGTCGACAATCTCGGTGTCTTCGCGCGCCGGCGCGCGCCCGTCCGGACGGATGCCGACGCGCTTGCGGCTCGTTCCTTCGGCGAGCTGACGCAGTACGTGGCGGCGCCGGGGAAGCCGCCTTCGGCGCGCCGCCTCTTGCCGATCGTCCAGGCGAGATCGGCCTCGATCGGGGTCGTGGTTTCGTCGATGTCATGCCCATAAAGGCAGAGTCCTGCTTCGAGGCGCAGCGAATCGCGGGCGCCGAGGCCGATCGGCAACACCTCGGGCTCGGCGATCAGCCTTCGCGCGAACTCCTCGGCCTCGCTTGCCGGCAGCGAGATTTCAAATCCATCCTCGCCGGTGTAGCCGGAGCGGGTGACCAGGCATTGCCGGCCGCCGATGGTCACCTCGGCCGCTGACATGAACCGCAGCCGGGCGATGCCTTCGACGAAACGAGACAGGACGGTGGCTGCAGCGGGGCCCTGAAGCGCCAGCAAGGCCCGATCGGCGAGCGGCTCGATGCTCGCGCCCGTGCCGAGACGATCACGAAGATGCGCGAGGTCGGCTTCTTTGCGCGCGGCGTTGACGACGAGGAAGAGTCCGTCCGAGAGTCGCGTCGCCATCAGATCGTCGAGGATGCCGCCCGCCTCGTTAAGGAGCAGCGTGTAGCGCATCCGCATCGGCGCGAGGGCCTCGAGATCGCCCGGCACGAGCCGCTCGAGCGCCGCGACGGCTCGGGCCCGGCAAGCCGGATCTGGCCCATATGCGAGACATCGAAAAGCCCCGCCTGCGGACCGGGTATGGAGATGCTCGGCGAGAATGCCGGTCGGATACTGGACCGGCATCTCGTAGCCGGCGAAGGGCACCATCCTCGCGCCGAGCTCGCGGTGGAGAGCGTAAAGCGGCGTCCGCTTGAGCGGCGCCGCCGTCTCGGCAAGGGTCACCCGCGCACCTCCGACAGAGCGGACGCCGAAGCGCCCGAACCTTGCCCCCTCTGTCGTGGACCCTGAGAGATTCACCTCGGCCGCGGGCGAGCCACGCCGGGGCTTACTCCTTCGGTGAGCGGCCGGAGCCTATTTCCGGCCGCTGCTTTCCAGAGCGCCCTTCCGCCCGCGGTCCTTTTGCCTGAGAGTTTCCGGGGCGGTTGCTCCTTCGGCGCCGCGCCTCGTCGCGCGACCTCTCCTGCGGGCGTGCATACAGCACGGATGGTGTAGCACCGTCCGCCCCCCAAGGCCAGGGCGTTCGATTCAACGTTTAGTCACACAGCATCGGGTTTGAGGACGCCGCGGCGGATCTGGTCGCGTTCGATCAATTCGAAGAGGGCGCGAAAGTTGCCCTCGCCAAACCCCTCGTTTCCCTTTGCGCTCGATGATCTCGAAGAAAATCGGGCCGATCACCGTTTCCGTGAAAATCTGCAGCAGGAGGCCCTGCCCGTCGCCGGGCGCGCCATCGATCAGGATCCGGTCGCGCTGCAGCCGCGCGAGATCCTCGCCGTGGCCCGGCACACGGCCATCGACCGCCTCGTAATAGGTGTCCGGGACCGACATGAACGAGACGGCGCGCGATTGCAGCGCCTCGACAGTCGCGTAGATGTCGGCGGTGGCGAGCGCGATGTGCTGAATCCCCTCGCCGTGATAGGCTTCGAGGTATTCCGCGATCTGCGATTTGTCGTCGGCGCTCTCGTTGATCGGGATGCGGATCCGCCCGCATGGGCTCGTCATCGCCTTTGACTTGAGCCCGGTCAGCTTGCCTTCGATGTCGAAGTAGCGGATCTCGCGAAAGTTGAACAGGCGCTCGTAAAACTCGGCCCACAGCTCCATCCGGCCGCGATGGACATTGTGGGTCAGGTGGTCGATCGCGGTGAGCCCCGACGCCGGATGGCGCCGCATCGGCGACGAGCGGGACGAAGTCGACATCGTAGATCGTCCGGTCGCCGTACCGGTCGACGAGGTAGATCAGGCTGCCGCCGATCCCCTCGATGGCCGGGATATTGAGCTCCATCGGCCCGACTTTGCCATGCACCGGCTTGGCGCCGAGCGCGATCGCCCGCTCATAAGCCTTGGCGGCATCGGCGACGCGGAAGGCGATCGCGCAGACCGACGGCCCGTGCAACCGGGCAAAGGCCTGCGCGAAACTACCGGGCTCTGCATTGAGGATAAAATTGACCTCGCCCTGCTTATAGAGCGTGACGTTTTTGGAGCGATGGCGCGCCGCCGCGACAAACCCCATGCGATCGAACAGCGCCGCCAAGCGCCTGCGGGTCGGGACCGGTATATTCGACGAACTCGAACCCGTCCGTCCCCATTGGGTTGTCCCACAAGTCGCGCCGCTGCGGTCCTGCCGGCATCGAAACCTCCCGCCACCCGTATTTGGGGTTGAGAAGCGATTAATGCCTCGCCAGCATGTCCCAAGGGGTTTTCCCCTCGGGCATCGGCGGGATGCGGAGCAAATCGTTCATCGCCTCGCCGGCCTCGTAGCGGCGGCAAAGCTCCTCGGGATCGTAGGTCACCCCGACCGGGTTCTCGGCGAAGGCGCGGCTGTGGAAATAGCCGTCGAGCTCGGCCGGCGTGGCGAAATTGTCGATCTGCAGCTCGACCCGGTTGTTGTCGGGATCGCGGTAATACATCGACGTGGTGACGCCGTGGTTAATCGGCCAATGCGGCCCTATGCCGGCCGCTTTCAGCCGGCGATAGGTCGACAGCAGCTCGCCGAGGTTATTGTAGGAGTAGGCGACGTGGTCGGTCCCGACCGCGTCGGGGTCGCGCACCGGCAGGCCGGGGATGTTGATCAGCGCCAGGCGATGGTGCTCGTCGTCATACGACAGAAAGCACAGGCGCTCGTCGCGGAACACCACTCGCGCCGCGAGGACCGTCTGATACCATTTGGCCATCGTTTCGAACTGCCCGGTCCGCAGCACGAAATGAGCGAATTTGGCCGGGCTGATCGGCTGTGTGACGGGGCTGAGCTGGCGCATCGGGCTGATGTCGTTCATCGGAGTCCTTCCTGTTCTGCGGTGGCGGCTGGTAGCGGCTGCAGTCCCTCAGAGCATAACGCGCTCTCACAATCCGAGGAACATGAATTGCATCCGGAACTTGCGCCGCGCTCGGGAACATGCAAGAGACCGGACGGGGAGGCCAAATGGGAAGACGGCAATGGCGGAAGCGGCTCTATCGGCGACAGAAACGGCGCTCGAGAACCAGCGCATCGGCGGCTTGCAGATCCGCGTTGCGGCGCTCTGCACCCTCATTCAGATCTGCGACGGCTACGACATCAATTCGGTCGCATGGGCAGTGCCGTCCTTGACCCACGTCTGGAACCTGCCGGGACCGGCCTTCACGACGGCGTTCCTGTGGTCGAGCATCGGCATCCTGGTCGGCGCCCTTTCGGCCGGGCCGATCGGCGACCGGGTCGGCCGCAAGCCCCTGTTGCTCGCCAGTGTTACGATATTCGGCATCGCTTCGCTGCTCAGCGCCTTCTCGCCCTCCCTGCTGATGCTGACCGTGTTGCGGTTCTTCACCGGGCTCGGGATCGGCGGCGCGTTTCCGGGCGCGGCCACTCTGGCCGGCGACTATGCGCCGCACCGGCTGCGCGCGACGATGATCATGGCGACCTTCACCGGGGCGCCGATCGGCGGGTTTGTCGGCGGCCAGATAGTGGCCCTGCTGTTACCGCATTTCGGCTGGCCGGTCATTTTCATCATCGGCGGGCTATTCCCGCTATTGCTGGTCCCGGTTCTGGCGTTTTGGCTGCCGGAATCGCCGCGCTTTCTGGCGCGCAAGACCAGTCTGTCGCCGCGCCAGTCGGCGCTCCTTGAACGCCTCGACATCGCCACGGGGCAGGGGGAGGTGCACGCGGTCGACATCGCCCATGAAAATCCGATCAAGATGCTGTTCGGCAAGGGCTTTGCACTACAGACCATTCTGCTCTGGGTGATCTTCTTCTGCAGCCTGATGAACCTGTTCCTGTTCGGCTATTGGATGCCCGAGGTCTTGCATCTGATCGGCATGACGCCGGCCAGCGCGGTGTTCGCCTCGAGCCTCCGCGATCTCGGCGCGATCTTCGCGGTCCTCTACCTCGGCCTGCTGATCGACCGCGTCGGTCCCGAACGGTCGCTGGCATTTCACTATGCGATCGGCGCTGTGTTTATTGCCGTGATCTCGCTTGTCGTGCTGCCTTACGCGATCCTGCTCGCTGTCATCTTCTTTTGCGGGATGACGATCATCGGCAGCCAGACCGGCGCGAACGCGACCTGCGGCAAGCTCTACCCGGCGCGCATGCGCACCAGCGGCCTCGGCTGGGCGCTCGGTATTGGCCGCCTCGGCGGCATCGCCGCACCGGTGCTGGGCGGCTACCTGCTCTCGCTGAAAATGGCGCCGACGCAAATCTTTCTGAGCGCCTGCCTCTTTGCGGTGATCGCCGCCGCGGCGACCGGACTGCTGGCGCTGCGCGGAACGCGCTCGAGACCGATCCGGGGCGAATTGGCGGCGAGTTGACCAGCAGTATCGCCGTCGCGCAATAGAAGAGAACCGCGCAGGAGGAACCGATGCAAACACCCGCCGGCATCGATGCAGCCCTGAGCCGAGCCGTCGAAGCCAAAGAGGTGCCAGGTGTCGTCGCATTGGCGGCGACCGACAACGGAGTCTTGTACGAAGGCGCGTTTGGACTGCGCGACATCGTCGACGGCCCCGCAATGACCCGCGACAGCGTGTTCCGCATCGCGTCGATGACCAAGGCGGTGACCTCGGTCGCGGCGATGCAGCTCGTCGAGCAAGGCAAGCTCCAGCTCGACGAGCCGATCGGCAATGTGCTCCCTGAATTGGCCGCGCCCCAGGTCCTGGAGGGCTTCGACTCCTCGGGCGCGCCACGACTGCGCCCGGCCAAACGCCCGATCACGTTGCGGCATCTGCTGACCCACACGGCCGGCTTCGGCTACGAGATGTGGGACCCGGAGCTGATCCGCTATGTCACCGTAACCGGCATGCCCACCTTCATGACTGGCAAGCTCGCGGCGCTGCGGTTGCCGCTGGTTTTCGATCCGGGCGAACGCTGGGAGTACGGCATCAACATCGACTGGGTCGGGCGCGCAGTCGAAGCAGTCGCCGGACAGCCGCTCGATGCCTATTTCAGCGCGCATATCTTTGCCCCGCTCGGCATGACGGACACGGGTTTTGTGCCCTCCGCCGACCAGGCGTCTCGTCTTGTCCGCGTGCATCGCCGCGGACCGGACGGAAGCTTGGAGCCGATTACGATGGAGGTGCCGCACCGCGAGTTCTTCAGCGGCGGCGGCGGCCTCCTGTCGACCGGGCGCGACTATCTCGCCTTCTTGCGAATGCTCCTCCACCAGGGCCGCTTCAATGGCGCCGAACTGCTGCGGCCCGAGACGGTCATGCAACTGGGGCAAAATCAGATCGGCAATCTCCAGCTCGGCATCATGAAGACGGCGATGCCGGAACTCTCGAACGATGTCGATTTGTTTCCCGGCGTTCGATCCGGACACGGCCTCGCCTCTGTGGTCAACGCGCAGCCGGGTCCCAATGGCCGCAGCGCTGGGACCCTCACCTGGGCCGGGCTTTTCAACACCTACTATTGGATCGACCCGCAAAAGCACGTTACCGGCGTCATCCTGACCCAGATCCTGCCTTTCGCCGACCACAAGGCCGTCAAGCTCTACGGCGAATTCGAGAGCGCCGTTTACGATGCTCTGAAGGCGGCCTGACCATCATTCCGCGGCCGCCGCGGGCAACTGCACATTCCGCACCGGTACAGTCGTCGGCAGGACTGGACGCTGCTGCAGCTGATCGCTGATCACGTCCCAGATCTGCCGTAGGTTGAATCATCTCGTCCGCCGCGGACGGCGGTTCTCCGACCAGCGCTCGCAGCAGCCTCCGCCCGGCGCGAGCCGGTCTTATTTACCCTGTTTTGGTTGCAGCCGCCATGAGTTGCTTCCCGGTGCGCGGGAATCCTCTGGCCGAGGGCACGCGCTCAATCGCAGTTGCCTAAATCCGATGCATCCCTGCTCCGCGCAGTGCCCACTTGTTCGCCAGCCCCGGCTTCCGTTAGATCCGCGGCTTCGTCTCGGCGCAATCGGGATCCGGCTTTGCTCGATCAAACTCCCGCTCGGGAACAGCTGCCCGGAGAACCCACGACCGGGGCCAAATCGGCGCGAAGGCTAGTTCTCGCCGCCGTCATGATGGCCACCTTCATGGCGGCGATGGAAAGCTCGATCGTTGCCACCGCGATGCCGACGATCGTCGCCGAACTCGGCGGATTTCATCTGTTCAGTTGGGCCTTTGCGGCCTATCTGCTGACCCAGGCGGTGACGATCCCGATTTATGGACGCCTCGCCGATCTCTACGGCAGAAAGCGCGTTTTTTATGCAGGGGCGGGGCTGTTCCTTTTCGCCTCGACGTTGTGCGGGTTCGCCTGGGCCATGCTGCCGCTGATTCTGTTCCGGGCGTTGCAAGGGGCCGGCGCCGGCGCGATCCAGCCGATCGCGACGACGATTGTCGGCGACATCTATCAACCGACCGAACGCGCCAAGGTACAGGGCTATATCTCCGGCGTCTTCGGCGTCGCGGCGATAATCGGCCCGACACTCGGCGCCTTCCTTGTGCAGCATGTAACCTGGTCGCTGGTGTTCTGGATCAATCTGCCGATCGGCGCAGTGACGTTCGTCATGTTCGGACTGTTTCTGCACGAGCACCAGGTGCCGCGCCGCCATCGGATCGACTATTTCGGCTCGGCGCTGATGATGTTCGGCGCCGGCGGGTTGATGCTGGCGCTGGTGCAGGTGGGAAATTCGGGCGGCGTCGCGACGATCCTGATGCTGGCGGCCGGCGGCATCGCAGCTCTATGGGTCCTCGTCATCCATGAGCGCGGAGCGGCGGAGCCGGTCCTGCCTTTGAGGCTGTGGCGCGATCGGGTCATTGCCGTCGGCAGCCTCAGCGGGTTTACCGGCGGCGTGGTGATGATGGCAATCAACGCCTTCTTGCCGCTTTACGTGCAGGGGGCAATGGGGCGCAGCCCGACGGCAGCCGGCTTAGCCCTCGGCGCGGCCTCGGTCAGCTGGACTTTTGCCAGCCTCGCCGCCGGCCGCTTGATGATCCGAACTTCCTATAGGCTGGCGGCAACGATCGGCGGCGTCTCCCTGATCGCCGGCACCTCGGTGCTGATGGGTCTCGGTCCCGCGAGCAGTCTACTCTGGGCCGGATTCGGGTCGCTGCTGATCGGGATCGGCATGGGGTTTTGCAACACGTCCTTCCTTGTCTCGACCCAGGCGCGGGTAGGCTGGAATGAGCGCGGCATGGCCACATCATCGATCATGTTTATGCGCATCGTCGGCAATTCGGTCGGGGCGGCAGTTTTCGGGGCAATCCTCAATTTCGGGATCAATCTGCGCATCCCCAACGCCGGCGATGCAGTCAACCGCCTGCTGGAGCCGGCGGCGCGCCAGGGCCTCGGCGCCGTCGAGATTGCCCGCCTAAGCCACGCGGTCGCCGGATCGCTTCACTACGTCTACGTCGTCGCCGGCCTCGTCGCGGTCATTAGCCTTCTTTTGGCATTGGCGCTGCCCGCGCGACTCAGCCCGACGCGACCGGCTCGGCTGGCAACGGAATCGCCGCGCGCTCGCTAGCCGGCTTGTCGGCCTCACCCGCTACTGGCCGGGCAGCCGCAAATTGCCGAGCGGGTCGTATTGGCGAACCTGCAATGTACCGAGCGCATAGGCGATGTCTTCGGCTCGGAGCGGGGCCGTGTCGGTCCGGCAGATGCTTGCGTGCATGATGTATATGTAGCCGCCTCCCCACTTGGGTCCAGCTTTGCGAACCGCGGCGCAATTGTGCGGTCCATCCGAGAATTCGATCGATTTCTCTTCGCCGTTGCTTGCGAAATTACGCCAGTTGGCGCCGCGTCGCGTCACCTGGTTCATGTCTTGAAAGTCTTCCTGATCGTATCCCAAATTACCGTTGACATAGCAAAACTGTGATGTTTGATGCCCTATGGCGGTGAGCTTATAGGGATCGAATACCAGCGTATCCGCTTCGATCGACAAATTGCCGGAGCTATAGATCGCGACGTCGAGGGACAGGTCGCAATTGCTGCCGCCCTTTGGGTTGGTTATTTGATCTGTGGCGCCCGGTAACAGCCGATACCCTTGCAGATACTTGCCTCCGGCGGCAGAAGCGATGCGGGTCGCCGTACACGGGACCTCGCGAAATTTATCCTCCTCTACGCGGTCACGACCACTATACGGATTTCGCTGGTAGGCCTTCCCGGGATCACGCAGGTAGGGCGGTTCGACTGGGGCAGCAGGCGCTGTGACGGTGACATTGGGAAGCGACAGTTGCTCGGTTTGCTGCGCACCGGCACCAGCCGCCGACGCCGTGATTGCCAGTCCTGCCATGACCCCCGCCAGGTCTCGGTGACGGTCGCGGTTCAATGCGACGCCCTGGCCGCGCCTCAGGCGGCCCTGGAGGCGATGACCGCGCCGGTGTCCCTCGCGGCGGCGAGGATCATTTCAGCGCCTTTTTCGGCGATCATGATTGTCGCCGCATTGGTATTGCCGGAAACCACCGTAGGCATGATCGAGGCGTCGATCACGCGCAGTCCTTCGATGCCGTGGACGCGCAGTTCCGTGTCGACGACGGCTCTCTCGTGCGAGCCCATCATGCAGGTGCTGGTCGGGTGGTAGGTCGTTCCGGCGGTCTGGCGAATGTGGTCGAGCCACTCTTCGTCGCTTTCGGCCGCCGAGCCCGGCAAGAATTCGTCGGCGACGCATTTCTGCATAGCCGCGGTTCGAAAGATGCCACGGGCGATCCTGAGCCCGGCGATCAACGTGTCTTTGTCGGCCTGCGTCGATAGGTAGTTCGGCTGGATTGCCGGGGGCGCTGCGGGATCGGGCGAGCGGATCCTGAGCCAGCCGCGGCTTTCCGGTCGGCAGGGGATGCAGGTCGCCTGACACCCGGGAAAATCGTGCATCTCCTCCCCCGGCCGCACAAAGCTGCCGGCGAGGAATTGATACTGCACATCCGGCGAGTCGAGGCCCGGCCGCGTGCGGACAAAGAGCCCGATCGGCGCTGCTCCCATCATCAAGGCGCCGCGGCGCGCCAGCGCGTATTCGAACCCGGTCCGGGTCTGCAGCCACCAGCTTCGCGATATCTCGTTCAGCGTGTTGGCGCGGCGCACGCGATAGACGACGCGGGAATTCAGATGATCCTGCAGGTTCTCGCCCACTCCCGGCAGATCGTGCACAACCGGGACGCCGTGAGCGCGCAGCAGTTCTCCCGGCCCGACCCCCGAGAGCTGCAACAGCTGCGGCGAGTTGATCGCGCCGCCGGCGAGCAATACCTCTCGCCGCACCCGTACCCGGTGTAGAACCCCGCCCCGAGAATATTCGAGGCCGACCGCGCGCTTGCCCTCGAACAGCACGCGATGGGCCAATGCGCGGATCTCGACACGCAGATTGGGCCGCCGTATTGCCGGCCGCAGATAAGCCACTGCCGCGCTGCAGCGCCGCATATTGCGCACCGTCACCTGCAACGGGCCGACGCCGTCCTGCTCGGCGCCGTTGAAGTCCGGGTTGAACTTATGGCCAGCCTCCTGGGCCGCGGCGATAAACGCGTCGTGCAATTCGTGCCGTGCCCGCAGATCGGAAACGCTCAGGGGGCCGCCGGTGCCGTGATGCTCGTCGGCGCCGCGCTCCTGGTGCTCGGCGCGCCGGAAATAAGGGAGCACGTCCTCGTAGGACCAGCCGGTATTACCGAGCTGACGCCACAGATCGAAATCCTGTCTTTGGCCGCGGATGTAGATCAGCCCATTGATCGAGCTCGATCCGCCGAGCACTTTGCCGCGCGGCCACAACATGCGGCGGCCTCCCAGCTCGACGAGCGGTTCGGTCTCGAACACCCAGGTGATCTTCGGGTGGAAGATGTTTCGGTAGAACCCGGCGGGGATGTGAATCCAAGGGTTACTATCCTTGCCGCCCGCCTCGAGCAGCAGCACACGCGTCGTCCGGTCGGCGGTCAGCCGGTTGGCCAGCACGCAGCCGGCAGAGCCGGCACCGACAATGATGAAGTCGAATTCTCCGGTGTCTTGCATGCCTGCTCTCCGCGAAATCCGATCCGATATTCTATCTCACCGCCGCTGCTCGTTATATAATGTGTTGTAACTCAACGGAGCACGACATGCGTGTGGCGGCATTGGCGATTATTGGTCTGATGGGTCTCACGACAAGACCCGTGGAGGTGGTGGCGTCCCCGGCAGGATCGGTTAGGAATGCAGCCGGCGCCGACTCGTATCTCGTACAGGTATCCCAAGGTTGCGCCCCAGGCTTTCACTGGGTTGGCCGACACCGCAATCGTTATGGTGCATGGGTTCTGGGGCACTGCGCAAAAAACATCCATACATGAGCGAGGCCTTCACCTCGCCAAGTCCTCGTCGCATTCCGGTTCAAGTGAAATTCACCCGCTGATGCCTAATTCCTTGCGCAAATCCTTGATCACCTGGTCGCGCGTGCGGGTCTGCCAACGGCGGCGCCGGCCGATCGGGGCGTTTTCGATTTCCGGGGCGACCTTTACGGCGACAAACACCGGGCCCGGCTTGCCGAGGATGTCGGGCAGGGCGGCGGAGAATTTCTCGAGTTCCCGGAAGGCGAAAGCTCGGGGATAGCCGGCGCCGCGTGCGATCACGTCGTAGTTGGTATTTTCAGCATTGGGGACCGGCTGGCCGCCGGTCGTCGCGTAGCAGCCATTGTCGATCAGGAAGTGGTAGAAATTTGCCGGCTGTTGCTCGGCGATCGTGACCAGCATGCCGAGGCTCATCAGTATGTCGCCCTCGGAATCGAACAGGACCACCCTCTTCTCCGGCCGCGCGAGCGCCAGTCCTAGCGCAAAGCCGGCGTGTCCGCCCATCGCCGGGTCGCCGACCGGCACGTCCAGGTTCGGCCGCGTCGTGAGGTCGGTCCAATAGCGGCCGCCGCGGCCCGGAACGATGATCGCGTCCTCGCGGTAGGGAGCGAAGGCCTTCAACATATCGGCTGTGTGCATCACCGGGGCTCTCCCTACCGATTGAAGCCGTGGTATTCGTCGCCGACGAGCACGACGACGGGCCTCTTGGTGCGTTCCGCCTCCTCGAAAGCGATCGAGATGCGCGGCGCATCGGCGTCGTTCTCGACGAGGTAATAGTTGATCCCAAACGCCATCAGAAACCGTTCGGTATAAGTCGCCGCGCTGTCCTGATTGACGCCATGGCGCGTCCAGCCGCGATAGCCGACCATCAGCACGACCGGAATATTGAGGCCCAACAGCCAGCCGCGCAGCGAATCTCCGGACTCCATCATCCCGGTGTTCTGGATCAGGATCAGCGGCTTGGCTCCGGCAACCGACAGCCCGGCGGCGATCGAGCAGGCATGCCCCTCGCGGCTGACGCCGACGAGCCGCAATGACGGCTCCGCCTTCATCAGCAGATAGAGCCAGTTGGTCTCGCTGTCCGGCAGCCACACCACGTGCGTGACGCCGTTCTTCTTCATTTCGCCGAGCACCGTTTCCGGGCTCAGCGCGACCACCGCCGCATCATTCATTTATCGTCTCCGTCCACGGGCATTCGTCTATCATAGCATCATGGAGAAGCCTCGCGGCGAGCGCATTCTGTTCCTGTTCCGGCACGGCGAGACCGACTGGAACCGCGAAGGCCGGTTGCAGGGGCAGACTGATACGCCGCTCAATGCGACCGGCCTGGCGCAGGCCGAGGCATTGGCCGAGAGCCTGCGTCCACACCGGCTCGATGCGGTTGTGTCGAGCGATCTGACGCGCGCCCAGACGACCGCGCGGATCGTCGCCGAGGCGTTGCTGGCGCCGCTTTTTATTGAAGCCGGGTTGCGCGAGACCGATGTCGGCGTGGCCGAGGGCCTCCTGTGGACGGACGCCAAAATGCGCTTCGGCGAGGGTCTGACCGTAGGGAAACTGCCGACGTCGTTGACTTCAGGTTCATGTCCATTCTGGGGGATATTCAAGCGAAATTTGTCAGCATCAAGTCAGCAAACCACGTCGCGTCCGGCGCGACGGGCCTTCTCGCAGCCCGCCGCTGCAGCCGGGTGCCGCTATCAGCTTCGGGGCAGGCTGCAGCTTTCAGTAAGTATGCCGCGCAGGGTGCGAACACGGGTGGAGAGCGAATAAGGGTGCGCGTCAATGATCCGCGCCAACGTCGCCGCGAAATTCCTCTTCATTCAACGGGCTCTTCCCTCAAGCGTGTCCAGGCGCTTATCGGAGCACTCAACCATCCAGATGACCCTTCGATACGGTACCGGGGGCATCTGTTCCCGTCGCAAGACGGCGACTCCAGGCGGCGCAACATACACGATCTCCAGGGCAGATACGGTTTCAAGGGCAATATCAAGCAGTGTTCGAAGATGTGAGACAGCTATTAGAGCGGGAGAAAATCGTCACGTACAACTGAGGGCTTCGCAATGGACGGGGCTCACAAGCGGCGCCTGCCCCGCTATCGCCAAGATACATCGTACAGCCCGGCCTGTGACGTGCGATGCCATTTCGTCTATATGATGTGCCTCGACAGAAGGCTAGTGATAGCCAGTAACTTTGCATAATCACTGTCTCCCGCCAAATTTGCAGGAAGTAATTTCAGGAAACTGGATGCCACAAGTTTTACCGGTTTTACCTCCTCCTCTTAGAGCAGGCGCTGAAGAGTTCGAAAAATGGGTTTAATCAAAGTGAGGCCGAATCTGATATGGCCGAGAAAATAACCAGTCCGCTTTACCATTATACAGATGCTACTGGTATCAAAGGTATAATAGGAAAAACCAGGAAGTTTGGCTAACGAGTATCTTTCATCTTAATGATCCCAGCGAACTAACTCATGGACTCTAACCTCGCATACGAGGAAGTGCATGAATTTAGTTCTAAGCCGCAGCGCAACGCAAAGACCATTTGATAACGATATTTTGTGCTGCGGCAGAGGAGTTGATCAGAAATCGCTTCCCTAATTTAGGATTTTTCGCTGCAAGCTTTAGTCGCGAGGCGGATGACCTTGGGCAGTGGGCGGGGTTATGGTGATGACGGTCGCGGGTTTGCGGTCGGTTTTGCGCCTCACCTCTTCCATATCGGTAGAACCGGCAGACCCAGAGAAACCACTTATCTTTGTTGATCCGTATATTAGTGATAAGAAAGCCATTAGAACGAAGCAACGAGAAGCGATCGAAACAGCATTCGACATTATACGTAGAACTCTCGCCAATCCGAAATGCCAGAGAATTATATTAAAAAATGACGCTTTAGGCACCGCGTTCATCGTGGAAATGTGTAAACAGCCTATCCTTGCCTCTATATATGGAAACAAAGCATCACGACTAAACATAGCGCATACGCATCTGAACAAGAAGTAAGATTGATGAGTATAGTACGCCTTAAATGGTTTGAGGAAAACAGAAACAAGGACGAGGGGAAGCAAACTTGTACCATTCCATTAAACACCCAATGCCAACGCAAACCGCAGGTAACATTATAAAGGTGATAAGTGTAGGCCCAGCTGCTAAATCCATAGCGAAAGATGGAGTTAAGAACTTGCTGCTTGGCAAAAGGTGTCGACCCGACAGAGACCTCGTTTGCCGAGATCGCGAGAATACCTTATCGAGGGCAGGTGGAGGGATTCCGAGAAGTTGCCCCACCTCGACCCGGCACACCGAGTTTGCCCCGAGGCTCAGGCTTTTTCCTCAAATCGGGGGCTGATTTCGCACGGCACCGATGGTGCTGGATCAATGCTTTGGCAATGCGGTACAGATCGGCGTCCGAACGCTCGCCGCGCATGCTGTTGACGCCAAGTAACACAATGCGGGTGTTCTCATCTGTATAATCGCCCTTTGGATCAATCCGATCGATCGATGCACAAGTTGGCCCGTAACTGCCGCCATCGTCGGTGCAAAATTGCACGGCCGGTCAACGCGTACCGGTAGTCGTTCGCCTTCAACTTAGCAAGCAACTGGTCTACAGTGAGTGTGACCGTTGCGGATAGCTTGCCTTCGGCGGCTTTGTTGGCCTCACGCCTTTCAGCCGACAAGTTCAGCCCGGTGCGCTTGACCCAACTTCCACGGTTTTGCGAGAATTGGCTGCTGAGATCCGCGGAATCGCTGGAGGTGCGACAGGCCACACCGTGATGTGGTGCTAAACTGTCTGGACGATTGCAATAGAGAGTGGCGATTTTGCTTGTGGTGACGCCGAGAAAATCGTGGTGCTCTGCTACGAGCAGGGTGCCGCGCCATGTTCGTCCGCGTCAAGAAGATCGGAGCCTACGAGTATCTCTACCTCGTCGAGAACGCCCGCGAGGGTGGCCGCCACGTGCAGCGCGTCATCAAGGCTCTCGGCCGGCGCGACGAGGTCGAGGCCTCGGGTCTGATCGACGGGCTGATCGCCTCGGCGGCGCGCCATTCGCGCCGCTCGATCGTGTTGTCGAGCTTTTATCGCGGCCAATTGCCGGAGCTGCATCGTCGAGCATCGGACCCGACTTGGTGTTCGGCCGGCTATGGGCGGAAACGGGATGCCGCAACGCGCTGAAGAGCCTCGTCGCCGACCGGCGCTTTTCCTTCGATGTCGAGCGCGCGGTCTATCTCACGGTGCTGCACCGGCTGATGATCTCGGGTTCCGACCACCAGGCCAATGACTGGTGCAGCCGGGTGCGCGTGCCTGGCGCCGAGGGGCTCG
>CAWBFS010000048.1:0-88925 GCA_963788085.1 uncultured Alphaproteobacteria bacterium
GCAGCGTTTGGGTGTGGCGAGGGGCCGTGGGCTCGCCGATCGGAAAGTTGATAAGTGTCTTGATGTTTGCCGGATCGAGCCCTTGTAGCTGTAACGAAGCGCCGATAAGCCGCCGCTGCTCTGGGGCGATTTGGCGCACCTCAGTACATTGCCCCTTTCTTGGTCATAGATCTCCATTGTGCCTATCACTGCTCCTCCTTTGGTAGCTTGCTCACTTCCCAGGGTTTGGGTTGGGCCTCGATTACTCCGCGGCGCGCCTCAGGTACTCCTTGCATTCTTCAAGATCTATTGGAGGGCTCGGAGGCCGCTCGACGGCTTGCGTCGGGCCGAGCGGCGGTGGCGTCGCGCAGTCGTCTTCTTCGAAGACACCCGCTCGGCCCACGCCGCGGCCTCGATCGCACTGAGTGCGCCTGTGAAATCGGCTTGCGCTCGGCGTGTCTCGTCGAAATTCGGCGCGCGGCTTCGCCGAGGGCCCCTGCCCGCCTCGATTTCCTCGAGCTGCCGCCGCGCGCCCGCCTCGTCGTCGAGCGCGCGTCTGGTAATCGCTGCGGCATGCCCACTCGGAATACTGGTCGGGATAAACCGCGCTGCGACAAACTCGGCGCGCGCGGCCCGCGCAGCAAGCGCCAGCCGGCGACAAGACTTCGCCGCCCACAACTCGCCGGCATCGAGGCTCTCGTACCCAGGAGTGGACATCTCCTCGCGGCATGCATCGTCCGCCGCAAACCCCACGCAATTCGATGTCCTCACGCCGACAATCCGATGCGGGAGCGCTCTCGGAATCGCAGCAACTGTTCTTCGCGTCGTCGCCGGTGGCGCTCGGCGGCCTCGGCTTCGGCGTGCTCCCGCTCGGCCGCCTCCCGTTCCTGATCGCGACGCCGGTCATGGGCGGCCTCCATCCAATGGACCCTGTCGAGAAACTTGCGACGTTCGCGCAGGAGTTGGTCGCAGATCGCGACCATCTGGCCGAATCGAGAAGCGGGAAGGGAAACTGGCGATCACTCCAAACGCCAGTGATGGCTTGGTCGAGAAGGTCGGCCGGAATTCGCCAGCTCGGCCTTCATCGCTCTGGCGAAGGTGGGCCTGTCTTCGAGGAGGTCGGCGCCGATGTTGAACGACCCCATCAGCACCATCGTGGCCTTGGTGACCTGACTCGGTGATGCCGAACGAAACTCGCCTCGATCTCCTCGGCAAGCGCCGGCAGAATGTGCTCGGCGATCAAAGCAGTGGGCTCACCGCTCAGCAGGTGTCGCAATCGCTGCAGCAACGCACCCGTTGGACGCTGAGTCAAGGTCGATGATGTCAGCCATGATAGTCCTGAGGGTTGAGGTCGATGATGATGTTTTGCTCCTCGTCGAGATCGTCGAGCAGAGCCTGGATCGCGGACCCGCGCTTTGACCCGAATGGCCGGTTCTCGTGTTCATTCTGTCTGCGCTGGTGCTGATCACGCTGAGCGAATTCATGCTCCTTGCGGATCCATTTGTGGTAGGCGGCGTCGAGGTTTCGGGGGATCTCGCCCTTTGCCCGCCAATGGTCCTGGAAGGCGTTGATGCGCTCAAGATCGCTCGCGTCCAGCCCATATTTCTGCGACGCCCAGGCGACGGTCTCGGCGCTCGGCTGATACCCATCGAGATCATTAGAAAGAGAGCCCCCCTCGCGCGCGCCCGCGCGCGATGTGGGATTCTTTCTGTTCTTAATATCTTCTGTTCGGCTATTCCGAATCGGAAATGGGTCCGCCGTCCAAACTGGCACTGTCTGATTTGGCACTGTCTGATTTGGCACTATCTGATTTGGGAGGTGGTTCCGGGTCGCCGAGGAGGATTTCATAGACGTTGGCCCAGCCATGCTTGGCGCGCCGTCGATGCTTTCGAAGCAGCCGCTTCGTTTCGAGTTCCCTTCGTCGAAACGGTGGCTTGTGTGCTCTTGGTTCGTCCGAGGGTCGCGATTGTTGCTCAGGCTCGGCCAGGCGAGGCGTTCTTTATTGGCGTGCCAAGCGATGGTTGACGATCAGAACCCTTAGGGCGCGTCCACAAATAATCAAATCGACTTTTGATAGAGTAAGATATTGGGTTTACAACCAAGTTGAATACCGTATGTTGTAGGGGTGATCGATATCGAACCCATCAGAGAGCGGTTTTCGGCGGTGGCGCCCTTTCTCGATGAACGGGGCCGTCGTCTGGTCGCAGCGGCGGAGGCATTCGCCGCGGGTTATGGCGGGATCGCGGCGGTTGCGACGGCGACCGGGGTTGCGCCGAGCACAATCGGGCGGGGTCTGAAGGAATTGGCGCAAGAGGAGCCGTCGAAACGGATTCGGCGGCCGGGAGCGGGGCGTAAGCCGACGATTTCCAAGGACCCGACGCTGCTTTCCGATCTCGAAGCCCTGGTCGAACCGACGACCCGCGGGGATCCGCAATCGCCGCTGCGCTGGACCTGCAAGAGCGTGCGCCGTCTGGCGCAGGCGCTGCAAGCGCAGGGTCACGAGGTCAGCCGCACCCTGGTCGGCCACTTGCTCAATGAGGCGGGTTACAGTCTGCAAGGCAACCGCAAGACCACGGAAGGCGACAGCCACCCCGACCGGGATGCGCAATTCGGCTACATCAATACCCAAGTGTCCACCGCGTTGGCTGACCAGCAGCCGGTGATCTCCGTCGACACCAAGAAAAAGGAACTGGTCGGCGATTTCCGCAACAACGGGCGCGAATATCGCCCCCAAGGTAACCCGGAAGAAGTCCGGGTCCATGATTTCCTGATCAAGGAATTGGGTCGCGCGGTGCCGTACGGGGTCTATGACCTTGCCGCCAATTCGGGGTGGGTCAGTGTCGGCGTCGACCATGACACGGCCGCCTTCGCGGTGAACAGCATCCGCCAGTGGTGGCTTACCGTCGGTCGGGCGCGTTATCCCCAGGCAAGCCGTCTGCTCATCACCGCCGATGGCGGCGGCAGCAACGGCTCGCGGGTGCGGCTATGGAAACGCGAACTGCAGAAGCTGGCCAACGAGTTCGGCATCGACATCGTGGTCAGCCACCTGCCGCCCGGCACCAGCAAGTGGAACAAAATCGAGCACCGCCTCTTCTCTTTCATCAGCCAGAACTGGCGTGCCAAGCCACTCGTCAGCTATCGCGTCATCGTCGAGCTGATCTCGGCTACTACCACCAAAACCGGCCTCACTGTGCGCTGCGAACTCGACACTGGCCAATACCCCAGCGGCATTGTCGTCTCCGACGCCGAGATGGCCGCTCTCAACATCAAACGTGCCGAGTTCCACGGCGAGTGGAACTACACCATCTCACCAGGTCCGCATCGCCCAAATCGCGCGTTTATCTCGTGACGGACCCTTAGATCTGTCAGCGTAAGCCCCGGCTCGGTCGCCGCCCGCAGCGATATCCGCGCATACCGCGCACCGGCCTCTTTACCTCGCGTGATCGGCGACTTCGCAGACTCCCGGCAACTCGTGGAGCCTGTCCAAACTGGCACTGTCTGATTTGGCACTATCTGATTTGGGAGGTGGTTCCGGGTCGCCGAGGAGGATTTCATAGACGTTGGCCCAGCCATGCCTGGCGCGCCGTCGATGCTTTCGAAGCAGCCGCTTCGTTTCGAGTTTCTTCGTCGAAACGGTGACTTTGTGCTCCGTGGTGCGTGCGAGGGTCGCAATCGTTGTCAGGCTCGGCCAGGCCAGGCGTTCTTTATTGGCGTGCCAAGCGATGACGATCAGAACCCTTAGGTCCGTCAGCGTAAGCCCAGGCTCGGTCACCGCCCACAGCGGTATTCCGCAAACCGCGCGCCGGCCTCATTACCGGCTTGCGCGATCGGCAACTCGCCGAACTCCTGGCGGCTCGTGCAGCCCGCCATTGCACAAACCCTTGCGTTTCCTAGAACCGGCGTCTAGATTATCTACGTCGCGTTCCACTCCTGCCCGTTCCACTCCTTTGCAAGAGGATGCGGCAGTCAAAATCCCCCAAGGCTTTTGGCAGATCCAGTGCGACCCCGATGTGTGCCGACATGCCAGGGTCGCACTTACTTCAGGTCAGCTCAGTCGGCGTCTCGCCTCGTTTGTTAGCCGTCCGGCAGGCGCCCCCTGGCCCCCTGTTCCGCCTCATAGCGGCCTGATCGGTTGGTGGTCTTGCGCGGGCGGCCGCGGCGCGGTGGCGCCAAGCCGCTCGTGCTCTCCTCCTCCCGATACTCGCTCGGCGGGGGGTTCGTTATTTTCGCATAGTGCGCCCGCAGAACCGCCTTCGATGCTAACCACGTCCGGCCCATCTTGCCGGCGGGTAGCTGTCCGCTTTCCAACAAGTAATAGGTGCGCCCTGGCGGCTCACCGATGAAGTTCGATATTGGGCCCACACCCCGCAGCCTGTCATTGGCCAGCGTTTCGTTTTTCTCAGGATCCATTTGTCTCTCGCGGCGCACAGTGCCGAATTGCACGATAGATGTGCGAGATAATGGAGTTTTCTCAGACCGTCGACTGGGTCAATTTTTTCTGACCCACCCCTTTTAATTTTTCTTCACTGACGCAGACGTGGTCGATAATTTTCAGCACCTCGATGCCGCGTTCATCGAGCTGGCAGAAAATTGACGTGTTCAAATCTGGTAATGGCAAATCTTCCGGGACGGACCAGATGCACGATGGGTCGAGAAGAGTGACACGCTCCTTTGTGTTTAGAATAAAGCTGGTACCAAACCTCTGTAGATCTCTCGCGACTGCCAGGAATACGCCCAGCCATACGATGCCGCTAAAGTCAAAACCCTTCAAGGTCTTGCAGATCAGAACCCCTGCAGCCAAATGAGAGACGTTTTTATATTTTCGCCAAGCGTTTCTGATGTGGGTCATGCTCCGCAATACGCCGTGGCGTCCTTTGCACGCCGCAATCAGGAACATGGCCTTGCCGATGCTCGCCTCGACACCGTGAGCGTCGATTGCCCGGACAAGACGAAGAATACTCGCTACCGTCGTCCAGTCGCGCAGGCGGACCGCGTCCGCCTGCCAGTCATGTGGAACGCCACTTGCGGCTGTGAGCGCGTCGAGCCCCCCCGCTAGGTCATAGAAATCCTTCCATAGCGACCCCCAGACCAACTGGAGGGCCATCGTAGTCTCCGGGTCCACTGGCTGCTCGATCCGTTCGAGCGTGCCGAGGGCATCGGCAAACCCTCTCGCCAGGAAGGAGCGGCGACGCACCTCATCGTCCGGCGAGATCATGTAGCCGAGGATGCGGAACCAAACGTCCGCGTAATTCAGGTAGCCCGACGCGACGTCGAGGTCCATTTCCGGCATCGATGCCTCCGATCTTGTCGCGTTCATGTCGCATCAAGCCGTCACGAGGTATTCAGAAATAGCGAAATCCGCGGGATTGTTTCGCAACGCATGCACTATAAGAGGGCCCCTTTTAAGGGGCCTTGTAGCAAAAATCCAAATTATATCAATTGGCTGGGGGACTAGGATTCGAACCTAGACTGGCGGAGTCAGAAGTCCGCTGTCCTACCGTTAGACGATCCCCCATCCGACGTTGGGCTCGAGTTCGGGGCCAATCCGCCCTGAATTGATAGCACAGCGAGGCGGGGCACGATAGGGCTTAGCGTTACCGCGGCGCCGGTGAGTTGTGTGATATTTGTGGGGTTTTAATTCGTCGGCTGATTGCGCTACCATCGGTAGTTCGTGCTTCGATGAAGATGGATTGCTGCCGTGGAGAAGCCGCTCGGCGCAGGGGCTCCGTCCGGAGGCGGGTCGCCCTCCGGCTGACGCCCCGCTGGTGCCCGGCGCAGTCGGGACCACCGGAAAGTCGATCTCCGCCGGGTTGCGGGCGGGGCGCTCGCATGCGCCGGATTTCAGGCCTGCTGCCCGGCCGCAAACCACCGCGCACCGCTTCGCGCCGCAATACGCGGCGCTCGATCTCGGCACGAACAACTGCCGGCTCTTGGTGGCGCGGCCGGCAGGCTCGGGGTTTCGCGTCGTCGATGCGTTTTCCCGCATCGTCCGCCTCGGTGAAGGTCTGGCAGCGAGCGGAGTGCTTTCCGAAGACGCCATGGCGCGCGCGCTCGACGCGCTCAAAATCTGCGCCGACAAGATCGCCGGCCGCCGGGTCGCCGCGGGGCGCTACGTCGCCACGGAGGCATGCCGCCAGGCGGCGAATTGCGAGGCGTTCCTCGCCCGGGTGCGAGAGGAAATCGGGATCGAGATCGAAATCATCTCGAGCACCGAAGAGGCGCGCCTCGTCGTCGCCGGGTGCGCTCCGCTGCTCAATCCGCGCATTCCTTACGCGATCGTCTTCGATATCGGCGGGGGCTCGACCGAAATCGTCTGGCTGCGGCTCTGGGGCGGGGGCAATCGGGGGCGGCCCGAGATCCTCGGCTCGATGTCGCTTCCTTTCGGCGTGGTCACCCTGACCGATCGGTTCGGCGGCGCCGAAGTTTCACCGGCGACCTACCGCGCAATGGTCGCCGAGGCGGTGGCGGCATTGGCGCCGTTCGAGCGCACCAACGACATCCAGCGCCATGTCAGAACGGGCAGAGTGCAGATGCTCGGCAGCTCGGGGACGGTCACGACGCTCGCCGGCATCCATCTGGCGCTGCCGCGCTATACCCGCGCTCTGGTCGACGGGAGCGTCTTGACCTTCGAGCAGATCTCGATCGTCTCGACCCATCTGGCTGGTCTCGACCTCGCCGGACGCGCCGCCAATCCGTGCATCGGCCGCGAGCGCGCCGATCTGGTGCTGAGCGGCTGCGCGATCCTCGACGCGATCTGCCTGACGTGGCCGGTCGGCCGGCTGCGCGTCGCCGACCGCGGGGTCAGGGAGGGCATCCTCTTCGACCTGATGCAGCGGTGACGTGGCAGACGAGGGCGGCCGGTCCCGAGATCCGCGGCGGCGCGGCGCGAAGAGGTCTGGCCCGCCTGACACACGCAACGCAGCCGTAAAGGTTCGCAGCGCGCGCCGGCGCAAGCCCTCCTCGACCGAGTGGCTGTCGCGTCAACTGAACGATCCCTATGTCGCAGAGGCGCAACGGCTCGGTTACCGGTCGCGCGCCGCCTTCAAGTTGATCGAACTGGACGACCGTTTCCGGCTGTTGCTGCCGGGCCGCCGGGTGGTCGATCTCGGCTGTGCGCCGGGCGGCTGGACGCAAGTCGCCGTCGAGCGCGTCGGCGCGCGCGGCGCCGTCGTCGGGATTGACCTCGCGGAGACCGCGCCGATTGCCGGCGCCACGATCCTGCGCGCCGATGTGCACGACCCCGCCGCAGTCACCGCCGTCAGGGCCGAGCTCGGCGGTTTGGCCGATCTCGTATTGAGCGACATGGCGCCGTCCGCGACGGGCCATGCCGCGACCGACCATCTGCGGATCGTCGCGCTCGCCGAGGCGGCGTTCTCTGTCGCCGGGCAGATCCTCAAGCCCGGGGGCGCCTTTGTCGCCAAGGTGTTCCAGGGCGGCGCCGAGGGAGCGCTCCTCGCGCAGCTCAAGCGTGCCTTCGCCGAATTGCGCCATGCAAAGCCGCCGGCGAGCCGCGCCCAGTCGGCGGAGACTTACGTGCTCGCGAAAGGGTTTCGCGGCCAGGAATTGGCAACCGAATAGGTAGCCGCTGCCGCCAGCCACTCGGCTTGCGGTGACCCAGATGCGTCGGTCAGCGCTCGGCCGTGTTCTGCCCCTCCCACAAGGAGTAGTAGAGATTAGCGACACACCGATCGAAGGTGGGGGTGCCCGGCTCGATACCCACATCAGCGCAGGCCAGGCGCGCGTGCGCCCAATCGATATTTTGGGCGCTCTGAGTCCCGCACGACCCAAGCAGGGCAGCAAAGCAGCAAATCAGGGCGATACGCGACATATTTTTTACAACCTCAAGGTGAAGGGATGTTAGCCCTTGCCTCAGCGGACAAGGGGCGGTTGCAGCATTGCGTCGGCCGGCGCTGCGGATTGCTTGAAATCGGCCAGGTGGGAGACAACCGAGCCTCAAAACCCAGGTCCGGTTTCCATGCAGGCTGCGAAAGATGGGGTACCGGGCCTGAACCCCGCCTGAGCGCATGCGTTTCGCCTCGCCGAGGCCTGCCCCGCCTGATCTAGCTCCGATAAGGACGCATCGAGACTCCTGACGCATGTGTCATAGAGGGCTCCCGACGAATAGAGCCCCATGACGACGGAACAGGCATGGTGCTCCCTGGCCGTTCGCGATAAGTCTCCGGCCGCCTGGGTAGAGGTAGTGTAGTAGCCGACCCCGCAGGCGACGTCTCCAAGCCCCTCGACAAAGGATTCTTTGGGAACGGGAACGGTCGCGTTGGGCTTGGGGAACATGTAGTCTACGACGATGACTTCGCGCTGCTTGACGTTGGCCAACATCTCCTGGCCGAACATCTTGCCGGTCGGATCCCTGAGCGTCCGTATATCCCTACCCTTGGTCGTCGGGGGGCCAGCAAGCACGATGCCGGATCTGAGATCGAAACAGAACACATAGAGGTCGCGATCTTTAAAGCCGCCGTTCGGGGCATCGAACCTGGCGAGCGCGCCGGCCTCGTTGGCCTCGACCGCTGCGGCGGCCTTGGCGAGCAACGCCTTGGCATCGTCGGCGGTCCCGGACTGTTGAGCACTTATGGTACCACTGAAGCTCAGCGCTCCAACCAGCGCCACCGCCGCAAGAAGCGATTTCATTCGCATCTTCATCGCAACTCTCTCCCCGTTAATGCGCCAAAACCATAACAACTATACCCGGAACCTCTTCGAACTGTGAATAGTTTCGGCGTTTACTGAGCAAGCGCGAGACGTCGCGATTGCGGTCTATGCGGCACGCGAAGCCGCCGGTGCGCCGCGCCAAATCGGCTGAGACTTACGTCGTCGCGAGGGGCTTTCGCGGCCATGGGGCAGTGGTCCGATAATCGGCTTCGGCGTCGCGACTGGGCGGTTGAGCCACAGCCGCGACGCCACTGCTGGTACAGAACCACTGTGCCGCACATCTCGGTCGATGGGCGGTGACCGACCTCCCCAGTCAGCGCTCGGACTCGTTCTGTTCGTCCCATAGGGAGTAGTACAGATCGAAGACACACTGGCCGAAGGCGCCAGTGTCGGGATCGATACCGACATCGGCACAAGCGAGACGCGCCTGCGCCCAGGCGGTTTGATTGGCGCTCTCTAAGGCATTGGCGTTCCGAGTGCCAGCGGTTGCGAGCAGTGCGCCAAAGCAGCAAGCCAGGATAATCCGTGACATGGTGATCTCCAGTTTCAAGGGGTGTATCAGGCCAGAGCATCAGGCTTCAATGAGCAGGGGGGTATTCTGCATTTACTACGCAGACTGCGTAGGCCGGCGTACCGGGCTCGAGCCCTTCCCGGGCGCAAGCGCTCCGGTCTGTCGAGGCCGATCGCGCCCGATCCAACTCGGACAGCGACTTGTCGAGGCTCCTGATGCATGTGTCGTAGAGGTCTCCTGGCGGATGGAGTCCCATAACGACGGTGCAAGCATGCTGCTCGAGCGCCATTCGCGGCGAGGCTTCTGCAGCAGTGGCAAAGGTGTTGGCAGAGGCGAGTAGAGCGATCGCCGCCGCCGCTCCGATGACTTTGGCCGAATCCGTGACCCGGCGACCAAATCGACGATACCCTTGCGTGTGGGTAACGTTGGACAAAGTAGGACGAAACATGTGTTGGTTTCCTTTTTGCTGCCGCCGGCCAGGGACCAAACGGTTTGTATGGTCGGACTGGCTCGTGCCAGCCTGATTTGGTCCTGACAATTCTACGAACCAGACTTATAAAATCTCATATTACATTAGAAAAAATCTAATGATCGGTATACAGACCGTCACCCGACGGCAGCTCATGCGGTCAGTCGAATCGGAGGCCCCACATCGCCAGGGAACGACGATATGACGCTTGATCAATTGCAGATCTTCATCGCGGTTGCCGAACGCGAACACGTCACGCGTGCGGCCGATGCTCTCGGACTTGCCCCTCCTTCGGTATCGGCGGCGGTGGCGTCGCTCGAACGGGAGTTCGGCACGAAACTGTTCCATCGTGTCGGACGTGGCATTCTAATGACGGAGGGAGGAAGGCTGCTGCTCGACGAAGCGCGTGCCCTGGTCCGCCGCGCCGACGCAGTAAAGCTTGCGATGCGCGAGTTCACGGGTCTCAGGCGTGGGCGTCTGCCGATCAAGGCGAGCCAGACGATCGCCAGCCACTTCTTGCCGCCGAGATTGGTCGATTTTCACCAGGCTTATCCCGGCGTCGCTTTGGCGGTTTCCGTCGGCAATTCGACCGAGGTCGTCGACGCCATAATCAGCGGCAGCGTCGAGCTCGGCTTTGTCGAAGGTCCGGAGGAGGAAATGCAGGATCTTCGGCTTGCCATCGAATTGATCGCCCGGGATGACCTCGTGATGGTCGTGAGCGCCAACCATCCTTGGGCGAGGAAGGAGAAACTTTCGAAGAACGACTTGGCCGCGGGCCAATGGGTTCTGCGCGAGGATGGCTCCGGGACGAGGGCCACCTTCGTCAAGGCTCTTGAGACGCTCGGCGTGTCTCACGGCGAGCTGACTATTGCCATCGAACTGCCGTCCAATGAGGCGGTTCTCGCCGCGGTCACAGCCGGTGCAGGGGCCACGATTTTGTCTGCGCGCGTGTGCGCCGACGCCATCAAGGCCGGCACTCTGAAACAGCTCCCGATTTTGCTTCTGCCGCGGGCCTTCTTTGCGATCCAGCATGCTGACCATTATAGGTCTCGTGCGGTCTCGGCATTGCTGGAAATCATTCGACCCCATGCGGCGGTATGAGTTTGGAGACCAGCACCGCCTTCCGTCAGGCGTTGCAACCGCGCGGCTGCGATCTCAGAAGGCGATCTGCGTTCGGCCAGAAAGTGTCTCGAATTTCTGGCCGATTTGCGTTGTCCCCGCGGCATTCAACTTGTCGATCATGGTGTATTGGAATTGCAGCTCGAACCGGATCCAATCGTTCGGATACCAGCTGAGCGCCGCGCCGAAGATCTGTTGGTAGCCGCCATAGACACCACCGGTGACGCTTTGCGCCTGGCCGGGATTGACGTTGCTGTTCAGGTTCATGACGCTCCAGCGCGCGCCCAGTTGCCATACGCCGACGCCGGGCGAAAAGCCGTTCTCGTCGATTATGAACGGATCGTCGACCTTCGCTCTCTGGAAGGCGGCCGCGCCGACATTGTAACGGAACGGCTGTCCGGTGATGTTCCAGCCCGCCTCGACATAGCCTCCGTTGAAACTCAGACCGGGCGCCGGCACGTTTGGCAATTTCGATTGGTTGTCGTAGATCTGATAGTATCCACCCTGAACCAGAAGATTGCGCCAGTTTATTGCAGCCTCCCCGCCAATAACATTGGCGCTCCGGCTCGACAGATTTCCGGTGCTGATCAGTTTGTTCTGGTCAGCTGCGCGATCCTCGGGGCGATCCCCAAAGCTCAGCGTTTCGCGGCTGACCCCGGGCGTGCCGCTGTCGTTGATGGCCGGGTGGAACACGCTCTCGCCGGAGACATCGAGGTGGAGGTTCCAATCCTCGTTATAATAGGGGCGTCCTGCCAGGCGCCCGACGACCCCGAGCTGCTCGCCATTGAGCAGGCTCGAGGTTTGCGCCCCGTAGGGGGAGCCCGTCAAAGCCACGGCCGCGAAATAACTTCCGGGCGACCCCCATGGCAAAGAAATGTCGTTCGACGCCTTGAGGCCGGGAATGGTGGCGCGGGCGTCGCCCGCGGCCACGTTGCGCGAGATTTCGATAATGCTCGGCCTCTCCATCAGCAGGAAATCGTTCGAGCTCTGCGAGTTGTAGAGCGAGAACCACGGTTTGAAATATCCGATGGTGGCGGTTACCGGCTTGAACCCGGTGAAGTTCAGGTTGGCTTCGTACAAATATTGGGAGGTGTTCACGCCGTCGGGTGAGCCGCCGAAATCGGGCGTGATGTTGAACGTAAAATCATCGTACTTTGCGACAAAGAATATCCGCCCTCGGCGCAAGTTGACGCCGTTGTTGAGTTCAGGGAATTGCGTATTCTTGTTGGGGTTCTGGTAATAGGTACCGTAGTCGAATTGGTCCTGCATGCCGATGGCGAAAGACATCCGGCCATCCGACGTTGAAATCGTCGGCCGGCCGCCGGGGAAACCCACGTCGATGCCCTTGGCCGCAGCGACAGGAGTCGGCGGGGGAGCGGCCGCGGCCGCTTGTGCCTGGGCGGCGGCTTGCGTCGCTTGGGATTCGGCGGTCGCAGCCCGGGCCGCATCCTGCCGCGCCTGGTCTGCTGCCTCGCGCGCCTGGCGAGCCTCCTCTTTCGAGCGCTGCGTCTCGCTCCGCGATTGCTGGAGTTGCTGCTTTGCTGCCCCGAGCTCGTTCTTGAGCTGCTTCAATTCGCCCGTCAAATTCCGGATCTGACGCTCGATGGCTTCGATCCGATCTGCCGTAACGTCTTCCGCATAAACGGTGGAAGGAATGATCGCGGTGCAGACTGTGATCAGCACGCCACACCCACGGCGACGCACAGCATATCTGTCGGCCATGTTCCTGGTCCCCCTCTACGGACAAGATCCCAGGAAGGCCTATCAACCGTCGATGCGACAATTTTTTTTACAAGATAGGACCGTGTTGCGCGAAGTGATTAACGACTGTTGCGGTCAAACAACACTCGAGGGTTAACGGCACTCGCCTCATGTCATAATAGTGTAATGTTTGCCTGTTTAACTGCGGTGTTAATCTCGAAGAGCTTGACGAGGGATCACCGATGCGCATTCGGGGCACGACAATCGCGATTGCAGCTAGTCCTAATCGCGGCGATGTCGCCGATCAACGTCAGCGCTCAGGAAGTAAAACTGATTGGATCCGGGGCGAGCTTTCCGTTCCCGATCTACTCGGCATGGTTCAAGGATTTCAGCAAACAGAACAAGGGAGTTACCGTAGATTACCAGGCCAAGGGCAGCGGGGCCGGCATCCAGGACTTCACTAATAAAACTGTTGATTTTGCCGGTAGCGACGCGGCGATGACCGATGAAGAGATCAGCAAAGTGCCTGGGGGGGTCGTGCTGTTGCCGGTCACGGCCGGTGAGATTGTCGTCGCTTACAACCTTCCGGGTAACCCAAAAGACCTCAAACTCCCGCGCGAGGTCTATCCCGAGATTTTCCTCGGCAAAGTAACAAAATGGAATGATCCGAAGATCGCTGCCGCCAATCCCAACCTGAAGCTGCCCGACATGCAGATTACCGTTGTCCGCCGGTCCGACGCCAGCGGCACGACATTTGTGTTCACCAAGCACCTGGCGGCAATCGATGAAGCGTTCGCCAAGGAGGTCGGGAGCGGCACGACCGTTCAGTGGCCGAAGAGCGATAAGATCGTGGCTGCGCCAAAAAACGATGGAGTGACGGCCACCATCAAGCAAACACCCGGCGCCATCGGCTACATTGAATACGGCTATGCCAAGCTGACGAAGGCCGATTCGGCGCTACTGCAGAACAAATCCGGCAATTATGTCTCGGCGAGCGACAAGTCGGGCGCGGCGACATTGGCGTCGGCGACCTTAGGTCCTGACCTGAGGGGTTGGATCGAGGACCCGGCAGGCTCCGATGCCTATCCGATCGCGACTTTCACGTGGTTGCTGGCTTATAAAAAGCAGGACCCCGGCAAGGCCGAATGGATGCGCAAGCTGGTCGATTACTGCGTCACCAAGGGCCAATCGATCTCCGACAGTATGGGCTATATTCCACTTCCGCCAAGCGTCGTCGAGAAGATCAAGACCGCATCGGCGGCAATTCAATAGGAGGATGGCTCAGAGTGACAGCCAAGCGTCTGGCCAGATCGGGAAACTGAGCTGATGGCGGCCAACGCCTTTGAAAGTGCGGCCCCGCCCGGCGCGATTACACATCCGCCGTCCTCGAACGAGTACTTGATCGATCGCGGGTTTCGTCTGCTCACGGTATGCGGGGCGTCGCTGATAATCCTGCTGGTCGCCTACATCCTGTGGAAGATCGGTGGCCAGGCATTACCGGCGATCTACCGTTATCACCTCGATTTTCTGATCTCGACCAACTGGAACGTAGCAGACCAAAAGTTTGGCATTCTCCCCGAGATTTGGGGCACTCTCTACAGCTCCCTTCTGGCCTTGGTGATCGGCGGTTTCTTCGGGCTCACCGTCGCCATTTTTCTGACGCAGGACTTCCTGCCGCTCCGCGTTGCGTTGGTATTTCGCACAGTCATCGACATGCTGGCGGCAATCCCGAGTGTGGTATTTGGCCTGTGGGGCATCTTTGTCGTAATTCCCGCGATCCGGCCGATCGCCAATTGGCTCAATGAAGCCCTCGGCTGGATCCCGTTCTTCGGCTCCTCGCTTAGCGGCCCCGGGCTTCTGCCGGCGGCGCTGGTTCTCGCTATCATGATCCTGCCGACGGTCGCCGCGATATCGCAGGATGCGCTCCATTTGGTGCCGTACCGCACGAAGGAGGCGGCTTATGGCATGGGAACGACGCGTTGGGAGGCGATCCTCAAAGTCATGCTCCCGACCGCGGCGGCCGGCATCGCCAGCGCAATGGTATTGGGTTTTGGTCGGGCTTTAGGCGAGACGATGGCGCTCGCGATGCTGATCGGCAACTCGAACCAAATCAGTCTGTCGCTTTTCGCGCCGGCGCAGACGCTCGCCTCGTTGCTGGCCTCGCATTTCCCCGAAGCGGGGCAGATCGAGGTGCAGGCGCTGATGTACGCCGCCCTGGTACTGCTGGCCATCACCCTGATCGTCAATATGATGGGGACGGCTATTTTATCGATCACCCAGCGCAGGATGTCCGGGCGATCATGACCGAGCAGGCGGCGATCGAACCTTTTAGCGGACCGCGCGGCGCACCCGACCTGCGGAAATCCTGGTCCGAGCGCCGTGCCTTGCGCAGCGTTGTTTTGACTGTCGGCGCCTGGGTCGTGGCGGTTATCGCCGCCGTTCCACTGTTCTCGGTCCTCTATATGCTGATCGTCCAGGGCGGATCCCGGCTGAGCCTCGATCTCTTCACCGAGCTGCCGCCCGCCGGGTTTGAGCAGGGCGGCGGCTTCGGCAATGCGATCGTCGGGACTTTGGTCATGGTCGCAATCGCCGCAGCGATCAGCATTCCCGTCGGCATCCTGTCCGCGACCTATCTTGCCGAGCTCAGCCCGGAGAGCACATTGGCCTCGAGCGCTCGGTTTCTCGCCAAAGTATTGACCGGCTTCCCGTCGATTCTCGCCGGCGTCTTCGTCTATGCGATCCTCGTTTTGGCGATGGGGAGCTATTCTGCTTGGGCAGGCGGCATCTCGCTTGCCGTGTTGATGCTGCCGACGGTCGTCCTCACCGCCGAGGAAGCGATGAAGACGGTGCCGCGCCGAATGAAAGACGCGGCACTCGGCATGGGGTGCACGCGCACGCAGATGATCTGGAAGATCGTACTGCCGACCGCTCTGCCGGGGATTCTCGACCGGCGTGATGTTGGCCGTCGCCCGTGTTGCCGGCGAGTCCGCGCCGCTGCTGTTCACCGCGCTCTTCAGCAATTATTGGCTGACCAGCCTGAACGAGCCGACAGCCTCGTTGTCGATCCTGATCTACAACTTCTCGAGCATGCCTTTCGACAATCAGATCGAGCTTGCTTGGGCGGCGTCCCTGGTTCTGGTGCTGATCGTCCTCGTCTTCAACATCTTCAGCCGCGTACTTGGACGATCGAGAATTTAGATAGCAGGGAGATCGAACGTGCTTGCCACCCAACCCAGCGTCAGCCGAGCGACAGCACCGGCGCCACTGCCGTCGGAAATCGCGATCGACTGCGACGTCAGCAAAATATTCTATGGCGACTTCCTCGCGGTGCGCGACAGCCGCATCTCGGTCCCGAAAGGGTCGATCACCGGCTTTATCGGCCCCTCTGGATGCGGCAAGAGCACGGTTCTGCGCAGCCTCAACCGCATGAACGACATGGTGCAGGGCTTCCGGCTCGAGGGTCACGTCCACTTTCTCGGCCAAGACGTGTATGACGCCAGCGTCGATCCCGTCGTCGTCCGGCGGTACATCGGGATGGTGTTTCAGCAGCCGAACCCCTTCTCGATGAGCATTTACGACAATGTCGCGTTCGGTCTGCGGCTCAACCGCTATAAGGGCAATCTCGACGAAAAGGTCGAGCACGCCCTGCGCCGCGCGGCGTTGTGGGACGAGGTCAAGGACAAGCTGAAGGCGAGCGGTCTGTCGCTATCGGGCGGTCAGCAGCAACGCCTGTGCATCGCGCGCGCGATTGCGACCGACCCGACGGTGTTGCTGATGGACGAGCCTTGCTCCGCTCTCGACCCGATCGCGACGCGGCGTATCGAGGAACTGATGCTGGAGCTGAAGGACGATTACACCATTGTGCTCGTGACCCACAACATGCAGCAAGCGACGCGGGTCGCCACCCTGACCGCGTTTTTCGCAGTCGACATCTCGCACGGCGGCAGAACCGGCTATCTGGTCGAGCTCGGGGAAACAAAGCAGATTTTCGAAGCGCCGCGCGAGCAGCTGACCAAGGAATACGTCAGGGGCGAGTTCAGCTGATCGCAGCGGAAGGGTGCCGGGGATGACGCTCGCGCGTGGTTTATGGCATCTTCTATTCGCGTCGGTATTGTCGGCTGTGGGCGTCGGCGCGGTGCTACCGGCGGGTCGGGCCGGTGCGGCTATGAACGATGCGTCGTTGCGCGGCGCCGGCAGTACGTTCTCCGCTGCGCTCTATAAGCAATGGATCGAGACCTACCATCGGGACCACCCGCAGGTCTCGATCACCTATGAAGCCGTCGGCAGCGGCGAAGGCGTGCGCCGCTTCGTCGCCGGCTCGGTCGATTTTGGCGCCAGCGACGTTGCCCTGAGCGACCGGGAGGCCGCCGAAATCTCGAGAGGCACGGTCATGGTCGCCTCTACTGCCGGCATGGTGGTGCTCGCCTATAATGTTCCCGGTCTGCGGGGGGAGCTGAAACTGCCGAGAGATGTCTATCCCGCCATTTTATCTGGCCAAATCCGCCGTTGGAACGACCCCAGGATAGAGGCGGCTAACCCGGGTGTCACTCTTCCGCACCTCGATATCGTCATTGTCGCCCGGCAGGACAGCAGCGGCACGACATTTGCGCTGACCAACCATTTGGCGGCAGTCAGTCTGGCTTGGCGCGAGCAAGGGCTCGGAGTCGGAAAGCTGGTCGAATGGCCGGCCAGCGCGATGTTGGCAAGCGGCAACGAGGGAGTGGCGTCGCGCATCAAGATCAGTGAAGGGTCGATCGGTTACGTCGAGTACGGGTTCGCCAAACGGCTCGGTTTGCCGATGGCGGTTTTGCAGAATAAGGCGGGCAAATTCGTCGTCCCCGACGATGCCGCCGGCCTGCATTCTCTTGCCGAGGCCGCCGCCAAGACGCCGGCCGGATTGAACCAGTCGATCGTCGATCCTTCAGAGGCCGAGGCCTATCCAATCGTCACTTTCAGCTGGCTCCTGCTGTATCGGAAATACGACGATCCACAGAAAGGCTCGGCTGTGCGAGACTTCGTTGCGTGGGGCTTGTCGAATGGGCAGACATTTAGTCAGAAACTGGGGTATCTTCCGTTACCCGGCGAGGTCGCCGCATTGGGGACGCAGGCTCTGGGAAGCATCGGCCAATAGCAACCGCGTGAACAGACGCTGGGCCAAATCTTAAATCTGATCGCGATCGAAGCAGCTCTTCGGGATTTGCAGGCACATTTCCCGGAAATCAACAAGGCGCTGAAATCCCGGCGCGATGCGATCGATGACCGCCTCGTTACCAATATGATCGCTGGCTACGAGCTTGTGGACACCTTGATTGCCCAGCAGCTCGATCTGTTTGCGATGGGGAATCTGAAGTTGTTTCTGGAGATGAATGCGGCCGTGCTCTGCGGCAGCGGTCAGCGCGAACGCGCACAGGCCGCTCCACATCTCGCGGCGACGGAACAACGGTTTTATGAACAAGAGGGCGGCGGCATTCGCGACGTCGTGGAGTGGTACACACTCCACCGCAAAGAATCACCGTGGAAGCGTGCCGCCGGGGTCTATGTCCGCATGCTTAGCGAACCTGAGCTGTTCATCGAGGGCAATCACCGCACCGGCGCGCTCGTCATGAGCTATATCCTCGCGCGTGAAGGCCGTCCCCCGTTCGTGCTGACCGCCGCGAGCGCCAAGGCGTATCTCGATCCCTCAACGTTGATTACCGAGACCCGCAAGCACAGTCTCGTCGCGGTTTTCAGGCTGCCGAAGATCAAACGGTATTTCGCCAAATTCCTAAAGGAAAACGCCGACCGGAAATACCTGATCTCAGCTCCGGCCAGAGGGACCGTGCGCTAAAAAAATCGAGGCTTCAGTTTTAGGGCGCGCGATAGGCGGCATCGAGGGTTGGCGGTCCGTCGCTCTCGACGAGACCTCGCCCGACGAGATCGATCAGGTGTGCCTGGACCGAGCGTGCCGCGGCGCGGCGCAGGCCCGGCTGGAGCCCGGTATAGAGCCGCTCGACAATCGCATCGATCTGCCCGATGCCGGCCCGCAGGCAATCGAGGATGCCGGCTTCGCGCTCGCGCCGATGCGCAATGAAGGCGCGCACGTGCTCTTTCGGCTCGGTGATCGCCGGACCGTGCGTCGGCCAATAGACCGCATCAGGTCGACCTAGCAGCTTGTCGAGGGAGGTCATATAGGCCGCCATATCGCCGTCCGGCGGCGCGATAACGCTGGTCGACCAACCCATGACATGATCGCCGCTGAACAGCACCCCCTCGGCCGGCAACGCGAAGCACAGATGGTTAGAGGTGTGCCCCGGCGTGTGCACTGCCTCGAACACCCAACCCTTGCCGGCGATCCGGTCGCCGTCGCCGATCGTCTCGTCGGGGACGAAATCCCAATCGCCGCCTTCCTCGACCGCCGGGTCGCCGCGCTTGCCGCCTGCGTGCGGGCCGAACCCATAGGTCGGGGCGCCGGTTGCCGCCTGCAGAGCCCGGGCTGCCGGCGAGTGGTCGCGGTGCGTGTGAGTGATCAGAATATGCGTGACCTGCTCGCCCGCGAGGCCGGCGAGCAGAGCCTCGACGTGCTCCGCGAGGTCCGGCCCCGGGTCGATCACCGCAACCTCGCCGTGGCCGACGACATAGGTTCCGGTGCCTCGGAAGGTGAAGGGGCTGGGATTGCGCGCCACGATGCGCCGGATCATCGGCGCAACTGGTTCTAGCCGGCCATATTCGAACGAAAATTCGCGGCGGAACGGGATCTCGACTGCCATGGTACAGAGATTACAGGAGCTTCCGGAATTATGTTAGCACGTGCTTTTCTGGAAAATCTGCTGCGGCTGTGGTTGACAGTCTTCGGCTACAGTCGAAGTGAGTTTCGCCGCTACCCGACGCATTATACATCCGGAAAGCGGGCGGGCAGTCGGATGCACCGCGATCTGGCGGCTTTTTATTGCGCGGTGCGGGGCCGGGTGAAGCCGGGATCACGGTCAAGCTGACCGTAGACCGGCAAGGCGAACAGCATGAGATCTGTCAAGACGATCGACCGTTAACGCTACTGAGCTCGGCACGAATTATTGAGCGCCGGTCCCCAATGATGGGCCGCGAATTGGCTTGGGGTCGAGCAGTCGAAAAGCTAGGATTGCACGCGTCACAAGATGGTCGCGCGCCAAGAGAGTAAGGCGATGTCCGAGCTTCAACGTCGTTATGTGTGGCCCTCCATCGCGTTCGCTATTTCCATGTGCACCGTGGCTTATCCGGCCGCAGCCGATAAAGATACCGGCTCGGTCAAAGAAGCCGGACAAAATCTCAAGGACGAGGATCCGAAGGCCCTCCTGATCACACTGAAAAACGCGATCCGGAAGTCCCCCCAGGACCCCGCGGCCCATCTCGAGATCGCAAGGCTCTATTTCCAGCTCGGGGATGCCGCATCAGCAGAGCGCGAGGCTCGCGCCGCACGCGACCTCAAGGGCGACGAGGCGGAATATCTGCCCGTCCTGCTCGACGCGATGTTGGCTCGGAAAGAATTCAAGGAAATTTACGATCTGATCGAGCCCGGCGACCGCAACCCGGTCCTTGAAAGCAAGGTGAGGACAGCGCTCGGCACTGCAGCGGTCCGTCTGGGCTATGACACGAGAGCCGAGGCATTATTGCGCGATGCGATCAAATTGGACCCGAGCGTTGTTGAGCCAAGGGTCCAACTCGCTCGATTTCTCAACGGGACGCGCCCAGAGGAAGCCGCGGAGGTGATCGATGAGGCGATCGCCGCCAACCCAAAATCAGCCGAATTGCTGCAGGTCAAAGGCGACATGCTGTGGTCGCGTGGTGACGCAAACGGGGCGGTGCAGCTGTTCGGCGAAGCGCTCGAGATCGATCCCGATTATCAGCTGGCTCGTCTCAGTCGCGCCAACGTCAATGTGGCGCGAGGCGAATTCGCGGCTGCCGATCAGGATCTCGATCCGATCCTGCAGGCCAGCCCGGAGAATTTTATGGCCAAATACCTGCGCGGCTTGGAGTACGTCAAGCAACAGAACTACACCGCGGCGGATCAGATATTCCATGCGATTGCCGGCACTTTCGCGGCCTTCCCTTATGGATACTATGTGCAAGGGGCAACAAAATTTGCGCTTGGACAATTTGGGCCAGCGGAAAGCATCCTGCGTGACTACCTCAAACATTTCTCTACCGATCCAAACGCCACGCAACTCATCGCGCAGGCTGCTTTGCGGCAGCACGGCGCGCCTCGGGCGATCGATTATCTCAAACCGCTCGCCGATAATTCGCCGTCGGACGCGGCGACTTTGAACTTGCTCGGCAGCGCCTACATGGCCGACGGCAAGCCGGAAGCGGCGCTGCAGCAATTCGAAAAGGCAGCCGCACTCGACCCTGAGAATGCGACCATCAAGACGCAGATCGGGGTTGCCGAGATCAATTCCGGCCAAATCGGGCAAGGTCTCGCAAAGCTGGAGGAGGTCTTTTCGGGCGCGACCGGCGCGGTCGTTGCCGGCCCGACGCTGGTTTTGGCCGAGTTGCGCGCCGGGCACGTCGACAAGGCGGCAGAAGTCGCGAAATCCCTGATCGAGCGGGATCCCGACAACTCGCTTTATCAAGTTCTGCTGGGAGAGGTCCGCGCCGCGCAACGGGATTATGCCGGCGCGGAAGCCGCGTTTCGCGCCGTGCTGTCGCGCAATCCGGATTTTTCGGCGGCCACTCGCGACTTGGCCCGGCTTTATGTGGCATCGGGGCGCACCGACGATGCCCGGCGAACCTACAGCGATGTTCTTGCGAAGAACCCGGCGGATACGATGGCCCTTGTCGGTCTCGCAGACCTCGCGACGGCAGAGCGGAAATGGCCGGAAGCGATAGACCTGCTCAACACTGCCCGCGCCGCCGCCGCCTACGATCCGACCCCCGGGCTCAAGTTGGTCGCCCTCTACGAGCTGCGGCGTGATTGGAAGAGCGCCAAGACCGTTGCCGCCGAGCTCTACGCACAATTTCCGCGAGACGTGAATGTCGTCGTCGCGTTTGGCCAAAGCCAGCTGAAATCCGGCGACACCGACGCGGCCATATCAAGCTACAAGCTGGCGCACCACCTGGCGCCCGATTCGACGCCGATCCGCTCCGCCTATGTCGCCCTCTTAAAGCAGGTGAAATACTTTCGCGAGATGCGGGATGTACTGAAAGAGGCGATCGTCCGCGAGCCGCAGGACGCCTCGCTCAAAGCCGATCTGATCCGAGCCGACGCCGAAATCGACGGTGTCGACGCGGCCGTCTCCAAGGCGCGGGAAGCTGCGGCATCCGATCCGGGCAACGGCATCTATGACGTCGTTTCGGCAGAGTTGTACGAGAAAGCTGGGCGCGGCGAGGAGGCGGTTTCTTTGCTCGAAAACGCGGTCGCGTCTCGGCCCTCCGGCAAAGAGCTCGCGCCTGCTCTTGCCCGCCTTTACGTTCGTATGGGCATGCCGGCCAAGGCGGAATCTTTTCTGAAAGCCCGGCTGAAGGCTGACCCAAGGGATCAAGCCGCCCGCTCGGAACTCGCATTCTATTATGTGGGGCAAAAAAACAGCGTCGGCGCTATCGCCGAATACTCGCGTCTGGTCGACGACCACCCTGCCGACGCGACCGCGGCTAAACAATCTCGCTTGCCTCTATCAGCGACAGGGGGAACTGGGGAAAGCTCACGAATTGGCTCAGCGGGCGTTCGCGATCTCGCCCGCCGACGCACATATCGGCGATACTCTCGGATGGATCTTGGTGGAGCAAGGGGAAGCCGAGACGGCCTTGGCGTACCTCAGCGCGGCCAATCTGCGGGCACCGGAAGACTTGAATCTCCAATACCACCTCGCGGTGGCCCTCCATCGCGTCGGTCGCGCAGCCGATGCTCGTGCTATGCTTGAAAGCCTACTGGGCTCCGCCCGTTCGTTCGCGGACAGGACCGAGGCGGAAAAGCTGATGCAGGAGTTAAAGCGCAGTTGAGATGCGGATGAGCTGTGGTCGGAATTGGGCTCGATCCCTCGTCGACCCCGGGTAATAGTTCCCGCGAGTCGTGGGCGAGGCTGGCTCCGGATTTCCGGGGCGAAGGCAGAGGGACGCGAAACCTCTTTGGACCATCGTTGCGCGGTCGGGTGTCTGATTTCTTTACACTACAACCGCGCTTGTCGGAGCAAACCGAGGTCACCGAATATCAAAGAGTTAACCGTGGTTCCCGGGTAGATCCGGGCCAAATATGTCCTGCTTCGCGATTTGGAATGGCGATTTGCCTGTCAAAAATTTTTACACTTCCGTCTTCACTGATCATGGCCGGACATGGTTTACCATTCTTTTGCACCATAATCCGCCGTATGGCCCAATATTTGCTTGTCTAATCCCGGAAACTCGGGTATTGACATTCCCATGAACATTCGATCCTCGCTTTACTCTGCGGCGTTTTCCGGAGCGCTGTGTTTGGCAATGCTCGCGGACCCGGCATCGGCGGATTTCATTTCCCCGGGCATGATCGGATTCGAGCGGCCAGACCTACAGCCAAGGGATGGTGGCGCAAAGCGGCGCTTGGGCGGGAGAGATCTATAGCCCGGGCATGACGATGTCGACGGGCGACACTTACAGCCCGGGAATGCAGATCACGACCTTCGGGGGAACGACAAATAGCCAGGGCACCGACACCGGTTCAAACCTCGGAGGGACGACAAATAGCCAGGGCACCGACACCGGTTGCAAACCTCGGAGGGACGACAAATAGCCAGGGCACCGACACCGTTGCAAACCTTGGAGGGACGACAAATAGCCAGGGCACCGACACCGTTGCAAACCTTGGAGGGACGACAAATTCGCCGCCGCCCAGCCAGGGATGTGTCGGCACCGCCTCTAATTGCACGGACAACGTCACAAGTACGGACACGTCTAACACGTCTAACAATCAATACGTAAACCTGGCTTCCCTGCCGATTGGCGCCATTCCTACCGCGAGCGCCGACCCGATCCCAGAGCCTGCCAGCCTGGCGTTGCTCGCCCCGGCTCTCCTCTGGCTGGGCTTGGTGCGGCGCCGGCGCAACCGAATGTAAGTAAAACCGCCACTCCCAAAATCGGAAACGGCGCCTTCGGGCGCCGCATTCGAATTCGGATCCTCAGCTTCGCCATTCGAGTGTACGCGGCTGGACCGGGTTCTCGAACGGACGGGCTTCGGCACGGGCCCGGAGGTATTCGCGCTTTAGGCGGTAATACCATTTTGCCTGGGTATCGGCGTCGTCAATCAAGGTGAGTGGCGGGCTGAAGCGCAACCCTTGCTGCTGGCGCTCCATGATGTCGCGGTCCTGGCGCAGAAAGGCACGCACATAGTGCCGCAATGCGGGCTTCAAGATGCCGAGCCAGGGCAGGGTCCAATAGATACAGTGGTTGATCTCGGTCACCCGGTCGTCGATCGGGGTGATCGCGGTCAGATTGGTCACCCGGTGGCGGCCGGCGCGAATCCGCTCGATCCGCATACTCGGCAGGCGGAAGACGATTTCGGTTTCGGGGGCGCCGCCCAGGAGCCGGTAGGCCCGCGAATTGCGCGACGGCGCGTGGGGCGTCATCGCAAACCCGAACGGGGAGGGGGCAAAGGCCTTGGCCTTCTGCTGGATCGACCGGCGCGAGCGCCACCACCAGGCACGATGCACGAATGGCCCGTGCGCCGGGTCCATCAGCCCGATCACCGCATGATCGATCGCCGCGGCGAACCGCACGCTCTCGACGAGGTCGGGCGCGCGTCCATCAAACCCGTCGAGCAGCGGGATTTCCGGCGCCGCCGCCGCGTCCTCGCCGAAAAACACCCAAATGTTGCCCTGGACTTCGCAGGCCGGATAGGGGCGGGTGTGGATATGGCCGGGCGTAAAGCTCTGGCCCGGCACGAGCGATGGGATCAGGGTGCATCGCCCCCGCGTGTCGAACCGCCAGCCGTGATAGCAACATTCGATCTCCCGCCCGTCGAAATGGCCCGCGCTGAGCGGCATGCCGCGGTGTGGACAAAGATCGCGCAACGCAAAGGGCACGCCGGCCTCGTCGCGGCCGATCAGGATCGGCTCGCCGAGCATCAGCTTCGCCACCACCGCCCGGCGCCGCAGACGGCGGCTCGGCAGCGCATAGTACCAGGCCTCGCGCAATGGCGCGGCGGCATCGCTCGCTGCGGGTCTCATCGGGCGGGTCCTGCGCTCCATCTGGGCTGATCGTCAATCCGGGGCTGATCGTCCATCCGGCAGGAAATGCGCCTTCGATTATACCGGGTTTGGCAGAGTGCGCGGCCAGGGCAACGCGATCCGCTATCCTCCGGCCGCCAGTCGGGCTATTTTTGCAGCAATTGGCTGGCCTTGAAACTGCGCGATTTCCGCTGCCGTGATCCGAGTCATACGACATCCCGGCCCCCGTTCGAACCACGCGCCCGGCGCGGTCCTGGCGATGGGCAATTTCGATGGTCTGCACCGCGGGCATGCCGTGTTGATCGGCCGGACTTGCGAGCTCGCGCGGGAAGCGGGCCGCCCGACCGGAGTGCTGACCTTCGAGCCGCATCCGCGCAGCGTGTTTTTTCCGGCGGCCGAACCCTTCCGGCTGACGCCGTTCCGCGTCAAGGAGCGCGAACTGGCGCGGCTCGGCATCGATCTGCTGTTCGTCCAGCATTTCGACCTCGCCTTCTCGAAGAAGAGTGCCGAGGAATTCATCGCCGAATCATCGTCGGAGCGATCGGGGCCTCGCATGTCGTGGTCGGCTGGGATTGCACCTTTGGCAACCGCCGCGGCGGAACCCCCGAAACTCTGCGCGCCGCCGGTCTGCAGCACGGCTTCGGGGTGACCGTGCTCGAACCGGTCCGCGGCGAGGACACCATCGTCTATTCCTCGACCCAGATCCGCGAACTGCTGAAGGCCGGCAAGCCACGCGAGGCGGCCGTGCTCCTCGGCCGCTTCTGGGAGATCGACGGCCGCGTCGCGACCGGCGACAGGCGTGGCCGGACGATCGGCTTTCCGACCGCGAATCTCGGTCTCGACGACTATCTGCACCCGGCCTTCGGGGTCTATGCGGTGCGTGTCTCCGGTGACGGGCCCGACGACCCGCTCGCCGGCCGCACAATCGGCGGCGTCGCCAATATCGGTCTGCGCCCGACGGTCGGCGGCCTCGTGCCGCGGCTCGAGGCCCACCTCTTCGACATCGATGTCGACCTTTACGCACGCCACTTGCGCGTCGCGCTCGTCGATTTCATCCGGCCGGAACAGAAATTCGCCGGTCTCGACGAGCTGAAAGCGCAGATCGCCACGGACGCCGCCCAAGCGCGCACGATCCTTGCCGCGATTCCGGCGGACTGAGCGCCCCTAAAATCGCCATCTTTGCATTGCACTCTAGGCCTTCGAGTCGGTGCCGGACTGAAGGGGCGGTTCAACCTGCACGAGAGGTCTCGCTGCAAACTCGCTGCAGATGCAGCAGGCGCCCAAATTCGACTCTATTGCCGGTTGTAGGCGCGGCAGCCATTCGTTGACGGCATCCGGGCCGGCCCTTATTTACCTGGTTTGTTCCGGAAAGTGCCGAGCTTATGCCGACGGATTATCGTCCGACCGTATTCTTGCCCAAGACCGATTTCCCGATGCGGGGAGATTTGCCGAAACGCGAGCCGACAATTCTCGCGCGCTGGGAGCAGATGGACCTCTATCGCCGGCTCCGCGAGGCGTCGCGAGGACGCGAGAAGTTCATCCTGCACGACGGCCCGCCTTACGCCAACGGCGACATTCACCTTGGCACCGCCCTCAACAAGGTTTTGAAGGACGTGGTCAACCGGGCGCAGCAGATGCTCGGCAAGGACGCGCCCTATGTGCCGGGCTGGGACTGCCACGGCCTGCCGATCGAATGGATTGTCGAGGAGCAGTACCGCGCGAAAAACCAATCCAAAGACAGCGTGCCGATCGACCAGTTCCGCCGCGAGTGCCGCGAATTCGCGGCCCATTGGATCGAGGTGCAGAAGCGCGACTTCAAGCGGCTCGGCGTCGTCGGAGACTGGGATAACCCCTATACGACGATGGCGTATTCGGCCGAGGCGCAGATCGTCCGCGAGCTCGGCAAGTTTCTCGTCAATGGCGGGCTCTACAAGGGGGCAAAGCCGGTTCTGTGGTCGGTCGTCGAGCAGACCGCGCTCGCCGAAGCGGAAGTCGAATACCACGACCACAGGTCCACGACGGTTTGGGTACGGTTTCCGATCCTGCATACCGACCGGCCGGCGCTCGCCGGCGCTGCGGCGCTGATCTGGACGACAACCCCTTGGACATTGCCGGGCAACCGCGCGATCGCCTTCAGCGGCCGGTTCGAGTATGTGGTGTTGCGTGTCGATCGGGCCGCCGAAGGGAGCCGTGCACGTCCGGGAGAGACCCTGCTCGTCGCCGCCGAGCTGGCAGAGGAAGTCGTAAAGGCAGCCGGAATCGAGGCATATTCGATCATCGACCGCTTTCCCGGCGCGAGCCTTGCCGGGACGACGGCGGCGCATCCGCTGCGCGGTCAGGGCTACGATTTCGACGTCCCGCTGCTGGCTGCCGGCTTTGTCGAAGCCGACCAGGGGACCGGCCTCGTGCACATCGCCCCCGGCCACGGCGCCGACGATTTCGAACTGGGCCAGATGAACGGCCTGGCGGTGCCGGACACCGTCTCTCCCGATGGAGTTTATCTCCCGTCGGTGCCGCTCTTCGCCGGGCGCTCGATCTATCGCCCGGACGGCAAGCCGGGTGATGCGAACGCCGCGGTGATCGCCGCGATCGACGACGCCGGCGGGCTATTGGCGCGCGGCACGCTCGTTCATTCCTACCCGCATTCGTGGCGCTCCAAGGCGCCGCTGATCTTTCGCAATACGCCGCAATGGTTCATCAGCATGGAGAAGGAGGGGCTCCGGCAGAAGGCCTTGGCGGCAATCGCCGACGTCCGCTGGGTCCCATCGCAGGCCCGCAACCGGATCGAGTCGATGGTCGAGAGCAAGCCGGACTGGTGCGTGTCGCGCCAGCGCGCCTGGGGCGTACCGATCGCGGTGTTCACCCATCGCGAAACCGGAGAGCCGCTGCGCGATCCGCTCGTCGTCGAGCGCATCGCCGCCGCGGTCGAGCGAGAAGGGGCGGATGTCTGGTTCAGCGCCGATCCGGCGGAGTTCCTCGGGAATGCCTATGACGCCGCCGAATGGGAGAAGGTCACCGACATCGTCGAGGTGTGGTTCGATTCGGGCTCGACCCACGCCTTTGTGCTCGAGCAGCGCCCGGAGCTGCGATGGCCGGCCGATCTCTATCTGGAAGGCTCGGACCAGCACCGCGGCTGGTTCCAGTCCTCCTTGATCGAAGCCTGCGGGACGCGCGGACGCGCGCCCTACGAGGCGGTGCTGACGCACGGATTCGTGCTCGACGAAGACGGGCGGAAGATGTCGAAATCGCTCGGCAACGTCATCCCGCCGCAGCAGATCATGCAGCAGAGCGGGGCCGACATCCTGCGCCTTTGGGTGGTCGGCTCGGACTACACCGAGGATGTCCGCATCGGCCCGGAGATCCTCAAGCGCCACAGCGACGCTTACCGCCGATTGCGCAATACCCTGCGTTATCTGTTGGGAGCGCTCGACGGCTATACCGCCGCCGAGGCGGTCGGCATCGAGGCGATGCCCGAACTCGACCGCTGGGTATTGCACCGCTTGGCGGAGCTCGACGATCTCGTGCGGCGTTCAGTCGAGGCATTCGATTTCCACGGCATGTTCGCGGCACTGCACGGTTTCTGTGGGAGCGATTTGTCGGCCTTCTATTTCGACATCCGCAAGGACCGGCTCTATTGCGACGCGGCGGACGATATCAAGCGCCGGGCGGTGCGGACCGTGCTCGACCGGTGCTTCGATTGTCTGGTGCGCTGGCTGGCCCCGGTGGTTTGCTTTACCGCGGAGGAGGCATGGCTCGCCCGTCACGGCGACCTGCCCGGACGGAGCATTCATCTCGAGCTTTTCGCCGATGTCCCAGCTGGTTGGCGCGATGACGCGCTCGGCGAACGCTGGACGGTACTGCGCGATCTGCGCCGCGTCGTCACCGGCGCACTGGAACTGGAACGGGGGGCAAAGCGGCTGGGGTCGGGCCTGCAGGCCGCCGTCGAGCTGTTCGTGCCCGAAAGACTGGCCGATCAGCTACGCAACGTCGATCTCGCCGAGCTCTGCATCACCTCGGCGGGAACGGTGCGTTTGGGGCCGGCTCCCGATGATGCCTTCACGCTTCCCGATGTTGCGGAAGTCGGTGTGCGAGTCTCGCCGGCGCCGGGGGAGCGCTGCGAGCGCTGCTGGAGGGTATTGCCGGAGGTCGGCGGCGTGCCGGGTCACGCCGATCTCTGCCGTCGGTGCGCGGAAGTGGTCGATCGCGCCGGCCTCGAGCTCGCAGCCGCAAACGGGTGATGCTCGCGCGCGGGCTCGCCACGGCGATTGTGGTCGCGATTCTCGACCAGCTCAGCAAAGTTGCGGTTCTCGCCTTCTTCGCCGGGCGCGGCTTCGGCGACCGCGAGACCGTGACGTCGTTCTTCAATCTCTCCCTGACCTATAATCGGGGCATCAGCTTTGGCCTCTTCAACGGCGCCGCCGGAATGAGTGCGCTGGTCTTTTCATGTGCCGCTGCCGCGATTGTCGCGGTCTTGATCTTCTGGTTGAGCCGCGCTTCGAGCCCCCTTCTCGCCGTCGCGATCGGGCTGATCATCGGGGGTGCGGTGGGCAATGTCATCGACCGGCTGCGCCTTGGTGCTGTCGTCGACTTTCTGGATTTTCACCTCGGAGCCGCGCATTGGCCGGCCTTCAATCTCGCGGACAGCGCTATTTGCATCGGGGTCGCGGCGATGTTGCTGGACGGCTTGTTGCTGCGGCGAGAGGCGCACTGAGTCGCATCACGGCAGAGCCGGGTCGATCAGCGGCTCACCCGGCTTTGCACTATCGCCTCTAAGGTGATGTGATCGGTGATGGTGGCCTTGTTTGGACCGATCCCGGGACCGTTTGGATTTACGATAATGTTGTTGTCGACAAGGGCGAATCTCCCATTGTTGTCATAGTAGGGAGGGCCGAACCTCACGGTGCCGGTAAATGGAGAGTTGTCGCTCATCCTGACCGAATAACGCGCGACGACGGTCCCGCCTGGCGCGGTGTCCGGCACTTTTGGGGTGGTCGGCCTTATCTCGATCACCGGCCGTAGCGGTCCGGCCGGCACCGGCGGCGGGGCGGCAACCCGAACTGCCGGCGGTGCACCTCCTCGACGCGGGGGCGAGGCCGCCGGAGCAGTGCTGGCCCCGCCGGGCGCCGGGCGAGTGGCAGGATTGGTTGGAACGACCTCGATCTGACCGTTGGCGCCGCGCCGCAGCTCCGGCATGCGTCCTCCCCCGGAGGGCAGCTCCTGCGCCCAACTCGCCGCGGCATCGGCCAGGAGAAGCGAAACGGCGGCCCCGACCGCGAATCTCGAGATCATGCAGCGGCGCGTGCCGCCCGAGCGATCTGCAGCTGCAGGCGTTCGTGGAAATAGCCCGTCGATGCTCCGAGGATCAGCCAGAACAGAAAGTTCACTACGGTGGCGGCGACTATGAAGTGGTGGGTAAGAGCGGTAGGCGCCGCCGCAATCTGCTCGGCGGGCTCGGGTGCGCCGTAGAGATGCGGTAGTACAATCAGAACCGCCGCGAGGATCGTCCAACGCGCTCGCGTCGTGAAGGCGATCAGCGCAAGGGCGGAGCCGGTCGCCACAGCGGTACCGAGCCACCAGAGCTGGCGATCGAACAGCGGCGCGGCTTCGTTTCCGGGTAGCTGCGGCGGTAATCCGAGGCTCGGGGCGACAGTGAATGTCGCAAATCCGGCGAGGCCCCACAGGAGCCCTTGCCGCCAACCGACCTCGCCGCCGCGCAAAGTTAGTCCGGCCCCCAGCAGAAGTGCAAACCCGACCCCGGTCAGGATGTCCGCGAGCAGGGTGTAGGCCGTGCGCTCGGCGCCGTTTTCCGGTTCCCATGCGCTGGTATGCTCGTGCGCCGCTGCCGACGCGTGCTCTGCCGGATTTTCATAGGTTTCGGCTTGCAGGATCAGAGGCACTGTGGCGATTTGATGGGCCACCGTGGCAAAGACGCCGGACAATCAATCCGGCGCAGAGCGCTGCGAACACCAGTCTGCGGAAAACGGCCATCCCCGCTCAATGGCACGGAAAGCCGACGGAGTGGCGCGTATCGTGAGCGGCGTTATGGGCGATGTCGATGTGCGAAAACCCGACCGCCCAGATAACGAAAGCGCCGAGCAGAGCAGCGAACACCGCCGCGGCGAGAGTGTCGGACCGGCGGAGGGTATCAGACCCGGTAGCCGGTCGGGAGCCGATGACTTGCGTCTGCATGATCGTATCCGTGGCTGGGATGAGGCCGAATACCGTTTACCTGATATGGTCAGCCCTCCGCCAGAGGCGGAATTGCCGGGTGGCTTGCTTAGTGGACAGAAAGCGCATTAAAAAAACCGGGTGGGGAGGGATTTGTGCCATGTCCTGTGAGTACCGGTTTCGAGCGACCCGCGCTCTTCTTGCGTCACCTTTTCTTTGCTTGGCCGGCGCATTGGTGATTTCGGGTTGCTCCGACCTGAAAAAGGCAATTGGGCTCGAACATTCGACGCCAGACGAGTTCGCCGTCGAATCGCGCGCGCCGCTGACAATGCCGCCCGACTTCAATCTGCGTCCGCCGCAGCCCGGCGCAGCCCGGCCGCAAGAGAAGAGTTCCGACCAACAGGCCCGCCAAGTCATCGAACAGGCAGGGCCCGGCGAGCCCGGCAAGCAGGCGCCCGATTTCCGCCTGCGCCGCGCTGAGGACGGGCTTCCGGATATCGGCGCCCGCAGCGGTCAGGCGCCTGACCCGAACGCGGTGGTCGGGGAGCAGAGCCTGTCGAGCAAGCTTTTGGACTACCAGCCGAGCAATGCAGCCCAGCCCGCGCCGGTCGAGAAACGCGAAACCACCCCGCTGCAGGGGGTTTATTGACCGACCGCCACAGCGGCCCCTCTCCTCCCAATTCCGACCCGGGGCTTTGATGAGCCCAGGGGCTTTGATGAGCCCAGGGGCTTTGGTGAGTGAGGGGCTTTGATGAGCCCCGCGCCGAGAATCCGAGTCGGGATCGGCGGCTGGGTATTTCCGCCATGGCGCGGTGTCTTCTACCCGCCCGGCTTGCCGCAAGCCCGCGAGCTCGCCCATGCCAGCCGCCAGGTCACCGCGATCGAGATCAACGGCACCTTTTACGGCTCGCAAAAGCCAGCGAGCTTTCGCCGCTGGCACGACGAGACCCCGGAGGATTTCGTCTTTTCGCTGAAGGGCCCGCGCTTTGTCACGCACCGCACCGATCTGGCGACGGCCGGCCCCTCGATCGACCGCTTTTTCGCCAGCGGCGTGCTCGAATTGCGCGACAAGCTCGGGCCGATTCTATGGCAATTCGCTCCGCGCATGGCTTTCGTCGACGAAGCCGGTTTCGCCGCCTTTCTCGAATTGCTGCCACAACAGCTCGACGGCCGCGCCATACGTCATGTCGTCGAGGTGCGCCACTCGGAGCTTCGCAGCGCCGTCCTTCACCGAGCTGTTGCGCCGGCATCGCGTCGCCGTCGCCATGGTCGACGACGACAACCGCCCGGCGTTCGAAGCGATCACCGGGGATTTCGTCTACGCTCGCCTGCGCCGTTGCGCGGAAGGCGAACCGACCGGCTATGCGCCGGAGGTGCTCGATGGTTGGGCCGAGCGCTTCCGCCGACACTCGACGCAGTGCGGGCAGCGACTGCTTCGTCTACTTCATCAATGGCGCAAAGGTCCGCGCCCCCGCCGCGGCACAGGCGCTTCTTCAGAGACTGGCGAAATGACGCCATCAGGGACGAGCAGCAGGTTGTGGGCGTCGCCCGCACAAAACGGTGGGTCGAGCGCGACATAGGCGGGCCAGTCGGCCGGACGCCATTCCGTAATTCGAGCAGGATGCCGAGCATCCGATAGCCGAGGCCGGCGAGCCGATCGTGGATCGCTGCGCGATCTGCTTCCGCCTCGTGGCCCGTCTCGATCACCAGCACCGGGCGGTGCCGGTCGAGAATGGCGGCCGCTCCATCGAGGACGCGGCGCTCGTGTCCCTCGACGTCGATCTTGATCAAATCGAGCCGGGTGAGGTTGCGCTCGGCGGCGAGCGAATCGAGGCTGCGCAACCGGACCTGCAGAGCGTCGCGCCCGGCACAAGCGGGTCCGATCCGCGCGGTGCCGGTATCCGTGCGGGCCGATGTCACGACCGGCACGGCAAATTGCGCGATGCCGTCGTGTTCGCCGATCGCGCAACGGATGATTTCGGCCTGAGCCAGGGCATTGGCGGCGAGCGTCGATTCGAGAGCGGCGGCGCTGCGCGGCGCCGGCTCGATCGCTAGCACCCGCCCCGCCGGCCCGACCTTGCGGGCGAACGGCACGGTCCACTCCCCGAGATTGGCGCCGACATCGAGCACGACCGAGCCGGGCTGCAGAAAGCCGAGGACCGCCGGGTGCACATAGGGCGGGTGGAGCAGGGCATGGCGGCCGCGGGCGTCGAGCGGGCTCGGCACATGCACCAGGTCTCCGGTGCGATGCAGCACCAGCCCTCCGGGCCAGTCCCTCTCGAGCCGGGTGAGGAGGCGCTTCTCGCGCCAGCGCCGGATGAGGCGGGCGGCGGGCGCTTCCGGCTCGCCCGGCGGGCGCAGCTTCCAAAGCGCCTTCAGGAGCGCCATCATGGCACGCAGATCGCCGGGCTCTTGTCGGAGATTTCTTATGACCATGTTCGATCTAACCGGACGGATCGCCGTCGTCACCGGCGGCAATGGCGGGATCGGGCTCGGCATGGCGCGCGGGCTCGCCGCTGCGGGCGCCCGAGTCGTGGTGGCGGCGCGCAACGCCGAGAAGGCCGCGTCGGCGGTGGCCGAACTCGGGGCCCGGAGTGCCTTCGTCGCGCTGGATGTGGCCGACGAGAGCTCCTGCCGGGCGATGATCGACCAGACGGAAAAGCGGTTCGGCCGGCTCGATGTCCTGGTCAACAACGCCGGAACCTCGATCCGCAAACCGCCGGAGAGCTATACCCTGGCCGAATGGCATGCCGTGCTCGACACCAATCTGACCGGCGCCTTTCTGTGCTCACAAGCCGCCCACCCGGTCATGAAGCGCAGAGGCGGCGGCAAGATCATCAATATCGGCTCGATGTTCGCGCTCTTCGGCTCAGCTTACGCCGCCCCTTATGCCGCTAGCAAAGGCGCCCTCGTGCAATTGACCAAGTCGCTCGCCGCCGCCTGGGCGGCGGACAACATCCAGGTCAACGCCGTTTTGCCCGGCTGGATCGACACCGAGCTGACCCGCGACGCCCGCCGGCAAGTCGCCGGATTGCACGAGCGCGTGCTGTCCCGCACCCCGGCCGGCCGCTGGGGCGTCCCCGAAGACCTCGCCGGCATCGCCGTGTTCCTCGCCTCTCCCGCCTCCGACTTCATCACCGGCACGGCGATCCCGGTCGATGGCGGCTTCTCCGCGATGGGGTAGCGCCCTCACCCTCCCAGCCTTGAGCCTGTCCTCGGGCCGCGCTTCGCGGACCCGTGGGGGCTGGATCCCTCCCTCTCTCGCGGTTCGCATGGCTGGCCGGGGAACTGAACTCGATTGCACGGCTGCGGTCGTGCTCAATCAAAATAATGCGCGCGGACACGAGCCCCTCTCCGCCCTTCAGGGGGGGAGAGGGAGGGGCCCGACCCGCAGGGTTGGGAGGGTGAGGTGGGCGGCGCCACAACCGGCTCGTCGGCCCCCCTCACCCTTCCCTCTCCCCCCGGCCAGCGGGGGGAGAGGGTAAAGGACGCGTCGTCAGAGCCACGCTGCGGTGGCAAATCTTCGAATAGCCGGTCCTTACACTTTCCCCGGACAGCCCTGCGCGGTTCGGGAGAGGGGCTGCGGCTCCGAACTGGCCGGAAGCGAGGGATCGGCCCCGCCGTCGCCGCCGAAGTCGTCGATACACGGCGCGTTGTCATCGTCGCCGCTTGGACCTATTTTCCCGCGATTCGCGGTTTTCGCCGCTCTCACTTTCGGAAGTGATCCCGTGACCTCGTTCCTGCCGCCTCTCGCCCCCTATCCGCAGATGCGTCTGCGGCGCAACCGCCGCGATGCCTGGTCGCGCAAATTGGTCGCCGAGACGGTGCTGACAGCGGGCGACCTGATCTGGCCCGTCTTTGTCCATGATGAAGGCCAGCGTGCGCCGATCCCGTCGATGCCGGATGTCTTCCGCTTGCCGATCCCCGCGCTCATCGACGCTGCCGGAGAGGCGGCCGAGCTCGGCATTCCGACGATCGCTGTGTTTCCGGCGCTGCCCGACGCTCTTAAGGATGCCGAAGGCAGCAACGCGGTCGACCCCGGCAACCTTGTCTGCCGCGCGGCGGCGGCGCTGAAAAAGGCCCTGCCCGAACTCGGCGTGCTGTGCGATGTGGCGCTCGACCCGTTCACCTCGCACGGGCATGACGGAGTGATCCGCCACGGCTATGTCGAAAACGACGAGACGGTCGAGATCCTGCAACGACAGGCGGTCGTCCAGGCCCGCGCCGGCTGCGACATCATCGCTCCCTCGGACATGATGGACGGTCGCGTCGGCGCAGTGCGCTATGCGCTAGACGAAGCCGGGTTTGCGCGGGTCCGCATCATGTCCTATGCGGCGAAATACGCCTCCGCCTTTTATGGCCCGTTTCGGGACGCGATCGGTTCCAAGACGGCGCTCGGCAGCGCCGACAAACGGACCTACCAGATGGACCCGGCGAACGGTGACGAAGCGCTGCGCGAGGTGGCGCTCGACTTGCAGGAAGGCGCCGACATGGTCATGGTCAAGCCCGGCATGCCCTATCTCGACGTGGTCCGGCGCGTGAAAGAAGCGTTCCGCGTTCCAACCTACGCCTATCAGGTCAGCGGCGAATACGCGATGCTGCGTGCCGCCGCGCAGAACGGCTGGCTGGACGGCGAGCGGGTGGTCATGGAGAGCCTGATCGGCTTCAAGCGCGCCGGCGCCGACGGCGTGCTGACATACTCCGCCGTCGAGGCGGCGCGCCGCCTCAAAGCCGGCTGAAAGCCGAAACTCGCAGATTGAGCGGCCCGGTTGTTGCAGCGCTGCCGCAACTTGCGGTAGTTGTTGCCGGGTCGGGCGGCGTATACGAAAGAGCCGTCGATGATCCGCGGCAACGAACAGGGAAGGGATGCGCTATGTCACACGGCGAGAATGGGCATAATCTGGGCAACGCAGCTCATCTCAGCGCCAATGTCACGCGCCGCCGGGTGCTGCGATGGAGCGCGGCGGGCAGCGCGGTCGGCCTCGGCGCGACGCTGCTGGCCTCGGCGCCCTGGCGCGCCGCCTTCGGTGAGGCCAAGCCCTACAAGTTCGGCACGGTGCAGCCGCTGACCGGCGTCGCCGCCTCGGGCGGCAAGACGGCCCTGGTCGGCGTGCAAATGGCGGTCGATCGGATCAATAAATCGGGTGGCATCATGGGCCGCCCGGTCGAACTGATTGTCGGCGACGATCAGTCAAAGCCCGACACCGGCCGGCGCGCCGTCGAGAAGCTGGTCAGCGAGGACAATATCGACGCCCATATCGGCGGATTTCTGTCGAACATTTGCCTCGCCTGCACGCCGGTCTGGGAAGAAAACAAAATCGTCAACATGATCGGCGTCTGCCTAGACACGACGCTGACCACCAGCAAGTGCAGCCGGTACACGTTCCGCAGCTTCGACTTCGCGCCGGCGCAGGCGAAGGCGTTTACCCCGTACCTGGTGAATAAGCTCGGCAAGCGTTGGTATATCGCTTTTGCCGACTATGCCTGGGGCCAGTCGACCCGTGACGCTTATGCGGCCGGCATTAAGCAGAATGGCGGTGAGGTCGTCGGCACGCTCGGCATACCACTCGGCACCGCCGACATGACGCCGTTCCTGTCGAAGATCAACGGCGATTTCGACGGCTTGTTTCTTATTTTCTTTGGCCCGGATGCGATCAACTTTGTCAACCAGGGCTATGACCTCGGCCTTGCCAAGAAATACAAATTTGCCGGCGACGGCGCTGTCGCCACCTCGACCCAGCTGCCCGCGATGGGCAACAAGATCGAGGGATTTGTCGGCATCGATCGTTATGTGCCGGTGTTCGACGAACCGCTCGACACGCCGTACCTGCACGCTTTCTATAACGAAGCGCTCGCCCGCTTGAAAAAGATCGATCCGTCCGGGCCGCTGCCCGACCGCTACGTTCAGTCCAACTTTGAGGCGGTCAATGCGCTGAAGCTCGGCATCGAGAAATCACATTTTCAGGGACGTGACGACTCACCAAAGCTGGTTGCCGCGCTCGAAGGCCTCGAAATGAAGGAAGGCCCCGATTTCCCGACCGGCGACAAGGTGCTCCGCAAAGAAGACCATCAGGCCTTCACGCGCGAGCTCGTCTTCGAAATCAAGGACGGCAAATACCACGTCCTCGACGCGATCTCGTGGCAGAAGACGGTAGTGCCCCCGGCCTGCCATTTCGCCGCCGCTTGAGAACATCGGCGGCGCCGTTGTTGTGGACCGAAGATCTCACGGTCCGCTTCGGGGGCCTGACCGCGCTCAATCAAGTTAATTTCGCGGTCGAACGCGGCGAGGTGCGCGCGATAATCGGCCCGAATGGAGCGGGTAAGAGCACCTTCTTCAATTGCCTGACCGGGGTATTGCGTCCCTCCTCGGGGCATACACGGTTCAACGGCGAGGACATCACGGGGGCGTCGCCGGACCGCATCTCGCGCAAGGGCATCGCCCGCTCGTACCAGATCACCAACATCCTGCCGAACGCGACGGCGCTCGAAAACGTCCGCATTGCCGCGCAGTCGCGCCGCCACGGCTGGAGCCTCTTCACCCATTATCGCGCCTATAGCGACATCATCGGCAAGGCCGAGGCGGCCCTCGAGGCAGTCGGCCTGCGCGGCAAGGCGGGGGAACTGGCCGCCAACCTGTCGCATGGCGAGCAGCGCAACCTCGAAATTGGCATAGCGCTGGCGACTGAGCCGCAGCTCCTGTGTCTCGACGAACCGACGGCCGGGATGAGCGCGGCCGAGACTCACGACACGATGGAACTAGTGCGCCGGATTGCCAAGAATCTGACGATTTTAATCGTCGAGCACGACATGCAGGTCGTCATGGAGTTGGCGCAGCGGATCACCGTGCTCCACTACGGCGAGATCCTGGCCGAGGGGACGCCGTTGGAGATACAGCAGAACCCTCGAGTGCTCGAGGTTTACCTGAAGACATGAGCCCGGCGGACGTGAGCCTGGGCGGCACTGCGGTCCAGGCGCTGGTCAAGGTCGAGGACATCCACACCTATTACGGCAAGAGTCATATCTTGCACGGGGTATCGCTCGAAGTCGGCAAGGGCGAGGTGGTGGGCCTCCTCGGCCGCAACGGGGTGGGCAAGAGCACGACCTTGAAGGCGATCATGGGCCTCGTCCATCCGAGCCAGGGCAAGGTGCTGTTCGAGGGTCAGCCGATCACCAATTTGCCGGCGCACCGGCTGGCGCGGCTCGGGATCGGCTATGTGCCTGAAGATCGGCGGATATTCCGCCTGTTGTCGGTCACCGAAAATCTCCGCACGGGGCTCGACCGCCACGGTGTGAGCAAGGCTCGGAAGCTGCAACTGCTGGAAAAAGTCTACGGTTACTTCCCGGTATTGGCCGAACGCCGCAACCAGGCCGGCGGCACGCTATCCGGCGGTGAGCAGCAGATGCTCGCCATCGCGCGGGCGATGATGCTGGAGCCCAAGATCATCCTGCTGGATGAGCCGACGGAGGGTTTGATGCCGCGGATGGTGGCCGAAATCCGGCAGATCATCGACATGCTCCGCAGCGAGAATGTCGCCGTGCTGCTGGTGGAACAGAATGTCCCGCTGACCTTGGAGGCCGGCCAGCGGATCTACTTCATCGAGAAAGGCGTCGTCCGGCACCACGCATTGGCATCCGAGCTGCGCGTCAACGACGCCGTGATCCATCAGTATCTCGGTGTGTAATGCGCATTCGTCTTATCGTCACCCCCGCGAAAGCGGGGGTCCAGAGACAGTTGGACCGTGGCCGGCCTAGATTGCCGCTTTCGCGGGAATGACGGAGAAATATTGAGGTAGTTATGGAAATCGCCTTTGACCAGCTGCTCATCCAGACAATCAACGGCGTCGTCACCGGCATGATCCTGGCGCTCGTCGCGTCGGGTCTGACACTGATTTTCGGCATCATGGACGTGGTCAATTTTGCTCATGGCGAGCTCTTCATGCTGGGCGCCTATGTGGGCGTCATCATATTGGCGGCCACCGGAGATTTCTGGATTGCCCTGGCAGCGGCTACGCTCCTCATAGCGCTGCTCGGCGCAGTCATATACCTGACGACTCTGCGCCCGCTGCTCGGCCGCGATCCGCTCTATACGATCCTCGCCACCTTCGGGGTTTCACTCGTCCTGCAGAATTACGCTTTGTGGCAATTCGGCCCGGTGGCGCGCAAGGTCGCGGAGCCGTTTACCGGCCAGTTCACGCTCTTTTACCTGGATTACCCGTGGTACCGGATTGTGATTGCATTGCTGTCCGCCGCGATCATCGGCGGGCTTTGGCTATTCCTCAAATTCGGCACCTGGGGCATCTGGATCCGCGCCACGACGCAGGACCGCGTCATGGCTCAAGCGATGGGCATTCCAGTGCCGTGGGTTCTCGCCGCAGTCTTCGCGATCGGCTCCGGCATGGCGGCGGCCAGCGGGGTATTGTTCGGTCCGTTGGTCGGCGTCAGCCACACGATGGGCGTCGATTGGGTTCTCAAGGCGTTCATCGTCGTTGTCATCGGGGGGATGGGGAATCTCGCCGGCTCGATCGCCGCTGCGATCTTTATCAGCCTCCTTGAAGCCTATGCCTCGCTCTGGGTAAGCCCGGCCCAGGCGGTCATCGTCTCGTTCGTCGTGTTGATCCTCACCCTGCTGTTCCGCCCGACAGGCCTCTTCGTGCCGACCCCGAAATGAGTGCGTTGAAAATCGGCGTTACGGGGCTCGCAAGCCGCCCGGATCAGCCCAATAGGGCCCGGGCATGACCGTCTGGAGCCTACAGCGTCCGGTTAGCGGTCACCATGCAGCCCTCTATTGGATCGGATTTTCGTTCGTCCTGGCGTTGCTGATCATTGCCCCGCTCGTTTTGCCCGAGTTCTGGCGGCGCTTCCTGACCGAGATCCTGATATGGGGCCTCTTGGCGATGTCCTCGGACATCCTGATTGGCTACACCGGCATGGTGTCGTTCGGCCATTCGGCCTTTTTCGGGCTCGGGATTTACGGCGCTGCAGCCGCTCTTTTGTTGGTCAGCCCGCCCAGTCTTCTGCTGGCGCTATTGTGCGGGCTGATCGCCGCCGCAGCCGCCGCGGTCTTTGTCGCATACTTCTCGACGCGCTTGCGCGACATCTATTTCTCGATCACGACTTTGATCTTTTCCCAGATCTTTTACGTCGTCATCTTTACCTGGACAGATCTCACCGGGGGTGAAAACGGGCTGACCTTCAGCCGTCCGCCACTGGGGATTCCGGGTCTCTTCTCGGTCCGCTTCACGCCCGACACGCTGCACTGGTTCGTCCTCGGCGTGGTCGTTTTGTCTTACCTTCTGCTGCGCCGCATAACGCAGTCGCCCTTTGGCATGGTTCTACAGTCGATCCGGGAAAACGAGGCGCGCACCCGAGCCATCGGCTATCCGATCCAACGCTACAAAATCGTCGCGGTCATGCTCTCCGGGCTGTTCGCCGGGCTGGCCGGGGTGCTCTACGCGCTGCAGAACCAGTTCGCCGCGCCCGATTTTGTGTTTTTTTTGGTCTCCGGCGAAGTCATCATCTACAACGTCATCGGCGGGATCGGCACCTTAGTCGGCCCCATCGTCGGCGCCGCATTCTTTCTGCTGCTGCGCGAGGGGCTGTCGCGCTTCTTCACGGAATACTACCTGATTTTCGTGGGCCTGATTTTCATTGCAATGGTCATTTTCCTGCCCCAAGGGCTGCTCGGTTTCGCCCGGCGTTGGCTCAACCATTAAGTCTCGGCTTCGCTGAGTGCGGTCGCAAAGCCGTGTGACCAAGATTTACTAAGGTTTACCGCGGTCAACGGATCCGAGGCAGCTCCAAAGAGAATGAGATGAGTCCAAATATCGCAGCCGGTGGCGAAAGTTTTGACGTAGCCTACCTGGTGATCAGCGGCACGACGACGGCGGGACGCTGTCCCGAAATTCTGGGTGGGCTGGTCGGGCTTGGCTTCTCCACCGTCATCGCGCTTCCGACACCGCATGCTTCGCGGGTGATCGCGCCGCGCGACCTCGCGGACGTCAAGGGGGTGCAGGTCGTCGAATCATATTTCGATCTGGCCATCCGCCCACGACCGCCGCGCGGCGTGATGCTGTTCGCGCCGTGCAGCTTCAACTCGCTGAACAAGCTCGCACACGGCATCGCCGACAATCTTGCGCTATCCGTCGCCGCCGAAGCGATAGGGCGCGGTACGCCGGTGATCGTAGGCCCATCGTTGAACGCGCCGCTTCTGAACCACCCCGAGGTCCGCGCATCGCTCAACAGGCTGCCCGCCTGGGGCGTGACCATCGTCCCGCCGGTCGATGAGGGTGAGGGACCGCGCCTCGCCCCATCCGCGGTGCTGGTCGATGCCGTTCGCCCGTATGTCCGCCGCTGACCGCCCTCGTCATGTATTTGATGACCCGAAACCCAACGCTGATATCACCGTCAGTCACCGGATGCTGGATTCACCGTAGCGGCAGACGACCGGAAAATTTGACCCTCGGGCCGCAGGCTGACGCGGTTTGGTGCCGTTTGAGGAGGCTCAGCCGAGAGTTCTGTCACCCCTGCTTTTTGCACCGTGCATAGCGCAGCCTCATTGAAGCGAGCATTGGGCCGCCGGGCGACATGTTGATCGATCGATCAAATTCACCATCGTTTCCTCAGAGATGCCATAAAACCATCAAACGGTCTGCGATCGCACGGTGGAGAACATGGAACATTCTCGACGCACTCCTCGCCATACTTCTTGATAACCTCTGTTATGTCTGCGACCTCTTTCGTGGCATACTCACAGCGTTCCTGAAAGGACCATAGATTGCTGGGGATTGACACCGGTAGCGCGTTCGGGAGGCCTACGAAACAGCCGCCGGATCGGCCAACAAAAACACAATCAAAATAGCAGGGCTCAAGCCTCACGAGCTCGGTTGATCCGGCGCGGTCGGCACTTCCGCTGCTGCCGAGAGATACTTGCCTCCTCTGCGTTGCGGGAGGAGGACCTTTCTTGCTTCTACAAGGGCGCTGAGACTGTTCGATATCGACTGCTCGCCGATCCCTTCTGCGGCGAGCAAGTTTATAATCTCGCCTCTTGAGAGGCCTTGAGGGTGCTCGGCTATTGTTTTCAGAACAGTTTGCTGGACGAAGCCGCGCGGGTGTCTGTCTCCCCGTCGCGGGCTGGGTGGTGAAAGTCGGGATGATGTTTGTGGTTCATCCGTGAAGTAGCGGGTGATGCGGGCCAGCCTGCTGTCGATCTCGGAAAGCTCGGTTTCGAGTTCCCGCTTCCGTGAGGTAAGGCGTTCTTGTTCTGCCTTGAGGGCGGTATCGATGTCGAGGTGTGTTTGGGCCATCTGTCCCTCCGTTGTTGTACCTGTGCAGCATAGCATGAAATGAGAGAGCGGCGGTTTAGCTAGGCCGCCGCTCTCGTTCTTCTCCTCGAAGAGCGTTGTGAGTTCTATGCGTTCTGTTACGGGGCCTTGAAGGATGCCATCTGGCATCACACTGCTGCTGAGCAATGTGTCAGGAAACTGTTACTCTATCCTACTGAGCTAGTTGGAGCAGGAAGGAAAATACGCCGATTGGGGATTTGCGTCAGCGGGACGACCTCAGGCCATTGTGTGGGCGGTCTGCGGCGCCGGTTCGGTGGGGCGGCCGCCCTTCACCTGCCGCAGAAACAATTCCATCATCGACAAGGTCCACAGAGCGGCGCTGTGGTCGCGCTCGCCCGACTGGTGCTGGTCGAGCAGGGTGGTGATCGTGGCGGTGTCGAACAAGCCCGACTCCCGCAGCGCTGGTCCCAGCAACGTGTCGCGCAGGCGCCGGCGCAGCGGGCCACGGAACCACGCGGCGAGCGGGACCGCGAAGCCCTGCTTCGGGCGGTAGAGGATTTCCTTCGAGACATACGGTTCGAGCGCCGTCTTGAAGATTTGCTTGCCCTCGCGGCCATGCAGCTTGAAATGCGAGGGCAGCCCCGCCGCCCACTCGACCAAGGTGTGGTCGAGCAGCGGAACCCGCGTTTCGAGCGAACTCGCCATGCTGGCGCGATCGACCTTGGTCAGGATGTCGCCCGGGAGATATGTCTTGAAATCGGCGTATTGCACTTGCGACAGCGGGTCCTCGCTGCCGCATTGCCGCATATGCGACCGCAGCACCTCGACGCCGTTGTAGCCCTGCAGCTCTCGCGCGAGAGACGGACTGAACAGCCGCCGGCGAAGCTCGGTCCCGCAGATCGAGACGGACGAGAAATAAGCCTCGATCGTATCGCGCGCCAGCTCCTGCAGGGTCGCCTTGGCGCGCAACGGGCGCGGCGCCCAGTCCAGTTTCGGGTAGAGTGCGCCGGCAATACCGAAGAACGGATGGCGCAAACCCGCCGGCACCACGCGACGCACCCGCTCCTCGAAACAATGCCAGCGATAACGGCGATAGCCGGCGAACACCTCGTCTCCGCCATCCCCCGACAAGGCGACGGTGACGTTCTCGCGCGCCATGGCGCAGACCCGGAAGGTCGGGATCGCCGAACTGTCGCCGAATGGTTCGTCATAGATCGTCGCCAGCCGGTCGAGCAGGTCGAAGGAATTGGGATCGACCTCTTTGACGTGATGATCGGTCCTATAGCGCCGGGCGATTTCGGCGGCGAAGGCGGATTCGTCCCAGCCCTTCGCTCCGAACGCGATCGAGAAAGTGCTGACAGGCTCGGTCTTCAGCCCCGCCATCATCGCCACGACGCCGCTCGAAATCAACGCCGCCCGAAAGAAAGGCGCCGAGCGGAACATCGGCGATCATCCGCATGCGGACGGATTCACGCAGCCGCGCGATCAGCTCCTCCTCGGCCTCTTCGCGGCGGATCGAGCTGCCATCGACAAAGCGCACATCCCAATAGCAGCGCGGCTCCGGCGGCGGCTCACCCCGTCTGACGAGTAGCGAATGCGCCGGCGCGAGCTTCTTCACACCGCGATAGATCGAGCGAGGACCCGGTATGTAACCGTAAGCAAAAAACTCTTCGATCGCCTGCGGGTCGAGCCGCCTGTCGATATCTGGGCTCAACTCCAGGGACTTCAATTCTGACGCGAACAGCAGCCGGCCGTCGCCGAGCATACTGTAATAGAGCGGTTTCTCGCCGAGGCGGTCGCGCGCCAAAAACAGCGCCTGTTGCCTCGCGTCCCACAGTGCAAAGGCGAACATCCCGTTGAAGCGGTCGAGACACGCCTCGCCCCATTCCTCCCAGGCATGGACAATGACCTCGGTGTCGGAGCGCGTCCGAAAGGCGTGGCCGAGCGCAGTCAACTCCGCCATGAGCGGCTGAAAATTATAAATCTCGCCGTTGAAGATGATGCAAACCGTGCCGTCCTCATTGAACTGCGGCTGGTCGCCGGTCACGAGGTCGACGATCGCCAGGCGCCGGTGCCCTAACCCGATTCCCGGCGCAAAGTGGAAACCATCGCCGTCCGGTCCACGATGAGCGATGATCTCGGTCATTCGATACAACAGGCAGCGATCGATATCGCCCGGCCCGCGGAAATCGAAAATTCCGGCTATGCCGCACATTTACGATAGCCTGGCAAAGCTGAACGATGAAAGTCGATCCGGATACGCCCCTCGAACTGCCTGATCAGATATTCGAGAGTAAGAATCCGCGCGGTTTGTGCCGGATCGGTGACCCGGTCGAGCTGGAACAACTCGGTCATTACTTGGACACCGCCTGGCAACACGGCGTCGCGATATTCCTGTCGCAGATAGTCCGGCCATTCCGCGGGGCGCCGCACCCGGTTTTTGACGCGGTAAGCAAAGCGCCGCAGCCAAGGGGGACGCAAATAGGTGGCATAGTCGGTCAGTCGGCGCGCCAGCGGCGGCGGTCCGCTGAAATCGTGGCCATAACCCGACTGATACGAGGCAAGCCGCGGGTCGGCCCGGCGGATCAGCTCTGCTTCATACGCGCCGTGATTTTTCCAGGCGATCGGAATGACGCTGGCATGTTCGGTCACCGCCGGCTCGAGAAACGGCAGCGCTACATAACCGTAAGAATTGTTGATGTTGTTGATCCGCCCGTCCCAGGCCCGGCAACGGAAATAATGATAAAGCCACTCGACCAGGGCGCGCGGCAGGGAAGGCTGGGGACAGCCGATCAGTGTTTCGATCTTACCTTCGAGCTGACGGAAATAGTCTTCCTGGTCAAAGGCGGCGGTACAGGTCTCCGGATCGAACTGACTGTAAAAGGACCAGAGGATCTCACGCGGGGCGTATGTGCGGTCGAGCAAATAAAAGAAGTTGCGCCAGATCTCGCCCCCGCCGCCATTGAGCGCCACGGCATTGCCGTTCACTCGGCTGGCGCGCTGCGTGCGTTCGGCTCCGTTCGTAAAAATGCCGCTCCAGGTATATCCGTCGGACGCGAGAAAATTGTCGTAAGCGACGGCCCGGAACTCATCCGGGGTGAAGGCCAGCTGCTTGTCCTTGTCGACGATTTCGAGAGCAAAACCTTCTCCCTCGGCGATGGCGCGCGCCAGCTCGACATCCTTGTCGCCCGGCGGACCATACACGTAGACCCGCGGGCTGATGCCGTGACGCCGCAGCCATGCCAAGATGAGTCTGCAAATCGTAGCCGCCCGAAAGAGCGCAGGTCACGCGTTCGCCGAAACTAGCCGCGACCGCCGCGAAATACCGGTCGAGCAGCCGCATGCTTTGCTCGATCGTCGCCTCGAACGGCTCGGCGGAGACTGTCGCCGGCGTAACGAGCCGGCGGGGCAGGATTTCCAGGCGATCTTTGCCCACCGCGATCGCCGCGTTTACCGGTGCGAGCAACACCTCGTCAAACACGGTGGCATCGCCGGACACCACGCCGTCGAAGACATACTCGCAAGCGGCTTGAGTGCCCAATGTCACCCGGTCGAGGACCGAAGCTATTGCCAGGAACGAGGACGACGCGACGCGTCGTGCCGCGTCGTGAAAAACGAGAAAGCCGCCGAAGCCGTCCGGGAGGATTTCGGTCTCGCCGTCCTTGTGCAAGATCACTGCGTAATGGCCGAGCGCCTTGTCGCGCGGTGTGGATCGTCCATGGCAGTCGCGATAAAAGGCGGCCGCGGCCGCCTCGCCGATCATATCGTCGTAGATCAGCGTGCCGCACGTGCAGACAAAATCACCATTGGGAAATTGCCGGAGCGTCGGCTCGCTGGCTTGCCGTTTGGGATAAATCGCCAGCAGAAAATTTTCGCCCTGCAGCAGACGAGGAGCGGGCATCCCCATGCGGGCAAGTGCCGCGAGCGCGGCGGCCTGTTCCAGCGAGCGGTCCTCGCCAGGAGCTGTATGTAGCAGAACAAAGCCGCCCATTCGCCGGCGTGTTCCCCCTCAGGGTGCTCGGCCGAGGGAGAAAATTCGCGAATAAGCAGAAAACATTCGTTCCTGCGAGAATTCTGTAACCACTCGCCGACGATTGGCGCATCCGAGGGCTCGGCGCCTTTCGGGATCACATAGCAGGCGGGTGAGCGCCCCGGCAAAGGCCATGGCATCATCGCGGTCAACGATGAACTCTCGGTTATCCTCGCACACGATCTTCTTCACATCTCCGACATTGACCGCTGCAATGGCGCGGCTCGCCGCCATTGCCTCCAGCAATGCATTCGGCATCTGCTCTGTATCGGACGACAGGGCAAAGATGTCAAACGTGCCAAGAACCGCCTCGGGGACAACCTGCCCGGTGAAGATGACGCGGTCGGCAATGCCGAGCTCCACCGCCAGCCGTTCGAGCGAGGCCCGCTGGCCCCCGTCGCCCGCAATGATCAGACGTAAGGGATGCGGGAGTTTGAGCATGGTAAAAACGCGGAGCAGACGCCCGATATTCTTTTCCAAACGCAACGGAGCGACTGTGCCGATGACGATTTCGCCTGGCCGGCGGGTGAAGCCGGGCACGCCGTCAGAAACCGGGGCGGCGAAACGCGCGGTATCGACACCGTTTGGAACATAGACGACGCGCGAAACAGGCAGTCGCCAAACGCGGTGTGCCAAATCCTCGAGTTGGCGCGAGGGAACGACGACGAGTTCGCAGCGGGCGAGTGCCCATCGCCGAAACAGCACCCGGCGCGGAATCTGCAAATCCGCCTCGCCTAGGCTGAATCCGGCTTCCAGATGCAGATGCCTGGAAACCGGCGAGAACCGGCTGGCTGCCGCCCATTCGATCGCCCCCCAATTATAGGTAAGCAGGAGATCCGGTCGCAGGCGGCGGAGCGCAAGAGCGCTACCCACCAGGTTGTGCAGTATACCCCGCTTGACACCTCGGACCGGCAAGACCGCGACGTCGAGATCGCCGGCAACTCCCTCCGCGGCGTCGAAATTGTTATCCAAGGCGATGACCGTGTGGCGGAATTGCTTGCCAAGATGATTGATTATGCGAACCATGCGCAGTGGTACGCCGCCGATCCCAAAACTCGGGAATACGTGCAAGACGTGCTCGCAACGTAGGGAGGAACCGGCGGTGCTGACCGCTTTGGTAAGTATCTTTATGGTGGAAATTCGGGTTTGGCCGCGGTGCGATTCGGGCAACGTCTGATAAATTCGCTGCTGAGGGGGAATGTTTAACTCCTTTACGCATGATGCAGCAAGTTTGCGACGTGAGTAGGGCTCGGCATGTGGCATAGTTGAGGCTGCAGTGTTATCGCTCGGTTACCATCGTGGGTTTTTTCGTAACCCCCGGCGCTTCCGCCGATGTTGCGCCGCCCGGACCCGGAACTGCCGCAGTCGGAGCAGCCGCAAGCTGCTGAACCATACTGTTGAGGCATGCTCGACCCTAATACCTGGAGGACGATCCACTGGCCGGCCGAGCAGACGCCGATGCTGGTCGTCGTGGTCGATACCGAAGCCGAGTTCGACTGGGAGGCGGCCCGGCCGCGCCGGGCAAGGGGCGTTACCTCGGTCAAATACCAGGATCGTGCGCAACGGATCTTCGAGAGATATGACGTGCGGCCGACCTTCGTCCTCGATTTTCCGGTCAGCAGCACGCCCGAAGCCTTCGAGTTCATTCGCGACCTGCATCGCTCCGGCGCCTGCGAGATCGGCGCCCACCTGCAGCCTTGGGACAATCCGCCGCTGGTCGAGCAGATTACTGATGAGAACTCCTATCCCGGCAACCTGCCATTCGAGCTCGAACGGGAAAAGCTCATCCACCTGACGCACAGCATCCAAACCAATATCGGAGTGCGCCCGCGCATTTACAAAGCGGGCCGATACGGCGTCGGGCAAGCGACTGCGGGTATCCTCGCCGAGCTCGGCTACGAAATCGACGTAAGCGTTGTTCCCGGCACCAATCTCAGCCTGCAAATTCGGTCCCGACTTCACGCATTGCCGCGCCAGCCCCTACTGGTTCGGCAAGAACCCGGAGCTGCTCGAAATCCCGCTTTCAATCGGCTACACCGGGCTGCTCGCCGGCACCGGAAATTTCGCCTATACCTTGACGATGAACGAGCGCTTGAAGGCGCTACACGTGCCGGGCATCCTGGCGCGGCTCGGCCTAGTCGAGCGCATCACTTTGACACCGGAAGGAATTTCTTTCGAGGAGCAGCGTCGGCTCACCCGCGCCTTGCTGCGCAAAGGTCATCGCGTGTTTAGCTTCGCCTATCACAGTCCCTCACTGGCGCCGGGTAACACGCCTTATGTGCGCACCGAGGCCGATCTTCGCGGTTTCCTGAACCGGATCGAGCAGTATCTAGATTTTTTCTTCGAGGAGGTCGGCGGTCGGGCGGCCACGCCGATCGAAGTCAAGGCACTCGCTGAACAATTAAGCGAGCCAACAGTCGTCAGCCCAGAACGCGTTCGCAGAGCCGGTAGGGCGAGATAGCAGCGCTGCAGAAGCAATATTCACCAAACACGAATTTCAGCCGGCGGGAGTCGCCCGTCAATTCCTGAGGGGCTTCACCAGAGGCGGCCCGCCGCCTGTTCGCAATAGCGTCGAATAGTCCGTCCCAGCGGGGAGCGGAGGCAGCCGGGTGCAACATCGCCGACAATGATCGTTAAATCGAGCTCTCTGAAAGTCGCAGACACGTATTTATCCCTGTTCGTTCCCAGAAATCGGCAAAGCCGGACAAGCCGATGATCGTGCAGGCGCATGACCTTTTGCGGTTGCTCGGGCGATCGGCGGCTAACCAGCTCGAAACTGTGTAGCAAAAGAGTTACTACGCGCCACCCGCGGCTCCAGGCGTCGTTGAGGATGTGCTCGAACTCGCCGCTCGAGCAGGCGCAGAGCTGTGCCGGTCTGATGCGGTTCAACCCATCGCGGAACCATGTAATCGGTACTTCGACAATGCCTTCGAGAAAAACCGGGTGAGAAAGCTCAGGGTCGGAAGGTAGCCGGCAGACGCCGCTGAGGTGCGGCGCGAAATAACTGGAGTCGATCGCGATGCCGCTGCGCCGGGCGGCGCGCAGAGTGGCCGCGCTCGCCCCCGCATTGCCGGCGCGCAGCGCGGCAATCGGGTCGGCCCCTGCGCGCGATAGGTTTTCCAGTCCACGATCGATCAGTCGAACCTGATCGCCCTCCGAGAAATCGGACATATTCCGGCCGTAGCGGTCGCCGAGCAGTGGGCGCTGATAATAGGACAGCCATTCGGTGTGAATATGAAGCCCGACCTCATGCCCGCGGTCTTGGACGAGGCCCACCACCTCCGAGAGCAAATCGAGCCCGAGTACCCCTGCGCTCAGGGCTTCGAGAAATACCACGGCCCTGAGGCCGTGCCGCTCGATGACATCGAGCTGGTAGCGCAACCCGCGCTCGCCGAGCTCGGTGATGCCGTAAAGATCGCGGTCCGCTGCAAAACGTCCGCAATCCCGCTGCCAGTCGGAAGTGTGCGGGGCAATTTCGGCATCGATGCTTATGATGACCGATGTCCGCTCCGCGGTCGCCGGCAACCGCGAGTGTCCGCTCGGCAAAGCCAGACCGCAGACCTGCACCATCCAGAGACTCGGCGAGCGTGGTCCGTATCACCAATCCTGACCTCGCTCAAAGGGAGAGAACATCGGCTTGCCTGGTATAAACTGTGCTACATTACATAACAGAAATTCCAATTACAGCGGTTTCTCGGCACATCGACCGCGCTGGCCGGAAAACCGCGGACGGGATCCGCGGTAACAGCCGGCCATGGCCAGTTTGGGCGCAAAAGCCTTCAGATCCAGTTCTCTCTCCGCCTTCGTTCGGGATTGGATGATCTCGAAGGTTTGGTCCGATTTATCTCGGCGAGCGTACAAACGAGAACTTTAACGGAGCGATCCGATGTTTTAACAACCGGATTAGGAAGCCATCGCTGGCTCGGGTGGTGCGATGAGCAGATGGATTTCTCAGCTCGGATACGCATGGCGTCGACACGGGCCGAGCGGCTTCCTCAAGCTGGCCATCGATAATGTCCTTTATCATGTGAGTCGCCGCGCGGCTCGCGTGGGCAGGCGGCCACAGCTCGACCCATTCGACGAAAAGTACGGCACGGACACGGGCGGTATTCGCGAAATCCGTACCCTCTACGCCGCGAGATTACCCAGTGCCTGCTATGCGGTGCGCTACGGACCGAGCGGCGAGGAAGGCGTGCGTGCATCGCTAGAAAGGCTCAATATGGACCCCAGCGATTTCACCTTCATCGATTTCGGGTCAGGCAAGGGCAGGATGCTGCTGATCGCAGGGGGCCTTCCATTCAGGGCAGTCATCGGGATCGAGTTTTCACGAGAGCTTCACGAAACAGCTGTTCAGAACATCTCAAGATTTCCGCCACATCTGATTAACGCCGGCTCAGTTGCCAGCCGCTGCGAAGACGCGGTTTCGTTCCCGCTGCCTTCGTCAAATCTCGTGTGCTATTTCCATAATCCGTTCGGACCACCGGTCCTGTCGAAGGTCGTCGCACGATTGGAGGCGCATCGCGACAGCGGCTACCGCATCTTGGTTATCTACCTCGATCCGAGGCATCGAGAAATCTTCGAGCGGACAGGCAAATTCGCGATTTTCGACGAAACGCCAAGCACACTCGTTCTGACTACTACACCAACCGTAGCGCCCTGGCCGCGCGAACCCGCTCGGGGGTGAAGTATAGATCAGCGGGCTGAAACTAGCTTCGCGGCCGCTCGGTGCCGGCCGCCTTCAGTTCTTGCAGGGGGCGGGTCGCCATGCGGCTCGCCAACTCGGCTATTCTGACGCTCTGATCGAGAAATGCCTGCATGTTCTCGCGCAGCAGCTTGGCTTGCACCTCCAATATCTCGGTGAAAGTTCGGGCCCGCAGCAGCGCCTGGCTCGCTTCGGAGGTATGCCGCATCACCTCCTCGGCGTAGCGCGCCCATGCCGCCGTGATCTCTTGCGTGCAGCTCGGCAACTGCTGAGCCCGACCGCTGGGCGGCGCTCGCGGCGGCTGTCGAAGCATCGGCCGCTTGCCGCACCCCTTGCTGGCCGAGTTCGCCAAGGCGTTCGGCTTGCCGTTGGGCGGCCTGTGCTGGGGCGGCTTGGCTGCCGGCTCCCCGATTTCGGTCGTCCGCTGTGGCCTGTGATCCCGCTTGTTTCGACTCTGCCATGCCAACCTCCGTGGCGGTTTGTGCCACTAACGCCGGTAGCAGCCACGGCGCTCCGCTCGGTTAAGTTTTTCTTGTGAAAGAGCAGGCAGCATTTGCGGCTTCGCAAAAACGGTGGATGTCGGCAAGCGCTTCTGCCAAGGTCGACTACGTCCGTCCCGTGGGCCACGAGGAACTCGCATGATTTACCCCGTCATTCTGTCCGGCGGCTCGGGTACACGGCTCTGGCCGATGTCGCGCACGCTCTACCCGAAGCAGCTGCTGAGCCTCCTCGGCCACGACAGCCTCTTGCAGCAGACGGTTCGCCGGGTTGCTGACCGGCAGGGTTTCGCCGCGCCCTTGCTGGTCGCCAATGAAGAGCATCGGTTCATCATCGCCGAGCAACTGCGCGAGATCGCGGTCGTGCCGCGCGCGCTCCTGCTCGAGCCGGTCGGCCGCAACACGGCCCCCGCCGCCTGCATCGCTGCCTTGGCATTGACCGAAACGGAACCCGACCCGCTGATGCTGGTCATGCCCTCCGATCACACGATCGGCGATCTCGCCGCGTTTGCCGGCGCCATCGAGCGCGCGGCCGCCGCGGCGGACGCCGGTGCGCTGGTCAGCTTTGGCATAGCGCCGCAGCGCGCCGAGACCGGCTATGGCTATATCCGGCGCGGCGGCGAACTGGACGGGGCCGAAGGCGTCTTTGCGGTCGCCGAATTTGTCGAGAAGCCCGGCCCGGAACAGGCGGAGGCCTATCTCGCCTCCGGCGAGCATTCGTGGAACAGCGGGATCTTCTTATTTCCCGCAAGGGTCTATCTCGACGAGCTGGAGCGGCTGCGGCCCGATATGGTCGCCGCCTGCCGCGACGCATTGGCGACCGCGCAGCGCGACAGCGACTTTGTCCGCCTCGGCCGAGAGGCCTTTGCCGCCTGCGACAGCAACTCGATCGACTACGCGGTCATGGAGCACACGCGGCGCGCCGCCGTCGTCCCGGTCAGCATGGGGTGGAGCGATGTCGGCTCCTGGGATGCGCTTTGGGAGATGGGCGCCAAGGACCAGCACGGCAATTCGATCGAGGGCAATGTCGTCGCCGAAGAGGCCCGCAATTGCTACTTGCGGTCCGAGGCCGGGCTCCTGGCGGCGATCGGCATCGAGGATCTGGTCGTGGTCGCAACCGCCGACGCGGTCATGGTAGCGCCGCGCAACCGCACGCAGGACGTCAAGAAGCTCGTCGCGCGGCTGATCAAAGACCGCCGCGACGAAGCCGATGCGCTGCCGACCGTGCACCGCCCGTGGGGTACCTTCACTTCGCTGCACAATGGCCATCGCGTGCAGGTCAAGCACATCATGGTCAAGCCGGGCGGCAAGCTGTCGCTGCAGATGCACCATCATCGCGCCGAGCATTGGGTCGTCGTCCAGGGCACCGCCAAGATCCGCCGCGGCGACCAGGAGATGATGCTGTCCGAGGACCAATCGACCTATATCCCGATCGGCACCGCGCATCGGCTCGAAAACCCGGGCAAGATCCCGCTGCATCTGATCGAGGTGCAGTCCGGGAGCTATCTCGGCGAGGACGACATCATCCGGTTAGAGGACAGCTACGGCAGAAGCTAGCCCGGGGCCCGGGGCCTTGGCCGTTGCCTGGTCGGCAACAATATAGGTGATCGTATTGGTCGTCTTGTCCAAGAGAGCGGTTACCGCTGGTTCCATAGCAGCTGGAGCCTTCGCCTTCGCTGCCCGCCGCACTAGAACAAACGAGTATCCTTCCTATTCTAATACCCGTTTATCGGACGGTGGGTTCCTTGAATGCGGTATTGTGTTTGGGGAACCACTCGTAGCCCTTGAGCATGTATTGCCAATACAGGGTTGGCAGGAAGCTCACCTTGATCCACCAACCTAGCCAGCGCTCCTTGCCGGGATCGAGGACGGGCAGGGTCGGAGTGACTTTGCCGCCGTAGATGAACTCGGCGATGATCGCCTTGCCGTTGGCGGTGGTCAGCGGGCACGAGGCATAACCGTCATAGCCGCCGTCGATCGCTTGACCGTTCATTAACCTCAGAATGTTCCGCACCACCACGGGCGCCTGCTTGCGCACGGCGGCGGCGGTCTTCGAATTGGGCGTCGTGGTGACGTCGCCGAGTGCGAATACATTGGCGTGGCGCACGTGCTGCATCGAGTTCTGGTTGACTTCAACCCAGCCAGCGGCGTTGGCGAGCGGGCTCGAACTGATGTCCTCGGGCGGGCTTTGCGGCGGCGAGACATGCAGCATGTCGTACGGCACGCTGATCCGCTGACCCTGGTCGTCGCCGCCGACGACCTCGAAAACCGCAGTCTTGGCCTTGGCGTCAACGGCGACGAGGTTGTGCTGGTAGTGCACTTTGACGCCGTAGCGCTCGGCAACCTTGGCACACTCGCGGGCGAAAAACGGTACGCCGAAAATTACCGGCGCGTGGACGAAATACTCGAGATCGACGTTGGCTCGGATGCCCCCGCGCTGCAGATGGTCGGCAGTGAGATAGACGATCTTCTGCGGCGCGCCCGGACACTTGAACGGCAGCGGCGGCTGAGTGAATACCGCCTTGCTTCCGGGCTTGAGTGCCTTGATGCACTCCCAAGTGTAGCTGACATGATCTGGCGAATAGTTGCTGCACACGCCATCACGGCCAAGCGCCTCGGCGAGGCCATCGATCTTGGCCCAATCGAGCTTCACGCCGGTGCAGACCACCAGATAGTCATAGGTGACCCCCTCGCCGGTGGACAGTTCGACCTTGTTGTTCGCGGGATCGAACTTGTGCGCGGCGGCCTTGATGCGCTTGACGCCCGACGGCACCAGGCTGTCGGTCGGCCGATGCGTGCGCGCGAGATCGTAGAGCCCGGCCCCGACGAGCGTGAATGCCGGCTGGTAGTAGTGCGTGTCACTCGGCTCGACGATTGCGATGTCGATTCCGCCCGGCCCGTGGCGCTTCAAGCTTGCCGCCACGGTAATTCCGGCGGTGCCGCCGCCGACGATCAACACTTTATGGTGCGTGGTCCCGGCCATGATGGCTCCCCTGTCGAGCTGACCCACCCGCTTTGGCCCTGGGCATTCGCTCGCTGAACACCGGATCCCGCAGTGGAGCGGCGGCCACCGGCAGATCGGCACCCTCGCGCACGTAGCGCCGGTACAGCTCGATCCATTAAAACCGACATTCCCCGGATTCCCAGAGTCGTGGCGCGATTTTGGCCAATTTTCGGCCTCCGTGGAAGAGGTTATCGCAGGGCGACCGCCTCGGCTGACCGGATGGCTGGCGGCGCGAGCAAATGGAGCCGCAGGGTCAGCAGGATGGCGACGACCGCGAGCCCGAGGGCCAGGCCCCACCACAGGCCGATTGCGCCATAGCCGAGCGGAAAGGCGAGCAACCACCCGCCGAGAAAGCCGGCGCCCCAGTACCCGAAGGCAGCCAATATCATCGGGACAAAGGTGTCCCTGTAGCCACGCAGCGCGCCGGCCGCGATCACCTGCATTCCGTCGAACACCTGGAAGATCGCGGCAATCACGATGAGACGCCGCGCGATCTCATGGTCTCGCGATTGGCCGGGTCGGCGATGTCGACATAGACTGCGATGATGGCCTCCGGCACGGTCCACAACACCACCGCCGCAGCGCTCATGAACCCGATCCCGAGGGCGAGCGCCACGAAGGCGGCCCGGCGCGCCGCGAATGCCCGGCCGGCGCCGAGCTCGTAGGCGACCCGCACTGTCGCGGCTTGGCCCAGACCCAGCGGCACCATAAACGGATGCTCGCGCAATTGAGGACGAGCTGGTGCGCCCCGAGTGCCGCCGCCCCCAAGAGGCCCATCAGGATGCCGGCGGCAAGGAAGACGCCGACCTCCACCCCCTGATCCCGCCGATCGGCAGGCCGAGGCGCAGGATGTTCGCCATCTGCGGTCCAGCTCGCGGCGAAGGCGTTGCGCAGCATACGCAAACCCGCCAGACCCGGCATGATGCGGGTGCACAGCGCGAGGCCAGCCAGGATCAGCCACTGATTGATCGAGCTCGCATAGCCCGAGCCGGCGACGCCGAGGGCCGGCGCGCCAAGATGGCCGAAGATCAGCACCCAGTTCAGCACCGCGTTGCCGGCAACGCAGAGGAGCAGCACCGCCATCACCGCGACGCGTATGCGACAGTGCGGCGAAGAGGCTGCGCAGCACCCCAAAGCCGAGAAAAGCGGGCCCACCCCAGCCGAGCGCGCGCAAATAGCGCCCGATCTCAGTCGCGAGTGCGGCATCGTAGCCCAGCCATTCGAGCAGGCGATCCAAACTCGTCAGCGCGGCGACAAAGGGCAGCGCCAATAGCACGGCGAGTGCGAGGCCGGCGCCGCGCGATCCGACCCGCCGCACGTCGATCGCCCGCGCCGAGCGCATGCGCGGCGAGCGGCGCCACGGCGAAAAGAATTCCCTGGAGCATGACGCCGATGGTGAAATAAAGCATCCCGCCGAGCCCAGCGGCGGCGAGGGGCATGGCGCCGAGACGCCCGACCATCACCGTGTCGGTAACGCCCATTGCCATCTGCGCGAGATTGGCCGCAGCGAGCGGCGCCGCCAGCGCAAGGGTCGCACGCAACTCTGCGCCAATGCCGGACCTTGGGGCACCGTAAAGCGGCTGATCGTGTGGATCGACCGGTTGCATCTGGCTCTCTCGTCTCCGTCGCAGCTCCGCCGCTGCCGGAGGGAGATCCTCAAAAAGAAAGGGCCCCGACCGGTATCGGCGGGGCCCCGTATGGTCGCGTTTTTGGTCGTGTTCACCGCACGCGCATATCCTCAGGCCGCCACGGTAGAGGCCTCCAGGCCGCGAAGCAGGCGAATATTACCCTAGCGGTAGTCAATCCCTTTCGCCGGTCGCAGCTGTCCCTACCGTATCGAACTGCCCCGTTTCGGGTCAAGGGCGGGAAGGTCTGGAATCGGCGCTCTCCCGCCGCTAGATCCTGCCGAGACGAACGGCGAGGTCTGCCCCTTAACCGACGTTCAGGGTAGAGCCGGGGCAAACCGGCGGCTCGGATGGGAAGAGGACCTTCGCTGGTCGTGCGCGCCGGCGGTACTCGGTATAAGATTTGTCCGAGCAGGAAGCACGTCATGCATGCTGGATCGCCGGATCGGGCAAACCGCCGCCGCGCCTCAAGCCTCGCGGTCATTATTGCTGGCTGTCTTGTTACGATCCTTGCTGCCAACCTAATCTTGGTTCCTGCTTTGGTTGGTCAGGCGCAGGTTCAGCCGACGGCAGGACCCGTTGGCAGCCCGGAGGGCGTTTGGCGGGAACAAATCCATTGGATTCCGATGGTCGACGCTGCCGGCAGTCAGCATCTGTTGCAGGCGCGCATCTGTCGTCCACCGGGCGAGATGCCGGCGCGGACCGTGGTCATCGCGCATGGCACATTCCCAAACAATCGAAAACGCCAAGCCCGGACGGTGCGAGGGGGAGGCGATGCGGTGGTTTCTCGACCGTGAATTCATCGTCGTTATGGCCTTGCGGCGCGGCTATGGCGCGACCGGCGGCGACTGGGTCGAGGGCATTCACCACAAACCAGGCGATGATTACCTTCGTCCCGGACTGAAACCGCACGGGACATAGCGGCTACGGTCGATTATGCCACTGCACTCCCCTTTGCGCGGTCGCAGGCAGCGGTCGTTATTGGCGTTTCAGGGGGCGTCGGGGGAACGGTTGCGTACAACTCGATCCCGCATCCCCGCGTGACAGCCCTTATCAGCATGGCCGGCGGACGCGGACAGACCGTCACGGAAAACGGGGTTCGGCGGCCCAACTCGGGGTTTGGCGGCCGGACCTGCTGATCGATGCCGTCGGACGTTTCGGACAGACCGCGACGACGCCGATGCTTTGGGTCTATAGCGAAAACGACAGCTATTTCGCACCGCCGATCGCGGCGTCGCTTTACGACGCCTATACGCGAAACGGCGGCAAGGCGGAGTTCGTGCAGGTCGGTGCATATGGCAATGACGGCCATCGCCTCTTCTTCGGAACGGGCGGCTCGCAGATTTGGGGCCCGTTGGTGAAAGCTATCTTGCCCGGCAACCAGCGCAATAGCGCGCGAGGGATGAGTGTCGCTGTGGCGAACTAAGCGAGCCTGGATTGAAACCGGTGGTATCCTGCAACCAACGACTGCTTTCGGCGCATTCTCGTCGTTGCCGCCCGTTCCGGCGGAGGTCCGTTCATGATCTGATTTGCCGACCTTAGCGTTCGCCACCCACTTTTGGGTCAGCACTAAAATCGAACAGGCTCTCGATCGCTTGGGCCAGAAAACCCGGGGAGTTCCGACGCCTGTCGAGCGTCGAGGTGTTCGGCGCGCAACGTATCCCTCAGCAGTCGGGATTGGAATTCGCCGCGGCGGTGATTGTTATTACCGATAGAGCGCCGGGCATCTGGCCGTAAACTTGCCAGCGCCGGCGTAAACTGTAGGAGCGCGCAAATGACTCTTGGTAAACACTTTGCGCCGATCGGTCGCCGCTTGGCCATCGGGGCAGCGGTTCTTGCTGCGGTGGGATTGACCACCGTGACGCGGCCGGCCCATGCCCTTAGCCCCGCCGCCGGGGTAGGAATTGGGCTCGGCGCATTTGCGGCAGGGACCGCGCTCGGCGCGGCGGCGAACCCGTACTACAACCCTTATTATAATAATCCGTACGGCTACTACATTACCCGTCGGCTCCGGCGTATTATCCGGCAGCGCCGTACAATCCGCCGCGGAGCTGTTGGGACCCGTACTATAGGCGTTATTACACCTGCTGACCGAACACGCGTGCGAAGATCGTGTCGACGTGTTTGAGGTGGTAGCCGAGATCGAACAGGTGGTCGACGGTGCGCGGATCAAGGAAGCGCGTGATCTCGGGATCGGCCTTCAGCAGATCGGCGAAGCGGCCTTTGCCGTCCCAGGCGGCCATCGCGTTGCGCTGGACTGCGCGGTAGGCATCTTCCCGGCTCATGCCCGCCTGGGTCAGCGCGAGCAGCACGCGCTGCGAATCGACGAGACCTCCCAAGGACTTTAGATTCTGCCGCATGCGCTCGGGGTAGACGATGAGCCGGTCGAGCAGCCCCGTCAGGCGGGCCAGTGCGAAGTCGAGCCCGATTGTCGTGTCCGGTGCGATGACGCGCTCGACCGAGGAGTGGGAGATGTCTCGCTCGTGCCATAGCGCGACGTTCTCCAGCGCCGGCACGACGGCGGACCGCACGACCCGGGCGAGACCGGTCAAATTCTCGGCGAGGATCGGGTTGCGCTTGTGCGGCATCGCCGAGGAGCCCTTCTGCCCCGGCGCGAAATACTCCTCGGCCTCGCGGACCTCGGAGCGCTGCAGGTGACGGATCTCGGTGGCGAGCCGCTCGACCGCTGCGGCGACCAGCGCCAGAACCATGAAGAACTGGGCATGGCGGTCGCGCGGGATGACCTGGGTCGAGATCGGCTCGGGCTCGAGGCCGAGCTTCTCCGCGACGTATTGCTCGACCCGCGGGTCGATATTGGCGAAGGTCCCGACGGCGCCCGAGATCGCGCAGGTCGCGATCTCTTTGCGCGCCGCGGCGAGGCGGGCGCGGTTGCGGGAAAACTCGGCATAATGCCCGGCGAGCTTCAATCCGAAGGTCGTCGGCTCGGCGTGGACGCCATGGCTGCGCCCGATGGTCGGCGTGTATTTGTGCTCGAAGGCGCGGCGCTTCAGCACCGCGAGCAACCGATCGAGATCGGCCAGCAGGATGTCGGCCGCCTGCTTCAGCTGCACCGCGAAGCAGGTGTCGAGAACGTCGCTCGAGGTCATCCCCTGGTGCACAAAACGCGCCTCGGGGCCGACATGCTCGGCGAGATTGGTCAGAAACGCGATGACGTCGTGGCGGGTCTCGCGCTCGATCTCGTCGATGCGCTCGACCTCGAAGCCGCCACGCTCCCAGACGGCGCGAGCGGCGCTCTCCGGGATGATTCCCAGCGCCGCCTGCGCGTCGCAAGCATATGCTTCGATCTCGAACCAGATCCGGTAGCGGTTCTCCGGCGACCAGACCCTCGTCATCTCGGGTCGGCTGTAGCGCGGGATCATGCCGTCGGGACCTCTTGGTAGCCCAGCCCCCGCAGTGCCGCGAGTATATGGGGCGGGACCGGAGCGGTGATCTCGAGCGGAGGCCGCAGCGGGTAGAGTGGCAAAGAGATCGAGCGCGCGTAAAGCATCAGCGGTTCTGCGCTTCCGCCATCTCCGTACACACGGTCGCCGACGACGGGGCAGCCGAGTTCGGCGCAATGGACGCGCAGCTGATGGGTCCGGCCGGTGCGCGGCCTCAGCTCCAGCCAGGCACGTCCGTCCGCGGCTCCGCAAACACGGTAGTCGGTGATTGCCCTTTGTCCGGCGGGATCGACGATCATGCGCCAGCCACTGCTTCGATTGAGCTTCCTGAGCCCGGTCTCGATGCGTCCCTCGGTCTCGGGCGGGCGGCCCTCGACCACGGCCCAATAGACTTTCTCCACCTCCCCGCCGGCGAACAACGCGCCTACCCGCCGCAGCGCCTTCGGATGCCGCCCTAATACCAGGCAGCCGCTGGTGTCGCGATCGAGCCTATGGGCGAGCGCCGGCGGGTGCGGTAGGCCGAAGCGCAGCTCGTCGAACCGGCTTTCGAGATTGGGTCCGCCACCGGGGCCGGGATGAACCGCAATCCCCGCCGGCTTGTCGATGACGATGATCAGCCCATCGCGATAAAGGACGCGGTCGGCGAGAATTCCGTCACCCCGGCCCCCTCCCGGCCCCCTCCCTAACCCTCCCCCGCTTGCGGGGAAGGGAAGGGTGGGGGCAACGCGGGGAGGGGGAGTGGCCGGCGAAGCAAGAGGGTGAGGGGCAAGCCCCGACCGCGGTCGCATCGATTGGGCTACTCAGCTGCGTCCCGCGATGGGGCGGAGCGGAACCGCGTGCGCAGCGCCTCCCATTCGTCTGCCCCGAAACGGCGGAACATCTCCGGCACGGTGATCTCCTTGACCGGCATCGGATGGCGGTGGCTCCTCTTCAACTCAGCCAACATCTGATCGCATATTCCGATCACGCTCTTGATCAACAGCCCCGGCACGATCGCCAGCTTGTAGCCCATCGCCTCGGCCTCCCCCAGATCGAGATCGGGTGTCTTGCCGCCTCGTACAACATTGAGGAGGCAAGGTCCGTTGACCAGCCGCGGCACCGCGGCGACCTCCTGTTGCGTTTGCGGCGCCTCGACAAAGGCCATGTCGGCGCCGGCGGTGAGCGCCGCGTTGGCTCGGCCAACGGCCTCATCCAAGCCTGCGACGGCCCGCGAATCGGTGCGTGCGATGATCATGAAATCCTGGTCGCGACGGGCAGCCGCCGCGGCGCGGATCTTGGCAAGGTAGTCCTCGCGCGGGATGACCTGCTTGCCTTCGAGATGGCCGCATTTCTTCGGGAAGTCCTGATCCTCGATGTGAATCCCGGCAACGCCGCTGCGCTCGAATTCGCGAACCGTGCGGAAGACGTTGAGCTCGTTGCCGTAGCCGGTATCGGCATCGGCGATGACGGGCAGTTCGACGGCGGCGGCGATGCGCCCGGCATTGGCCACCATCTCGGACATCGTGACGAGGCCAAAGTCCGGATATCCCAGGGTCGCCGCGGTGCCGGCTCCGGTCATGTAGACCGCAGAGAAGCTCGCCTGTTCGATGAGCTTGGCGGTGATGCAATCGTACGCCCCGGGCGCCACCACCATCCCGTCCCGTTGCAGCAAAGCGCGGAAACGGCTCGCTTGCGTCATCCGCTCCTCCGATAATACCGCTCTAAGATAAGGCTAGAGCGCGATCGGCGGAGGGGCAAATGCATGTTTTCAATTTAAGGGCCGAGCAGGCTTTCGACCCCAAGAAGCACATGGAGAGGGTGCTCGGCAGGATCGACGAGGGGGATGTCACGGTCGCCTGCTGGGAACCGGGGCAAACCAGCCCCTATCACTGCCACCCCAATGCGACCGAGATCTATTTATGCTTCGAGGGCGGCGGCAGGATGCGCACCCCTACCGAGACCGTCGATATCACGCCGGGCAGCTTCGTGGTCCATCCCCGCGGCGAACTGCACGAATACATCAACGGCCCGCGACGCACCCTCTTGTTCCGCGTGCGCTACGGCGAGGAAATGTCCGGCCGCACCAAGGAATGGCCGAGCAACCCGGACTGGACCCCGCGGCCCCAGGACATCGCGTATTTCGGCCGTAACCCAGGGGCGTAGGATCGCGCCCGCGCGGTTATTCCTCCGCTCGGACGGGCCATCGGCCTCGCTTCACCGCTGCTCGAGCCGCGGATCCACCCAGGCCGGTTGATTGTCGGGGATCGCTCCGGAATCGGCGCGCGCGACGCGCTCCTCGGTGCTTGGGGCGGTCTCGTACTTCGACGCGGGCCGATCGAGCCGCGGGTCGATCCAAGCCGGTTGATTGTAGGGGGTTGCCTCGGAATCGGCGCGCGCCACGTGCACCTCGGTGCTTGGGGCGGTCTCGTCCTTCGACGCGGGCCGCTCGAGCCGCGGATCGACCCAAGCTGGTTGATTGTAAGGGATTGCCTCGGAATCGGTGCGCGCAACAGCGTCTCGGAGGCTGGAGCAGTCCCCCTGCTCGGCGCTCGGCCACTCGCAACGGGTTCGACGCTGACGGCGGCGACGCCGCTGCGAACGACACCGATCTCTTCGGCGGCACGCGGCGAAAGATCAATAATGAAACGCCGCCGATAGGGACCCCGATCGTTGATCTTGACGACCACAGCACGGCCGGTGTCGAGGTTTGTAACTTTTGCGTAGGAAGCAAGCGGTAGCGAACGATGGGCAGCCGTTGGGGTGATCCAATCGAGAATCTCGCCGCTAGCGGTACGGGACCCCACCCAATTGTACCAAGCCGCTCTGCCGATCTCGCTTTTTCCGGTCGTATGCACGGGGCCCAGATAGGCATCTGCTGGACCTTCGGCCGATTGGTGGAACGGAGTTGGCGTGGCGCGAGCTCGCGGGAGCATCCGCGCCGCAGGACGGGAACCGGGCTGTGCCGGGCCATATTTCGGCTCTGACATGTTTCCCTGCAGCTGGCCAGGATGCGGCGATGAGTTTTTGCCCGGCGTCTTGGCGATTGTGCCGGTCGAGATCATAAGACACGCGAGCGAAAGGCCGATCGTTTGGCGCATTGCCATTGCTTTGCCCCCCTTTGCTGGGCACTCCCCGGCTGCAGGCAATAGCGGTCCTGCCGCCATGCCAATCGTATTGGATGAACGAGGAAGTGCAGATCGGTGTCTTCCCGGATTGTCCCCGACAAACCGGGCAGGACAGGTAGGAACATGCGAGGCTAAACAGGCTAAAACGGCCGTGTCAACCCCACCATTCTTTTTTTCTGAGACGTTAGAAGCTCGGCTGCGGTGTTGAGGCCACAGAGGCTGTGTCCTTCGGATTACTAGAGATATTCTTTAGGAAATGTCGAATTTTACTTTGACATTAACTCTTCGTCCGCGGTGAGTCAAAAATAGCACGATACCCGTCAAAAACGTGGCATTACGGTTTTGCTCGTAAAGTGTGGCCCGGGGCAAAACCCAGCGTGGAGGTTTATTTACGGCGATTGGCTCTCGCGCGGGGATCGGCCGGCCGGCAATAGGCTCGCACGAATAGAGGTGCTGTGGCGCACGACTTGCCGCCTTCGACCGCGGTTGCAGAGCGCGAAGCACTCGGTGAGACTGCTTCAAGCGTCCAGATACCCGATAGAAGGAGAGCGACGATGGGGATCATTGAGCGCATTGTGGAATTTCACGACGACCTGACGAACTGGCGGCGCGAGATCCACGCGCATCCGGAACTCGGGTTCGAGGAGCAGCGGACCTCCGATTTCGTCGCAAGTAAACTCGCGGAGTTCGGGTGCGAGGTCTTTCGTGGGATCGGCCGGACCGGGTGTCGTTGGCCGGTTGCGCGCCGGCACGTCACCGCGCTCGATCGGTCTGCGGGCTGACATGGATGCGCTGCCGATCGAGGAGGCGACCAATCTCCCCTATCGCTCGCAGCATCAGGGGCGCATGCACGCTTGCGGCCATGACGGGCACACGGCGATGCTGCTCGGCGCCGCCCGTCACCTCGCCGAGACCCGCAATTTCGACGGCACGGTTCATCTGATCTTCCAGCCCGCTGAAGAGGGGCTCGGCGGTGGCGAAGCAATGGTCAAGGACGGGCTGTTCGAGCGCTTTCCGTGCGATGCGATCTTCGGCATGCACAACCGGCCGGGGCTCGCAATCGGCAAGTTTCAGATCCGCACCGGCCCGATGATGGCGGGCGGCGCCTACTTCGATATTACCGTCACCGGCCGCGGCGCGCACGGCGCCCGCCCCGAGGCCGGGATCGATCCGGTCATTGTCGCGAGCCACATCACGACGGCGTTGCAGACGATCGTCTCGCGCAATGTCAGACCGCTCGACACGGCCGTCCTCAGCGTCACCCAGATTCACGCCGGCGACGCCTACAATGTGATCCCGGAGCAGGCCTTCGTCCGCGGCACTGCACGCGCCTTCGCTCCCGAAACCTTGCGATTGATCGAGGACAATATGAGGCGCATCGCAAGTGGCGTCGCGGGCGGGTTCGGCGCGGCCGCGGAACTCGATTTCCGGGTTCTGTTTCCGCCGCTGGTCAATGATGCCGCCGAGACCGAATTCATCGCCGATACTGCCGCCGAACTGGTCGGCGCCGACAACGTCAACCGCGACGGCAACTTGGTGATGGCCTCGGAAGACTTCTCGTACATGCTGAACCGCCGGCCCGGCGCCTACATCCAAATCGGCAACGGCGACGGAACCGGGGGCTGCGAAGTCCACAACCCCGGCTACGATTTCAACGACATGGCATTGCCGTTCGGCGCCAGCCTGTTCGTCAGGCTGGCCGAACGGAAATTGCCCCGCTGACCTCGCCCGCTCGCTGCGCTCCGTCTGTCAGGGGTTTGCCCATCAAAGACCCGGAGGCGGGCCGGATGCGGATTGTCGTGGTCGGCACCTCGGGCGCCGGCAAGACGACGCTGGCGCGCAGAATTGCGGCATTGTTGATGCTGCCGCATATCGAACTCGACGCCATCAACTGGCAGTCGGGGTGGCGCGACCTGACGCGGCACGATCCGGAGGAATTCGTCCGCCGCGTCAATGAGGCGATCGAGGCCGAGGCTTGGGTGGTCGACGGCAATTACGGCCCCGTGCGCGACAGGGTCTGGCACCGTGCGACCCACCTTGTCTGGCTCGATTATGAACGCCCGGTTATCATGGCTCGGGTGATCTCCCGTACCCTGTTTCGCGCCGTTATGCGCACCGAGCTGTGGGCCGGCAACCGCGAGCGATGGCGGCAGATCCTGCGGCCCAGCCACCCGATCCGCTGGGCCTGGAATACCTGGGAGCGCCGCCGCCGCGAAACCGCGGAGCGCCTGGCGCAGAGGGAGTTTGCGCACCTCGTGGCGCTGCGGCTGCGGCGCCCGAGCGAAGCATCGCGGGCACTCGACCTCCTGGCAACGGCGGCTGGCGCAGCAATGAGGCACAACGGCGCAACACGGCGACGTTGAGGGTCAGCAGCTCGTCGTCGTGGCGGCTTGGGGTAGCCCCGATGCAGATCTCGGCTTGAGGAGCGGGCAACGGCCTATCATTTTTAAAGAACCCGCAAGTTCCGCGGTGACATCAGCTTTGAGAGACAAAGAAATGGCCGAGCGCGAAGGGGTAGGCGGTCGCTCGATCCGCATCCCCGAGCACATGATCGAGACGATCAACCGGCTGGTGCGGATTTCGCGCCAGATGCTGACCGAGATCGGCCGGGAGCCGACCCCTGAGGAACTGGCCGAAAAATTGGCGATGCCGCTCGAAAAAGTCCGCAAGGTCTTGAATATAGCCAAGCAACCGATCACGCTGGAGGCGCCGATCAGTGGTGCGGAGGATCCAGATTTCGGCTGATCTTGCGAAGCAATTTACCTTCCATACCGCCACCGAGCCGCTGCACAAGCCGGGCACGGTCGGCAGAGCCAGAACCGGGGCGACGATCCGTATCTATGATGAGCGCGGCCGGGATTTGCCGGCCGGCGAAATTGGCGAAGTTTACGTGCGACTAGAAGGCGTACCGGACTTTACTTATCACGGCTCGCCGGAGAGGCGCCGGGAGATCGAGCGCGACGGGCTCATTTCCATCGGCGGCCTCGGCTATCTCCGCTCAATCGACGACCTCGAAATGCGCCTCGGTCGGCCGCATCGCGAGGCCGTTGACCGGCAGCATGTCCTGCGGGCAGGCCGAGAAGGCGACGATGCAGTTCATCTCGGCGCGCAATGTGACATAGCTGCCGGGCGTGCTGACCGGCGGGCGAACCTCGACGCGGTTGCCGTCGACGACCGGGATGTTCATGAAAAGGTTGAGCGGCGCCGGGGTCTCGGGCGGGGTCAGGCCCAGCGCAGCCAATCCCGCGGCGAGGTTGTCGGTGCAGTTGTCGTGATACCCGGTACAGCCGAGCAACTCGTAGCGCCAGCGGTCGCAGGCGGCGAAGAGGGTGTCGTGAATGCCGCCGGACGTGTCCTCGACCAGGGTCAGGATCGGCCGCCGCCGGTTGGTGACGAGCCCGTCGCCGATCGCAGGGATGAATGTGGCCGATCGCGACGCGGCTGTGCTCCATCGACATGAACTCGTGCAAGATCGTCGGCATTGAAGGCCCAGGTGTCGACGACCTGTTGGCCCTTCGTGTTGATCACCTTGATCCGCTGGCCTTTGCGAACGCGGACGGCTTTACCTTTGCGCGCCGGGATTTCGATCATCGCACCTCTCCGCTCGGCTTGACCGTCGACGAGTTTAGCGGCGCTTGCTAGGCTTCGAAACATTTCGAACGAGGCAAGGGAGATCGCGGTGACCGACCTTCGCTCCTTATCCGCTCGCGAGGCCGCCCGGCAAATTGCCGAGCGCCGGATTACCGCCGAGGCATTGGTCACTGCCTATCTCGACCGCATCGAGGCGCGCGAGGCGGTGGTTGGCGCCTGGCAATATCTCGATCGCGAGCGGCGCTGGCGACGGCGCGCCAGCGCGACGCGGAGGCGCCGCGAGGGCCGCTGCACGGGGTCCCGATCGCGGTCAAGGATTTGATCGACACGGTCGACATGCCGACTGCCTACGGTTCGGCGATCTATCGCGGCCACCGGCCCGACGCGGATGCCTCTTGCGTCGCGCTCGCCCGGGCGGCCGGCGCCATCGTCCTCGGCAAAACCGTCACCACCGAATTCGCGACCTTCACGCCGGGCAAGACGGCCAACCCGCGCAACCCGGCGCACACTCCGGGCGGCTCGTCGAGCGGCTCTGCCGCAGCGGTGGCCGACGGCATGGCGCCGCTCGCCTTTGGCACGCAAACCGCGGGGTCGGTGATCCGTCCGGGAGCCTTTTGCGGCTGCGTCGCCTACAAGCCGAGCTTCGGATTGATAAACCGCGCCGGGGTCAAACCGCTGGCCGACAGCCTCGACACGGTCGGCGTCTTTGCCCGATCGGTCGATGACGCGGCGTTCTTCGCCGGGGTTCTGTCCGAGCGGCCCTCACTCCGCCACCTCGCCGTTCCGCAGCAAGCCCCGCGTTTCGGCCTCTACCGCACTCCGCTATGGGACCAGGCGGAGCCGGCGACCGCAGCCGCTCTCGACACTGCGAGGACGGCGCTCGAACGGGCCGGCGCCGTGGTGACGGAACTGGCGATAGCGCCCGAGCACGAGGGCCTCACCGAAGCGCAAGACACGATCATGTGGTTCGAGACGGTGCGGGCGCTTGCCTATGAGCGGATCGAGCACAGCGCCCAGCTCTCGCCGCGTCTCGCCCAGCTGATCGATACCGGAATGGCGATCGGCGCCGAGGTCTACGACCAGGCGCGCAGCCGGCGCTGCCGCGGCGCGGGCCGGGCTCGATGCGTTCTTCGGGCCGTGCGACGCGATCCTGGTTCCGGCGGCGCCCGGAGAAGCCCCGGTCGGGCTCGGCAATACCGGAAACCCGATCTTCAACCGGATGTGGACCCTGCTCGGCGTCCCCTGCGCGGCTCTGCCGGCGCGTTGGGCGGACAACGGTCTGCCGACCGCCGTTCAGCTCGTCGGGCGGGTGCATGACGATACGCGGACTGATGGCTTGCTGCGGCTTTTCTCGAGCGAGCGCTCGCCGGGACGGCATGAGGATCGCTCGCGCTCTCGTCACCATCGGCGTGGCGCTGACCGGCTGCTCGGGGCTCGCTCCCTATCCGACTTATCCTCGCATGGCGGGCCCGGGCGAGGAGGCTACCGCCCCACGTGTGGCGATTTGCTACGACACGCTCGTCAGTACCCTCGACGAGGTGCAAGTTGCAGCGCAGCAGGAATGCCCAGCAAATACGACGGCGACGCCTTTCGACACCGACTGGTACCTGCAATATTGCCCGCTGCTGTTGCCGGCCCGAGCCACTTACATCTGCGCAGCCAAGAAATAAGCCGACGCGCTTTGCCGGTGCGGCGTCGCGCCCTGTGGTCGGCCGCTTGACGCCGCAAGTATATGCTATAGTGATTAAGGGGACGGGGTGCGGTGACGATGGATTACGAAGGCTTTTTCCAGCAACGGCTCGATGCGCTGCGCGCCGAGGGGCGGTACCGCGTGTTCGCCGATCTCGAGCGGCGCTGCGGCCGCTTTCCGCGCGCTTTCGACCACCGCATCGGCGCCGAGGTGACCGTCTGGTGCTCGAACGACTATCTCGGCATGGGGCAGCACCCGGCGGTCCTGACGGCGATGGAGGAGACGTTGCGAGCGGTCGGCGCCGGCGCCGGCGGAACCCGCAACATCTCGGGCAACAGCCATGTGCATTTGCTGCTCGAGCGCGAGCTCGCCGATCTGCACCGCCGTGAGGCGGCGCTGATCTTCACTTCCGGTTATGTCGCCAATGACGCGGCGCTGTCGACGCTGGCGCGCGAATTGCCGGGCATGGTGGTGTTGTCGGACGCTTCCAACCACGCCTCGATGATCGCCGGCATCCGCAACAGCCGCGCCGAGAAATACATCTTCCGCCACAACGACCCAGCCGATCTGGCGCGCCAGCTCGACCGCGTCGCCCCCGACCGGCCGAAGCTCGTATGCTTCGAAGTCGGTCTATTCGATGGATGGCGACATCGCGCCGATCGGCGAACTGTGCGACGTCGCCGAGCGCTTCGGCGCGATGACCTATCTCGACGAGGTGCATGCGGTCGGCCTCTACGGGGCCCGCGGCGGCGGCATTGCCGAGCGCGACGGCGTCATGCACCGCCCGACCGTGATCCAAGGCACGCTCGGCAAAGCCTTTGGCACGATCGGCGGCTATGTCGCTGGCTCGGCGGCGCTGATCGATTTTCTGCGCAGCCACGCGCCGGGCTTCATCTTCACGACGTCATTGCCGCCCGCTCTCGCCGCCGGCGCGCTCGCCGCGATACGTCACCTCAAGATCAGCCAAGCCGAGCGCCAGCGGCACCAGGAACGCGCTGCGCGATTGAAGCTGAGGCTTGCCGAGGCTGGCCTGCCGGTTATGGCGTCGGCGAGCCATATCGTCCCCGTGATTGTCGGCGATCCCGGCCTCTGCAAGGCCGCCTGCGACGAGCTGTTGCACCGCCACCGGATCTATGTACAGCCGATCAACTACCCGACGGTGCCCCGCGGCACCGAGCGACTGCGCCTCACCCCGACCCCGCTACACAGCGACGCCGATATCGAAACGCTGGTGACGGCACTCAGCGATGTGTGGCGCCGGCTCACCTTGCAAAAGGCAGCGTAACCGGCGCGCGAGGGTCTCGACTACGATGCCTCGAAGGCGGGGCATAGTGCGCGGCCGCAAGACACTCAAAAGCCCGCAAGTAACTCGGCGACGCCGCCAAGGCCTGTGCAAAGGGAAATTCCAAGGGTAGCAACACCCACCTGTTGGCGTCGCGATGGCCGTAAACCATCGAGCAGCAATTTTGCCGCTTTCAGATCGGCCGTCTCGAACCCCTCGGTGAACCGATCGTACACCGGGGCCAAAGTCTCACGCGCCGCTTTGGTACGGTTCTGGTCGCGGTACAGTCGGGCAAGGCTCGTGGCGGCGCGCAGCTCCCAGGACAAGGCGCCTTGCCGGTGCGCCCAGTCGAGGGCTTGCGTCAAGTGATCTTCGGCCGCCTCGACGGCGCCGGGTCCGCCCTCCGACAGAATAAGCTCGCCCTTGATACGCAGCAGCTCGGCCACGCACCAGCGCCCTTCATCGCGCTCGCATAGCGCGAGCGCCTCGTCGACCGCTGCAAGACCCTCGGCCATTTGCCCTGCACGGGCCAAGCCTTCCGCCAGGGCGCCGAGAAATGCCGGGTAGCGCTGGACGAACCCGATCTTGCGCAGCTCGTCAAGAGCGCAGCGCAGATGCTGCGACCCGATAACGACATCCCCGTGCTGGATGAATAACACCCCCTTGAAACAATGGCCCTCGGCGTGCCAGACGGCCAGCGCATGCCTCGCTGAATGGTCGAGCAGCATCGCCACGAAGCGTTCCGCCGCCGCCAGATCGCCGATGAAAAGCGCGATCGGGCACGCACCTTGAGCCAGCGTGTTACACATCGAAAGCGCGTTATCGGTGACACAAGCCTCCCCAACACTGCTTTGGGCAGTGCGCATTGCCTGATCCGGAAATCCCTGAAGCCAGAGGATCAGCGCTAGAGTGCAATTTGCCCTCAGCCGCTGATCAAATTGAAAGCGGACGATATGCGACCGGTGAACGGGGGTGACATAGGTGGCGAGCATGCGCTCGATGTGGCGCCGCGCATTGGCCTGGTCTCCCAGATAATGCAGTGGAGTCGCTGTCATTCGATCGCCAACGAGCAGATCGACCGGGTCGGGCTGGTTTGCAGCAAGGCTGCAGAACCTTTGGGCGAGCGCCAGCGCGTTCCGGTACTCGCCGCCGGTGAGAGCGCACATCCACAGCCCCCAGAGCGCCCGCAACTGATACTCGGTGTCGTCAAGGCTTCCCGCAAGTTCGAGAGCCTTTGTCCAGGCCACACCGGCACATGCCGGACCCTTGGTCTCCATCAGCGAGAGGCCAAGTGCTGCATAGAGCTTCATCCCGTGGCGCAGGTCTCCACTCGATCCTGGCACGAGGCTGGCGAGTGCTCGCTCGACGCGGCTACGACACTCCTCCATCAGTGACAATTGGAGCCACAAAGGCACTGAGGCGACAGTGAGCGCAACACCGATCGATGTGTCGCCTTGCGGCGAAAACGACCAATCCAGCGCCGCTTGCAAATCGTCGATCCGGCGGCCATGATGCGCCAGCCACTCGACGGTGGGCCGCGTCTCCCATTCTGTCTCGGCCCGCTCAAAGAGATGTCGCAAAAGTTCGGCCTGGGCTCGTGCGACTTGTCCGAACTCGCCACTTTCGGCGAGTTTCTCACGCGCGTAGGCACGCGTTGTCTCGAGCAGCCGATAGCGCGCCTTAGCGCCGGAGGCATCGATCACGACGAGCGACTTCGCGACCAAATTCGCGACACAATCGATGACGTCCGAAACGGCGATCTCGGCGCTTGCGGCGACCGCAGTCGCCGCCTTCAGCGCAAAGGCATTGGCGAAGATGGAAAGGCGCCGCAAGACGACGCGCTCGGCCTCGGAGAGCAGCTCATAACTCCAGTCGAGTGTCGCCCGCAATGTCTGGTGCCGCGGCAGCGCCGTGCGGCGACCGCCGGTGAGCAAATGGAAACGGTCGTCGAGGTGGGCGGCTACCCCTTCCACTCCGAGCGCAGCTGCGCGGGCGGCCGCGAGCTCGATGGCCAGCGCAATGCCGTCCAGGCGACGGCAGATTGCCGCGATGGCCGGCGCAACGCGCCGGTTCGGCGCGAAGTGCGGCTCCGTCGCGCGCATCCGTGCGACAAACAGCCGAATCGCGCCATATCTCAGCAAATCCTCAATATCCTCGATACCCTCGGCCGGCACAGCGAGCGGCGGCATTCGGTACACGCACTCATCCGCTGCTCGCAGCCCTTCGCGGCTCGTCGCCATCACATGTGCTGCCGGGCTGGCCCGCAACAGCGCTTCGGCCATGCTCGCCGCGGCGTCGATCACATGCTCGCAATTATCGAGGACAAGCAGGAGCTGCTTCGCGCCGAGCTCACCCGCGACCCGTTCAGGTGTTACCGCGCCGCTGGTAATCTCGAGCCCGAGCGCGTTCGCGACGGTAACAGGGACAAGGTCGGGATCGGACAGCGGCCCGAGCTCGGCAACCCATACCCCGTCGACAAAGTTGGGTCTCAGGCGACGCGCGATCTCGATGCCCAGTCGCGTCTTCCCGATGCCTCCAGCTCCGACCAAAGTGACGAGCCGATGAGCCGTCAGGAGCGTGGACGCCTCGGAGAGCTCGTCCTCCCGGCCGATCAGCTCCGAGGTCGGCGCCGGAAGGTTCGTTAGACTTTCCGCATCGTGAAGGCTCGGTGGCAACGCAGCGCGTCGACCGGGAAACCCTTCCTGTTCGCCGGCTTCAGCGGTGATGTCGGCGACGAACCGGTAGCCGCGGCCAGAAATCGTTTTGATGAAGCCGCGATCCTCTCCCAGGACCTTGCGCAGCGCCGAGATGTGGAACTGCAGGCTGTGCTCCTCGACCACCATCTCCGGCCAGACGCGGCTCAGGATTTCGTCCTTGGTAACGAGGTCCCCGCCTGCGTCGATCAGCACCATCAGGACATCGAAAGCTCGGCTGCCAAGGGGGACCAGCACCCCGTCGGCAGAAAATTCGCGGCGGTGCGGCAGCACCTGAAAGCGGCCGAATTTTATGGTCATTCAGGCTGTCGTGGTTCGGTGCAGACCCGTCTTCCCTGCCTTCTTAGAACTTGTTAACCTTTCTAAGATCCGTCCTTATCGATCTTGCTGTCAAGATAAGCAATCCTAATCAGGCCATTTTTTTGAAACTCTCCGCGCCGGTTCTTTCCCATCCGACCCCCGTTGGGTGTCAATTTACTGTCATTTTGCTCCAGCAGATGGCCATCGAGTGCCTGATGAGGCAGCCAATGGCCCGCGAGGGCGCGGAAATAGCCAGAAAAAGCCCGGAATATTGGTCAATGCCGTAGAATATTGGCTGCGGCGGCGGGACCTGAACACCATCCGGTTCAGCCCCGGCACTCCGTGACGACCGGGGCCTACTGCGCTAATCTAAGTTAATTTTAGGAAATCTCAGCTGAGAACCAAAGACCAGCAGACTGATTCGCCGTTAACCTGCGGTTGCCGGCTTCCCTTACGTAATTGGATCGGCGGGCCGGGGCAGTAGGTCTGTGAAAGCAGCAAGTTCCTGCATCAACGCTGAGGAGAGGAAACACCGATGCGTCGCGACACACGGACACTCGTAAAGGCGGCTCTTGCAACGGTGCTGGGGCTCTTGAGCATTCCCTACGCCGCCTCCGCTCAAGACCCGCCAACCATGCCGCCGCCCTATAATCCCTATCCGCCGCTGCCTGGCTACGTTCCCCCCAGCATTCTCCCGCCAAATTTGAATTCGGAGCTTGCGAGAGTTCGGCGCGAAGTTCAATATATCTTCAATCAATATTACACAGAGTACCAAGCCTTATCGCCGACCCCAACTTACGCAGGCAACCCCCCAATACTTGTGCCTAATGGTTATGATGCACAACGGATACTGGGCGGGCTGTTGAATTACGACCTCACTATGTCTCCGTTCGAGAACGTGGCCTGCGCGTCCTGCCACATGCCTTACGCCGCCTTTAGCGGACCGATCCCGTCGGTCAATCTGACGATGATCGCGTATCCCGGATCCTATCACTATCGGGCCGCCAAGCGGACGGCGCAGCGCTACACGTATTCGCACACATTCCCTGTGCTCAACTACAATTCGACACAGCAACTGTTCTTCGGCGGAAACTTCTGGGATGGGCGGGCGACCGGGATGAAGCTGCAGACTCCCGATGCCGAGCAGGCACAGGGCCCGCCGGTCGATCCGCTGGAAATGCAGAACCCCGATATCGCCTGCATCGCCTGGAAAATATCCCAGACGCAGTATCTGCCACTCTTCGAACTGGTCTGGGGCGACTCGTTCAATATCAGTTGGCCGGCCAACACCGGTCAGATCTGCGCCACCCCCGGAGGCGCGGCTAAATTCCAGGGCAGCCCCACCCCGATCGCTCTAAGCGCGGACGACCGCACCAAGGCAACCAATATTTTCGATCACTGGGGGCAGTCCCTGTCATTCCTCGAACGCTCAAACGATATCAGCCCGTTCAACTCGAAATTTGACTGGCTATCTGAAGGGCACGGCGGGGGTCACGCTGACGGCGGACGAGATGGCCGGTTACCAGCTGTTCAACGGCAAGGGCAACTGCAATTCTTGTCACGTTGACGGGCGATCCACAACCCTGACGTCGGGTGAGACCGACACCGGCATGACGGCCAGTGTGCAGCCTCTGTTCACCTGCCACGGCTTTGCCAATGAAGGCCTGCCGCTCAATCCCAGAATTAGTCTGTTCTATGAAAGCACGCCGGATTCCTTCGGATTTACACCCAATCCCGACGGCTTCCAGTACAGAGATCTGGGGCTCGGCAATTTCCTCAGAAGCGGGCCGCAATCCTTCCCCGATCCGAACTCGGTCAATTGGCTACAATATGCGCCGAGCACCGACGGCCAAATGCAGGTGATGACGGCCCGCGACGTGGCGCTGACCCCGCCGCAGTGTCCCGACGACCGAGGCGGCGACCGGAGCCCTACTTCCAGAAAGAGTTCTTCCACAATGGCTACATCAAGAGCCTGAAGCAGCTCGTCCACTTCTACAATACGCGCGATGTGATGGCGTATGACTACCCGGTTACGTCTGGTCACTGCCCGGCGGGAACGACGGAAAAGGTGGACTGCTGGCCGATGCCCGAGGTCCCGAACAACATCGACATGACGACCGGTATGCTCGGCTTGACGGATACCGAGGAGAACCAAATCGTGGCGTTCCTGCAAACGCTGACGGACGGTTACAATCCGGCCAACCCGACCGTCAGCACCTACAAGAACATCAATACCTATACGGGTCGGTGCCTGACCGGCGGCAACGCATCGACCCAGGGTAACGAGACCCTGATACCGACTTGGAGTCTTACTCAGTACCCCTGCGCTTCGGACATTTGCGGTGTCGCGCCCGTGCCCTCGCCGAACCCTGTCCCGTAGCGCTTGGAAGAGATATGGGGCCGCACGCGGCCCCATTATCCTTCAATCGTCCTTTCACCGGACCAGCCGAGTGGGAGTCTGTTCCGTGACCAGAATGGTCCTGAAATTGGCGATCACCGCCGCGGTCGGCAGCCTCTTCTCGTTCAACCCGACCGCCGCTCAAATAGTTTCGCCAGCGCCGAAAGCCAAGCACGTCGAGATCACCCAGGGGCCCATGCTCGAAGGCGCTCGAGACGATTTCGCGATTATCAGATGGACCACCAACAACCCTGGCGGGGACGACGATCATTTCGCGGTCGTGCACTATGGTACGGATCCCAAGGAGCTAAGCCAGACGGCGAAAAATCACATCCGGCTCAACCAGGGCCATCCAGAAACGGTGTTCCGGGCGCGCCTGTACAATCTGAAGCCGCAGACGACCTATTATTACACGGTGACCTCGATGGGGTACGATGGTGTAAGCGATGGGGTGGAGAGCCCCGTCGACCAATTCACCACACCTCCGCGCGGCGAGAAAATCGTGAATTTCACTCAGCCAAAGTAACGGCAACCAACATTGGTCGCCGTGAATTACGAAGGCTTCTTCAAAGACCGCCTTGAGGCGCTGCGCGCGGAGGGGCGGTATCGCGTGTTCGCCGATCTCGAGCGGCGCTGCGGCCGCTTCCCGCGCGCTTTCGACCACCGCATCGGCGCCGAGGTCACGGTGTGGTGCTCGAACGACTATCTCGGCATGGGGCAACACCCGGCGGTACTGGCGGCTATGGAAGAGACGCTGCGGGCGGTCGGCGCCGGCGCCGGCGGCACCCGCAACATTTCCGGCAACAGCCATGTGCATTTGCTGCTCGAGCGCGAGCTTGCCGATCTGCACGGCCGCGAGGCTGCGCTGATCTTTACCTCGGGCTATGTCGCCAACGACGCGGCGCTGTCGACCCTGGCGCGCGAATTGCCGGGCATGGCGGTGTTCTCGGACGCCTTCAACCATGCCTCGATTATCACGGGCATCCGCAACAGCCGCGCCGAGAAGCACGTCTTTCGCCACAACGACCCGGCCGATCTCGCGCGCCTGCTCGACCGCGTCGCCCCCGGCCGGCCGAAGCTGGTGTGCTTCGAGTCGGTCTATTCGATGGATGGCGACATCGCGCCGATCGCCGAGCTGTGCGACGTCGCCGACCGCTTCCGCGCGATGACCTATCTCGACGAGGTGCACGCGGTCGGGCTCTACGGCCCGCGGGGAGGCGGCATCGCCGAGCGCGACGGGGTCATGCATCGCCCGACGGTGATCCAGGGCACCCTCGGCAAGGCCTTCGGCACGATCGGCGGCTATGTCGCGGGCTCGGCGGCGCTCGTCGATTTTCTGCGCAGCCACGCGCCGGGTTTCATTTTCACGACCTCATTGCCGCCCGCGCTCGCCGCCGGCGCCCTCGCCGCGATACGCCATCTCAAGCAGAGCCAAGTCGAACGCGATCGCCACCAGGAACGCGCGGCAAGTTTGAAACGACGCCTCGCCGAGGCCGGCCTGCCGGTTATGCCGTCGGCGAGCCATATCGTCCCGGTGATTGTCGGCGATCCCAGCCTCTGCAAAGCCGCCTGTGACGAGCTATTGCACCGTCACCGGATCTACGTCCAGCCGATCAATTACCCGACCGTGCCGCGCGGCACCGAACGCCTGCGGCTGACCCCGACGCCACTGCACAGCGACTCTGATATGGAGGCGCTGGTGGCGGCGCTCGGCGACGTCTGGGCCCGCTTCACTTTGCGCTACGCCGCCTGACGGCGAGGTCAGGTGCCGATGGCGAGCGGGCTCGACAACTTCTTCAATGCGGCGATAACCGATAGCGCGGTCAGGCGGCCAGTGCGCGGATTGTCGTCTGAGGGCACGTTCTCGATCTGCATCGAGAGGCGCGCGGCGTCGGCTTCGACTTCGATGCGGTGAATATTGCGCGTGACGTTCGGGTCGGCCCAGATCTCGACCGTGGTGCGGTCGGGCCCGATCCCGGCCAATGCCAATGCCGCCGCGACATTAACATTGGCGGGAAAGCCGCGCGCCGCCTCGCGCGCCGTGCCACTGAAGACGCGTTTGGGCCCGGTCAATCCGGCAACGTCAATGTTATTGGCTTCGAGATAGGGCGCCCCCGCCAGCCCGCTAGGCGGCTTTCTCGTGATCATCGTCACATTGGATATGCCGCCCTCGGCCGCGGCAATCACAGCGTCGAGCCCGAGCAATGCTCCCGTCGGCACGAGAATGCGGCCACCATTGCGACGCGCCAGCTCGACCAAATCCAAATTGTCCAGAAGGGCACCGCAACTCAACGACATGACAATGCGGCCATGCCCGAGCGCCGGTTCGGCGAGCTGGCGCAGCACTGCAGCCGGAGCGCATTCGACGACCACATCGGCCTCTTCCCACAGCCGACCTAGCGGCACTACCGGCACTCGTCGCGCAAAGCTCGCCATTGCCGCTTCCGCCCGCGCAACGTCACGCGCAGCCACGGCGGTGAGTGTCAGCCCCTCGACACCCTGATCGAGACGCCGGGCCACCACCTTCCCGATCGCACCAAACCCACCGATCGCGACCCGTAATGTCATATTTCAGGCTCCCGGGCGCAGGCGGAATGCCTGTATCTCTATTCCGCGAGATCTTAGCTGCCTGGTCAACATCATTTCGAACTGGAAGCAGCCAACCGGCACCTGGGCCACGAATAGCGACGCGACGCGAACATCGGGGCCTCAAGAATCGATCGAAAGGAGGCATAAAATTTCCTGTGGATCCGCTACCTGGCGGTGAAATCAAAGCTGGTTTGCTATTTGCGTACGTCTAGCAATTTCACCAGTCGTATCCTTCGGGCGTTCTACAAAGCGCACAAATGCGACCATCGCCGCGTCTAGCGACGAAGCCGAACAGAAACCCTTTGTACGACGCGCTGCGTCCAAAATGATCGCGATGTTGGTTTCCGGATCGAAGGCGGAAAAAAACTCATATGTCCGCTCGTCGCCGTCCCGGGCGAAGGCGTCAGAACAACGACCGCGCCGACGGGGATCTCATGCGACCCAAATGGGACCGTTTGCGAGCCCCAGGCCTTCCAGTTCACGGCTAGCGCTGCGCCTGCACGCACGGGGCTGCCGGTTGATCGAAGGTTGTGCAGTAGTGCCTGAAGGACGAGCCGATGCGGCGGCGGCTTAGCTTATTACGGCGTTAACCAAGCTCGCTGTTGGATCTCGGCGCGAGGCCCGCTTATCCGACCGTCAATACGATTTTGGCAATCCCAGCACGCGCTCGGCGATGTGGCTGAGGATCAGGTGGGGGCTGACCGGGGCGATGCGGGCGATCTGGATCTCGCGGAAGTAGCGCTCGACATGGTATTCGCGGGCGTAGCCCATGCCGCCATGCGTCATGACTGCGGTTTCGCAGGCGCGGAAGCCGGCCTCGGCGGCACAGTATTTGGCCGCATTGGCGTAGGCGCCGGCTTCTTCGCCGCAGTCATAGGCGGCGGCCGCGCGCAACACCATCAGCTCGGCCGCTTCCAGTTCGATCCAGCGTTCGGCGAGCGGGTGCTGGATCGCCTGGTTCTGGCCGATCGGCCGGCCGAAGACGACGCGCTCCCGGGCATAGCGGGCGGCGCGGCCGAGCGCGGCGCGGCCGAGCCCAACCGCCTCTGCGGCGATCAGGATGCGTTCCGGGTTCATCCCGTGCAGGATGTAATGAAAGCCCCTGCCCTCCTCGCCGATGCGGTCCTCGATCGGCACCTTCAGCCCGTCGATGAAGAGCAGGTTCGAATTCGACCGCCTTGCGGCCCATCTTCGGAATTTCGCGCACCTCGACGGCGCTGCGGTCGAGATCGGTGTAGAACAAGGTCATCCCAAGCGAAGGGCGCGCGACCTCCTCGATCGGCGTCGTGCGCGCGAGGATCAGCATCTTTTCGGCGACCTGGGCGGTCGAGATCCAGATCTTCCGGCCCGTGAGCACATAATGGTCGCCGTCGCGCACCGCCCGCGTCTTGAGGCGAGTCGTGTCCAGCCCGGCGTCGGGCTCGGTCACCGCGAAACAGGTTTTTTCGTTACCGCCAATCAATGGCGGCAGAAAGCGCTGCTTCTGCTCGTCGGTGCCGAAGACGACGACCGGGTGCAACCCGAAAATGTTCATGTGGATCGCCGAGGCGCCGCTGAACCCCGCGCCGGATTCCGCGACCGCCTGCATCAGGATCGCGGCTTCGGTGATGCCGAGCCCGCTGCCGCCATAAGCCTCCGGCATTGCAATGCCGAGCCAGCCGGCCGCGGCCATCGCCTGATGGAACTCGTGCGGAAAGCCTCCCTCCTCGTCTTTCTTCAGCCAGTATTCGTCGCCAAAGCGGGCGCACAGCCGCGCGACGGCTTCCCGCAGTTCCCGCTGCTCGGCGCTCAGCCCAAATGCCATCTCATTCTCCTGCGAGGAACTTCATCGGTGGTGGACGAGTGCTTGGCGGAAGGCCTGCGGCACAGTGATATTCGGCGCGGCGGCGCAGCGGTCCATCACCTTTTTGATATTGCCGTCGATTTGGCTCACATCGATCACGTGGATCCCAGCTTTCGCCGCCAAGTAGCCGTAATAAAACATCGCAGCTGCCGCCCGGTCGTCATCCGCGGCGCCGAGCAGGTCGGAGCAGCGTACCCGCTCGACATCCCATCGTCCTGGTGCGATCTGCGCCTCGGACGTGACTCGTGGCGTAGGTCGGTGCGGCGGCCTCCGGCGGCGCCGCGGGCACAGGCGGCGGCGCTGCTTGTTGCTGTGGGGCAGGCGGCTGCGCGCATGCTGCGAGAGAGCATGCCACAAAAATGGCCACGACTTCTTTGTTCATCATTGTCCCCTGTCTGAGGCTTTGCAGTTTGGCTGAGCCGCTCGCGTTCTCGTCAATCGTTCTTTGCCTCAGTAACAGGCTCCCGCGCTGCGGGCTGAACCGCGACGTACTGCACTGCGGAGGGCGCCGAAGCCGGCCCCGATAGCGGCGCCGCGCCCGGCATTGCCCGAAATCGCCCCGATCAATGCGCCTCCCGCCGCGCCCCTTCCCGCGCCCTGCAAAGGGCCGGGTGTAACGGCCTGGCAAGGCGGAGGGCCATAGCCATAACCGGGGGGGGGCGGCGGGTAGGACTGCGCATAGGCAATCGCCGAGATATCAATACATGCGAGTGTTGTGGCGGAGAACATAAGGACACGGATTCGCTGCATGCGGAGTACCCACGGTAACGAGACGAGAACGATCGGAGGTTAGCGGCGCCGGTCTTCAACTTCCAGAGTCACGAGTTGGGCAACCGTGATGGCGAGATAGAATGGCCCCAAAACCGACTCCAGATTAGCCAGGCTGCGGGCAAACGGATCGACCGGCACGATGTCGCCGTATCCGGTCGTGGTGAAGGTCGCGAGGCTGAAATACACCATCATGGCGAACTCGCCCAGGTCGTCTGTCGTGGTCGGGAGGCCGATGAACGCGCCGGGGCTCAGTTCCCAGATCAGGGTGAATACCGCGGCAAAGATTATCGCGGCGTTCAAATACAGCACACCCGCACCTTGAAGGCGGTGGAAGGTTATGCGGCCAGGCGCATAGACCGCGTGCGACACCACCCAGCTCAGTGCCAGGAAGGTGAGGATAGTGCCGCCGCGTTGGAGTACGCTCGCTACAGCCGGTGACCATTGCGACCCAAGCGAGTTGTTCGCCAAGATGGCTGCCAGCCCGAGCAGTATCGCTGCAATCGCGCCGCGTCTCTGGGACAGCGTGCCGACGATCACCACCACCGCCAGTAACATTGTCTCGATGATCGGCTTAGCCAGCGGCACTCCTTTCGCTGCCAACGGCGCACCGAGAAAGATCAGGCAGATTTCGAGAACCAGCAAGACCGATAGAGCGGGCTCTCGGAACCGATCCTGCCAGGCCCGGATCGACCGTCGCGGGTTAGCGACGGTGGCCGAGTGGCTCTGAGACCCATGCACGGTGACGGCTTCTTCGGCACCGGCCTTCAGAACACCTCGGGGACGCATCGTGCGCGGCCATCCGGTACCAGATCCGCAGCGGAAAAATTACCTGTCACAATGCTGCGATTTTCGCACATGTTTCCTCGATCCTAATTTCAGCTTCCCACCAGCGCACGGCGGTGGCGGGCGATCATGGGGTTCTCGTCGGTCTTGGAAGTGCTCCGATCCCGTCGACCTGCCCAGTAAGAATCCGCCGCTCGCCCTCGTAAAAACTGAACTTGACGGAGGAGGAGCCGGCGTTGATTACGCCGATCAGCGGATCTGTAGATGCCGGGTTCATGCTCAAAGCCGGCTGACCTCGACCTGCGTATCGTTGAAGCATGCGCCTTCGGCGAGATCGGCCTTGAGATCCGACGAGACCAGGGCCGAAATCGTCTGCCCGGTGCGGCTCGTCGCCAACCACGCTCCCTTCTCACTGGCAACGACACCCGGCGGCACATCCGAAGTCACCATGAGCGGCAAGATGACCTCGCCGCGCTCATTCCATAAGCGCACCTCGATGCCGTGACGGAGCTCTCGCCGGCTCGCGTCCTCGGGGTTCATCAAGAGCGGCGGCGCCTGATGCGAAGCGCCGAGGCCGCCGAGAGTGGAGGATATGCGCTTGTCTGAGGCCGGCGAAATCAGCATCAGCGGATGGGAAACCTCTCGCTCCCGCCAACCCGGCAGCAACGCCGCCGATCCCCACCGCTTGGCCAATGTCTCCGACCTCAGTTCGATTTTGCCTGACGGCGTGGCAGGGAAGATATTTTCGAACAGGACCAGCGGCTCGCCGTTTGGGCCCGTCATCTGCACTGCCCGGTCTGTCGGTATCTCGCTCGGTTTCTTGCCGAGAAAACGCGGATCCGCGGTATCGACGGCGTCGTCCATCAATTCCTGGTCCGTCGCCTTGAAGCACGGCTCGTCAAAGCCGAAGCGCGCGGCGAGCCGGCGGAAGATCTCGGTGTTCGGCAGCGCCTCGCCCGGCGGCGGGATCACCGGTTCGGCGCGCTGCAGCCAATGATGGCCGTAGGACGGATAGAGATCGGCATACTCGAAATGGGTGGCCGCGGGCAGCACCACATCGCAGTACCTCATGCTTTCGGTCATCGTCAGCTCAATGCCGACGGCGAACACATCCGGACGGGCGAGGCCGCGGCGCATCCGGTTCTGGTCGGGGTGCACGACGATGGGATTGTGGTTATAAATGAACAGCGCCCGCAGCGGCGGATCGATGTCGTTCTCGGCGAGATGGCGGCCGATATCATTGATGTTGAGGGTGCGGGTGCCGTCGGGGATCAGATCGGGCCGCTGCAGCCGGTTCGGGGTCTTCGGAAAGGCGTTGCTCGCACCGAGCACGATGCCGTTGCCCCTGCCCAGCTTTCCGAGCAGCGCCGGCAAGGCGATTGCCGCACGGACTGCGCTGCCGCCGTTGCGGCCGCGTTCGAGGCCGTTTCCTGGCGCAAGCACCAGAGGCTCGATCTCGGCGAGCCAGCGCGCGAGGGTCAGGATATCGTTCTCCCTCAGCCCGCAAACCGCGGCCGCTCGCGCCGCCGGCCATTGGCGGGCCCGAGCCATGAAATCCTCGGCTCCCAATACGTGAGCGGCAATGAATGCCGTATCCAGAGCGCCTGAGCGCTCGAGCTCCGCAGCCAACGACCAGGCGAGCAGAGTATCGGTGCCCGGCAGTAGTTGCAGGTGCAGATCCGCCTGCTCGGCGATCTTGGTGCGCAGCGGGTCGACTACTACCAGCCGGCCGCCGGCGCGCTTCGAGTTGCGGACGCAGCGGACGAGATGAAGGTTGGTGACGGTCGCGTTGTTGCCCCACACCAGATTGAGCTTGGCGGCCTCAGCAAGCTCGGGTGGACATCCGGGCACGGCGCCATAGGTCCCCGACCATGCTTCGCTGCGCACGCCGCCGCACAGCGCGCGCCGATACAGCTGAGTGGCGCCCAGGCGATTGAAAAACCGCGAGGACATGCTGTCTCCGGCCAGCAAGCCGTGCGGGCCGGCATAGTTCAACGGCATCACCGCCTGAGGACCCCAGCGATCGACGATCTCGTTGACCCGCTTGTGGATTTCGTCGAGCGCCGCGTCCCACGAGATCCGCTCGAATTGCTCCGAGCCTTTGGGCCCGAGGCGGCGCAGCGGATGCAGCAGACGCCCTGGTCCGTGCACGAACTCGGTCATCTCGCGAGCCACCTTGTTGCAGATGACCCCGGCCGTGTAGGGCACCGCATCAGAACCGCGCACCTTGACGATGTGGTCATCGGCGACACTGACGCGCAGACTGCAGGCATCAGGGCAATCGAAAGTACAGACGCTGGCGCGCTCTTCGGTGACCATCGCTCTTGTCCTTTCAGGTGGTCAGGTCAGCCGCGGAGTCTAGCTTGTATTTGCGCCGAAGGGTAGGGTCAGCACCGAGAAGAGGCACCCTCGCCGATTGGCCGCCTCCCAGCCTATGCTTCCTTTGTCAGAGATTAGATACGAATTCTCCGGCAATACTCGTTTCGTACTGCGACAATATCGAAGCACAACCGATTAAAATTGGAATAGAAAAGGGTCGACGAAACCCGCAAAGCGTGTTCTGTTCCCCATCGAGTTCATCCATTGGTCGTGCGCGGCAGTGCGGCGACAATTCAGAGGGGAACGGGCAAATGGCATCGGTTCCGGGCGGACAGTATACGCTCTTCGCAAACGGCAATAACATGAATGTGGTCGCGACCCCGGACGGCGTCGGTATGCCCCCGCCGCTCGCCGGGTTGTTCAACCTCGAGCTGCTCACCTCGGGATCCGGCTCCGCCGCCATACCACCGGGGTATCAAGGGGTGGCGATGCTGTCGCCGGACGGCAACACCATAAATATGGTGGCCGGCGATTACGGCGTGCAGGTTACCGACGGCGGCCCGCACACCGTCATTGCCGGAACGGGCAACGACACGATCTACGGCGGCGACGGCCCTACCATGATTTTCGGCGGTTCGGGTGCCGACCAGATCTTCGGTGGCAACGGGCCCGACACAATCCAGGGCGGCAGCGGCCCCGACACGATATATGGCGGCAACGGGCGCGACCTGATCGTCGGAGGAAGCGGCTCTGAATTGATTGTCGGCGGAGACGGCAAGGACACGATCATCGGCGGCAGCGGTCCCGATACCATCAATGCCGGTCACGGCGGCGATGTGATCATGGGCGGCAGCGGCGCTACCTCAATCTTTGCGGGAGACGGGCCGGACACGATCACCGGCGGCAGCGGCCCGACCGCCATATACGGCGGAGTGGGCACTGCGACGATCACCGGCGGCGGCGGCCCGACGACGATCTACGGCGGCAGCGGCAGGGACGTGATCACCGCGGGCAGCGGTTCGACCCTTGTCGTGGGCGGGGACGGCAAAGATACGATCGCTGGCGGCAGCGGCGCCGACACGATTTTGGCCGGTCACGGCGGCGACCTGATCGTCGGCGGCAGCGGGCCGGATCTGGTTTGGGGCGGCGACGGCCCCGACACGATCTTTGGCGGGGGCGGCGCTGACACGATCTTTGGCGGGTCGGGCCCCTTATTGGTCCATGGCGGCTCCGGGTCGGATCTGGTCATCGGCGGCGGGGCCAACGACACGATCTTTGGTGGCAGCGGGGCCGACACGATCGATGGCGGGTCCGGCCACAATCAAATCTTCGCCGGGACCGGGGGTACCTTGATACAAGACAGCGGGGTACGAGGCCAGGATACCGTCGTCGGCTTCAACCAGGCGCATGGCGACGGGATCAGCTTCGCGGGCCAAGATGCCGGGACAGTCGCCAACGTAGTGGCGACGGCCAATGTCAGTGGCGGAAGCACCGTGATCACGCTGCCCGACGGCTCTACGATGACCCTTCTTGGCATCACACATATCGACAGCACCTTCTTCCACTGATCGCCGATCGACGCCCGCTTCGGGCGGATCGCAACTCATCGAGCGCCGCACCTGCGGCGCTCGATTTTTGTGTGCCGCGCATCAACCGGCGTTCGGCGCGCTTCCAGTGATGAACACGCTCGAATGGTGGACAATTCCGGGACGGCACTGAGTGGCCCTTGGTGCCGGGTGAGGGATTCGCACCGAGGCACCTGTAAGTCACAGAAATCAATGACTTTTCGGAATCAGTGATCTGCCTTCGTGAACTCCGGTTTCGACTCCAACTCATCAGTTTGCTCGGGCGATTCCGACCGCTTCGGAGGTGAGAAGCCGGATGGAATGCTCAAAGTGGTGAGTTGCCTATCCTCGCACTAACCCACCATCTATCGGGATCACCGCTCCTGTCACATAGTCCGACAGATCAGTCGCGAGGAACTCGACCACCTTGGCGCAGTCCTCAACGGTCCCGAGCCGCCGTAGGGCGACTAACTCGGCGCGATCACGATTGCTCTGGATGCTGCCAGGAATGACCGTCGCCATAATCCGCCCGGTCGCGATCACACCGGGGGCGATACAGTTGGCCGTGATCCCGAACGGCCCGAGATCCTGCGCGAGATACCGCGTGTAGTGGGCGATAGCGGCTTTCGCTGCGCCGTAATGCGCGTAGCCGCCATCGGCGGACGGTGCGATCCCGGCGACCGAGCTAACCGTAATGATCTTGCCGGAACGCTGCTGCTTCATGATCGGCGCGACGGCGTTGCAGGAATAGACGGTCCCGAACAGGTTCATCTCCGTCACAAGCTTCAAGAGCGCCGGATCGAGGGTGCTGGCCTTGGTGTCCATCGGCCTGCCACGACCTCCACCCGCATTCGCGACCAGGACATCGACCCGACCCCATTCCTGGACTATCCGCGCGACCATCGCTTCCACAGCCGCATGGTCACGTACATCGACCTCGACCCCCAAAGCCGTACCACCTGCGGCCTCAATCTCGGCGACGGTGCTGTCGGCGGTCATGTCCTTCGCCTCGGCCTCGAATTCCTCATACGAGCGCAGGTTCAGGTCAGCGACCGCGACCTTCGCTCCTAAACCGGCGAGCCGTTTTGCGTAGGCTCGTCCCAGACCTCGGGCTGCGCCGTCACGATCGCCACCTTTCCATCCTGCGTCCCCATGGCGGTTCCCTCCTTGCCCTGTTTCAGATTCAGCGGAATACCCGATCCCGTTACTGGTCCGGCGAACGATCGAGATCCGGATCACCTTTGCCGTAGCCCAAAGGTGACTGACCGTTGTCGTCCATCACATTTGGTCGGAGCCACGATACCTCTGTCGCTGATTAGTGTCCGCCACGGTCGTGCACCAGCATTTCGGTCGCCGTCCCAAAAGGCGTTGCTGCCGCAGTTCGGGCCGATTTTGGCTTTCGGATGAGCGCATCCATGAAATACGCGTCCGGTTTGCTTTCGCTGGTGACCTTTTAGCTGTTGGGAGCGGGGCTCGCGACCCAGCCCTTTCTGATCCACTGATCTGTCGAAACTCGGAACTTTAGATTAGACTCAGACGGCCCTCCTCCTGTCATAAGGCCCTCGCATATCTAGATTCCCGGAAGTAATCAGATTACCAAAGTGACCAGCTTACTTTGACCGGATGGCGTCAGCCATTAACCTTAAATCTCATTTGGTGACAAATAGCTACAATCATCCCTATAGCGGGCGGGAACTTTTACTCTGTATTAACGTTTGTTAATGAGACGAGTACGGAGGTCGGCGGATGGATAGGTGTGCCAATGTCAACCGAACCGTTTTAGTGGCATTCTGCGGGCTACTTGCCGCTACACCCGTCTATGCTGACTCAGAGCATAAAGCAAAACCTGCGTCCTCCCACGAGGACCAGGACGCGATCTTACGCCATAAATTGCGCGATACGATAAACACCGGTCTTGTCGGCATCGTGTCCGAAGGGACGGACTACACGACCGATCTCGCATTGACCCTTGCCGCCGAACAGAACGGCTTGCGACTCCTACCGGTCGCTGGGGCCGGAGCGCTGCAAAATGCCGAGGATGTCATGTTCGCTCGCGGCATCGATTTTGGCATCGTGCAGACCGACGTGCTCGATCAAATCAAGCGCAATCCCCCCTTTCCCGGCGTCGAAAAATACCTGCAATACGTCACGAAGCTGTATGATCAAGACTTTCATTTCCTGGCCGGACCAGACATCCAGTCGATCGACGATTTAAGAGGGAAAAAAGTCAATTTCGGCCTGCGTGACAGCGGAACCTATACGACGGCAACAACTATCTTCAACGCTCTCGGGGTCCGGTCCGATGTGACAACCTTACCCAGCCGCTCGCCCTCGATAAGTTACGGCAGGGAGAAATTTCGGCTTTGATTTATGTAGCGACTAAGCCATCACGGCTATTCCAAGACATTAGACCGGACGAACACCTCCACTTCCTGCCGATCAGGGCTGATATGCTCCCAAACTATACGCCAATCACTATAAATTCCGACGATTACCCTGATCTAGTTTCGAAAGATGCCGCGGTCAACACTGTCGCAGTCGGAACCGTCCTGGTGGCATACAATTGGCCTATTAAGTCGGAGCGCTATTCCCAGAGTACATCGCTTCGTGGAAGCTTTCTTTGGAAACCTCAAGGACATAAAAGCCCGCCGTCCAAAATGGCGAGATTTCGATGTCAGTACCCCAGTTTCGGGATGGACCCGATTTCCGGCAGCCGAGCAGTGGTTAAAACAGGCCGAACTAATCCCCGAGCCCAAAGCTTTCGCGTCGCGGAATCCCGTTGTAGGCGAAGCAACCGTGGAAGCGCGAGTTCCTCTCGGTGCAGAAGAGCGCGAAGCCCTGTTCCGGGACTTTGCCGAATATCGCACACAGCAACAAACGGTCATTCCTAACCACGAGCATCCGCGTGCTGGCGAAGCGTTGTTCCGGGAGTTTGCCGAATATCAGAAACACCAAAGGATGATCATCGCTTACCACGAGACCACCGGCGATCATTGATCGTGCAACCCGGCAGGACGCAATCCGGGGTTCAGCGTTTTCCTGCCTGGGATAGCAGAGAACCACCGATACGTGGGTCACGAGGATCGAGCTATCGGTGGCATCTCTTTGGAAGATCAGGCGGATGTCACCGGCCAGAGGTTAAGGCAATGGTCGCACGGGTCTCGCCTAATGCGGGCCGAGTCGATGTGCGCGTCGCGAATGCGGAGGGAAAACTAGGTGGGGAACATCACAGGGCAAACTGGTGCAAGCGACGCACCATCGCGTGCGGAAAGATTGCTTTCCACCGTGCTCCTCTGCGCCGGGGCAGGACTGTTCGGCGTCTCGATAGCCAGTGTTTTTTTTGTTTCGCCTCCGCCTGCACCTTCTGCGCCTCCTGTGTTGGCGAAAAAACCTCCGCCTCCACCTGCTGTGGTAGCGGAAAAACCTCCGCCTCGACCTGCTGTGGTAGCGGAAAAACCTCCGCCTCCACCTGCTGTGGTAGCGGAAAAACCTCCGCCTCGACCTGCTGTGGTAGCGGAAAAACCTCCGCCTCGACCTGCTGTGGTAGCGGAAAAACCTCCACCACCACCCCAACCAGAACCTCAAACGCCAGCCGATCATCCTCTTGCGAATGAGGCCGAGAAACTTCCTGTAGATCCGGTGATTCGAGATTTGCTCGATCGTGGCTGGGCCTTGGTCGCCACGCCTTATTCCACAACTCGGTGGCAGGAGGCTCGTCAAGATTTCGAGAAAGCTTTGGGGCTGGATGGAGACTCAAACGAGGCCCGGATTGGCTTGGCTTACGTCCTCGGTGGTAAATTGTCGGACGAATGGTCGCCAGTTCTACAGGAAGACCCAAAACGGGCTGAACGGTTACTCATCGAGGTGTTGGATAAGGGCGATACGGCGTACCGGATGTCGTCGGCTCATTTTGCATTGGGGGTGGTTCTACAGATGCAGAACCGATTACCCGAGGCTCATAAGGAATTCGGATTTAGTGTGGCGCTCGATCCCAATAACGCTCGTGCTCACCTACATCTCGGTGAGACCTCGTTGTACCTCGGCAATCCGACATGTCGGCAATTCGAAGAAGTGGTCCGTCTCAGCCCGAGTGATTATTCCATTGCTGCCATTAACAATTGGGCGTTTGGTACATGTCATCTGTTGTTGGGTAACCTTGATCAAGCAATCGAATTGTTGCAAACGGCACGTGCCGCTAATGATCACTTCTGGGTACCCCACCTCTATCTGGCCGGAGCATACGGTGTGAAGGGTGATCTCGACACAGCGAGAGCGTCCCTTGCAGAGTCGCTGAGATGGAAGCCAGCAATCAAAACATTGGCGCGGATGCAGGCCGAAAATCCGTGGCTCGGCAACCCACGATATTGGGAATTGCAGGACAAAACGCTGAACCTTGGGTTGCGCCGGGTCGGTTTCCCCGATCGGTGAATTCGCATCAGCGGCCCGCATCTTTTCGCCACGACCCGGTGTTCGGGCGCACGGTACCGCAGGCACCGGTCCCGGTCGGATAAAGCTGACCGCGTGATCCTCGTCCCCTCGACGACCCAATCCTCGTTGTGTTCCGGCTAAATCCCCCGAATAGACGAATCTGCAAGAGTATCGTCGACCAAAACTGAGCAGCGTCTTGGGGGCTCGACCGACTGACAGCGTGACCGTTTGATTAGCGAAGATGAACCCC
>CAWBFS010000049.1:0-92263 GCA_963788085.1 uncultured Alphaproteobacteria bacterium
TCACCGCCGCCGAGTAGCCCGGCACCGCACCGCCGCCGACACGGCGCCGTCCCGAGGGCGGCATCGCGCAGCGTACTGTCCGGACCCGCGTCGTGTCCTGCCCCACAGTGGCGGCAGCGCAGAAAACCCGCGACCTTCTCCCTACGCCTGCGGCGGGTTAACCGAAGGCCTCGACACGCCGGACTTCAAGAGCCCAAGTCAGTGCGCGACGAAATGGCCAGAGGCTGGTAATTCCCGGCCCCTAGTTCTAGTTTGGCCTCACGAGATCGGCTTTATGTTCTGGTTGAGGCAGAAGAAGTCGGTGGGATCGTATTTGGCTTTGAGCGCAACCAGCCTCGCGTAGTTCTCACCATAGGCGCTCCGCACCCGTTCCTCGCCCTCGTCGCCGAGATCATTGACATAGGCCGCGGGCGCCAGATGCGGCTCCCACGCCGCGAAGATGTCGCGGGTCCAGCGGATATTGCGCTCGGTATCGGCCGGATCGGTCCACACTGATAGGGCAATCAGATCGTATTGCATATCTCGGTGATAATAAGCGGTATCCGTCTTGCCGATCCGGCTGTACGCGCCGTGGAGCTCGGCAAAGATGATGATCGTATGCGGCGACGGAACCTTGTTGGCATATTCGACGGTGGCCCCGATCACCGCGTCGTCGATGCGGTTGGTCAGGCCGGTCTTCCAATAGCCCAGCCGCCCATGCGGCAACGCCGCGTCGAACAGCGTCTGCATCGCGACGTAGGGAATTGGTGCAACCGTATCGGCCGCTGGGCTGCCAAAGCGCCGCAGCGGCGCGAGCAGGCGTTCACCCTCAGACAGCGATCCCACATAGCAGGGGACTAGCGCCACGACCGCATTTCCGTCCGGTGTCGTTAGAATGCCCGCCCAAGTTTGCAGCTCGTCGGGCTGGGAGGCGGTGAAGTCGCGGTAGAAGCGCAAAACGTTGACGGCCTCGGACAAGGGATGAATAACGAGACCGCCCAAAACCGGACCGACCGGCTGCAGACGGTATTCGAACGAGGTCACGACGCCGAAATTGTGCCCGGCCCCGCGGATGCCCCAGAACAGATCCTCGTGCTGTATCGCGCTGGCGGTGCGCAAGGTCCCGTCCGCCGTCACGATGTCCACCGACAGCAGATTGTCGATGGCAAAGCCAAATTTGCTTCCGAGCCAGCTTTGTCCGCCGCCGAGCGTTAAGCCGGCAATGCCGGTAGTCGAGACGGTGCCGACCGGCGTTGCCAGACCGAAGGCCTGCGTCTCGCGATCGAGGTCCGTCCCGAGCACGCCCGGCTCCGCGCGGACGATGCGCGCGACAGGGTCGACGCGGATGCTCTTCATGCGCGACAGGTCGATCATCAGACCGCCGTCGCAGACCGCCTTGCCAGCGACGCCGTGACCGCCGCCTTTTATCGAGACGAGCAGATCGTGCTGGCGCGCGAACTGCACCGCCGCGACGACGTCGGCCGCGCCTGAGCAGCGGGCGATCAGCGCTGGCCGGTGATCGATCAGCGCGTTCCAGACGGTGCGCGCCTCGTCGTAACCCTCATCACCGGAGAGCAACAGCGGGCCTCGTAGCCTGGCACGAAACGCGGCGAGACCCTCCGCCCCGACCATGGCGTGACCGCCGGCGGTCGCAACTACTCGCAGCTCTTCCATCGCCGTCTCCTTTTCGGTATTCCGTCCGGTTTGATCTCGGTTCGGCGAACCCGGATCAGCTTATCGGGCACCGTTCGGCAGTCAACCACCGCGATGATGCGGAAGCTGCTATACGACCGCCTCTATGAGATCGGCCTCGATTTCGCGGTCGTCTACCCGACCGCCGGGCTGCGCTTCCGGCGCATTCAGGAGGACGCCCCCCGCCGCACACCGTGATCCGCGCCTACAACATCGTCTCGAGCATTGGGAGCGGCGCAGCGCCAAGGCATTGGAGCATATGCACCCTACGAGCTGGTCGAGGACGGCCACATCATCGCCGACGATTTCCGCGCCTTCGCCTTCTCGAATGCGGTGCAAGCCTATGGGGTATGCAGAACCCGCGCTTCTTCGAGGGCACCTGCGTCTCCAAAGAAGCCGCCGCCGAATAATGCCGGCATGGCAGCAGCGGGCAGCCGGGGCCGACAGCATTGAAGACGTGCTGTCGGCGCCGGCGTCCAGCAATAGCGGGCTTAGGCTTTACTGATTGGAGATCGTCGCGACGCTACCGTCGAGCTTCGTCAGCCTGACAGTGAATTTCTCGTTGTAGGTGTGGGCGCGGTCCTGCAGAAGGCTCAGCGCGACCGCCTCGCCCAACTGCATCGACGTTTCGGTATCGCTGCGCCAGTGAATGCCGGCATGAATGCCGTGACCATAGCTGATATTGTGCGCCAGCTTGTGCAGCTCGCCGTTGACCGTCAGCTGGCCGGCGTCAGCGCCCGTGTAGTTGTTCAGCGTCGTTCCGTCATTTGACGGCACCTTCGGGTTCGGCAGGACAAAATCGCCGTCGAAAAAGAACTTCAAGGCGGTGATACAGGCCCCCGCCACCGCGCCGTGTCCGGTCGGATACGAGGGATGCGTCGGCGAACCCTCGGGAAAGGCCTGTGACAGGAAGTAACTGTTGTTGGTCGCGAACGCGCTCTGCACCGCCTTGGAGCCAAGCACCGTGTCGCTGACGTGGCCCTGGATCATGTTGCCTTCGCCAATTTGCTCCAAATGGACGATCGCGCCGCCGGATTCCGGACGATGGCGAAGATGCACATACCATTTCTGGTACCATACGGCGTTGAGCGCCTCGCGCGCCACCGCGGTCAGGGTCGCTGCGATGTCGGGCTGACCCATCGTGCCAAACCCGTTTTGCGTCTTGGACGTATTGTACGGGTTCCCCGGGTTCAACGGCGCCGGGTTGCCGCCATTGATCGTGTTCAATACCAGGTACGCGGTAAAGTACGCCTGGTACAGCACATCGGAATGAGTGTACGCGGCCAAGCCTCGTCCATCGTGCAGAAACAGCGGCACGTCCGGCTGCAGCTTCAATCCCGTAGAGATCCCGTTCTGCACCTGCATGAACGTGTTCTTGTCGAGCATGTAATCGACGGCTTTTTTGAACGTCATGTATTTCTGCGTGATCGGCAACGCCCCCATCATCGTGTCCTGAAGCAGAACCTGGGACATATAGGGGCCGATCGTGTCGCCCGCGAAGCCGCCGCGGAACAGCAGGTTCGGAGTGACCTTGTTGCCGGCGTCTCTGGGTCCTTTGTAGCTGGCGATCGACGACAATTCCGTTGCCGCCGTCACGGCCGTCGGATCCGAGGAATACTGAGTAAAGGGGACATCGCGCAACAGCGACGCCCAGTACAGTTCCACCAGTTCCGCCGCGTAGTCCTCGCTCGCCAAGGACGGCGCCGGCGGTACGCCGAACTGGCTGCAATCGAGACATTCCAGATCGAATGCCAGACCGCCTTGCGGACCGTTGAGCGTGCGCGGCCCGCCCAGCACAATCTTTTCGAAATCCGCCGGCTTGCCGCTCTTCAGCGCCTTGATGAAGGTCTGGTAGGCTGCAAGATCGACCAGCCCGACGCCGGTCTGCAGAATGCCTTTTGTGTAGGTCCCCGACTTGTCGGGATAGAGCGCTTCGTCTCCATTATCGATTTGCGCAGCGGGGGGAACGAACGCATCGTGCCCGGCGGCCTGGGTACGCAATGCGAAGGATCTCGGGACGCGATGACTGGGTGCGGTGGTTGGAGCAATAATGCTCATGGTTCTCTCCGTAAAAGGGAATTGCCCGCGTCGACTTGCCTGCGCTCGGTGCGCGGCGACAGAACAATAACTCGGCCAACTTCTGAAGACGTGTGAGCCGCTTCACATTAGCGGCGATTTATCGGGACGGGCTGCCGACTAACAAAACCCGCGATAAAGGTGCGTGTGTCCGTCACGCATGTCTGGGATAAAACCCAGCGCTTCCCAAAATGGAACGCTTGCTGGTGCGGCATTGACGGTCACCAATAGGCCGGTAATCCGCGCCCGTTCGAGTAACGCCTTCCCCAAGGTGCGGCCAATCCCGGCTCGCCGGAACGGCAGCCTGACGTAAAATCTCCGCATACGCATGGCACCGGGCAGAACGGGTTCGTTTGTCAGACCGCCAATACCGGCGAGCACTCCAGTTACATGCGCGGCGAGCAGCGCCTCGCCGTTACCATCGAAGCGCATCCTGCGCGCTTCCCAATCAGCAGCGAGCCGTTCCACAAATATCGAACGCGCCGCCGTCGAACTTGCCGAAGCCCGCAGACTGACAAGCGACGATCGCTATTCGAGCATTACCCGCTTGAAGGCCGCCGGCTATTTCGGCGTGCCGAAGACCCGCGCTTTATACGAAGCCACATATTTCGCCGGGCTGCGCAAGGCCGGGATGCCGGAGGAGTGATTACGCGCGAAGAACGTCGTTTCCGGACCGTAGTACGATTGTAGCATTTTACTCTGTTGACAAATAGAGCGGATTATGATACGATTCTCGTACGGAAATTTCGATTCGACACAGGTCTCGCGGGGGCGGCATGGGTGCCGATTGCTTCATTGCGGCGATCAAAACAGTGAGAAACAGCGAAGGAACAGCCAGGAAACTGGCTGTTCCTTCGCTCTCTGGAGCTTCGACGGCCGAGGATTTCCGCGGAAACGCGAGTTCGCTGGCTGAGAATTTCTCGGCAGAACAGCAAAAACAGCCAGCGGCGCCGGAAGGCTGGCTCAGCTGATCGCCGCCGTTATCGCGGCGCCGAGATCCTTGGTCCCTGCGTTGCCGCCGAGGTCGGGGGTGCGGGTGCCGCCTTCGGCGAGGACGTCGGCGATGGCGCGCTCCACCGCCGCCGCCGCCGCGCTCTCGCCGAGGTGCTCGAGCATCATGGCGCCCGACCAGATCTGGCCGATCGGGTTGGCGATGCCGCGGCCGGCAATGTCCGGCGCCGAGCCATGCACCGGCTCGAACATCGACGGGTACTCGCGCTCGGGGTTGATGTTGCCGGACGGCGCGATGCCGATCGAGCCGACGACCGCCGGCCCGAGATCGGACAGGATGTCGCCGAACAGGTTCGACCCGACGACGACGTCGAACCAGTCGGGATGGCGCACGAAATGCGCCGTCAGGATATCGATGTGGTACTGGTCGGTCTTGACGTCGGGGTAGTCGCGCGCGACCGCGGCGAACCGTTCGTCCCAGAACGGCATTGTGTGGATGATGCCGTTCGACTTCGTCGCCGAGGTGAGGTGCTTCTTGCGGGTGCGGGCCAGCTCAAAGGCATAGCGCATGACCCGGTCGCAGCCGCGCCGCGTGAAGACCGATTCCTGCATCGCCATCTCGTGTTCGGTGCCGCCATAGAGCCGGCCGCCGATTTCCGAGTATTCGCCCTCGTTGTTCTCGCGCACGACATAAAAGTCGATGTCGCCCGGCGCGCGGTCGCGCAGCGGTGACTGAACCCCGGCGAGGAGCCGCACCGGACGGAGGTTGACGTATTGGTGGAAATTGCGCCGCAGCGGGATGAGCAACCCCCACAGGGAGACGTGGTCGGGCACCTCGGGGTGACCGACCGCGCCGAGATAAACGGCATCGTAGAGCCGCAGCCGCTCGATGCCGTCCTCCGGCATCATCATGCCCATATTGACGTAGCGCTCGCAGCTCCAGTCGAATTCGTGCCATTGGAAGCCAAAATCGTAAGCGCGCGCCGCCGCCTCCATCGCGGCGATCCCCTCCGGCATCACCTCGCGCCCGATGCCGTCGCCGGCGATCACCGCGATCCGATAGTTTTTTGCCATGGCGAGTTCCTCTCTGCCGTCGCGCGTCCCTGCGGCTACACAAATCCTAAAATCGTAGTGCGGGTAGAGCAACGCGAAACCCACCGACTCACTTCGGACTCGGGAGATTCTCTAAATGTCGCGTTGTTAGCCTAGCGTGAGCGGAGCGGGTGAGAGTGGTCGAGCGGCCCGTGGCCGCGTCCCAAGCCCGGCGCGCTGGCGATCGCTTGCTGGACGTAGGCGCGGGCTCGGTCGACCGCCTCTTCTAACGTTCAGACCTTGGGCCAGGCCCGCAGCAATCGCCGAGGCGAGAGTGCAGCCGGTCCCATGAGTATGGCGGGTCGAGAGCCGCGGGCTTTCCCAGACGCGAGCGCCTGCTTTGGTCACGAGCACATCCGACACGGTCTTCCCGGATAGGTGCCCGCCCTTGACCAGCACCGACCGGCAGCCGAGCGCCAGCAGACTTTCACCTGCGGCGCGCATCTCGGCGAGGTTCCCGATTGCCCTACCGCACAGAATTTCGGCTTCCGGCAAATTCGGGGTGAGTATCTCGGCGCGGGCGATCAGCAGCTGCTTTAACCCGTCGATCGCGGCGGGATCGATCAGCCGGGCACCGCCCTTGGCGACCATCACCGGATCGACCACGAGCGGGATGCCGCCGGCCCGCTCGCGCAGCGCCGCAGCGATGGTTTCGATGACGGCCAAATCGTGCAGCATGCCGGTCTTGATCGCATCGGCGCCGATGTCGTCGAGCACGACCTCGATCTGCCGCCGAACAAACTCGGGCGGGATGGGTAAAACGCCGAATACGCCCTCGGTGTTTTGCGCGGTCAGCGCGGTTATCGCCGTGGCGGCGTAGGCGTCGAGCATCGATACGGTCTTGATGTCGGCCTGGATGCCGGCGCCGCCCCCGGAATCGGAACCGGCAATGATCAGGACGCGCCCGGGCACGGCTATTCCGCTGCCTGTGCCGAACCGAGCCGTGCGATCCGGGGCCGGCTGTCTTCAATAACGGCAGCGGCGCCCAGGATCGCTTCGCAGATCTCGTCCACTACCGCGGCGACGAGCTCCTCGTCCTCACCTTCGGCCATGACCCGGATCACCGGCTCGGTGCCCGATTTGCGGATCACAAGACGGCCCGCCGCGCCGAGCCGGTCTTTGCCATCGTCCATGGCGCGTTTGACCTGGACGGACGCTAGCGGATCGCCTTCCGCAAATCGCACACTGCGCAGCCGTTGCGGCACCGGGGTGAACAAACGGCAGACCTCGCTCGCCCGCCGACCCGTCTCGATGATCGAGGCCAGCACCTGGAGTGCCGCGATCAAGCCGTCGCCGGTCGTCGCATAATCGGACAGGATGATGTGGCCGGACTGCTCGCCGCCGAGATTGCAGCCGAGCGCGCGCATTTTTTCGACGACATGGCGGTCGCCGACCTTGGTGCGGTGCAGCTCGATGCTGTGGCCGGCGAGAAAGCGCTCGAGGCCGAGATTGGACATTATCGTGGCCACCAGAGCGCCGCCAGCGAGGCGTCCGCCCCGCGCCAACCCGGTCGCGATCAGCGCCATCAGCTGATCGCCGTCGAGAATGACGCCGCGCTCGTCTGCGATGATCAGGCGATCGGCGTCGCCATCGAGTGCAATCCCGATATCAGCCCGACGCGCCAAAACCTCACGCCGCATCTGTTCCGGAGACAACGCGCCGCATTCGCGGTTGATGTTGAGGCCGTCCGGCGAGACGCCGAGCGAGAAGACCTCGGCGCCGAGCTCCCAGAATACCGTCGGCGCGACCTTATAGCCGGCGCCGTGTGCGCAATCGACGACGATGCGCAGTCCGTCCAGCCGTAATCCGCGAGGAAAGCTCTGTTTGACGAATTCGATATAGCGGCCGCCCGCATCGTCGAGCCGCTTCACACGTCCCAGCTCTGCCGGGCTCGCTCGCCGGCTCGGCCCTTTGTCGAGGCAGGTTTCGATCTTCTGCTCGAATTCGTCCGACAGCTTGTAGCCGTCGCGTCCGAACAGCTTGATGCCGTTATCCCCGTAGGGGTTGTGCGACGCCGATAGAACGACGCCGAGATCGGCACGCAAGCTGCGCGTCAGCATGGCAATGGCCGGGGTCGGGAGGGGGCCGACCAGCACGACGTCCATGCCCATGGTCACAAAGCCGGCGGTCAGCGCGGGTTCGAGCATGTAACCGGAGAGCCGAGTATCCTTGCCGATGACGACGAGGTGCTTGTGGGCCCCGTTCTGAAAGCATTCACCGACCGCCATTGCTACTTTTAACGCTGTCTCCGGCGTCATCGGTTCACTATTGGCAGTCCCGCGGATCCCATCGGTGCCGAAGAGCTTCCGCGTCATGGCGCCCCCGTAAAATTGTAATCAGGTAGCCCTATTCTACCGCGAGGGAAATCTCCTCACAAGTCAAAGGAGGTTTGCCCACCGTCATCTTACGGTGTAGTTCTGAAGCAATAAAATAAAGGTTAAAGGAGCCGGCGGCGCAGCAGTTCCTGGGCGTGAGGTATTTCTTCGAAACCCGCCCGAACTGGCCACGAAGCCGGAGAGTGGGCAGCCTTTTGGGGGTTCAGCCGCCCGGCTGCGGCTCGGGTTCGAGGCCGGTGGGGCGGCCGGCGGGCGGGACCGAGCTGCGCCTTCCGGGGCGCGGTTCGTCGGTTGCAGGACCCGCGGAGGTTTCGCGCACTATCCGCTCACCCTTGATGATCCGTCGAATCTCATCGACCGCCAGCGTCTCGTATTCGAGCAGCCCCTTTGCCAATGCGTGCAGCTCGTCCATTCGAGAACTCAAAATCTCTCTTGCGGTCTGCTCGCCTTCGTCGATGATCCGGCGGATCTCCTCGTCGATGACTTTGGCGGTCGCCTCGGAAACGTTCTTGCGCTGCGTAACCGAGTGACCGAGAAACACTTCTTCTTCGTTTTCGGCGTAGCGCAATGGTCCCAGCTTCTCACTGAACCCGAACTCGGTCACCATGCGGCGCGCGAGACCGGTGGCGCGGCGGATGTCGTCGGCCGCGCCCGTCGTCACCTTGTCGGGCCCGAAGATCAACTCCTCGGCGATGCGGCCCCCGAAAAGGCTCGCCAGCATGGCTTTGATCTCGATCTTGGACTGACTGTATTTGTCGCGCTCGGGGAGGAACATCGTAACACCCAGCGCCCGGCCGCGCGGAATTATCGTCACCTTGTGCAGCGGCTCATGGCCCTCCGCGTAGAGCATGCAAAGCGCGTGACCAGCCTCGTGATAGGCGGTCAGCTTCTTCTCGTCCTCCGTCATGACCATGGACCGCCGCTCGGCGCCCATCATGACCTTGTCCTTCGCTTGCTCGAATTCGCTCATCGCGACCGAGCGCTTGCCTCTGCGCGCCGCCATCAGCGCCGCCTCGTTGACGAGATTGGCCAAGTCCGCTCCGGAGAAACCGGGTGTGCCGCGCGCAATGATTTTCGGATCGACGTCCGAGGCGAGCGGGACTTTCCGCATGTGCACCTTAAGGATCTTCTCGCGCCCGAGGACGTCCGGGTTGGGGACGACGACTTGGCGGTCGAACCTTCCGGGGCGCAGCAGAGCCGGGTCCAGCACATCCGGGCGGTTCGTTGCCGCGATCAGTATCACTCCTTCATTAGCCTCGAAGCCGTCCATCTCGACGAGCAATTGGTTCAGCGTCTGCTCGCGCTCGTCATTGCCGCCGCCCAAACCGGCGCCGCGATGCCGCCCCACCGCATCGATTTCGTCGATAAATATGATGCAGGGCGCGTTCTTCTTGCCCTGTTCGAACATGTCGCGCACCCGGCTCGCGCCGACACCGACAAACATTTCGACAAAATCGGAGCCGGAGATCGTGAAGAACGGCACATTCGCCTCGCCGGCGATAGCGCGGGCGAGCAGGGTCTTCCCGGTGCCCGGCGAACCTACCAACAGCACGCCCTTCGGGATCTTCCCACCGAGTCTCTGAAATTTCTGCGGGTCCTTCAGGTATTCGACGATCTCCTCGAGCTCCTGCTTGGCTTCGTCGATGCCGGCGACGTCCTCGAACGTGATGCGGCCGACCTTTTCGGTCAGCAGACGTGCCCGGCTCTTGCCGAAGCCCATTGCTCGGCCGCCGCCGCCCTGCATCTGGCGCATAAAAAAGATCCATACGCCGATCAGGAGGAGCATCGGGAACCAGGAAATCAGCACGCCGAACAGTGAGGGCACGTTTTCATCGACCGGGGCGGCGGTGATGCGCACGCCCTTGTCGGTCAACCGGCTGACCAGGTTGGGATCGTTTGGCGCATAGGTCGTGAATGCTCGGCTGTCGGTGAAGTGGCCGCTGATGTTGTTGCCCTGGATCGTGACGTCGGAAACCTGCCCTCGATTGACGTCGTTCAGGAAATCCGAGAAGGCCAGGGTGGCTTGCGGTCCGCGGCTGGACGAGGTCTGGAACAGGTTGAAGAGCGCGACGAGAAGCAGCCCGATGACGATCCAGAGGGCGAGATTCTTGCCGAAATTATTCACGATGAACGCCTTTCATACGAGCTGGGCATCGCGCCTCCTAGACTACCCCTTCGAGAGCCGGACCCGCGACCATTTTTCGCTCGATTTACAGATAAGACGCGAACGGTGTTAAACAACGGCAAAGCTCGCCTGCGTCAATGAAGTAACGGGTCGAAACACAACCTGCGGCAAGCCGACCACTCCCTCGCGTCTATATCCAAGATGAGGAACGGCTGCGATGCCCTTCTCGTCCCACACAGCCGGAAGAATCGGTAACAGTAACCGGGGCAGCCATGCCCGCCTCGGCTGCAGAGAGCAGCGATCGAGGCGCGGCGTTTCTGAGAGGCCCAGATACCCGATCGTAAAGGGGCCGCCGTCAGCCGGCGGCGTCATAATTTCAAAGCGCCGATCCCACATCATCCGCTCACCCGGGTGGACGCGGACCGGCGGCGCCGCTTTGGCGAGTTCGCGCGTCACCAGGATACGCTCTCGCCAGCAGACAAATCGGCATCCCCCCAGAGTGTGTCCGCGCCGCGCCGCGCCGCCGAGCGCCTCGCGCAGCCGAGCGATCCGCTCGCGCCGCGGCGGATAAGAGGCGCTGCCAATCGCGACGGTGATGGCCGAAAGCAGCCGCTCCGCCATCTCCGATGACGTCTCCGACATCATCGCGGTATCGAGCAGCGCGAAACCGGCTGGATGCAAGCTGACATATCGGGCAAGAAGATTATTCCGCACGCGCTTGTCGGCGGCCCGCCTATGGCCCAAGGCGCGGATCTCGCCGAGCAGGCGGGAGCTGGCTTCCTGGCCGGCCGGCGCGCCGTCACCACCCTGCCGCAACCGAGACCGCTCGAACGCGGGATCGAGGTTGCTCGGATCGCTTATGAAGGGCTGTCGTTCAGCTTCGAGGAATGCCACGAGGCGATCCCTTCCGACACCGAGCAGCGGACGCACTAATCGACAGTCGGCGAGCTCGCGAATTGCCGACATCCCGGCAAGGCCGTCCGGGCCGCTGTGAGCCCGGCGGCGGATCAGGTGCGTCTCGATCTGATCATCCCGATGATGACCGGTCAGCAAATGCAGACAGGCATGATCGCGGCACCAGCCGCCAAGCAGGCGATAGCGCGCGAAGCGCGCCGCTTCTTGGATCCCGGTTCGCGGCTTTTCTCCGGTCCAGACCAGTATTTCGTGGCGCATGGCTCTCGCCGACAGCCATCCTCCGAGCCGCAGCACTTCGTCGCCGCTTTCCGGCCGCAGCCGGTGATCCACAGTGAGCGCGCAGATTCCCCCGCCCCTTTCGCGGGCCCAACGGTCCGCCAGAATGGCGAGCGCCAAGCTGTCCGGACCGCCGGAGACGGCAACGGCGAGAAACGGCGAGCTTTCGAACTGTGCGATCGCGGCGAGCGAGGCTGTGAACTCGCCAAGTGACAGAGGCCTGGCTGCCGATCCGCTTGTCAGCAACCGAGCCGCTTCTTCTCGGCGAGCGAATGCTCCTTGATCGAGCTTCCCGGGTTGGGGAAATCATGGTCCAGCTGGGCGAACGCGACACAGGCGTTCTGCTTCTGATTGGCGCGCGCGAGCGACATGCCGAGTTTCAACAGGTCGTCGGCTGCTTTGCTCCCCTTCGGATAGTTCTTGTAGCCCTCGGCAAAGGCGGTGGCCGCCTCAGCGTACCGCCCCCGCGCGTAATAGGTCTCTCCCAGCCAGTACTGTGCGCTGCCGGCCAGCGCGTCTTTGGGATGTTGCGCGACGAATGACCTCAAGGCCCCCTCGGCAGCAGGATAATCTGCCTGCTTAAGCAGACCGAATGCCGCGTTGTACTGTTCTGAAGCGGAAGCGGAAGGCAACCCGCGGGCCGAGGGGGGCCGAAAATTCCCGGCCGCGTCGAAATTTGGTGTGTCCGGAACCGGTTGCGTCGGGCCTGAGGGAGTTCCCGGGGGGGTCAAGGTGCCCGGTCCGCCCATCCGCTCCGGTGGGGGTGGCACCAAGGTCCCGGGTGGCACCGGATCGGCGGCGGGGCTCGACCGAGCCGAGCCGGCGTTCGGAAAGGGACCTCGCATCGCGAACTGTCCCGCGGGACTTGAATCGGTCATTCCGGCGGGGGCATGCGCGCTCAGCGCCGAGTTCCTGGCCGGCCCCTGACTTTGCCCCTGGCCTTGGCTGAATCGCAGGTCGATGTCGCTGTTGATCTGCTCTAGACGACGCCGCAGTTGCTCGACCCCGTTCACCGCGTCCTCGACGCGTCCGGTCAGTTCGCGCATCTGGGCTTCCAAGCGGTCCATGCGAAGCTCGGCATCGACCGCTCCTGCCGACCCCGCGCTAACCACCTGAGCAGGGCCGCCGCGGTAAACCTGCCGCTGCAACATGCTGAGATCCCGCTCCAGGCGATCCAAGCGGTCCTGCATCGCCCGGTCCTGCGCGCGTGCCGCCGGGTTCGGCAACGTCACGGCGACGAACACCACGAACAGGATTGACCGGGGAGGGCGCAGTATCAAACGCCGTATCATCAGAAGCCTCTCGAGACCGCACATGAGCCGGGGGCGACTTGCCTCCGCGCCGCCCGAGGGCACTAGCGGCGCCGGTTCAGCAAACAGCCCTTCTAGGGTCCTTTTAGGGCAAAAAAAGGGCGCGCCGCCTATTGCCGCGGCCGTTGCGTTTTTTTAGTTCACGGTGGTTACGGCGCGCCGGTTCTGCGCATAGGCCTCTTCGCTCGACCCGACAACGGCAGGACGCTCCTTGCCGTAGCTGATCGTGGAGATGCGGGATGCCGGAATGCCCGACGCGACCAAGACATTCTTGACGGCCTGGGCGCGGCGTTCGCCGAGCGCGAGGTTGTACTCGCGCGTGCCGCGCTCGTCGCAATGACCCTCGATCGTAACCGTCACGTTCGGGTAGCGGCGCAGCCAATCGGCCTGTCGCGCAAGGATCTCTTGCGCCTCAGGCGTGATGTCGGAGCGGTCGAAGGCGAAGAACACGCGGTCGCCGGCACTCGCCTCAAGGTCCTGCTGCGATCCCGGCAAGGCATTTCTCGAGCCGCCGGGTGCGCCCATCCCCGGTCCGCCGGCGCCACCAGGCGGGCCGCCCGGCGCTGTCTCCGGCGCGCTGCTGCAAGCGGCCAGCAGCAAAAGGCCACCGAAAATGCCGATCACTTTCGTCCACATTTAGCTTCCCCCTTGATCAAATTTTCGAAACTCTATCCACGTCGGCGAGCGCCGGTGTCTCCCGTCCATCTCGCGACAATCGCACCCCCGAGCGACATTCACGCACCTAGCGAGCCGATGGTACCCCGACTACTCAGCGGAGCAACGGCGACCAAGCCGGATCGGACGCATCCTGCGAGGTCATTACCTCGCGCTGATTTGAGCCGGTCAAGTCGATCGAATACAGGCGCGTCGAGCCGTGCCCGTGAGAATCGGTCGGCGACTGGCGGAAATACATCAGCAACCGGCCGTTCGGCGCCCAAGTCGGGCCTTCCACCAGGAAATCCCGTGTCAGCAGGCGCTCTCCCGACCCATCGGGCCGCATTACCCCGATATAGAACGATCCGCCGTCGATTTTGGTAAAGGCGATCAGATCACCGCGCGGCGACCAGACTGGGGTGCCGTATTTGCCCGAACCGAAGCTGATGCGTTTGACGTCGCTACCGTCCGAATTCATCACGTAAAGCTGCTGGGAACCGCCGCGATCGGAATTGAAGGCGATCTTGCTGCCGTCTGGCGAGAAGCAGGGCGAGGTGTCGATTGCCTGGCTGTCGGTCAGCCGAACCGGCCTGCGAGTACGCAGATCTAGTGCGAAGAGGTTGCTGACGCCGTTCTCGGCGCGGCTGAGGACCACCCGGTTCCCGTCTGGCGAAAACCGCGGCGCGAAGGTCATTCCGGGAAAATCGCCAACGACCTCCTGCTGCCCGGTATCGATGTTGAACAAATAAACGCGCGGCGCGCCGCTGCCGTAGGACAGGTAGGTAATCTCCTGCGCTGTCGGCGAGAAGCGCGGCGTCAGCACCAGCGCCCGGCCGTCCGTCAGGAAGCGGTTGTTGGCCCCGTCCTGGTCCATGATTGCGAGGCGCTTCACCCGTTTGTCCGCCGGGCCCGATTCCGAGACGTACACGATCCGGGTATCGAAATAGCCTTCTTCGCCGGTAATCCGCTTGTAGATTTCGTCGGCGATGATGTGAGCGATCCGCCGCCAGTTCTGCTGAGTGGTCGTGTAGCCGTACCCGGTCAGCTGCTGCTCGGCAAACACGTCCCACAGCCGGAACTCGACCCGAAGCCTTCCATCCCCCTGCGTCTTGACCGACCCGGTAACCAGCGCCTGCGCATTGATCTGACGCCAGTCGGGAAACCGGGGCTGTGAGTCGTCCAGCGAAACATTCTGGATGAAGCTGCGCGGGTCGATCGGGCGAAACAGCCCGGAGCGCTCGAGATCGGCCGAGACGACGCCGGCAATGTCGCGTCCCGCCTGGGTTTCGTTGGCGGCGCCGCCGGGAAAGGCAGGGATCGCGATCGGCATCGGCTCGACCTTGCCGCTGGTGATGTCGAGGCGCAGTTCGGCACGCACCGACGGGCCGGAACACGGCAGCATGATCAGTGCCGCAAAAATCGCACCGGCCAGTATTCGGCAGCTTCTCTTCATAGGATGTCCCCTATTTCTCATAAGATGTCCTTGGGGCTGAAGTCGACGACAAGGTCCTTCCAGATCGCGTATTTCTCGGCGGGCAAGTGCAGCGGCCGGCATAGCGGGTTGAAGAAGGCGCGGCGCGCGCTTTCGGCCGCGGCCCGATAAAAGGGATCGCTGCCCAGGCGACCCTGATCGACGATCGTCGCCTGCCGGACCGTGCCGTCGGGATCGACAATGACCTTGATCTCGACGACGAGATCCTTTGCGTCGCGGGCGCCCGCCGGCACGTTCCAGCAACGCGCGATCTGGTGGCGGACCATGTCGAGTTCGCTGGCGGTGAGTTGGCTGCCCAATGGAGCCTTGGGCTGCGAGGACGCGCGTGCTGCGGTGGGCCGCGGGTTCTCCGGCGGCGCGTCGGCCGTCATTGCCGCATGCACCGGCGCCAGGTTTTTCAGCAACGCGTCGAACTGCCGAGGATCGTACTTCTTCTCCTCCGGCTTCTTTTCTTCCGGTTTCGGTTCGAGCTTCGCCAATTGGCGCGGCGGGTCGGGTTTCTCTCTGGGCTTGGGCACATCGAGTTTCTCGACCGGCTTCGCCTCTGGCTTGGGCTCTGGGGGCTTCGGAGGGGGTGGCGGCGGCTTGGTTTCCGGTGGCGCCGGCTCGTCGGCCGGCTGTGAAACGGCCGCAGCCGACGGCGGGACGGGTGCAGGTTTCGGCGGCTCGGGTTTGGGCTGCGGCTTCGGCGCGGGCGCCTCGACTTCCGGTACCTCTGGTTTGGCATCCGGCCGCGGCGGGTTCGGATTGGGGTGGGTGGCCCGGGTCTCCGGTGCGATTGTAACGAGCTGAACGGCTATCGGCATATCTTCCAGCGGCGGCGGGTCGAACAGCCTCGGCAGACCGACGATTAAGAAGCCGCCGAGCACGACGTGCAGCATCGCCGACAACACCATGCCGCGCGAGCCGATCCCATCCGGCAGCTCGTCGGGGATCTCGGCGGCTCCGGTCAGTCCCGGTTCAGCAAGCGCCAGGCTCATCGGCGGAAGCGGCGCGGCCGTACTCAGTGCCTGACCGTCCGCGCCGATCGGTCAGATGTCGTTCCGCCGGAGGCGGTCTTGCCGGACGCTCCTTTCGGCGATTCGGCGATCAGCGAAACCTTTTGGAAGCCGGCGGTGCTTATGAGGCTCATCACTTCGACGACCCGGCCGTAGTTGATCGCCCGGTCGCCGCGGACATAGAGCAGCGCGTCGGGGTTGCTGCCGGTAATCGCCTGCAGGCGCGGCACCAGCGAATCGGTCGGGACTTCAGTCTCCTGGATATAGATGCGGCCTTCCCCGTTGATCGTGATGACGAGGGGTTCTTTCGGTTCGGTGATCGGCGGTGCCTGGGTCTGCGGCAGATCGACCGGCACACCGACCGTCAACAATGGCGCCGCCACCATGAAGACGACGAGCAGGACCAGCATGACGTCGACCAAGGGCGTCACGTTGATTTCCGACATCGGCCGATAGCGCCCCGCCAGGCGATGGCCGTTGCCGCTCAGACCCAAGGCTGCCATCGTTCAGGGCCGCTCGTCGAGTTGCCGCGACAGAATCGCGCTGAATTCGCTGGCAAAAGCCTCGAGCCGGCCGGCGTAACGACCGAAATCGGTGGCCAACTTGTTGTAGGCGATGACCGCCGGTATGGCGGCGACGAGCCCGAGCGCGGTGGCGAACAGCGATTCGGCAATTCCGGGCGCGACGACCGCGAGGCTGGTGTTCTTCGAGGCGGCGATCGATTGAAAGCTGTCCATGATGCCCCAAACCGTGCCGAACAGGCCGACAAAGGGCGCGGTCGAGCCGACCGTCGCGAGAAAGGCCATGAACCGCTCGACTCGCTCCATCTCGCGGCCGACCGTCACGCTCATCACCCGCTCGATACGCTGCTGCAGGCTGGCGCGCATGCCGGGCGTGCCGAGCAGGTTTTTCGCCGCACTCCGCCGCCATTCGCGCATCGCCGCGGAGAAGACCGCGGTCATCGGATCGGGCGGGCGCTGACCGACCCGTTCGTAGAGGTCGTCGAGCGACCCGCCCGACCAGAACGTCTCCTCGAAATTCGACGCGGCTTGTCGCAGTCGGCGGACCCGGATCACCTTGTCGAAGATGACCGCCCACGACCAGAACGAGGCGAGCAACAGGATCAGCATCACTAGTTTGACAATGGCATCGGACTGCAAGAACAGGCCGATAATCGAGAGGTCATGCGCAATAGAACCGGCGAGAGGCAGAGTATCGATGGCGTTAGGCTGCATTGGTGTCGGCCCTTTATGGCGTCTTTTGGACGATTGTTGGCGTCAGCATGAATTCTCCGTTTCCCATGGTGACGGCGCGAGAAGATCGAGCTGGGCCGGCATGGTCGCCGGCATCGGTAAGTCGAGATGCCGGAACGCGTTCCGCGTCAGCATGCGGCCGCGCGGCGTGCGCTGCACGAAGCCCTCCTGCAGCAGATACGGCTCGATGACTTCTTCGACGACGTCGCGCTCGTCGCCGAGCGCCGCCGCGATCGTCTCGACCCCGACCGGACCGCCCGCATAGTTTTCGGCAATGCAGCGCAGATAACGCCGGTCCATGCCGTCGAGGCCCCGCGCGTCGACATCGAGCCGCAATAGCGCCGCGTCGGCGGCGACGGCATCGACGCTTGTCAGACCGGTGACGGCGGCAAAGTCGCGGATTCGGCGCAGCAGGCGTATCGCGACGCGCGGGGTGCCCCGCGACCGCCGCGCAATCTCGGCGGCGCCGTCGGGGCGCAAGTCGATGCCGAGCACCCGTGCCGCTCGGCTGACGATCGTCCCGAGCTCGGCCGGCTCATAGAAGACGAGACGCAACGGAATGCCGAAACGCTCCCGCAGCGGCCGGGTGATCAGACCCGACCGCGTCGTCGCGCCGATCAGGGTAAAGGGCGCGAGACGGTAGCGAATCGATCGCGCTCCGGGCCCTTGCCCGATGATCAGGTCGATCTGGTAGTCCTCCATCGCGGGATAGAGGTACTCCTCGGCCGCCGGCGGCAGACGGTGGATCTCGTCGATGAACAGCACCTCGCGCGGGGCGAGCTTGCTCAGCATCGCGACAAGATCGGCGGCGCGCTGAATTACCGGGCCTGCCGTCGCATGGAAGTCGACGCCCATTTCGCGGGCGACGATCTGTGCGAGCGTCGTCTTGCCGAGCCCGGGAGGACCAAAGAACAGGATATGGTCGAGCGCCTCGCCGCGGCTCTTCGCCGCTTCGATAAAGACGCGCAGATTGTCGCGCAGCTGATGCTGACCGACGAATTCATCGAGGGTGGCCGGCCGGACCGAGCCTTCGGCTGCGTCCTGCTCGGCCTGTTGCGGGGCGATGACACGGGGCGCGACGACAGGGGGCGCGGCGTCGTTCATCGCGCCAGCTCCTCCAGTCCTGCTTTGATCAGCACATCGGCGCCCGCCTCGCTGCCGAGCCGACGGGCCGCCGCGGCGATTGCGCCCAGCGCCTCGCTGCGGCCGACCCCGAGGTTCTCTAGCGCGGCGATTGCATCGGCAGTAGCTCCCTGGCCATTTGCCGGCCTCACCCAGGAGCGCCGCCGACGGCGCTGATACCGGGGCTGCGACGTTGCCGATCTTGTCGCGCAATTCATTGATGATACGGGCGGCGAGCCGCGGCCCGACCCCCTCGGCTTGCGCCAGAGCCGGCTTGTCCTGAGCCAGGATCGCGAGCCCGAGCTTCTCCGGCGGCACAGCCGAGAGGAGCGAGAGGGCCAGTCGTGCCCCAACGCCCTGCACCGTCGTCAACCGGCGAAACCAATCGCGTTCGGCGGCGTCGATGAACCCGTATAGGTGGATGTGGTCTTCGCGGACATGCGTCTCGATCAGCAGGCGCGCCGGCGAGCCCGGCGGCGGCAGGCGGCCGATCGTCCGCGTCGAGCAGAAGGCCAGATAGCCGACGCCGCCCACGTCGATGACCGCCGCGTCCGGTTCGATCTGGTCGACGACACCAGCGAGCTTGGCGATCATGCCTGCGCGTCCAAGAGCCGCCGGGCCGTGGCGTGATGCGCGTGGCAGATCGCCACGGCGAGCGCATCGGCGGCATCGGGTTCGCCGCCGTCGCACCCAGGCAGCAGCCGACGCACCATCAATTGGACCTGCGACTTCTCGGCGTGACCGGCGCCGACCACCGCCTTTTTGATAAAGTTGGCCGAATATTCCGCGACCGGCAGTCCGCATTCGGCCGGGGCGAGCAGTACCACCCCCCGAGCAACGCCGAGCCGCAACGTCGAAGACGGATTGCGGTTGACAAACGTCTCCTCGACCGCCGCCTCGTCCGGACGGAAACGCTCGACGACGGCGGTGATCTGCCGGAACAGCGAGACGAGCCGCGTCGCCAGCGGCTGATCGGCGGCGGGATGGATCACGCCGTCGGCAACATGGACCAAGCGATTGCCGGCCACATCGATGACCCCCCACCCGGTATGCCGCAGCCCCGGATCGAGCCCCAAAACCCGCATCTCGAGTTCCGTGCCGGCGCGGTCAGGCGCCGAGGCGCGCCATCACGTCTTCGGCCACCTCGAAATTGGCATAGACGTTCTGGACATCGTCACTGTCCTCGAGCGTCTCGAGCAACTTGAACAGGCTCGCCGCGGTTTGTTCGCCGATTTCCGAAGCGGTCCTCGGACGCCAGACGAGGCGCGCCGAGCCGGCCGGGCCGAATTGGTCCTCGAGCGCATCGCGCACCGCGTTCAGATCCTCCGGCGCGCAGGTCACGATATGGTGTTCGGGATCGCTCTCGATGTCCCTTGCCCCGGCCTCGATCGCGGCTTCGAACATGTCATCGGCGCTGGCTGTGGCCGCCGGATACGAGATCTCGCCGACCCGGTCGAACATGAAGCTGACGCTGTTGGTTTCCCCCAATGCTCCCCCTGATTTGGTAAAGGCGGCGCGCACCTCGCTCGCCGTACGGTTGCGATTATCGGTCAGCGCCTCGACGATGACCGCGATTCCACCCGGTCCATAACCCTCGTACCGCACTTCCTCGTAAGCCTCGTCGGCGCCGGCCCCCGAGCCGCGCTTGATCGCCCGATCCACCGTATCCTTTGGCATATTGGCCTGGCGGGCGGCGAGAACGGCCGCGCGCAGCCGCGGGTTGGCTGCCGGATCGGGGAGGCCGGTGCGGGCTGCGGTCGTGAGTTCCCGGATGATCTTGGTGAAGACCTTGGCGCGCTTTTTGTCCTGCGCGCCCTTCCGGTACATGATGTTCTTGAATTGCGAATGGCCAGCCATCGATCTCCGCGCCGCTCTCCGTCGGCATCAGGGCCGGAAATGCTCGGCCCCGCGTGGCTAACAATCCAATATGGCAGCATTGGGGCGACTCGAATTGCCGCAAAACACAGCCTACCTTTGCGCTGAGGCGATCGCGGAGGGCGATGTGCAGCAGGGTCGAGGGGGCATGGGAAGCCATAAGCATGGGGTTTCGGGCCATGCCACGCAGAGCCCGCGGCTGCGGCTCAGCAAGAAGCTCGCCGCCGAACGAAGCGACTATGATACCGCGTCACCGCGGCCCCGAACGCGCCTCGAATTCCAGACGGTGCGAGAGGCGCTGAGGGGCGAGCGCAAGCCACGTTAGCCGCTGGCCCGGCCAAAGAAATCTCTCCGGTTGGATGCAGCGGTTGGAGGTCGGGTGTGTTGACCATGGAGGCGGGGCGGCCTGTTGGTCGGACCCGATATGAAGAGGAGCATCGTTATGTATCTGGCCCGGTTTTGCTATGACGTGCTGCCGGTCAACCGCCAGCGCGCAATCGACTTCATCCGCCGCGAGGTCGAGGCGGCCCGCGCCAACCGCCTCAATGCCCGGATGCTGGTGCCGCTGACGCGCGGTCACGGGCAAGCAGCCGCCCTGCAATTCGAGGTCGAGCTGACCAGCCTCGATCAGCTCGACCAATTCCGCAACCGCGGCGTCGGCTCGTCGCGAGAAACCGGCGACTGGATGCACGCTTCAGCGAAATACTGACCTCGCCGCCCTGTGTCGAGATCTTGCGCATCGAGGATACGAAGGCCGCCTGACCGGTAGGGACCTGGGCGGGCCCAACTTCTCGTCATTCCCGCGAAAAGCGGGAATCCAGGGCTGGAGAGGCCGCAGCGGTTGCCCCTGGACCCCCGCTGCCGCGGGTGTAATCCAATCACGAAATCTGGTTCCCTCATCTCATATCTGTCGTTCCCGCGAAAGCGGGAACCCAGGGATTTCAGTCGCTTGCTCCTGGGTCCCCGCTTTCGCAGGGACGACGAATTGGTCTGTCCGCAGGATTTCCTGACAGGCTCTTCCGCGGGGACGACGATAATTGATCTGAGTTGAGGCTCTCACCAGCGGGTGTCGAAGCCTTCGAAGCGGTGCGGAATTCGGCGGATGTCGGACAGCAGCTCGCGTTGCAGCCCCGCGGGGGTGCCGGTCGGGAAATTCAGCTCGACGGCGTCCGCCAGACCGCCGTAGCGGGCCTCGATCGCCGCGGCGATCTGGTCATAGGTGCCGCAGGCGGCGAAGATGCGTACGACATCGTCGGTGATCTCGGCCGGCATGTCGTTCCACCGGCCCGCGACCGACATCGCGTGCAATCTCGCCCCGACCTCGTCGAGACCGTGCAGAGCGAGGATCGGCAGATATGTGCGAGTCGAAGCATAAAGAGCGATGCGTCGGCGCGCCCATTCCATGCCTTCGGCGACGGTTTGCGCATCGCCTCCGGTCACCACGAACCCGCCGCCAAAAACATCGAAATTGCCCCGGCGGCGCCCGCTGCGCTCCATCCCTTCGGCGATGCGCGGCAATGCCACTTCTTCGAGATAGCGGCGCGAGCACAGCGGATGCAGCCGCACCCCATCGCACACTTCGCCGGCGACCCGCAGCATCGTCTCCCCGACCGCGGCGATCGTGATCGGCACCATCGGCAGCCCCGTCGGCTCCGGCGAGAAATCGGGCGTCATCAAGGTCAGCCGGTAATGCTCGCCCCGGTAATCGAGCTTGCCGCCGGTCTCCCAACAGCGCCACACCGCACGCAACGCCCGGACGTAGTCGCGCAACCGCGGCGCGGGCGCGCTCCACGGGATGCCGAAGCGGCGCTCGTTGTGGCCTTTGACCTGGCTGCCGAGACCCAGCACGAATCGCCCGTTCGAGTTGGCGTGCAGGTCCCAGGCCTGGCTCGCCATCACCGTCGGGCTGCGCGGGAAGGCGACGGCGATCGACGGCGTCAGCTCGATGCGCTCGGTGGCGAGCGCGGCAAAGGCGAGCGGCGTAAAGACGTCGTGGCCGAGCTCGACCGTCATCAGCGCGTCGAACCCGGCGGCCTCCGCCGCCGCGGCAAACGGCCCCGCCTCGCGCCAATGCCTCATCGGCAACATCGTGAAGACACGCATCCCGGCTCGCTCCACTCTTCGCCGCGGAAACCGTATCATCGCCGCGAAAGGCGCTCGGGCGAAAGAGGAACCTGCGGATGACACTTCGCGATTACGAGATCTTCGAGCTCGGCGACGTGCCGCTGCAATCCGGGCTGACATTGCGGAATGCGCAGCTCGCCTATAAAACCTTTGGCCGGCTCGACGCTGGACGCCGCAATGTGATCGTCTACCCGACCTCTTACGGCGCCCAGCACACCGACACTGAGTGGCTGATCCGCCCGGGCCGCGCGCTCGACCCGGAGCAGTATTTTATCATCATCCCGAACATGTTCGGCAACGGATTGTCGTCCTCGCCGAGCAATGTCGGCCCGCCGCACGACCGCGGCCGCTTTCCCGGCGTCACGGTGGCCGACAATGTGCGTATGCAGCGCCGCCTCGTGACCGAGCGCCTCGGCATCGAGCACATCGCGCTCGTCTATGGCTGGTCGATGGGCGGACAGCAGGCCTATCACTGGGCGGCGCTCTTTCCCGAAATGGTCGAGCGGATCGCCGTCGTCTGCGGCAGCGCGCGAACGGCGCCGCACAATTTGGTTTTCCTGGAAGGCATCAAATACGCCCTGATGGCCGACCCGGCTTGGCGCGACGGCTATTTCGCCGAGCCGCCGGTGCGCGGATTGCGCGCGATGGGCCGCATCTATGCCGGCTGGGCGTTGAGCCAGGCCTTCTACCGCGAAGAGCTGTGGCGCACGGTCGGTTTCTCGTCGCTCGAAGATTTTCTGATCGCCGGTTGGGAGTCCGATTATCTGCGCCGCGACGCCAACAACTTGCTGGCGATGATCTGGACCTGGCAGCACGCCGACATCAGCGCGAACGAGCTATACGGCGGCGATCTCGTCAAGGCGCTCGGCGCGATCCGCGCCGATGCGCTGATCATGCCGAGCACGACCGACCTCTATTTCACGCGTCGCCGACAACGAACTCGAAATCGCTCACATGCGCCATGCCGAATTGCGCCCGATCCCCTCGATCTGGGGTCACCGCGCCGGCAACCCGACCCAGAACCCCGCGGACGACGATTTCATCGACCGCGCAGTTAAGGAGTTGCTGGGCCGGTAGGATTCGGTTGATCGAAAACGCAGGAGGAAATGGCGCATGAATGCAACTCATCTCGTGGTGCGCGCGGAGGTGCCCGATGCGATGGACCGCGAGCCGTTCGACTACTGGTACGCTACCGATCACTTGCCGTGGGCGATCCGGGTTTTCGCGGCGCAGCGCGCCTGGCGGTGCTGGAGCCGCACCGACCCAACGGTTCACTACGCCTTTTACGAGTTCGCCAATGTCGATGAGGCGCGCGCGGCGACCGACCCGAGCAGGATCGCGCCGCTCGTCGCCGATTTCGATCGTGTATGGGGCGACCGGGTGACGCGCCGGCGCGAGATCCTCGAAATCGTCCAAGAGACGACGCCCTCGACGTCTTAGCGGCCGCACACCCGAATCATCCGCATTTGACCAACCACGAGCTGCCGCCTTGACGATATTATGATTTGGACAACACGATATTGACATGACAGTGCGTTTGCGGTATCTTCCGGAGACCGCAACGCCTGCCCAAGAGCGCATCGACGTTGCCGGTCCGGTGCTGTTTTGGCTCTGGCTGTTTTGCAACGGAACAGCGAACAACAGCGCGGAGAACAGCCAGCACTTGGCTGTTCTTTGTTGTCGTCGAACCGCCGGAGCACAGGATTTCTGCGGGCGAGGAGATGTCGATGGCTGATGATTCGCTGCTGAAAACAGCGAAAACAGCCAGCCCCGCGCGGCGGCCCTCCGACGCTGCCCGGCAGGCGTCGTGAATGCGTCTGAGCCTAAGAGGCGCGCGGCAATTCGCGGCCTAGCGCCGCTTGCGCTCTGCTGCCTGGTGGTGCCGGTTGGTGCAAGAGCGGGGGACGAACCGGTTGTCGAGACATCGAACGCGGTGGTCGGGTCGCGTGACGGAGAGCGGCTGCACGTTCGGTTTGCGGCAGAGGGTCAGCCGGCGCTGCTGTTCAAGCCGCCGGGCGGCGCATGGGATTGGCGGGAGACCAGCAAGCTCGTCGTTCCGGTCAACAACCCGGCCGACGAGGCGCTGACGTTATTGCTGCGGATCGGTGACGAAGCAAACCGGTCGCTGAGCGGAAAAATCGGGATCGCGCCCGGAGATGCCGGCGATCTCACATTGTGGATCAACGCGCCCTCGCCGCGAAAAATGGGAATGATCGGCGGTCCGTCGCTGACGGCCGCCGGGCTCCAGCCACACACATTGCCGGTAACCGCGACCGAAGGTTCGGTCGATGCCTCGCGGATCACATCGGTCCGCCTCGGGATCGCACGGCCGACGGTCCCCCGGGAGCTGGTTATCGGCCCGCTGCGGATCATGCCGCCGAGCGGGGCCGATACGCCGACCTATCAGGGCATCGTTGACGGCTTCGGCCAGTTCCATCCCGGCAATTGGCCGGAAAAGGTCAGCTCGACCGAGATGCTCCGAGCCAGGGGCGTCGAGGAATCGCAGGAACTCGCCCATTGGCTCGCCCAGACCCCAGAGCGCGATCGCTTCGGCGGGCTCCTGTCGAGCCATGCCTTCGGTGCGACGGGTTTTTTTCGCACCGAGCGGCGGGACGGCAGATGGTGGCTGGTCACCCCCGAAGGGCACGGCTTTTTCTCGATCGGCGTCGACGCGGTCGCGCAGTTCGGGGCGACCTATGTCGAGGGCCGCGAATTCATGTTCCGCGATCTGCCGGCGCGCGACGGCGAGCTTGCCGCGCATTGGAGCGAAGCAGACGATCGCCGCGGCTTGGGCGCCCAGCGCGGCCGCGCCTTCGATCATGGCCACGCCTTCGATTTTTATACCGCCAACCTCGAGCGCAAATTCGGCGCCGAATGGCGCAGCCGATGGCGTGAGGAGACAGCGGACCGCCTGACGGCCTGGGGCTTCAACACGATCGGCAATTGGAGCGACCCCGATTTATCGGCGATGCATCGGCTGCCCTACACCGTGCCGCTGTCGCCCGAAGGGGAATACGCCAAGGTGAGCTCGGGCGAAGATTGGTGGGGACCGGTGCCGGACCCGTTCGACCCGCGCTTTGCCGAAGCGGCGGACAAGATGGCGCGCAACGCCGCGGCGCGGTTCGCCGGCGATCCCTGGCTGATCGGCTATTTTGTCGATAACGAGCTGTCCTGGGGACACTCGACGCCGGCGTACCCGCAGCAATACTTCGCCCTGGCGATCAACGCGCTCGCCGCCGGACGAGACAGCCCGGCGAATTCCGCCTTCATCGGCTACCTGACCGAGACTTATCGCTCCCCGGAACGGGTCGGGGAAGTCTGGGGCATACCGCTAAACTCATGGAAGGATCTCGGCACCGCCGGGTTCGCGTTGCCTCGGAGGGCCTTCGGCAATGCTGCGGTGACCGGGGATCTGGCGGCATTCAGTCGGCGCTTTGCCGACGCCTACTACCGGACCGTGGCGGAAGCGCTGCACCGCCATGATCCCGACCACCTCTACCTCGGTAGCCGTTTCGCCTGGCAGACTGCGGAAGCGGTAGAGGCGTGCGCCCGCTGGTGCGACGTCGTGAGCTTCAATCGCTACCGGCGATCGATTGCCGATGATCCCGCCGAGTGGGCGAGGTTCCATGCGCTCGGCAAACCGGCCCTGATCGGCGAGTTCCACTTCGGCTCGGTCGATCGTGGTCTGTTCTGGGAGGGGCTCGTCGGGGTCGGCAGAGAAAGAGAACGCGGCACCGCCTATGCGCGCTACCTGCGCGCGGTCGCCGGCAACCCCGACTTTGTCGGCGCCCACTGGTTCCAGTACCTCGACGAGCCGCTGACCGGGCGCACCCTCGACGGCGAGAATGCCCATATCGGCTTTGTGACGGTCGCCGATCTGCCGTACACGGAGCTGGTGGCGGCGGCACGGGCCGCGAATCTGGCAGTGCTGCGCACTCTACATAACCCGGGCTATCAGTGATCCCGGTTCAAGTCATTGCTGGTGGAACTGCTTGCCGTAACCAACTAGCCGCTGCCCAGGCAGAAAAACTCCCTTGCGGTCGTCCGAGATGACGTGGCCGATGACTTGGGCGCGGCGGTCGCGACGCTGCAGAATGGAGAGCGTGGCGGCGCGATCACGTTCGGCGACGAGGACACAAAAGCCGATCCCCATGTTGTAGACCTCGAACATTTCTGCATTGCCGACCGCCCCGCATTGCTGAATCAAGCTGAAAACCGGCGGGGTTGGCGGCATGTTGTCGATTTCAAAGCCAACCTTCGCATCGACACGGGGCAGGTTCAGCAAACCGTCACCGGTGATGTTGATCAGCGCCTTTACGGTCGGGACCTGTTGGATAATGTCGAGGATTTCAGAGACGTAGATGAAGGTCGGGCGAAGCAATTCCTCGCCCAAAGAAATGCCGAGTTCAGGGAAGACATGATCGATGGGCAATTTGGCGCGTTCGAAGAATGCCTGGCGCGCCAGAGTTAAACCGTTGCTATGGATGCCATTGCTTTCGAGGCCGATAATGACGTCACCGGGTGCCACATCGCGTCCGGTGATGATCCTGTCGAGCGGCACGATACCGACCGCCATACCGATCAGATCGAACCCCCGGATCACGTCCTTGAGTTGGGAGATTTCGCCACCGGAAATCGAAATTCCGGCCTGCTTTGCTCCGGCCGTGAGGCCGACCGCGATCGCGCCCAGCATGTCCGCGTGGGCATTCTCGACGGCGATGTAATCGACCATCGAAATCGGCCGCGCGCCGACGCAGATCACGTCATTGACGTTCATCGCCACGCAATCGATGCCGATCGTGTCGTATCGCCCCATCATCTGCGCGATGATCGTCTTCGACCCAACCCCATCGGTGCAAATCGCCAGACCGATGCCGCCGATGTCGATCACATTGGCGAAATAGCCGATATCCAGCTTGACGGCCCCGATCGTGTCCGGTGCCGGCCAGGTCTGCTTGATGCTCGCAATGATCTTCTGGAGGCCGGATTGCGCGGCGGCGATGTCGACCCCGGCCGTCTTGTAGAGGTGGTCTTCGGGTTTCATCGCGCACTGCTCCGCGGGCACTCCTGGTATGCGCGATTAGACGCGCGGCGAGCCGCCGGGTAAACTGGGAGCAACAAACGACGAAGGATTTTCCATATGGCCACACCGGAATTGCGCCCGCTCGGTAAAGCCCTCGGTACCGAGGCGCTCGGCATCGACCTGTCGAAACTCGATGATCCGACCTTCGCCTGGATCCAGCAGGCTTTTGCCGAACATCCGGTGCTGGTCTTCCGCGACCAGCACCTCGGCGCCGGCGACATCGCCGCGTTCGGACGCCGGTTCGGCAAGCCGCGCGTGCACTCGCTCGTCGGCTACCGGCATGAAGAGCATCCCGAGGTGTCGTGGCTGCGCAATGTCGACGAAGAGGGCAACATCGACTGGTATGGGGTCAAGCGCGCGACCGACTGGCATACCGACTCGACCTATGAGGAGGTGCCGCCGCTGCTTGCCATGCTGCATGCGCTGGAAATCCCGGCAACGAAGGGCGGCACGATGTTTGCCGATATGTGCGCGGCCTACGATGCGCTGCCGCAAGCGATGAAGGACCGCCTCGCCGGTCTGGTCGGATTGCACGGCCGCACCGACGGCCCCGCCGGCGCGCGTCTCTACGATCCGGAAGAGGAGATGAGGCGGACCGACAAGAAGTATGTCGAGCAGCCGCGCCCGGCGGTGGTCAACCATCCCGTGACCGGCCGCCCGATCCTGTTCGTCAACCCGATGCACACGCATGGCTTCGCGGGCATGGACCGGGACGAAGCCTGGCAGCTGATCGAGGAACTCGCGGCCCACGCTACGCAGGAGCGCTTCACCTATTACCATTCCTGGCAGGTCGGCGATCTGTTGATCTGGGACGAGCGGGCGACGATGCACCGCGGCGCCGGCGACTACCACCCCGAAGAGCGCCGCATCATGCTGCGCACGATCGTCTATCCCAACTAGGAGCGCCCTGCGGGAGCAGCCTGGCCGCGGGGTCGCGAGAGGTGCGGCGCGTCGAGACCGACCCCCACCAGCTGACCGAATAGCGTCGCGAGCTGGCGGCGATCGGACTCGGGCAACGGCGGCTTCAGGATCGAGGCGATGTTGGCGCGCAAATGCTCCGGATTGCCGGTACCGAACAGCACGACATCGACCCCGGGCTCGTGCCGCACAAAACGATAGGCGGCGTCCGGCACCGAACTGGCACCGCCTTCATGGATCAGAAAGCCCAGCGGATCCGGCGTCTCGGCGAGCCATTGCGGGACCTGTCCCGCCGCAGCGAGATCGCGCATCGTGGCCCGCAGGCGTTCGGGTTGCGAGAAGATGTTGCGCACGGCAAACATCAGGAGCGTGCCCACCCGGTTGGCGCGGGTCAGCGGGAAGACGCGGTCGCGGGCGTTCTGATGCATCATGTGAAACCCGAGCATCACGACCTCCCAAACCCTGTCTTGCGCCGCCCGGTGCAGGACCTGGTGCTCGGGATCGTGCGGCGCGCGTCTCGGTGATGCCGAGATGGCGGAACTTGCCTTTCGCCTTCTCCCTCAACAGCACCGGCGCCAAATCGTTCAGCGCGTGGTCATAGGCGCTCGGCGGCACCCCGTGCAGCTGATAGACATCGATGTAGTCGGTATCGAGCTGCCGTAGCGACTTGTCGAGGCTGGCGACGATCCCCTCCGGCGTCGAATGGGGGTTGCTGAAGCTGAACGGCGCCTTCGTGCAGATCACGACATCCTCGCGCCGCACGGATTTGATCGCTTCGCCGAGCACCTGCTCGGTGCCGTAAGCCGCGGCGGTATCGAACAGATTGACGCCCGAGCTCCAACGCCTGCCGGATAATTGCAATCGCGTCGGCCTCGCTCTTGCCCTGCGCCAGCCCCAGCTGGCTGAACCCGCCGCAGCCGAGGCCGGCGACGCCGACCCGCAATCCGGTATTGCCGAGCGCCGTGTATTCCATCCGTCACCTTCGTCCGTTTCCGCCGCTCCGAGAGTCTACATGCGCACAGCTCAGCCCCGCTCGGCGAGGGATTGTCGAGTGGTGCAAAAATTCGCAATGTTGCCGACCCGCACTTTGCCGCGCGTCCAGGAGATCACACGAGCATGAGGATCGATCAAGCCGTCAATATCGAAGATCTGCACCGCATGGCGAAGCGGCGGCTGCCGAAGATCGCGTTCGATTTCATCGAAGGCGGGCTCGAGGACGAGCGCGGGCTCGAACGCAACACCTCCGCATTCCACAAGCATCAATTGCTTGCCGCGCTATCTGGTCGACGTCTCGAAGCGCGATCAATCGACTACCCTCTTCGGCCGCACCTATGCGAGCCCGTTCGGCATTGCGCCGACCGGCGGGGCGGGCCTGTTCCGCCGCGGCGCCGATTTGATGCTGGCAGAGGCGGCGCGCCGACGCGAACATCCCGTACATCATGTCGGGCGCCAGCAACGACTCGATCGAGGCGGCGGCAAAGATCGCGCCGAAGAATGCTTGGTACCAGCTCTACGCGGCGAACGACGCCAAAGTCCGCGAGGACATGATCCGCCGGACTGCGGATGCCGGGCTCGACGCGTTGGTATTGACCGTCGATGTGCCGGTGAGCTCAAAACGCGAGCGCAACATCCGCAACGGGTTTGCCAATGTTCGCGGCGGGCTCTTCCAGGCGCTCAGCCTCAAACCCTCGATCCTGCTCGAATCGCTGACCCATCCCGGCTGGATCGTCGAATATTTGCGGCATGGCGGCGGGACGCCGATGCTGCAGAATTGGCAGCCCTACGCGGTGTCTGGCGCCAATGCCGAGGTCGTCTATAATTATTCCCGTTCGATCATGCCGTACAATGCTCAGACTTGGCGCGATCTCGAACAGTATCGCCGGCTCTTCCCGCGCCATCTTGTCGTCAAAGGCATCATGGATCCGCGCGACGCGTTGCGTGCCGCCGAGATCGGCTGCGACGGCATCATCGTGTCGAACCACGGGGGCCGCCAGCTCGATCAGGCGCCGGCCTCGCTCGACGTATTGCCGGCGATCCACCAGGCAGTCGGCGACAAGCTGACGGTGATGCTCGACAGCGGCGTCCGGCGCGGCGCCGACATTCTGATCGCGCTGTGCCTCGGCGCCCGCTTCTGCTTCATGGGCCGGCCGACGCTCTATGGCGCAGCGGCCGGCGGGATTGCCCGGCGTCAAGAAGGCGATCTCGATCTTCCGCAACGAGATCGATCTCGTCATGGGCCAGATCGGCTGCCCGAGCCTCGACCAGCTCGGCCCCGATTTCCTGTGGCGGGAGGATCGGTCCCGCAATGTGTGACCCTGATCGTCGCCCCCGCGAAGGCGGGGGTCCAGAGCCTGCCCCTGGCTTGAACAGGGGGCAACCGCCATCGACCTTGCTCGCCCTGGATTCCCGCTTTCGCGGGAACGACGGGGGCTCGAGGGATTCACGAGACAATGAACCTCGATAGCGCGATCAATATCGAAGACCTGCATCGGATCGCGAAGCGCAAGCTGCCGCGCATCATCTTCGACTACATCGAGGGTGGGGTGGAGGACGAGCGCGGTCTCAGCTCGCAACGAAGCCGCATTTCACAAGCACCGGCTGTTACCCCGCTACCTGGTCGACGTCGCCAAACGCGACCAGTCCGCGACCGTGTTCGGCCGTACCTATTCGAGCCCGTTCGGGATCTCGCCGACCGGCGGCGTCGGCCTCTACCGGCGGGAAGGCGAGGTAATGCTGGCCGAAGCCGCGGCGGCGGCGAACATCCCGTACATCATGTCTGGCGGCAGCAACGCCTCGATGGAGGAAGCGCTGCGGGTCGCCCCGAACAACGTGTGGTTCCAACTTTATGCGGCCAAAGACGCCGACATTACGGATGCACTGATCGGGCGGGCGCGAGACGGCGGCGCGGGCGCGCTGGTACTGACCGTCGATGTCCCGGTGCACCCGAAGCGTGAGCGCAACTACCGCAACGGCTTTTCCCGCATCCGCGGCGGCGGGGTCTTGGAATCGCTGAAGCTGAAGCCGTCGATCCTGTTGGAGGCCGTTACCCATCCCGCCTGGGTCATCGAATATATGCGGCTCGGCGGCGCGCCGACGCTCGGGAATTGGGCGCCGCACGCCCCCAATGGCGCGAGCACTTCGGACGTCATCGCTCTCGGCCGCAGTCAGACCCCGGCCTCGGCGCAGACCTGGCGCGACCTGGAGCGCTATCGGCGCCTGTTTCCGCGCCCCTCGTCGTCAAGGGCATCCTGAACCCGGCCGACGCGGTTCGCGCCGCGGAAATCGGCGTCGACGGGATCATCGTCTCGAACCATGGCGGCCGCCAGCTCGACCAAGCCCCGGCCTCGCTCGAGGCTTTGCCGGCGATCAAGGCGGCGGTCGGCGACAAGGTAACGGTAATGCTCGACAGCGGGGTCAGGCGCGGCGCCGACATCCTGATCGCCTTCTGCCTTGGCGCCCAGTTCGTGTTCTTCGGCCGGCCCGACCCTTTACGGCGCCATCGTCGGCGGGGTTCCCGGCGTCAAAAAGGTGCGTCGACATCTTCCGCAGCGAGATCGACCTCGTCATGGGCCAGATCGGCTGCCCGAGCCTCGACCAGCTCGGCCCCGATTTCCTGTGGCGCGACGACTGGACCCAGAACCGCTGACATCCGGTTGTGCCGGTCAATCGCCGGCGGCACGCCCCACTGCCGCGCCGCGGCGATGCCCGTCTAGGCCGCTCATTTCGGCATCGATCTCGTCGATCGTGCGGCCGCGCGTCTCCATAGCCAATGAGCCAGAACGCGAGTGCGCCCAGCACGTACCAGAACGCGAAATAATTGAAACCGGGGATCAGCGCGTCCATGGTCACCTGCGGCTTGACGTAGTTCGACGAACCGGCGATCAGCGCCAGCCCGAGCGGGCCGATGAACTTGCCGAGATTGCCGACGCCATAGACGAACCCCATGCCACTGCCGCGCAGCCGGGAGGGCCACATCTCACCCATATACGGCCCGACGATCGAGTAGTTGCCGCTGCCAAAGAAGCTGCTGCAGCAGGATCATTAGGAAGAACACCGACACGCCGCCGATGAACACATCGTGCCAATAGCCCGCCAGCGAACATGAAGAAGGCCGCGATCAGGCAGGCGAAGATGCCCGAGGCGCGGCGCCCCCACGCGTCCGAGATCCACGAGCAGAAGAACCGGCCGGCGATCGCCGACAAGCTCAACCAGATCACCAATTTGGATGCCTCGGGCGGGGTGATCTTCAGCACCATGACAAATAGCGTCACCTGCCATAGGGCAAGTCCGACGCCGCCGGTCTGGGTCAGCCCGGTGAGGCACCCAGCGATGATGCTGCGCGGGTATTTGAAGATCTCGAGCCAACGCGTGTGCTCGATCGCGGGGAGCATCGCCGGCAATGTTATCTTCGCGGGATCCATTTTCAGCGCCCAAGCGAGCGCTGCCGCGCTTCTTCCACCCGGCCCCGGCGCAGCAGCCAATGCGGCGACTCAGGAACGAAGGCGCGGATATACAAGCACAGGAAGGCAGGCAGCAGCCCAACCGCGACCATCCCGCGCCAGCCGATATAGGGCGCGGCAAACGCCCCCAGCAACCCGGCGAGCAACGAGCCGGCCGGCAGCATCGTCGTGGTGATGCCGGTGAACCAGCCGCGCTTACTGGGCCGGCGAAAACTCCTGCATCAGGGTGATGTCGACCGAATAGAGGCCGGTCACGCCGAACCCGACGAAAAAGCGGCAGACGACCAGATAGATCCATCCTCCTTCCGGCGTCAGCGCCATCGCGCCGGTCGCGAGAGAGACGTTCAGGACGGCGGTGATCAGCGCCGGGCGGCGGCCGATCTTGTCGGCCATCCAGCCGTAGAGAAGCGAGCCGAACGGCGCACTGACACCCGAGGCAAGCAGGATCGCACCCGATTGGCCATAGGTCAGATGCCATTCCTTGACGACGAACGCCAGAACGAACCCGATCAGGAAGAAGTCGAAGAAATCGAGCATGTCGCCGAGCGTCGCGGCGCCCGCGATCTTCCACTGGTTCGCGGTAAGCTTCTTCTGACGCTCCAACAGCTCCAACATTCTGTCGTCTCCTAGGCTGCTCCGAACCTCAGGCCCTACGGCCAAACACATTTTCTTGTCGGGCAGCGCCGACGGTGCCGCTCCTCTCCGAGGTTGCCGCAATCAGTTCGCGCTGGCAATAGGATGCCCCGGCGGCCACCGCCCGCAGGGCCGGGCAGCGACGCTAATGGGCGGACTAGGACCGTTCGATAAGTTCGATGCGATAGCCGTCGGGGTCTTCGATGAACGCGATCACCGAACCGCCATGGGCCATCGGACCGGCCGGTCGTGGAATTTTTACCCCCGCGGCGGCGAGACGCTCGCAGGCTTTGTAGACATCTGGCACGGCGATCGCAAGGTGGCCAAAGGCACTGCCCAGATTGTACGGCTCGGCCTGCTCCCAATTGTGGGTCAGCTCGATTACGGTGCTGTTCGTCTCGTCGCCGTAGCCGACAAAGGCCAGCGTAAATTTGCCGCTCGGGTAGTCGCGCTTGCGCAACAGCTTCATGCCGAGCTGGTTCGTGTAGAAATTCAGCGAGGCATCGAGATCGCGTACCCGGATCATCGTATGCAACAGCCGGGACTTGTCCGCGTCTAGCACCGGTTTTGAGGTCTCGGCTGCATCGGTCATCGTCATCGTGCACTCCTCTGTGCTGTGGAACCTGAAATGCCGCACCGGCGTGCGGCGACGAGTTCGAGGATCTGGTCGGCGGCCCGCAGGCTCGGCGACACGCCATCCCCGGCAAGGCGCCGGACGGCTTCATCATACCCCTGCCGATGCGTCGCGCGAACCCGTTCGTCACCGATGAGCTCTGGCGAGCGAGGCGACAAGCCGTGCCGGGGTGCAGTTGGGCCCGAGGAACTCGGAAACCAGCGGCCGGTCGAGCAGCAGATTGACGAGATTGACCTGACGCACCTTCAGAACCCGATCGAGGAATGCCTCAGTCAGTGGGTTCAGCCGGTAACCGACGACCATCGGTAGGCCCGCCAAGGCCAGTTCGAGCGCGACCGATCCCGAGGCGGCGAGCGCGGTGCGGCTGGCCGCGAAGGCATCGTATTTGTCTTGCGGCTGGTGCACAATGATTGGGTTTCCCGGCCACCTCCCGACCGCACATGCGATCGTTGCCGCGACTGTCGCGACGGTCGGCACAACGACGCGGAAGGGTCCGACCAACTCTTCCAGCTGTTTCAGCGCGGCGCCGAAGATCGGCAGCAAACGCCGGACTTCGCCGCTGCGGCTGCCGGGCAACACCGTGATCAGCAGTTCGTCCTGGCCGAGACCATGCGCCGCGCGGAAGCGCCCGGCCGTCGCCCCGTTCGGCGCCGCATTCCAGAACCGGATGGCCGACAAAGCTGCACGATAGCCCGACCCGCTCGAAATAGGGCGGCTCGAACGGCAGCAAGGTCATCAGATGGTCGTACCAGCGCGCCATGCGCCGGGCCCGCCCGGCCCGCCAGGCCCAGACCATCGGGGCGACGTAATGAATGAGCGGCAAGGTCTCGCCGCGGCGCCGCAACCCGTGCGCCACCCGCCAGCTGAACCCCGAGCTGTCGATCGTCACGACGGCATCGGGGCGCAACTCGCGGATCGCCGCCACCGTCTCGCGCACGCGACGAAAGATAAGCGGCGCGCGCGGCAATACTTCGGCGACGCCCATGATCGCCAGGTCGCCGAGCGGGCACGAGGCTGTGAGCCCCTGTTCCCGCATGCGCTCGCCGCCAATCCCGGCGACCCGCAGCCTTCCGCCGGTGCGCTGCCGCAGTGCCGCAATCAGCGCGCCGCCGAGCGCATCCCCCGACGGCTCTCCGGTGACGATGAAGATGAAGGTCGCGTCGCCCGCAGTCACGATCCGCGGATACCGACCACGAACAGCCCGGCGCGGTCGGCTGCGCGGATCACCTCGTCGCGATCGAGCACGATCGTGGCGTTGGCCTCGACGGCGATACCGCGCAATCCGGTTTCCGCCGCCAACTGAATCGTGCGTACCCCAATAGTCGGCCGGTCGGCGCGGGGTTCCTGACCGGGCTTCTCGACCTTGACGAGCACGCCGCCCGGACCTTCGCGGCGCAGCGCCGCACAGCGCCGCAACAGCTCGTCGGTGCCCTCGATCGCCTCGACGCCGAGCACGAGGCCCTGTTGGACAATGACGGCCTGGCCGATATCGAGCGCGCCCAACGCGCGGGCGACGCGCAGTCCGCGCTCGATATCGGCTTGCGATAGCTCGTCCGGGCGGATGCGGCCGAGCGGTCCTTCCGGCACAAGCGTCCGCTCGAGCAGCTGATCGGCGCCGACCACCCGAAAACCCTCCTGTTCGAGCTCCTTGACTACCGCCGACAAGAGACCGTCATCGCCAAGCGCACGATAGCCAACCCGCGCAAACAGCTTGGCCGCGCGCCAATCGGGCCGCAATGTAGCCAGCGACGGCCGCCGAATGCCGCCCGCCAGCACCAGCTCGGTCACATGATTTTCGCGCAACAGGGCAAGGCCGGTCGCCGCGGCGCCGAGCCGGCACCAGGCATGCGGCACGCCCTCTACTGTCGCGGGCTCGGCTGCTCCTTCGAGAGCCAGGACAAAAATATCGCGTCCGGCGGCGCGGCAGCATTCGACGAGGTGGCGCGGCAGCGCGCCGCCTCCTGCTACGATCCCCAGCCTATCCGTCATTCGCTCCCTTCGGCTGACAGATAGCCCGGCTCGAAATCGGCGCGGATGAATTCGATGACATCGTCGACCGGCCCGATGCCGCCGAAACGCTTCGCGGTCTCCTTTACCCGGTCGCTCAAAGTCCCATCCGAGTTGAACAGGAACTGGTACGCGTTGCGCAGCCCCTGAATATCCTCCCGACTGAAGCCGCGGCGTTGCATTCCGATGATATTTAGGCCGCACAGCCGAGCCCGGTCTCCCGTCACCTGGCCGTAGGGGATGACATCGCGCTCGACGCCGGACATCCCGCCGATCATCGCGTGCCTGCCGATCCGGGCGTATTGGTGTACCGCGCAGAGCCCCCCAAGAACGGCGTAATCCTCGACTACGACGTGGCCCCCTAGGGTCGCGTTGTTGGCCATGACGACATGGTTGCCGATTTGGCAATCGTGGGCGACATGGGCCCCGACCATAAAAAGGCTGCCGTCGCCGACCCGGGTGACCATGCCCCCACCTGCCGTCCCGGGGTTCATCGTCACATATTCGCGAATCGTGTTTTTGCGGCCGATCACGAGTTCCGACTTCTCGCCGCGATATTTTAGATCTTGCGGCTCGAGCCCGATCGAAGCGAAAGGAAACAGGCGAGTGCCCTCTCCGATCGTCGTTCGGCCATCGACCACGACATGTGAACAGAGCGTGACCTGCGGGCCGAGCGAGACATCCTCGCCGACGATGCAATAAGGACCGATTACGACGGTTTCGGCGAGCATCGCCCCCGGCGCAACAATGGCCGTAGGGTGAATCTGCGGCATCCGCGGCTCGTCTAATCGTCCAGGATCATGGCGGCGAACACGGCCTCGGCCATCACGTCCTCGCCGACTTTGGCGCGACCCTCGAACTTCCAGACGTTCCCGCGGTTGCGTTGTTTGGTGACGTGGATCTCGAGTTCGGTCGGAGGGAATATGGGGCGTCGAAAGCGGGCGTTGTCGACGCTCATGAAATAGACGAGCTTACCCTCCGATTCTGCTCCCAAGGTATGGACAACGAGGACGGCAGCGGTCTGCGCCATCGCCTCGATGATCAGCACACCCGGCATTACTGGCCGCGCCGGAAAATGGCCCTGAAAATAATACTCGCTCTTTGACAGGTTCTTGACCCCGGTGGCCCGCTGGTTCGCGACCACGTCGACGACCTTGTCGATCATCAGGAATGGATGGCGGTGCGGAATCATTTCCATGATCCGCTGAATGCCGATCTCCGTTCCCTGCTCCGCAGCGCCGGGCGTATGGATCATGAACCGCCTCTCTTCTTCGCAAGGCGTTGCAGCACGGCGGTCTGCCTCATGAACTCGCTCAGCGGAACTGCCGGACTGCCGCATACCGTCTCCCCGGCGGGCACGTCGCGCATGAGACCGCTCTTGGCGGCGATCCGGGCTCCGCTCCCGATATGCAAATGGCCGGCGAGCCCGCCCTGCCCTCCGATCATGACAAAGTCGTCGAGCCTCGTGCTCCCCGAGATGCCGACCTGACCCGCGAGTATGCATCCCCGACCAAGGACCACGTTGTGCCCGATCTGCACGAGATTATCAATCATCGACCCCGACCCGATCACCGTATCGTGCCCGGATCCGCGATCGATCGTGGTATTCGCGCCGATATCGACATCGTCTCCTATCAGGACGCGCCCGAGCTGAGGGACTTTGATCGGCGCTTTCGGGTCGGGCGCAAATCCGAACCCGTCCTGGCCGATCCGCACGCCGGGGTGCAGCACGACGCGCGAGCCGATCAGGCAGTGGCTGAGCGTAACATTGGCCGCGATCCGGCAATCGTCACCGATCTCGACCCCGGCGGCGATCACCGTATTTGCGCCGACGCGGCAGCGGCGGCCGAGCCGCACGCCACGCTCGATGACGGCGTTCGGGCCGATATCGCAATCATCGGGCACGACTGCGGTCGAATCGATGACCGCGGACGGCGCCCGGCGGGCGACCACATTGGCCGCAGGATAGAAAGCCTGGGCCGCGAGCGCATAGGCCTTATAGGGTTCCTTGCTGACAAGCAGGGCCATGCCGGGCGGCGCTCGTTCGGCGGCCTTTTCATCTACAAAGGCGGCACCGGCATGAGAGCGCACAAATGCTTCGATGTACTTCCTATTTTCGAGAAAGCTGACGTCTGAGGGTCCCGCAGTTTCGAGGGGCGCCACATCGCTGAAGCGGCGGGCGCCGTCTTCCGCGCGCAACAGTCTCGCTCCACTCAACGCACTCAGCACGTCGAGCGAAAAAGGTCCGGTTCGATTAAAAAACCGTCGGTCCGCCATCTGGTTTCGGCCCTGGCATCGAGCGCACCTTATTTCTTCTTTGGCTTGGCCGGTGCATTCGCCGCTGGCTGCGCGGCGGTGGCGGCAGGACCCGCGGCGGCGGGAGGAGGAGTGGGGACGGCGAAATCGACCGTCAGCGTCGGCATCAATTCGTCCAACTTCTGCAGCACCTCGTCGGTAACATCGAAGCTCTGGTCGAAAAGCACCAGGTCCGCTCTCTGAAACACCAAGTTTGCCTTGCGGTCCTTCGCGATGTCCGCAATGATTTTCAGCATCTGCTCTTGTATCTTGGAGAGTGCTTCGCCATTGGACTTCTCCAGAGCCTGACGCTTCCCCTGAACATTGCGTTCGAGATCGTTTACCTTCTGTTGGAATTCACGCCCTTTTTGGTTGAGCGCGTCCGCCGACATTGATGCCTGCTGCCGCTGTAATGAATCGCGTTCGGCGCGCAGCGTCTCCTCCTGGTGAGAGATTTCCTTGGTGTATTCGTTGCGCTTCTGCTCGATCTGGCCGCGCACCATCTTTGCCGCCTTGGAATTTTGCAGAAGAGCCTGCACGTCGACCACCAAAACTGTCAGCGGCATCGGGGCGGCGGCCGGCTGTGCGGAAGCCGGGGGTGGAGGTGCGGGAGCGGGAGCAGGAGGTGTCGGCGGGGCTTGCGCCAAGCCGCTGCCGGCCAGGCCCCACAGGAAAGCAAGCAGAAGCGTCTGAAATCTGAGACACCAAACCAACATCAAAACCTCGTGCCGAAGCTGACCCGAAACAACTGGGTCTTGTCGAATGGTTCCTTCTTTATCGGATAGGCGATATCGAGCCTGATCGGACCGACCGGGGACTTCCACGATACGCCAACGCCGGCGCTGGCGCGCATCGCCGGCGACTGCTGGACCATCGGCTGGATTCCGCCCGTTGAAGCCAATTGGGCGGGAGTGAGCACGATATTCGTCGGCTGGATGTGATAAAGAGTCCCAAAATCGGTAAACACGCGTCCGCTTACCCCAAATTCCTTCGGTAGGCCAAGCGGCACCCCCAAGGTGACCGAACCGAGATAGTACTTTTGGCCGCCAAGAGCATCGCCGCTCACCGAGTCGCGAGGCCCGATACCGGCGCTCTGGAAGCCGCGCAGATTGTCGCCACCAACAAAGAAACGATCCTGGATTAGTACGTTCTGTCCGTTCCAACCAGATATATAGCCGGCCTCACCAGTGACGCTCAGTACCCACTCGGGGAAAACCGAGTAGTAGTAGCCGGCATTTACTTTGTTGCGCACATAATCGACCCCGAAACCTACCCCGGCGAAGTCATTGCCCAGAGAGGCGTAATAGCCGCCGCTCGGATCCAGCCGATCGTCCCGGCGGTCATAAAGCAGAACCTGGCCGATTTCAGAAGTCGTATGCTGCCCTGCTTGAAGCACAATGAACAACGACGTGTTGGGCTGAAGGTCGGTGATGTTGTCGGATCGTGCGGTGTATTTCAGCGTCTGTCGCAAATTCTCGGTGATCTGGTACCCCGTGCGGAGCGCTCCACCGTAAGAGAATTGCTGGTAGGGAGGGGTCACGCCACTGAAGAAATTCGCCGTCGGGCTAGTCTTGATTTCGAAAAGGTCGAAGCCCGCGGCGATGTTGCGATCGAGAAAGTAAGGTTCGGTGAAGCTCAGATCAACTTGTTGCGAACGCAGCGAAACCACGGTGCCGATCCGCAGATCCTGACCCCGCCCGAGAAAATTCCGCTCGCGGATATTCACGTCGGCCAACGGACCGTCGGTGGTCGAGAATCCGATGCCTAAAGACAGCTCTCCCGTCGATTGCTCCTCGACCTCGGCCGTCACCACGGTTTTATCGGGCGCCGATCCAGGGCTGTTGGTCACCTCAACCTTCTTGAAGAAACCGAGATTCTTTATCCGCTGCTGCGAACGCTGCATTTTGGTGCTGTTGAACGCGTCACCCTCGACCAGCTGAAATTCGCGGCGGATCACCTTGTCGAGAGTGCGAACATTGCCGACGATATCGACCCGCTCGACATAGACTTGCGGACCCTCCTGAACATCGAAGGTAATGTCGACGGTATGCTCTTCCCTGTTGCGGGTGACGTTCGGCTTGATTTCGACAAAGGCATAACCGCGGTTGCCGAGGGCATCCGTCAGCACTGAAATGGATTTTTCGACCGCTTCGGCGTCGTACCAGTCGCCGGTGTGAACGGTAAGAAGCGGCAGCACCGCTTCGGCAGGCAAGTCCTTGATCTTGATGTTGACGTCAATTTTGCCGAAGTGGTAGCGCTCGCCTTCGTCGAGGGTGAAAGTAACGATGAACCCATTGCGGTCGGGTGTCAGTTCGGCAACCGCCGAGACCACTCGGAAATCGGCATATCCCTCGGTCAGGTAAAACCTGCGCAACAACTCCCTGTCGTACGTCAATCTATCCGGGTCATAGGTGTCGTCGCTGCTCAGGAAACGATACCATCGGCTTTCCTTCGTCTGAATGATGCCGCGCAGCTTGCCGTCGCTGTATTGATGGTTGCCGACGAAATTGATGCTGCGGACCCCGGTAAATTCGCCCTCGTTGATCTCAAAGACGAGATCGACCCGGTTTTCCGAGAGCTGGATGAGCTTCGGCTCGACGGTTGCACCAAACCGGCCGTGCCGACGATATAGATCGAGGATCCGCTTCACATCGTTCTGCACACGAGTGCGGGTGTAGACGACGCGGGGGCGCAGCTGGATCTCGGCATTTAGATCCTTCTCGTCGATCTTGCTGTTTCCCTCGAACGCGATGCGGTTGATGATCGGGTTTTCCACTACCTTGACGACGAGGGTATTGCCCACTCGACTTAGATTTACGTCGGCGAAAAGACCGGTCGCAAATAGCGCCTTCAACGACCTATCCACCAGCTCGTCATCCCAGGCTTCGCCCGGCTGTATCAACAAATATGACCGGATCGTTTCCGGCTCGATCCGCTGCGCGCCTTCGATCCGGATGTCCGTAACAGTGCCGCCCATCTGAGCGAGCGATGGGCCGCGGACCGGCTGGGCAAAAGCCGGCAAAAGAAAAGCTGCCGTCGCCGCGAAAGCAGCGCCGAGTACCGCCGCCCACGCGGCAGCCAAACCAATACGACGCAACTCACCCCCACCGCGGCTCGAGATCTATCCCCTGATCGCTGATCGCGCTACATCACAATGCCTTGAACAGACTCCCGATCCCGAGATGGACGAGATCGTTCCAGGTGGCGAACACCATTAATGTCAGCACCATCGCCAAGCCGATACGAAAGCCGTATTCCTGAGCCCGCTGGCCCAGCGGCTTTCCGCGGAGCGCCTCTGCCGCGTAAAACAGCAGGTGCCCCCCGTCAAGGATCGGGACCGGAAACAGGTTAATTAACCCAAGATTGACCGACAGAACCGCCATAAACCACAGCACCGCGACAACACCGCCTTGAGCGACCTCTCCCGACATTTGCGCAATTCTTAGTGGCCCCCCAAGTTCGTCAGTAGCGCGCGTCCCTATGATGATCTGCCACATCGCCTGTAGGGTGCCGGCCGTCAGGTTCCAGGTCTCTGCGCCGGCCTGCTCAATCGCGGTCGCGGGATTGCGCTTGACATACTCCATCCCGCTTCGCGCGATGCCCAGCAGACCGATCTCATAATGATTGCCGAAGCGGTCGGTAAGCTCCGTCCGGTTCGGGGTAACATGCAGGATCTGCTCTTGGCCGTCGCGCCGTACGACGATCGTCATCGGCACATTCGGATTGAGGCGTACCGCCTGTTGCACGTCCTCGAAACGATGAACGACCCGACCGTCCATCTGGACGATGACGTCGCCCGGGTGAATTCCGCCCTGCTCAGCAGCGCTCCCCGGCTGAACCTGCCCAACTTCGGCCGGCGTGAAAGGCTGGCCGTAGGTCATGAACAAAACCGCCAAAGCAACAATGGCAAAGACGAAGTTCGCCGCTGGCCCTGCGGCGACGATCGCAGCGCGCTGGCCCAGTCGCTTGTAGTGAAAAGAGACGCCCCTCTCGACCTCGCTGAGACGCGAAAGTCCAGGGGCGGGCAGGCCCGAGGTGGCGTCGCTATCGCCGAACATCTTTACGTAGCCGCCGAGTGGGATCGCGCTAAATTTCCAGCGCGTTCCCGCGCGATCCCACCAGCCAAACAGCTCAGGTCCGAAACCGATCGAAAACACTTCGATCCGCACCCGATTCCAGCGAGCGATTATGTAATGCCCGAACTCGTGGACAAACACGAGCACCGTGAGGATCACTACGAACCACAGCACGGAATAGAACAAGTTGTGGAGCTGAGTGAAGTCTTTGAGAAATTCGATCATGGCAAATCCGTTCGTACGGTTGCCGGCGTGGAATTACGCAGGCTGAAGAACCTGGCGGCAAACTCGCGCGCCGTCTTGTCGAAATTGTAGACATCGTCGAGCGATTCAAGCGCGCCTTCCGGGATTGCCTCCAGGGTGCGCTCGACCGTCTCGACAATATCGAGAAAACCGATGCGCCCTTCCAGGAAGGCGTGGACCGCCATCTCGTTGGCCGCATTGAGCACGGTCGGACAGCCCCCGCCGCGAAGGAGCGCCTCGCGGGCGACGCGCAGAGCCGGGAAACGGTGCTCGTCGGGGGGCTCGAAAGTGAGGCGTCCAATAGCAGCCAAATCGAGCCGTTTGGCCGGAGTTTCAATGCGGTCTGGCCAGGCGAGCGCGTAGGCGATCGGCGTCCTCATATCGGGCGAACCGAGCTGGGCCAACACCGAGCCGTCACGGTAGACGACTGCACCGTGGACGATCGATTGGGGATGAACGACGATGTCGACCCGCTCCAGTGGCAGCTGAAAGAGGTGATGCGCCTCGATCAGCTCCAGTCCTTTGTTCATCATCGTCGCCGAATCCACCGAGATCTTGGCCCCCATATTCCAATTCGGGTGGGCGACTGCCTCTTGTGGCGTGACGGCGCGCATCTCCTCGAAAGCCCGCTCGCGGAACGGCCCGCCGCTCGCCGTCAGAATGATCCGTTCGATCGTATCGGCGCGGTCGAGGTCGAAACATTGCCAGATCGCATTATGCTCGCTGTCTACCGGCAGCAGGGTGGCGCCGCATCGGGTGACCTCCTGCATGACGAGCCTGCCGGCGCACACCAGCACCTCCTTGTTTGCGAAGGCGACGATGGCCCCGCGCCGGATCGCTGCCAGGGTCGGCGCCAGCCCGGCCGCTCCGACGATGCCCGCCATCACCCATTCTGCTGGGCGGAGAGCCGCTTCGATAAGCGCTTCAGCACCGCACGCTGCCTCGATTCCGGTTCCCGCGAGCGCCTCTTTCAAAGCCGAATAGTGGTCAGGGTCGGCGACTGCGGCGAATCGCGCCCGCAGAGCACGCGCCTGCTCGGCGAGACGCGCCGGGTTCCGGTTCGCGGTGAGCGCCTCGACCTCAAAGCCATCTGGATTTCGCGACAACAGATCGACCGTGCTTTGACCGATGGAGCCGGTCGACCCGAGAACCGTCACTCGTCGGATCCCGCCATTGCGGTAGCCGGGGGGGTCGGGCGCGTTCATCGCCACGCCAGCAGGCTGCGGCCGCCAATCAAGGTCAGCAGGGCCACCACCGGGATCACCGCGAGCAGTCCATCGAGCCTGTCGAGGAGCCCGCCATGCCCGGGTATGAGGCCGCTCGAATCCTTCACGCCGAACCTGCGCTTTGCCACGGACTCGGCAAGATCGCCGAACTGCCCGACAATCGCAAGGCCCGCGCTGACGACGGCCAGCGGCACAGCCGGAGAAATTCCGAGCCATGCCGCGGTAGCCCACCCAACCAAAGCCGCGCAGGCCGTGCCTCCAGCCAATCCCGCCCAGGTCTTTCGCGGGCTCCAGCGAGGTGCCAATCGTGGTCCGCCAAAGTTCCGGCCTACGGCGTAAGCGCCGATGTCGGTTGCCCAGACGACGGCCAGCAGCCATAGCAAAGTCGCCCGGCCGGTCGGGCCATCGCCCGCCAGCCATAAGAGACAGACGCAAGGCAGCGCTACCCAAAGCGCGCCGAAAGCCGTCCATTGGGGCTCCGCATCCCGCATACGGTGCGCCGTCCACAACACCAAACCTGCGCCCAGCAGGGCGGTAACGAGCGCCAACCCGGGAGAGGTGAGGGCGGCGGCCGCAACCGCCGCCAGTACGACTGCGACCAGCAAGATCCCGGTCCGGCCAAATTGACCTCCGCGGCACAGCCGGCCCCATTCCCATGCCATTACCGCAGCGGCCAATGCGGTCAGGAGCGGCAGCCAGGGCCAGCCGAACCATATCGCGGCGACCGGAAGAGGCGCCAGCACCAGCCCCGAAATGATCCGCAGCCAAAGCGGATTTGTGGTGGATTTTGTCGAAGAAGCTCGATTTGTCGTTCCCGGCTCGCGGGCAGCGCCCGGGCCCCGGAACGACGGGTCAGCGCGATCCAACGGAGGCACCGTAGCGGCGTTCGCGACCGCAGAATTCATCGATCGCCTGCTGCAGGTCGCTTTTTGAGAAATCAGGCCACAGGGTCTTCGTAAACACGAGTTCGGAATAGGCGCTCTGCCAAAGCAGAAAATTGCTGATGCGCTGCTCGCCGCTCGTCCGGATCAGCAGATCCGGATCAGGCAGCTCCGAGGTAAATAGGTGACGGGCGAAACATTCCTCGTCGACAATGTCAGCAGCAAGATTCCCCGACAGCACCTGCCGCGCAATCGCTCGAACCGCGGTGACGATCTCGGCGCGTCCGCCATACGACAATGCGATGGTCAAGATGATCCGGCTGTTGTCGCGGGTCATCGTTTCGGCATGCCCGATCAGGCTGATGATGTCGGGGTCGAGCGTGCCGAGGTCGCCAATCACCTTCAGGCGAACTCCGTTGCGGTGCAATTCGGCAATCTCGCCACGCAGGTAGTAGCGTAGCAGCCCCATCAGATCCTGGATTTCCGACGACGGCCGCTTCCAATTTTCCGAAGAGAAGCCAAACAATGTGAGGTAAGGAACCCCAAGCTCGGCCGCGGCTATGACGGCGCGCCGCGCAGCCTCGGCACCCCGCCGATGGCCGGCGATCCTCGGCAGGCCGCGGGCTTTCGCCCAGCGCCCGTTGCCGTCCATGATAATCGCGATATGCCGCGGCACAGGCCGCGACGTGGCGGCGGCGTCCATCAGACCTGAAGGATCTCTCTATCCTTCTGCGCCAGGGCCTCGTCGATGCGCTTGACGTATTCGTCGGTCAGATGTTGCACGTCATGTTGCAGCTTGCGTTGCTCGTCTTGCGAGATCTCGGCGTCCTTTTCGCGGCGCCTGAGCAGTTCGACGCCGTCCCGGCGGATATTGCGGACCGATATGCGCGCCTGCTCGGCATATTTCGCCGTCACCCGCGTCAGTTCGCGCCGCCGTTCCTCGTTCAAATCCGGGATCGGCACCCGGATGACCTGGCCCTCGGTTTGCGGATTGAGCCCCAGCCCGGCTTCGCGGATCGCCTTGTCCACGGCCTTTACCATCGCGCGGTCCCATACCTGGACCGTGATCATCCGCGGTTCCGGCACGCTGACATTGGCCAGCTGGTTGAGCGGCACGGTTCCGCCATAGGCGCTGACGGTGACCGGCTCCAGCAGGCTCGCCGAAGCCCGCCCAGTCCGCAAGCCCCCGAATTCTTTGCGCAAAACCTCGACGGCCCCGTCCATCCGACGGCGGAGGTCTTTCAGAAGTGTGTCTTCCGGCATGCCCTTGTCCCGTGTTCAGCTTTGTCCATTGATAATCGTGTACCGTCCCCGCCCCCTCAGAACCTCAGCGAACCCACCATTTTCGAAGATCGAGAACACCAGAATGGGGATCTGGTTCTCGCGCGCCAGCGAAATCGCCGAGGCGTCCATCACCCGCAGATCGCGGGATAGAACCTCCAGATAGTCGAGCCTCTCAAAGCGCTTGGCGCGAGGCTCACACTCGGGGTCCGCATCGTAGACGCCGTCTACCTTGGTAGCCTTCAGGAGCGCATCACAACCCATTTCGGAGGCCCGGAGAGCCGCCGCCGTATCCGTCGTAAAAAACGGGTTTCCGGTCCCGGCCGCGAAAATTACGACACGATCCTTCTCGAGATGGCGCAACGCCCGCCGGCGAATATATGGTTCGCAAATCGCCTGCATCGAGATCGCCGACTGCACGCGAGTGGTCACTCCACAACGCTCCAGCTCGTTCTGCATGGCGAGTGAGTTAATCACCGTCGCGAGCATGCCCATGTGATCGGCCGATGCCCGCTCCATGCCGACGGCGGAGCCCGACACGCCGCGAAAGATGTTGCCTCCGCCGATGACCAGGCAAATTTCGACGCCGAGCGCGTGCACCGATTGGATCTCGCTCGCGATGCGTCCGACCATCTCGGGATCGAGGCCGTATTCGCGCCCGCCCATCAGCGCTTCGCCCGACAGTTTCAGGAGAACGCGGCGGTATTTGAGATCGGCTGACATGAGGCCTGTGCGCTCACCCGACTGGCCGAGCTCTCTCGCTGGCAGAGCTCACGATACCACCAAATCGACCCGACAGTTGCACCTTTAAGCATCAGGCGCGCCAGTGCCTTCCTCTCGGAGGAAAGGGCCGAGCGAAAGTCGAAGCGAACCGCCTCAGTTCTTCAGCTGCGCCGCAACCTCGGCCGCGAAATCGGTGCGTTGCCGCTCGATCCCCTCACCCAGCGCGAAACGCGCAAAGCTTTCAACGCCAATCGGCGCGCCAACGGTTTTACTGGCCTGCTCGACTACCTTCGAGATCTTGGTCTCCTGATCGACGACGAAGATCTGCTCGAGAAGGACGAACTCCTCGTAGAATTTGCGCAGCCGCCCTTCGACCATTCTGTCGACTACCGAGTCGGGTTTGCCGGTGGCGCGCGCCTGTTCTCGCAGCACGTCGCGTTCGCGGTCGAGCGCCGCCTGCGGCACTGAGCCGATATCGAGGTAGAGCGGGTTCGCCGCCGCGATATGCATCGCCAGCTGCTTGCCCAGCCCCGCGAGCTGGTCGGGCGCAACGGTCGAGCCGAGCGTGACGAGCACCCCGATCTTGCCGATGCCCGGGCCGAGCGCGTTGTGGACATAAGAGAAAACGGCGCCTTCTTTAGTCGAGAGGCGCTTGACGCGCCGCAGCACCAAATTTTCGCCGATTGTGGAGATCAGATGCGTCAGCTCCTGCTCGACAGTCCGACCCGTTCCCGGGAAGTCCGCTTCCTTGAGTGATTCGAGCTCCCCGTCGCCGTCGAGAGCCAATTCGCTCACTCTGCGGACAAAGCTTTGAAAGGCCTGGTTGCGGGCTACGAAATCGGTTTCCGAATTGACCTCGACCACAGCACCCACGGGGCCGCGGGTCGCCACCCCGATCAAGCCCTCGGCCGCCACCCGCCCCGCCTTTTTTGCGGCCGCAGACAATCCCTTCTTTCGCAGCCAATCGACGGCCGCTTCGATGTCGCCGGCGCTGTCGTCGAGCGCTCTTTTGCAATCCATCATTCCGGCGCCGGTCTTCTCGCGCAACTCCTTGACCAGCACTGCCGTTACCTCGGCCATAACATCGACCCTCGCGTAAAACCTTGTCGTTCGAGAAAGGAAGTCCTAATTCGCCGCAGCCGTCTCGTCTTGCGATGCGCGTTGGAGACCGTCGGCCACGGCTTCCTCGGACAATTCCTCCGGAACCTCCGCGACAAAAGCCCGTTCGGCGAGATCCGGCCGCGCGCCGATATCGACCCCTGAGGCCGCGAGCTCGGCCTGCAGCCCGTCGAGAACCGACCCGGCGACGAGATCGCAGTAGAGATGAATCGCCCGCATCGCATCATCGTTTCCAGGGATCGGATAGGCGATACCATCGGGTGAGGAGTTCGAATCGAGAATAGCGACGACCGGTATGCGCAAGGTGTTGGCCTCGGCAACCGCGATCGCTTCCTTGTTGGTATCGATCACGAACAGGATGTCGGGCAGCCCGCCCATTTCCTTGATTCCACCCAGCGCCCGCTCCAGCTTGTCGCGGTCACGCGTCAGCTCCAGGAGTTCGCGCTTGGTCAATCCGGTCTGCTCTTGGGAGAGCCGCTCCTCAAGCTCGCGCAGCCGCTTGATCGACTGCGAAATCGTCTTGAAATTGGTCAGCATGCCGCCGAGCCAGCGGTAATTGACGTAATATTGGCCGCAGCGCTTGGCGGCATCGGCGACGGGCTCCTGCGCCTGGCGCTTGGTGCCGACCAGAAGAACGCGCCCGCCGCCCGCGACGACATCCCGGATCGCCTGCAAGCCCTGGTGCAGCATCGGTTCGGTCTGCTCGAGGTCGATGATGTGGATGCCGTTGCGAACGCCGAAAATGTACGGCGCCATCTTCGGGTTCCACCGGCGGGTATGATGGCCGAAGTGAACGCCGGCTTCGAGCAGCTGGCGCATGGACGCGGTCGGTATTGCCATAAGTAATTCCTTGTTCCGGTTGAGCCGCCGCAGGATGAAGTCCGTGCCTGAAGCACCGACACCGGAACGGGCGCTGCTCGGAAAAACAGCCGGCAGCACCCGCAGCCCTGCGTGAGGTATCGCGGTATTACTTACGTCGCCGAGGCCCCCTTCGCAAGACCGCCGCGCCATGGGGCCGGAGGTCCGGCCATCCGGGTCAGAGCCGCTCTCGGATGTACTGAGGGGGATGGCCGGGCTAGCCCGGCCATCCGTGTATCCTAAGCCTGGTAGAGCGGGCCTCGGATGATTTGACCCGGCAGAGCATCGGTGAGCTCGCCGCCTTCCAGCAGCACGCTGCCGTTGACCACGACGTAGTCGATACCGACCGCGTCGCGCTTGACCTGCACCCCGCCCGCCGGCAGCGTCGCGACGGGCTCGCGCGGCTTCGATGCGATCGTGTCCGGATCGAAGATCGTGATGTCGGCGACCTTGCCGGCGGCGATGAAGCCGCGATCGGTAATGTCGTGCATCAGCGCGGTCTTGCCGGTCAGCCGATAGACCGCCTCTTCGAGCGTCATCACCTGCTGTTCGCGCACCCAATGGCCCAGCAAATTCGTGCTGGTCTCGTGCCGGTCGGCGGTGTGCGGCCGCCCGCCGCCGTCGCTGGTGCCGATCACCGTGTAAGGCGAGCCGAGGATGTGCTTCTGCACTTTCGGATCGTGGTTGCGGTCGATCGCCTGGAAGCAGGTCTGCAAGTCTTCGTCAAGCGACAGGTCGAGGAAGGCGTCCATGATGCTCTTGTTCTGCTCTCTCGCAATCTGCTCGATCGTCTTGCCTTCCAGGTGGCGGTTCTGGCCCTTCGTCGTCATGAACACCTCGACGAGGTCCCAGCGCCGGTTGAACAGGCCGCGCGCGCGGCCGCGCCGGTCGGTCATACCGCCCTGCTGCTCGACCTTCCCCTCGACCGCTTCGGCCGACAGCGCCTTGCGGATCTCGGGGTCGCGGAAGGCTTGGATGCGTTCGCGATAGGGCCGCGCCATGACCTCGTCCCAGGTCGGCATGCCGCGGAAGAAGCCCTCGGGGTGGGTGATGTCCTCGTCCTGCGGGACGTTAAGGCCGCGCTCCAGGTTGAAGATACCGCCGGCGACGGTCGACAGGCACGAGCCGTAGCAACGCGCGCCGCTCTTGAACCCGTCCTCGAGCCACTTCAGGTGCTCGACCCACTCGTCGGGATTGCCGATCGGATCCGACATCAAGTTGTAGATCGACGGCCGGCCGGTGCGTGCCGCCAACTCGCGGGCGACCGCGCGCGTCTGCTTGGTGCCGCCCGGCGCCCCGCCGGCGACCTGGAAGACGCCGGTACCGAGTTCGCCGAGCACGCTGGCGAGCGCCCAGCGCTCGGCGTCATCGGGCACCCCGGCGGGGTCGCCGCGATCCTTTGGCGCGGTCGAGAAGCCGAGCGCGCCGTCATACATCGCCTCGCGGATCAGGCGTTGCATCGCTGCCATTTCCTCGGGCGTCGCCTCGCGCTCGGCGGCCGCCTCGCCCATCACATAGCGGCGGATGCCGGAATGGCCGACCAAGGTGCCGACATTGATGCCGCGCTTTTTGCCGAGCGCGTTCAGATAGTCGCCGACCAATTCCCAGGTCACATCGACCCCAGCCTTCAACACCGGTAGCGGGATCTGCTCGGCGTCGGAAAAGAATTCGAGATACCACTCGCCGTCGCCTGGCCGGACCGGGGCGATGACTTGCCCGCACTGGCCGACGATGACGGTGGTGTGGCCGTTGTGCACCCACGAGCCGCAATAGGGGTCCCAGACGGCCTGTGGGTCGAAATGCGTGTGGTGATCGATGAAGCCCGGGGCGACGACGCGCCCGTCGGCGTCGATGACGCGCTCGGCCGCGGCGCCTTTGTATTTGCCGACCCCGACGATTTTCCCTTGATGCACCGCCACGTCGGCTTGGAATGCCGGCTCCCCCGAGCCATCCACGACGCGTCCATTGTTGATGAGCAGGTCATATGCCATGATGCGTTCTCCTCGTTGCCCCGCTCCGGATGAGCCTGGGGCCGTCGCGGCGGGCCGTTCCCACTGGGCCAGTGGTCCACCGGCACTTTTAATGGTGCAGAGCGAAGCCTACGCCTCGCAGGAGAGGCCAGCAATATTTTCTCTCGACTGTGTCAGACAAAGTCGGGAAAGAAATCTGCTAATGAACAATGCTCATTTTATGAATGAATTTTACTCATCGAGATTGTTTCACAACCCCTTTTACGGGGATGACGGCTAAACCATTTTGAGCCGCGCAGTGAGTGCCGATCCTCTCGATGCTGCCGCGGGCGAACGCGCGGAACGTATCGCTAAAGTGCTGGCGCGCGCCGGGGTGTGCTCGCGGCGCGACGCCGAGCGCTGGATTGCCGACGGGCGGGTCTCGGTCGATGGCCGAGTGCTGGGGACGCCCGCGGTAACGGTCACCGCCGCCAGCGACATCCGGGTCGATGGCAAGCCGCTTCCGGCAGCCGACCGCCCGCGCCTGTGGCGTTATCACAAGCCGGCAGGGCTCGTCACTTCGCATCGCGACGAGAAGAGCCGGCCCACCGTATTCGATGCACTGCCAAAGGATCTGCCACGCCTGATTTCGGTCGGCCGGCTCGATCTCAATTCCGAGGGGCTTTTGCTGCTGACCAATGATGGTACGCTGGCGCGGCGCCTCGAGCTCCCGTCAACCGGCTGGCTGCGGCGCTATAAGGTGCGGGTCCATGGCGAGGTCGAGCCGGAGCGGCTCGCCGCGCTCGAAAAGGGGATCACGATCGACGGCGTTGCCTATGGCCCGATCCGCGCAACCCTTGAACGCCATCAGGGTAGCAACGCCTGGATCGCGATGGCCCTGCGCGAGGGGAAGAACCGCGAGGTGCGCCGGGTGCTCGAGCATCTCGGTTTTCAAGTGACCCGGCTGATCCGCCTCTCCTACGGGCCGTTTCAGCTCGGCAATCTGGCCCGCGGCGTGGTCGACGAGGTGCCAAAGAAGGTCCTCAGCGATCAGCTTGGGAACGGTCGCCCGGCGACAATTCATGCGGATCGTCGCCGGTAGGCATCGAGGCCGTCGGCTGCTCGCGCCGCGCGGCGAGACGGTAAGGCCGACAAGCGACCGCGCCCGCGAAGCGCTGTTCAACATCCTGTCGCACGGGCGGCTGGCAGCGGAAGGGATCCCGTTCGCCGGGGCGGCGGTGCTCGACGCCTTTGCCGGGACCGGCGCGCTGGGTCTCGAGGCATTGTCGCGCGGTGCCGCCGAGGCCGCGTTCATTGAACAGGACCGCGAGGCTCTCGCGACCCTTCGGCAGAACATTGCGGCGCTCGGCGAAGGCGGCCGCGCTCGGATCGTTCCCGGCGACGCCACCCGCCCGCCGCGCGCGCCTTCGGCGTATGCGCTGACGTTTCTGGACCCGCCTTATCGCAGCGGCCTCGCCGCCGCCGCGCTGACGGCGCTCGACGCGGCCGGTTGGTTCACGCCGGATGCGCTTGCAGTCGTCGAGCTCGCGGCGCGCGAGCACCTGGCACCTCCCACCGGGTTCAACCTTGTCGACGAGAGAGTGTACGGCGCGGCGCGGCTTATCTTTCTCCGCCGCGAGGCCGAGTCAACCACAGCAACAGAAAAATCGCCGTTGGGGTCAGCAGGTCGGTGAACAAGATCGGGCCGGCATTCCCCGGTGCGAAATTGCCCGCGGTAATAATCTCTCGGATGTGGCCGATGCCGGCCCCGATCAGGAAACATGCCAGCGCGAGGTTGGTTGCGAGTCGCGCCTGGAAGGAGCGGAACGCCGCATATAAACCAGCGCAGCCGATCCCGAGATTGGCTGCCCCGACCTCGAATTGGAAAGGGCTCGTCTGCCATCCGATCGCCTGCGCCACCCTTGCCGGAAAGACGATGTGGCCGAGCGCTCCCCATAACCCCATGAATCCGACCGGAAAGATGAAGGCGTAGCGCAGCAAACGATCGAGGACGAAACCGCGCGCCACCGGCCGCGGGCCGCTCGCGACTGCGATCGCAGCGCCGGCGAGTGCGGCTACCCACGACAGTAATGGGACGATCGAGACCACTCGATTTTGCGAGGACCGAGGAAAACCGGCCGCACATTGGGACGCGGCACTTGGCTGCGCAAGAGCGTGGAACCTCGACGCGGTCTCTGAACATCCCGGATCGGCTATCATGTTCGCCGAGTTGATGGGTGACGGGAGAGGAGCATGACCGAAGGCCTGCAGTTTGTAACCTTGCGCGGCGGCGAGCGTGTGCCGGCGCTCGGGCAAGGAACCTGGCACATGGGCGAGAACCGGCGCCGTGCCGCCGAGGAGGCAGCGGCATTGAGGCTCGGGATCGATCTCGGCATGACCCTGATCGACACAGCCGAAATGTATGGCAGCGGCGGCGCCGAAGAGGTCGTCGCCCGCGCCGCCGACGGCATTCGAGACAGCCTCTTCATCGTTACCAAGGTCTATCCGCACCACGCCTCGCGTGCCGGCGTCGTCGCCGCTTGCGAGCGCAGCCTCAAGCGGCTGGCCACTGACCGGATCGATCTCTACCTGCTGCATTGGCGCGGCTCGATCCCGCTCGCCGAGACGTTGGAGGGTTTCTTGAGACTGGAGCGTGACGGCAAGATCCGGCACCACGGGGTCAGCAATTTCGATCGCGCCGAGATGGCGGAATGGCTGGCGCTGAAAGGCGGCGACACGGTCGCGGCCGATCAGGTGCTCTACAACCTGACGCGCCGCGGCCCCGAATGGGACCTCTTGCCCTGGTGCCGCGAGCACCAGGTCGCGATCATGGCCTATACTCCGCTCGGGACCGGCAGCATGCTCCGCAACCCGACGTTGGGCGAAATCGCCCAGCGCAAGGGCGCAACGCCGGCGCAGATCGCCCTCGCCTGGCTGCTGCGCCAGGAAAGCACGATCGTCATCCCGAAGGCATCGCGGCCCGAGCATGTGCGCGAGAATCGCGGCGCCCTCGACGTGCAGCTGACGACAGAGGATCTGACTGCGCTTGACGGCGCTTTCCCGCCGCCCAAAGGCAAGAGCTCGCTGGGCATGCTGTGACGCCGTTTTATTGCCTGCCCTTGCCCGTTTCGCTAATCTGAGCAGGGCATTGGAGGGGTGGCCGAGCGGTTGAAGGCGCACGCCTGGAAAGTGTGTAGACGGTGATAAATCGTCTCGCGGGTTCGAATCCCGCCCCCTCCGCCACTTCCTCATTGATCCCCTATGATCAATAACTTATTGGATTTTAAGTGGTTTTCCTCCCGATCGGTACACCCAACTGGTACACCGCCGGAGTGGAAGACGTGCCCAGACATCCCGCCTTCAGAAGCGGCTCCCGCTACTTCCTGCGAGTTAGGGTCCCGACCGATCTGCGATCAGCAATCGGGAAAAAGGGAGATCCGCGAGGCGCTAGGGACATCCGATCCGAGGGAAGCCCTAAGACGTGTTCGGAGGGCTTCGGTCGAAGCGGACGCCATTTTCGAGACTAGCACGGCAAAAGCGGGTCCCGCTGCATCGATCCGTAGTCCGGCATCCGAAGCTGATCTCGAACGCCTGGTTCTGCAAGCCTTCCAAGGTCACCGTATTTCGTGACCCGCTATCCGAAGGCTTCACACATTTCGTCTCCTCCATGCCTACTCTGGTTGCTTCCGGCTGGAGCGAATCGCCGGGTGGGGCTTGCACCCACTGGAAAGCGCCGCCTTGTCACGACGCACACCCATTGCGGACACCTGTGCAGCATAGCGCGCCGCGCCTCGGTAGCTCGTGTAGCTCTCACAGTTCCTGCAGCGAGACGACATCCCACGCAATCTGCCTCCCGTCGTTCGGCCCAGCAGCGCCTTGGATGTGCCAGACGAGGCCTTTCGAGTTCCAATAGCTTCATTGGGTCGGGGTTGCCGGCCTGGCTCCCGGAATGCCGGCCCGGTCCAACCGGTTTATACTGCAGAGAGGCTCTCCGCCGCTTTGAAAGATGAAAGGAGGGTCAGCAGATCCTCGGCAGTTGCTCGCCGTTCAACATGTCGATGACGCGCTGGACGCCAAAGGGGCCGCGACACGAGACCTGGCCGGCCGGCCCTCCAGCCACTTTGCCGATCACGTCGGCAGCGCTCGTCACTGCGTGCCGCCGCAGCAGCGCTATGGCACGCTGCGCATCTTCGGGCGCGACGAAGGCGATGAAGCGTCCCTCATTGGCCACGTGCAACGGGTCGAGGCCGAGAAGTTCGCAGGCTGCGGTCACCTCGGCGCATACGGGGATCGACTGCTCTTCGAGGGAAACCGCGAGCCGAGACGCCTCTGCGACCTCGATCAGTGCGCTTGCCAGTCCGCCGCGGGTCAGATCGCGCAGGCAATGAACGGCAATGCCTGCCTCGATCAGGTCGAGCACCGGCGCGGCCAGCGGCGCACAATCGCTTTCGATCGCGGTTTCGAATGCGAAGCCCTCGCGCGCTGCCATCACCGAGATCCCGTGGCGGCCGATATCGCCGCTGAGGATGATCATGTCACCCGAACGCACGCTGCTAGGCTCGACAGCGGCCGGCGCAATGACCCGGCCCACTCCGGCGGTGTTGATGAACATGCCGTCGGCCTTGCCGCGATCGACGACTTTGGTGTCGCCGGTGACGAGCCGAACCCCCGCTGCCGCCGCGGCTTCACGCATCGACATCGCGATCCGGCGCACGGTCGCGATCGGCAGCCCCTCCTCCAGAATGAACCCGACACTGAGATAGAGCGGCCGCGCTCCGCACATGGCGAGGTCGTTGACGGTGCCATTGACCGCAAGCGTGCCGATGTCGCCGCCCAGGGAAGACGAGAGGTTTCACGACGTAGGAATCGGTCGTAAAGGCGATCGGTCCCCCAATATCGAGCACGGCTCCGTCGTGACGACGCTCGAGCATTGGCTCATTAAAGACGGGGCGGATGATGGTGTCGAGAAGCCGCGCCATCGCGCGGCCGCCGCCGCCATGGGCAAGCTGGATGATCTCTCCATCCCCGGCCGGCACTGGGCAGGACATCGCGAAGTCGTTCCCGCTCGTCATCCGCCGCCCCCTGCCGAGCCGTTCGTCCGGCGATAGCGGTAATACGCCGCGCAGGCGCCCTCCCCGGAAACCATCGTGACGCCGAGCGGCCGCTCGGGCGTGCAGCGCGTGCCGAAAGCGGGGCACTCCGAGGGCTTGCGTTCGCCGCGCAGCACGAGGCCGCTGATGCATTCCGCTTCCTGCTCGGCCGCTGTCTCCACTGTCCCGAACCTGATCTCTGCGTCGTAGTCGAGATAGGCGTCAGAGAGCCCGAGACCGCTCTGCGCGATCTCCCCGATACCGCGCCAGCGGCGTGGGACGATTTGGAACACCTCGCGGATGACGTCTTGCGCCGGGCGGTTTCCTTCCCGGCGAACCGATCGGCTGTATTGGTTCTCGACCTCCGCCGCGACCTTGCTCGAGCTGAAGGACGCACATATAGACGCCTTCCAGGATATCGAGAGGCTCGAAGCCGGTGACGACGATCGGCACGCGGTAGCGTGCCGCGATCGGCTCGTATTCCTCGTAGCCCATGACCGTGCAGACATGGCCGGCGGCGAGAAAGCCCTGCACCCGGTTGGTCGGCGCATCGAGCAGCGCGCACATTGCCGGCGGCACGAGCACATGCGAGACCAGCATCGAGAAATTCCGTATTCCCTCGCGACGGGCGCGGTAGACCGCCATGGCGTTGGCCGGAGCAGTGGTCTCGAAGCCGACGGCGAAGAAAACGACCTGGCGATCGGGCTCGGCGCGCGCGACCGCTAGCGCATCGAGAGGGGAATAGACGAACCGGACGTCGCCACCCCTTGCCCGGGCGCCGAGAAGATCGCCCTCAGTGCCCGGCACGCGCAGCATGTCGCCAAACGAGCAGAGCGTCACCTCGGGCCGCGAGGCGATCTCGATCGCCTTGTCGATATACTCGACGGGTGTCACACAGACCGGGCAGCCGGGCCCATGCACCAAGCTGACATCGGCCGGCAACAGCCGATCGATGCCGAACCGGACGATCGCGTGGGTCTGGCCGCCGCAGACCTCCATCAAGGTCCATGGACGCGTCACGCTGCGCGAGATGGCCTCCGCAAAGCCGTGCGCTGCGGCGGGATCGCGGTATTCGTCGCGAAATTTCATGCGAACCCTCCCGGAGCGCGGCCCGCTTCAGAGTCCAGCAGTTCGCCCATCTCGCGCAGAGTCTCGAATACCTGTGCGGCTTCGCTCTCGTCGATCACGGTGAGCGCAAAGCCGACATGGACGAGCACGTAATCGTCTACTCGCGCCTCCGGCACGAAGGCGAGATTGATCTCTTTGACGATGCCGCCGAAATCGACGCGGCCGACCCGCGCCAGCGGATCCTCTCCCGTCACGCTCAGAAGCCGACCCGGAACCGCTAGACACATTTGAGCTCTCCAGATTTCTCCATCCACGCGGCCCACGCAGCCTGACCCAGCGCGAGCCCGCCGTCATTGGGCGGAACCCGCCGGTGCCAGACGGCGTCGAGGTCCGCCGCACGCAATGCGGCGACGGTGCTCTCGGTGAGGCGGGCGTTTTGGAAGCAGCCTCCAGTCAATGCCACGGTCCGTTCACCGGCGCGCACCGCGACGTCGGCGATTGCACATTGCAAGACCATCATGGAAGGCTGCAGAGATCTGCGCAGTCGGCACACCGGCTCGCCAATCGGCAAGAGCCTCGCGTAGCGCCGGCTCCCAATCCACAACCAAAGCTGTGTCACCGCCCTCTCGCAGCGGAAAACGGTAGCGCCGACCGATAGCGCGGTCGCCAACGGCTCCTTCCAGCTCGATCGCCGCCTGGCCCTCGTATCCGCATGTCTGGCGAAGCCCCGCGAGAGCGGCAAAAGCATCGAACAGGCGACCGGCGCTGGAGGTAACCGGCGCATTGATTCCGCGTACGAGCATCTGCCTGATGACACCGAGTTCGGCTTTGCTGAACGCGGAAATCGGGGCGAGCTCGCTCATCTCGAAGGCTCGCTCGCCGTAAGCCTCGTAGAGGAGGCCGAGGGCGGCTCGGCGCGGCTCGCGGATTGCCCTATCGCCACCGGGGAGCCGAAACGGCCGAAGTTTGGCAAAGCGGTGCCATCCGCCAGCAGCAACCAGCAGGAACTCCCCGCCCCAGATCGTGCCATCCGGACCATAGCCGGTGCCGTCCCAGGCGACACCGAGCACCGGCGGCTCGATCCCGTGCTCGGCCATGCAGGCGGCGACGTGAGCGAGGTGATGCTGGACTGCGAGGACCGGAAGACCAGATGCCTCTCGCGGCGTCGGGTCGAAGCGTAATCCGGATGCAGATCACGCACTGCAAGAACCGGGTGCTCCGCATGCAGCTGGACCAGATCCTTCGCCGCCCTTGTGTGGGCCGCGCGCGCCTCGATCGTCTCGAGATCGCCGATATGCTGGCTCAGAACCGCACTGTCCGCGTGGGTCAGTGCGACTGTGCTCTTGAGATGGCCGCCCAGGGCGAGAATGCCGGACGCGCATACCCTTCAGCATGATCGGCGTAGGCGCGTACCCCCGAGCCCTCCGCAATAGGAGCTCACGTCCGCACACAACGCGCCCCACCGAATCGTCCACGGGCCGGACAATCGGCCGGTCGTGGACGATGAACATATCTGCAATTACACCCAGCCGCTCCAGCGCCTCTCCCTCGTCGAAGGCGATCGGCTCATCGCTGAGATTGCCGCTGGTGGCGACCACGGGGAAAGCTAGGTCCCGCATCAAAAGGTGATGCAGCGGCGTATAGGGCAGCATGGCACCGAGCCAAGGATTGCCGGGCGCCACTGCGGTCGCAATGGGTCCGCCGATCCGCCGCAATAGGACGATCGGCCGTGCCGGAGCGGTCAGCAACGCTTCTTCGGCCGGCCTGAGACGGCAACTCGCCGCGATATCTGCCAGCGAGGGAAACATCACAGCGAAGGGCTTTTCCTCGCGCCGCTTGCGCGCGCGAAGACGCCGCACGGCAGCCTCGTCGCGCGCGTCGACCACGAGATGAAAGCCGCCGATGCCCTTGACTGCGACGATCGATCCGGCGCGCAATGCCGACACTGCAGCAATCAGCGCGTCGTCGTCGTGGCAGAGCGTTGCTCCAGATGACGTCCCACAGCGCAATACGCGGGCCGCAATCGGCGCAGGCATTGGGCTCGGCGTGGAAGCGCCGGTCGGCCGGATTGTCGTATTCCGTGCGGCAGGCCGGACACATCGCAAACCGCCGCATCGAGGTCCGCGCCCGATCGTAGGGAATGTCTTCGATGATGCTGTAGCGCGGCCCGCAATGCGTACAGTTGATGAAAGGGTAGCGGTAGCGGCGGTCCAACGGATCGAAGAGCTCGGCGAGGCAATCGGCGCAGGTCGCATAGTCGGGCAGCACCTGCGCGGTACACGCGCCGGCCGCGTCGCTTGCCCGGATCTCGAACCCATCGTCCAAGCGTGCTGCGATCGCGCATGTCTCGACGAAATTCGACGGTAGAATTGGCCGGCGGCCCTTCGCTGATTTTCTTCACCAGAGCAGCGATCCGCTCGGGATCGCCCTCGGCCTCGACCACGACGCCCTGGCTCGAATTGATGACCCAGCCCGTGAGCCCGAGCGCGGTCGCCTGGCGATGGACAAAGGGCCGGAACCCGACGCCCTGCACGGCGCCGCGCACGAGAATGCGCGATCGCACTCTCTCGACCGTCCCAGCATGGTTTAATCGAGCAGGCATCGACATTCCGCTCTGTCAAGTGCAGGCCACTCAGTCAATTGCAAGCCGCCGGCAGGCGCCGCCGAGGCCGATTCGAGCAATTGGACGCAATTCTTAGCAGAACTCAGACAAGCGCGATTTCCGATGGCGCCATATTCTACCATAACGTGCATTGGAGCAAGCAGCAGGAACGGCAGAATCATGCCTTCGACCCTTGCCGAGTTAGCCAACCAGGGGAGGCGATGCGCGCTGCTGGCAATCGTGTCTGTGTCGTCAGTTTTCTACCCACTGGGCGTGCTGGTTGAAGAGGGCCGATGCACGAGCTGGCGTTGAGCCAAAGCATTGTCGACCTCGTGGTCGAATGCGCCGACAAGGAAGGCGTGCATGCGGTTACCCGGGTCGTGGTCGAGGTCGGGGTTGCGGCAGGCGTCGAACCCGACGCTCTACGATTTTGCTTCGACATTGTTGCCGCCGACACCTTGGCGCGAGGTGCCGAGTTGGCCATCGAAACGATTACTTTGCAAGCGCTTTGCAGAAGCTGCGCCTGCGAATTCGAGCCGGCAAGACTGATTTCACCTTGTCCGCACTGCGGATCCTATGCCCCGCATCTGCTGCGAGGACGGGAGCTCCGCGTCAAGTCGTTCGACGCCGAGTAACTCGGTGGAACCGGGGGCGCGTGGGGGTCAAGAAACTTTGGAGAAGGGGAAACAACATGGCGAACACGATAAACGGGGCAATGGTGCACGCATCCGGAACGCCTCTGAAATCCATGATGAAGACGCTTTGCAAATACATCTTGGTGATATGCGCAGGACTCTTGATTACAATAATGGGTGCGGCGCAGTGTGTGGCGATAGACTATCAGCCATTCGACTTCGTTCCGGCAACTCCCGGCACAATAATACTGATGGGCTATTATGAATACGGGACGCGGAACGAACTCAACAATACGATCACCGGAACCGCCAAGAACCACACCGGTCTCCAGAGCCAGATCGGGATTTTCCGTCCTCTCTACTATAATGAAGTGTTCGATCATCCTTACCTTATTGAATTCCTGCTGCCGTTTGGCGCGCTCTACAACGGCAAGATCAATGGCAACCGCTTGGACGATGCTTCCGGGGTATCGGATCCGATCCTCTCCGGGACGTTTTGGCCCCTCAGCCGTCCGGACCTCAAGAGCTGGATTTCGATTTCCGACTGGCTTTCGGTGCCTATCGGCACCTACGACAAAACAAGAGCGCTGAACCTTGGGGCTAACCGCTGGCAAAACGATATTCAGCTGGATATTACTCAGGGCGTTGGCGAGAAATTCACGTTCGATGTCGCGACTGACTGGATTTACTACGGCAACAATCCCAATGCCGGCACCGGCCACCAGACGCTAAGCCAAGACGACACGTATAACGTCTACACATGGATCAGCTACGATATTTCGGATGTCGTGCGGCGCGCGATCCCCTCACTGGGAAACGGGACTATCTCGGCTGGCTACGCGGGCACTTTCGGTGGCTTTCAGAAACTCGACGGCGTTGTTACGGGATCGCAGACCCACGAGCAGCAGATCAGGTTCACCTATCAACAGTTCGTTGCTCCCACCTGGCAGCTTAACCTATCCTTCAGCCATGACGTTTCTGTATCCGGTCAGTTCAAACAGAATTTCGGTTTGCTCTTTCGTGTCGCGAAAATATTCTAGCCACCGCGTCAGCCTTGTATGGAGGGAGGGACAAATGTTTGACAACGAGGCTCGGCGTCGGAGCGCAGCGCGCGTCGCCGGCAATTTGCTTGCGTTCGTGGTGCTCGCCGTCGCAGCGTGGAGCGGTACCGGCCCAGGAAGTGCGACCGCGGCGGAGGTAGCCGAGGTCCTGCAATTCTGCTCGAACTGTCACGGCCCGGACGGCCGAAGCGCTTCGCCGAAGTTTCCGCGCCTCGCCGGCCAACATAAGGAATACATCGCCGCTCAACTCCAGAATTTTCGCGACGACACCCGCACCGCGCCACACGCGCAGAACTACCTCGATTACCTGACGATGTGGGGATTGGTCGCACATCTGAACGAACCCAGCATCGATGCGATCGCCGCCTTTTATGCCTCGCAGGCCCCGGTTGATGGCGAACCGGCTGTTTCGCCAGAAATAGCCGCCGGCAGGAAGATATACGCCGAAGGCATTCCTTCCGCGGGCGTGCCCGCCTGCATCAGTTGTCATGGGGGGAGGGCAGAAGGCAACGGCCCGATTCCACGTCTGGCCGGACAGTACCAGGACTATCTCGCCCGCCAGTTGGCGGCGTTCGAGACATGGGCGCGGCAGAACGTGACGATGCACGCGGTTTCGATGAACCTGACCCCTGAACAGATAAGTGAGGTGACTGCCTATCTGTCGACACTGTGAGGCGGGCAGAAGTTGGTGTGCCGATCAGAATAGGCTTCGTCGATATTCCCTCGGGGATCGCCCGACCAGGTTGCGGAAAGCAACGGAGAACGAGCTGGTGTCGGCGAAGCCCACCTCCAGTGCAATATCGGTGACAGGGAGGCTCGGTTCCGCCAACAACCTCCTCGCCCATTCGAGCCGGCGATTCATATGATACCGGCGGGGCGGGATCCCGAAGGACTTCTTGAATGCACGGGAAAAGTGACAGGGGCTCAACCGTGCGACCTCAGCAAGCTTGGTCAAGGACACCTGGTCGTCGAGATGCTCCTCGATATAATCGGCGACGGCGTGCTGCTGCCAGCTGGCGAGACCGCCTTGCAGTGCTGGTCCGACCAGGTCCTTGCCATTCTCGAGAAGCAACAGCTCGTGTGCCAGGACGACACCGAGAGCTTCGGCGTAGCAGCGGCAGGCCGATGGTCCGGCCTCGATCAATTGCGTTAGCTTCAGCGAAGTTTCCCACAAAGCGTGATTTTCAAAAAAAAGCCGCGGCAGCAGTTGCCCAGCCGGAGAGCCAGCTTGTGCCTCCATCAGCGGTCCGCTCGGATCAACGTAAAAAAATGTGACCTGAAACGGCCCGCCCGGGTCATGCCGCTCCCGAAACCGGCTGCCCGCCGGCACAAAGCTCAGCTTGCGGCTGAGGTCACGCAGCGTCGATGGAGGGTGACTGTCCAACATGGTGTCGCCCTCGTGCCTCACGGCGCGGTGATAGACGATCAACAGGTGCGAGGATCCGCAATAATCGAATTCGAACGCCTCCCGTTTGCTGATCCGGACGACCTCTCCACTGATACCGCGCCATGCCGCCGGCTGACGGCTGGCTAAAGCCGCAGGACGGAACTCGACCTCAGCTGATACGGTCGCGGGAGCAGGGACGACCAGCGTCAAGTGGCGTTTGTTCGGCTGATGCCTGCTTCGGTCACGCGAGGCAGGCCAAAAGGCGAGAGTGGCGGCTTCGCTTCCTAGGGATGGCATGGCCCCGTCAGAATGTGTTGTCATCGCGAAATGCTCCATTCCCTCATGCTTCGCTCAATTCGCGGCCGTGCGAAGTTAATTCAGGTTAAATCACTTAGCACTCAGCTGCGCTTCGAACCAGCGGACCTGAGGGAGGGATCGGACTCACTGATCTAAATCAATCGACGCAAATCTGCCGTAGGCACGCTTTAGTCCATGCGGCGCGGCTGGCGGGGGTTGCGTTCCGAACGATTTCCGGCGGTAATCGACGGTATCGGAAGCGTTGGCGACCGCAGCGCAGGACTTTGCCGATTGGTGTCTCTGTCCGATCTCTGGGCGGTAGTCGACACGGCTGCGCTCGGCCGCATCGTCGCCCTTTCGCTCGCCGTCAGCCTTTCCGCCACCGCTCTGGCCACGTTGTTGGGCACGCCGTTAGGGGCAGCGCTCGCTGTCTATGCAGTGCCGGGACGACGTATCCTCGTGATCGCCGTCAACGCTCTGCTCGGGCTGCCGCCGGTCGTTGTCGGTCTGGTGCTATACCTGCTCCTCTCCCGGTCGGGCCCGCTCGGCGTACTGGGCCTGTTGTTCACTCCTGGTGCCATGGTGCTCGCCCAAGCTGTACTGGCGCTGCCGATTGTGACGGCGCTGGTCCACGACGCGACTGCCGATGCTTGGGCAGAGTATGGCGCGGCACTCCAGGTGGACGGCGCTACGCGTTTGCAGTCCATTCCGCACCTCCTCGCGATCGCGCGGAGCCGGCTGGTCACCGCGGTGCTCGCAGGGTTCGGCCGGACGATCTCGGAAGTAGGGGCCATCCTCATCGTCGGCGGCAATATCGCCGGGTACACGCGGACGATGACAACGGCTATCGTTCTCGAGACCAGCAAGGGCAATCTGTCGCTCGCCCTCGGCCTCGGATTCGTCCTGATCGGGATCAGCGTCGCCGTCAGCGCGACGATCTTCGCACTCGGCATCAAAGGAGGAGGACGATGGGGGTGAGAGGGAAGCTAGTCGCGGCGCTTCTGATCGGTTCCGCGATATTCGCCGGCGGGCCCAGCCGAGCCGATGAGACGATCACGCTCGCCTCGACGACTTCGGTCGAGAATTCGGGTCTCCTCGCGCACATCCTCCCCGAATTCACCAAGGAAACGGGGATCACAGTGCGCGTCCTCGCCCAAGGCACCGGCCAGGCGCTGGCGACGGCGGCGCATGGCGATGCCGATCTGGTGCTGGTGCACGATCCGGAGGCCGAGCAGCAATTCATCGCGGAAGGGAATGGCAACGACCGCCGGCAGATCGCCTGGAACGATTTCATCGTGGTCGGTCCCCGCTCAGATCCGGCGCATGTCGCCGGCGGCCACGATGCGGCAGCGGCGTTCAAGGCAATCGCCGCTGCCGGCGCGCCGTTTGTCTCGCGCGGCGACAAGAGCGGCACCGACGCCCTAGAGCACCGCCTGTGGCGCACGGCAGCGATCGACCCTGCCAAGACCGGCGGGGGCTCCTGGTACCGCGATATCGGCGGCGGCATGGGTGCTGCGCTCAACGCCGCTTCGGCGATGGACGCCTATACGCTGTCCGATCGCGGCACCTGGCTCAGCTTCGCCAACAAGGGTGATCTCGCGGTGCTGGTCGAAGGCGATCCGAAATTGCTGAACCGCTACGATGTGATTTTGCTCGATCCGCAGAAGCATCCCCAGGCCAAGCAGCAGCCCGCCCACCGTTTTGCCGACTGGCTCGCCTCGCCCGAAGGCCAAGCCGCGATCGGCGCCTATAAAGTCAATGGTGAGCAGCTGTTCCACCCCTCGGCCGCCGCGCCGAAATAGGTTTCTTAGCCGTCGGTTTGATCGAGGTTAAAGCCCGGTTCAGCGCTCCTGCCGAGGATACAGAGCAGAGGCAACAGGAGTTTTCTTCGAGATATGAGGATCCGCCGACACGTGCTGGCGCGCCAACGTTCAATCAAGATGGCGACGCGCTGCGTCGCGAATGTCTTCACACCGCTAAGTCTCTTAGCCGTGGGCTTGATCGAGGTTAAAGCTGGTTCTGCGCCTCTGTCGAAAATGCACTCGATCATCGGCCGTAAAAACGCCGGGCGCCCAATCGTGAACGGTCTAAGCAATCGGACAAAACTATCGGCAAGCGTAAACGAGCCGACAGTCGCCCACAGCTCTAAACTGGCGCGGGTTGGCATGAGCGCCGGACAGATGGAAACGAGCTTGTCGACCGCTGAGGACGAGGGTGGCCATGTGTGACGTTTGCGGCTGCGGCGAGCCTGGGCATCTCCATCGCCACGGGGATCATGTCCACATGCACCCCCATACGCCGGGCGAGCCGCACACTCACCGGGACGAAGGCTCCAGCTCGCGCTCCGTGCGGATGGAAGCCGACGTCATGGCCAAGAACGATTGGATCGCCGCGCGTAACCGCGGGTGGTTCGAAGGCCGCGAGATCGTGGCCCTCAATCTCGTCAGTTCACCCGGAGCCGGCAAGACCACATTGCTCGAGCGGACCTTACGGGATCTGGCGGCCGAGTGGCCGTGGGCAGTCATTGAAGGAGATCAACAGACCGACAATGACGCGCGCCGCATTGCGGCTTGCGACGTTCCGGTCGTCCAGATCAACACCGGTGCCGTGTGTCACCTCGACGCACAGATGGTTCTCGACGCCTGCCGGAGGCTCAACTCTCCTGCAGGCACGGTGATGCTGATCGAAAATGTCGGAAATCTAATCTGCCCGTCTTTGTTCGACCTCGGCGAGTCCGCCAAGGTGGTCGTCGCGAGCGTCGCGGAGGGCGACGACAAGCCCGAGAAATACCCATACATGTTCCAGGCCGCGAACCTGGTCATCCTCAATAAATGCGATCTGCTGCCCTACGTTCCGTTCGACGCGGACCGCTTCGAGCGGATCGCGCGCCAGGTCAACCCGGATGCACCCGTGCTTCGAGTTTCGGCCACACGCGGAGACAATCTCGACGCGTGGTACGACTGGCTGCGGGATCGCCGTGCGTTGGATGCCACCGCTAATTCCATCTTAGCAAAACACGATCTCAGGAGCGGGGAAGACAAATGGCCAAAATGCTGATGATCAGTGCGGACAAATGCACCGGGTGCCATAATTGCGAGCTCGCCTGCTCGATGACCATGAGGGCGCCTTCCGCCCCGATGCGACCCGGGTGCACGTCTACAGCTGGGAGCGGGAGGGCTTTTCCGTCCCGATGATGTGCCAGCATTGCCGAGACGCGCCCTGCATCACGGTTTGCACCCCGCATGCGCTGACCCGCGATCCTGCCACCGGCTGGGTCGACCTCGACGACGCCAAGTGCATCGGCTGCAAGATGTGCGTCCAGGCCTGCCCGTTCGGCAACGCGGTATGGGATGAGCTGACCCACAAGATCCTCAAATGCGACTACTGCGGCGGCGATCCCGCATGCGCGAAAGTTCTGCCCGAACCACGCGCTCGAATGGGTGGACGACGTGGTTGCGACACGGACGCGCAAGCGCGCGTTCGCGGAGAAATTCAAGGCAAGCTTTTTCGGAGTAAGGCCATGCACGGGTGGATCGGAAAACTGCTCCGCGTGAATCTGTCGACGGGCAAGGTGTCGACGGAACCGTTGGATCCCGGCCTCGCCAAGGACTATCTCGGCGCGCGCGGTCTCGGCACAAAGTATTTCTGCGACGAGGTCGATCCGAAGGTCGATCCGCTGTCGCCGGAAAACAAGCTGATCTTCGCGCCGGGTCCCCTGACCGGCACATACGCCCCCTCGGGCGGCCGCTACAACGTCGTGACCAAGGGACCGCTCACCGGCACCATCGCTGCCTCCAATTCGGGCGGCACCTGGGGTCCGGAACTGAAATTCGCCGGATACGACATGTTGATCGTGGAGGGCAAGGCGCCAAAGCCGGTCTATCTCTGGATCAAGGACGACGCGGTCGAAATCCGCGACGCCGCACATCTGTGGGGAAAGATCGTCCCGGAACCACGGACGCCATTCGCGCCGAGACCGACGACGACGCCAAGGTCGCCTGCATCGGTCCGGCCGGCGAAAACCAGGTGTTGTTCGCCTGCATCATGAACGACCTCCACCGGGCGGCCGGACGCAGCGGCGTCGGCGCGGTCATGGGCTCGAAGAATTTGAAGGCGGTTGCGGTCGTCGGCACCGGCTCGGTGACCTGCGCCGACCCCAAGAGCCTTCTGAACGCGCGTCATGAAAGCGCGCGCACAAGATCCAGGAGCACCCGGTCGGCGGCACCGGCTTGCGCCTCTACGGCACCGACGTCCTCACCAACATCATCAATCAGGTCGGGGCCAGTCCGACGCGAAATTGCCAGGACGGGTTTTTCCCCAACGCCGACAAGGTCAGCGGCGAAACGCTGGCCGCGAACCAGCTGCAGCGGCCAAAAGGCTGCTTCTCTTGCATCATCTCCTGCGGCCGCGTCACCAAGGTGACGAACCCCAAATACAAGGGCGAGGGCGAGGGTCCCGAATACGAGACCGCATGGGGATTTGGCGGCGACTGCGGGGTCGACAATCTCGATGCGGGCATCAAGGCCAATTACTATTGCAACGAATACGGCATGGACACCATCTCGATGGCGGTCGACGGTCGCCTGCGCGATGGAGCTGTACGAGAAGGGTTTGATCACCCTCGAGGACACCGGCGGCATCGCCCTCGACTGGGGCAACGCCGACGCGATGGTCGAGGTGATGCGGCTGACCGGCGTCGGCGAAGGCTTTGGCAAGAAGCTCGGTCTCGGGTCGTACCGGCTCGCCGAATCCTACGGGCATCCAGAACTGTCGATGACCGTCAAGAAGCAGGAAATGCCGGCCTACGACGCCCGGGCGATGCAGGGCATCGGCCTGAACTACGCCACGAGCAACTGCGGCGGCTGCGCATGTGCGCGGCTACACGATCGAGACCGGAGGTGCTCGGCAACCCGGTATTCGGACCAAAGGTGGACAAGGACACGATCGACGGCAAGCCGCAGATCGTGATCAACTGGCAGAACCTGACCGCCGCGCTCGACGCCACCGGGGCGTGCCTGTTCACGACCTTCGGGATTGCCGCGCCGGAACTCGCCGAGATGCTCGGCGCGATCACCGGCGTCGAGTACACGGCCGACGATTTCATGAAATGCGGCGATCGCATCTGGAACCTCGAGCGGCAGTTGAACCTCAACGCCGGATTGACCGCGAAGGACGATACGCTGCCGCCTCGGCTGTTGAAGGAGCCGATCAAGACAGGCCCATCAAAGGGCATGGTCAGCCGGCTTCCCGAGATGCTGCCGGACTATTACGAGCTGCGCGGCTGGGACGAGAACGGGGTCCCGACCCCGGCAAAGCTCCAGGAGCTGGGCCTCAGCGCATAGGATTGTCCGGGATGCCGGAGGGGCGAGAGCGACGATGAAGATTCAATATTTTGCGCTCCTCCGGGATATCACCCACAAGAAAGAGGAAGACTGGCACCAACCGGAGGCGACGCTCGGCGACTTGCTGCGGGCCCTGGTGGCGCAGTACGGGCGCGAGTTCGAGCGCTGGGTGCTGAAGGATGGCGATTTGTGGGACCTCGTCATCATTCTCGTCAATGGGCACGACGTGCGCCAGATGCAGCGTCTCAATACGCCGTTGGCGCCCAATGACACGGTCGTGATCTTCCCGCCGCGTCGGCGGCGGATAAGGGCAGAGTCCGTGATCCACCCCGTCTTCGTGCCGACCGGCGTCTTGTTCGCCGGCGCCCTTCTGGAAATCGTCCTCGGCGGGGTCCTGTCGCGGGCGGCAAAGGGCTGGCTGGCGTTTCTCGCCGCCGCCCTTGCCCTCGCGGCAGTGCTGGCGATGATGCCGGGCATCATTCACGGCGAAGTTCTGACGGCGACATTGCTCGATTGGGACGCGGGTATAGCGCTCGTCTACCACGTCGACGGCCTGAGCATTCTTTTCATGCTGCTCGGTACCGGCATGGGCTCGGCGATCCTGCTCTATTCCATCGGATACATGGAAGAGGAAGAGGAAGGCATGACCCGTTTCTATGTGCTGATGCTGGTGTTCATCGGCGGCTTCGTGATGCTGGTGTGCTCCGCCAATCTGCTGATGGCCTATTTCGCGTGGGAAGCTCATCGGCTTGTGCTCCTATTTCCTGGTCGGCTTCTGGTACAAGCAGCAAGACGCCGCAGACGGGTCGCGCAAGGTGCTGATCATCACGCACATTGCCGGCTACGGACTGCTCGCCGCGATCATGCTTCTCTATGTCAGAACCGGGACCTTCCTGTGGACGGATCCCGCGGTGGGAGCCGCTTTTTCCGGCGCCATCATCCTGCTGATGATCGTGGCGGCAATGGCCAAGTCGGTCATGTATCCGCTGCACACCTGGATCCCCGAGGCGATGAATGCGCCGACGCCGGTTTCGGCGCTGCTGCACTCGGCCTGCTATGTCAAGGCGGGCGCTTATCTGATCGCCCGAATGTATTCGATCGGGCCGTGGCATGGAGCGTTCGGCAATTTGCTTGCTTTTGATCGGCTGCCTGACGATGCTGGTCGGCGTCGTTTTTGCCATGGCGCAAACCGACCTGAAGCGGCTGCTCGCCTTCCACACGGTGAGTCAGCTCGGCTATGTCGTGACGGGTCTGGCTCTCGGCACGAGTCTCGGCATCGCCGCCGGCCTCTTTTACGCCGCCAGTCATGCGCTGTTCAAAGGGACGCTTTTTATGTGCGCCGGCGCGGTGCAGCGCGCCACCGGCACGCGCGACATGCGCAAGCTCGGCGGCCTCAGCTCGCGGATGCCGGTGACGACGCATGTCTGGCTTGTCGCCGCCGCCGCGATCGTCGGGGTGCCGCTGACGAACGGGTTCGTGGCCAAGTGGTTGCTGTTCGATGCGGCGCTCGAGTGCCAATCAAGCGGTGGTCGTCGTTGTCGCCTGGGCGGTCAGCATCCTCACGACCTTTTCCTTCTTGAAGGCGACGTTGAGCGTGTTCTATGGAATGCCGGCGCACGAGCTGCCGTGCGGAGGAAATCCACGAGGCCGCGCCCTCGATGCAGGTCGGGTTGGGGATAACCGGCGCGCTGTGCGTCGTCTTCGGCTTCGCCCCGCAATTGCTGATGCAGCCGGTCATCGAACCGGCGGTGCGCTCGCTTGGGTTTCGACTGGCAGGTCCAGGTGACGTGGCTCGGAGTCTTGACCGGCTCCGGAACGATCGGGGTAACGGTCGGAGCGGCGGCGGGGCTGGTGCTCGCGGCACTGTTCGGCGTCGGTGCGTATCACCTCGTGCGGGCGCCGGCGGGAGGACGCCCGGTGGCCGTATTCACCGGGGGCGATCCGCTTGCCCGAGGGTGACACGCTCGGAGCGGTCGATTTCGCCGAGATGGCGGAAGCCGCGTTCGAACCGGTCTATTCCTTGAATCCCGACCCCCTCTATTTGCTGATTTGGCGCGAGATAAAGGATGCCGCCGCAGGCGCTCGGCGGTTTGCGACAGCGGGGCTGGAGCGGCAGCCGTTTCTCACTGCCCTGGTGTGCGCGGCGGCCCTGTTTGCCGGCGTGTGGCTGCTGTGAGCGCGCGTCGCCAAGCGCGCCCGCGATCGATCGTGAAAGAGTGTGAATGGACCTGATTCTCGTCGGATTTTTCGCGGTGTTGGCGCTCGGCGATCGGGCTTTACGCCGTCTCGGTCCCGCAGGATGGCCGAGTGTGGTGGGGGCTTGCGGCTGCCATCGTTGTGCTCGTCATCGCGAGCAAGCTGATCGGCGATTCCCGGGTCGGCGCGATTGTTCTGGATCTGGCGGAGCTCGCCGCCGTCGCGCTCGTCTGGTCGCACGGGACCCCGGAAGCCGCTGCGGCCGGGCGCAAATACCTATACTCGATCATTCCCGCGATCGCTTGCACGCTGATCGCGCTGGCCCTTGATCGGAACGGGCGCGGAGCCGCCTGGGCCGGCCCTCGAAAAGCTCGTGGTCTGCCTGGTTATTGTCGGCTTTGCTTTGAAGCTCGGGCTGATCCCCTTTTACTTCTGGCTTCCGGCAGTGGCCTCAGCCGCCGCGCCGATGACGACGGCGCTGATCGTATCGGTCGTGGACATTGCGACCTTTGGCGAGCTTGCGGCCCTGCGCGAGGCCTCGCCGTGGATCTTCGGCGAATACGCGCCGGTCTGGATGGTCGTCGCGCTGCTATCGATGTTCGGCGGTGCGCTGCTTGCCCTCGCCCAGACCGAGCTCAAGCGGATGCTGGCCTTCTCGACCATCGATGATCTCGGCTTTCTTCTCCTGGGGCTGATCGTCGGCGGTCCTGCAGGCATAGCCGGCGCCTGGCTCGGCGCGCTCAATCACGCTCTGTCAAAAGTCATTCTGTTTGGCGCGGTCGGGTTCGCGGAGAGGCAGATCGGACAGACCGTCACCCTCGACACGAGCGGACTTGCCGCGCGCCTGCCGCTGGCGGGAGCGGCGTTCATCATCGGGGCGCTGGTCTTCATCGGCGTGCCTCCGGGCTTCGGTTTCGTCGCTTACTGGCGGATTTACATCGCCGCAACGCAATTCGGCGGCCCGGCGCTCATCGCCGCCCTGCTCGTGGTCGCCGCGCTCGATCTGTTGTGCTACGCGCGCGCCATTCACCGCACCTGGCTCGGACCGCCGCAGATCCCGGTCACCGGCGCCCCGGCCTATCTGGCGCCCGGCGTGTTGGCCATCCTCGCCGTCATGGCCGTGCTGCTGGGATGCTATCCGAGCGTATTGACCGGGGCTGCTGCGTCCGGCCTGCTGGCCATGGCGCAATAGAAAGGGACGCGGCATGAACCCCTTCGCCAAGCTCCTCGCCGTCTCACGCCGCAAGTCCCCGTGGATCTACATCGCTGAACAGCGGCGGGTGCAACGGCTGCGATATCGAGATCGCGCCGTGCATAACCCCGCGCTACGACGGCTGAGCAGATCGGCATGCTGCGACAAGGCAGCCCCAAACACGCCGACATTCTGCTGGTCACCGGAACCCTGACCAAGCGATCGCACCGCGCGCTGTTGGACATCTATGCGCAAATGCCAAGCCCCAAGGCAGTCGTCGCGATTGGCTCGTGCCCGGCGAGCGGCAATGTCTTCGCCGGCAGTCCCACGGTCGACGGTCCGGTAGACAAGTACATCCCGGTCGATGTCTGGGTGTCGGGCTGTCCCCCGCGACCGCAGCTGATCATTGCCGGCATTGCGCAGGCGGCGCAGCTGTTGGCGGAGGGCAGGACGGCGGACCAGAAAAGGAAAGCGAAGCCGTGTTGAACGAGCTCTGGCAATACGTCTTCGCGGTACTGGTGTGGCCCGGATTTCTCGGCGCGGGAGCGCTGGGCTTCCTCTATCTGTGGATCGCGCGCAAGCTGATGGCCCGGCTGCAAGGCCGCAAGGGCCCGCCGTTTTACCAGCCCTTCTTCGATTTCGTGAAGCTGCTTGGGCAAGGACACTGTCGTCCCCAGTGGCGTAAACCGCTCGCTGTTTTACGCACTGCCGTTCATGTCGCTGTTCGCGACGGCTTTCGGTCTGGTGATCGTTCCAGTGCCCGGAAACGCCGTCGGCTCGTTTCCCGGCGACATCGTGCTGCTGCTCTACTTGCTCGAAGTTCCGGTGATTTGCGACGTGATGGCCGGTTACGTGAGCCAGTCCATATACGGTCAGGTCAGCGCCATGCGCGAGGCCGTAATGTCGCTCGGGTACAATCTGCCGTTCCTCGCCGCGGTGATCGCGATGGCGCAGAATGCCGGCAGCTTCCGCCTCGGCGACCTGCAATCTGCCCCCTTTGGTCTGGTCACCGGCTTGGCCGCAATCGCCTTTCTGCGTGGCGATCCCCGCCCGTCTCAAGAGCAACCCGTTCTCTATTCCCAACGCCGAACAGGAGATCGTCGGCCGGCGCGCACATCGAATACAACAGTGCCCCGCTCGCGATTTTCGAATTGTCGCACGCTCTTGAAGTGGTGCTGTTGTTCGATGTGTTTTTTGTGCTGTTCGTGCCGCGCTTGGGCAATTCGGTGGCGAACGCATCGCTATACCTCGCGGTCAGCCTTGGTTCTGATCGTGCTGGCGACGCTGACCGCGGCGATGACCGCGCGTTTCACGGTGAAGCGGGCGTTTCGATTTTATTGGGTCTGGGGCGGGTTGGCCGCGGCGGCGGCGATGGTCGTCGCGGTCATCGGCTAAAGGAAGCACCGGATGGGCATTCTCGATATCGTCTGGCGGAATTTCGGTCATCGCGCGCGGACGCGGCGCCCCGACGACATGCCGCCGCGCCCGCCGCCCTTTCGCGGGCTGATCGAGCAGGATGTAAGCTTGTGCACCGGCTGCAGGACCTGCGCTATATGTCTGCTCACCCAAAGCAATCTCGTTCGCCGAGGAGCACGAGACCGGGATCACCTGGAACTTCTTTGCCGGCCAGTGCTCGTTCTGCGGGTTGTGCGTGCAATACTGCCCGACCCACGCGATCACCAACCGCGGCAAGCTGCCGCCGGTAACCGGCGACCAGTCGCAGCTCAAGGTCGCGCATGAGATCCTGTATCACCCTTGTACGAGCTGCGGCAAGCCGATCATTCCGATACCCGAGGAGGCTCTGGAGCAGGTCTACGGCGGGGCTCTCACCGATTTGGAAGTCGAGCAACGAACGCTGTGCCAGGAGTGCCGGCGTAAGGCGGCCAGCCGGCGCCTTCACGATATTTTTGCGAGGTCCTGATGGCAAAGTCGGACAGCGGCGAGGCCGATATGTCGCGCGCCGACCTCGTCGCGAGACTGGCGGCAATTCCCGGCTCGGCGGAGGTGGTAGAGCGCGGCGGCAGTCTGTGGATATCGGCGCCGCAGCTCGATGTCGAAGCCATGGCGCGGGAGATGAAGGCGCTGGGCTACCGCCTGATCACGATGACCGGGCGCGCGCGCGAGGATGGCGAGACGACGATCATCTACCATTATGCGCAGCGCGACCAATATGTCAGCTTCACGACCTCCACCCGCGGCGGTGCGATCCCGTCGATCACTCCGACGCTTCGGATGGCGTCGTGGATCGAACGCGAAATCCACGACTTTTTTGCCGTCCAGTTCATCGGCCACCCGAACCTCATACCGCTCCTGCGTCCGCCGGGGCTGAAAGAGGGCTTCTTCCGCAAGCCGGAACCGGGTTCGGCCACGCCAGACAAGCAATAGGCGAGGCACCATGCCGTACACGATCCCGATCGGCCCCTACCATCCGGCGCTCGAGGAGCCCTACAAGCTGAGCGTTCACTGCTGCCGCCGATACCGTCCAGGAAGCCAGCATCGAGATCGGGGTCACCTGCCGCGCCATCGAGCTGCTGGTGCAGAGCCGGGAATGGGTCCCCGCCGTCACCTTGATCGAGCGCGTTTGCGGCATCTGCTCCAATGTGCATGCGATGACGTTCTGCCGGGCGGCAGAGCAGATTGCCGGCATCGAAGTGCCCGCGCGCGCCCAATACATCAGAACCATCATCGCCGAGCTGGAGCGTATTCACTCGCATCTTCTGTGGGCCGGCGTCGCAGCGGAGTGCATTGGTTTTCAGACGCTCTTCATGGAAATCTACGCGCTGCGCGAGCAGGTCATGGATCTGCTCGAGACCATTTCCGGCAACCGCGTGAATTACGGGATGAACCGCATTGGCGGGGTGAACCGGGACATCCCGGACCCAAAACCACTGATCGCCGCAGTGCAGGCGATGGCCGAGCCCATCGAAAAGGATGTCGTTCCCGCCTTTATGAACAATCCCACCGCCACGCGGCGGATGGCCGGCATCGGTCCGTTGACAAAAGAGCAGGCGATCGAGTGGTGCGTCGTCGGCCCGATGGCGCGTGCCTCGGGTCTGGAGATCGATATCCGCAACGACCGTCCCTACAACGCCTATCAGGAGCTCGGGTTCAAGATGGTGACCCGGCAGGAAGGCGATGTCCAAGCCCGGGTCGTTGTCCGCGCCCTCGAACTGCTCGAAAGCATCCGCCTCGTCACCGAAGCGTTGCGCAACATCCCGCCCGGCCCATTGCGCGCCTTCGAAGGGATGCCGAAGATCCCGCCGGGGGAGGGCTTTGCCGTTACCGAGGGGCCGCGCGGTGAGGCGTTTTATTATGTCGCTTCCGACGGCGGCAAAACGCCGGCGCGCGTCAAGATCCGCACGCCGTCCTTTGTCAACATTCCGCCCCTCGAGGTGATCACCATCGGCCAGCAGTTCGGCGACATGTCGCTGATCCAGGCTTCGACCGATCCGTGCATCGCATGCATCGATCGGTAGCAAGCGGCACCAATGAAAGCGGAACCCATGCAGACACGGTATGCGCGCCAAACGGTGCTGAAGGAGATCGGTCCAGCCGGACAGGAGATGCTGGCCGGCGCGACGGCCGTGGTCGCCGGTTTGGGCGCGCTCGGCTCCAACAGCGCGAACCTGTTGGCGCGCGCCGGCGTCGGCACATTGCGTCTGGTGGACAGAGACATCGTCGACTGGACCAACCTGCAGCGGCAGTCCCTGTTCGAGGAAGAAGACGCCGCCCAATCGCTGCCAAAGGCCGAAGCGGCGGTGCGATACCTTAAGCGGATCAACTCTGCGATCCGGTACGAGCCGATCACTGAGGACATCAACCCGGGAAACATCGAGCGGATCGTGGCCGGAGCGGCCGTCGTGGTGGACGGGTTGGACAATTTTTACACGCGGGCGCTACTCAACGAGGCGTGCGTCAAGCACGGAATTCCATGGGTCTATGGCGCGTGCCTCGGAACCTATGGGAGCGCCGCCACGATCATTCCGGGGGTTTCGGCGTGCCTGAACTGCCTGTTGCCCGATATCGGGCAGGCGACCACGCCGCCGCTGACCTGCGAAACGGTGGGCGTGCTCGGGCCGGTCGCGGCATTGGTCGCGGCATGGCAGAGCTCCGAAGCCCTCAAGATCATGGTCGGCAAGAAGGATATGGCATCGCCCCACCTCGTTCACGTCGATCTGTGGCAGAATGATTTCTCGACCTTGCCGATGACGCGGGTCGCCGGGCTGTGCGGTGTGCGGACAACACAAATTCGACCTTCTCGAACACGGCAGCCGCCTGGCGACGGCATCGCTATGCGGACGCGACGCGGTTCAGATCGTGCCGCCGCCATCGTCCAATCTGGATTTCGATCTGCTTCGCCAGACCCTCGGCCGGATCTTCACGCTCGAACAGAACCCATATCTGCTCAAATTCCGCGCCGACAATCATGATGTGGTGGTGTTCCATGACGGCCGCGCAATGGTCTTCGGTACTTCGGATCCGAACGCGGCGCTGAGCCTCTACGGCAAATACATCGGAGGCTGACGCCGATCAGGCCCGCCCTTGCGGGTGCCCCGGTGGTGTGGTCGAGCGAGTTTTGAACATGGATGCATCAATTATTTCCGCGCTCGCCGCACTGGGCGGAGCCACCATAGGCGGACTGACATCCGTCGTCGGGGCCTGGTGGACCCAACAGACACAGGTGACGGAGCAGGAGCTCGCCCAGGACAAACTTCGCCGGCAGGACCTCTACAAGGAATTCATCGAGGACGCGTCGAAAACCTATGCCGACGCGCTCCAGCACGACGAAGCAGACGTTTCTGTCCTGGTCGGGATTTACACAAAGATCAGCAGGATGCGCGTTCTGTCCTCGTCGAAGGTCGTCGAAAGCGCTGATCAAGTCGCCCGCGCGATTATCGATGCATATTTGGGGCCAAACGTGAGTTTCCCCGAACTGCGGGACCTGTTGGACAAGGACCGCCTGGACCCCCTCCGCGTTTTTGCCGAGGCCTGTCGAGCAGAATTTCTCGGTCGCTCCGCCCCTGAGGAGCGGATGAAGGCGTGGCAAGCCTCGCCTGAGCTGCATCAACGCCCTCGATCCCTAATTCCGCGCCGACAACCATGACATGGTGCTGATCCATGACGGCCGCTCAATGGTCTTCGGTACTTCCGATCCGAATACGGCGCTGAGTTTCCACGGCAAATACATTGAGGGCTAACTCGCATGACCAAGGGCACGATCTACCTGGACAACGCAGCGACGACCTGGCCAAAGCCGGAAGAGGTCTATCGCGCCGTCGAAACGGCAATGCGCGAACACGGGGCCAACCCGGGCCGCGGGTCGTACCGGATGTCGGTCGACGCGCAGCGCATGGTCGACGAGACCCGGCAAGAGGTCTGCCGCCTGTTCAATGCGCCGGCTCCCGAACGTGTCATTTTCACGCTGAACTGCACCGATGCACTGAACCTTGTGTTGAAAGGGCTGATCAAATCGGGCGACCGGGTCGTGACCGGGCCCTATGAGCACAACTCCGTCGCGCGGCCGCTCTACTCGCTGCGCCGCAGCGGGGCGCAGGTCGCGGTGGCGAAATCGACCAAGACATTCGGCATCGACCTCGATCATTTCCGCGAGCTTTGCCGCGATCGTCTCGATTACGTCGTCCTCTCGCACGTCTCGAACGTCACGGGCTGCGTGTCGCCGGTCAAGGAAATTGCCGCGATTACCCACGAACGGGGCGGATTGCTCATTCTCGATGCCGCGCAGAGCGCCGGGGACCTCGATATCGACATGCAGGATTTGGGCGTCGATGTCCTGGCGGCTCCGGGACACAAGGGGCTCTACGGACCGATGGGGACCGGCGTGCTCGTCCTGTCCGCTCCCTTGCCGGTGAAGCCCTTCCGCGAGGGCGGCACCGGCTTCAAGTCGGAAAGCCCCGAACAGCCCGACGAGTACCCTTGGCGGCTCGAGGCGGGAACCCTCAACCTGCCGGGAATCGCCGGGTTGGCCGCCGGGGTCCGTTTCGTCAGATCCGTCGGAGTAAACACGATCGCGGAGCACGAAGCCAATCTCGCGCGGGTGTTGGCGGACGGGTTGCGGCAGATTGACGGCGTCAGCGTCTTTTGCGACCCGGCGCCCCTTACCGGTGTCGTCTCGTTTCGGCTCGATGCCGCAGACGTCGCCCTCACCGGGACGATCCTCGACGAGTCATTTGGGATTGCCGTGCGCACCGGGCTGCATTGTTCCCCGGCAGCGCACCGGGCCATCGGGACCTTGCCCGAGGGAACCGTGCGCGTCAGTTTCGGCCAGTTCAACGCCCGCGAGCGATGTGGACGCGCTCCTCGCCGCCGTCGGTCAAATCAGGGAGATGCATGCCGCTGATCGATCCGTTCGAGCGTAGGGTCGGCTGTGCCGGCGTATCTGAGACGTATCGCTGGAACTTGCGCGGCAGCTCGGCCCGCCATAGGCCAAGGCAAAGGCGAAAGTGCCGAGCCCGGCAAACAGGTCGAGAACCGGGCGCGAGGAGCCGATCGCCGCGAGGGTCTCGTCGACGAGGATCGTCTCGGCCAAGGCGCTGGCTTGCAGAAAAGCCCGGGCGGAAACGGAACGGCGACCCCGGAGAACACCATCCGGACGGGTCGGCGCTCGACGAGGAGGATCTCGTCGGCTCCTGCGCGCCAGACGATGCGGGCGAGATCACTTTCTTCGGCAAACCGCGCGAGGGCCTCGCAGGTGCCGAGCTCTGGGTGCTCCGCGGCCTCGATCAGCAGGTCGACGCCGCTGTCGGTGCGGGTCAGGGCGGCCTCCGCCGACCCGCCCGGCGCTAACAGCTGGGGGCCGAATTGTCGCAATCTGCCGATCAGCGTGAGGAGCGCCGGTTCGAGCACCGGACACTCGGACGAGGTCGACCAGATCATGACGGAATCGCTCGCGATACCCGACTAGCAGCAGGCAAGCAGCGGATTGCGCGGGCGGGCTGATCCCGACCCGCGCCCGCCGTCGCTCCGGCGGCACTAGCCGCATCGGTCCGACGACACCGGGATCGATCCCGACCCGATGGAGCGCGGCGCGCAACGTCTCGAGCTTTAGCTGCCGATAGAATGCGGCATCCAGGTGCTGCAGCGCGCAACCGCCGCAGATCCCGAAATGCCGGCACGGCGGGGCGGCGCGCTCCGGGCCGGCGGCGAGCCGCTGGACGACGCGCCCCTCCCGTCCGCCATGGCGGTGCGCACCGAGCCGAACGACAACGCGGTCGCCCGGCGCCGTGAAAGGCACGAACACCCGGTCGCTGCGGTATTGCGCGACGCCGTCCCCTTGCGAGCCGATCCGCTCGATTTCGAGTTCGACGAGCGCCTCAGCGATGCGCCTCCGTTTGGCGGGGGCGTGCCACTTCGAACTAGAAGTCGGGTTTCGGGAGCGGCCGCGCCGGCGTCCGGATCGGCACCGCCACCGGCGTCTCGCCGTCGACCACCGCCCAGCCCCATTCGAGCAGCGGTAACGCGGTCCGCGCGAAGTCGACGATGCGGTCGACCACGGCAGGCGACTGCATTTCTGCATCGCTCAATGGGCCATGAGCCGTGAACGATTTCCAGCCGACATACCCCTCTACCTTTGTGCCTTTTGCCGCCTCGAAGCCGCGCGGCGGTCGGCTCAACCGTTCGTTGCTGGATAATGGGCTTCCGGCGGCGGCCAAGCCGTCGGCTATCGCGAGGAACTCCTCGGGATCGTCCAATATGGCTCGCCGCAGCCGGGCCAGAAGACCAGACTCGGGATGCCAGAACCCCGCCCCTACCATCAATTCCGCCGGCGCGAAATGAATATACAGCAGTCCCGGGTCGTGTTTCCGGCCGGAGCGTGTCAGCACCGCCCCGGCATGCGTCTTGTAAAGCCGCTTGTCGGGCGAGAAGCGCACGTCGCGGTAGATGCGGAAGATGCCGTGCCTGGGATCCCCGACGAGCGGCAACCCGGCTTCATGCAAAGCCGCACTGACCGCGGCGATCAGCTCGCGGAACGGCCCCAGCACCTCGGTCTCGTAGACCGCCTTGCGCGGCTTGAACCAGGCCGGATCGTTGTTGTCGCGCAATTCTCTGAAAAACGCTAACGCGGCGGGCCGGAAACCCGAAAATCGAACCGGGGGTTCGGTCATCGCATTTCCTCCTCGCGGCGGCCGGGGCGCTGCGCGTAAAGCACGAACTCCCGATTGCCTCGCGGACCGAGGATCGGGCTCTCGACGACGCCTACGACCGTCCAACCCGGCTGCGCGGCGACCCAGGCGGCGGCGCGCTCGCAGACCTGGCGATGGATGATTGGATCGCGCACAACCCCGCCTTTGCCGACATGCTCGCGTCCCGCCTCGAATTGCGGTTTCACGAGCGCCACGAGCTCGGCCTTTTCGGCCGCGAGGCCGAGCGCCGCCGGCAACACCGTCGCCAGCCCGATAAAGCTCGCATCGCAGGTGATCAGATCGACCGGCTCCGGAACGTGGGCTCGGGTCAGATAGCGGGCGTTCAGCCGCTCGTGGACGACGACACGTGGATCCTGCCGCAGCTTCCAGGCGAGCTGGCCATGCCCGACATCGACGGCGTAAACGCGCGCGGCGCCGCGCGACAACAGCACATCCGTAAAGCCGCCGGTCGAGGCGCCGATGTCGAGGGCCGTTTTGCCATCGACCGCGATGCCGAAATGATCGAGGGCATGGGCGAGCTTGACGCCGCCGCGCGACACCCAGGGATGGCCGGGTCCCGTGACGCGCAGCGCCGCATCTCCCGCGAGCTGCTCGCCCGGCTTGTCGATCCGCCGCCCGGCGCAGCTGACGACCCCGGCGAGGATCAGCGCTTGCGCTTTCGCGCGGCTTTCGGCCAAGCCCTGCTCGAGGAGGAGCTGATCGGCCCGCGACTTCTTGGTTGGCATTGATCGGACGCTTTGGACGCAATTTGGCAAATTGACAATCGCCGATATTCGTGCTATCTTGTCAACAAAAGAATGGGCGCACCGGAGCGGTTTTAGCGCGGCACCTAACGCAAGAACAGCGGAAAACAGCGGCGGAACAGCGCCCGGGTCGCTGTTCTCTCGCACCCGCGAAATCCAAAAGGCCGAGGATTTCCGCCGAAAACCAAGCGCCAATAGCTGATAATTCGCTGCAAAAAACAGCAAAAACAGCGAGCAGCGCGAGAGCCAGCACGGGAAGTTGGCTACGATGGCGCCGCCAGGTGGCGGACGAGTTCGCGGGCGTAGACCGGGAGGTCTGCTTCGCGCCGCATGCAGATCGTCAGATTGCGGACCGCCCAGCCGTCGGTCAGCTCGATGCGGCGGATCGACATTGTCTTCAAGTGTCGCTCGGCCGTGGTCGCCGGGACGACGCCGATCCCGACATTGCATTCGACCAACCGGCAGACCGCGTCGAAACTGCGCAACTGAACGCGCAGCTTGAGGCGGCGGCCGATCCTTTCGGCCTTGTCGGACAGAAAACGCTGTAATGCGCTCGAACGGTCGAGACCGACAAAATCGCAATCGAGCACATCGGCAAAGGGGATCCGCTCGACGGTTGCCAGTGGGTGCCCGGGCGCGACGACCAGCACGAACCGATCGGTGCGAAACGGCAGCGTCTCCAGACCGGCAACCTCCACCGTGGCGGCGACGATCCCGATATCCGCGGTGCCGTCGGCGACAGCGGCGACGATCTCGTCGCTGAGCCGCTCTTCCAGGTCGATGTTCACCTGCGGGTGGGAGGCGAGGAAATCGCTGAGCGGCTCCGGCAGGAATTCGGTCAGCGCATTGGTATTGGACAGGAGCCGAACCTGCCCCTTGATGCCCTCGGCATATTGCGCCAGCTCGCCATGCATGCGCTCGGCCTGCTGCAACAGCATGCGGGCGTGATGTACGAGGGTGCGGCCCGCTGGCGTAGGCTGCACGCCCTGGCGCTCACGGTGCAGCAAGGGCGTGCCGAGAGCTGCCTCCATGTTGCGGATGCGCGTGCTCGCGGCGGCGATCGCCAGATGCATGCGCTCGGCGCCGTGCGTGATGCTGCCGGCTTCGACCACGTTCAGAAAGAGCCGCAAATCGCCGAGATCGAAACGCATCCGGAACCGGCCTTCGGATTTCGCGAATCGAGGTTACGCAAAACGCCAATTGTGTCAAGTCGAATGCAGCAGCCAGATTTCGGCAAATACGAAAGCGAGGGGGCAATGCGCGCCGTCTATCCGATCGAGCATCACACCTACGATGTCGTCGTTGTCGGCGGCGGCGGCGCCGGTCTGCGCGCCACCCTCGGCATGACCGCCGCCGGCCTCAAGACTGCCTGCATCAGCAAGGTGTTCCCGACCCGCAGCCATACCGTCGCGGCGCAGGGCGGCATCGGCGCAGCGCTCGGCAATATGGGCGAGGACGATTGGCGCTGGCACATGTACGACACCGTCAAGGGGTCCGACTGGCTGGGCGACCAGGACGCCATCGAATACATGTGCCGCAATGCAATGGCGGCGGTCATCGAGCTGGAGCATTTCGGTGTGCCGTTCTCGCGGACCGAAGAGGGGCTGATTTACCAGCGGCCGTTCGGCGGTCACACCGTGCAATGGGGCAAGGGGCTCGCCAAACGCGCCTGCGCCGCCGCCGACCGCACCGGGCATGCAATGCTGCATACGCTCTACCAGCAATGCCTCAGAAACAACGCCGAGTTCTTCATCGAGTACGTCGTGCTCGACCTGGTGATGGATGAAGGCCAATGCCGCGGGGTCGTCGCCTGGCGGCTCGAAGACGGAACTTTGCACCTGTTCCGCGCGCAGCTTGTCGTATTGGCGACGGGCGGCGGCGGCCGCGCCTATTTCTCGACGACGCAGGCGCATATCTGCACCGGCGACGGATATGCCATGGCATTGCGCGCCGGGTTGCCATTGCAAGACATGGAATTCATCCAGTTCCATCCGACCGGTATCTACGGCGCCGGCTGTCTGATCACCGAGGGATCGCGCGGCGAGGGCGGCTATCTGACGAACGCCGAAGGGGAGCGCTTTATGGAGCGCTATGCGCCGACGACGAAGGATCTCGCCTCGCGCGACGTGGTCTCCCGCGCGATGGCGATCGAGATCCGCGAGGGCCGCGGCTGCGGGCCGCAGCGCGACCACATCCTGCTACATTTGGAGCATCTCGATCCCGGGGTATTGCATCAGCGGCTCCCCGGCATTTCCGAAACCGCCAGGATCTTTGCCGGGGTCGACGTCACGCGGCAGCCGATCCCGGTATTGCCGACGGCGCATTACAATATGGGCGGCATTCCGGCCAATATTCACGGCGAAGTACTGAACCCGACTGCCGATGACCCCGAGCGCACCGTGCCCGGGCTGATGGCGGTCGGCGAGGCGGCCTGCGTCTCAGTGCATGGCGCGACCCGGCTCGGCACCAACTCGCTGCTCGATCTTGTCGTGTTCGGCCGCGCCGCCGCGCGAGCGCGCCGCCGAGATCGTCGAGCCGGGCGCACCGCACGCAGCCATGCCGCTCTCGGCCACAGACCCGGCAGTCGCCCGGTTCGACCGGGTGCGCAATGCGAGAGGCCGGCTGAAGACCGGTGAGATCCGGGTCGCGATGCAGCGCGCCATGCAGGATCACTGTTCGGTCTTTCGCACTGCCCCTGTGCTCGAAGAAGGGACTGCGCAAGATGACGGCGGTCAGGGACGCGCTGGGCGACCTCGCCGTGGCCGACCGCTCGATGATCTGGAACACCGATCTCGTGGAGGCGCTCGAGCTCGACAATATGGTCGGGCAATCGGCGGTGGTGCTGCATTCCGCGCTATACCGGACCGAGAGCCGCGGCGCGCATGCCCGCGAGGACTACCCGGAGCGCGACGACCGCAACTGGCTCAAGCACACTCTCGCCTGGCAGGATGGCAGCGGCCGGGTGCGTCTCGGCAACCGGCCAGTGCACCTCCATACATTGTCGAACGAAGTCCAATCGTTCCCGCCGATGGAGCGGGTTTATTGAGCTTGCCCAGCCTCTCCACCTTCTCCGCCGCCCTACAGGCTCGGCCTGTAGTCCTTGCGGGGGTATTCTTCCCAATACTGGCGGAAGCCGCGGTGAGTGGCTTCCTGATGCGGGTGGGCGCGAAGTTTGTCGACATCGATGTCGATGCCGAGCCCGGGGGCGGTCGGCAGATCGATCCAGCCGTCCTGCACGGTCAGCGACGCAGTGGCGATTTCGCGGCACAGGTCCTGGAAATTAACGAAGTATTCGGTGATCCGGAAATTCGGGATCACCGCCGAGAGGTGCACGGTCGCCGCCAACCCGATCAAGGTGCTGTTGTAATTGTGCGGCGCCATGACAACGGCCTGCGGCTGCGCCATCGCGGCGATGTCGAGCATCGCGGTAATCCCGCCGACCGCGCAGATGTCCGGGTTCAGAATGTCGGCGGCCCGCTTCGCGAGGCACTCGAAAAAGGCTTCCTTGGAATAGATCGCCTCGCCGGTGACGATCGGGATCGGCACGGCGCGCCGCACCTCGGCGACCAGGTCGATGTTCTCCGACAGGCAGGGCTCCTCGTACCAGTCGATGCCGAATTCGGCGAGGCGATGGCCGATGCGGATCGCATGCGCCGGGGCGAAGCGGCGGTGCGCCTCGATCAAGAGCTCGAAATCGGGGCCCAACGCCTGGCGCATCGCCCTCACATAGTCGATCGCGAAATCCTCGTCGCGCCGGTCGACAAAGCTGCGCCACGGGCCGGGAAACGGATCGAATTTGGCGGCGGTGAAGCCCATCGCCTTGACCTTCAGCCCGCGTTCGACCCCCTCCTCGATCGTCGTCCCGCGCGACCAGCCATTGGCATAGACGCGCACCCGCTCGCGCGACGCGCCGCCGATCAGGTTGTAGACCGGCAATCCGGCGCGCTTGCCGATGATGTCCCAGGAGGCGATTTCGATCGCGCTCCACGCCGCCATCAGCTCCAGTGAGATGCGGCGGATCGCAAAATCCTCGAACATGATCTGGCCGGTGTGGCGGATGTTGAAGGCGCTGCGGCCGATCACATGCGGCGCCATCGCCTCGATGCAGTCCGCGACGACCTTCTCCTTGCCGTGCGTGACATAGGCCTCGCCCCAGCCATAGAGACCGTCCTCGGTCTCGACGCGACAAAACAACAGATCCTTCGAGCTGCCGGTCCCGAGGATAAAAGTTTCGATGCGCGCAATCTTCATGTCCCCTCCGGTGAAGCCTCAGGTCAAGAACCGAGTAGGTTGGCTATCCAGCGCCTCGCGAATGGCGCGGGCCAGGGTCTGCAGCTGATAGGGTTTGCGCACGAGCGGCAGCCCGGCTTCCAGAGTGTGCAGAGCCTTCGCATACCCGCTCGTCAGCAACACGGCGACGTCCGGGTATTCTTCTTTGATGCGCCGCGCGAGACCTAGGCCGTCGAGCTCTCCGGGCATGATGACATCGGTGAACACCAGGTCGATCGCCTCGCCCGAAGCGAGCAATTCCAAAGCAGCCGCGGCCGATTGGACATGAAATACGCGGTAGCCGAGTTGATCCAGCAACAGCCCGGCGACTTCCTGGACTTCGGGATTGTCCTCGACGACCAGAACGGTTTCACACCCTTGCGGCGGATTGCTGTCGACAATCGGCTTCTCGCTGAGCGGCCGATGGCTTCGCGGCAAATAAATCGTCACCGTGGTGCCTTCGCCTATTTGGCTGGCGATCGTCACTGTGCCACCCGACTGGCGCGTCAAGCCATAGACTTGCGACAGACCCAATCCGGTGCCTTTGTCGAGCTGCTTTGTCGTAAAAAACGGCTCGAACACTTTGGGCAAGATGTCTGCTTCTATGCCGCAGCCGGTGTCGGCCACGGTGAGCGCGACAAACTCTCCGCACAAGTGTTCCGGGGTATCTTCCGGCTGCAGCCGAATGTTTCTGGCCCTGATCGTGATCGTTCCTCCGTCCGGCATAGCGTCGCGAGCATTGACGACCAGGTTGATCAAGGCGAGTTCCAATTCATGAACATCGACGGCCACCGGCCAGATGTTCCTCCCGACATCGATCGCCAGCTCGATATCGCCGCGGGCGGAGCTGGCCAGAAGATCCCGAAAGGCGGCGAGGCGCTGGCGCAAGCTGATCACTGTCGGGTTCAATGGTTGACGTCGAGAAAAGGCAAGCAGCTGCCGGGTCAACGTCTCACCGCGCACCGCGGCCACCTCGATCGCCTCGACTGCACGCAGGTTCCGCGCATCGCGGACCCGCTGCTTCAACAGCTGCGCATTGCCGCTCACCACCATGATCATGTTGTTGAAGTCGTGCGCTATGCCGCCCGTCAGCTGGCCCAGCGCCTCCATCTTCTGGGATTGGGCCAGCTGCTCTTGCGCACGCCGCAATTTCGCCTCCGCCTCACGGCGCTCGGTGATGTCGCGGGTGATCTTCGCAAACCCGACGAGGTTCCCCTCCTCGTCGCGGATAGCGTCGATCACAACGCTGGCGAAGAACAGGGACCCATCCTTGCGGACACGCCAGCCTTCGGCGCGTATAGGTTCCCGATACCGCGGCCGTCGCGAGAGCCCGCTCGGGCGCGCCTGCCGCGCGATCGGCAACCGTGTAGAAACAGGAAAAATGTTTGCCGACTATTTCGTGCTCGGCATACCCCTTTATCCGCTGCGCGCCGGCGTTCCAGCCGGACACGACCCCGTACGCGTCCAGTCTGATCAGGGCATAATCGGTGACCGCCTCGGCGAAGAGGCGGAACTGCCGCTCACTTTCGCGCAGCGCCTCTGCCGCCAGTTTCTCGGTCGTGACATGACGGCCGATCACATAGATCAACCCGTTCTCCGCCGTCATTGTCCAGTAGATCCATCGCCAAGATCCGTCCTTGTGGCGAAAGCGGTTCTCCATGCGGACGGTCGGAACACCCTCGGCGAGCCGCTTGCGGCCGGCCATCGAATGGGCCGCATCGTCGGGGTGCCTCAGCTCGCTGACATGCAGCCTTTTGATCTCGTCCTCGCTCCAGCCGAGGAGCGCTGTCCAGGCGGGATTGACGCTGGTGAAATAGCCTTCGAAGTTGGAGACGCCGAGCAGGTCTTCCGAGACTTGCCAGATGCGATCGCGCTCGCGGACGCGCTGCGCGATTTCGGCTTCGAGCCTGTCGTTGAGGAGACGCAGCGCCTCCTCTTTGCGGACGCGCTCGGTCGTTTCGATGCAGGTCGTCAGAATGCCGCCGATGCCGTGCGGCGCCGCTTCATCCGGGATCGGGCTGTAGCTGATGGTAAACCGGGCGTCCTCGACAATCGCGCCTTGGCGGCGGACGGTCCACGGGTGATCTTCGGCGAAAAAGGCTTCGCGCTCGCCGCGCAGAATGCTTCATTCAGGGGCCCGAGCTCGGGGTAGATTTCCCACCAGACCTCGCGCAACGAGCGGCCCAACGCCTCCGGGTGCTTGTCGCGCAGAATGGGCCGATAGGCATCATTGTAAATCAGGACCAGCTCGGGCCCCCATCGGATCGCCATCGGAAACCCCGAAGCCAGGATCATTGCGATGCTGAGCTTCAGACTTTGCGGCCAAGCCTCGCTGCTGCCGAGCGGGGTCGCCGACCAGTCCATCTCGCGGATCCGTCGTGCCATCTCTCCGGGCAGGTTGGCAAAGGCGCGGACGGTCATCGGACGTGGTCGACGTTTCCTCCCGAACATAGGAAGACCCTAGGACACACGGGAATGCCGCGTATGTCCAGCCCCACCTATTGTGGTAGAAGTCGCCTCGAGCGGGCTCGTCTCTTTCACAGGAGTTTAAGGCAATGAGGACCTTTGTTCGCTGCGGTCAGCTCTTCTCCGGGCGCGAGGACGACGCCCGTAAAGGCGAAATCCTGGTCTTCGATCAGCAGGGCGTCATCGAGTATGCCGGCGCCGAGGCTGGATCGCCGCGGCGCGCCCGCAGCGACCGGGTGCTCGATCATTCCGGTTGTTTCGTCATGCCCGGGCTGATCGACGTCCACACCCATCTCGCCTACGGCAACGCCAAAAGCGAGGAGGACATCGACCTTTACAGCCCGCTCGAGTTCCGCACATTGCGCGGCATGTTCTTCGCGCAGAAGGTCGCGGCGGCTGGGTTTACCGCGATCTGCTCGCCGGGCGACGCGGGCCAGATCAGCCTCTCGATCCGCAACGCAATCCGCGCCGGCCTCTTCGATGGGCCGCGTGTCATGGCGGCGGGCCGCTATGTGACCACTCATCAAGGCCTGACCGATTGGTACCCGAGCTGGATCGGCGCGCCGGAAACCTCGATCGGCAAGCTGGTCACAACCATCGCCGAGGCGATCGAGGAGATCCGCCGTCAGGTCAAGGACGGTGTCGATTGCGTCAAGATCGCGCTCGACGGCATCCAGCGGCGCGATGATGGCGAGCTGGTCGCCGCCTTCACGCAGGAAGAGACGGAGATCATGGTTCGCGAGATCCACCGCCTCGGCAAGAAGGCGGTGGCGCATGCCCGCGGCCGCGAGGCGACGCTCTACGCCGCGCGCTCCGGCGTCGATCTGATTTTTCACGCCAATCATCTCGACGACGAGTGCATCGCGGCGATGTTGGAGACCGGCAGCACGATCTCCCCGACCCTGACGCACCCGCGCAATACGATCGATTTCACGCAGCCGCACGAGCCGGCCTTCCTCAAGGGCCGCCCCGAGCATGCGCAGCGCGAATACGAGATCGGCTGCGCCAACTGGAAAAAAGCGCGCGCCGCCGGCGTGCCGCTGCTGACCGGAACCGATACCGGTTTCGCGGTTACCCCGTATGGCGAATGGAACGCCCGCGAGCTCGAGCTTTTTGTCGAGGATCTGGGCTTTACCCCAGCTGCCGCATTGCGGGCGGCAACCGAGGTCAATGCCGGTTTCATGACCGGCGGCGACCAAATCGGCGCGTTGGAGCCGGGCCGCGCCGCCGATTTCATCGTGCTCGACGCCTCGCCCCTCACCGATATCCGCGTGTTGCAGGACAAGAGCCGGCTGCGCGCAGTCTACATTTCGGGGAAGGAGATCCGCATCCCCGACCGCCCCTACGATCCCCGGCAGGTCACCGACTTCGCGCTGTCGAACTGGACCGACCTCTACACCCGGGCGCGGGTCGCCGAATTGCGGCAACAGCGCCCGACCCTGGCGGCGGCCGAGTAAAGCATCGGGCCGCGATTGACGGCGCGCTTGGTCGCAAAGAGCGCTTCCGGTGAAATCAGCGACCCCTTCGCATACCCACTCCCTCGCCCTCGCGAGCGACACCGGTTGACCATCCGAGATCGAGCGCCTCCCGCTCCTCCAGGAGTTCCCCCCTTCTTTAGCCATATCATGGGCATCACTCCCAATCCTTCATCGGCGGCGGGCCTGAAAGAAACCGCGCAGCAATTCGCCGGCGCGCCCTTCCTCGATGCCGCCGTAAATTTCCGGCCGGTGATGCGTCGTCGGCTGGTCGAACAGCCGGGGGCCGTGCTCGACCGCGCCGCCCTTCGGATCATAAGCTCCGAAATAGAGCCGGCGCAGGCGGGCGAAACCGATCGCCGCGGCGCACATCGCGCAAGGCTCGAGGGTGACGTAGAGATCGCATTCGGCCAGGCGCGCGGTGCCGAGCGCTGCGGCGGCTGCCCTCAACGCCAGCACCTCGGCATGTGCGGTCGGGTCATCGTCGGCTTCGACGCGATTGCCGGCGGCGGCGAGGACGCGGCCTTCCCTATCGACCAGCACGGCGCCGACCGGCACGTCGCCGCGCACGGCCGCCGCCTCGGCTTCCGCCAGGGCCAGCCTCATTCGTGATAATTGCTCTGTCATCCGGCGTGCCAACGGCGGATGGGCTCTGGTATCGCAATCGGCCGCCGGGTCGACAGGCGCATGAACAAACCTTCCTGCTCGGCCTCGGCATGGAGGGCGCCGTTGACCAAGAATTCGGCGGCGAGTCGCCAGCGCACCCGCGTCAGTCCGGCGACCCGCATGCGGCCGACCAGTGGGTTGGCGATCGTCACCGGCCGCCGATAGCCGATTCGGGTGGATAACAGGATCGGTGCGACATCCTCGGCGAGCGCCCGGATCAGCGGATACGCTTGGTCCAACAGCCCGAGCCGCAGATCCTCGAGCCAGCGAATGAACACGATGTTGCTGACGATGCCGGCAAAGTCTATGTCGTAGGTCCGTATCGGGAGCGGCTGCTCGTAGTACTCGCTCATCGCCCCTCCGGTTTCGCCTCCAGTTTCGCCGCTTGGGTTTAGATTGGATCACGCAGCATGGTACAGCCGGTCATCGGTCTCACCCTCGATCACGAACCGCCGGGCGGCTATTCGAGTTTTCCGTGGTATGCGATCCGCGAGAATTATTGCATTGCCGTGCGCCGAGCCGGCGGCTTGCCGATACTCTTGCCGCACGACCCCGAAGCCGCTGCGGAGTATCTCGACCGGATCGACGGGCTGATCATCACTGGTGGCGGCTTCGATGTCGACCCGGCACTGTTCGGGGAGGCAACGAGGCACCCGAGGGTCAAAACCAAGGACCGCCGCACTGCCTTCGAGCTCGCCGCCACAAAAGGGGCGCTGGCCCGAGACATGCCGGTACTCGGGATCTGCGGCGGCCAGCAGCTCCTGAATGTCGCGCTCGGCGGCACGTTGATCCAGCATATCCCGGACGAAATCCCGGATTGCCTGGCGCATCGCCAGCCCAACCCGCGCAACGAGCCCGGGCATGCCGTCCGGGTGATCGCCGGCACTCTCCTCCACCGCATCACCGGAGTCGACAGCCTGGGGGTCAACAGCGCGCATCATCAGGCGGTCAAGGCGGCCGGGCCGGGGCTCGTCATCGACGCCGTCGCAGAGGACGGCGTCGTCGAGGGGATCGAGGATCCGGGCCACCGTTTCTGTCTCGGGGTGCAATGGCACCCCGAATTCGAGATCAGCGAGGCTGACCGCCGGATATTTCGGGTCTTTATCGAAGTTTCCGCCGGATGAGAAACTCAGCGCATCGCTACCGAGAACGGCGCTGGGGTGCCGCCGGTATCGAGGGTGTCGCATTGGCAATTTCGGGAATAGGGAACTCCGCCCGATCGCGTCTGTTGAAGGGCTAACTGCCGATCCCGGAGTGACCATATGCTTCGCCTCCTCACCGCAACAGCCGTAGTTGCTGTCGGACTGCTCGCGGCTCCTCCAATTTTTGCCCAAACCGGGCAGGCCGGCCATGCTGCTGCGACTTCCGCCAAAGATGCGCTGGACCAGGAGGACAAAACCTTTGTCAGGGAGGCCGCGACCGGCGGCATGGCGGAGGTCGAGCTAAGCAAGGTCGCTCAGAAATCGGAAAATGGCGACGTCAAACGTTTCGCCGATTGGATGATCGAGGATCATACAAAAGCAAATGAGCAATTGACGTCGATTGCGACCGGGCTTGGGGTCGATATGCCCAAGAGCCTTGACTCAGAGCACGAGCGGGTGCGCGAGAAGCTCCAGACGCTGCACGGCAAAGCGTTTGACGATCAATACATGCGCGACATGGTCGAAGACCACAACAAGGCGGTGAAGCTCTTCCAAAAAGAGGAGCGCTCGGGTCACAACACCGAGCTAAAGCAATTTGCGCAAAAGACGCTGCCGACGTTCGAGGAGCACCAGAAGATGGCGCTCGAGCTGTCGCGCAAGCTCTCTCAGACCGCCGCCCGATAAAGCGCGGAGCAAGCGAAATTAATTTATCAGGCCGAGTCCGCGGATTTTCTCGAATGCCGGCTGGATCTGGGCTCGGTAAGCCGCGGACCCGGAACGCGACAGCCAGAGCTGTTCAAAGGCCCGCGTCCGGTGCTGCGGATACAGTCCTCGGAATTTCGCTGCGGCTTCGGTTGCTTCCTTATCCCGCCCGATCGTAGACAGCGCAGCCGCCAGGAATAACTGCGCGCTCCCATAGCTGGGATTACGTTCCAAAGATTTGCGGAGAAGGGAAATCGAAGCCTCGGTTCGCCCCAGCAGGAGTTCCGCAAAGCCGCCGAAGAAGAGCCAAATGCTGTGCCGTCGATCCGATCGATCGAGGCTCATCGCACGCTCGATCGCCGGTACAGTCTCATCTACGCGTCCGAGAAAGGCAGCATTGTATCCGACGAAGCCGTGCGCGGTACCTTGGGCTGAATTGGTCGCCAGAGCGCGTTCGAAGGCTCCGCCCGCCTCATCCAGTTGCCGGGCCGCCGAATACAACATGCCTTGCACGCAATGCGCGGCGGTGTGCCCCGGGGCGATCGAGAGCGCGATTGCCGCGGCCTCGCGGCCCAGGTCGGAGGCGGTTGCCACGACCCGCGGCTCGGCCCACCACGGGTTGCTGACAAGATGTTGGCAGGTTATGGCAAGCCCGGTCAGCGCCTCGACATTGCGCGGGTCGCTCGCCAGCGCTGTTAGGTACCAACGCTGTGCCTCCGCCGACAACTCCGCGCGCATGCCTTGTTGCAGAGCGCTCGCCGCCCGCGACAGCGATTTGTCGACCCCGAGCTCCATGCCTGCGTCGAAAAACGCGCGTCGACTTGCCGCCTGGAGCAGCAGTACGTGAAGCTCTCGCGATATTCGCCGGGTGATCCTCGTCTGGATGGGCGCGAGTTCTTCAGGACGGAACTGATGTCGCCCCGCCCAGACGAACGCGGACGTTGCTGCATCGACGATCCGCATATTTACCCGCAAAGTGTCCCGATTGCCGCACTGAGCGCTCCCGGTAACAACATAGTCATATTCATGTTCTGAAGCCGGCGGCCGCGAGAGCTTAGCCATTTTCGGCTGCTCGCTCTTCAACGGTTTGAGCGAGAGACCGCGGCCCTGTC
>CAWBFS010000050.1:0-23353 GCA_963788085.1 uncultured Alphaproteobacteria bacterium
CGACAACGCGCCGATCTCGGTCCGCCAGGCCAAGCACGCGATCCATTTCGGCCTGCAGATGGACTTGGCAAGCGGCATGATGCTGGAGATCGAGGCCTACAACCGGATGGTGCCGACCGAAGACCGGCGCGAAGGGGTCTTGGCGTTCAACGAGAAGCGCAAGCCGCGCTTCAAGGGCCGGTGATCCCCTCACCCACCAAGCCCTTCAGGCTTGGTCCCCCCTCTCCCGCGGTGCGGAAGAGGAACTTTGAGCTGAATGCGTTGTAGCCCCTCTCCTGCACCGCGGGAGAGGGTGCCGAGCGCAGCGAGGCGGGTGGGGGTTGGCGCAGCGGATCGCTAAAGGAGGAAGCATGGACGGAACAAATCTTACCCAGGTGCTGGCGTGCAAATCTGCGGCGCTGCAATACGGCGACTTACCTCGGGACGCGCATGAGCTCGCGCGGCAATGCATTCTCGACTATTTCGGCGTGGCGCTGGCCGGGGCCGGCGAGGAGCTGGTGCGCCTCCTGCTCGGCGAATTGGCCGAGGCCGGCGGCTCGCCGCAGGCGGGCGTCATCGGCCATCAGACCCGATTGCCGGCGCTGGCGGCGGCGCTCGTCAACGGTGCGGCGGGACATGCACTCGATTACGACGACGTCAACATGGCGATGCCGGGGCATCCGTCGGTGGCGATCCTCCCCGGCCTGCTCGCCTTGGCCGAATTGAAGCGCAGCTCGGGGCGCGAGGTGATTACCGCCTTTGTCGCGGGATACGAGACCGCCTGCCGGATCGGCGCGGCGCTGCAGCCCGGGCATTACAATCTCGGTTTTCATTCGACCGGCACGGTCGGCACTTTCGGCGCGGCGGCGGCCTGCGCGCGGCTGCTCGGGCTCGATGCCGAGACGACCGCCACGGCGTTCGGTATCGCCGGGACGCAGGCGGCCGGGCTCAAATCGCAGTTCGCAACGATGTGCAAACCGTTCCACGCGGGCAAGGCGGCGCAGAACGGCCTCCTTGCGGCGCGCCTTGCTGCCCGCGGGTTTTCGAGCCGCGCGGACATCGTCGAATGCGTCCAGGGCTTCGCGCCGACCCACGGCCCGAATTTCTCGCCCGAGGCCGCGCTGGCCACACCCGAAGCCGGCCTGCACCTGTTCGCCAACCTCTTCAAATACCATGCCGCGTGCTATCTGACCCATGCGCCGATCGAATGCGCGCGCCGGCTGCGCGAGCAACACGGGCTGACCCCGGGGATGATCGCCGGCATAACCTTGCGGCTCGACGCGAGTTGCGAGCGCGTCTGCAACATCCCGGCGCCCGTCGACGGGCTGCAGAGCAAGTTCAGCCTGCGGCAGACCGTGGCGATGGCGCTGGCCGCAATCGATACGGCGAGCCTCGACGCGTACAGTGCCGCCAACGCGCGTGACGCGGCTTTGATCAGGCTACGCGAGCTGGTCGAAATCGATTGGCGGGAGAGCTGGCCGCAGACTCTCGCCGAGCTCGAAATCGAGCTGAGCGACGGCCGGCGCTTCACGGCGCGTCATGATGCTGGCATTCCCGCCGCCGACTTCGCCGATCAAGGCCGCCGGCTGGCCGCAAAATTCGATGCGCTCGCCGAGCCGGTGCTCGGTGCGCCGCGCGCCCGGGAATTGCGCGAAACAATCGCCGGCCTCGACCATCTCCCCGATGTCGCCGATCTCGCAAAGCTCGCAGCAAGCTGAAATGCGATGCAGGATCCGGTCGTCGACAAGATCGTCGCGCATGTCAAAAGGGTGGCCGAACACGGGGTGCCCGAGGCCGCCCGAGTGGCGGCTAAGACCTTTATCGCCGATACGCTGGCGGTCGGCATAGCCGGCACCCAGACGCCGTGGCGCGGCGAGATCCTCGACATGCTCGCCGGCATCGGCGAGGCGCCGGAGACGACCGTGCTCGCCGGCGGCGAACGGTTGCCGCTGATGCACGCGGCGATGCTCAACGCCTACCAGATCCATGGGCAGGAGTTCGATTGCGTGCACGAGGCGGCCGTCGTCCATCCGATGGCGGCGGTTCTGCCGACGCTGCTCGGCTGGTCCCAGCGCGAAGGCGGCGTCTCCGGCGCCCGCCTGATCCGCGCCGTTGCCGTTGCGGTAGATGTCGCGGCGACGTTGGGCTTGTGCTCGCGCGCGCCGATGCGGTTCTTCCGCCCAGCCAACACCGGCGGCCTGGGCGCTACAGTGGGTCTCGCGATGCTGGCCGGCCTCGATGGCGAGCAGCTGCGTGACGCGATCGGCATCTATTACAGCCAGTGCTCCGGCACGATGCAGGCGCATGCCGAAGGGACCCCGCAACTGGCGATGCAGATGGGGTTTGCCGCACGCAGCGCCGTTACCGCGGTCGAGCTCGCTCGGCGCGGCATGCCCGGACCACGCGCGCCGATAACCGGCGAGTTCGGCTATTTCGCGTTGTTCGACGGGAAAGCCGATCCTGCGCCGTTCGACCAGCTCGGCGAGCGCTGGCGCATCACCGAGCTCAGCCACAAACCGTTTCCCAGCGGGCGGGCGACGCATGGCGGCATCGACGGGCTGCAGCGCCTGATGAAAGAGGACGGAGTGACCGCCGATCGGGTCGTCGCGTGCCGCTTTCACGTGCCGCCTCTAACGGCGCGGCTCGTCGCCAGGTCGGCCGTCGAGGGCATGACCGCCAGCTATGCCCGACTCTGCCTGCCCTATGTCGCAGCCGTCTGCCTGCGCCGCGGCACTGTCGGGCTCGACGATTTCACCCCGGCAGCGCTCAAGGATACGGACACGTTGAGGATGGCGCGCCGGCTGACCGTAATCGAGGACGACAACCCCGACCCCAATGCGCTCTTGCCGCAGCGCGTCGAAATCGATCTCGCCGAAGGCCGAACCGTCGCCGCCGCGATAACATCGGTGCTCGGCAGCCCCGAGCGTCCGCTGTCGTGCGAAGGTGCGCGCGCTAAATTCAAAGATTGTTGGCAATCCGTGCAGGATCTACCGTCGGAGCAAGGCGACGCATTGTGGGATGCGGTGTTCGCGCTCGAAACCCTCGACGACGTTTGCCCTCTTGTCGGGCTCAGCGCTCCGCGAGGAGCCTCATGACCTCGGATTGGGAGCGGTACGGGGTCGAGCCGGGGTGGTCGTTTGCGATCCCGCACCGGGTGCGCTGGAGCGAATGCGACCCGTTCCGGCATGCCGGCCACCGGGCCTATTTCGAGTGGTTCGAGGAAGCGCGCAACCGTTATCTCGAAGCCGTCGGCCTCGCGCCGCTGTCGCCGGATACGCCGGGACCGGTCATCGCCGAGACCGGCATCCGCTATCATCGCCCGCTGGTTTACGCCGACGAGATCCTCGTCACCGCGCGCACGGTTCGCCTCGGGCATACCAGCTTCGAGATGGAATACGCGGTGTGGCGCGACGGGCTTTGCGCGCTCGGGCGCGCGGTGCTGATCCTGGTGGTCAACGCCACGGGTGAAAAGACGCCATTGCCGCAGGAATTGCGCGAACGCATTCTCGCCCGCGACCCGGATGCCGGCGAGGCCGTCATTCCGGGGCGTGGGCGCAGCCCACGAGCCCGGAACCTATGAACACGGACGGAGGTGGATGGGCGCTGGATTTCCGGGCCTGCCCCTTCGGGGCATCCCGGAATGACGATTACCGCCTGATCGGGAGATCGAGATGAAACGCGCCGTCATCGTAATCTGCGACAGCCTCAGGGCGGATCTGATCACACCGCGCGACGCGCCGTTTCTGAGCGAGTTCGGGCAGCGCTCGGCGCGGTTTGCCAATCACACGAGCGTCTTCCCGTCGACAACGCGAACGAGTGCCGCGTCGATCGCCACCGGGTGTCTTCCGGCGCGCCACGGCCTCCTCGGCAACACGATGGCGATCGACGAGGGCGACGGGCTCGTCTGTCTTTCGGTCGGCAAGCCGGATTTCCGCGACCGCCTGCATCGGGCGACCGGCCGAACCCTGCACCGGCCGACCCTCGCCGAGCGGGTCAGCCGAGCCGGCGACACCGCGATCGCGATCTCGAACGTGTCGCCGGGCGCGGCGTATTTCCTCGACCCCGACGGCTTCGGCTGGGTCTACAACCCGGCCGGCAGCTTCGGGCCCGGCCGCCGCCCGCTGCCCGCCGAGGAAGGGCTCGCCGTCTCCAAGGGTGACGTCGGCGACACCGCCGCAACCGAGCGCTTCTGTGAGGAGGTGCTGCGCGAGCGCGCGCCGGCAATCGCGCTTTTGTGGCTGTCGGAGCCCGACTACACCGGTCACCACACGCCGCTCGGCTCGCCGGCGCATCGTCGGGCGATCGCGAGCGCCGACACGAATGTGCGCCGGGTCGCCGAGACCGTGGCGACGCTCGATCCGATGGGCGAGAATATTCTCTTCATCGTCGGCTCCGATCACGGCATGGAAACGGTCGACGCGACGATCGATCTCGATGGCCTGTTGATCGACGCCGGGCTCAAGAGTGCCCCCGCATCGTCGGATGTCGTCGTCGCACCCAACGGCACATCGGCCCTGCTCTATTTTTCCGATCCCGCGGGACCTCTCATCGGCCAGACGGCCCGGTTTCTCGCAACGCAGGAATGGGTCGGCCGCATCGTCGTCGGCCCGGACCTTGCCTCCGCCGGTCTGCCGACCGGTTCGCCGATGCAGATCGCGGTGACCCTCAAACCCGACGACCGCACCAACCCGCACGGCGTGCCCGGCCACAGCCATGTCGTACGCGACGCGCTCGAGCCGAAGGACAGCACCGGCTTCGGCCAGCACGGCGGTCTCGGCAAGAACGAGCAGAGCCCGTTCCTCTTCATCTCCGGCGGCGGCTTTGCCCCCGGCCCCCGCCACGCCCGCTCCTCCCTGATCGACATCGCCCCCACCGTCCTCCGCCACCTCGGCCTGCCGGCGACCGGAATGGACGGTCAAGCATTGCCGCGCCACCTGACTGCGACGGGCTAGCCTCGACCAATGGGGTACAATTGATGCCACACGTTTCCACAGCCTTCGGGCCGAATGCTCAGAACGGGCTTCGGGGCGGTTGACGCAGAGACAGAAGCGGTGCAAATCCGAGCGTCATGAACAAACAGCACATTCTCAGTGAGATTAAGCGCACAGCCGCAGCCAACGGCGGTGTGCCTCTCGGCAGATCGAGGTTTTCCCAAGAAACCGGGATTAAGGAGTCCGACTGGATAGGCAAGATTTGGCCGAGGTGGGGTGATGCTGTTCGGGAGGCCGGGTTTGAACCCAACCAATTGCAGACGGCTTATAACGAAGACGTGCTGATCGAGAAATTCATTGGTCTTGCGCGTGAACTCGGTAGTTTTCCGGTTGCTACAGAAGTGAAAATGAAGGCCCGGAGCGACGATACGTTTCCATGGCACAACACATTCGTGCGTTTTGCTCCCAAACAACAGTTTGCAACAAGAATTCTAAATTATTGCAAGGACCGCGCAGGGTATGATGACATTATAGCGTTGTGCATTCCAATCGCTACAGCTGCGGGTGACGAGAACGACAAGAATGAGATCGAGCCGAAATCGGTCATCGGCTACGTCTATCTTATGAAATCTGGGCGTCACTACAAGATTGGCCGGAGCAATGCGGCAGGCCGCCGCGAATACGAGCTTGCGATCCAAATGCCGGAGAAACTCATCACTGTGCATACCATCCGCACAGATGATCCGGCAGGGATAGAGTACTATCGCATCGTCGATTTGCGGATAAACGCAAAAATGGAGAATGGTTCGACTTAGCCGCCGCTGACGTGCAGGCATTCAAGCGCAGAAAGTTCATGTGACCCGCCGCAGTGTGTATGCCCCGCGAGCTTCACTCCGAAACGGTGGTGCGGGACTGCTGAAAGTCGGACCGCGCTCGATCCACTAACGGCCCTGTGGGCAGGCCGAACGAAACGAGCCTAACCCGTTGGTGATCGGAAGAGACCTCACGTGCCTCGTTACGCGGTGGTTTTGCGGTTTGATGACCGTCCTAAATTCGCCTCTTTGATATGGCAAACACCCGCTAGGCTCGGGTCCTTGAACCGATCACCGGTAGCATCAAGGGGTCCCGAGAGGCGAGACGCATCCGTTCGAAACATAGTGGATGGCACAACCAAAGGGCGAAGGTTTGCTGCAGAGTTGCTGCAGATGCAGCAGCGTGAAATAATCGATGCGAGCGTTGATTGTACTGGATCGAGGGTGGGGCGGCTTCTCGGGGCGCTCGACCGCGTGGACCGGCGGGGCGCAATCTGGTAGGCCGTAACCATGTCGCTGTCGCTTTACAATACGCTGACCCGCCGCAAGGAGCCCTTCGAGCCGCTCGATCGCGAGCGGGTGCGGCTCTATGTCTGCGGGCCGACTGTCTATGACCGCGCGCATATCGGCAATGGCAGGGCGATTGTCGTCTTCGATGTGCTCTATCGGCTGCTGCGCGACATCTACGGGCGCGAGCACGTGATCTATGTTCGCAACATCACGGATGTCGAGGACAAGATCAACGCCGCCGCGCGCAAGAATAACGAGCCGATTACGGCGCTGACGGCACGGACGACCGCCGCCTTTCACGAGGACATGGCGGCGCTCGGCGCTCTGCCGCCCGATATCGAGCCGCGGGCGACCGAGTATATCCCGCAAATGATCGCGATGATCGAGCGGCTTGTTGCCAGCGGGCACGCCTATGCGGCGGAAGGCCATGTGCTGTTCTCGGTCACCTCCGACCCCGATTACGGGCAGCTCTCGCGGCGTAGCCGCGACGAGATGATCGCCGGTGCTCGAGTCGAGGTTGCGCCGTACAAGCGCGACCCCGCCGATTTCGTCTTGTGGAAGCCGTCCGACGCAGACCTCCCGGGATGGGACAGTCCGTGGGGGCGCGGCCGGCCGGGCTGGCACATCGAATGCTCGGCGATGAGCGAGACGCATTTGGGCGAGACCTTCGACATCCATGGCGGCGGGCTCGACCTCGTCTTCCCGCATCATGAGAACGAGATCGCGCAGAGCACCTGCGCGCATGGCGGCCGCCCGTTTGTCCGGTATTGGATGCACAACGGCATGCTCACCGACGCCGGCGCCAAGATGTCGAAATCGCTCGGCAATATCCGCACCGTGCGTGAATTGCTCGACGAGGCGCCGGGCGAGGCGGTCCGGCTGGCGCTTCTCACGTCGCATTATCGCGACCCGCTCGATTGGACGAGCGACCGGTTGCGCCAGGCGCGGCAGACACTCGACCGCTTCTACCGCGCGCTGACCCTGCCGCGCGACGCAGTGTTCGAGCGGTTCGGCGAGGCTGACGCGGCGCTGCGGCCGATCCGAGAGGCGCTCGAAGACGATTTGAACACGCCGCTCGCACTGACGCATCTGCACGAGCTGGCCGGGGCGATCAACCGTACGAGCTCGGATGCCGAGCGGTCCGCGCTGCAGCGGGCGCTCGAAGCCGGCGGCCAGCTGATGGGTCTGCTCGGCCAGCCGCCGCTCGACTGGCTGCAAGGCAGCGCGAAAGCCGATGCCGAACGGATCGAGCAGCGCATCGCCGCGCGGACGGCGGCGCGGCGCCAGCGCCGTTTCGGCGAGGCCGACCGTATCCGCACCGAGCTCGCCGGTGAGGGCATCCTGCTCGAAGACCGGCCGGACGGCACGACGACCTGGTGGCGGAAGGACTGAGTATGGCCGGCACCGATCATCGCCGGCAGGCGGTGACCGATGGTCCCGCGATCATCCTGGTCGAGCCGCAGCTGGGCGAGAATATCGGCACCGCCGCGCGGGCGATGATGAATTGCGGCCTCGACGATCTGCGGCTGGTGCGCCCGCGCGACGGCTGGCCTTCGGAGAAGGCGATCGCCGCGGCGAGCGGCGCCGATGCGCTCCTGGCAAGGCGCGGCTCTACCCGGACATCCCGGCGGCGATTGCCGATCTCGTCCACGTCTATGCGGCGACGGCCCGCGACCGCGGCATGGTGCGGCGCGAGGTGACGCCGCGCCATGCGGCGCCGGAGATGCGGGCCCGGATCGCGGCCGGCGAGGCGTGCGGAGTGTTGTTCGGGCCGGAGCGAACCGGCCTACTCAACGACGACATAGCGCTCGCCGACACGGTGTTGACCGTGCCACTCAACCCCGGCTTCTCGTCGCTGAACCTCGCCCAGGCCGTCCTCATCGTCGGCTATGAGTGGTTCACGTCAGGCGTGGCCGCGCCGCCCGAGATTTTGCGCCGCGGCGGCAGTCGGCCGGCGACCAAGGCGGAGCTCCTCAACTTCTTCGAGCATCTCGAGGAGGAGCTGATCCGCAACGGCTTTCTGCGCAACCGTGAGAGCCGTCCGAGCATGGTGCGCAATTTGCGAAGCCTCTTCCAACGCGCGCAATGCACCGAGCAGGAACTACGCACCTTGCACGGCGTCGTCACCGCCTTTGCGGGCCCGCGCCGGCGCAAGGAACCCCTACCGGAAGGAATCGAACATGCCGAACCTGAACTATGAGACCGCGTTGATTGTCGGCGCCGGATCGGGCTTGAGCGCGTCACTGGCGCGCCTGTTCTCCCGCGAGGGCCTGCGGGTGGCTCTCGCGGCGCGCAACTCGGAAAAGCTCGGCGCGCTCTGCGCCGAGACCGGCGCCAAAGCTTTCGCTTGCGACGCAACCAACCCGGGCCAGGTGGCGCAGATGTTCGCGGCGGTAGAGACCGCGACCGGCGCGCCGGATGTGGTCGTCTACAATGCCAGCGCCCGCGCCCGCGGCCCCGTGGCCGAGCTGGTTCCGGCGGAAGTCGAGCGAGCCCTCATGGTCAGCGCCTATGGCGGTTTCCTCGTCGCTCGCGAGGCGGTGGCGCGGATGCTCCCAAAAAGGCATGGCGCGATCCTCTTCACCGGCGCCTCGGCGAGCGTCAAGGGCTATCCGCTGTCGGCCCCCTTTGCGATGGGGAAATTCGCGCTGCGTGGCTTGGCGCAGAGCATGGCGCGCGAGCTGGCGCCGCAAGGTATCCATGTCGGCCACTTCGTGATCGACGGGGCGATCCGCAATCCCGGCCGGACGGAGCCGCCGGATCGCCCCGACAGCATGCTCGATCCGGACGCAATCGCCGCCTCCTACCTGCATTTATTGCAGCAGCCACGCTCGGCCTGGACCTGGGAAGTCGAGCTGCGGCCCTGGGTTGAACGGTTCTGACCAACGGCGCACAGCCCTTTTGGGTCTGGGGTGCCTTTGCGCTACTGATGCTTCTGGCGGCAGTACCGTTGTTCTCGACGGTGCTGCCGCCGCTTTTCGACTACCCCAACCATCTGGCGCGCATGCACCTCCTCAGCGAGGGCGGCAATCAATTCTACGCCGTGCATTGGGAGCCACTGCCCAATCTCGCGCAAGATTTGATCGTGCCGCGGCTCGCACAGCTGATGCCGCTCAATATCGCGTCGAAACTGTTTGTGGTCGCGATCTTTGGTCTGATCACAGCCGGAACGCTATGGTTAAATCGCGTGGCCACGGGGATGTGGAGAATTTGGCCGCTGATTGCGTTCCTGCTGCTCTACAACCGGATGTTCCTGTGGGGCTTTCTGAATTACCTATTCGGGATTGGTGTTGCGCTTGCGGGTACCGCGCTGTGGCTGGCGCTCGAACGCGAGCGCTGGGGGCTCAGGGTCCTGGCCTCGTCCCTCGTCGCGCTCGCCTGCTATCTCAGCCATATCGCCGCTTTTGGTTTTTACGCACTGGTTATTATCGGGACCGAGTTGCCGCTGGCCTGGGGCGAACTGCGAGCTCGCCGCTGGCCGTCACTTGCCCGTAGAATCGCCATCGTAGGAGCGCAGTTCGCCATCCCGGCATTGCTGTTTCTCAGCTATTGGCGGCCGCTAGCCGTGAGCGGCATCAGCTATGCAGCGTTTTGGCGCAAGGCCGATCTCTTGTTCAGCGTCTTCGACAACTACGATCGCGCCTTCGATACCATCTGCTTTGCCCTGTTCCTCGGGCTCCTACTGTGGCTAGCCGCAACCCGCCGGCTCCGGCTGGCGCCTCGACTAACTGGAGCCGTCGGCCTTCTTTTCGCCGCCTATCTGTTACTCCCGAGCCAAATCTTTGGCGGCTCGGGCGCCGACCATCGACTGCCGATCGCGATATTCCTGCTGCTGATCGCCGCGAGCGCGGCACAATTCCCCAATAGGCGCACGGCGGCCGCGATCGGCGTTGTTGCGGCGGTGCTGCTGATCGTTCGCCTGGCCGTGATAGAATACGTCTGGCTGCGGGCCGACCGCGTCTACTCGGCCGATTTGGGCGGCATCGACATGCTGCCGCGCGGCGCCAAGTTGGCCGTTGCCTATCCGGCCAGCGCGGTCAATTTTACGCTGGTCCCGGAAGTGCATCTGGTCGTGCTGGCCGTGGAACGGCGCGAGGCCTTTGTGCCGACGCTATTTGCCTATGAAGGACAGCAGCCGATTGCGCTGAAACCGCCGTACGATATGCTCGCGGACGCGGCGACGCCGCAGGATTTGTGGGGCGTTGTCGTACCAGGCCGCAACGCGGCAAAAACGGCAGGGCTGCCAAAGGCGCTCCAGCAATACGACTTTGTGGCCGTGACCGGAGACGAGCCATTAGACGTCCCGACCACCCGGTGTCTGTGGCCTTTCTTTAAGCAGCCGACGTTCGAGATATTCACGGTCCTTCACGATGGCGCCTGTGAGAGCCCAGAAGGATGAAGCGGGTAGAACTACTGGCTGCGGCAGAGCGAAGGCCAGGACAGGATGTGTTGCCAGCGGTGCTGGGCGGCATGCGGAGGGTAGGGCCAAGCCGCAAGGAGATGCCATCCGTACGGATCATGGCGGAGAAGAACCGCCTGATTGGCGGGCAGATCCCCCAATCCGTTCGGAGTGCATGAAATCAAGGCGAGCGGGTAGCCGAGACGGGCGGCTTCATCTAGTGTTGCCGCATCGACGGTATTGCGGCGCAGAATATCCAGCATATGACGGCGCGGCGGGGTGTCGGCCAGTATCCCGGCGATCATCGTGGCGACGCTATCGTTGTCGCCCGGCAGCAGCAGTGCCAGACGGCCGCCGTCGCTCAGATAGGGCGACAGCTTCTCTGCAAGGTCCCACACCAAGGGTTGCGGCATGTCGAGGTCAAAGCGCAGCCGCTTTGCAAAAGCTATGGGCGCCACAAGCGCAAGGCCCAGTACGGCTGCATTGGCGGCCCGCAAGGGCCTCTGCCAGATCCGGGCCGCTGCACCGAGATCACGCGCCGTCAATGCCAGAGACAGAACGAGAACCAGGGACAGCTGAGTGTTGTAGCGGAAATAGGAATGCGCCGCACTACTCATCTCGTTCGGAAACACGGCAATATAGGTCATAAAGATAAATATGTTGTACAGTCCGAACAGCGCCGCGTTGAATGTCAGAAGTCGAGTGGTGGCCGTCCAACCCTGCCGCCACCACACCACCGGCAGAGCCAGGATCGCAGCGGCGACGCAGCCGAAGTAGAGTGGTTTTTCCGATACGACGCCGAGAACCCTCGCAGCCGTCTCGGACAGATGGGTCCAGTTCCAATCGGCAAGAGGCAGCAGTCTCAGCTCGTCCAACCCGGCATGGCCGACGTGATACCGCCAGATCGTAAAAAGGAACAGCGCAGGCAAAACCGCGAGTGCCGTGCCGCTCAGCGCCGACGCAAGCTGTACCCTTCGCTCGGCCCAGGCACTGATCAAGGCGGCCCCGGCGAGCGCAGCGACAAGCGCGATTCCCGTCTGCTTAGTGTCGGAAATCGCTGCTAAAGTCAGGGCCAGTGTCAACAACTGCGCCGGTCGGTTTCGTCGAGCCAGCTCGCCTTGTGCCAATACGAAGAGCCAAGCGGCAACGACCGCCATCGCGGCGAGCGCCGGCTCGCCATAGGCGGCAAAATGGATGCGCGGCACGAAACCCGGGTTGAGTAGCGTCGCCAGCAAAAAGCCGAGCGCCGTAAGCCCCCAGGTAGGCGGCTTTTCCGACGAAGTCTCCGGCGGACAGAGTGCGCGAGCAATCGCGAGCCCGGCCACGAGCTGGAGCATGACATTGACCAACGACATGCCTCGAGCGGGATAGTCGGCGTCGAGCAACGAGCCGAGAAAACTCAAGAACTGTGTATTGTAAGGGGCTGCAGGCAGCAGCGAATAGCTCGGCGGCCGGGCCGCGGTTGGCAGCAAGCCATAATCGACCAGATAAAAAGCATTGGGCAAAAGGTTGAGAAAGGTGTCCGGCTGTGACGGCCGGAGCGGCGCGATGAGCAGCCACAGCGGCAGAGAGACGGCGAGCATTCTGCCCAGCGCGAGCCACGCACCCACGTTGGGCCGCCGGTTTGGCAGAAACATGATGGTCAGGGCCGCGATACCGAAAGCCACGGCAGGGAGCCGCATGCTCAACGGCACAAAAACGCCCCAGCTCGTCAGCAATAGGCATAGGGCGCCCCACCCGGCAGCGATCTGAAATTCGGGCGCGCCGCGATTGCCGGTGAGGCCGGCTCCGGCCAAGAGGAGTAATCCACCGACGGCCCAGGTTATAAGAGCGCGAGGATATCGGTCAAATGTGGAAGGTAGGGATCCACAGTCCACCGATTAGATCATTCGGCCGGCGCAGCGGCGACTGCCATGCAAGCGGCGAATACGGTCTCGACCGAGATGTCGCCGAGATCGGGTTCCATCAGAACATGGACTAGTTTGCCGCGCGGCGCGCACAGGCCTGGATCGGAGGCCCGCGAGAACAGGACCACGACGGGGTTTCCGCCGGCGGCGGCGACATGAGTGGCGCCGGTGTCGTTTCCCACAGTCAGCGCGGCCGAGCGTACCAGAGCGGCCAGCGCCGCGACGTCGGTGCGTCCGACAAGGTTCACCGCGTCGGGGCAAATATCGCAGATCATGCGGCCGAGATCGGCTTCGCCATGGACACCCACCAGAACAGGCAGGTAGCCGCAGCGGTTCAGCTTTATCGACAGCTCGCCGTAGCGACTTGCCGGCCAGCGCTTCGCCAAGTGGCGAGGCGACGAGCCCGGGATCAGCACGACAAAGCGCTTGCCGGCAAGCGCAACCGGTAGAGATCCCGCAGCCGGCAACCGGGGCGCCAGAGAGACGGGGTAGATCCCCGCCATCAGCAATTGCTCGGCCTGCCGGTCCATCGTGTGCTGCCGGTCTCGCTGCGGATTGGCGTGCGGATGAGAGCACCGCCATACGATCCCGGACCATTCCGGCATGCGGCCCGGCCGGAACAGCCAAGCATAGATGCCGGACCGGTCCGAGGTCTGTAGATCGTAGACCCGATCAAATCGGGCGCGCCGCAGCGTACGACGTAGCGCGAGCCAGCCTTCGAGATCGAGCGCCTTTGGGCGACGGTCGATCAAAATGTCGTCGAACAACCTCGTTTGCGCGGCGAGTTCCGCATAGCGCGGCGTGGTCAGCAAGGTGATCCGGTCGCCCGCGTGATGGCGCCGGATGGCCGGCATCGGGCCGAGTGCCTGAATGAAATCGCCGAGCGCACCGAGCTTGATGATCAGCACCTCCTGTGGTGGCCGTGGGACCACCTTTCGGGAGGGCCGCAGGCGGGCGACTCTGTCCAGATCGACATGGGTCCCCAGATTTTCGAACGCTTGGAATACCGCGGCGTGCAAGGCCGGATCGGCTGCGCCGATGCTGGCAATCAGCGAACGGACGAGGCGGCTCGCGGCCGCCACGGTTGGCGAATGCCGGCATTGCTCGACGAGCTCCCGAGCCGCGCGAAAGCTGGTTAGCGACAGTCCGAATTCGCTGGCCGAAACGCCAGCGAATAATCGGCCGACACGCCAGGTGCACGAGACACACCTCTGTTTCACCCTCGAACCTTTGAAGCAGCCGATGGATATCGCGGGCGATGACATATCGGCGGTCGCGCAAATACCGCGCCTCGTTCCAAGCGAAGAACGCGTTGAGCGGCGTGTCGGCTGGAAAGGCGCTCGCATCGAGGCGAGGCGGCAGCGGTGCGGTCGAATGAGGCACGGAACGATGATGGCCACCAACTTCGCAGGAGAATGCCTGTCATCGGGTGTGGCCGTTCAAGCAAGCCGGATGACGGCAGATCGCTCTTCCGCAGCGATCGCGGATCGAGGCATCGTGTACGCTTCCGGGGAGCGATCGAGATCGCGATGTTCGAAGCCGAAGCCCGCTGGCTCCGCCGCGCGCTCGACGCGTTCCCGCCGGAGCGGCTGTCGCCGATGCTAAACCTCGGCAGCAGCTCGGGCGTGAGTTCGCAAAGGCGTGCAGCCCTGGATTGATGCCGAGGTGTTTTGCCCGCTGCGCAGCCGCGGGGTCGAGACCTTTCACGTCGACATGCGCGAATTGCCGGAAGTCGATATCCGGGCGGATCTGACCGATGCCGCCGATGTTCGCCGCCTCGGCGCGCTTGGGCCGAAGGCGCTGCTGTGCTGCAACTTGCTCGAACACGTGCTCGAGCCCCGAGGGTTGGCGCAGCATTGTCTCGATCTTTTGCCGGCAGGCGGGCTCGTCTTTGTCACGGTGCCGTTCAGCTATCCTTATCATCGCGATCCGATAGATACGATGTACCGGCCAAGCCCCGCTGGAACTTGGCGAGCTCTTTGCCGATGCCCGCCTGCTCGAAGGCCATGATCCTCGGGTCCGGCATGTCGTATCGCGACGCGGTGTGCGAGCGGCCATGGATTTTGCTTCGGCATTTCTGCCGCTTTCCCGTGCCGTTCCTGTCCTTCGAAAGATGGAAGCGCTCGATGGCGCGGCTATACTGGTTGGTCGCCGAATACCGGATCACCTGCGCCATATTCGAAAAACTATAACTGTGGCGTCGCCTACGACCGCTTGGCGGTCTGCGCCCGCTTTATCGCCTGCACCACCGCCGGGCGGTGGCTCTCCGCCGCCCATCCTGCGGCGTCGCGGCCGGTAAAATCAGTCTTGGTGACGCTGGCGCCCTTGGCGAGCAGAGCCAATACAATGTCGATATTCCCGCGATTGGCGGCCATCATCAGCGGCGTCATGCCGTTCTTGTTCTCCGCATCGACCGGGGCGCCGACGTCGAGGAGAAGTTTTGCCGCCTCGACTTGATTGCGATCGGCCGCCAGGTGCAGTGGCGTGTTGCCGAGCTTATCCTTGGCGTCGAGCTTGGCACTCGCCTTGATCAGGATTGCGATGATCGTGAGATTGCCGTTCATCGCGGCATAATGCAGCCCGGTGCGCGCCTCCTCGTCGGTCTGGTTCGGGTTTCCGTCATCGGCTACCAGCGACCTGACCCGGGCCGCATCGTTCTGGCTGGCCGCGCGCGCCACGTTCTCCCAATACCCCCCGAAAAGACTGACGTCGGCATGGCTGCCGGAGCCGAGCATCGCGGTGCCGAGCGCGGCCAGCATGAGGAGGGCGGTCAGGCGAGTTTTCATGACACTCTCCGTGCCCCGGAAAGGCGGCAAGATCGGGCGAGCCAATCGAGCGCCGCCTCCACGGTGTTCACCGCTTCGCCGGGCTCGGGTGGCGGCCGCCGAACCATGATGACGGGGAGATCGCGTTCCCGGGCGGCGATGATTTTCGCCTCGGTCGCGCCGCCGCCACTCGCCTTGCAAACGAGCACATCAATCGCGAGACGTTCGATAAGGCTGTGCTCTTCCGCCACGGAGAAAGGCCCACGTCCCGACAATAACCTCGTAGGAGCGCAACGGCAAGGGATGGCGGGGCGGGTCGACGAGGCGTACCAGATAGTGGACTGCGGTCGCGGCACTGAAACGCGGCAATCTCGCCCGCACCGATGGTGAGCCAAGCGCGCCGACCCGTGTGATCGACGATCGCGGCGGCGCGGCCTCGACACATCGACTTCGATCCAGCGGTCGCGCGGGTGACGGCGCCAAGGGGGCCGCCTCAACACCAGCCGAGGGACATTCGCCTGCTCGCAGGCCGCGCGGGCCGCGGCCGAGATCCGGGTGGCGAACGGGTGAGTGGCATCGATCAGCCGCCCGATGCCGTGCTCGGTCAAGTAGGCGGCGAGACCTGCCGGGCCGCCAAAGCCGCCAATGCGGATGAGGCCTGCCACAGGGCGCGGGCGTTCGGTCCGCCCGGCCAGCGATGTCGTGACCTCCAGCGCATCGCCAAAGCGCGCCGCAGCGGCGCGGGCGAGTTCCGTTGCCTCGCCGGTCCCTCCCAGGAGCAAGAGCCGCTCTGTCGTCACGTGCCGAACTGAGCAAGGAAGCTGCCTTGGCGGTCCACGATCACAACTTCGACGGCGGTCTTCCCGCATATCGTTGCCAGCGCCACCTCGCGCGCCTGCCCGGCGATGGCGCGGGCCAGTGTTTCCCGCAATTCGCCGGCAACGCCAAGGATTTCGGCCGCTCCGTTGGCGGTGCGCGCGGTCGCCAGAGTCGCGGGCTCGGCACCGAGTTCGCCGAGCATTCCGGCAAGCCAGGCGGTATCTACCCGGCTTCTCGCGGAATGCAGATCGAGATGTCCAGCGGCGAGCTTAGCGAGCTTGGCAAAGCCTCCGGCAATGGTCAGCCGCTCGACCGGGTGGCGGCGCAAATACTTCAATGTGCCGCCGACGAAATCGCCCATATCGATCAAGGCGTGATCGGGCAAGTCGTAAAGGCGTTGAACGGCGCGCTCCGAGGTCGCTCCGGTCGTCGCCGCAATATGGTCGAGGCCGGCGGCGCGAGCGACATCGATCCCACGGTGGATGGAGTGGATCCACGATGCGCATGAGTAGGGGACGACGATGCCGGTCGTGCCGAGGATCGAGAGCCCGCCGATAATCCCGAGCCGCGCGTTCATAGTCTTCTCGGCGAGGCGGTCCCCGCCAGGAATAGAGATCGTCACGGTTAGGTCAGGCGGGGGTACGCCAATTTCCGCAGCCGCATCACTGAGCAAGTCGCGGATCAGTGCACGCGGTGCAGGGTTGATCGCCGGCTCGCCGACGGCGAGCGAAAGACCGGCCCGGGTGACATTGCCCACGCCTGGCCCCGCCACGAACCCGATACCCGAGCCGGCGGCCGCCCACGCCGTTTCGGCGATGATCAGCGCGCCATGGGTGACATCGGGGTCGTCGCCGGCGTCCTTGACGACACCGGCGCGGGCGCCAGTGCCACTCAGTTCCGCCAGGGTCAGCGGAAAGCTCGCTGTGCCGCCGCGCGGCAACCGGATCGCGACCGGATCGGGGAAGCGGCCCGTGAGCATCGCGGCGAAAGCGGCCCGAGAGGCGGCGGCGGCGCAAGCGCCCGTCGTCCAACCTCGGCGCAGCCCTGGGCTCACTTCCGGTGCCATAAACCGATCTTAGCAAAACCGATCAGGATGACTACCTTCTGACCTGCCGACAGCCCCAAGGCCAACTCTGCATGCATGCAGGGACGGGGAAGTCGCCGTCTTTTCCGGAAGCGGTTTTCGAGTGATCGACAGCGCCCTTCTCGGTCTGCCGGAGTTTGAACCTGGCAGCGTCTGGCTCGTCGGGGCCGGGCCCGGTGATCCAGGGCTTCTGTCCGCACTCGCCCTGCATGCGCTCGCGTGCGCCGATGTCGTCGCTTATGACGCGCTGGTCGATCGGCGGATCCTGTGCTTGGCGCGATCCGGCGCGATGCTCGACTACGCCGGCAAACGCGGCGGCCGACCCTCGCCGAGCCAGCCGGACATCTCGGCGCGGCTGATCCGGCTGGCGCAGAGCGGCAACCGGGTACTGCGCCTGAAGGGCGGGGATCCTTGCGTATTCGGGCGCGGCGGAGAGGAGGCGCTGGCGCTCGCCGGCGCCGGCATCCCGTTCCGCATCGTACCCGGAATAACAGCAGGGATCGGTGGACCCGCTTATGCCGGGATCCCGGTCACCCATCGCGACACAAATTCCGCGGTCACCTTCCTGACCGGCCATGACAGCGATGGCGATGTTCCCGGTGGACTCGATTGGGATGCCATAGCCCGAGGAGCTCCGGTTCTCGTGCTCTACATGGCGTCACGGCATCTGATGAAGATCACCAAGCGGCTGATGGCGGCCGGACGGCGATCGGATGAACCGATAGCCATCATCAGCAAGGCAACCACACCAGCCCAATCGGTGCTGGTGTCGACGCTGGGGGAGATCGCGAAGGCGATGGTCGATATTCAGGCTCCCGCGATCGTGGTCATCGGCCGAGTTGTGGGCTTGCGCGCCGCGCTCGATTGGGTTGGCGCGCTTGGGCGACAGGAACTGGATGAGCCGTCGTGGCCGGGCGCGGGCTGATCCTCGCCGCGCCCGCTTCGGGAAGCGGCAAGACATTGGTTACCGCCGGTCTCGCGCGAAATTTGCGGCGGCGCGAGGCTGCGCGTATCGACGGCGAAAGCGGGACCCGATTTCGTCGATCCGACCTTTCATGCTGCAGCTTCAGGCAAGCCTTGTTTGAACCTCGATGTCTGGGGGATGCGGCCGGCGATCCTCGCGGCGCTTGTTAGCGAACTCGAAGCCGGCGCCGACATCGTCCTGTGCGAAGGTGTCATGGGATTGTTCGACGGGACGGGCCGCGACGGCGAGGCCGGTTCGACTGCCGAACTCGCCCGCGTTACCGGCTGGCCGGTCGTGCTGGTGGTCGATGCGCGAGGGCAAGGCGCATCAGTCGCCGCCTTGTTGCACGGCTTCGCCAACCATCTGCCTTCGGTGCCGCTTGCGGGCGTCATTTTCAACCGGGTTTCGAGCGAACGCCATGGCCTGCTACTCGCAGACGCGGCGGCTCGGCATTTGCCCCGTCTCGCCTGTCTCGGCACCTTGCCCGCCGATCCGGGATTGGTTCTCCCGTCGCGTCATCTCGGCCTCGTGCCGGCTGCCGAAAACTGCGAAGCCGATGCCGTCATCGAGCGTTGTGCGGCCCATATCGGCGCCTCCATCGATGTCGGGTGCCTATTGAGCTTGGCGCGCGGTTCGGTACTGAGCGCTCCGGCGAGAGCAGTCCCGATACCGCCTCTAGGTCGACGGATTGCGGTAGCCCGCGACGAGGCGTTCTGCTTCGCCTATGACGCCGTGTTCGAGGGCTGGCGGAGCCAGGGCGCAGAACTCGCCTTCTTCTCGCCGCTTGCGGACGAGCCGCCCAAGGCCGATGCCGATGCCGTCTATCTGCCGGGCGGCTACCCCGAGCTTTGGGCGGATCGGCTCGCATCGGCGGACGCTTTTATGACCGGGCTTCGCCGGGCCGCGGCCAAGGGGATTGTGATCTATGGCGAATGCGGCGGCTATATGGCTCTGGGCGATGGTCTAATCGATCGAGAAGGGCTCAGTCGGCAAATGTCGGGATTGCTGCCGCTGGTAACGAGCTTTGCCGAACGGCGGCTGCATCTTGGTTACCGACGGGCGGTCTTGCGCATCGGCACTCCGCTCGGCAGTGCCGGCGCGGTCTATCGGGGACACGAATTTCACTACGCGACAATTACCCGGCAAGGGGCCGCCACCCCGCTCTTTTCGGTATTCGGCGCGACCGACGAACATCTTGGCGCCTACGGTATGCGGCAAGGATCAGTCTTCGGTTCGTTTCTCCACCTCATCGATCGCGAGACGCTGTGATCAGACCGATTCGGCACCTGGATCCTCCCGAGTGGAGATTAGGGGACCAGTAACCGCGATTCTAAACCGCCGTTCGCGTGTGCTTCTCGATGCCCGGCCGCCGCGCTAGGCTCGGAATTCCTGGCAGGTTTGGGTAGAGCATTGGTGCTGGAAGATCCCCGACGGCAGTCTGTGGCGGCGCACGATTCCGACGCTCGCGTATCGATCCGGGTCAGTTCGCGGGCCCGGCGGATCGCGCTGCGGATCGATGCGGCCGAACGCAAGGTCGAGCTGGTCCTGCCTCCCGGCGTGCCGCCAAGTCATGGTTTGCGGTTTCTCGCCACCAAGCAGGGATGGATCGCCGCCCGCCTCGCAGCCCTGCCACAACCGGTGCCGTTCGCCGAAGGGGTCACCGTGCCGCTGCTCGGCATCCCCCATCGCATCCGGCGCGAGGATGACGCCGCAGCGCCGCCCGTGGCTATCCGTGATGGCGAGATCCGAGTGCGCGGCGATCCCACGCATGTCGAGCGCCGCGTCCGCGATCACCTCGTGGCGATGGCGCACAGCGAATTCGCTGGCCGGGCGCGTCGCCTCGCGGCGCGGATCGGGCGCAAGGTGGCGCGCGTTTCCGTGCGCGACACGAAGAGCCGCTGGGGCAGCTGCTCCGGTCGGGGCAACCTCTCCTTCAGCTGGCGGCTGATCTTTGCGCCCGAGCCGGTGATCGACTATGTCGTCGCCCACGAGGTGGCGCATCTCGCCGAGATGAATCACGGACCCCGCTTCTGGCGCCTGGTCGAGAGCCTCTCGCCGGACAGCGCAGCACCGCGGGCATGGCTCAAGCGGAATCGCAGCCGGCTGTTGTCCTACGGCTGATCAGGATAGGGAGGACGGCGATGTCGCCGGGTGTGGGATACACCGTCAAGTCGATCGAGCCGGTCGCGCTCGGCAGCGATGTGCAGGCGCGCCTCTTTACCTTGGCACCCGGCGAGACGATCCTATGGCATTTTCACAGCGCGGTGACAGACTGGTACTTTGTGCTCGCCGGCGCACTGTCGATCGAAACCCGAGCGCCCGCCGATCACCGCGAACTCGTCGTCGGCGAGAGTTACCATATCGCGCCAAAGACTGCGCATCTCGTTTCCAACCGCTCCGAAACGGATACCCGCTTTCTGCTGGTGCAGGGGGTCGGTGCCTACGATTTTCTCAGGGTCGGCGGCTAGCGCTCTCACGCCCCCTCGGGAATCGTGATTATTTTTCCGGCTCGATCAGTCCCTTGACAAACCAGCGCTGCATCGCGAGCACGACGGCGATCGGCGGCAGCAGTGCCAAGAGTGCGGTCGCCATGACGAAGTGCCATGCGGTTTGCGCGTCGCCGTTGCCGATCATCTGGCGGATGCCGATGACGATCGTCGTCATCGCCGGGGTATTGGTGACGAGCAACGGCCAGAGGTACTGGTTCCAGCCATAAATGAACAGGATCACGAACAGCGCGGCAATATTGGTCACGAGACAGCGGAATGACCATGTGGATCAGAAAGCACCAGGGTCCGGCCCGTCGATCTTGGCCGCCTCGACGAGCTCGTCGGGGATCGTCAGGAAAAACTGGCGGAACAACAATGTCGCGGTGGCAGAAGCGATCAGCGGAGGACCAGGCCGGGATAGGAATCGATCAGGCGCAGATCGCGGCGATCTTGTAGGTCGGAAAGATGCGGACTTCGACCGGCAGCATCAGGGTGACGAAGATGGTCCAGAACGCCGTCAGCGGAACGGAAACGGAAGAACACCACGCGTAGGCCGAGAGGCATCGAGATTGCGATCTTTCCGATCGCGATCCCGACCGCCATGACGAGGCTGTTCAGCATCATCGCCGCGACCGGGTGCGCCGTTGGTGTTGCTCGTTCCTGAGACGATCGCGTCTCGAGTAGTCTCGACGCGTCCGGCCCGGGAAACAGCGGCATCGGCCCGTCGAGAATTTCTTGCAGCGGTCAGGGTCGAGGCGACAAACGCGACATAGACCGGGAAAGGCACCAGGCCAGCCCGGGCAGAAGGACCAGCATGCGGGACCAGGCAAATTTTGCCGGCGCTCACCACGTCACGTGCTCAGCGTAATGCACCTTCCTCTCGATAAAGCGGAACTGGATCGCGGTCAGCGCGATGACGATCACCATCAGGATCACCGATTGGGCCGCCGATCCGCCGAGATCGATGCCGACCACGCCGTCCTGACCAGACCTTGTAGACGAGGGTCTCGGTCGCTCTTGCGGTCCGCCGTTGGGTCGCGGTGTCGATGATGCCGAAGGTGTTGAAGAAACGTAGGCGATGTTGACCATCATCAGGAAGAAGCTGGTGGGCGACAGCAGCGGAAAGACGATCGTCCAGAACCGCCGCATTGCGGCCTGGCGCCGTCGATCGCGGCGGCTTCGATCACGTTTTCGGGATCGCCTGCAGGCCAGCGAGGAAGAACAGGAAATTGTAGCTGACCTGATTCCAGACCGCGACGAAGATGACGAGGATCATGCGCATGGGTGCCGTTCAGCAGCGAATTCCAGTCGATGCCGTTGCGCTGCATCGCCGCGCGATCATGCCGAGCCTCGGATTGAACATGAAAGAGGAAGAGCACGCCGGCGACCGCCGGCGCGACCGCATAGGGGAGATCAGAAACGTGCGGTAGAACTGCACGCCGCGGATGATGCGGTCCGCCATCACCGCGAACAACAGGCCGAGCTGAGCGAAAGAACGCCACCGGTGCCGATGAAGACAAAGGTGACGCCGATCGCCTGGTAATATTCAGGGCGGCTTGAAGAGCTCGACATAGTTCTCGAACCAGACGAACTCGGTCGAAAGCCCGAAGGCGTCCTGCACCAGGAACGACTGCTGCAGGGCCTGCACCGCGGGCCAGTAAAAAAAAGACAGGGAGACCGCCAGCTGCGGCAGGATCAGAAGACAGGGCAGCAGCCTGCCCGAAGAAGACGCGCCGGTCCATTCGAGGGCCTTAAAAAGAATGGACCCCGCAGCCAATCACCTCGCCTCGCTGGCGGGGCGAGCGGTTATCCATGGTTCTCCTCGTGGACGGACATCGCGTTGCTAATATGCTCGCCATAAGCCCGAGTCGCGATCGTCAGCCCCCTACTTGACGGCGGTACGCTCGAACTGCCGCAGCATCGCGTTGCCGCGCGAGACTGCGAAATCGAGTGCCTCCTTGGCCGGCTTCTTGCCGGCCAGCGCCGCCTCGATCTCCTCGGCGAAGATGTCGCGCAACTGCACCATGCCGCCGAAACGCAGGCCACGCGAATTGTCGGTCGGCGGCTTGTGGTCAATTCCTTCAGCGGAACTTCGAGGATCGGATTCTTTTCGTAGAACCCGAGGCCTTGGTCTTCTCGTAGGCCGCCTTGGTGATCGGCGGATAACCGGAAACCTGATGCAAATTGGCCTGGCGGGCGGTGTCCGACAGGAAGGTGAAGAATTTCGCGATGCCTTTGTATTCCTCCGGGCTCTTGCCGGCCATCACCCACAGCGATAGCGCCGCCGATGATGGATTCTGCGGCGCGCCTTGACGTCGGGGGAATAGGGCATCGGAACCGCGGTGAAGTTGAATTTGGCGTTCGCCTTTGCGTCGGATAGAACGCCGACGACGTCATGAACATCGGACATTCGCCCGAGGTGAAGCGGCCCTCGCCGGTATTGGTGCCCCGAATAGTCGAAGCTCTTGTCCTTCTGCAGCTCGACGAGGTTTTCGAGCAGCTTGGTTTCGAGCGGCGTGTTGAATTCGAGCACGGTGTCGAAGCCGTCGAGCCCGTTGGCCTTGGTGCCCATCGGCACGTTATGCCAGGCGGAGAACTGCTCGATCTGCGTCCAGCTGAGCCACGCGACGGTCAGGCCGCAGGCGGCGCCGGCTGCCCGCAGCATGTGCGCTGTCGCGATGGTCTCGGGCCAGG
>CAWBFS010000051.1:0-43646 GCA_963788085.1 uncultured Alphaproteobacteria bacterium
GACCGATGATGTACGATTCCAGGCGCAGGCTGCGCTGGTTGTGAACGAGCTCGATAAGCGTGCCGGCCGTCTCGCTGATCAGCGCGAGCTTTCGCTCCATTGCCCGGCTGCGCTCCACCAGCTCGTATTCGTCCTCCAATCGCGCATAAAGGCGCTCGAGCTCCGGATGGTCCCAGAGCACATCAGGCTTTTCTTCGACCTCCACGCGTCCGACCATGCGGTGCTGGCTCAATAGGACGTCGCCGATCTGCCGCAACAGGTCTCTGGCCTGCGCGCCCGGCCGGCCCTTGCGCTGCAGTCCCACTGCGAGCGGCTCGATGCGGTCAAAGACACCCGCGATCCTCGCTTCCGAATGCCCCAGGACCAAACTCTTCGACAATACATTGGCGATGATCTGAAGCCGTTCGAGTGAAGCCTCTTCGAGCGAGACGGCGCCCGACGGCTCGATCTGATCTTCTCCCGCGGGATTGACCCGCACTTGTATCTGGTCGGTCTCCGGGGTTTCGAGGGGTTCGTGGACGCGTGCCCGCAACGAGCGCAGGACCTCGTCCTCTTCGATGGCCGACAGCCGGGCGAAAACGGCCACCCCGTAGCGGAACAGGAAGGCGGTGCCCTGGCGCCCAACGCGGAGGGTAAATGGGTTGGTCGCGAGAGTGTCGTCGCGTTCGAGGCCCCGCGTCTCCAGCCGCTCGCCCAGGAGCAGCGCCCGGACAGAAAGGGTCTCTGCGGTATCCATCGGGCCTGCTACGCGATCCCTCCCGCGCCATCAGCCAGCCGGCGAACGCTCAACCTTCTGGGTTCTCCAAGCTGAACATTTCGGCTTGGTCGTCATAAGCGAAAATTTCTGCGTAACGACCCCAATCGATCACGGCGTCAAGGGTTTCCTCTGCGGCGCTGTCGCTGAGATGATCCTCCAGCTCCTGCTCGAAGCGCACTCGAGGCGCGCGATGGCCAGGACGGTCGTCGAGAACATGCCTGATGTGCTGCGCCAGCGGCACGGAGGCGAGCAGGTGCTCGGCAAAGGTTTTCTTGCGCGCCTGGGTGTCGAGCTCGGCGAAACCGCGCGCATCCGCACTGAGCAGGATGTCGCCCTCCCTGATCTCGGCGAAGCCGAGGTATTGAAGGAGTTCGGCGACCGGGAACAGCTCGTCCACCTCGAGTTGCAGCGTACGCGCGATTTCCGGCAGATCGGCCTTGCCGTCGTAAGGAGGCGCGGCAACCGTCTCGATGAGACCCGCCATCATGTTGGTGGAGACCGGCGGCAGCCTGCTGCCCAGGTGCAGCTTGTGCGATTGCCCGGCGGCCTCCGTAGCCGGACGCGCCGTCATTTTGGCGTAGATGTCGTCAACCATTTGACGAAACGCTGAATCGAGGCGATTGCGCGGATGCGGGAAAGTCACCCCGATCTCGGCCGAGACGCGCCCCGGGTTGGAGGAAAAGAGCAGGATGCGGTCGCACATGAAGACCGCCTCTTCGATATTGTGGGTTACCAGCAGCATCGATTTGGTCGGCAGCCTGTGCTCCATCCACAGATCGAGAAGATCGGTGCGAATGGTCTCGGCAGTCAGTACATCGAGAGCAGAGAAGGGTTCGTCCAACAGCAGAATGGTCGGCTCGACGACGAGTGCGCGGGCAAAACCGACGCGCTGCCGCATACCGCCTGACAGCTCGCGCGGATAGGCGGATTCGAAGCCGTCGAGGCCGATCAGGTCGATCGCGGAGAGCGCCCGCCGCCGGCTCTCCCTGGGTGGCACGGCCAGCGCCTCGAGCCCCGCCTCGACATTCTGCAATACGGTCAGCCACGGAAAGAGGGCGAAGGTCTGAAACACCATCGCGATGCCCTCGGCCGGCCCCTTGACCGGGTGGCCGCGATAGACTACCTCGCCGCTGCTCGGCCTGATGAGACCGGCGATGATCCGCAATAGGGTCGACTTCCCCGAGCCGGATCGGCCGAGCAGACCGACGATCTCGCCGGCTCGCAATGAAAGATCGACGTCCGCCAGAACCCGCACCTCGCCCGACCCGCGAGGAAACCCGCGGCTCACATCGTGAACCGTCAGGATCGGCTCGTCGATTGTCGCTTCACTCAGCGTTTCCGTTACGGCCATTGCGATTTCTCAGTCGAGGCGCAGCCGCTCTTCCGCATAGGCATAGAGCGGCCGCCACAGCAGGCGATTGAACAGAGTCACGAGCAGCGACATCACGGCAATGCCGAGCACGATCTTCGGATAATCCCCGGCAGCGGTGTTCTCGGCGATATAGGCTCCGAGGCCGTGCGCGGTGATCTTGGTGTCGCCCCAGGATACCGCTTCCGCGACGATGCTGGCGTTCCACGCGCCGCCCGCTGCGGTAATCGCGCCGGTGACGAAATAGGGAAAGATCCCCGGCAACATGACCTGACGCCACCATTGCCAACCGCGCATGCGAAAATTGGTCGCGGCTTCGCGGAAGTCGCTGGGGTACGCCATCGTGCCGGCGATCACATTGAACAGGATGTACCATTGAGTGCCGAGGATGATCAGCGGGCTCAGCCAAATGTCCGGGTTCAAGTGGAAACGGACGATGGCAACGACAAATACCGGAAACAGCAGATTGGCGGGGAAAGCTGCGAGGAACTGCGCCAATGGCTGGATCTTCTCGGCGAGGTGTGGCCGCAAGCCGATTTCGACCCCAATCGGAACCCAGATCAAGGAGGCGACGGCAATCAGCACCACCACGCGGGTCAGCGTGATGAGGCCGAGTTCAAACGCGTTGAAGACATCGCCCCAGCCCACCCCCGAGGCGACGTAACTGATGATTTTCCATGCTGCATAAGCTGCCGCTAACGCGACGGCGACAAACCAAACGGCGTCGAGCGCTGCCGAACGGGACGGGCGGAGCCCTCATCGTGCCCTCGCGCAGCGGGGCGAAGCGCCACCGCGAAAGCGCACCCAGCGACAGGCTTACCGGACGGGTCGCGGTTCGAAAGAGGCGGCTGCGCTGCATCAGATCGAGAAACCAGGAACCGGGCGCGGTCTGAGCGCCGGTCTGCTCGAAGCGGAACTTATCAGCCCAGGCGACCAACGGCCGAAACATCAACTGATCATAGAGGATGATGACGATTGTCATCGTCAGCACCACCCAGCCGACGGCGGCCAGATTCTTTTCCTCCGTTGCCCGGGCCAGATAGGCGCCAATGCCCGGCAATGTGATCGTCTTGTCGCCGACGGTGATCGCTTCGCTGGCGACGACAAAGAACCAGCCGCCGGACATGCTCATCATCATGTTCCAGATGAGGCCCGGCATTGAAAACGGCACTTCGAGCCGCCAGAAGCGCTGCCACGCCGAGAAGCGGAAACTGTGGGTCGCTTCTTCGAGGTCGCGAGGCACGGTGCGCAGCGACTGGTAGAAGCTGAAGGTCATGTTCCAGGCTTGACTCGTAAAGATTGCGAAGATCGCTGCGGCTTCGGCGCCCGCAACCCGGCCCGGAAAAAGCGACATGAAAAAGACGACGGTGAAGGAAATGTAACCCAGCACCGGCACCGACTGGAGGATGTCGAGGAGCGGGACAAGGACGAGTTCGGCGCGCCGGCTTTTGGCCGCAAGCGTCCCATAGGTGACGGTGAAGATCAGCGACGCGACCATCGCCGCCAGCATGCGCAGGGTCGTGCGCAGCGCATATTCCGGCAGGTTGACCGGATCGAGCGAAACAACCGGTTCCTTCAGCGCCGAAAGCGGCGCCAAAGTCTCGTGAGCGCCTTTGGCAGCAAGCAGCAACAGCCCGAAAACCAGCGGAAAGGCAATGATGTCCCACCGGTTCGGGACCAGACCCCGCGCAGTCAGGCCGGCATAACTGATTGCGCTTTCTTGCACGGCCAGTCTCCCTCGAACTGCGGACTCGCAGCACGGGTCGCCCCAGTAGTCAAGTCCGGATATGGGCGGTGGACTGTCACATAAATGTAAGATTAGATAGCCATAATTGCCGAGCTTGCCGAAAAACAGGGGACTGAGGAAATGGCCGACGCTGCTGCGCTGCACGCACAGGCAGGAACACTCGCGAGACCGGCGCGTCCGGATCTCGACCATGGGTTACACCCGAGTACGGCCTTCGTATTTATTGGCCTGCTGGCGGCCGGCGTGCTTTTCGTCGCTTACAGCCTTTATTCCGATGTCGCGGCGAGCGGCGCGAGGACGACTACGTTTCTCCCCTATCTGCTGCTGTTCGTCGCGTTGCTGACCGCCCTCGGCTTTGAATTCGTCAATGGGTTCCACGACACCGCAAACGCGGTGGCGACGGTGATTTACACCCACTCGCTGCCGGCACAGATCGCCGTCGTATGGTCGGGCTCCTTTAATTTTCTCGGCGTGCTGTTGTCGAGCGGGGCAGTCGCGTTCGGCATCATCTCGCTGCTGCCGGTCGAACTAATCCTTCAGGTCGGCAGTGCCGCCGGCTTTGCGATGGTCTTCGCGTTGCTGATCGCCGCCGTCATCTGGAACCTCGGGACCTGGTTTCTGGGCCTGCCGGTATCGAGCTCGCATTCCTTGATCGGTTCGATCATCGGCGTCGGCATCGCCAACGCCTTGGCGCGCGGCCAGGACGGCACCTCCGGTGTCGACTGGGGGCAGGCGACGGCGGTCGGCAAGGCGCTGTTGTTCTCGCCCGTCGTCGGCTTCATTGCGTCGGCGCTTCTGCTGCTGGTTATGAAAGTCCTGATCCGTCAGCCCGGATTGTACCGTGCGCCGGAGAGCGATCGACCACCGCCGGGATGGATCAGAGGCCTGCTGGTCTTCACCTGCACGGCGGTCAGCTTCGCCCATGGCTCGAACGACGGGCAGAAGGGGATGGGGCTGATCATGTTGATCCTGATCGGCACGGTCCCCACGACCTACGCTTTGAACCGCGCGTTGCCGGACAGCCAGCTCGCGCAGTTCTCGGTCAATTCCGCAGCCGCATCAAAGGTGGTCGAGGAAAAGGCTGCCGGCTACAACGTCCTTGGCAACCCGCGTCCGGCCGTGACCGAATATGTCTCGCACCACAAAATCAACGAGGGCACCTACCCCTCGCTCGCCGTGCTGATCCAGGACATCGACAAGCAGGTGAAGGAATACGGCTCGCTGGCAAAGATCCCTCCGAGGCGGTCGGCAACACGCGCAACGACATGTATCTGACTGATGAGGCACTGCGCCTGCTGATGAAGGACAAGGAGGCTGATCTGTCGGCGGCCGACATAGCGGCGCTGAACGCTTACAAGCAATCGCTCGACGGCGCGACGAAGTTTATTCCGACCTGGGTCAAGGTGGCGGTGGCGATCGCGCTCGGTCTCGGAACCATGATCGGATGGAAGCGGATCGTCATTACCGTCGGCGAAAAAATCGGCAAGACCCATTTGACCTATGGTCAAGGAGCGGCCGCCGAGCTTGTCGCGGCGGGTACAATCGCCGCCGCCGACATGTACGGCCTCCCGGTATCGACCACGCACGTGCTGTCGTCGGGTGTCGCCGGAACCATGGCGGCTAACGGATCGGGCCTGCAGATGTCGACGCTGGCTAATATCGCGCTGGCCTGGGTGTTGACCCTGCCGGCGGCGATGATGCTGTCAGGTGGGCTCTACATCCTGTTCCTCAATATATTCTAACATTCTGAGGCAGGGAGAGTAGGGGGATATGCGGGCGATCGATGTCATGGTCCGGGATGTGGTGACCGTCCGTCCCGACACCGACGTTGCCGACGCGATCAAGCTTCTGGCGGAGCACGACGTCAGCGCTCTTCCGGTGGTCGACGAACAGGGCAATCTGATCGGTATCCTCAGCGAGGCCGACTTGGTCCATCGCGTCGAGATCGGCACCGAAAAGCGCCGGCCGTGGTGGCTGGAGGCGGTAACCGGCGCGAGCACGCTTGCCGAAGAATTCGCCAAGTCGCACGGCAAGGAGGTCGGCGAGATCATGACTTCTGATGTGGTTTCGGTGTCCGAGGATACGCCTCTCGCCGAGATTGCTGCCCTGTTCGAGCGAAAGCGGATCAAGCGCGTTCCGGTCGTCAAGGACGGCAAGCTCGTTGGCGTCGTCAGTCAATCGAATCTGATCCAGGCGCTCGCAACGGTGGTCGGCCGTATGGATCAGCAAAACGAAGCCGACCGCCAAATCAGGCTCGACCTGCTTTCTCGCCTAAAAGAGCAATCGTGGACCGATTTCGGGAGCCGCAACATCACGGTCAACGGTGGCGTCTACATCTGTGGGGGCTGGTGGGCTCCGAGGCGGAACGCAAGGCGCTGCTGGCGCTTGCGGAAAGCGTGCCCGGCGTATCGCGGGTGTCCGACGAAATGATCCCGGCCTATTAGGGGATGCTTGCCCCCGCCGGTGGGAGCGCCAAGTCGGGGCCCAAGCCACGTCGCGCTGCGGTAAGAGGGGCAGGAATGGCAGAGTTGGCGATCGACCGGCCACCGCCGGATGAAGCGACAACGGCAGCGCCGCTGCTGCCGGCGCAACGTTACATCAATCGCGAGCTGTCCTGGCTCGCCTTCAACGAACGGGTTCTCGAAGAAGCGAGCAATTTGGGGCATCCGCTGCTCGAGCGGGTGCGGTTTCTGTCGATCTCCGACAGCAACCTCGATGAATTCTACATGGTGCGGGTCGCCGCCCTCAAGGAACTGGCGGCGAGCGGCGTGCCGGTGAAGAGTGACGACGGACTGACTCCGGAGCAGCAGCTGACGGCGATCGCCGAACTCGCTGCCGGGCTGGTTCAGAGACAGCAACGCTGCTGGGCCGATCTGCAGAAGCGCCTACGTGCCGAGGGTATCTCGATTCTCGACCACGAGGCCTTGACGGACGACGACCGCGTTTGGTTGCGGCAGCTGTTCGTCGACCGTCTGCTCCCGGTGCTGACCCCGATCGCGATCGATCCGGCGCATCCGTTCCCGTTCATTCCCAATCGCGCCTTGGCGATGGTCGTGGAATTGCGTCGGGAGGACGGGTCCGAGATCAATGCGTTGGTGCTCGTTCCTCAACGCGTCGAGCGGTTTACCCGGTTGCCTGGCAAGGAGGCCCGCTTCATCCTGGTCGAGGACGTGCTCCTCGCGGTCGGCTTGGCGGAACTGTTTCCCGGCATGACGCCGCTCGGCCATGGGCTATTTCGAGCCTTACGCGACAGCGACATCGAAATCGAGGAGAAGGCACAAGACCTCGTCGTGATGTTTGAATCGGCGCTGAAACGGCGGCGGCGGGGCCGGATCATTCGCCTGACCTTTTCGGCCGGCACCCCGGAGCGTCTGCGCGACTTCGTAATCCGGGAGACCGGCGCCCATCCCCAGGATGTCGTCGTGCTCGACGGTATGGCGGCTCTTTCCGATGTTAGCCAGCTGATCACGCACGACCGGCCGGACCTGCTGTTCCCGCCGTTCACGCCTCGCTTTCCTGAACGAATAAGAGACTATGGCGGGGATTGCTTTGCCGCTATCCGCGCGAAAGACATCGTCGTCCATCATCCGTACGAGTTCTTCGATGTGATGGTGCAGTTCCTGCACCAGGCGGCGCAAGACCCGAACGTCATCGCGATCAAGCAGACGCTGTACCGGACTTCGGAAGACTTACCGATCGTCGCGGCCCTCGTCGACGCGGCCGAATCCGGCAAGTCGGTGACGGCTTTGGTCGAGCTGAAGGCACGGTTTGACGAAGAACACAACATCCGCTGGGCCCGGCGCCTGGAGCAGGCTGGCGCACAAGTCATCTTTGGCTTTATCGACCTGAAGACCCACGCCAAAGTGTCTCTGGTCGCGCGCCGCGAGGGCGAGGTTTTGCGCTCCTATGTTCAATTTGGGACCGGCAATTATAACCCGATCACCGCGAGGATCTATACCGACCTGTCGTTTTTCACCTGCGATCCGGCGCTCTGCCGAGACGCGGCTCGGCTATTCAACTTTATCACCGGCTATGCTCGCCCGGCACACCTCGAAAAGCTGGCGATCTCCCCGGACGGTATCAGGGCGAAGCTCCTCGAACTCATCGCGGCAGAAATCGCGCATGCCGAGGCAGGCAGGCCGGCGGTGATTTGGGCAAAGCTCAACGCGCTCGTCGATCGCGACATGATCGAGGGGCTCTATCGTGCCTCCCAGGCTGGCGTGTCGATCTCGCTTGTCGTTCGTGGCATGTGCAGCCTGCGTCCGGGCGTGCCTGGGCTCTCCGAGAACATCACGGTCAAGAGCATTATCGGGCGGTTCCTGGAGCACGCCCGCATCGTATGCTTTGGCGCCGGGCACGGGCTCCCGTCGCCGGATGCCACCGTATTCATTTCGTCGGCCGATTGGATGCCGCGAAACCTCGACGGCCGCGTCGAAACACTGGTTCCGATCGAGAACCCGACCGTGCACCAGCAAATCCTCGACCAGATCATGGAGGCAAACCTCCACGACGACGCGCAGAGCTGGGTCCTGCGCTCCGATGGCTCATGGCAGCGCCTCATTCCAGGAGCCAAGCCCGAGAGCGCGCACATCTACTTCATGACCAACCCGAGCCTATCGGGCCGCGGCAGCGCGCTGCACGGACACAACGTGCACGGGCAGAGGATCAGGGTTTTTGACTGATATGCTCGACTTCGCCGCTGCCGAAACCGCGAACGCACCGCAGCGGCAGGGCGTCGTCGCCTGCGCCCTCTATCGAGATGGTCACCGCGTGCGCGATGTTGCCGTCGAGGAGATCGGCGCGCTCGCAGGCCGCGAGAGCCAGATTGTCTGGCTCGGGCTGCACGAGCCTGACGAGGAGCTGCTCGGCATCGTTCAAACACAGCTCGGGCTTCACGAACTGATGATAGAGGACGCTCGCCAGGCGCATCAGCGGCCGAAATTGGACATCTACGACAACGCGCTGTTCGTTGTTTTACGAACGGCTCAGCTCATCGGCAAAGAAATCCCATACGGTGAGACACACCTGATCGTCGGCAAGGGTTTTGTCGTCTCGATCCGACATGGCGCGTCGGCCTCCTACACCCCGGTCAGGCAGCGGTGTGAGCGTAACCCCCAGCTGTTGGCCCTGGGCGAGAGCGCCATCATGTACGCAATCCTAGACTTTGTCGGCGACAATTTCTTTCCGATTATCGACAAGATCACGGAAGAACTCGAAGCCATCGAAGGCGAGCTTTTTTCGGCGATGCCGGCCCAAGAAAAGATCGAGCGCATCTATCGCTTGCGCGCCGGGCTCCTCAAAATGAGCCAATCAGTCGTGCCGATGATCGAGATTTGCAACCAGCTGGGACGACACGATTTTCCTGCAAGAAGCTCCGCCATAAGACCGTACCTGCGGGATGTTCATGATCACGTCCTGCAGGTGAGCGAGGCGATTGTCGATCTGCGCGAGCGTCTGACGGCGGCTTTTGAGGCGAGCCTGCTGCTTTCCGCGTCGCGGCAAAACGTCATCGTGAAGAAGCTCGCCAGCTGGGGCGCGCTGCTCGCCGTCCCGGCTGCGATCGCAGGCATCTACGGTATGAATTTCAAATACATGCCCGAACTGGAGTGGACATTTGGCTATCCGGCGGCGTTGTTGCTGATGCTGACGATTTGCGGTACTCTTTACTATCTGTTCCGAAGGATAGATTGGCTCTAGGCTACCGATCATGCCCAATAAAAGGGGATTGTCCCACCGGCCCTGGTTTGACCATGCCGCTCTGGTCGCGATGCTCGCTCTGGCCGCGCTCGGCTGGCCGCTCGCGTCAGTGAACGCTGCGGCGGCCATCACGTTGAAAGTCGAAGCGCTCCACGGGCTGCCGGGCATGCACCACTCTGCATTATGCCGCTTCCTCGCCGCGCACATGGCGGATGCCCGGCTCGCCGACTGGCGTTTCGAGCCGGCAGAAGGGGATACCGCTGCGCCTGATCGGGTCGAGTGGACATTCAGGTTGAATCCCTACGCCGGAGGAGAAGTGCGCAGTTTTGTGCGTGAACCGCTAGATGAGCGGGGGTTCGGCGCACACCGTCCCGTGACGATCGAGGTGCGGCTCTACCTGAACGGTGAATATCAGACCCTTGTCGAGCGGCAAGCGACGGTAGAAGGCGGTGCGAACGATCCCGAGTTCGCCGCCGCGGTCGCGAGCGCCACAGAAAGCCTTCTGGGTCCGCACGGAGCTTATCGCGCCATCGACCTCGGACTGCGCCGGGGTCATTTGTGACGGCGGCCTGAACGCGCCAGCGCATCTTCTCCCCGGAGACATGAGAGGGGCTCTTTCTTCGGCGCGCGAACCTTGCGCAAGCGCTCCCCGTAGCAGGGGCGGTCGACCCGCGTCAGTCGGCCTTCTTGTACTGTTGATCTTCGGCGGCCACGCTATCGGGCTCGCGATCGAAACGGCGGCTGCGGCAGACGATCTTTTTGAGCAGGACAGGCTCACCGGGGACTGGGGCGGGGTGCGCAAGCAGTGGGAAGACGCCGGCGTTGCGCTCGGGGCCAGTGACGTCTCGGAAACGCTGTCGAATCCCACCGGCGGGATAAGACAGCTGACAATTTACCAAGGCCTACTCGACGTATCGCTCAACCTCGACCTCGACAAGCTTTTAAAGTGGCCGGGTGCGACCTTTTACACCGATGGGTACTGGATAAGCGGGGAAGGCTTGTCGAGGAACGCAGTCGGCAACCTGCTGGCTGTCAGCTCGATCGAAGCGCTGGCCTCCACGCGCCTCCACGATCTGTGGCTGCAACAGGAGTTCCTCGAAAGCCAAGTGTCGTTTCGCCTCGGCCAGATCGCTCTCGACGACGAGTTTTACATCAGCCAATACTCGGCAGGCTTCGTCAACTCGACCTTCGGCTGTCCGGACATCTGGTCGACCGACCTGCCGAGCGGTGGGGCCTGCTATCCGTTCGCGACACCGGGCGCACGATTGCGGGTCGCGCCGGCGACCGGTTTGACCTTCTCCGCTGCGGTCTTCAACGGCAATCCCGCGCCTCCCGGCCCGGGAGATCCGCAGGTCCGCAACTCGAGCGGCACCAACTTCCTGATCGGCGAGGGTGGCTTTATGCCGATTGCCGAACTTGCTTATTCGTTCGACGAGCAGCCGATTTCTTCTACCCTGCTGAGCGACGTCAAACTCGGTGCCTGGTACCATACGGCAGAATTTCCCGATCTGCGCCGCGACAGCTTGGGGCGCTCGCTCGCGGACCCGACCAGCAACGGCATCCCGGCCACGCATGGCAGCAATTTCGGGGCCTATTTGGTGGTGGATAAGATGTTGTGGCGGCGGCCCGACACGGCGACCCAAGGTTTGGCCGCCTTCCTTCGCGTCGGCTACGCCCCTCCCGACCGCAATCTGATCAGCCTCGAGATCGACGCCGGCCTTACCTTCAAGGGTCTCTTTCCGGGGCGCGAGCTCGACGTGCTCGGCGTTGGCGCAAGCTATGGGCGGATTGGCTATACGCGCCGCTTAGACCAGGATCAGGTCCTCTTCACCGATATTGAGCGTCCGATACGCGATTACGAGAGCGTGCTCGAAATCACCTACGAAGCACGAATTGCGCCATGGTGGCTGCTGCAGCCGGATCTGCAACTGATCTTTCACCCTGGCGGTCACATCGCAGCGCCTCCGCCCGCGCCAGTAGGGCAGCCGATCCCGAATGCTTTGGTGATCGGTCTTCGATCCGGTATCACCTTCTAATCTAGCGCCTTGCCGACTGGACTTGTGCCATGGCGGAAACCGAGCACCTCGTCCTGCTCCTCCAGGGAGCTGACGCATGGAATGCTTGGCGTGGGGCGCACCCCTCTATCCGTCCCGATATCCGCGAGGCAAAGCTCAACGGTGCCAACCTCGGCGGCGCGATTCTCACCGGGGCGGATCTGGGCAAGGCGAACCTCGGTCGGGCAAACCTCAGCAGAGCGATCCTCGGTGGGGCCGACCTCAGCGGGGTGGACCTGAGTGGGGCCAATCTCACTGGGGCGAATCTCGGCAAAGCGATTCTCAGCGGGGGGAACCTCAGCAGGGCAAACCTCAGCGAGGCAAATCTAAGCGGAGCAGACCTCAGCGGAACAAACCTCAGCTTGGCGAACTTCACCAAAGCGAACCTCTCCGATGCCGATCTCAGCGAGGCAAGCCTCAGCGGCGCGCTCCTCAGAGAGGCGACGCTGGGCGGAGCGAACCTCACGGGGGCGAACCTCAGCGGGGCGAACTTGATCGGCGCATATCTCAGCGGCGCAGCCCTCGATGGGACAAACCTCCGCGGCGCCGACCTCAGCCGGGCAAGTCTGATAGGGACAAACCTCAGCAGAGCAAATCTCAGCCTGGCAGACCTCAGTGGCGGGAACCTCAGGGGTGCGGACCTTGCTGAAACGGACCTCAGCGGGGCGAACCTCAGTAGGACGAACCTGAGCCTGTCGAATTTGAGCAACGCCGAATTGACAAATGTTCGGTGGCAGCTCCACGCCATGCGCGGATGCTACCTGGGCGTTCGAGGCCTCGATTCGTGCTTTGGCAATGCACTCTTCAGGCGCGCTGCAGCCGACCAGGATTTTCTCGATACCCTGGAGGCTCATCTGAAAGGCTCGCGCCGTATGGCTCTGTTCTGGGCCTGGGGATTGATCGATTATGGACGCAGCCTGCTTCGCGTCGCGGTGATTTCGTTTGGTGTTGCGCTGCTCTATGGCGTAATTTATAAAGTCTTCCCAAGCATCCTTAATTTTAAGGGCAGCGCCAATACTTGGTTTACTCCCTACTATTTCTCGATTGTCACCTACACGACGCTTGGCTTCGGTGATGTGAAGCCAGCGACCCTTGCTGGCGAGATTATCGTCAGCAGCGAGGTTATCCTTGGATACACGACCCTCGGTCTGCTCCTCTCAGTCCTCGCACAAAACATCGCGCGCCGTAGCTGAGCGGGCAGATGCAGTGCGATCACCCGGCACGGTGTACTGGCAAAATCTGTGGCCGCCTGACCTCGTTGCCAGAATCGGCCTCAACGCGGCGCCGACGGGTATCCGGTCAACCTCTGTGACTCGGCCATGGGACCAGCTTGCCGTCGATCCATGCGCGCCATCAAGCTGGCGGCGAATGCCACCAGCACGAACACGAGGGCGAGGAACAATGTGGCCAGCGCGTTGACCTCCGGACTGACCCCGAGCCGCACGCTCGAGAATACCGCCATCGGCAAAGTCGTTGCCGAGGGGCCCGTGACAAAGCTGGCGATCACCAGATCGTCCAAAGACAGGGTGAACGCCAGGAGCCAGCCCGAGATCAAGGCCGGGGCGATCCCGGGGATGGTGATCCGCATCAAGACCGTCCACGGACGAGCGCCGAGGTCGAGCGCGGCCTCCTCGAGCGCGCGGTCGAAGCCGGCGAGCTGAGCGCGCACCAGCACTGAAACGAAACAGGCGCCGAACGTCGCATGGGCGACCGTGATCGTCAGCAGGCCGCGGCTCGGCCAGCCAAACCAGTTCTGACAACCGACAAACAGCAGCAGCAGCGACAGGCCGAGGATGACTTCGGGCACCACCAGCGGCGCGAGCAACGCAAACCCGAACACGAGCCGCCCGGGAAACCGCGCAAACCGCGCCATGCTGAAGCCGGCACAACTGCCGAGCACGAGGGAAAGGGTGGCGGCCATTGCCGCGACTTCGAGGCTCGTCAGCGCCGCGGCGCCAAATGCTTCGTCATGGAACAGCGCACCATACCAACGGGTCGAGAACCCGGCCCAGACCGTAACGAGGCGCGACGCATTGAACGAGTAGAGGACGAGCAACACGATCGGCGCATATAAAAAACCAAAGCCCAGCATCAATGCACGCGAGACCGAACCAGCCTGCTGTCCGGCGTGGAATCACGCCGCATGCCCCCGCTCGAGAAATCGTTGTGCGGCGAGAAGCGGGACCGCTAATGCCGCGACCAGCACGACCGCGACCGCGGCAGCCACCGGCCAATCGCGGTTGTTGAAGAATTCGTCCCACAGCACCTTGCCGATCATCAGGGTATCGGGCCCGCCCAGCAGGTCGGGAATGACGAATTCGCCGATCGCCGGGATCAGCACGAGCAGGGAGCCTGCGGCGATGCCCGGCAATGTCAGCGGCAAGGTTACGCCGAGGAAGACCCGCAGCGGTCGCGCGCCGAGATCGGCGGCCGCTTCGATGAGACTCCGGTCGAGCCTGGACAAGCTGCCGTACAGTGGCAGAATCATGAACGGCAGATAGGAATAGACGAGACCGAGCTCGACGGAGAATTGGTTATTGAGGAGCGGCAATGGCGCGGCGATCAAGCCCAGTGCGATCAGAGCACTGGTTCACCAGCCCGTTCGGCTCGAGGATCGCGATCCAGGCGTAGACGCGGATCAGAAAGCTCGTCCAGAACGGCAGCATGACGAGGAACAGCAGCAGCTGCCGCCGCCCTCGTTGCGAGCGGGCAATGGCATAGGCAATCGGATAGCCGATCGAGAAGGCAGAGAGCGGTCGCCAACGCCGCATTGCCGAGCGAGCCGAGATAGGCGCGCAGATAGAGGTCATCGCCGGCGATCAGCGCGAAATTCGCCAATCGTCGCGTGCAATTCGAGGCCGCCGCCGTCGATTGGCGAAGAGCGGCGTATAGGGCGGTATCCCGATCGTGCTCTCGGCCAGGCTGATCTTGACGACGATCAGCAGCGGCAGCAGGAAAAACAGCGCGAGCCAGAGAAACGGCACCCCGATCAACACCAGCCGGCCGGTCCATCCCAAACCGGTCATTGCGTCAGGACCACGCCCGCCTCCAGTGGCCAACTCGCCCACACCGGGGTGCCGCGGCCCAGGCGGCCTGCCGCGGCGCCCGGCAGATGCGCTTTGAGCGCCATCCCCTGTTCCGCCGCGAGATGGACGATCGAGCCGCCGCCCAGATAGCCGATCGACGACACAGTCGCGGCAATCGCAAATCCGATGGGAGGCGCATGAGACAGCACCAGCTTTTCCGGACGCACCGCCAGCGCCGCCGCAGCGCCCTCGGGCAGCTGTGTGCCGGGAGGCAACGGGATCGGCTCAGGGAAGCCCGCGACGGCGAGGGCGGGGCAGTTGGTCCCGGCGCTCAGTTCGCCTTCGAACAGGTTGATCTCGCCAACAAAGTTGGCGACAAAGCGCGAGGCGGGCCGCTCGTAGATTTCGGCCGGGGCGCCCGTCTGCACGAGGCGCCCCGGTCCATCACCGCAACGCAAGTGGCCATGCTCAGCGCCTCTTCCTGGTCGTGCGTGACGACCAGAAAGGTGATCCCGACCCGTTCCTGGATGCCGACCAGTTCGAGCCGGGTCTCGGCCCGCAGCTTGCGGTCGAGCGCCGCCAATGGCTCGTCGAGCAGCAGCAGTTTGGGCATTTTTGCCAGCGCCCGCGCCAATGCGACGCGCTGGCGCTGACCACCGGACAATTCGTGCGGGCGGCGCCGCTCGTAGCCAGCCATCTGCACCAATGCCAGCATCTCCTCGACCCGGGCGGCAATTTGCCGGCGTTCCAGCCGCTCCTGACGCAGTCCGAATGCGATATTGCCCGCGACATCCATATGCGGGAACAGCGCATAGGATTGGAACATCATATTCACCGGCCGCTCATAAGGCGGCAGCCCGGTGACATCGATCCCGTCAATGATGATGCGGCCGCTGTCGGGTATCTCGAAACCGGCAATCATGCGCAGCAGGGTCGTCTTGCCGCACCCCGAAGGCCCGAGCAGCGCGTAAAAGGCGCCCCGCTCGACGCTCAGCGATACATCATCGACTGCTGTGGTCGCACCGAACCGCTTCGAGACGCTTGTGATTTCGAGCAGCGCCATTCCACCGTGTTGGATCAGCGCCCGTGCGTCCTTCGAGACGGCCGCTTCGCGGTCTCCTCAGGATGAGGGAGTTTTCTTAATGCCATTAACAACATACCTCATGCTGAGGAGCGCCCAAAGGGGCGCGTCTCGAAGCACGCACTGCGGCAATGCAGCACTTCATTGGCTACCTGGGGAGTCAACGGCCGGATTTGAGGCGGGTCCAGGCGCGGGTGCGGGCCCGCTCGTAGGCGGCAGGCGCCGGGAGATCGACGTAGAGCCGGCGGCGGATTTCCTCCGGCGGGTAGACCGCTGGGTCGTTGCGGATCTCCGGCTTGACCAGTGCCGTCGCGGGCAGGTTCGGGTTCGGGTACCAGACGGCATTGGTGACATCGGCGATCACCGCCGGGCGCAACAGGTAATCGATAAAGCGCAGCGCGTTTTCCGGATGCGGAGCGTCGGCCGGGATCCCCAACATGTCGACCGACATCATCGCCCCCTCTTTTGGCACGCGAAAGGCGATCTCGACCTTGTTGCCGGCCTCGCGCGCCCGGTTGCGAGCCTGGATCACATCGCCCGAATAGCCGAGCGCCGCGCACAGATCGCCGCCTGCGAGGTCGTTGATGTACTGCGATGAATGGAATTTGCGGATGTAGGGACGGACTTTTTCGAGGACTGCGAAAGCTTTTTCGAGGTCGCCGAGATCGCGGCTCTTAGGGTCGAGCCCCAGAAAGGCGAGCGCCGCCGGAAACACCTCCTGCGGCGTGTCGAGCAGCGAGATCCCGCATGGGGCGAGCTTCTGGGCGATCGCCGGATCGAAAATCAGCGCGAGGCTGTCCGCCGGCGCTGCCTCGCCCAATGCGGCGTAGACTTGCGTTTCGTTGTAGCCGATCCCGGTGTCGCTCCACAAATAGGGCACCCCGTGCTCGTTGCCGGGGTCGGCGGCAGCGACCAGTTCGAGGATATGGGGATCGAGGTTCCGCCAGCCGGGGAGCTTGGATTTGTCGAGCAACCGGTAGACCCCGGCCGCGATCTGCCGCGCCATGAACGGGCTCGCCGACGGCACCACGACATCGTAACCCGACCGGCCGGACAGCAGCTTCGCCTCCAGCACCTCGTTCCCGTCATAGACGTCGTAAGTAACCCTGATCCCGGTCTCGGCCTCGAATTTCGGGATCGTGTCCGGCGCGATGTAATCCGACCAGTTGTAGACATTGAGCCGCGGTTCTTCGCCGCCAGCCGGTGGCGCCGCGATCAATGCCGCCAGAAACCAGAGCCCGACCCACCGTACCTTCATGAGCCGGCATACAGCAGCCCAGGCGCTCCTTGTCAACGCCTGGCGCAGCGCTGAACCCGCGGCGGCTCAGCGTTCGAGGGCGGCGCGGTCCCAATGGCCGAGATCCGCGGCGGCCGCGTAGGTGCTCTCCAGGAATTCGAGCACGAACTGGTCCGGTGCCGCCGCTTGGCAAACGGCATCATAAGGCAGAACGAACTCATTGTCCGGGATCGGTGAAGTCGTGAGCCCGCGGCACGTCACATACAGCGGCACCTGCCACCAATGGTTCGTCATCGGCGCCTTGGCGAGGCGGATCTTGCCAACCAGCTGCGTCCAAAGCTGCAGGGTGGCGCAGGTATCCTGCCACGCATCGTAAGGCAACAATGGCCAGGTTGGGATCTCAGTCACGTCGCACGCGCCCTCTGGTTCAGGTCACATCGACGAGAACAATTTCGGCGTCCTCGATCGCCGTCACGCGCAATACCCGCTCATCCTGGATGGCCGCGCCGTCGCGCGCCGCGAGGCGAACGCCATTGACCTCGACCGCGCCGAGAGCCGAGACGAGGTAGGCGCGACGGCCCTCCGCGAGCCGGTATTCCGCGGTCTCGCCGGCCTTCAACGTCGCGCCGAGGACCCGGGCGTCGGCCCGGATGGGGAGCGCATCACCGTCCGTGTCCATCCCGCTCGCCAGGGTTATGAACCGGCCCGAGCGGTCGTCCTTCGGGAACGGCTTTGCACCCCAACACGGCTCCTCACCCCGGCTCGTCGGCTGGATCCAGATCTGGAAGATCTTCGTGATCTCGGGCTCGAAATTATACTCCGAGTGGCGGATCCCGGTGCCGGCGCTCATCACCTGCACGTCGCCGGCTTCGGTGCGTCCCTTGTTGCCGAGGCTGTCCTGATGTGTGATCGCGCCCTGCCGCACATAGGTAATGATCTCCATATCGGCATGCGGATGCGGCGGAAACCCCGTTTCCGGTGCGATTTCATCGTCGTTCCAGACCCGCAGAGCCCCCCAGCCCATACGCTGCGGGTCGAAATAATCGGCAAAGGAGAAATGGTGCTTGGTGTCGAGCCAGTCGAAACGAGCGCCACCCAGCTTCTCAAAAGGTCTGCGTTCGATCATGTGATTACCTCCAACTGAGCGGTTTCGCTCATGCTGGTGGACAAGATGGGGCGGGGAGCCGACTTAAAAATAGAACCGCTCGAAACACATCGTTTCCAGAATCGATGGCTCAGCTCCCCGATCTAGAAGCCTGGGCGATCTTCGCCAAAGTTGCCGAAACCGGCTCCTTTGCCGGCGCTGCTGCCGAGCTCGACCTCTCCAAGCCGACCATCTCGAAGGCCATCGCCCGCCTGGAGCGTCGCCTCGGCGAACGCCTGTTCCACCGCACCTCGCGCCGATTGTCGTTGACCGAAACCGGCCGCGTACTGTCGGTGCGCGCGGCCCAGATCCTGGCCGATGCGGAGGCGGTCGAGGCGGAGGCGCTGGCGCAATCGGCGGCGCCTCGCGGCCGGATAAGAATGGCGGCGCCGATGTCATTCGGCGTCGAGCACGTGGCGCCGGCGCTTCCGGATTTCTTCCAAGCCTATCCGGAGATCTCGATCGACCTGCATCTAAGCGATCAGACCATCGAGCTGGTCGGCGGCGGCTTCGATCTGGCGTTGCGCATCGCGGCGCTTTCGGATTCGAGCATGGTGGCGCGGCGCCTCTGTCAGGTGCGGCGCCTGCTGGTCGGCGCACCTGATTATTTCGCCGGCCGCGGGCGGCCCTCGCATCCCAGAGATCTCGCAGGACACGCCTGTCTCGGCTATTCGTACCTGCCCTCGGGCGACAATTGGCAATTCATCGGCCCCTCGGGCGAAGAGCACGAGATCACGGTGATCGGACCACTGCGCGCCAACAACGCCGACGCATTGATGCCGGCGCTTCGCGCCGGTCTGGGCGTCGCCGTTCAGCCGGAATTCGTCGTTTGGCGCGACCTTCGGGCGGGCCGTCTCGAAGCGGTCATGAGCGACTGGTCGGCGCCCCCGATCGCGCTCAATATCGTAATGCCTCCCGGCGGACCACGGCCGCCGAAAGTCGCCGCGCTGATCGAGTTTCTGGTCCGCCGGTTCTCCGAACGCGCCGCTCCCTGGGCGCAGCCCTGACATCGGATTAGAATGCAACGTAAAGTCGGGAGGAAGCCCCAATGATTTCGTGTCGAGACGGGCGTCTTAGTCTGGCGCTCGGTTTGCTTCTCATGGCCATTGTGCTGTTTGGCGCGAGTCCGTCGATGGCTGCTGCCCCGGCGCCGGCGGGACGGGTCGTCATCGCTTGGCATGTGACGATCTCGCCGGCCTGGTTCGATCCGTCGACCGCGCCGCCGCAGATCACGCCGTTCGGCATGCTCTACGCAATTCACGACGCGCTCGTGCGCCCCTATCCCGGCCAGAAAATGGGGCCGAGCCTCGCGGAATCTTGGGAGGAGAGTGAGGACGGCTTGACATACCAATTCAAGCTCCGCCCGGGATTGCAGTTTCACAATGGCGACCCGCTGACCACCGAAGACGTGAAGTTCAGCTTCGAACGCTATCAGGGGGCAGGAGCGCAAACCTTGAAGGATCACGTCCAGGAAATCGAGATTGTCGACCCGCAAATCGTGCGTTTCCACCTGAAGGCGCCGTGGCCCGATTTCATGACCTTTTACGGCACGACTGCCACCGCCGCCGGCATCGTCGTGCCAAAGAAATACCTGACCGAAATCGGCGACGACGGGTTCAAGAAACACCCGGTCGGCGCCGGCCCTTACAAATTCGTCGCCAACAAGCCCGGCATCGAGGTCGAATTGGAGGCTTATCCCGGCTATTGGCGGCGCGTGCCGAACATCAAGACCTTGGTCATGCGCAGCGTCCCCGATCCGACGACGCGGGCGTTGATGCTCAAGACAGGCGAAGCGGACATGGCCTACGCGCTCGACGGCGTCGACGCCGAAGGCCTCAAGGGCGATCCGGGCGTGCAGATCGTCGCAACCAAGCACGCCTCGATCTTCTGGATCGAGTTCTCCGAGCAGTGGGACCCCAAATCGCCGTGGCACGACCAGCGGCTGCGGCTCGCGGTCAACTACGCGCTCGACCGCCAGCGGATCAACGAGGCGGCCTGCCTCGGCTTTTGCCCGCCGGCCGGGGTCATCGTGCCGCGCGTCATGGATTTCGCCTTGCAGGCCGAGCCGATGCACTACGACCTGCCGAAGGCCAAGCAACTGCTCGCCGAAGCCGGGCTATCCGAACGGCCTCGACGCCGGCGAGTTCACCGCCAACCCCGGCTTCCCGACCGTCGCGGACGCGTTGGTCGAACGACCTCAACGCGGCCGGCATCCGCGTTCGGCAGCGGCAGATGGAGCGCGCCGCCTTCTATGCCGATTGGGGCGCGAAGAAATTGCATGGCCTGTTCATGGTCGGGGCTGGCAACTCCGGCAATGCCGCCACCCGCGTCGAAGCCTTCATCCAGTCGAAGGGCGCCTACGCCTATGGCGGCTATCCCGACATCGACGAATTGTTCCAGCAGCAGGCCGGCGAGCGCGACCGCGCCAAGCGCGAGGCGCTCCTCTACAAGATCCAGCAATTGACGATCGACCGCGTCATGTACGCGCCGGTGATGGATCTGCGCGCGCTGATGGGCGTCGGCCCGCGCATCACCAAGCACACGATCACCGACGTCTGGATGAGCCCCTTCCCGTCCTACGAGGACATGGAGATCAAGGGGTAGATCGCTCACCGGCGACCCGCCGCGGCTGTTAATAATGGTTCCTAGCATCTCTTAGCAATTTCTCAAAGTTCTCTCTGCAATTTTTGCGTGTATCCAAAAAACAAGCGAAAAGAGGCTTCAGTTGCGCACGTTTTTTGCCAATCTTCTCAAAAACAGGTCGGGGGTCACGGCTATCGAGTATGCGCTGATCGCAGCGTTGATCGCGGTAGCAGCCATTGCCGCGTTCACCCTGGTGGGGACTAGTCTAAGCAGCACCTTCAGCGCCGTCGCAAGCCAACTCTAGGGTCCGGCGGACAGATCGCCACCATCACGGCATTGACCAGAGCCGGCGCGCCTTCCTACAAAAGGACGGGGTGCGGCTACGGAAGGATTTTGCGCGCGGTGACGGTCTTCCATCTGCTGCGGCACGGCGAGCATGTGCTGCGGGGTCGCGTGCTGGCCGGGCGCACCCCCGGTGTCGGTCTGTCGGCGCGGGGCCGCGCCGAAATCGCTGCAGTCGCCGACCGCCTCGCCGAAGAACAGGTCGCCGCGCTCTGCTCGAGCCCGCTGCAGCGCGCCCGTGAAGTCGGCCGAGATCCTCGCCGAGCGGCTCGCTCTGCCGATCGAATACCGCGAGGATGTGCTGGAGCTCGATTTCGGCGAGTGGACCGGCCTGACCTTTGATGCGGTCAGGCTGGACGAGCGCTGGCGATTGTGGAGCACCTGCCGCAGCATCGCCTGCGTCCCTGGCGGCGAGAGCATGCGCCAAGTTCAGGAACGCGCGGTCAAAGCCTTGTTCGAATTGCGCCAGGCGCACTGCGACGGGACGGTGGTTGTCGTCAGCCACGGCGATGTGATCCGCGCCGCTTTGCTTTTCGCGCTCGGGATGCCGCTCGATTTCTACTCGCGGATCGAAGTCGGCCTCGCTTCGATCAGCACGATCCAGATCGATGATTTCGGGATTTGCGTGCTGGCCGTCAACGAACGGCCCCGGCTGCCTCGTTGATTTCATTAAACGCTTGATGTTCTTCGCCCGCCTGTCGTGTCGAATTCTGTGCGGCGCCGTCGTGCTGGCGTCGGCGCTCGGAGGTGTGGCGGCGGCCGCGGATACGCGAGCTGTCGGCTGCGGCACCAGTCGGGTCGGCGAGATTCCCGTCGCGACGCTGCGCAATGCTCCGATCGTCACGCTCGTCGCCAATGGCGCGCCGGTCACCCTGCTGCTCGATACCGGCGCCGAATGGACGATCCTGACGCCGGCCGCCGCCAAGCGCGTCGGCGCGCAAACCCCGCGCATCGAATTTGACCGGCAGATACGCGGCCTTTCCGGCAGCCTGGCGACCAACGAGGTCGAGTTGCGCAGCTTCATCGCCGGCGGCGACGGCGATACCGTGGCGCCGGGTGCGCGTCGCCTCGCTCAATATGCCGAGCGTGTTCTCCGGCCCGCTCGACGGGGTTCTCGGCGCCGACACGCTGAGCAGCTTCGACATCGATCTCGATCTGCCGCATCACCGAATGGTGTTTTACGGCAAGCAATCCTGCCCGAGCGCGGCGCCGGCCTGGGCCGAGCCCTATGCGACGATCGCGGCACGCAAATCCTTCAGCAACCACCTTTCCTTTCCGGCACAGCTCGACGGTCGCCAGATCGACACTTTTATCGATACCGGCGCGCAACTGAGCGTGCTCTCCACCAAGGCGGCACTGGCTCTCGGCGTGACCGAGGCGGCCCTGTCGCGCGACCGTTCGACGGTAACACTCGGTGCGGCGGCAGAGCGGCTGAACTCCCACCTTCACCGCTTTTCACACATGGAAGTCGGGGGAGAGGTCGTCCACAATCCTGCCCTGATCGTCGCGGATGTAAGCCTCAGAGACGCAGACCTCGTTCTCGGCATCGATTTCCTCGCCTCGCGGCGGATCTGGCTATCCTACGGATCACAGCAAATTTTCTTGTCACGCCGGACTTAGTTTGCCGGTCCCGAGGCTCGGGTCCGCCGCAATGATCGACGACGGCACTGTCAAATTGCTGTGGCGCTCCCAATATACTACCTTTGATCCCCAAAGGCAGAGTAGCGATGACCCCGCAGGAACTAGCCGACGCCGCCCGCAATCTCGCCCATGCGCTCGGCATCACCGTCTATATTCGGGACGGGCGGATCTATCAGCACGGGCCGGGGGTCGAAGTGTTGCCGCCGCCGGGGGCCTGCCCAACCGCGCCGGGCGCTCCCTATCCCCAGGAAGAGGCGCCTCTCAACTAACCCGGATTGGACCAAAACCGATCGGGCGTAAGGGCTCGGTAGGACCGGTTGCCGCCCATGCCAAAGACCCATCCCCACGCCGAGGCGACATACCGGGTGATCCCTCTCGAGGACGGGTCGTTCGGCGTCGAAGTCAGCATCCCGGAGAATTATCCGACCACCGTCAAACCGTTCGGCACCGAAGCCGACGCCGAGGCATGGATCGCCGGCCATCGCGAACGGGTGCAGTCGGAGAAGCTGTCGGGCCGGTGGTTCACGAGGACTTTCTGGCAATCGTCGCCGCTAAACCGCGGCGCTCCCCTCTGCTGTCGTTCCTCGCCGATTGATGATAAAATTGGTTGTCGAAAGGGAGGGAAGGGGATGGCAATCGCGTGGAGGGTTTTACTGGCCCTGCTTCTGACCCGCGGGATGATGCCGTTGGCCGAAGCGCAGAGCGGCGAGCCGCTGTTTATCGCCGCCGACATGGTGCGGGGGCCGGGGGGAAGCGGCCCGGTTTGCGTCCTCAGCAACCGGTTCATGAGGAAGGAAGAAGTCGCCTGGCGCATCCGGGTGCAGGACGCGACTGGCAAAGAACTGGACGACGAGGGCCTCAAAACCGTCGTCGTCGAATTGTCCGACGGCCAGAAATTCCCGGCACGCTTCGGCGGTCACCCGCCCAAGGCGCCTACAGCCTACCTCTGGTCGACCGCATGGGTGATCCCCGACGACTACCCGACCGGAACCTTTAATTACAAAATAGTGGCTACCGCCCCGGACGGCGCCACGCAGACCTGGGAGCCGGTCAACACCAAACCCTCACTGTTGACAATAGTCGCCGGCACTTTTGAGCCCCCCGCGAAGTGAGCGCCCAGTGATCTGGGGGTTGGGCGCTGCGGCGCGCGGCGTTCTCTTCGCCGTCGCACTGCTGGCGCCGGCTGCCGCAGGCGCGCAACTCGGCCGCGAGGCGCCGCTCGCGACGCCGCACGGCTTTGTCGGACGGATGACGGTATCGCCCGGGCATGGCCCGCCCGGTACGCCGGTGCGGGTCGCGGCGGAAGGGCTGCCGTCCGACACGGAGTTCGCGCTCGTCTGGCGCACGGTCAAGGGTAGTTGGAAGGTGGCACAGGCGGAATATCACGGCCGGGAATACCAGCCTGCCGCCTTCGAGATCGCGATGGTCAGAACCGACTCATCGGGCAGACTTATCGCTACCTTCACCGTGCCCGAGGATTTCGGTTTCCTTCATGACGTGGGGCTGCAGCAGGGCGAGCGCCTCTTCATTCAGGCCGCCTTCGCGATCGACATGTCGGTGACATTGTCTCCGTCGAGTGGCCCGGTGGGGACGCCGATCACGGTCGAGGTCAAGGGCATCGGCTGGCGGCCGCTCGAGAGCAGCTGGACGCTGCTCTACGACAACAATTTTACGGGCTGGATATCGGCGGTGACGACGGCGGGGTCGGCGACATTCACCATTCCCGCCAGCGGACGGCCCGGCCTGCACCTGCTCGAGGTGCTGCACGGTGAATTCACCTTCCCCTACCGCAATATGCAGCAGAGCCCGGAAGGCGACCGGCCGAGGTTCGCGCTCCGGTTCAACCTCACCCCGGGTGCGGCGGTACTCCCGCCACCGATAGGGGAGCAGGTGCAGCAGAGCGTGCATGGGTTGCGGGCGGCGGGCGCGCTCGCCGTAGCGCCGCCCTTCGCCGGCGTCGGCCAGCCGGTGATGGTAAGCGGGGGCGGTTTCACGCCGGGCAAGCGATATTCGCTCGCGTGGACCACGATCATTGGCAACCGCGTGGGCGGCCGCGGCTGGAACCAATCATCGAGACCCGTGGCCGAGGTCGTGGCCGATACATCGGGCCGTGTCGAATTCCATTTCACCGTTCCCGACGATCTCGGCGGCGCGCACGCGCTTTCTGTTGAGAACGGTGCCGATACGGACACCGGAAACTTGTGGATCAAGCCCACCGCGTTCCCGCTCGATGTCCAGCACGGCCCGGCCGGTACGCCCTTCACCGTGCACTTGAAGGGCGTCGGCTGGACCGAGACCGCGAACATCTACACCATCGTCTACGACAACAGCTATATCGGCTACGTCTGTGCCTTCAACAGCCAGGGCGATGTTGAGATCCCGCTGCTGGCGACGGGGGATCCCGGCTGGCATTTCATCGACCTTTATCCCGCGATCTACCGCGGCGACGAGCAGCGGCCGCGGAACTTTCTCATCCCGCAGCTCACTTACGCGGCCGACCATCCCGGCGAGGACCTGCCGCGTTTTCGCTACGCCTTCGAGGTGACGGAGGAGTAGCGCCGATACCGCAGTTATTGCCGATCGCGGCGCGCCGGCATCGTCAGAAAAGCGTGTACCGTGTGCCAGAGCTGATGGCGGTTGTGGCCAAAGACGAGCGCATGCGCCGCCCCCGGCAGGACGACAAACTGCCGGTCGGGGTTGGGCAATTGCCGGAAGAAATCGAGCAGATCCTCCTCGCTCGCAATCCCGTCGTGCTCGCCGCGCACGATCATGACCGGCGCCTGGACCTCGCGCGGATCGACGACCGGCAGGTTGGCTGTCATGTCGAGATAGGTTCCGGTCGGCACCTCGTCGCCAAACACGAGCTCGGCATCGGCCAGCGCCTCGGCGACCGCGGGGTCGCTCGTCCCCGGATGATCGCGGGTAAAGATGCTTTGGATCATCGCCCGATCGCGCAGCCGCCGGTTGTGGGTGCGGAAATAGTCGAGCTGCTCGGCGCGCTTCGCCAGGGTCGGCGAGTTCCGGCCGGTGTAGGTGAATGCGTTCAGCACGAGCCGGCCGACCCGCTCGGGCCGCACCGTCGCAAAGGCGGCGGCGCGCAACGCGCCCGAGGATTCGCCCATGAAGTGCATCCGCGGCTGGCCGGTCTCGCGGATCACGAGCTCGGTCGCGGCAACGAGATCGGCAACGCCGCTGGCAATGTCGGAATTGCCCGAGGTTCGCGACGAGCGCCCGTAATTCTCATGATCCATCGTCCACACGTCGAAGCCGAGCCCGACAAAGACGTTCATCGTCGAATATTCGCCGGCGCCGGGAACCGTCAGGTCGAACGACGACAATGCCGAATTCGAGGAGCCGTGAACGAGGAACAGAACCGGGCGCGGCGGTTCTCCCGGCGCCGGGTTGATGCGCTTGCGGTAGACCGCCAGCGAAACCTCGCCCTTGCGGACGGTATAATCGGTGCGTGACGGGATTGGATGCTGATCGGCAGCCATTTGGGACCCTTGACCTAATTCGTCATAGTTTAGCGGAGCCGGTTTGTCCACCACCCGAGGAGCAGCAGGGATGACGGGATCACGCCAATTGCATCTGGGTGCCTTTATGCGCCCGGTCGGCATCCACACCGCCTGGTGGCGCTATCCCGAAGCCTACCCCGATGCCAATTTCAACCTGCAGCACCTGATACGCTTTGCGCAGACCCTGGAGCGCGGCCGGTTCGACGCGTGGTTCATGGCCGACCACCTGGCCGTGCTCAACATGCCGATGGCGGCGCTGAAGCGCAGCGCCACGGTGACCTCGTTCGATCCGCTGACCTTGCTGCCGGTGTTGGCGATGAAAACCGAGCATCTCGGGCTGATCGCCACCGCCTCGACGACCTTTGAGCCGGCCTACACGATCGCACGGCGGTTCGCCTCGCTCGACCACATCAGCGGCGGCCGCGCCGGCTGGAACCTGGTCACGACCTCGAACCCCGATGCGGCGCTCAACTTCGGATTGACCGAGCATATGGAGCATGGCGAGCGCTACCGCCGCGCCCGCGAGTTCTTCGATGTCGTGACCGGCCTCTGGGACAGCTGGGCTGACGACGCCTTCATCCGCGATGTCGAGAGCGGCATTTATTTCGACCCGGAGCGGATGCATGTGCTCGACCACAAGGGCGAGTTCCTGTCGGTGCGCGGCCCGCTCAACATCGCCCGGCCGATCCAGGGCTGGCCGGTCATCGTCCAGGCCGGCGCCTCCGATGCTGGCCGCCAGCTCGCCGCCGAGACCGCCGAGATGATCTTTGCGAGCGGCGGCAAGCTCGCGGACGCGCAGCGCTATTACGCCGATGTGAGGGAGCGGGCGAGAAAGGCCGGGCGCGACCCGGACCATATCAAGATCCTGCCCGGCTGCCTCGTCGTCGTCGGCGACACCGCGGAGGAAGCGCGCAAGAAGCGGGCCTTGCTCGACAGCCGCGTGCACCCCGACAGCGGCATCGCCTCACTGTCCATCGCGCTCGGTTGCGACGCCTCCCAATTCGACCTCGACGGCCCATTGCCCGAGATCCCGGAGACCAACGCCAGCAAGAGCGGCCGCGAGCGCGTCATCGAACGCGCCCGGCGCGACAATCTGACGGTCCGCCAATTGGCGCAGATCGCCGGCAGCTACGGCGGCCTCGCGATGGTCGGCACGCCGGAGATGATCGCCGACGAGATGGAGGAATGGCTCCACAGCGCCGCGTGCGACGGCTTCAACATCATGTTCCCGTATGTGCCGGGCGGCCTCGACGATTTCGTCGACCGCGTCGTCCCCGAACTCCAGCGCCGCAACCTCTTCCGCCGCGAATACGAGGGCCGGACCCTGCGCGAGAATTTAGGATTGCCCCGCCCCGCGAACCGCTTCTTCGAGAAGCGGGGCTTCTAACCCGGAGCAGCGCTGGCACCGTCTAAACACATAAATGCCTGCCGTCTCCTGTCTTCCTAGAAGAAGACAAAGGACCGGACTACGACGTTTTTGCGGCATCGCGCATTGGCGGGCGCGGTCGGGTCGGTACAGGCCGTGTGGAAAGACCAGCGCGAGACCGAGCCGTCGGTCACCGAGTCATAGCATTTGAGCATCGAAACCTCGGTCGGCTTCTGCTGCGGGAACCAGTACCACTCGTGGTCGGGACGGTAAGTAAAGCGGGTGGTCTCGCCGACGCGGTCGTCGTAGATCCGGTAGTTGGTGATGTAGGGCTGGTCGGCGAAGGAGGGCCAAGCGCAGAGCACGAAGGGAAACTGCTCGACTGTCTCGATCGGCTTGGCGAGGTTGATCGACATGAACCGCCGCGACATCTTCGCGTCGGCCTCTTCCTCGGTGTAGTGCTGCTGGCGCCCGAAATTACGCAAGTTCTTCGTCAGCAGCTCGCGGCAGCGCACGCGCCCGCTGTTGTCGTTCAGATCGTTGTGCACCAGGTTGGCGTAATTGGCGTTCACACCAGGGTTCTTGCCGTCCTGATCCTCGGTGCGGTCGCCCTGGTAGTCCTTGTCGAAGACATCGTGGTTGTAGACCAATGCGTCGGTCGCGTCCGGGAAGAACTCGAGCAGCAGCTTCTCGATCTCCGGGTAGTACACCCGCTCCACTTCAGCCGCATCGTAGATGTTTGTGCATTTGGACTCGAGATATGCCAGCGAGACGCCGAGCTTGTCCATGCATTCGGGGCTGTTCGGCGAGAGGCCCGGGTAGTACTCGCCGATCCGCCGCGCATCGCGTAGCACCTGCGGGAAATAAAGGTCCCGCCGCCGGTTGCCCCGCTCGTTCGTGCGCAGGATCATGGCTGTCTCGGCGCGCGCCGGGTCCCGCCAGATCGCGTTGGACGGCACGACGGAATAGCTCGGCCGCTCGTAGACCGTATAGGGCAGCGGCAATGCCACGCCGCCCGGCGGGGCCTTGATGCTGTTCGACTGGCGGATGTAGTTGACGCATTCGTCGTAGTCGCGGAACCCGAGGCCCCATTCGGTCTTGATCGGGCCCGGCGGCGCCTTGTCGATCATGTCGCTGACGCGCTGGCCCTCGCCCGAGGCGATCTCCGCGAGCGCGTCCTCGAGCGCCTTGGCGGTTCCTGCATCGCCGTCGCGGTCGAACGCCATGTAGGACAGACCGCCATGCGCTGCGATCGGCTCCGGCTGTCCTGCCGTGCGCTCGAGCGGCGGCACATAGGCGACCGTACCGTCGTGTGGGTCCGCGACCTTGTTGTCGGCGATATCGAGCGGGCTCATGGCACACCTCTGCGATTATTTCTGTCTCACCGTGGCACAAATAGCCTGCGTTTTCCAGACCATGATTTCCGGTCATGCGAACACTGCGCCGCGCCTGCCACGCAAACCCGCGCTCTCTCCGAATTTGAGTGTTGGGCTATCAAGAGTGGTATCCGCCGAAAGGCTGAGTGCCGGCTGTGGGTTTAGGCGAGAAGCGCGACGATCGCTGGAATGCGCCGCAACGGGCGAGATGCGCCGACAACGGACTTTCCGGCAGCCGCGCCCTTCTTTGTACGGTGCAAGCCTTCAATGCCGGCCGGTTTCGAGCACGATCCCGGCCGGCGGGAAGGTGGCGACAATCCATGTGGGAGGGCAGAACCGCTCACCCTCCCGGAGTCCTCACGGACGAACGCGGATGATTGTCTTCCCCCTGCGTCGCTCGGTCGGGTTTAAGGCGGCGACGGCATCGTCGAGGGTTGAGACGTTGCCGATGTGAGCTATGGCCGGAAGTTGGTGACGGCGTGACGTGGTAAGGCGGCGTATCGTGGTGGTGTTCAACGCCTCCACTTCTCCAATGAAGGAGTGATACGCCGTGTCCGACAGTAACGTGATCAAGCTCGCCCAGCCAGGGGCCTTTACCGATTCCCTGACCGAGATCCTGCGCAATGGCGCGCGAGCGCTGCTGACCCAGGCGGTCGAGGCGGAGGTTGCTGAGTTTCTCGCAACCCATGCCGATCTCAAGACCGAGACGGGCCAGCAGCGGGTCGTCCGCCACGGCCATCTTCCGCAACGCGAGATCATGACCGGCATCGGGCCGGTCGCCGTTCGCCAGCCGCGGGTACGCGACCGCGAAGCTGCCGAGGGCGAGCGCATCCGGTACTCGCCCTCGATCGTGCCGCCGTACGCGCGGCGATCGAAGAGCCTTGAGGTGCTGATCCCTGTCCTATACCTGAAGGGCATCTCTAGCGGCGACTTCGAGGAAGCGCTGGCGGCCCTCGTCGGCAAGGAAGCGAGCGGTCTATCGGCCTCGACCATCGCCCGCCTCAAGGAGGCGTGGACCGAGGAGCATACGCGCTGGCAGAAGCGCGATCTGTCAGCAAAGCGCTACGTCTACTGCTGGGCCGACGGCATCCATTTGGAGGCTCGGCTCGAGGAGCAGGCGCAGTGCATTCTGGTCATCATCGGCGCGACGCCTGAAGGCAGGAAGGAACTTGTCGGCTTCACCGATGGCATGCGCGAGAGCTCACAATCCTGGCGTGATCTGCTGCTCGATTTGAAGCGTCGCGGGCTGACAACGGCGCCGCAGATTGCGGTCGCCGACGGCGCGCTCGGGTTCTGGAAGGCGCTCGGCGAGGTGTGGCCGACAACCCGCGAGCAACGCTGTTGGGTGCACAAGACCGCGAACATCTTGAACAAGATGCCGAAGAGCCTGCACACCAAGGCCAAGCGTTCGCTGCAGGAGATCTGGATGGCGGAGACCAAGAAGGATGCCGTTAAGGCATTGGAAGCCTTTGTCGAAACCTATCAGGTCAAATACAAGAGAGCGACCGATTGCCTGATCAAGGACCGCGATGCGCTGCTGGCGTTCTACGACTTTCCGGCCGAGCACTGGAAGCACTTACGAACGACGAACCCCATTGAAAGCACCTTTGCAACCGTCCGGCACCGCACCATCCGGTCAAAAGGCTGTCTATCGAACAAGACGGCGCTCGCCATGGTCTTCAAGCTGGTCGAAGGCGCCCAAAAGAATTGGCGCCGCATCGACGGCCACAACCAGTTGCCAAAACTGATCCAGGGTATCAGGTTCACTGACGGGATCGAGGTGATCGGCAATTCTGCCGCGCCTCAAGCCCAAGCCGCCGCCTGATCCTTCAGGCCGTCACCAAAATTCGGCGATAGCTCTGCCGATGTTCGTCCGCAGTCGTCCGTCCCGCACCCGCTGGACGATCTCACTCAGTTGGGCACGATCGAACTCGACAACGAAGTCGACCGCCAAGCCGTCGGCGGGCCGCGCCTCGGCCGGCCCGACGATGGACACCAGTGTTCCTCCAGCTCGAATCAGGCCTGCGGACCGCTTCTGGATGTCGCCGCCGATGACATCGAACACCAGATCGATGCTGCCGACGTCTTCCAGCGCGTCGTTGTCGAGGTCAACGAACTCCTGCGCGCCGAAGTCGAGCACTTTCTGACGGTCGGCCGCGCGTCCGGTGCCGATGACGTAAGCGCCGAACTCACGTGCGAGCTGCGTCACCATCGTCCCGACTGCGCCTGCCGCGCCGTGCGCGAGGACGCTCTGCCCCGCCTGAAGGTGGCCGAGCTGGAACAGTCCCTGCCACGCGGTGAGGCCGGAGATCGGCAGGCTCGCGCCCACCGTGAAGTCGACGTCGCCCGGCAACGGCGCGAGGTTGCGTGCCTCAATGGCTACATACTCCGCCAGGGTGCCGTCGCGATACCAGTCGGCGAGGCCGAGCACCCGCTGTCCTACCGACAGTCCCGTCGTGCCCCAGCCGAGGGCGGTGACCACTCCGGCAAGCTCGTGGCCGGGGATCGACGGTGTTCGGTCACGGTCCCGGCGATCGGTCCAGGTTGGGGGCCACTCCATCTCAGTCGGGACGAATCCCGACGCAATAATCTGAACGATGACGTCGTTTATCGCTGACGGCGGCTCAGGCCGCTCGGCCAGCTTCATCCCGGCCGTTCCCGCAGCCTGCTCCGTTACCACGATTGCCTTCATGGGAATTGTCTCCTTGGTCATTTGCTATGACATCAGTTCCCGCAAGGGATCGTCAGCTCTGTCTCCTTCGTGTCGACCACGAACACCGCGGGGAGCTTGGCCGGCCTCGTATTGCTGGCATTAGCGCTGACGCCGTGGCGCTCGCCGGGCAGCTCGGAAAAGCTCTGCCCGGCCTTGTAGGTCGTTACCGGTCCGTCGTTGACCTGACTGCGGATCGCCCCTTCAAGCACCGTCGCGTAGATGAACGCGGACTTGGGATGGAAATGACAAGGCGAGTAGCCACCCGGGCCGTATTCGACGAGCACGCCCTTGATGCTCTTGCCAGGAACGTTCGGCAGCTCGTGCTGGTAGACGAGGGTCACCTTGGCGCTCTTCGACGTCGGCGCAGCCGCAAGTACGCTGCCAAACGACAGGGTGGCGACAAGCACCAAACAGAAAATGCGTTTCATGGAGCCCGATCCTTCGACTGGCGCATGCAGGATCAGCCCCCAGCAGGTGAGCGCCGAAGCCACTCGTCCAAACCGATGCGACCAAGACGCGCCTCGCCTACCGGCACAAGCGAGTGCTCAGTGACCCGGCCGCCCCAATATTGAGCTTCGGGATCGCGCACGACCTCACGCGGGTCGCCTACCCCGGGGCAACGATTTCGTCGAACGGCGCTCGTTCTGGGCCGGCGATTTCGACGATGCCGTTTCGCGGCGCAGCGAGCGCGATCTCCGCGACCACAAGAGCAACGTCGTTCGCCGCGATGGGCTGGAAAAAGACGGGCGGAAGCCGAGCCACATTGCCGGCCACACTTAAATCGGCGATGCCGCCGAGGAATTCCAGGAATTGGGTGCGCGGATGATGGTGTACGGGATGCCGGAGGCCACGATCAATTTCTCTTGGGCGACCTTGCCGCGGAAATAGCCATTGTCGGTCCGGTCGATGCCGACGATGGAGAGCGCGACGTGGTGCCGGACGCCCGCCGGAGGCTCCACAGTGAGAAGGTTGCGCCCGGAAGTCTCGAAGAATTCCAGCACAGCGCTGTCTTCAAATGAGGGCGAATTGGTGAGGTCGATCACCACCTGTGCGCCGGCCATGGCCTCTTTGAGGCCCGCGCCGGTGATGCTGTTGACGCCGATCTTGGGCGAGCCTGCGATAACTTCGTGGCCGCTCTGGCGCAGAATGGCGACGGTCTTCGAGCCGATCAGGCCGGTGCCGCCGATGACGACGATCTTCATGGTTTACACTCCCTTGTCGACGGTTCAGAGCTGCAACCATGGCGTCCGTGGATTCCCGCCGGGACATAAACACCGAGCCGGTCGGCTTGGTTCAACCGAAGTCCGCAACGCCCGGGGTATTCACGGTTCGTGCGGCGGGAATGTATCGAGAGCGGTTCCGGATTGTGCGACGCCGCTTACCACCCAATTGAGCCGACGCCGACGGGCACCGCGAACGGCAGGTATGGGACATTTTAATCAATTCCCACCGACAGCCCCGAGCGTCGGCTGTCGACTTGGTCAAGGGACCTTCGCCAAGGCAATCCGGCACTGCCGAGACGCGCCGAAAACGGAACGGGCGGCCCTAGCAGACCACGCATGCGGCTGAAGCTTTCGAGCGACGGCCCGACAATCGTTTGCTCCGTTTGCAGTTCGCGATCATCGTTGCGCCGGGTAAGCTGCGACCGTCTCGCGGCGAAAATTATGGGCCGGTATTTGGGCTGCGGCTTGCGGACCGGACGCGAATGGTCTGTATCTGCCGCAAGACCTCAAATCGTTGAAAGAGGAACGGGACGATGAAAGCTGGTGTGGTTTATCCGCAGATCGAACTTGGCGGCGATACCGGGGCGGTCAAGGCGTTTGCGCAGGCGGGCGAAGATTTGGGTTACGACCACATTGTGATCTACGACCATGTCCTCGGCGCCGTTCATGCCGGCAGGGAACCAAAGTTGACCGGCCCCTATAAGGAAACCGACCCGTTTCACGAGCCGCTGGTCACGTACGCCTACCTCGCCGGCGTCACCAAGAAGCTCGAATTGGTAACGGGCGTGATCATCCTGCCGCAGCGGCAGACTGCGCTCTTCGCCAAGCAGGCGGCGGATGTCGACCTCTTCTCGGAGGGCCGACTTCGCCTGGGCGTCGGGGTCGGCTGGAATTGGGTGGAATTCGACGGTCTCGAGATGTCCCGACATTTTCGCCGCCGCGGCAAGCGGCAGGAGCAGCAGATTGCCTTGCTCCGCAAGCTGTGGGGGGAGCCGGTGGTCGAACATGAAGACTCCGACCACAAGATCGACAGAGCCGGGATATTGCCGCGCCCGAAACGGCAGATCCCGATCTGGCTGGGCGGTTTCAGCAAGGCCGCGTTCGACCGGGCGGCCAGGATCGGGGACGGGTTCCTGTTTTCGGGCCGGACGCAAACCGAGGCGGTCCAAATCAAGGCGGGCATCGTGGCCAAATTGCGCGAGCTCGGACGGGATGCCGATGCATTCGGCTTCGAGTTCGATCCAGCAATACAGCCGCGGCGACAACCAATGGCCTGGCGATATTGCGGCGTGGCGCGAGGCTGGGGGGAGCCACATATCTGTCGTGACGATGGGCGCGAACCTCAACACGGTGGACGGCCACATCGACAGCCATCAAGCGTTGGCGTGACGTCTACAACTCGGTCCGTTAGAGCTCTGCAGCGGCTTATTCTGCCCAATAGGGCGGCGTATCGGTTCTTAAACCGTTGATGCACTCTGGGGACACCGGCGGTCGCCGGCGTCCACCGGAGCGGAAGAACCTCCCCGAAAGGGCGGCTCTCCTCAGCGCCTGACCGAAAATCCCCATGGGCGCTCTCACACAACCGTCATTCCCGCGAAAGCGGGAATCCATCGGGCCGGGATCCGAGCGCAAGCCCTGGACCCCCGCTTTCGCGGGGGTGACGACAAGTGGTTGGTGGTCTTGATCTCAGTTTTTCTTGCGGTGCGAAAAGGTCAGGCAGCTTACCGGGCAACCCCGACGAGCTTGTGGCCATCGGGGTCACGAAGATAAGCGAGATAAGCGCCATTTGGGCGCTTGCCAGGCGGATCCTCGATTGACGTGCCGCCATTCGCAACGCCGGCTTTGTGCCACGCTTCGGCTTGCGCCGCATCCTTCATGACAAAGCCGATCGTGCCGCCATTGGCGTGACTGGCCGGCTTGCCATCGATAGGCTTGCTGACCATGAAACGGCCGCCATTGTGCGAGTAGGCCAGGCGGCCTCTCGCGTCCTCAACACCAGGTTCAGCGCCCATTGCGGCAAAGAGGGCATCGTAGAATTTCTTTGACCGGGCAATATCGTTGCTGCCGATCATGATGTGGCTGAACATCTCATTTTTCTCCATATGAGCGTTACGCGCTCGCAACACCTCGTCCCGCAAGCGGAAAGCGGCCTGCGGGCGCGGGCCGGACATTATGACGGGCCGACGATCGGCAGAAGAGCAAAATCTCTCCCACTCCATCGCCGAGTATCCCGAATTGGCTCGACTTTTCTCTGACGTTCTCAGCGGGCCGTGTTTTACGGCAGAGTTGCCCTTGCCAGCCACTGCCGAAGGACGGGCCTCCACCGCGCCGGGAATTACGGTGACAGTTTACGGGGGTTACGGGTATACAGCAGCTGTACCCGTTGCTATAAACTGTCGGTTACGGTGACGATCTAGTAAACTGGCCCCGTAATTGTAGACATTTCTACGTAACGACCCCGCAATTGCCACAATCTCATTGTACTCTCGCGGGCGTCAGCAGCTGTGAGCGGGGCTAGGGGTTTTCGGTGGGGGATTTGGTGATGCCTGATCTCGACCTGATAAAACAGGGGAAACAGGGGTGCGGGCGATTCGGACAAGGCCGATCCGTCGATGTCGAGCGGATCGATTAAGGCTGCAACTAATGCGGGCGATTTTGCTCCTGATTTACTGCAGGAGCGCAGCAAACGGCTCGGCGTCGCTTCAATGAATGGTTGTAGCCCGCCACGCCTGCTCGGCGTTCGCGCGTCCACCATCCAAATTCTGCTAGGCGCCCTCGTCGCGATCGGCGACACCGCTGAGGAGGCGCGCCAGAAACGGGCCCTGCTCGACAGCCTCGTGCACACCGACAGCGGTATCCCCTCGCTGTCGATCGCGCTCGGCCACGCAAGCCAAAAGGCTAGTCGAGGCGCTTGTTTTCGATCTCCTTTTTCGCGCGCTCGCGTTCGCGCAGTTCCGCGGTGCGCTCTTCTTTGCTGCGCCCGAAACGGACCCGATTTTCCTTCGCTTGGGTTTCGGCCTCGGCGCGTCGGCGCTTCTTGCGGTATTGGTTGAGGTTGATGATCATCGCCTGCTGAAGCCTCCGATCGCGGGCCTTGCTGCCTGACCCGGCGCGCACTTTAATCGGCTGCTGCCGCAGCGCAATCCCGCCTTCCGCTAACGCCCCGTTGAGGCATTTGCGGCAGGATGCCATTCTAGGGGCGATCCGATAGGCCGGACGCTCGCTTGACGAGGGCGACGGTTAGGATCTCTCGCATCTTCAGGGTTCGCGCTCCGATGTTTGGAAGAATGCTGGGCTTGTTTTCGGCCGATATGGCGATCGATCTCGGCACGGCCAACACGCTGGTCTACGTCAAGGGGCGCGGCATCGTGCTGAACGAGCCCTCGGTGGTGGCGCTCGCCAGTGTAAAGGGCCGCAAACAGGTCCTCGCGGTCGGCGAGGAAGCCAAGTTGATGCTCGGCCGCACTCCCGGGAACATCCAGGCGATCCGGCCGCTGCGCGACGGGGTCATCGCGGATTTCGAGGTGACGGAGGAAATGATCAAGCATTTCATCCGCAAGGTGCACAACCGCCGCAGCTTTGCCACCCCGCAGATCGTCGTATGCGTTCCCTCGGGGTCGACCCCGGTGGAGCGGCGGGCGATCCAGGAATCGGCGGAAAGCGCCGGCGCCAGGCGGGTATTTCTGATCGAGGAGCCGATGGCGGCAGCGATCGGCGCCGGTCTGCCGGTGACCGAGCCGACCGGCTCGATGGTCGTCGATATCGGCGGCGGCACGACGGAAGTCGCGGTGCTCTCGCTCGGCGGCATCGTCTATTGCCGGTCGGTTCGGATGGGCGGCGACAAGATGGACGAGGCGGTCATCGCCTATATCCGCCGTAACCATAATCTCCTGGTCGGCGAGAGCAGCGCCGAGCGCATCAAGAAGGAAATCGGTTCAGCCTGCATGCCGGAGGATGGCGAGGGGAGGGTCATGGAGATAAAGGGACGCGACCTGATGAACGGCGTGCCGAAGGAAATCGTGATCAGCGAACGGCAAATCTCCGAAAGCCTCGCCGAACCGGTCGGCGCGATCATCGAGGCCGTCAAGGTTGCGCTCGAGCATACCGCACCCGAACTCGCCGCCGACATCGTCGATAAGGGGATTGTGCTGACCGGCGGGGGTGCCTTGCTGACCAACCTCGACCTGGTCTTACGGCATGCCACCGGTCTCCCGGTCTCGATCGCCGACGACCCGCTCAGTTGCGTCGCGCTCGGCACGGGCCGCGCTCTCGAAGAGATGAAAACCCTGAGAAATGTGTTGATCAACACGTGGTAGCGACCCAGTTCCAGGGGTGATTTTGATGACGGTCCGGCCTGAGGCAGTATGATGCGGATCTCGCCAGCCCGCCGTGCCGCGATAGAGCGGATGTCCCTTACTCTGCTGGTCGTAATCTCGGCGGTGATGATCATCGTCGGCAAGGCTGACCAGGTGGCGTTCCAGTCCTTGAGGAACTCGGTCATGGATGCCGCCGCTCCGGCCTTGGACATGCTCTCGCGCCCTGCCGCGGCTCTCGATGCCGCCGCGGATCGCGTCCGCGGCTTCATCACCGTCTATCGCGATAACATCCGGCTCGCCGAGGAGAACGAGAGGTTGCTGGGCTGGCAGCAGGTCGCGCTGAGGCTTTCAGCAGAGAATGCCGAATTGCGCGACCTGGCGAAACTGGTACCCGAACCAGGCGATTTCCTTTGTCACCGCACGGGTGATTGCGGATTCGGGCGGCGCCTATGCTCGCAGTGTGATGGTCAATGCCGGTCGTGACAACGGCGTGGCGCGCGGCCAGGCAGCCATGACCGGAGAGGGTCTGGTCGGTCGCGTTGCGGAGGTCGGAAGCCGGGCGGCGCGCGTTCTGCTGATTACCGATTTGAACTCGCGCGTGCCGGTCGTCGTCGACGGCACCCGCCAACGGGCGATCCTCGCCGGCGACAACTCCGCTCGTCCGAGTCTGCGTTACGTGGACGCGGGCGGAACGATACGGATCGGCGACAGGATCGTCACTTCGGGCCAAGGCGGCGTCTTTCCGCCGGGACTTCCGGTGGGTGTCGTCGCCAGCGTCGACAGCGAAGGAGCTCGGGTCGAGCCGTACGCGGCTTTATCGCGGGTCGATTACCTCCGGCTGGTCGATTATGGTCTCGCCGAAGCCCTGCCCCAACCGCTGTCCATCTCCGCGCGGGGCGGTAAGCGCGCGGAATCCGGGGTCAGCGGCCCGCCGACGCTGCGACGCTGACCGGGGCGCCACGCGCAGCGGTCTCGTTCGGGCGCCGGGACAAGAGGCATGATCAACGTGCTGCCGATCGTGACGACGGTACTGGCGGCGCTCTTGTCGATCGAGCCGCTGCACCTTGACGGCTACGCGGCGCTGACACCTGCCTTCACGTTGATGGCCACCTATCACTGGACGATTTACCGGCCGGATTTGTTGCCGGCTCCCTTGCTGTTCCTGATCGGCACGATCCAAGACCTGCTCTCGGGCGGACTGCCGGGGTGACCGCGGTCACGCTGTTGCTCGCCCGGGCGATCGTAGTCCCCCATCGGCATCATTTTGTTGACCGGCCATTCCCGTTCATCTGGGCCGGCTTCACCCTGCTGACCGCTGGGGCGATGCTGTTCTCATGGGCATTGCACTCGCTGCTCGCCGGCAGAATTGCTGGAGCTGCGAGGGCCGGTTTTCCGCGCGGTGCTGACGATTTCGGTCTTTCCGATCGCCAGTTTTCTGCTGGGCCGCAGTCAACGCGCGCTGATCGGTGCGGACTGACCGCAATGCGGCGGGATGCGCTTCGCCAAAAGCTGTTCACCAGGCGCGCGGCGATCCTCGCCGGCGGTCAGGCACTGCTTCTCGCCGCCATTGGCGGCCGAATGTACCAGCTGCAGATATTGGACTCGGAGCGTTACACGGTTCTCGCGGACGAGAACCGCATCAGTCTGCGGCTGATAGCGCCGGTGCGCGGGCGAATTCTCGATCGCTTCGGGATCGCGCTCGCCGAAAACCAGCAGAACTATCATCTTGTCATCGTCCCCGAGCAGGCCGGCGATGTCGCGGCGACGCTCGACGCGCTCGGTGCGCTGATCGAGGTGAGCGAAACCGACCGCCGCCGCGTCTTGCGCGAGATCCGGCGCAAGCATTCTTTCGTACCCATCGTTGTCCGCGCCAATCTTGGTTGGGACGAAATGGCGCGCATCGAGGTCGCAATTCCGGAACTGCCCGGCCTGTCGATCGACCAGGGCGTGACCCGCCAATACCCGTTCGGCGAGACCACGGCGCACGTCGTCGGCTATGTCGCCGCAGTATCCGAGCAGGAACTCGATGGCGATCCGTTGCTCGAAATGCCGGATTTCCGCATCGGCAAGAGCGGGGTCGAGAAGTCGCAAGATTTGGAGCTGCGCGGCACCGCAGGGACGAGCCAGGTCGAAGTCAATGCTCTCGGCCGGGTCGTCCGCGACCTCGCCCGCGTGGCTGGGAAGCCCGGACAGGACGCTGTCACCAGTCTCGACATGGTCATGCAAGAGTTCGTGACCCGCCGCTGCAGCGCCGAGCAGAGCGTCGCGTGCGTGCTGCTCGATGCGCTCACCGGCGATGTCCTGGCTCTCGTCTCGAGCCCGAGTTTTGATCCGGTGCCGTTTTCAAGTGGGCTCACCTCGGCGATGTGGCAGGAGCTGTCCAACGATCCGCGCAAGCCGCTCTCCAACAAGGTGATCGCCGGCGTTTACCCGCCGGGCTCGACCTTCAAGCCGGTGGTAGCGTCAGCAGCGCTGACAGCTGGAGTTCTGACGCCCCAGACCTCGTTCACCTGCCCCGGATATCTCCAATTGGGCAACGCGACGTTTCACTGCTGGCGGCACGGTGGTCACGGCACCTTGCGTCTGCGCGATGCGATCAAGAAATCCTGTGACGTCTTCTTTTATGAAACCGCGCGGCGGGTCGGCATCGACCGGCTCGCGGCGATGGCTCGCAGGTTCGGCTTTGGCGGCGTGCTCGGCATCGACATACCGGGCGAGCGGCCGGGCCTGATCCCGACTCGCGAATGGCGGCTTGCGACCAGCGGCACCAACTGGTCTCAAGGAGAGACGCTGATCGCCGGCATTGGCCAAGGCTCGGTGCTGGCCACACCGCTGCAGCTTGCCACGATGGTCGCGCGGCTCGTGACCGGCCGGGCAGTAACACCTCGGCTCGTCCGCTCCGAGGGGTTGATGCGGCCCGGCGGCAGCGCCGCGCCTGGCGACTTCCCCTCTCTCGGTCTCCAACCGCACACCCTTGCCCTGGTGCTCGACGGAATGAACGCGGTCGTAAACGAGCAGGGCGGCACCGCCTACGCCGCGCGGATTCGGGAGCCAGGTTTTGCAATGGGCGGCAAGTCCGGTACCTCGCAAGTCCGCCACATCAGCGACTACGAGCGTTCGCGCGGAATCCGCAAGGCCCGGCAGATCCCGTGGAAGCAGCGCGATCACGCGCTGTTCCTCGCCTTCGCGCCGGTTGGCGCACCGCGGTATGTGTGCGCGACGGTGGTCGAGCATGGCGGGAATAGCGGCGGTGGCGGCTCGGCCGTCGCGGCGCCGATCTGCCACGACGTCTTGCTGGAGGTGCAGCGGCGCGATCCCGCCCGGCGGGTTCCTGGCGCGGGGGCGGTGGCCCAGGCGAACGCGCCGGGCGGCTGAGCCGTGGCTGGTCTGACCTCCGATCTCGGGAACGAGCTCAATCTCTTTGGCAAGCTCTGCAGCATCAGCTGGGGGCTGGTGCTGCTGGTGTTCATCGCCGCGGCTTGCGGTATCGCGGAGCTGTACTCGGCCGCCGACGGCGATATGCAGCCCTGGGCAGCGACCCAGATGGTTCGCTTCGGCATCGCGCTCGTCCCGATGATCGGCGCGGCGCTGCTCGGCATCCGACATTGGTACCGGGCGGCGTATTGGATGTACGCGGTTGCGCTGACGCTGGTTGTGGCGGTCGATTTGCGCGGGTTTGTCGGCATGGGGGCACGACGCTGGATCGACCTCGGGCTGATCCAGCTTCAGCCGTCATCGTTGATGAATATCGCGTTGGTGCTGGCTCTGGCGCGCTATTTTCATGCCCGCTCCGATGACGACATCGCGCCGTCTTCGATACCTGATACCGCCCGCGCTGATGGTTCTGATACCCGCAGCGCTGGTGCTGAAACAGCCCGACCTCGGTACTGCGATGATGTTGCTGATAACCGGGGCCGCACTGTTCTTCATCGCCGGCGTGCGCCTGCGGTTCTTCGCCTTGATGGCGCTCGGCGCCGCGGCCGCCGTGCCGGCCGGGTGGCATTTCCTTCGCGACTACCAGAAGAACCGGATCTATACCTTTCTCGATCCGGAGAGCGACCCGCTGGGCGCCGGTTATCACATTCTGCAATCGAAAATCGCGCTCGGCTCGGGCGGTTTCTTCGGCAGAGGCTTTCTCAACGGCAGCCAAAGCCATCTGAGCTTTTTGCCGGAAAAACAGACCGATTTCATCTTCACGACCTTGGCCGAGGAGTTCGGGTTTATCGGCGGCTTCGGTCTCCTCGCGCTCTATACGCTGATGATCGGCTATGGGTTTGTCATCGCCCTGCGGTGCCGCAACCATTTCGGCCGCCTGCTCGGGCTCGGCATCGTGACCAATTTCTCGCTGTATGTGTTTATCAACACGGCAATGGTCATGGGCCTCATCCCGGTGGTCGGCGTGCCATTGCCGCTGATCTCCTACGGCGGCACCGCAATGCTCGCCGTCATGTTCGGCTTCGGCCTGCTGCTGAACGTCGGCGTCCACCGCGAAGCGCCGCCTCGGCCCCAAGGGCGAAACCCAGCCCGGTTAGCCCGGAATGAGGAGACGGCGCACCGGGTCAAAACTCGACAATTTGCTGCCGCATTCCCTTGGCGACGGCTTCAGCGCGTGACGCAGCGCCGAGCTTTCGGAACAGTGATTCGATGTGGAACTTGACGGTATGTGGCGAAATTCCGAGCAGCCGCGCCACCTCCTTGTTGGTCATGCCGTTGCCGAGAGCGGCAAGCACCTCGATTTCGCGCGGCGTCAACAGGACCGGCGGCTCCTCCGGCAACCAATCAAAATTTCGACTTGCTAGAGGTGTCGCACGCACCGTCAGTCCCGCTGCGACGGCGCGCAACGCGGCATCGACCTGAGCCGCGGCGGCGTCGGGTGGAAGCCAGCCGGCGAACTCTCCGCCAACGGCGCCGAGTGCGACGGCTGCCGCCGGCAGAACGGCCTCGGCGGCGCCATCGGTCAGGACTGCGTCGGGAGATGCCGTGGCCTCCACGAGCTGGTGCCCGCATTGTGCAACGAGCGTGGCGAGCCGGTCTTGCGCCGCCGCGTTCGACGCCAGCACGGCAACGCGAAGCCGTTGCGGATCCCGGCCGCCGGGGCACTCATCTGTCTGGGCGGATGCCGACAATAACCGGAGTCGAGAAGGGCTTGTCAGCCCGGATCAGATGCAATTCGACCTGCTTCCCGACCGAATCCGGCCCGAGATATTGAGCAACCGCTGTGGGACTAGTGACGCTTTCGCCCGCGATTTTCACGAGAATGTCGCCGGCGTGCAGGTCTGCTCGGGCTGCGGGGCCGTCCTTAGAGACGCGCATCACCATCAGACCCTGCAACTGGCCGGCTTCGGCCTGCAGCGCTTCCGGCACGAGGACGGGCTGAAGCGCCAAGCCGAGCCAGCCTCGTTCGACCCGTCCCTTCGAGAGCAGCGGTTCGAGCACTGTTTCGACCGTAGAGGCCGGAATGACCAGAACGCGCCCGCGGGGTCCCAACGTCGAGATGCCGAAAGACCGCCGCCGGGGTCGAGCACCGGCCCTCCCTCCTCGCTGCGCGTGACGCCTATGTCCAGGGTGATGCGCCGATCGATCCTGCCGCCTGCGCGGCTGTGCCAGGACGGGCCGACCGAATGGATCACGCCCAGCCTCACGGAAATGCCGGCATCATCGGCGCCAAGGGCGAGAGCGAGCCCGCCGGGCCGCGGCTCAGCCGCCGGGAGCGCGCCGGATCGAGAGTGCCGTCGAGCTGTAGGGCAACGACGTTCGTGCCGGGATCGCGGCCGGCAACGCGCGCTGTGAAGGCGCTTCCGTCCGCCAATGTCACCTTCGCATCGGCGGCGTCGGGGAATCTTTGTTCGGAGGCACGACGACGTCTTTGCGCCAGAGCGTTCCGGAACGCATCCGATGCCCCGGCACGGCGATGCCGGCGACCAGAGGCCGGGCGAGCCTCACGCGCTCTACCAGCGCTTCGGACAAGCCGATCAGAGGGTTTTCGGCAATATCGGCCATGATCTTTTCTCCTCCTCGATGGTCGAGAGGATGGTCCCGGTCGAGGCCGGGCGCCACGGCCGGATGGGGGGGAACCGCGATGGTCTCCGGCCGTCCATTGATAGCCGAGACCGGCCAAAGCCAGAACCGATCTCAAATCGGGCATCCGAGCATCCGAAACTGATTGCGGACCGGGGTCGGATCAAATGCGAAGTCGCTGCGGATGGTATCTGTGCAAGGATGCGCCTCAGGCTGCCGCCTCGACCGTTGCCGCGCAAGCTAAGCGACCGATGACCGAGACTGTCCGCTGCTCACACAGATCGGTGAAATCTCGCGGGTTGTATTATAACAGCAGATATGAAACGGAGCATCGCCGTGGCGGACTTTTGAGTGGTTCCGATTAACGCGGCGATGCCGTTCATGGTTGCAGGTCGCAAATTAGGTATCGGGCGGCTCTCCGGCAAATGACGCCCTGGTTCA
>CAWBFS010000052.1:0-61529 GCA_963788085.1 uncultured Alphaproteobacteria bacterium
CACATGGGGTCGTTCAGGTCAAGTCCTTTTGTCAGGGTGACGTCGGTAAATCTCCATATTCGCTCCAGGTATCCAAGGTTCGAGCCCAATTGCATGACGCGGCCCGTTTCCGAGCACGATCAACCTCACATTCGGTCGCCGCTCATGACGGCTGCACCAACATCCCGCTTGCGGCGGGCAAGGGCTCAGGAAGACGAGAACCATTCTCGAAAGCGGCGTTTCAGGCCATGGCTTGCTTCGGTTCGTCCACCCGGATCCGCCAGGACTGATCAGGTCCTGGAAGATGACGAGATTTGGTTTGGTGTGTTCGTCAAGCGGCCTTCATCGTGGCACCTTCGATGACGACACCGGTGGTCACATATTTCCAGAGCGCGACCAGCAGCTTTCGTGCCAGCGCCACGATCGTCGTCTTGCGCAGGCGGCCTCCATTCTGCCGGACCCGCTCGTGAAACCAGATGGTGAGCGCTGATTGTGGTTGATTGCGCAGCCATAGCCAGGCGAGCTGGATCAATGTTGTTCGCAGTCGTGGATTGCCGGCTTTGGACACCCCCTGCTCCCGATCAATTGCTCCGCTCTGCCACGGTGTCGGCGCCAGGCCCGCATAAGCGGCGAGCTGGCGTCGGTTGTCGAAGTGTCGGAAGAGCCCCTCCGACCAAAGTACGGCGGTGAACTCCAATCCGATGCCCTTTATGTCGAGCAACATCGCCGCCGGGGCCGGCATGGCGGTTTGCGCCGCAGCCAGCAGCGCGTCCCGCTCACCCTCCACGGTCTTGATCTGCTTGAGAAGCAGTTCGAGCCGATCGAGCTCACGGTCGACTTGTGCTTTGAGATGCGGGGGCAGGGGACGGCCATCGCCGGTCTGGAGTTCTTCCAGCCGCTCGCGCCGATCGCGGCGCAGCGGCTCGTACCCGCAGATGCCCTGACAAAATAATAGGCCCTTGATGCGATTGACGTGCAGCACTCTCTCGGCGGTCAGCACTTTGCGCTCGCGGCAGAGCCGGCGTTGGTCCTCCTCCTCGGGAGTGGGCGCCTTGACCATTGAACATACCCGAGGTTCGCCACGCTTGTAGGCAAGCAGCGAGCGAACCAGCGTTTCGCCGTCGATCTTGTCGGTCTTCGCCCGCCGGCGGCGTCGCGATGTCGCAATCGAGGCCGGATCGACAACATGGCTTTCTATTCCCTCATTTTGCAGCACCCGATCAATCCAGAAGCCATCGAGCCCAGCTTCCTGGATGACGATCAGCGGGAAGACCTTTGCCGTCCGCGCCCGCGCCTTCTCCCTGAGTTGCGCAAAGCGCTGCAGCAGTCCGCTAACATCGCCGCCCCGCACCGTATGCTTCGACATCTTCTCTCCACCGCCCGGCGACAGCGAGGTGATCAGCCAGCTCGACCGGCTCAACTCCAGCGAAACGAAGATTGCTCCAAGGTCGGTACGAATAGCGGTCGGTGCTTCGAGTTGATCCGTCGTGATGTTCATGGTCAGCTCCAAAATGGGTGGCAGCAACCCTTTCACCTTGCCCGGCAATCGATCGCTACCTCCAAGACGCCATGGGATCTCGAAAAGGACGATGTGCAGGCCGACCCGGCGACCCTTCCGGGGAAGGCTGATACGGCTGGGTGAGATGAGCGAGGAATACGCCCAGCCGCTGCACCGGGGTAGTGGCGGCAGCATGTACACAAGGAAAGCGCACGCAACACGGGAAGCCCCAATGCGTGATCAGGGATGATCAACCGGACGCCCGCGAGGGACAGGCCGGGCGCACTGGGGTGGCGGAGAGGTCCGTAGTACCGCTGAAGCCGGGTAATGCCGGTGGAGGGAAGGGGCCTCAGTTCAAGACCGACGCAAGACGTGGTGAGGGACCTGGAGATTGGGCAATCTAGCAACTCCGAAAAGTGTTCAGAAACTGCAGACGGCGTTACACGCGAAAGCGAAGGCGGAAGCCGGCTATCGCTTCTACGCTCTGTACGACAAGATCAGCCGCGACGACATTCTGGCGCATGCCTATGCCCAGTGCCGCTCCAACAAGGGCGCGCCGGGCATCGACGGCCAGGACTTTGCGGACATCGAGGCGTATGGGGTCGAGCGATGGCTGGCTGAACTGGCGCTTGCGCTCAGGCAGGAGACTTACCGGCCAGAGCCAATCAGACGAGTGTTTATACCGAAGGCCAACGGCAAACTCAGGCCGCTGGGCATCTCGACCGTGCGGGATCGGGTCTGCATGACGGCGGCGACGCTGGTGCTGGAACCGATCTTCGAAGCCGACCTTCCACCCGAAATATACGCTTACCGGCCGGGGCGAAATGCCCAGCAGGCGGCGGTAGAGGTGGAGGAACTGCTGTTTCGCGGACACCGGGAAGTCGTTGATGCCGACCTCGCGGATTTCTTCGGGAGCATTCCCCATACCGAACTAATGAAATCGGTGGCGCGCCGGGTTGTTGACCGGCGGGTGCTGCATTTGATCAAGATGTGGCTGGAGTGCTCTGTCGAGGAAACCGACGACCGAGGACGGAAGCGACGCACGACCGCGGCCCGCGACAACGGCCGTGGCATCCCGCAGGGATCACCACTCTCACCGCTGCTGGCGAATCTCTACATGCGCCGGTTTGTGCTGGGATGGGAGAAGCTCGGACTGCGGCAAAGCCTCGGCAGTCGGATCGTGACCTATGCCGACGATCTCGTGATCCTGTGCAGACGGGGCAAGGCTGAAGAGGCATTGCACTGGATGCGCCATCTCATGGGCAAGCTGAAGCTGACGGTCAACGTGGAAAAGACACGCATCTGCAAGGTTCCGGAAGGGGAGTTCGACTTCCTGGGGTTCACGTTCGGACGGATGTACTCGCCGAGAACCGGCCAGGCGCGCCTGGCGCTACGGCCATCGAAGAAAAGCATCCGGCGCATGATCGAGACGATCCATGAGCTGACGATCCGAAGCGGGGCATGGCAAGAGACCACAGAGCTGGTGGGCAAGTTGAACCGCGCGCTGCGCGGCTGGGCGAACTACTTCCAGGTCGGCTCAGTCACTAAAGCGTATCGGGCGCTCGACAACTACACAGCAGTGCGGTTGCGCCGGTGGTTGCGCTACAAGCACAAGGTCAGGCGACGCAGGGGCGGGACTTATCCACTCTCGCACCTCTACGGGCATTACGGTCTCGTACGCCTGACCGCGCGTGGGTGCAGCCAGCCGTGGGCGAAGGCGTGACGTCTTGTCCGAGAGCCGGATGCGGGAAATCTGCACGTCCGGTTCGATGAGCGGGGTGTGGAAACGGAGCCACGGTCGAGCCAGTGAGGCACCGCCAAACGAAAGGGGCGGCAACAGATATGCTCAGCCTACCGCCACCGCGCCACATCTCGACTCCACCGTTACCGAACTGACCGTGCGAGGCGATGTGCACGACATTGTAAGGTACTTGTCTCAGCTCGGCCTCGAATGGTGCACGACTGAACTGGTCGTTGAGCAGCTCGTCTCCGCCCTCTATCTCGTGCACTGCAGCGACTTCGGCGGCGACATTGGGCAGATCGACTTAACCCTGCACGCTTTTCGAGATGCCGAGCACAAGAGCCGTGCCGGGCGCTGCCTTCAAGGGTCTCGGATCGATCAGGTGCAGACTTGGGGCAATCGCCCTTGCGTAGCGGTCCATCAGGAACCTCTGCCGTCGTGCAACGCCGCAAACGGAATCGTGCCCCGACCGGAACGCCGCAGGGTCTCTGTTGCGAGCCGCGGGGGAATTCTCGGATTGTGAGCCACCTCACACTTTCGGCTAATCCCTTAACTATATAAAGGTTTGGCGGATGCACTGTCCTTCGCGATATCGCGGGATTGGCTGCTCCAGCGGGAGGCGCTCATGTCCGAGACTCGCACACTCGAACTCGAAGAGATCAAAAAAGATCCAACGGATGTTCATGTCTTCATTAGTTACTCTCATGAAGATTTCGGCATTGCGCAGTGCCTGCAGGAGGAGCTGACCGCCGTCAATCCCGCCCGGGTCAACTGTTTTCTGGATGCTTACAACATTCGTTCGGGTGAGGAGTGGCATTCGAAGATCATCGCCAACCTCAAGGCCGCCGACTGGCTGATCTTCCTTTATACCGGACGCGAACGCAGGCCCTACGATTTTTGCGGCTTCGAGATTGGTATTTTTACCAGCGCGCATCTTCTGGATACATCCAAAAAGATTACCGAAGCGGCCCGGCTGTTGTGCATTCATGACACGCCCGCCGTACCGTCGCTGCTGGCGATGCTGCAAAACCGGCGGATCCGTCCCTATCAGGCGGATGGGCCGCCCGATCCAACGAGCGAACTCGATTTCTACATCGACACGCCGTTGGCCCAGCTCTTCGAAGATTTTTATTATTACCCCGACCGCATGCCGCTGCATGGCGGCACGATGCGCAAGGGGCTTCCTCTCAGGCAAATGCCGAGAATGGCTGTCGAGATCGCCGAGCGCGTCAAGCGCCTCACAATAAAGTTCCAGGATGCCAGGAAGAACGATCCGATATCGGAAAAATTCTATCAGGGTCAGAATGGAGATCGACATTCGCGATCCCCTACCCAAAAACAAGACCGAGATACCAGCGCGTTCGACGATCACGGCCCTGTCCGACACCTTCAATCTCCTCGGGTTGAGCCCTGACCCCGACGAGAGCGGCGAGCTGAAAACAACCTGGGAGCAGATGAAGAGCAGTCTCGAAGCGAATAACGAAACCTTTGCCTGGATGGACAAAGTCGAAGACGACATATTGGACGCCGCCCATCAGCGAAATTTGAGGAACCCTGAAACCAGCTTTCGAGCGCATGACGGGCAATTTTATCGTCCGCTGTTGGCTCGCCAGGTCATTTACGGCAATGGGGCGAGAAAATTCTCGGTGATATTCGTCAGAACCTTGCCGAGGAAGTTTGTCGGCGACGAGACCACATCCGCCTTGTTGATCGGGCTCATTCTCGCTTCGCGGTTCAGGTTCACGTTCATCGAGGCCGCCAAGGAAGTGCAGGGTAATCTCGGCGACGAGGTCACCGATGCCGAGTTCCAGCTCGCCTGCCGGCAGATGATTTACGACATGGAGCGAATGGAGCAGGAATTGAGCGAATTCGGGATGAATAATCCCGATATTTTTCACCAAGCGTTCGGAGAGGAAAACCACGAAATCGTGTCGGCTTTTTACGAGATCTGGTTTCCTGCACGAAAAGAGCTTTTCACGCTAATCAAATCCCGGCTGGAGGATCCGAATACCGTCTCGCGTGATATGATTCGAGGCGGCTTATGCACGAAAATCCGGTAGCTCTACATGCTGTGGGCTAGTTTGATGCGAGCTTGGCTAGGCGGTCTTGCGGATCAGTACGTGGTAGGGCGCTGGGGCCGTACGGGCACCGATGCCGAGCAGCGTATGGAATGCCGCATGCCGGGTGCGGCGTCGATTGAAGCGGAACACGAACTCGTCCAGGTAGTGCTGGAGGTTCGTCCTGCGCAGTCCATGGTAGACGCCGAGGCCCCAGCGTTTGAGGTTTGAGAACAGCCGATGGGTCCAGGGCAGGACAATGTGCGCCGCCATCGGGCCGACGGTGATCGCCTTGTGCTTGATCTCGGGAATGTCGTTGTAGGAGGGCCAGTCGTCGGTCACCAGCTTGGTCTGAGGGGCGACCGCGCCAAGCACGAAGGCGTGGATCTCCTGCTTGCCGAAGCCCTCGATCACCTTCAGCCGGGCGCGCCGCGGCGTCCCGCCGTCGACTTCGACCGCGCCGGCGACCAGCATCTTGCCGACCCCACTGCGACCGGCCGGCAAGACGACCGGGTCATCCTTGGTGCGGAACGGAATGATCGTCTCATCGGCCTCGACGACGCCGCACAGCGGCTCGCGCTCCGGGTTGACCATGGCCCGACGCAGCTTGGCGCACAACATCCAGGCGGTTCGGTACGAGCCGAGGCCGAGCTGGCTCTGCAGCTGGACGGCCGAGATGCCGTTGGAGTGTGTCGCCATCAGATATGCCGCCCAGAACCACGTCGTCAGCGGCAGCTTGCTGGCATGTATGATCGTCCCGGCCGTCACGGAGGTCTGCCGCCCGCAGGCGGCACACTGATAGGTGAAGGCCTTTGTCTTCAAAAGCCAGGCTCGGCCGTCACCGCAGCCGGGGCATACGAACCCTTCCGGCCAGCGCCGCGCAAAAAGGTATTCCGCGCACACGCCCTCGCTCGCAAAACGCTCCTGGAATTCGATCAACGACTTCGGAAACCGGCCCTCGGACCCAGACATGGCCTCACCCTGCTCATCCGCGACGGGGGAGAACCTTAAATCCGTGTTCCCGTTTTGTACACAACATTTAGACGCACCGGACGCTCGTGCATAAGCCGCGATTCGAGATGCAGTCAAGAGGTTCACGCGGACGTTGAGCCCCTATAACAAGCGTTTTCTCGAAATGTGCTTGCAACGCTACACGGCTTATCTGAAAGGCTGGTTGAGCAAGCCCGATTGACCGTGACGGCGGGAGGCGGCGATTGCGCCCGGAACGCTGCGTCACCGGCTCTTGTTGATCCGATGGCGGGCGGGGAGGGCGGCATGCTGACGTTCATCGGGGCGCAACGGCAGATCGAGGACTTCCTCACCAGGCAGATGCTGGAAGCATTGCGCGCGGTCGAATACGAATTGCCGAGCTTCGACACCGAGCCGGTCGATGTCGAGCTGGCGGATGTCGCGCGCTCGCGGGTCGAGATCCGCCACGTGCGCGGCGCCTCCGACGCGACCTACCTCGTCAACGCGTTCGGCGACGAGTTGCTGATGCAATTGCAGCTCAATGTGCACCGGCTCGTCGTCGTCTATCGCGTGCCGGCGCTCGATGCGCTCGATGCGAGCACATTGGCGGTGCGGCTCGATCGCTGGCGGCTCGGCGCCGAGCATGCCGGCTGGAAATTCGGCTGGCGCGATGCGCCGATTGCCGGCGATCCCGGGCGCCGCTATGTCGAGACCTATTGCTACGCCTTCGCCGGTCCCGATTTTCTCGAAGACGAGCCGCAGCAGCTCTATTGGCGCACCGACATCGTGCAGATGACCCGCTATTACATGATCGAGGCGGCTCGCAGCGGCATCTGCCTGTCGCCGCGCCGCGCCGGGTTCCCGGTTTAGATGTTATTTCCCAAGCTGAGCGCGAAACCCGGCGACGGTTTCGAGCTGGCGGTCTGCGTCACCGACGAGACGGACAATGACGTGGGTGGCGCCGGCACGGGTGAAGCCCCGCAAGAATTCGGCCGCGCCCTCGCGCGAGCCGCCATAGACACGCCTGCCTCCGGCGCATCGCCGCAGCCGGCTGCCCGTAATATCCTTCGAGAAAAGCATCGATGCGCTGGTTGGCGCGGCTCGCATCCTCATCGATTGCCAATGTGGTATAAATCGCCGCCACAAACTGGCCAACGTCGCGCCCGGCTTCACGAAGGATCTGCTGCACCTCGGCCCATTGGCCAGTCCAGCGGGCGAGGTCGGCCTCGTTGGCGAACCAGCCGTCAAAATGCCGGGCCGCCCGCTCGAGGGCGGGGCGGACCGAGCCCGCCATCCAGATCGGCGGGCCGCCGGCGCGGTACGGGGTCGGCCCCAATACGCCGCCTTGCATCGGCCAGCGGCCTTGCCAATCGACCGGCTTCCCGGTCCACAAGGCGCGGGCCAGCCGCAGGCCTTCCATCATGCGCCCGACGCGGCTTTCGAACGGTACGCCCGCCGCCGCGAATTCCGCGCGGATGTTGGGCACGTCGCTGGCGATGCCCGCCCCGAGGACGAGCCGTCCCTCGCTGATCTGATCGAGCGTCGCGAGCTGATGCGCCAGCACCACCGGATTGCGCAGGGCCGGCAGGAAGACGGCGGTGCCGAGCGCCACCTTTCGCGTGCGTGCCGCCACCGCGGCCAACAGAGTGAGCGGATCATGCCGCGGCCGGGCCAGCAGCGAGTCCCGACCCACACCGAATCGAAGCCCAACCCCTCGGCGCGCGCCGCGAGCTCCAGCAAGGGCGCGGTCTCCGGCCGGCCTTCCATGACCCGCTCGCGGGTCGGCAGCAGATACCCGATCTGTGGCGGCATTGTCCGCGAGCCTGCGGCTAATGCAGGCGCAGCGATGTGCTGACGTGGCGGAACCGGCCGCGGCCGGCGGATCGCGCCTGCCCGACCTTCACCGAATGGAGCTTGCCCTCGATGTTGCGGCTCCAGAATTCCAGAAAGCGGCGGAGCTCGGGAAAGTCCGGGGCGAGGTCGAGCTTCTGCCAGATAAAGCTCTGCAACAGATCGGGATGGTCCGGCATCCGGTAGATGATCTCGGCGGTGGTCAGCCGATACTCACCAAGGTGGGGAATGGCGCGGTCATTCGGGTCTCCTCTCGGCTCGTTCCCGCTAACCGCGAGCATGCTCCGTCGGTTTCGCCGCAGCAACAAAAAACTAGGGCCGAAACAGCGGGTTAGCAGCTTGCAAGAGAGAGTGCTGCCAACCCCGCGACCAAGCATCCCTTGAAGCCATGGCGCGAGAGGTTAGATTAAATCACCACCGGAAACATTCATGCTGGCGGTTTGTTTACCGGAAACGGGTGTCTGCCAGTCCTAAGGTCTCCACAGCGATGAAGCGGGTCTTGTCAGCGCTCGTTGTCTCCGGCGGGATCGCCCTGACGACGGGCATCGTTTCCCCTGTCCTCGCCGGAGCGCCGATACCCTTGGCCGATGGCGCGCCGGTCCAGACCCTGGCGCCGGTGGTCAGCCGGATCACCCCAGGCGTCGTCGGCATCTCGGTGCGCGGGCGGGTGCGGGAAGACAATCCGCTATTGCAAGACCCGATGTTCCGCCGCTTCTTCAACCTGCAGCAGCAGCCGGTCGAGCGCGAGACGCGAGGCGACCGGATCGGGCGTCATTGTCGACGCCGCGCAGGGCTATGTGATGACCAATGCGCATGTCGTCGAGAATGCCAGCAACATCGAAGTCACGACCAAGGACAACCGGCGGCTGACCGCGAAATTGATCGGCCGCGACCCCGACACCGACATCGCCGTGTTGCAGATCCCCGCGGGCGGTTTGACGGCGGTCCCGATCGGCGATTCCGATCGCCTGCAGGTCGGCGATTTCGTGCTGGCGATCGGCAACCCGTTCGGTCTCGGTCAGACCGTGACCTCGGGCATCATCAGCGCGCTCGGGCGCAGCGGCCTCGGCATCGAAGGCTACGAGGATTTCATCCAGACCGATGCCTCGATCAATCCCGGCAATTCCGGCGGCGCCTTTGGTCGATCTGCAGGGACGCGTCGTCGGCATCAATACGGCGATACTGGCGCCCGGCGGCGGCAATATCGGCATCGGTTTTGCCGTGCCGATCAACATGGCCCGCCAGGTCATGGATCAGCTGGTCAATTACGGCGAGATCAAGCGCGGCCGCATCGGAGTGGCGATCCAGGATCTGACACCCGACCTCGCCCAGGCGCTCGGCACCCGGCACACCCAGGGGGCGGTGATCGCCCGGGTCGAGCCGGGGTCGCCCGCCGAGCGCGCCGGGTTGCGGACCAACGATCTGGTCGTGGCGATCAACGGCGCGCCGATGCGCAGCGGCACCGAGCTGCGCAATCGTGTCGGGCTGTCACGGATCGGCGACGAGGTCGAGCTCACGGTCGAGCGCGGCGGGGACGGAGCGCAATGTGACGGTCCGCATCGAAAGGGCCACGACCACCGCGCAGCGTGACGCGCCAGAGGCAGCGCTGACCCCGGATGGCAGCGCAGACACCTTACGAGGTGCTGGGCGTCAAGCCGGACGCCAGCGCGGACGAGATCCGCAAAGTCTATCGCAAGCTCGCCAAGCAGTTTCACCCGGATCTGAACCCTGGGAAACCCGAAGCGGAAGCGCGCTTCAAGTCGATCTCCGCCGCCTACGATCTGCTCTCCGATCCCGATAAGCGGGCGCGCTACGACCGGGGTGAAATCGACGAAACCGGCGCCGAGCGGCCGCCGCGCGGCTATTATAGAGGCCATGCCGAAGGCGCTCAGGGGTGGCGATACCAGCCCGAAGGCGAGATGGATTTGAGCGATCTGGAGGATTTGTTCGCTGCGTTCGGCTCGGCCGGCCGCCGGCGACGCGGCGAGGCCGGAGCAGGGTTCAGGGCGCGCGGCGCCGACCGGCATTTCACCTTGACCGTCGATTTCGTCACGGCGGCGACCGGCGGCAAGCAGCGGCTGTCGCTCGCGCCCGAGGAATGGCTCGACGTCACGATACCGGCCGGGGTCGAAGACGGCCAGGTGCTGCGGCTCAGAGGCAAGGGCGGCCCGGGCTTCGGCGGCGGCGCGACCGGTGATGCGCTGATCGAAGTGCATGTCGCACCCCATCCGCTGTTCCGCCGGGACGGCGACAATATTCTGCTCGAATTGCCGGTGAGCCTTGCCGAGGCGGTGCTCGGGGCGCGGGTGTCGGTGCCGACGGTGACGGGTCCGGTGACGATGACGATCCCAAAGGGATCGGAAACCGGCAGGCAATTGCGGCTGCGCGGCAAAGGCATCCAGAAGAAGAACCCAGGCGACGAAATCGTGACGCTCAAGGTGTTAATCGGGCACAGCTCGGATTCCGAGCTCGCGGCTTTTCTCGAAAAATGGGCGCCGCAACACCCGTTCGATCCGAGGCAGGGAATGCCCCGCGCATGATCGCGCTCGACGAGTTGCTGCGCCAAATGAAGGGGCTCGACCGCCGCGATCTCGTTCGGTGGGTCGAAAATCGCTGGGTATTGCCGGAGCGGCGGGACCATACTTGGCTCTTTCACGAGGTCGACGTCGCGCGGGTCGAGCTGATCGTCGAAATCCGCCAGGAATTCGCGATCGACGAAGAGGCGCTGCCGCTGGTCCTCGGCCTCCTCGACCAGGTTTACGAGCTGCGGCGGCAGTTGCGCCGGATGTGTGATGCGCTTGCGACCCAGCCGCAGGAGGTGCAGGCCGCCGATCAAGCGCGCCCTGCCGCCGCTGACCGGACCGGAAATCCCGCACGACTGACCTCCCTGAGCACCCTGGGTGAAGCCGCAATTGTGAAGCGGCGGCGAAGGAGGCACTATCAGCCCCGAGCTGAAGCACAGGGAGGATGCCGTGCAGCTGAGCCGCGAGGAATTGCTCAAAGCCTATCGTGACATGGCGACGATCCGCCAGTTCGAGGAACGCGTGCAGGACGAGTTCTCGAAGGGCGGCATTCCCGGTTTTGTGCATCTCTATGCCGGCGAGGAGGCCGCGGCCGTCGGCGTCTGCATGCATCTGGGGCCGCAGGATTACATCGCCAGCACCCATCGCGGGCACGGCCACAGCATCGCCAAAGGCTGCGATCCGGCCCTGATGATGCAGGAGCTGTTCGCGAAGAAGACCGGGCTGTGCGGCGGCAAGGGCGGCTCGATGCATATCGCCGACCTCGACCGCGGCATGCTCGGCGCCAACGGCATCGTCGGCGGCGGGCCGCCGCTCGTCGTCGGCGCGGCGCTGACCGCCAAGACCTTCGGCCGCAACACCGTCGCGGTCTCGTTCACCGGCGACGGCGGCTCCAACCAGGGCACCACCTTCGAGGCGATGAACATGGCGGTGGTGCTGAAATTGCCGGCGATCTTCGTCTTCGAGAACAACCAATACGGCGAAGGCACCGCGTTCGAATATGCGGTCGGCAGCCGCGACATCGCCGGCCGCGCCGCCGGTTTCGGATTGCCCAGCCGTCAAGGTCAACGGCGACGATTTCTTCGAAGTGCACGAGGCGGCGCGCGAGGCGGTCGAGCGCGCCCGCACCGGCGGCGGGCCGAGCGCGATCGAGGTCGACACCTGCCGCTTCTACGGCCATCACTCGGGCGATGCGCAACTCTATCGCGCCAAGGACGAAGTGCGCCGCCTGCGACGAAGACCGCGATTGCCTGAAGCATTTCCGCCGCCGGGTCGGCGAGGCCGGGCTGCTCGACGGGGCGGAGCTCGACCGTGTCGAGAGCGAGGTCGCCGCGCTGATCGACCATGCGGTCGAAGTGGCGCGGGCGGCACCGCCTCCCGATACGGATGCGCTGTTGCGCGACGTCTACGTCTCGTACTGAGGGAGCGCGCAATGGCACTGAAATCGATCCGCCAGGCGCTCAACGAGGCGCTCGCGCAGGAAATGCGCCGCGACCCGCGCGTCGTCGTGATCGGCGAGGACGTCGCGGGCGGAGCCGGCTCGCAGGGCCAGCGCGACGCCTATGGCGGGGTGCTCGGCGTGACGAAAGGGCTGTTTGGCGAATTCGGCGAGGGCTCGGGTCATCGACACGCCGATCACCGAGTTGGCGATCATGGGCGCCGCCGCCGGCGCCGCGGTCACCGGTCTGCGCCCGGTCGCCGAGCTGATGTTCTGCGATTTTCTCGGCGTCTGCTTCGACCAGATCCTACAACCAGGCCGCCAAGTTCCGCTACATGTTCGGCGGCAAGGCGAAGACGCCCGCTCGTCATCCGCACGATGATCGGCGCCGGGCGCAGCGCCGCGGCGCAGCATTCGCAGAGCCTCTACCACATCTTTACCTCGGTCCCGGGGCTCAAATGCGTCGTGCCGTCCAACGCCTACGACGCCAAGGGGCTGTTGATCCAGGCGATCCGCGACGACGACCCGGTGATCTTCTGCGAGCACAAATTGATGTACGATTTGCGCGCCGAAGTTCCGGACGAGCCCTACACGATCCCCTTCGGCGAAGCCAACATCGTGCGCGACGGCGACGATGTGACCGTCGTCGCGCTCGCCCGCATGGTGCATTACGCCGACGAGGCAATCGACACGCTCGCCAAGGAGGGGATCGAGTGCGAATTGATCGACCCGCGCACGACCTCGCCGCTCGACGAGGACACGATCCTCGAGAGTGTCGAGCGCACCGGCCGCCTCGTCGTCGTCGACGAGGCGACGCCGCGCTGCGGTATGGCGGCCGACATCGCCGCGCTCGTGGCCGACCAGGCGTTCGCGTCTCTGAAGGCGCCGGTCAAGCGCGTGACCGCACCGCACACCCCGGTGCCGTTCGCCCCGTCGTTGGAAAAGCTCTACATCCCGAGCCCGGAGCGGATCGCCGACGCGGTGCGCGAAGTTCACGGGTATGCAAGATAGCTCGCAACCGCGGTCATTGCGAGGAGCGCAGCGACGAAGCAATCTCGATGGGACCGAGGTAACCCGGCGCGAGATTGCTTCGCTTGCGCTCGCAATGACACGCAGGAATTGCAAATGACCGGCGCTGAAATCACCGCGATCACGATGCCCAAATGGGGCTTGACGATGACCGAGGGCACGGTCGTCGGCTGGCTCAAGCAGCAGGGGCAGAGCTTTGCCGAGGGCGAGGAGCTGCTCGAGATCGAGACGACCAAAATCACCAACGTCATGGAAGCGCCGGCAGGAGGCACCTTGCGGCGGATCGTGGCGCCGGCGGGTGCGACCCTGCCGGTCGGTGCGTTGCTCGCGGTAGTCGCTCCCGAGGAGGTGAGGGAAGGCGAGATCGACACCTTTGTCGCCGGGTTTGCGGTCCCCGAGCCGTCGGCCGAAGCAACGGCCGATGCCGAAACCGCAAGCCCGCGCGAATTGGAGGTCGACGGTCTGCGGCTGCGCTATCTCGCGCTCGGCGAGGGCGACAGTGTCCCGGTCCTGCTGCTGCACGGCTTCGGCGCCGATCTCAACACCTGGATGTTCACGCAGCCCGCTCTGGCGGAAGGACGGCGGGTCATCGCGCTGGATTTGCCGGGCCACGGCGGGTCGACCAAGCAGCTGAACAGTGCGGATCCTGAGAGCTTGGCCGCAATCGTCGACCACGCGCTGAACGCGCTCGGCATCGAACGGCTCCACCTCGTCGGACATTCGATGGGTGGCGGCATCGCCCTTGCGTTCGCGTTACGGCAGCCCGAACGCGTGGCGACCCTGACCCTCATATCGTCGGCCTCGCTCGGGCCCGAGATCAACGCGGCGTTTATCGATGGTTTTGTGCGCGCCGCCCGCCGCCGCGAGGCGATCGAGGCACTCAACTTGCTGGTCCACGACCCGGCGCTTGTCAGCCGCACGATGATCGAGGATGTGCTGCGCTACAAGAGGCTGGACGGGGTGCCGGAGGCGTTGGCCGCTTTTGCCGAGGAATGGTTTCCCGGCGGCCGGCAGCGCGTCAGCCTCGGGGACGCCGCCGCAGCGTTAAAACTGCCGGTGCAAATTATCTGGGGGCGGGAAGACCGTATCATCCCGGCCGCTCACGCCGAAGCGCTCGCCTCACGCCTTCCGGTTCACATCCTCGAGCAAGCCGGACACCTGCCGCATATGGAAAAAGCCGGCGAGGTCAATCGGCTGATAAAAAGGCTGATCGAGAGCCAAGCCTAAATGCGACCTGAGGCGGCCAGGCGGCGGCGCAGAAGAGTGCGCATGAACCTGTTGCGGCTGCGGCCGATCTGGGCCGCAGGAGGCTTTGTCGCTGGAGCGACGGGCCGCGACGGGTCGGTTGCTGCCGATGCTTCTTCGGAGGAATAGCGGCGGTCGAAATCCTCGTCGCTGAAGGTCAAACCAACGTTTTCTTCTTCGATCATTTTGAGCGCTTCCTCTTTGTATGGTTATGCTACTGCCGCTCGTATTTGACGACGCGGCGCACGCGGCCCCACTCGCCCGGCTGGACGACATAGAGATCGTGGTGTGAATCGACCCAGATGCCGTGACATGATCGGTTGACCGGGCCGTCGCCCCAGCGCGCCAGACGCTCGCCGTCGAGCGTCAGGATGCTGATCATGCCGCCGTTGTGCTCGGGGATGTAAACGGTATCGTCATCATCGACATAGAAGAACGCCGGGCCGATCAGCTCGGTCGGCCAGACCGTCAGCAGTTTGCCGTCCTGGTCGAAGACCTGCACCCGATCGTTTTCGCGGTCGGCGACCAGCACGCGCCCGCGGCGATCGATCCACACGCCATGCGGCAGATTGAACTGCCCGGGCGCATTGCCTGGCTCACCCCAGGAGAAGAGGTACTTGCCGTCAGCCGAGAATTTGTGCACGCGCGCATTGCCGTAGCCGTCAGTCATGAACATCTCGCCGCCCGGCGCGAACGCGATGTCGGTCGGCAGGTTGAACGGCCCGCCGCCATGCGTGACTTTCTTCCACGCCGACGAGCTGAAATCGTCTGCCGGCACCCCGGTATCCGAGCGCTCTCCCTTGGTGCCGATAGTCTGCAACAGCCGGCCATCAGTCGTGAATTTCATGAATTGGCCGTGATGCTCGTCGGTGAGCCAGACGAAGTCATTCTCGTCGATGCGGATCGCGTGGGGAAACGTGAACATCCCCGCCCCCCAGGACGACAGGAAGTTGCCGTCCCGGTCGAAGATGACGACCGGATGCTCGGCGTTTCGGTTGAAGCAGTAGACCCTGTCCTGTGAGTCGACGGAAACGGCACACGCCCTCACTTCGATACTCTCGGGAGGACGAGCCCAATCCTCGCGCACTTTGTAGGTGTACTTGCCGCTGCCGACGATCGGATCCATCGTTTCCCCTTTCGTTTTTATCAGCGCCGCTACTCAGCATAATACGCGCCTGCAGCCGCCAAACATGAGCCTATTCTGCATCGGGAGTATGCAACAACATTGATCGCCCCTTCGGCGACAACGCAGGTTGGGCCATCGCACATTGAAAAGGTCTCGGCGCTCCCTATCTACCATCCAGACAGATGGTATTCAGATGGTACAGATGGTGGATCGGGTCGCGGACAGTGAAAAGATCACGATCAACCTCGGTCACGTCGATCTCGGCCACATCGACCTGATGGTTCAGGAGGGGTTCTACTCGAACCGCACCGACTTCATCCGTACCGCGATCCGCAACCAGCTCGAACGGCACGCCGATGCTGCCAAGCAGGCGATTGTGCGAAAGAAGGTAGAGCTGGGGCTGCGGCATTTCAGCCGTGAGGATCTGGAAGAAGTGCGTGCGACTGGACAGATGCTCAACATCCGCGTGCTGGGGCTGGCCAGTATCGCCAACGACGTGACTCCCGAGCTTGCCCGCGCGACCATTGGATCAATTGCCGTATTGGGCGCGTTACACGCCAGTTCGGCGGTGAAAACCGCTCTGGCGGACCGTATTCGGTAATCGGCGGCATTGGGCAATCGAGCCCTCGGTCAAACCCCCGACATAGGAAGTTTTTGATGAATGACAGACTGCGCACCGGCATGCGTGAAGCGAGCCGACTTACCCGAGCGGGCCGCCTCGTTGACGCGACGGCAGTGCTGCAGCGCGTACTCCAGAGTGGCAGAGATCGAGATTACGTCGCCCGCAACGGACCGGTGCCGCCGACGATCGACCTGGTGCCTGAAGCCATCGAGGTGACCGATGCCGAGCGCAACCGGCCGCAAAGCGCAGTCCGGGCTCATTTGCCCGAAGTGCTCCGCGGTTTCCTCAACCGGATCGCCCCTACCAGGTTTGAACCCGGTCCGGGTGGGCTGGCAGAACCGTCCGCGGCTGATCCTTCAGCGCCGGAACGGGGTCAATTTCTGTCGAAATCCTACAGCAGCCAAGCCGGAAACCGAACCTACAAGCTTGTGCGGCCGCGGGTAGCTGTGGCGCGAGCTGCAATTGGACGGTCTGGGCGAGCGGCTGCGCCAGCGGAAGGGAACGCGCTGGGACCAGATTTTCCAGGTTTGGCGGCGTATCGGCTGATCGCCCGGGCAGCGAATGGAAGTTGCTCGCGAGTGGTTTGGCAACAGCGCATGGCTGACCTGCTGGGCGCTGATTTCGGCTGGCCGAAGCGCCAGCTTTACGCTGTACGACCGGCTGCTGGCGCCAGGATGCTTGTGTCGCTCTGGTCGGGCGCTGGCGGGATCTGTCAACGCCAGCTCGATGTGCTGCTCTACGATCTGACCAGCCTTACTCGAGATCGATGCGCGGCGCTGCCGGAATGCTAAGCGCCGCCGGCTACAGCGCGACGCGGTCGGTTGTCCGCAGTGGTGATCGCTTGGTGGTCCGCCGGAGGCCTGCCGCTGGCCACGAGGTCCCCCGGTAACACCAAAGACAACAGACCTGCGGCAGTCCGCAGACGAGGCACGTACGGCAGGCGCAGCGCGCGGGTGATGGACGAGGCCCGACGAGGAGGTGGGCGAGATGCGGCAGAGCGACCGCAGTGCGCACTGGCGGCACCGAAGGGGCGCCGACCGGCGGAAAAGCTGCGACGACAGCCTGGCAGCAGGCGCGCCAGGGCGTGCAAGTCAAAGCTGGCAGGACGGCGAGTCAGTCACGCGGAGAGCGCGGACGGGAGCCAAGGAGCGGGCGATGCGCGGCGGCAGCTGAAATGGCGTGGCGGCGCCCCACGAACGCGCCGCAATGAAGACCACGGCGAGCAGCTGCTGATGAAACTCGGGGCCGCCGGCGACAAGGCCGCGGTCGGATGGCGCCTCGAGGACGTGAAGGTGGAGAAAGCCTCGGCCGCCTACACCTACACGCGCAACGGAGAGAAGCGGCGCAAGGTCGCCGCCGAGAAGGCCGCTATCTGCTGCGTACGAATCTAACGGAGAGAGACCGCGAGACCCTCTGGCAATACTACATCGAGCTCGAGGACGTGGAAGAAGACTGCAAAAATCGCAAAGAGGACCTCGACATCGGAGAGGTCTTACAACAAGAAGAACGACGGATCGAGGCGCATATCTACATCGACTACCTGGCCTATAGCTTATAGGTCACGCTGCAGCGACGCCTGCACGCCCTGGCGCCGGGCTTGAGCGCCCGCAGTGCTCTCAGGGACTCGCCGCCGTGCAATGATCATGTTCATCTCCCGAGCACGGACGGCCGCGAACTCGTGCTGACCCGCTACACCCGGCCGGAACCCGAGCTGCAACTCCTGATCAACTAGCTCAAGTTCCAATTGCCGCTTAACTATAGTTTTGTATCGTTGTTGTTAACTTAATATAGTAATATATATTGTAGTGAAGAAATTTAAATATAAAAGTTGTCACTTCGTGCCGAGCCAATATCGCGGCCAGCCGCTGCCGTTGATCGTCATGCTGCACGGCTGCACCCAGTCGCCCGACGACTTTGCCGCCGGCACGCGGATGAATCTTCGGGCCGAGGAGCACAACTGCTTTGTTGTTTATCCGGAGCAGGCGGCTTCGGCCAACATCTCCAAGTGCTGGAACTGGTTTCGTCCGGGCGATCAAATCCGCGGCCAGGGTGAGCCGGCGCTGATAGCTGGCCTCACGCGTCAGGTCATGAGCGACTACTCGGTGGACGAAGAACGCGTCTATGCCGCCGGGCTCTCGGCCGGTGGGGCGGCTGCCGCCGTCCTGGCGGCGGCCTATCCCGACCTCTATGCGGCAATCGGCGTGCATTCCGGCCTCGCCTGCGGTGCGGCCAGCGACATTCCCTCCGCCTTCGCGGCAATGCGCCAGAGTGGGCCGGCTGCGAGGCGCCGGTCAGGCGGCAAATTATCCGGCAGAGGGGGATATTCGCGGATTGTACCGGCAATTGTGTTCCACGGTGACCAAGACACGACCGTGCACCCAAACAACGGCGACCACGTCATTGCCCAGCTGAAGGAAGCGCTGGCCAACGATGCAAGAGTAACGGTCGAGCACGGCCGGGTCCCCGGCGGCCGCGCCTACACCCGCACCGTCCACAGCAACACGGCTGCCCGCTCGGTTTTCGAGCAGTGGGTTGTCCACGGCGCCGGTCATGCCTGGTCAGGCGGCAGTCTCGCCGGTTCCTATACCGATCCGCAAGGGCCGGATGCGACGCGAGAAATGCTCCGCTTCTTTCTCGATCACCCATTCGGTTCCTGATCGGACCGGCACCGCAAGCTCGGTGAGGGCTACGGCAGCTAGAGAGCGGTTCCGATCAAATTGCACCGCGCTCACCCCCTCCCAAACCCTCCCCCATCAAGGGTGAGGGCCTGTATCAGCACTCCTATTTATACTCCCGCCCCCTCGATGGGGGCGGGTCGGGGTGGGGGTGATGCGTCCCGATGTGTGACTCGTCGAAAACCGCTCTAATTACAGCATCCCGAGTTCGAGCCGGGCTTCTTCGCTCATCCGGTCGGGTCCCCACGGGGGTGACCAGACGAGCTTGACGCGCACGTCGGAGACGCCGGGGACGGCGCGGATCGCGGCCTCGACCTCGCCCGGCATGCTGGCGGCGACCGGACAGGCCGGTGTCGTCAGGGTCATCTCGACATAGACGGTGCCGCCCTTCTTGACGATCAGCTCGTAGATCAGGCCGAGCTCGACCAGATCGACCGGGATTTCCGGATCGCGGACGGTCTTGAGCGCTTCGAGCACCGGCGCCATCAGCGCCGGATCGTCCTCGCCCGCTTCCGGGCGCTCGACCTCGTCACCGGCAGCTGGCGGCGTTCGGCGGCGAAATCGAACGGATCGCGATCCATCTTCCTACTCCGTCTTTACCGTCGCGCCGGCGGCGCCGCTTTTCAGCGCGGCATCGAGCGCGTGCCAGGACAACGTCGCGCATTTGACCCGGGCCGGGTAGGCCTTGACCCCGGTCAGCGGCTCGAGCCGCTCCATCTCCTCGGCCAGCGGCTCCGGCAGCTCGCGTCCGGCTCGCCGCCGGTCACCCGCGCATGGAATTGCGCGAAGAGCGCCCGGGCCTCCGCGACCGTCTTGCCCTTCAGCACCTCGGTCATCAGCGAGGCCGCCGCGGTCGAGATCGCGCAGCCGCGGCCCTGAAAGCTGACATCGGCGATGCGGTCGCCGTCGAGCGCCAGATAGACCGTCACCCGGTCGCCGCACAGCGGGTTGTGGCCCTGCGCGAAATGGGTCGGATGCTCGATCTTGCGGAAATTGCGCGGGTGGCGGCCGTGGTCGAGGATGATGTCTTGATAGAGCTCGCGCAGATCCATCATCGTGCGAACATCTCCCGGGCGGCCTCGATCGCATCCGCTAGGCTCTCGATGTCGCTCTCGTCGTTGTAAACGCCGAGCGAGGCGCGGGTCGTCGCGGCGAGCCCCAGCTTCTCGACGAGCGGCTGCGCGCAGTGATGCCCGGCGCGCACCGCCACCTGGTGCTGATCGAGCACCTGGGCGAGATCGTGCGGATGCACGCCCTCGAGGTCGAAGGAGAGTATGCCGAGCCGGCGCTGGCCGGCTTCGACCAGGCGGAGATCGGGAATGCGCGACAGCCGGTCGACGCCATAGCCGGTCAAGAGCTTCCTCGTGTTCGAGGATGTTGTCGCGCCCGAGTTCCTCGATGAAGTCGATCGCCGTGCCGAGCCCGATCGCGCCGGAGATATCCGGGGTGCCGGCCTCGAAGCGGTGCGGCGGCTCCTGAAACTCGCTCTTCTCGAAGGTGACATTGAGGATCATCTCGCCGCCGCCTTGCCAGGGCGGCATCTGCCGACAGCAGCTCGTACCGGCCATAAAGCACGCCGATGCCGGTCGGTCCGTAGGTCTTGTGTCCGGAAAAGACGTAGAAATCGCAATCGAGGGCCTGCACATCGACCGTGAGCCGGGGCGCCGCCTGGCAGCCGTCGATCAGCACCTTCGCGCCATGCCGGTGGGCCAGACGGGTCACGGTCTCGATCGGCACGAGCGCGCCCGTCGCATTGGCGAGGTGGGTCATCGCGACGAGCCGGGTTCGCGGCGATAGAAGCGCCTCGAAGGCGGCCAGATCCAACCCGCCGGTCGCATCGATCGGCGCCACGACCAGCCGGATGCCGATGCGGTCGCGCAGCAACTGCCACGGCACGATGTTCGAATGGTGCTCGAGCTCGCTGATCAATACCTCGTCGCCGGCTTTGAGGAAGGTGGCGCCCCAGCTCTGCGCGACGAGGTTGATGCCCTCGGTCGCACCGCGCACGAAGACGATCTCGCGCGGGTCGGCGGCATTCAGAAACGCCCGCATCTTCTCGCGCGCCTCCTCGAACAGCTCCGTCGAGCGGGCGCTCAGCCGGTACACGCCGCGATGCACGTTGGCGTAGTCGGTGCTGTAGTAATTCGAGATCCGGTCGATCACCGAGCGCGGTTTCTGCGCGCTGGCGCCGCTGTCGAGAAACACGAGACCGGGGTTGCTCGCGAAGATCGGAAACTCGCGCTTCATCTCCTGCGGGTCAAACCCCCACCCTACCCTCCCCCGCAAGCGGGGGAGGGTTAGGGTGGGGGTTCCGGGATAAACCGTTCTCAAACTCACCGGCCTCATGCCTACTCCTCCAATGTCGCCAGGCGCCGGGCGAGCCGCGACTGCAGGTGCTCGCGCAACGCGGCCTGCTCGACCAGCTCGACCGCCTCCCGGGCGAAAGCTTCGATCAGCATTCGGCGCGCCTCATCACCTGGGATGCCGCGGGCGCGCAGATAAAAAAGGGCCGCCTCGTCGAGATCGCCGACCGCGGCGCCATGGCTGCATTTGACGTCGTCGGCATAGATTTCGAGCTCGGGCTTGGTATCGATCGCCGCGCGCGGGCCGAGTACCAGGTTGCGGCTCAGCTGGTGGGCGTCGACCTTCTGGGCGCCCGGGCGCACGGTGATGCGGCCCTGAAAGGCGCCGTGGGCCCGCCCCGCGGCTACCCCCTTGAAGGTTTCGCGGGTCTCACCGCCCGGCGCCACATGATCCACCGTCGTCAGAATGTTGGCCTCCTGACGGCCGGACAGCAGAAAGGCGCCGTTGAGATCGCAGCGGCTCTTTTCGCCCTCGCCGCGCACGGTCGTTTCGTGCCGCACCGTCCGGCCGCCCAGCAATAGGACAAAGCTGGAAAGCCGCGAGGCGGCATCGAGCGTCGCGAGCGTCTCGCCGAAATGCAGCGCTTCCGCGCCTTCCTCGACGAGCGTAACCCGGGCGAGCTCGGAGCCGACGCCGAGCCGCAGCTCGATCACGTCGTTGCGCCAGTACTCGCCGACGCCGGCATAGCTCTCGACGAGTGTCGCGCGGCTGTCTCGACCGGCGACCACGAGGCTGCGTGTGTGCAGCGAGCCGCCGGGATTTCCAGCCGACAAATGGACGATCTCGACTGGACGCTCCACGGCGACACCCGGCGCGACATCGAGCACAAAGCCGTCGACGAAAAACGCCGCATTGAGCGATGCGAATGGGCGGTCCAGCGATTGCGTCTCGAGCCCGGCGCGGACCAGATCCGGCCGCTCGGCGATCGCCGCCGCCATCGGCCCGAGCCAAACACCCGAAGGAAGTTGATCGAGCCGGGACAGCTCCGGTGCAAAACTGCCATTGACGAGCACGAGCCTGTGTGCCGGTTCGGCCAAGCCGATTTCCGTGAGCTGCTCGTGCCCGCCCGAAGTGGCAACAGTGGTCTCTCGCCCGGCCGGGAGCATCGGCCGTTGCTCGAGCCGGTGCAAATCGAGATACCGCCAAGCCTCGCTGCGCCGAGACGGAAACCCCAGCTCGGCGAAGCGCGCGAGACTGCGGTTACGATAACCCGCGAGCCAGTCCGGCTCACCCTTGCGGCGGGTGCGCCCGAACGCTTCGAGATAAGGTCGTGCCTCGGGCTTGACCGGGAAATCGACGACGGCGCTCATCGGAGTTGTTCCCGTTCTCCTCAGCGCCGCGTCTTCGACGCCGTAACCGCGCCGCTCCAGCTCCAGGGCGAGGCTCTTGTCGCCCGACTGGACGATGCGGCCGCCTTGCAGCACGTGCACCCGGTCCGGCTCGACATAGTCGAGGAGCCGCTGGTAGTGGGTGATCATCACGATCGCGCGGTCGGGCGCGCGCTGCTGATTGACCCCGCGCGCGACCATCTTCAGCGCATCGATGTCGAGCCCGCTGTCGGTCTCGTCGAGGATGGCGAGGCGCGGCTCGAGCATCGCCATTTGAAAGACTTCGTTTCGCTTCTTCTCGCCGCCCGAAAAACCGACATTGACGGCGCGCTGCAACAGATCCTCGCCGATATCCAATAGCTTGAGCTTGGCGCGCACGATCCTGAGAAACTGACCGGCGTCGATCTCGGGCTCGCCGCGGTGGCGGCGCTGCGCGTTGATCGCGGTGCGCAGGAAATACATGTTGTTCACACCCGGGATCTCGACCGGGTATTGGAAGGCGAGAAACAAGCCTTCGCGCGCCCGCTCGTCGGCCTCCATCGCGAGCAGGTCGCGGCCGAGATAAGTAACCTTGCCTTCGGTGACCTCATACCCCTCGCGGCCGGCGAGCACCGCGGCCAGCGTGCTCTTGCCGGAGCCGTTCGGGCCCATGATCGCGTGCACCTCCCCGGCATTCACCGAGAGATCGATGCCGCGCAGGATCTCGCGGCCATCCGCCAGCCGCGCATGGAGATTGTTAATTTCGAGCATCATTTCCACTATTCGGTTCCTACCATCGGGCAACCGACCGGACCTGTTTCACCTGTTTTATCAGGGCCAGATCAGGCGGCCTCAACCGACGCTGCCTTCGAGGCTGACGGCGAGCAGCTTTTGCGCTTCGACCGCGAATTCCATCGGCAGCTCTTTCAGGACTTCCTTGCAAAAGCCGTTGACGATCAGCGACACCGCGTCCTCGGTGCTGAGCCCACGCTGGCGGCAATAGAACAGCTGGTCCTCGCTGATCTTCGAGGTCGTCGCCTCGTGCTCGACCCGGGCCGAGGGATTGCGCACCTCGATGTAGGGCACCGTGTGCGCGCCGCAGCGGTCGCCGATCAGCAACGAGTCGCACTGCGTGTGGTTGCGCGCCCCTTGCGCTCTCGGCTGCACACGGACCAGACCGCGATAGGTGTTTTGCCCGCGGCCGGCCGAAATGCCTTTCGAGACGATGGTCGAGCGCGTGTCCTTGCCGATATGGATCATCTTGGTTCCGGTATCGGCCTGCTGGCGATTATTGGTGATCGCGACCGAGTAGAATTCGCCCACCGAGTGGTCGCCTTCGAGCACGCAGCTCGGGTATTTCCAGGTGATCGCCGAGCCGGTCTCGACCTGGGTCCAGGAGATCTTCGAGCGCGCGCCCCGGCAGGCGCCGCGCTTGGTCACGAAATTGTAGATGCCGCCGCGGCCCTCGGCATCGCCAGGGTACCAGTTCTGCACGGTCGAATATTTGATCTGCGCGTCCTCATGCGCGATCAGCTCGACGACTGCTGCATGGAGCTGGTTCTCGTCGCGCTGCGGCGCCGTGCAGCCTTCGAGATAGCTGACATAGGCGCCGGCATCGGCGATCAGCAAGGTGCGCTCGAACTGCCCGGTTTTGGCTGCATTGATGCGGAAATAGGTGCTGAGCTCCATCGGGCATCGCACGCCGGGCGGGATGTAGGCGAAGGAGCCGTCGCTGAACACAGCGGAATTCAGCGCCGCAAAGAAATTGTCGTTCTGTGGGACCACGGTGCCGAGATATTTGCGCACGAGATCGGGGTGCTCGCGCACCGCCTCGCCCATCGAGCAGAAGATGATGCCGAGCTTGCCGAGCTCCTCCTTGAACGTCGTCGCCACCGAGATGCTGTCGAACACGGCATCGACCGCGACGCCGGCGAGCGCCTCTCGCTCCCGCAGCGGGATGCCAAGTTTCTCATAGGTGCGCAACAGCTCCGGATCGACCTCGTCGAGCGATTTCGGCCCGATATTCTGCTTCGGCGCGGAATAGTAGGTGGCGGCCTGATAGTCGATCGGCGCGAGATTGAGCTTGGCCCAATTCGGCTGGGCCATCTCTCGCCACGCTCGGTAACGCCGCAAGCCGCCATTCCAGCAGCCATTCCGGCTCTTCCTTTTTGGCCGAGATGAAGCGGACCGTGTCTTCGGTGAGACCCGGCGGCGCCGTCTCGGCCTCGATATCGGTGACAAAGCCGTACTTGTAGCCCTCTTGCGAGAGCGAGCGGACGGTCTGCAGAGTTTCGGTGGAAGCAGTCATGCGGAATATCTGGGCTCGTCGGGTTGCAGACGGATTGGGCGAAGGAGAAGTTCGCGGCACGAAAGCCGCCGGGGTCAGCATCGCGTCGAGCGAAACCGCCGACAGCGCCTGCCCCACCGCCCGATTGATCGCCGCCCAATGCGGCCGGGTCGGGCAATAGGTCGTGCGCGCGCATTCGTCGACATGGACCGAGCATTGCGTCAGCCCGATATCGCCGTCGATCGCAGCCACGACTTCGGCTACCGAAATCGCCGTCGCGGTGCGCGCCAGGCGGTACCCTCCGCCGGCGCCCCGCGCCGCGGTGACGAGGCCGGCATGCGCCAAGCGCTTTCAGGACTTTCGCGACGGTGGCCTGCGGCAGGCGCGTCTCGGTCGCCACCGTCCCGGCGGTGACCTGCCGGTCGGGCTGGACGGCGAGATGAGTGGCGACGATGACGCCGTAATCGGCGAGCTTGCTGAGGATGATCATCGCTGACGCGGGCCTGACCTCGTAATTCGGACCGATTTGGTCCGTTAATACATCGTCGCTCGGCGCGCCTCGGTCAAGGCAATAATCATCGCAATGCTGGAAGGTGGCGTTACCCTCACCCACCAAGCCTTGCGGGCTTGGTTCCCCCTCTCCCGCACCGCGGGAGAGGGTGCCGAGCGCAGCGAGGCGGGTGAGGGTATTGCCGTGTCGCTTCATGGCCTAACGCTTGCTCTGCGCGGCCGTGAATACCACTTGATCCTCATCCCAGAGAGATCGCACCTTGCTAGATGAAGATTCTAGTCGTCGAAGACGATCGTGAGACTGCCAATTATTTGACCAAGGGTCTGAGCGAGAGCGGCTACACCGTCGATTGTGCAGGTGACGGGCGCGAAGGCCTGTTTCTGGCGAGCTCCAGCGATTACAGCGCCATGGTCCTCGACCGCATGCTGCCCGAGCATGGACGGCCTATCGCTGCTGGGCGCGCTGCGGGCCGCCGAGATCCGCACCCCGGCGCTGATTTTAAGCGCGCTCGGCAGCGTCGACGACCGCGTCAAGGGATTGCGCGCCGGCGGCGACGACTATCTGGTCAAGCCATTTGCCTTCAGCGAGCTGCTCGCCCGGCTCGAGGCGCTGCTGCGGCGCGGCGCCGGGCCGACAACCACGACCAGGCTGCGGGTCGCGGATCTCGAACTCGATCTCCTGACCCGCAGCGTCAGGCGGGCCGGCAAGGCGATCGAGGTGCTGCCGCGCGAGTTCCGGCTGCTGGAGTACCTGATGCGCAATGCCGGGCATGTGGTGACCCGCACGATGCTGCTCGAGCACGTCTGGGACTATCACTTCGACCCCCAGACCAATGTCATCGATGTCCATATCAGCCGTCTGCGCCAGAAGATCGACAAGAGCTTCGATCAGCCGCTGCTGCATACCGTTCGCGGCGCCGGTTACTGCCTGCGGGCCCCGGGGTAACCTGCAAGACGGCAGCGATGGTCGTCGAAGAATTCTCGCCTCGCAACTGAGGCGCCCTTTTCGGCGGCGCGAATTCTTCGCCACACTCGACGGCTGGTCAGTACTCACGCTTTCCGGCTGGCAGCGCTTTACTTCCTGGTTTTTGCGGCTTCAGTGCTGGGTATTCTGCTGTTCGTTTATTTGACCAGCGCAGGCTTCGTCGAGCGGCAGACCGAGGCAACGCTCGACGCCGAGATCACCGGGCTTGCCGAGCAATACGCGCAGCGAGGTTTGAGCGGGCTGATCCAAATCATGGCAGCGCGCAGCGCCGGCGATCGCGGCGACGCTATGATTTATTTGGTGACCGACCCGGACGGAAAGCCGCTCGTCGGCAATATCGCGGCCTGGCCGGCCGGCGTGCCGACCCACTCCGCGTGGCTGTCTTTCACTCTCGAGCGAACAATAAACGGCCGCAGCGAGCTTCATCCTGCCCGGGGCAGGCTGTTCGTTATCCCGGGCGGCTATCGGTTGCTGGTCGGACGTGACATCAGCGACGCGGCGGCCTTCCGAAACGAAGTCAGAACGACCCTGTTGTGGGCCGGATCGGTCGCGCTCGGCATCGGCCTGATCGGCGGCACCGTGATGAGCCGTAATCTGTTGCGGCGCGTCGAGCAGGTGAACCGGACGAGCGAGCGGGTCATGGCCGGAAATCTTTCGGACCGCATCCCGCTGCACGGCACGAGCGACGAGTTCGACCAGCTCGCCGCCAACCTCAACCGGATGCTCGACCAGATCGAACGGCTGATGACGGCGATGCGCGAGGTCACCGATGACGTCGCCCATGACCTGCGCACACCGCTCTCGCGCCTGCGCACCCGGCTCGAACGCGCATTGGCCGGTCCATCGGGGGCCGATGCATCTGGGGCCGATCCATCCGCCGGTGCGAGCCAGAGCGAGGCAATTCGCGCCGCGATTGACGAGGCAGATCGCCTGCTCGCGACTTTCAACGCGCTTGCTCAGCATCGCGGAATTGGAATTGGGCGCGCGCCTCGATCGGGCCGCGCCGCTAGACCTGTCTGACGTCGCGCGCTCAGCGGCGGATCTCTACGAGCCGGTCGCCGAGGAAAAGGGGTTCGCTCTGAGTGTGAACGCCGAGCCCGATGTCAGGATACGCGGCGATTGGCACCTCTTATCGCAAGCGGTCGCTAATCTACTCGACAACGCGCTGAAATATGCCGGCGGCGGCCAGATCGAGCTGCGGGTGTTCCACGAGGACGGGCAGGCGATCCTCGAAGTAGCGGATCAGGGAGCGGGCATTCCGGAGGCGGATCGGCAGAGCGTATTGGACCGCTTTGTTCGCCTCGAACCGAGCCGCACGACTCCCGGAAACGGCCTTGGACTGAGCCTCGTGCGCGCCATTGCGCGGCGGCACGACGGCTCGGTCACGCTGGAGGACAACAGGCCCGGGCTGCGGGTCCGGCTGCAATTCACGAGACTGCCGACGTAAGCTTCGGCCGCGAGCTCCTAGCCCTTGTCCCGCTCGCCGCGCCCGATCCTCGATCCGGCGCGCAGTTTCCACCATCATCTCGCGAAACTCCTGCGCCTCGAGACCGGCACTGCGCAGCACGGGCGTCATCACCTCGTCCGCGAGCAGATCTTCGAGGCTCGGCTCATAGCGGCAGCACTCAAAGCGCTCGTCCATGACTCCCCTCCTTACCTGTCCGATTGTACGCAAGATGACCGCGAAGCATGTCCGCTTTGTGTCCGCGGATCGGATTTTTCGCGGCAATTTGTATAGACGCCGGTCGTTATTATCCCGCCGGTAGCGTCAATGGGGCGTCAACGCCCGCATGGCTATTTGGTACCGGCCGCCGTCGCTAAATCGCTGTAGCCGCCCAGCCTGATGCCGAGTTTGGCGACCAAGTTTTTGGCGGCGGGGCTCAACAACGCCGCGAGCTCTTCCTCGTGGCGGTAGCCCGGCATTGCCGCGCTCAGCGCAGCGCTGCGCGCGGTTGCCGGGTGAAAATAGATCTCGCTGACCCCTTGCGGTAAGTGCGGCAGGAGCCGCAGCAGCCGCCCTTCCACCATCCCGCCGGTCCAAGCGAGACCGAAGAGATGGTCGTTGACGAACAGACCGGCGCCCCGCAAGCGATGGCGTAAAAGCTCGATCCAAGGCCGATAAAGCGGCGCCGAATAGTGCTCGTCGGGGAAAGCTGCGCGCAATGGCTCGACCGGTTCGAAGGGCAGGCGCACCGCCCTCATGCCGTAATCGCGCCCGATTTCGATTATCGTCCGCGCGACCGTCGGATGAACATGCATGTGCTTGTGGGCGTTCACATGGTCGAGCCGCAGGCCGGTCGCATGAAACGCCTCGAATTGCGCGCGGATCTCCATCGCGAGCTGACGGCGAACTTGCGGCAGCGCAAAAAACCGAACCCCGGCGCGGCCCATATTCGGATCGAAACGGCCGTCCCGGCCCACCAGACCGGGGATTTCGGCGCAGGGAAGCGTTGGATGCCCATCGACGAGCACCAGATGCAGGCCGACCCGCAGGTCCGGCAAGCGACGGGCGCAGGCGACCGCGTCGGCGACGGCGGGGGTGCCGACCATCAAGCTCGCGGTCGACAGGATGCCGTGCCGGTGGGCGTTCTCGACAGCTTCGTTGACGGCGGGGTCGAGCCCGAAATCGTCGGCGCAGACGATCAGGCTTCTCAGCTCGCCATCTCCCGGCTGCGCAGAAACTGGAAGAACTCGACGCCTTCGCGCAGCCGGCGCCGCATCATCTCGGGGCTCTTGATCATCTCGGCGACCAGCGAGGCAATCTTGCCGCGGCGGAAATAGAAGCGCTTGTAGAACGTCTCGAGCGACTCGAAGATTTCCGTATGTGAGAGGTGCGGATAGTGCAGCGGCGCGATCTGCACGCCGCGGTCGTCGATCAGCTCGGCATGGCCGACGTCGAGCCAGCCGTTCTCGACCGCCTGCCGGTGCAGGTAGGTGCCCGGATAAGGCGCGGCGAGCGAAACCTGGATCGTGTGCGGATTGATTTCCGCGGCGAAGCGGATCGTTTCCTCGATCGTCTCCTTGCTTTCGCCGGGCAATCCCAGAATGAAAGTGCCGTGGATCGTGATCCCGAGTTCGTGGCAGTCCTTGGTGAACCGCCGCGCGATGTCGATCCGCATCCCCTTCTTGATGTTGTTGAGGATCTGCTGGTTGCCGGTCTCATAGCCGACGAGCAACAGCCGCAATCCGTTGTCGCGCAGCACCTCCAACGTCGCGCGCGGCACATTGGCCTTGGCGTTGCACGACCAGGTGACGCCGAGCTTGCCGAGCTCGCGGGCGATCGCCTCGGCGCGCGGCCGGTCGTCGGTAAAGGTGTCGTCGTCGAAGAAGAACTCCTTCACCTGTGGAAAATAGCTCTTCGCGAGGCGGATTTCGTCGATGACGTGACCCACGCTGCGTACCCGGTAGCGGTGGCCGCCGACCGTCTGCGGCCACAGGCAAAAAGTGCATTTCGACCGGCAGCCGCGACCCGTATAGAGCGAGACGTAAGGGTGCTTCAGATAGCCGATGAAATAGTCTTCGACCCGTAAATCGCGCTTGTAGACTTCGGTGACAAAGGGCAGTTGGTCCATCTCTTCCAGCACCGCCCGGTCGCGATTGTGGGCAATGCCACCGCCCGAGCTGCGGAAGCTCAAACCGTCGATCGCATTATAGGGCCGGCCCTCCGCGACCTCTTTGATCGTAAAGTCGAATTCCTCGCGGGCGACAAAGTCGATCGCCGCAGAGGCTCTGAGGCTGTCTTCCGGCTCGACCGCGACCTTCGCGCCGACAAATCCGATCTTGAGCTTCGGATTCATATCCTTGAGCGCCTCGGCAACCCGAACGTCGGAAGCGAAGGACGGCGTCGAGGTATGCAGCACCGCCAATTCGTATTCCCGGGCGAGCGGCAGGACCTGATCGAGCTTGAGCCGCGCCGGCGGCGCGTCGATCAGCTTGCTGTCGGGGACGAGGGCCGCAGGCTGAGCCAGCCAAGTCGGATACCAGAACGAGCGGATCTCGCGCTTGGCCTGGTAGCGGGAACCAGCGCCGCCGTCGAAGCCGTCGAAGGACGGCGGGTGCAGGAACAGGGTCTTCATCATAGGACTTTATCTCCGTCGGCTGTCATGCGGCCGCTCGCCTCGACCTGAAAAACCTGATCCCGCCAGAAAACCGTCCGCCCGAAGAAGCTGGCGACGAATACGGCGAACGACAAGGCATCTCGCAGCGGCAGCAGCCACGGCTTGGCTGGGGGAAGGCCAAGTGCAGCCGCAATGACCCGCGCCGTGCCCCATCTGAGAACCCAGGAAATCACAAGAAAGGTCGAGGCGGTCAAGCCAAATCCCGCCATTGCCGCGGCAAGTGCGGCAATGACGACCGGATGAGCCAGCACCGACCCGGCAAAGCCGGCGGGCGCCATTGCTCGCACCGTGCGCGCCCAGCGCAGCTCGTGTCGCCACAGATCGGCCAGACTCCGCTCGAAGACGCGAGCCTCGACGATATAAGGCGACAGGACGACAGAAAGCCCGAGCGCACGAACCTCGTCACCGATCCGGTGGTCGTCGGCGAGTTCGTCGCGTAGACGCATAAATCCGCCGATACGTTCGAGGGTCTCGCGGCGGAGCGCGATCGTCGCGCCAAAACACCCCCCGCCCAGATCCCAGAGATTCGGCGACGAGCGCGCTCGGGAGAAAGCCGAAATTGATGTGCATGGCCCCGAATTCGGACCATTTGCCGCCGGTCGGCACACCCTTGTAGAGAGAAGTCACGACCCCGGTCTGGCGATCGCGCAGCGGCGCTGTCACCGCGCCGAGATAGTGCCGATCGACGCGCATGTCGCTGTCGGCGAGCACGATCACGTCGTGGCGCGCCACCTCGAACATGTTTTCGAGATTGGCGACCTTCTTGTTCGACCCGCTCGCGCGCGCGTCGACAACGAGGGCGATGTCGCAGGTCGGGAGATCGCGAATCAGGGCACGAGCGGCCGGCAGCGCTCCATCCTGCGGGTCATTGACGCCGAGCACGATTTGCAGCGCCGGATAATCCTGCTCGACGAAGGAGCGGAGGTTGTCATACAGACCCGGCTCGTCGCCGTGCAGCGGCTTGAGCACCGAGACCGCCGGCGGAGCGGCCCCCTCCTAACCTTCCCCCGCGAGCGGGGGAAGGTTAGGGAGGGGGCATGCCGGGCAAACCGCATGACAGCCACCGCCGCCCCGATCAGATACACCCAGGCGGGGCACAGCACGATGGCGATGGCAAGATTCAGTCCCATGGCATCGTCGACGAGTTTTCGGCGCACATAGTCCAATCGCTTGCCGCGCGTGTTCCGACGTATGCTGATTGCGCGTGCATTGCGCCGCGGATTGTGTCAGGGACGTTGCGCGTTCATATAGTCGCTTTTGCGAGTACGGGCCGAGTTCGGGTCCTGCTCGCGCCGCGGCAACGAGGCGATGTCATGCGGGTAGTGCTAGCCCAGCCACGAGGCTTCTGCGCGGGGGTCGAACGCGCCATCGAGATCGTCGAGCGCGCGCTCGAAAAATTCGGTCCGCCGATCTATGTCCGCCACGAAATCGTGCACAATCGTCACGTCGTCGAGCGCTTGCGCGCCAAGGGTGCACATTTCGTCGACGAAATCGACGAAATCCCAAAGGGTGCCGTTACGATTTTCAGCGCGCACGGGGTCGCCAGCACGATCGAAGAGCGCGCGACCGACCGCGGGCTTCCGGTCATCGACGCGACTTGCCCCCTGGTCTCGAAAGTGCACATCGAGGGCCAGCGCTATGCCAACCAGGGTCGCGAGATAGTCTTGATCGGACACGCCGGACACCCGGAAATCGTCGGCACGATGGGTCGAATCAACGGTCGCGTGCACCTGATCTCCACGCCGGCAGAGGTCATGCGCCTCGAGGTCGCCGACCCAAACAAGCTCGCCTTCATCACCCAGACCACCCTCAGCGTCGACGACACGCGCGCCGTCATCGAAGCACTGAAGGCCCGGTTTCCGACGATCGTTGGCCCCGACACCAAGGACATCTGCTACGCAACCCAAAATCGCCAGAGAGCGGCGCGGGAACTCGCAAAGATGGTCGATGTTGTCCTGGTTGTCGGGGCACCCAACAGCTCCAATTCGAATCGGCTGCGGGAGATCGCAGCTGAAAGCGGAGTGCCCAGCTATCTTATCGAAGACGCTCGTGCGCTCCACCCGAGCTGGATCGAAGAGGCTACCGCCGTTGGCATTACCGCCGGCGCATCGGCCCCGGCAGAACTCGTCGAGGAGGTGATCAATCGGTTGCGCGAGCTGACGCAAGTCGAGCTGTCGGTTCTGCCGGGTGTCACCGAAAACGTCCGTTTCCGGATGCCTTCGCAACTCGCTGACGCCGCCAGCTGAGATCGCTCCCGCTGCAATTCAGGTGAAGAGGTTTCCCCGTGCCAATTCCGCTGCGCCAAACGATTCGGGTCGGCGCCTATGTTGTCGCTCAGCACCTCAAGGGTGTCCGGCGCTATCCGCTGGTCTTGATGCTCGAGCCGCTGTTCCGCTGCAATCTCGCCTGCGCCGGTTGCGGTAAAATCGATTATCCGGACGCCATCCTCAATCAGCGCCTCAGTGTCGATGAGTGCGTCGCGGCGGCGGATGAATGCGGCGCGCCGATGGTGGTCATTGCGGGCGGCGAACCCTTGCTGCACCGTGAGATCGACGAGATCGCCCGGCGCATGATCGCGAAGAAGAAGTTCGTCTATCTGTGCACGAACGCGCTACTGCTCGAAAAGAAAATCGGGCTGTTCGAGCCGAGCCCCTACTTTGCTTGGACCGTCCATCTCGACGGTGACCGCGAGGATCACGACCGCTCGGTGTGCCAGACCGGGGTTTATGATCGCGCCGTCGCGGCGATCAAATTGGCAAAGGCTCACGGGTTTCGGGTCAACATCAACTCTACATTGTTCGACACCGCCGACCCGGAGCGCATCGGCCGCTTTTTTGACGACGCCATGGACATCGGGATCGACGGCATAACGGTATCGCCCGGCTACGCCTACGAGCGGGCGCCGGACCAGGCGCATTTCCTCAATCGGCGACGCACGAAGGAATTGTTTCGTGAGATCTTCAAGCGCGATCCCCGGCGCCGCTGGTCATTCAATCAGTCGAGCTTGTTTCTCGATTTCCTCGCGGGGAACCAATCCTATCATTGCACTCCATGGGGCAATCCGACGCGCAACTATTTCGGCTGGCAGCGCCCCTGCTACCTGCTGGGCGAAGGCTACGCGAAGACGTTCCGGGAGCTGATGGAGGAGACCGACTGGGACGCCTACGGCACCGGCAATTACGAGAAATGCGCCGATTGCATGGTGCATAGCGGGTACGAGGCGACCGCTGTCATGGATTCGGTCAAGCACCCGGTGAAAGCGGCGGCGGTGGCGCTCCGCGGGTTCCGCACCGAGGGCGAGATGGCGCCGGAGATTCCGCTCGACCGGCAAAGGCCGGCGAAATACGTCTTCTCCCGGCACGTCGAGGAGGCGATCGCGCGGCTAGAAGGCCGCGACCAGCCCGCGGAGAGCGTGCGCGGGTCCGGCTAGCGCCGACAGAGCCATCCGGGTTTCCCGGGCCAGCCCGATGAGCGTCGCGATCTGCCGCGGGCGGCGCAAGATCGAGCCGAGCACGCGAGCGAGGTTCGGCGTGCCGGCCTCGGACAGCGGGATCAGCGCGGCCGGAGGGAGTTCGCGGTAAGATGTATCGGCAATCGTCCGGGCGACGATAAAAGGGATGCCGGCCTGCGACGCGATGCGGGCGACGACATCGCTTTCGAGATCGACCGCAAGGGCACCTGTGTCACGCCACGCACGGCTTTTTTCTGCCTCGGTTGCAAGGATCGCGCTCGCTCCAAATACCGCGCCTTCGAAGGCGCCGATTTGCCGGGCAAGAACAGCCACGCGGGTTTGGAAAGGTTCCGCTGCCGTCCAGCGATGGCCGGCGGACACGACCTCTGCCGATATCACGACATCGCCCGGGCGCATATGCGGCGCCAAGGCGCCGGCAATGCCGAAGCTCATCAGGCAATTCGCCCGCCGGACCGCGCTTTCGACGAGTGCGGCCGTGCGTTCCCGGTCTCCCGCGCCGATCACAGCGGGAAATCCCGCCGCGCGCGCGATCTTCGCTTCCGCAGCGAGCCCTGAGGTGCAGAGCACCGTCGACAATCGGTGCATCGGCACCTTCCCAAATAGCCACAGCTGAAACGCCGGTCCTTCGGACCGCCTCCAGACCGGACTGACGTCCGATCCTCGGCTAATGGTTGACGACATTCACGCCTGGAGGCAAGCGTCACGTTATCGCAAGCCGCGCCGCCGCCGCATCGGGCGAAACCCCTAGCCGCACACCGGGCGTTTGGCCATGGACAAAAGGACGCGGCCCGGCCCATTCGCGTCCCACCCTGGCTCAAATGCCGAACGGAACCTGCCGCGAGTTTCCTCGCGACAAACGGCGAAACCGGGCGAGAGCCCAGAGCGGGAAGAAAGCTCGATAGCCGTGGTAACGCAGGTAGAAAACCCGCGGGAAACCAACGGCCGTGTACCACGGCTCGTCCCAGTTGCCGTCCTGGTCCTGGCTGTCGATCAAATATGCGATCCCGCGGGCAACTGCCGGATTGCCAACCTCTTCGGCAGCCATCAAAGCAAGCAGCGCCCAGGCGGTCTGCGACGAAGTACTGTAGCGCGAATCGCCGCGCGGCGCCCCCGGCCAATAGGACTCGCCGCCTTCCCCCCAGCCCCCATCCTGGTGCTGACGAGCGATGAGCCAGTCGACAGCGCGCCGAACTTCGGGCGAATCCGCCGGCAGGCCGGCGCTGTTCAACGCGGTGAGCACCGACCAGGTCCCGTAGATATAATTGGTGCCCCACCGGCCGAACCAGCTGCCGTCGGGTTCCTGCTCGGCTCGCAGATAGTCTATTGCCGCAGCTACCGCCGGATGGTCGGGCCCATAGCCGATTTGGGTCAGGAAGCTCAGGCAACGGCCGCTGACGTCCGCCGTCGGGGGGTCAAGCAGTGCGCCGTGGTCAGCGAACGGGATGTGGTTCAGATAGAAATGCGTGTTGTCGGCGTCGAAGGATCCCCATCCGCCCCCCCGGCTCTGCATGCCGATCACCCATTCGGCCGCCCGGTCGATCGCGACGCGATAACGGGCCGGGCCGAAGCGGTCGAGGGCGAGAGCCACCGCCGCCGTGTCATCGAGATCGGGGTAGTAGGGGTTCTCAAACTGGAAGGCCCACCCGCCGGGCCGCAGGCCGGGGCGGGCTGACGCCCAATCGCCGACGACTTCGAGCACCTGCTTTGTCTCGAGCCAGTCGAGCGCACGCCTTATGGTCGCTTCCAGGCGGGCGTCTTCGACCTCCATCAGTGCATGGCAGGCAAGAGCCGTGTCCCAAACCGGGGACAAGCAGGGTTGGCAATAACTGCGCTCGCCATCGAGCACCAGCAGCTTACGCAGGGAGGCCAGAGCCGACGCGTAGCCGGGATGTTCGGGGCCGTAACCCAAACAGTCGAACATCATTGCGGCATTGGCTATCGCCGGAAAGATGCCACCAAGGCCATCTTCGCCATTGAGGCGCTCGGTGACGAACGCGACGGCTTTGTCGATCGCTCGCCGTCGCGCATCCGCCGGGAAGAACGGCTCGGCGACCCTCAGCAGCCGGTCGAGCATCCCGAACGCTACCGACAGCGGCGAGGAAGTCGGACCGCCGATCCAATCCCGCACCGCCTCCGGCGGCTCCAGGAAAAGCTCGCCGACGGTAATACCGAGCGGGTTACGGGCCCGGGGCCGCAGTGCCATGAGGACGAGCAGCGGCACGAGAACCGTGCGCGACCAGTACGACACCTTCGCAATGTGAAACGGAGACCAGCTCGGCAGCAGCATGATCTCGACCGGCATGACCGGGACCGCCCGCCACGGAACCTCGCCGAACAATGCGAGCAGGATGCGTGTGAATACGTTGCAGCGCCGGGCGCCGCCGCGGGCCAGGATCGCCGCCCGGGCCCGATCCATATGCGGCGCATCGACCGGATCGCCGGCCGCCTTCAGTGCGAAATAGGCCTTGACCGAAGCGCTGAGATCGAGCGCGCCCCCGTGGAACAGCGGCCAGCCGCCGTCCGTGCCTTGGGTTGCGCGAATGTATTCGGCGATCCGCACTTGCAGTTCCGGCTCGATGCGGCCGAAATAATGCTGGAGCAGGATGTACTCCGACGGGATGGTTACGTCGGCCTCCAGCTCGAAGACCCAATGTCCGTCCGGGTGTTGCAAGGCGACTAGGGATTCGCTGGCTCGCGTGATCGCCTCGTCGAGGCGCGCCGCGTCGACGCGACGGCGCAGCATCGCTACTTCTTTCGTGGTTATTTCATTCATGGAAGGGCGCGGTGTCGTTCTTGTTCAATTTCCGTGGTTAATCCAAGGGGGCTTCGAGCACCCGCAGGAGTTCGAGAAAACGCCTGAGACCTCCAATCGGTTGCGAGGCCGGCCGCAGCAAAGCCGGAGCGAATAGCGCCTTCGATCGTTGCAGGCAAGCCCGTATCGACATAATCGCCGGCAAGTAGAAGGTTCCTCCAGGCCGTCTTTTGTTGCGGCCGGCGTTTCAGCTGCTCGGGGCTCCCCAGAAACGTCGCCCTGCGCTCCTTGACGATTCGTGCCGGCGGAACCGGATGCGGCGGAAGTTGATAGGCGACCGCAACGTCGCGCCAGAAGAGATCGCGCAGCTCCGGTGCGGCGCGCTCGACAAATCGGTCAGCAGCGCTGACCGTCACCGATAACGCTCCGCGCTTGCGAAAGATCCATTCCGCGGCGCCGCCGATCACCCCCACAAAAAAGGGCGCGCCGGCCGGCGGAGTGCAGCGGAAATGTGCGTTGACGATCGGCGAGTGCCGGTCGGGGACGATGAGCCCCGGAACGAGGCGGGCGGCGATCGCGGCGGGTACGGCAAGGATCACGCTATCCGCCCGGTCGAGCGCGGTCGAAGCTGCTTCGAAGACGAGATCCGAAACCCTCTCGGGCCCGAAGATCAGCGCCCTCAGACGTGCGCCGAAGCGGATTTCCACGCCCTTGGCGCGCAAGCGGGCGAGCGCCGGCTCGACGAAGCTCTCCGAAAGACCGACGCGAGGAAGCAGGGGGCGGCACGCGCCGCCTCCCCGCCCGAGAGTCTCGGCGAGCATGCGCCAGAAGAGTATGGCTGATCCCTGCTCGGCGCCCGTATTCAAGGCGGCGACGGCGAGCGGCTCCCATAGCCGGCGAAACAACCTCTGCCGCGGATCGAGCACGGCGGCAATCGTTGCCGACGGATCCGACCGCCGCAGCGCCAATGCGGCGAGGTAGTCACGCGCTCGCGTCTGCGGAACCCGCCTTTTGGCGGACAAAACCCACCAGGGCAGAGCGCCGCTATTCGGCCGCACCGTCCAACGCTCCCCGGTCGCGGCGTCGACGAACGGGAAGACAGCTTCAGAGGGACCTTCGAGAGAATCGTGCGCGCCGATCCGATCTAGATAATCGAGCGTCGCCTGATTGCCGGACAAAAGGAGATGGTTGCCGTTGTCGATCCGGCACCCGAGCTCGGCATCGAAATAGGAGCGGCAGCGTCCGCCGGCGTGGGGGGCAGCTTCATAAAGAATGACGCAACGACCGATACCTGCGAGTGCGACCGCGGCCGCGAGCCCGGCGAGGCCCGCACCAACAACGTGCACGCAACCCGTGCCCGCCGCTGCACTCATAGCAAGCCGTGGCGCAACACCAGCCAGAGCTTGAGCGAGGTCGATACACTGATGCGCTCGGTGGGATTGCGCCAATCCGAGCGCTGCAGAGCCGAGAGCGTCGCGCGGTAGAGTGCCGCCATTACCGCGGCTGGACGCATAGCGCGACGCGAGCATTGCGCCATTGCCCGCGCGGCCTCCCGGAAGTGGCTTTCGGCGATGGCGGCGACGTCTCGGCACGCTGCCGGTAACCCCGGATGCCGCAGGACGGCGGCGGGCTCGGTATCTCGAATTCCGTGCCGATCGAGGATTTCGCGAGGCAGATACAAACGGTGTCGAGCGGCGTCCTCTGCAAGGTCGCGCAGGATGTTGGTCAGCTGCAGCGCTCGGCCGAGCGATTCCGCGACGGCATGGGCGGCGTCGCTGGAATCGCCGAATATATGAACCGACAGATGGCCGACCGCGCTCGCGACACGCGCGCAATAGAGGTCTAGGGTTGCCAAATCGGGGGCTCTGATGTCTCCGCGAGCGTCCATCTCCATGCCGGCGAGGATCGCAACAAAATCTTCCCTGCGAAGCTCATAACCCCGTACCGGCGCCGCCAATGCACGAGCCAGCAGGTGGTGCGGATGGCCGTCGTAGAGCGCCTCGATCTCCTCACGCCAACCGGCCAGAGCCGCGAGCTTGTGTTCGACCGGCCTCGCGCCATCGGCGATATCGTCGACCTCACGGCAGAACGCATAGATCGCGTACATGCCGTTACGGCGATCCCGCGGCAGCAGCCGCATCGCCCAGTAGAACGAGGTCCCTGCGGCCTCCACCCGGTGCCGAATAGTTTCGCGCAGCGCGTCTTCACCCAGTTGATCGGCAGCGGAACGGAGCGCCGCGTCGGTCATCCCCGAAGACCTCTCGAGACGCCGATTGCAAAGGCGGCGAGGAAATCGGCTTTGCTCAGCGCGACGCGGGCCGCAACGGGATCGGAATGACGCAGCCGGCGCAACAGCCGCCCCGCCAGCGCGACAATGACAGCGGATTCCCATCGCAACCCGCGGGAAACGACGAGCGGCGGCAAACCGCAGGCCTGCTCGACCAACTCGGCGGTGCGGTTGAGCAGCCGGTGTAGCACGCGCCGCAGTCCCGGGCTCGACGCAGGGGCCGCCAGCGCCTCGACACCGGTCCCTTCCGCGGCGAGGTCCTCGAGCGGCAGGTAAACGCGATCGAGTCGGCGGTAATCGTCGGCGCAATCCTGCAAGTGATTGAGCACCTGCAACGCCGAGCAAAGGGAGTCGGAAGCCGGCCAGGCGGAGCGGCTTTCGCCGTGCAGGTCGAGCAGCTGCCGCCCGACCGGGGAAGCCGAATAGCGGCAATACCCCATCAGGTCACTCCAGTCGCGATAACGCAATTTGACCGCGTCGAGCCGGAACGCGTGCAGAACTTCATGGCAGTGCTGAGCAGTCACGCCGGTCTCGAGGAGGCTTTCCCGCATCGCGGCGGCAGCAGGAGAATCCCCGCCCGGGGCTCCGTCTAGGATTGCAGCCATGCGATCGAGCCGCGCGATCTTGTCGTCGGCTGTCAACGCCGGATTGTCGGCGATATCGTCGGCGTTCCGGGCGAAGCGGTAGAACGCGTGGACATGCACCCGCAAGTCGCGCCGAATCAGAAACGATCCGACCGGGAAATTTTCGCTGCTGCGCCACTTGCCCGATGGAGTTTCGACGCTCTCGGCGCGGTGTGACGAGAGCTCGTCGCGCATCGCCGTCATTTCAGATATCCATTCGCCTCGAACCAGCTCACGGCGTCCGCAATGGCCTCGCGCACCGGCCGGGGCGCGTAACCGAGCTCGTGCGACGCCTTTTCCGAGCTGAAATACATCTTCTTGCGCGACATCCGAACTGCGTCGAGCGTGACGAAGGGGTCGCGCCCGGTAACGCGGGCCACCAGCTCCGCCCCGATCGCGACGGGAAACAGCACATTGTGCGGGACCCGGAGCCAGGGTGGACGCCGGCCGACCGCCTGCGCGACCCCGGCGAGGATTTCAGCCAGCGTCATGTTCTCGCCGCCGAGAATATAACGCTCGCCGATCCGTCCTTTGTCGGCCGCCGCGAGATGGCCTTCGGCAACGTCGTCGACATGGACGATGTTCAGGCCGGTATCGACAAAGGCCGGCATCCGGCCGCGCGCCGCCTCGAGAATGAGCCGGCCGGTCGGTGTCGGTTTGATATCTCCAGGCCCGACCGGGGTCGAAGGGTTAACGATCACGACCGGCAAGCCGCGTTCCCGCACGAGCTCTCGAACCACCTCCTCGGCGGCGAATTTCGACCGCTTATACGGCCCGATCATGTCGTCGATGCTGCTCGGCGTTTCCTCGTCGGCCGAGCCGCCCGCCACCAGCCCCAGGGTCGCGACGCTGCTCGTATAGACGACCCGTTCGGCGCCCGCTTCGAGGGCGGCGATCAGCAGATCCCGAGTGCCGTCGACGTTGATACGAAACATTGACGCGGGATCGGGTACCCAGATCCGGTAATCGGCCGCTACGTGGTACACATATCGGCACCCGGCGACGGCGCGCGCTAACGATCGGGGGTCCTCCATTGCCCCCTCGGCGATTTCTACCGCGAGGCCTGCCAGGTTGCGCCGATCACTGTTTGGCCGGGCGAGCACGCGCACCGGGTGGCCCCGCGCCAGCAGGGCGCGCGCGACAGCCGATCCGACGAACCCGGTTGCTCCGGTCACGAGGCTCAAATCCGGCGAGGGTGGCATTGTTCTTCGAGGTTAACGGCTGATAGCGCCGAAGTTCAACCGCTGCGATCGTGGCTCGCGCAATCCGGCAGATTTACTCGCAGTTGTAATGGGGAAGGCAACGCAGGGTCGAGGCTACTTCCCGGCCTCGGGAACTTGGGCGGCGCGGGCGCGCGCTGCTTCGGCCTTATCAGTTTCGCCCAGCACATCATAGGCGTGGGCGAGGCGGGTCCAGCCGTCCTTGTCGTTCGGATTCTGCTCGAGGCGCGTAGCGAGCCGTTCGACCATCGAGCGAATCATTGCCTGCCGCTCCTCCGGCGACATCGATTGAGCCGCGGCGACGTCCTGTGCCGAGGGCCCGGACCCCTTCACAACGGGCGGCTGCTCATCCGGGGATATCTCGGCCAGGCGTTCTTGCACGACCTTACGCCATGGCGCCTCGGCCGGCGCCGTGGCCAGCAATGCGCGCAACGTAGCCTTGGCTGTCTCGCGATCGCCGCGCTGCAACGCGGCTTCCGCGCCATAGAAGCGGGCACGCGGATCATCGCCGGCCTTGGCAAATTCGGCCTCGGCCTCCGCTGTGACATCGCCCCCCGCCACGAGCACGAGCAATTCCCCGAGCTCTGCATGGAGCCGCGGCTCGTTTGGCGCCAAGGCGATCGCCTGGGTGTAAGCCGCACGCGCTTCGGGATAGCGCTCGAGGGACACGAAAGTGCGAGCCAGCAGGACCCAGCCTTCGACATGACCGGGGTCCTGCTGCAGCCTCGCCTTGAGCTGTTCGGCAGCGGCGGCGAGCTCGGCCCGGTCGTGCGGTGCGGCGGCCCCGGTTGCGCTCGCTCCTCGTTCGATCGCAGTCGGCGCGCCCACCGCCGAGTAGATGGCGAGCGCCGCCGCCGGCAGCAGCGCCGCTATGCCGACGGCGGCGCCGATACGCCACGAGGCCGCGGCCGCGCCCATTACGGCCGGCCGCGAGTTTTGGGCTTCCTGGTCGGCCGCCAAGAGCATGCGCCGGGTGATTTCGGCGCGCACCGCCGCGGCCTCGTCCGGAGCGAGCCTGCCCTGCGCAATCTCGCCATCGAGGTTCGCGAGTTGTCGGCGGAACACGGCAACGACCGATTCACCCCTATCTGGGCCGTCCGGGGTCGCCCACAGCAGAGGCTTGAGCAGCGCGATCAGCGCCACCAGGAGCAACAATGCCGCGATGATCCAGAACCAGATCATCCGCGTTCGCCGAGCAACAGCGCAGCACGGTCGCGCTCTTCCTCACTCAAAGCCGGGAGTTCCGGGTCGGGGCGGCGGCGGCGCGCCCGGAGCACCAGAAACATTCCGGCCCCAAGCACCAGCGCTGGCGGCCCCAGCCACAAGAGGTAGGTCACCGGCGCGAAAGGCGGATCGAGCAGCACGAAGACCCCGTAGCGGGCGACGACATAATCGAGCACTTGCCGATCCGTGTCGCCCGCAACCAGTCGCTGCCGCAACAGCACGCGCAGATCGTGGGCGAGATCGGCGTTCGACTCGTCGATCGACTGGTTCTGGCAGACGAGACACCGAAGCTCCTGGCTCAGCGTCCGGGCCCGCGCCTCGAGCGCCGGATCGGCCAGCCGCTCGGCAGGTTCGACCGCATGGGCCGCGGGTCCGCCGAGACCCGCCGTTACCACAAGCGCAAAGACCAGCCGACGGATCATCAGTTATCGCCCGAGCCCGCCGACGTGACAGCGAGCGAACTCCTCGCCGACGGCAGGCGCAGACGCAGCCGGCGGTCGCTCAGTGAGACGAGCCCACCCAGGGCGGCAAGGATCGCGCCAAACCAGATCCACGGAACGAGCGGGTTGTAATAGGCGCGCAGCACCCAGCCGCCTTGGCCATCCGGATCGCCGAGCGCGAGATAGAGGTCACCCAACCCGTTCGTGGCGATCGCCGTATTTGTGGTCTGGCTGCGCGCCACCGGGTACCATCGGCGCTCAGGGTAGAGGGTCATCGGTGCGCTGCCGGGGCGCTCGGCGACGATTTGCGCCCGTTGCGCGTGATAATTGGCGACGTCTCCTTCGGTTACGCCGACCAGGCGCAGGGTGCGGCCGGCGATCTCGATGCTCTCACCGGGATGCAATGTCTCGATCCGCTCGCTGCGCCATGCGGTCGACACGGTAATGCCGGCAATCAGCACGCCCACCCCGAAATGGGCGATTGCGTAGCCCCAAGTACCGCGCGGCAAATGGCGCAGCCGCCGCCAAGCCGTGCCTGGGGGCTGCTTTGCCACCCCGCTGCGATCGGCTAGATCGGCCAACACGCCGAGCATCGCCCAGACCGCGAGCGCGAGGCCCGCCAACGCCACCGGCGGTGCGGCCCGGTCGATGGCAAAGACGATGGCCGGTGCGAGAAGCGCGCCGACAATGGCCGGAGCGAGGCGGCGCAGGGCGGCGCGCAGGTTGCTGCGGCGCCAGGCCAGGACCGGTCCGACCACCATGGCGACGATGGCGGGCGCCAGGATCGGCACGAAGGTCGCATCGAAGAATTGCGGGCCGACCGACAGCTTGACGCCGCTCCACACCTCGGCGAACAGCGGGTAGAAGGTGCCGAGAAATACCGTCGCCATGCCGGCGCAGAGCAGCAGATTGTTGAGGACGATGGCGCCTTCGCGGCTCACCGGGGCGAACGGGTTGCCGGTTTCGAGACCGGGAGCGCGCAGCGCGTAGAGCACGAGGCCGCCGCCGATCACCAGCGCGATCAGCACCAGGATGAAGACGCCGCGCGTCGGGTCGACAGCGAAGGAGTGCACCGAGGTCAGGACGCCGGAGCGCACCAGGAAGGTCCCGATCAGGCTCATGCCGAAGGTCAGGATGGCAAGCAGGACAGTCCAGCGCTGCAGGGTTTCGCGCTTTTCGACGACGGCTGCGGAGTGCAGGAGCGCGGTTCCGAGCAGCCAGGGCATGAAGGAGGCGTTCTCGACCGGGTCCCAATACCACCAGCCGCCCCAGCCGAGCACGTAATAGGCCCACCAGCTGCCCATTGCGATGCCGACCGTCAGCCCGCACCAGGCCGTCAATGCCCAAGGCCGCACCCAGCGCGCCCAGGCCGCGCCGACCTTCCCTTCGATCAACGCGGCGATCGCGAAGGAATAGGTGATCGAGAACCCGACATAGCCGAAATAGAGAAACGGCGGGTGGAAGGCGAGGCCCGGGTCCTGCAATAGCGGGTTGAGGTCGCGCCCGTCGACCGGGACGGGAAATAGCCGATCGAACGGGTTGGATGTCCCGATGATGAAGGCCAAGGTGCCGAAGCCGAGCAGCCCCTGGATCGCCAAGGTCCGCGCCCGCAAGGTGGCCGGTAATGACCGGCCCAAAGCCGCGACGAGACCCCCGAATAGGGTCAGCATCAGGACCCAGAGCATCATCGAGCCTTCATGGCTGCCCCAGACCCCGGTCACCTTGTAGAGCATCGGCTTTGCGGTGTTCGAATTCTCGAACACGTTCCGTACCGAGAAATCCGAGACGATGTGGGCGTGCATGAATACCGAGAAGGCGAGCGCCACGAGCCCGAACTGCAGCAATGCCGCCGACCGCCCCAGATCCATCAGCGGCCCGCTGCGCACCGACGCCCCGACCAGCGGCACGGTGCCCTGCACGAGCGCCACGAGAAGGGCAAGAACGAGCGCGAAATGGCCGATCTCTACGAGCATGTTACCGCCTCTGGCGCAGGAGACTTAGCCTTACAGCTTATCGCTGCCAACACCACAAACGCTTCCAAATCTGCCGGGCCGCATCTGGCACGATTCGCCGGTTCCGTGCCGGGTATTACAGTCTGTGATTTTGGTATTACGATGGCGAACATGACAAAGATGACAACGAAGGGTCAGGTGACGATCCCGAAGCGATTGCGCGACTACCTCGGCCTCAAGCCGGGATCGGATATCGATTTCGAACTGGCCGAGGACGGGCGCGTGCTCCTGAAAGCGCATGAAGAAGCGCCGGAGAGCAGATTTGCCCGCCTGCGCGGCAGCGCCAAACTTGGCATGACCATCGATGAGCTGATGGCACTTACGCGCGGCGAGGACGCGGATTGATCCTTGTCGATACGAATGTCCTTGTGGATGTCGTCACCGATGATCCCCTCTGGGCCGAATGGCTAATCGCCCCGAATTGATCTGCACCAGCCGACGGAGCTCCTGCACTCGCGCTATGGTTTAGGCTGCGGCGGTCGGCAGCAGCTCGGTGCGATAGGTCGGTCGCAGAATTTCGAGCCGCATCGGCACCGGCGTGCCGAGCCACAGCGCATTCTTGCTGTGGTCGTCGTAGGAGCTTGCGGTCAGCGGGTGGACGAGAACGTCGAGACCCTCGCGGTTCAGCATCAGCCAAGGCACGATCTTTTGGAACTCCCCGGGCTCGAAGATGACGCTGAACTGCGAGATCGGGTGCGGGCCGATCGGCTCATCGCTGAAAGCTCCGGGTTTGACGGCAAATTGGCCGATGATCGTGTCGCGCAGGCGTTCGGCGACCGGCCGGGTGGCGGGGTCGTAATAGACGTGCGCGTGGTAGCCTTTGAGTTCGGTCATTGAGGTTCCTCCTCTCAGTGTTAGCGTGAAGTGTGAAGCGGACGCTCGACCTCGTTCATTCGCAACTCGCAATGACGCCGATTGACGCCGACGCTCAGGAGAGGGCTGCCACCTTCTGGACGTAGGCGTCGATGTCGGTCTTGCGGCGAAGGCCCGCGGCGGTCATCGAGCGGACCTTGCCATAGATCGGCCGTTCTGGCCAGGGACGGTCGTGCAATCCGAAAACCCAGCCGACATTCGCGTAGGAATTTGCGTCCCGGCCGTCCAGGAAGAACTTGTTGTTGAGGCGGAGAAGGGTCGCATAGCCCTCCTCGGGCGAAGGCGACCACTCCAGAACCTTTTTCCCCCAATACATGCGCATGTAATTGTGCATGTATCCCGTGAGCAGCATCTCGCGCATTGCGGCGTTCCAGTACGGGTCGTGGGTATGGGCACGGGCGAGCTGATCGAAGCTGTATACGTGCTCGCGGTGGTCTTGCCGATGGACGGTGAGCGTTTGCCGGGCCCATTCGGGCAGGCAATCGTACCGATCATAATTCGGTGTCGTGTGCACAAAATTCATCGCGAGCTCACGACGGACGATCAACTCCTCGAGAAAAGAGGCACTGTTTTCGTTTGCTGCTACTGCCTCGCGGGCGGCCAGAGCGACCTCGACAGGGGAGATCTGCCCAAAATGCAGATAGGGCGAGAGGGCCGAGACCTCGCCTTCGCCCGGATGAGTACGTGCAGCAACGTAGTTCGGCAGCCTCCGCGTAACGAACTCGTCGAGACGCCGCTTGGCCTCTTGGTACCCACCCCGGATATTGCCGACCGGCGACACACTGTGGTCGACCCCTAGTCGCGCGATCAGCGCCGGGATGTCGGTGAGGTCGACGTCGCCGGCGAATTCTATCCGCTCAAAGGAACGGCCGGGGTGCTGAGCGCGAAGCGGGTGCAGGAATCGGTCGCGCACCCGCAACAATTTGGGGCGCAATGTCCGCGCACCGATCTCCGGCTTGGTCGAGACCAGCTCGACCGGAACGACGGCGTCGCCTTCGACCTGCAGCACCCGGCGCCCAGCTTCGGCCGCGACGCGCGCACGCCAATTCCGCTGCGGACGCAGGTACCCGCGATCGCAGACAAGAAGCGCGGCGCGCGGCGCGAGGCCCAGCGCCACATCGCCGGGGTTGCCGCGACGGATGACAAAGCCGAGCCCCCGTTGTCGAAGGGTCTGCGCGGTCTCGGCCAGTCCTTCGAGCATGAAGGCGTAATGGCGCGCATTCGCTTCGGGGTAGTCGGCGGTCAGACCAAAACCGACGAGGACCGGCAAACCAAGCCGGCTTGCTTCGGCAATCGCGACCTCCAGCGCCGGGTTGAACGCGGCGCGCTGCGAGTTCTGCATCCAGTAGAGGACATAATCGCCGGGCTGTTCCGGCGCGTCGTTGAGCTCGGCGAGACGCTCGGGCTCGATCACAGGAAAACGTCCCCGACACAACTCATCTCCGCGTGTTTACCTCTTGGGTGTTGACCAGTTTGGAGGCAAGAGATGCACCGGATATGTCTCATTATTCCGGTGGTTCTCGGCTTCGGCGTCGTTGTTGCCGCCGCCGAGGAGCCGAGCGGCCGCCCGGAGGCGGGTCAGCCGGCGACGCCCGCCGTCCCGCCGGCGAGCGGAACCTCCAGCTCCGATCTGAACCGGTCGGGCGGAGTGATCGTTCCACCCGCCGGCATAGATCCCGAGATCAAGCAGACCCCGCCTGCTACCGGCTCGACAATGCCGATAATCCCGCCGCCGGGCACTCCGAGCGGCAACCCAGCGGTCAAGACCGAAATAGCTAAGCCTCGAAATAGGCGCGGCGCCGTCCACGGATCGTTGTCACTCAACAGCGTCCGTCAAAGCTGAGCTGCGGATCGCGGATCAGGATTTCGGTGCGGCCGAAGAGAGGGACTCCGCGATAAACGCGAGCGGATATCCTGTCGGGGGCGGTGCGCTCTGCGGTGACATCATAGGTGTTGCCGTCTTGCGGGTCGTAAAGCGAGCCGTTCGACCAATGACCCGCACCGTCGGGTTGCAGCCCCCAAATGATGGTCAGACCGCACAGCGGCCGCTGCCGCAAGGTGGGATCGGGGTTGAGGCGGTCGACATCGGGCTGCCCGGCCGGCGTACGCGGTCGCAACAGCCAGACAATTCTGCCGCACACGAGACCGCTGCATTCGAACACCTCTACCGCCACTCTGTTTGCGAACAACCAGGTTCCATCCGGTGTTTCAGACAAAGCCGGGCCGGTATGGATGACGAGCATAAGCAGGCCCGCGCAGGTCGCGCGCAATGGCAACTGCGCGATCGATCGCAACCAGGAAATTTGATCCCCCTTCAGCAAGCTGCCCCACCTTTACCGGAGCGCGAGTAAAGAATCAGCGACCGTGCTCTGATACTTTCGCGGAACAGCGCGATTTGCGGTGCGCTGACCGGTGCCACGACCTTCACCGTGAAAGCCGGCCAAGTAAGCGGCGCGCCGTGCGGAGCGGGTGCAGACGCCGGCACAGCGGTCATGACCACAGTTTACGCTTACGGTGTTCGGGCAGTAATCCAAAGGAACTCTGTGTCTTCGTTGTCTTGCTGGAGCACCTCCGCCCGCTCAACGAGCAACCCACTATCTAATATGAGCTCCTGCGTCACGGCGCGATCATAATGGCTAAAGAACATGGTCGTTCCCAGCCAGTTGCCCACCCAGTCATCTAGCGCCGTCGCCCCAAAGCTTGCCAAGAACGATCCTCCTGAGCGAAGCCACTGGGCGAGCCTTTTCAGAAACGTAGCGTGCTGGTCGCGCGGGATATGCGTTATTGAATAGAATGCGGTTACTGCATCGAAGGCGAAGGCTGGGAACTCGATGGTTGTGATGTCGGCTCGGATGAATTGAGCTTGTGGCACGTTGCATCGCGCGCGATCTATTTGCCGATCTGAGGCGTCCACGCCGGTGACCTTGAACCCGCGTGCAATCAGATCGGACTACCGGCACGCCGGCTCCGCAGTCGAGATCAAGCACATGAGCGCGCGATGGCAGGAGATCAGCGAGCTCGTTCAGCTTGCGTGCACGCACCGCTGAATGACCGAACTGCTGAAGGTAGCTGTCGGCGATCTGGTCGTATCCCAGTCGCGACGAGCTTTGTGACGTTGCTGCTGCCCAATCGCCTGCCCACGCCTTTCCAGAGGTTTCGATTGATACGCGTTTAAGGCGGGCGTGTCCCGCCCGAATAAGGAGCCCCAGCGCACACCGCGCCAGCCGGCGCCTTTGGCGCATCGCTGGCATAACGTATTCGGCGCCGGCGCGGATGCCAATGGCCCGACGGACGGTCAACGTCTTGGGATGGGGGTAGAAGCGCACGCCTTCCATGCCGTGCACCGCCTGCTCGACCTCGCCGGTGTAATGCTCGCTGATATCGCCGCCAGCGGCGCACCGTGTCAACCAGCCGCGGCCGCGGCTGGTTGCGAGCACCGGTGGTTTGACGCGCGTGACGCGGCCCTTTGCCTTGGGCGTGTTAGCGCGAAGAATGTCAGAATCACCGTCGTCGATATCCGGCCGGCCGGCTTCCGATCGGCCTTAGAGATCGGTGTGCCGAACGCCGTGGCAACGTCGGGAAATTTTACATAATGGGCTCAGCCCAATGCGAGACAAATGTTATGCGATTGTAATTATAGGCGTTTTAGCGTTGGCATGAAAGATGCTGCCACCCGCTTAGTGAAACTTACAGGTTCTGTGGACGGATATGATGAAAAGGCTCCTACTCGCTACGATGGCCCTTGTCGCCCTCGGGGCCGCTGGCCAGGCTCAGGCTACGTGCGTATCCAGCACGCCCATCAGTGCGCCGGATCCGGGTGCCGGCACGACCTGCTCGATTACGGCGGCTGCTTCGACGGTGGACATTGTCTTCGCCTACAAGAGCGCCGCCGATGTCGATGTCCTTCTCAATGGCGCGACGTTGCTGATCAGCAATCAGGATGCGCTCGGCACCGAGGTGACAATAACCGGCCTTACGGTAGGCCAAGTTCTCGATTTTGTATTCACGAACCAAACGACCGGCAACAGCTTTGAAGCGGGCGTCGCCGCAAGTGACGGCGATCAGCACATCGCCGTTCAATCGACATACGCAGATTTCCAAACTGATCCACCTCGTACGTACTTGACGCAGGCAGACCTGGGCTCGGCTTATGGCGTGATGACCGGGATCGCGCCTATCGCCGACTGGACCTTTGTTGGCATGGAGGATTTGCTGGCCAGCCAAGGTGGCGACTTCGACTACAACGACCTCATCTTCGGCTTCTACGGTATTGACGCGCCTTCGGTCCCGGAGCCGATGACGCTTTCATTGCTCGGGGTCGGATTGGTCGGACTCGCTGCGATCCGGCGCCGCAGGAGGGCCTGATCCAGCGCCATGGAACGGCGGCGCCTCCGGGCGCCGCGTTTCGGTCAATCGGAGTGAGTCTCCAACCGGCTATTCCTCGGCGGGTTTGCTCCCCCAGCAGAGCCCGCTCCCGCTTCATCAGTCACCGACAGCAAACCGCCGTCACGAGTGTTACGAGCGCCGCGACCGTGCTGGCGTCGGCCGACTCGAATTCAGCTTGTGCGATGCTTTTCACGCACCTGTGTTCTATCTCCATCACGGCTATGGGAATTTGGCAGCGTGCCTTTCACGATGCCCGGCGGCGCGCGTGTTTCTCCGCAAACGTTTGACCTGACGCAGGGTCGCCGCCTGAAATTGGCGCGCACCAAAATTAGCCCATTGAGGCAATTGCGCTTTTTTGTGCAGGCTTTTAGTGCAGATTAAACCCATGATTTACGGGTATGCGCGGGTATGGACCGACGGCCAGCTTCCGCGACCGCTGTGGCGCGCGACGGCAATGGCCGCGCGCTTTACGCAAAGGTTGCGGCCAAGGAATGGCGCCTGTAAAATTGCCATAATCGCATGATATGTCGCAGGCGAAAACCGAGACAGTGGGTTCAGCGCAGCGTGACGGCGAGGTTTGAAAGATTTGGCGAAGCGGATGGCCGGGCAACTGCACTCATTCCGGGAATCCGGCCTGATCTTCTTCTGATAAAACAGGTCGATCAGGTCGGCACGCTCAACGGCAGGTTGCCTCCGGCCGGCGGGCCGCCGAGGACCTTCACCGCATCGTCGGCATGACGTATTCGGCGCCGGCGCGGATGCCGGTGGGCCAGCGGGCGGTGACGGTCTTGAGGCGGGTGTAGAAGCGCACGCCTTCCATGCCGTGCACCGCCATGTCGCCGAAGAGGGAGCGCTTCCAGCCGCCGAAGCTGTGGAAGGCCATCGGCACCGGGATCGGCACATTGACGCCGACCATGCCGATCTGGATGCGGTTGGCGAATTCGCGCGCGGCGTCGCCGTCGCGGGTGAAGATCGCGACGCCGTTGCCGTATTCGTGGTCGTTGACGAGCGTTGTCGCCGCTGTCGAAATCGGGGGTGCGCACGACCGAGAGCACCGGGCCGAAGATCTCCTCCTTGTAGATGCGCATCTCGGGCTTGACCTCGTCGAACAGGCAGCCGCCGAGGAAAAAGCCGTTCTCGTAGCCCTGCAGTCTGAGGCCGCGCCCGTCGACGACGAGCTTGGCGCCCTCCTCGACACCGAGGTCGACATAGGAGCGCACCTTGGCGAGATGCTGGCCGGTGACGAGCGGGCCCATCTCCGCCTCGGGGTCGGTGCCGGGGCCGACTTTGAGCGCGCGCACCCGCGGCACCAGCTTGTCGATCAGCCGGTCGCCGGCGCCGCCGACCGCGACCGCGACCGAGACCGCCATGCAGCGCTCGCCGGCCGAGCCGTAGGCGGCGCCCATCAGCGCGTCGGTCGCCTGGTCGAGGTCGGCGTCCGGCATCACGACCATGTGGTTCTTGGCGCCGCCCAAGCGCCTGCACGCGCTTGCCGCTCTCGGCGGCGGTCCGGTAGATGTAATGGGCGATCGGCGTCGAGCCGACAAAGCTGACGGCGGCGACGTCCGGGTGATGCAGCAACGCGTCGACCGCCTCCTTATCGCCGTTGACGACATTGAATACGCCGGGCGGCAGGCCGGCCTCGGTCAACAGTTCGGCGATCCGGATGCCGGCGGAGGGGTCGCGCTCCGACGGCTTCAGCACAAAGGTGTTGCCGCAGGCGAGCGCCACCGGGAACATCCACATCGGCACCATCGCCGGGAAGTTGAACGGCGTGATGCCGGCGCAAACGCCGAGCGGCTGGCGCAGCGACCAGCTGTCGATGCCGCGCCCGACCTGCTCGGTGAATTCGCCCTTCAACAGATGCGGGATGCCGCAGGCGAATTCGACGACCTCGGTGCCGCGCGTTACCTCGCCGGCGGCGTCGGAGAGCACCTTGCCGTGCTCGTCGGTGATGAGGCGCGCCAGGGCGCCGGCCTCGCGGTCGAGCAATTCGCGGAATTTGAAGAGAATGCGCGCGCGCGTCAGCGGCGGCGTCGCCGCCCAGGCCGGAAAAGCGGCGGCGGCAGCCTTGACTGCGCGGTCGACCTCGCCGGCGCTCGCGAAAGCGACGCGGCGGCTCCGCTCGCCGGTCGCCGGGTTATAGACATCACCCCAGCGCCCGCTCGTTCCCTCGGCGTGCTTGCCTTCGATATAATGGTGGATGTCGCTCATGCCGATGCACCCGCTCTGCGATATGTCTCCAGCCGGCATCATAGGCCCGCCGCCATCTCCGCGGCAGCGGATTTTCGTCGGCTGACAAGTGACTTTCCTTTTCGGCAAGGTCGTTTGGGCGGTGGTGCAGCCCGGCAATCTGCTGTTGCTGTGCCTTCTGGCCGGCGTCATCTTCTTCCTGGCCTCCCGCGGCCGGCGAGGCAGGCTTCTGGTCGGTCGTGTCCGCGCTGGGTTTCCTGCTGCTCGCCGTGGCGCCGATCGGGCCGGCGATGCTGCTGGCGCTCGAACAGCGGCTGCCGCGGCCGGCGGCACTCCCGGAACGGGTCGACGGCATCCTTGTGCTCGGGGGCGCTGTCGAACCGGCGCTGTCGCTCTCCTATGGCGAGACCGTGTTCAACAGCGCCGTGGCCCGCGTGCTCGCCGGGATAGCCTTGGCCCGGCGATACCCCGAAGCAAAGCTGGCGCTGATCGGCGGGGAAGGCGCGTTCGTCCCGGTCGGGTTGGCGGAGTCGCGGGCCACCCTAGGCTTTGTGATCGAGCAGGGGATCGCTCCCGAGCGCGTCATCTTGGAGGAGCGCTCGCGCAGCACCCACGAAAACGCTGTCTACGCCAAAGAGCTGATTCGGCCGGCTCCCGGCGCGGCCTGGATCCTAATTACCTCGGCCTATCATATGCCTCGCGCTGTCGCCTCGTTCGATGCGGCGGGGTGGCCGGTGATCCCCTATCCGGTCGATTACAAGATCGATCCGCAGACGGGTCTGCGCGCGAATTTCAACCTTCTCGACGGGCTCGGCGCCATCACCCTCGCCGGCAAGGAGTGGGCCGGCCTTTTGGGCTATCGGCTGATGGGATGGACGCGCCAGCTGTTTCCCGCACCGGCCGAGGTCAAAGCCCGTTGAGCGCGCTGACGGCGGAGAAGACGCTCCACACCACGAACAAGGTGACCCCGCTCCAATACACAAACCGGTACATCGCATTCCCCCCGGCGCCCCGAGACGCACACTCGACTAGTTGTACGTGTCGGCAGAGCATCTCCTCCCCGGCTTGGACGGCGTTAGGTTAGGTTTGAGTAACGATCGCGCAGAATTTGACCGGATGCCATGTTCGATCTCGTCTTTCTCGGCACTGCCGCAGCGGTGCCTTCCGCCGAACGGGGCTTGCCGGCACTGCTCGTCGCCAAGGGCCCGAGCCGGTTTCTGATCGATTGCGGCGAAGGCACCCAGCGCCAGCTGATGCGCGCTGGGCTTGGATTTCGCGGCTTGGCGCACGTGCTGTTGACGCATGCTCACCTCGATCACGTGCTGGGGCTGGCGGGCCTCCTCGCCACCTTTGCTCTCTATCGGGTGGATGGGACGATCGAGATCGTCGGCAGCGGCGAGACGCTGGCATTCGTCAGGCGCTACCTCGCCGACACGATCGGGCCGGAGAGCGATGGCGGTTACCGGCTGCGCGCGATTTCGCCCGGGCCGGTCCTGGTGCGACAGGGTTGGCGTCTCGACGCCTTTGCGGTGGCGCATCGCGGGACCGAGAGCCTTGGGTATCGGTTTCAAGAGGAGCCCCGGCACCCCCTCATATCCGAGCGCCTCGATGCGCTCGGCGTACCGGCGGGGCCGGAACGCGCCATGCTTGCGCAAGGCCGCTCGGTCGTGCTGGCCGACGGCCGCGATATCGTGCCCGAAATGGTGCACGGCGCACCCGTTCCCGGCGCCGCGCTCGCCATCGTCGGCGACACCGAGGATATCGCCGGCCTTGTCGAGCCGGTACGTGGCGCCGACGCGCTGGTGATCGAGGCGACATTCCTCGAACGGGACGCAGCGCTCGCCCGCGCACGTGGGCATTTGACGGCGGCGGCCGCGGCCCAGCTGGCGCGCGAGGCTGAGATTAGAGAATTGCTCCTCACCCACATCTCGGGGCGCTACCGCCCAGAGGAGATCCTAGTGGAAGCCGCCCGCCATTTTCCGAACGTCAGGGTGGTCGCCGATTTCGACCGTATATCCGTCCGGGCACGGGAGGACGCCGTCAATTCTTGAGCATGCCTTGCTTATGTCATATCACCCGTCGGCCATTGCGAATGAGCAGCCTGAATGACCGCGTCCGAACAATCGTCGCTGATCCCGGTCACGCTGCTGACCGGGTTTCTCGGCAGCGGCAAGACGACGGTGCTCAATCACGTGCTGAAGCAGCCCGACATGGCGGCGACCGCGGTCATCGTCAACGAGTTCGGCGAGATCGGCCTCGACCATCTTCTGGTCGAGCGGTCGAGCGAGGATGTCGTGTTGCTCAACAGCGGGTGCCTGTGCTGCACCGTGCGCGGCGACATCGTCGACACCTTGACCAATCTGTTTGTCGATCGGGTCAAGGGGAAAGTGCCGTTTTTCACCCGCGTCGCCATCGAGACCACGGGCCTCGCCGATCCGGCGCCGATCCTGCACACCTTGATGACCGACCCGATCGTCGCCGCGCGTTATATGCTGGACGGTGTCGTGACGACGGTCGATGCGGTCAACGGCGCCGGCACCCTCGACCAGCAGCCCGAGGCGGTGAAGCAGGCCGCGGTCGCCGACCGGCTGCTGCTGACCAAGACCGACCTCGCCGACTCGGCGGCCCGGCAGGAGATCGAAGCGCGTCTGAGGACGCTGAACCCGAGCGCCGCGATTGTGTCGATTGCGCAGGGCGTCGTCGATCCCGCTCGGCTCTTCAACATCGGGTTCTATGACCCGGCCACAAAGAGCGTCGATGTGCGGCGTTGGCTGAGGGACGAGGCGTTCGAGAGCAGCCACCCACACGAACACGAGCACCCCGATATAAACCGGCACGACGACCGGATCCGCGCGTTCTGCATCATCCGCGAGCGGCCGATCTCCTGGGCCGCATTGTCGGCCTGGCTCGACGGGCTGGCGACGATGCGGGGTGACGATCTGTTGCGGCTGAAGGCGATCGTGGCGCTGTCCGACCGGCCCGATCAGCCGGTCGTGCTCCATGGGGTACAGCACCTGTTCCATCCACCAGTGCTGCTACCGGAGTGGCCGAGCGAGGACCGTCGCACCCGCATGGTCTTCATCACCCGCGACCTGCCGCGCGAGGCCATCGAAGCAACCTTGGCGGCATTTGAGGAAGCGGTCAGTGAGAGCTGAGATCCGCGGTTTACCGCTCGGTCAGCTTGAGCTCGATGCGCCGATTGCGGCGGTAGGCGTCCTCTGTATTGCCCGGGTCCAGCGGCTGCTGGTCGGCGAAACCGGCCGCAGCCAGTCGAGTAGCGGGTATGCCTTGATCTATGGCGAAGCGCACCACCGATATCGCTCGTGCCGTCGACAATTCCCAATTCGACGGAAACTGCGAACTGTTGATCGGGCGGTGGTCGGTATGCCCATCCACCCGCAATATCCAATTGATGTCGGGCGGGATTTTGGCGGCGATCTCCTTTAGCGCTCCGATCACCGGCGCGAGCTGTTTCTTCGCATCATCGCCGAGTTCGGCGCTCCCCGGCGCGAACAGCACCTCCGACTGGAACACGAAGCGGTCGCCGACAATCCGGATATCCGCCCGATCACCGAGGATCTCGCGCAATCGGCCGAAGAACTCCGAACGATAGCGGGCGAGCTCCTCGACTTTGTTGACGAGCGCCAGATTGAGGCGCTTGCCAAGCTCGACGATCTGCCCTTGCTGGTCCTTGACCTTGGCTTCGGAGACATCGAGGGCTGCCGCAATGCGCGAAAGCTGGTCGCGCAATGTGGCGATCTGCGCGTTCAACTCGTCGACCCGGGCGAGCGCCTGCCGGCTGATTTCCTTCTCCGCGCTCAGCGCCTGCTCCGCTCCCGCTGTGCGGCTGCCGAGTGCGCTCAGGCGGACGTCCCGGGCATCGATCTCCTTTTGCGCGAGCGAGGTCTTTTCCTGCTCGGAGGCGAGCTGGGCTTCGAGCTCCTTCGTGCGGTCGCGCACCGCCGTCGCGGCTTGCTGCTGTTGTGCCAGGGCGGCGACCTTCGCCTCGAGATCGGCCCTGACGGTTTTCAGAGCTTCGAGGTCGCGCCGCAGGCTCTCGATCTCGCGCAGCTGCAGGTCGATCTTCTCCTTGTCGGCGCTGACGATCGCGTCGGCGTCGCGCAGCTTGCCGCTCAGCTGATCGCGCTCGGCGACGGCGCTCTTCAGCTGCGCAGACAGGTCGAGCGTGCCGGAACGCAGCTCGTCGTTGGACCGTCGTTCGACGGCGAGCAGGCTGGCCAACTGATCGACCTGCTGCTGGAGTTTCTGCAGTGCCTGGTCGCGGCCCGACAATGCGACACCGAGATAGAATTGGCCTGCGGTGAACACCAATAGAATGAAGATGATCACCATCAACAATTGCGCCAGCGCGTCGACGAAACCTGGCCAGATGTCGATGCTGGAGCGGCGGGAGTTGCGCGGTGCTATTGCCATAAGTCTAAGGAAACGGTTCGGTCAGCGACGGGCGTCTTCTGCGAGGGCGGCGATGGTGCGGGCGACTATGCGGATGTCGCCGCGCAGGTCTTGCACGCTCTGCTCGCGGCCCTGGACGACGTCTTCGCTGAGCCGAGCGACATAGGCTTCGATGTTGCGCAGATGGTTGCGCAGCACATCGTCGTGACCCAGCGAGTTCTCGACCGCCTCGGCAAGTCGGGCAAGGGACGGCCTCAGCTCCAGCTGATTTTCGGCGAGCCGCACCATCAGGATCTGGCCGGCCTTCATCTGCTCCCCGAGAACACCGAGACGATCGGTCAAGCTTGCGAGGGTAGCATTTGCGCCGATCCGGCTCTCCTCGCCGCGAGCGATGATGCGCTGGAGGTTTTCGAGGCTGTCGGCAGTCTGCTCGAGCAACGCCTGAATATAGGCCGGCACCGATCCGTCTCCCGCCTCGCTCAACGGGCCGGCGGAGAGCCGGGTATACGCCGACAGCGACTCCTCGAGCTCGTTGTAGAACCGGTTCTGCGCCTGGCCGGCTTGCAGGTCGAGAAAGCCCAGGACGAGGCTGCCGGCGAGCCCGAACAAAGATGCGCTGAACGCCGTTCCCATGCCGTGCAGCGGCAACTCCAAGCCGGATTTGAGATCGGCGAACGCACGAGCGACGTCGCTGGCCCCGATGTTCAGCGCCCCGATCACGTCGCCGACGGAGCGTACCGTCTCGAGGAGCCCATAAAAGGTGCCGAGAAGACCGAGAAAGATCAGCACGCCGATGAGGTAGCGCGAGGTCTCGCGCGTTTCGTTGAGGCGTGAGGCGATTCCGTCGAGCAAGGCCTGCAACGAGGTCGCCGACAAACTGACACGCCGGCCCTGCTGCGCCTCCAGCATCCGAGCCATCGACCCGAGCAGCCGCGGTGCCGGCCCACCCGCCGCCGAATCGCCATCCCCGGATTCGTGGTTGCGAAAGCCCTCGATCCAGCGGATTTCGGGATCGAGGGACAGCACCTGGCGGAAGATATAAACGATACCGGCGATCAGAATGCCGAGAATGACGCCGTTGACCGCAGGATTGCCCATGAACGCGTTGACCAGGGAGCGCCCGAGCAACGCGGCCAATCCCGCCACCCCCACCAAAAACAGGACCATCCGAATCAGGAAACGGCGTGATTGGCTCATCCTGTCAATTCGCCGCCACTAGGAACCGCCCGGAACGATCACTGTTACTCGAAGACCCCGCCGCAGCGGCGCGCGGGTACACTCCCGCGCCGAATAATCAGCAAAGGTAGCGCATCGGGCACTGGCGCAACAACGAAATCTCCGAGAAGGTCGGGCTCAGTTTGAAGTCTGGGCAGCATGCCAGATTTTCGCGATCAGTCTCACCAAATTTGCCGGAGGAACGGGTCGACAGTGGAACCGCCGGGTGGGGGCCGGCAGCATGCCGGACTGCCCTTTCGCAAACAGGTCGCCCTCGGCCGGTCCTAGCTGTTTTCGCTGTTTTTTGCAGCGAAATATCAGCCACACTAATAATCGACAAATTGGAAATACGAGGATCACTACCGCTCCGTGATTCCCGTGCTCCGAATCTGGTAAAACGCCGGGCCGGTCCTTCTAAAACCAACGTTGCTACCTGTTCCACCTGTTTCCTCAGGTCCAGATCAGGCTCGGCTCTTCGTTTCCCACGCTTCGCGGCGACGGGAAGGCCGAAGAAACGTGGGCGGAACGCGACGACACCGCTAACACCGCGATAACTGGCAATGCTCACGACGATGACTCCCGACGCATTGGCAACGGCCGACCTTAGCAGGTTATTGCTATATTGTCAATAGACCGCGATGTGAGTAGGGCAACACAAACGAGAGAAGGCCTGGAGTTTGTCTGCGCACAGATCACCGCGCCCGCGTGATCGACTTAATCGCGCCTCACACGGGCGTGAGCGCTCGCTTGGAGCCGCTCGCCTTCCCGTATCAGCATGAGGCCCCGCCTAAGAACCTGACCCAAAAGCCTACGCCGCCTGCTCATCAACGTCGACGGCCACCGTCTGCTTTCGAAACCCACAACGGCCACTCAACCTTCGACGCGGGAACCGCTCTTCATGCCCCAAAGCGGACCCTCGCCAGCCTAATCAGATCGTATCGTTCGAGAGGAACCAGATTTTTTTAACGCGGGTTACTCGAAGCCCATGAACGTGCTGATCAGCGGGGCGGGCATCGCCGGACCGACCCTGGCCTTCTGGCTCAGAAAATACGGATTTGCGCCGACACTGGTGGAGACCGCACCTGCTTTGCGAACCCGCGGCTATGTGATCGATTTCTGGGGTCATGGCTATGATATCGCAGAGAAAATGGGGCTGCTGCCCGACATCACCCGCGTCGGCTATCACATGCAGGAGCTGAGGATCGTCGATGACCGCGGCCGGCGACTATCAGGATTTGGCGTGCAGGTGTTCCGCGAGCTCACCCGCGGGCGATACATCACGCTCGGGCGCAGCGACCTCTCGAAGCTTATCTACGACCGGATCAGCGGGTCGTGCGAGATCATCTTCGGGGACAGCATCACCAGTCTGCGCGAGGTGCACGGCGAGGTGCATGTCGAATTCGAGCATGGCAGTGAACGGCGCTTCGATCTCGTCATCGGCGCCGACGGGCTTCATTCCCGCGTGCGCAAACTCGTGTTTGCTCCGCAGCACCGATACGAGAAGGACCTAGGCTATCGGGTCGCTGCATTCGAAACTGGCAGGTATCGGCCGCGCAACGAGCTCGTCTACATTATCCACGGAGCCCCCGGCCGGCAGGTGGGCCGTTTCGCTCTTCACGACGATCGAACGCTGTTCCTGTTCATATTCGACGGCGGAGGCGAGCCGGAGGCGCATGGGGTTGCGGCGCAAAAGGCGATCCTGCGGAAGGCGTTCGAGGGCGACGGCTGGGAGCTACCCCGGATCCTCGCTGCGCTCGATACCTGCAACGACCTCTACTTCGATCGCGTCAGTCAAATCCGAATGGATGCTTGGTCGCACGGGCGCGTAGCGCTGGTCGGCGACGCTGGCTTTTGCGTGTCTCTTCTCGCCGGCCAGGGCTCGGCGCTGGCGATGACGGCGGCCTACGTTCTGGCCGGCGAGCTGGCGACATCACCAGGCCGGCCGCAGGCGGCATTCCGCCGGTACGAGGATCGGTTGCGACCCTTCATCCATGCCAAGCAGCGAGCGGCCGAGCGCTTCGCCGCGGCCTTCGTCCCGCGGACCCGGCCCGGGGTTTTCTTCCGCGATCAGGTGATTAAGACGTTTCGGGTACCCGCCATCGCGAGGATCGCTATCGGTCGCGACATCCGCTACCAGTTAGAGCTGCCTCAGTATCATCTATGAGCTGCGGCCGCAGGGCGGCGGCTGCGCTCGCCCGAGCTGCGAGGCGTTTCGGCCGTTCGTTATGCCACCAGGATCCCGGCGCAGAAGATAGAAAGCGGACCTTCGGTTCCCGTCGGCTGATGACTTCTCGTTCCAGATCCATCGGTAGCATCGCTGCCGTGGCAGCTATTCCCCATAATCGGCGGCGCGTAGCTTCATAAAAGGTTATCTTTAAGTTTGGTTAAGGTGGTCTCATAATTCCGAGCTATCGACCAGAATATCGGGCGAAAGGGGTACAGCCCCGTGCTCTAGGGACGAAGCTTATGCGCAAGCTCCCAATCATTTTGACCGCAGCTGCGGCCGTCGCTTTTTTCACGCTCCCCGCATCGGCCGAATTGGGATCTAACAACCCGACGGATGCCACATTGCTGACGCAACGGGAGGCGGAAGCGGGATGCGACACCTCGACAACTCCGCCGACATGTCCGTCGGGCATGGCCAACGTCTTCGATTCAGGAAGATTTCGACATTGCTTCTCCGCCGGCCGAAACGACGTTCACACCGGCAAAGCGCGTTCGCCGCGACAAGTTCGGCGTTGTCGCCCCGTTCACGCTGAATATCGGGTTGACGGAGAACGACCTCGACAACCTCGTCTACCCCGACACCACGAAGCCCGAAAAGGATAAGCTGGTCGAGGGCCTGAAGTTCTTTACGATGTTCCATACTGCCGCCCAGGGGCTGGGCCCGATCAACAATCAGCCGGCTTGCATCGGTTGCCACCTGAACGCAGCCGAAGCGATCAACAGCAAAGGGCTGCTGCAAGGCCAAGATTGCCTCCCCCCGAATTTGAATTCCACTTGCAGCAATGTATCCAATGTCACGCGCGCGGCGCGCTCGACGCCGATCAATTTCGAGTTCACTTCGCTCGATCCCAATACCGGCGGCGGCCGCGCACCCGATAATCTCGATGCCCTCACGAATACCGGAAGGACAGCGGCCTTCACGACCTTTGGCGATTTCGACCCGAACCACGCCTGACGCGGCCAGCAACCCTACCGGCATCGGCTTTTTCGATCCGCTCGACGGAACGACCGCGAACATCGTCACCGGCAAGATAGCGCAGCCGTTCGGAGGGTTTGTGCAGCATCACCGGCCCGCCGGCCTCGACTGCCTAACAAAGCCGCTGCCGCCCATCGCGCTCGACGCAAATTTGAACGGCACCCTCGCACCGATCGGCAGCTTCCAACGCAGCGTGGGACAGCGAGCGGGGCCACCCTATATCGGCCGAGGGCTAATGGAGGCGGTGCCGACGGCGGACATCACCGCGAATGCAGGCGGTGTTCAAAACGGTCAATCTTCGCTCGGCAATTTCGCCGCGGCACTGCAATGTTCCGCTGCCGGCTGCATCTTCGGCAAGGCCAACATGATCCCGCGCAGCTTCACCGTACACAGCGCAACGACCGACCTGCAGAACGGCACCGTGACCGGCTTTGTCGGCGGGCCGGGCCGCTTCGGCTTGCGAGCGAACGGAGTGGAAATTCTGCAGTTCATCGTCGGCGGCCTGCAAGGGGAGCTCTCGTTCACGAGTTTATTCAACGGCGCTGAAATTGTTTTCCCCACCCTGTTTCCGGGAGGGACGACGGAAACCATAGAGCCGTTGGCGTGTGCGATGGCGCTTTCGGAGACCTTCGGTCAGCCAGCAAGCGTGTTGCCACCGCCGCCATTCCCGCCACCTGGGGCAGTCAACCTCAACACGCTCGAGGTCCACCTCTCCACACCCTTCAGCATCCGAAACCTGCTGCGCAATACGGCCCCGCCCGAGTTCGGGGACACACTGCTCGATGTGCTGCAATCGCGCGACCCTGAGAAGCCCTTGCAAGGGAACAGCAGAGCAGCGATGGTCCAGCGTGGGGCGCAGCTGTTTGGCATCGATTTGGCGGCGTTTGCCGACGC
>CAWBFS010000053.1:0-31214 GCA_963788085.1 uncultured Alphaproteobacteria bacterium
CTTAGCCGTCATTCGGGAGCGCCGAGAACCGGCCGGGGTCGGCTGGCAAGCCGCCCTTCTACTGGACTTCCGCGCTCCGGAGAGGCTACTTTCTACTCTGTAGAGCAAGCCTACTGGGTGCTCATCATCCGCCTTCATTGAATGAAGATTTCGTGTTCCTGCGGGCTGATGGCATGACCGCCGGCCGATTAGCTAAAAAAGACTAACAGGTTCGCCGGACGCGCTAGGATATTCCAAGACTGGTTATGTCCGGTGATGGCGGCATGAGTGGGTGTTCGCTCGTTGCGGAGGGCGACACGTCGATCCGGCGCAATCGACACCGCCGCGGTCCGCTCGGCTTGGGGCGGGTCGCGATCGCGCTGCCGGTCGGTGCGTGCAGTTACTCGCCGACAATGGACTGCTCGGCTCCTACTTCCCGGCCTGGATGCTGTGCGCGGCTGTCGGCATCGCCGCCGCAGTCATCGGCCGGCAGATCCTCGCGGTGACCGGCATCGGCGACTACGTCGTCGCCCCGCTGCTGACCTATGCCGACCTCGCGGTGTCCGCCACGTCGGTCGCCTGGCTGCTTTGGTTCGGTCACTGAGCGATGTTGGCAGTTCGCAAGGCGCTCGGCATCCTGGTCAGCTTCATCGCGCTGGTCGGCGTCCTGGTGACCGTCGTCCTTGCAACGCGCCGGATCGATCAGCGGCCGCGCACCGACGATGCCTATCTGCAGCCCGACCTGGTTCACATGGCGCCGGACGTCAGCGGCCGCATCATCGAGCTCGACGTGCGCGACAACCAGGCGGTGCGCAAGGGCGACGTGCTGTTCCAGATCGACCCGGACCCATACCGAATGCGCGTTGACCAAGCTCGCGCGGCGGTGCGCGGCGTGGAGGCGAAACTTGCCCTGACCGCCGACCAGGTCGCGGCGCAGACCTCCAAGGCCGGTGCCGCCGCCATCGCGAAGCTCGGCGCATTGATCCTCACCATGGGGTATGAGCTCGCAAAGGCGGATCTCACGCCCATTCTGGAAGCTCGGCCGCAAGTCGCCCAGGAGCTCTGCCGAGCGCTGGCTCGGCGTCAGGCCGCTGGTCGGCTGAGCGCCCCGCCTGAACTCGACGAGAGCGTACCGAAGCACCGCCTGACGAGCTGGTTCTCCGACCGGATTTATCGGTTATACGACCTCGCGAACGCCGAATGAGCCAACCCCCTACCCGACCTCGAGCGAGGCCCGTCCAGACCCGCTCCCGCCGCCCCAGTACCATGGACACAGCTTCGAGCCGATATCATCAACCTTAAAATTACCGAGCAAAGCATGAGTGACGGTGGTCCATCGTTCGCCTTCGCATTCCGAGGCGGGCTGGGGCAGGCGCTGCACGATATTGCGGAGGCTGACGTCGCGGCGGACAACGCGGATTTTGTCTGGGTGCATCTCGACCTCCGCGATGCCGCGGCGCAAGCTTGGCTATCCCGCCGTCCCTGGCCGCGCGATGTCGTCGAGGCGGTAGCCGCTCCGATCCAGTGGGGTAGGCTCTTCGTCGCGCCGGATCTGGTCTATGGCCATTTGCGGGACTTCCGCGACGAGCCCGGCGTCGGCACCCTGGAAGCGGGCTCGCTCAGCGTTGCCGCCACTCGGACACTGCTCGTCACTGGTCGACGCATCCCGCTGCTCTCAGTCAAGGAGCTGCGACGCCGGGTGGAGGCCAATACGGCCCTACCGGCGAGCCCGTGCGGGCTGATCACGGAATTCTTCAGAGCCCTCAATGACATCGGCGAGCGTCTGTTGCAGCAGGCCAGTGAGCGCCTCAGTGCAATCGAGTCGAAGGTGTTGAAACGTGACGGCGCCGGGCAACGTAAGGACATCCTGGAGATGCGACGCAATTCGATCCGGGTCGCCCGCGACATGGCCTACAAGCGCACCGCGATGCTCGAATTCACGCGCGAGCGTCCGGCGCTGTTTCCAGGCGAAGAATTCGACCGCTTCGACCGCCAGATCCATCGCTACGCGGCACTGAGCGAGGATACGCAGGATTACGCGGAGCGCTGTCAGTTCCTGGTCGAAGAGCTGCGGGCGCAGGTCGAGGAGGAGACCAACCGAAACCTTTACACACTCACGATGTTCTCGGTGATATTCCTGCCGGCAACGCTGATCGCGAGCATTTGGGGCATGAATGTCGGCGGCGTCCCGTTCAGCGGCAGCTCCAACGGTTTTTGGGTGGTCGCTGGGCTGATAGCGGCGATCTTCACCTTGTTCGCGATCATCCTTTACCTGCTCAGGTTCAGGTTCTTCTAAATCCGGGCACCGTCAGCGGTGAGCGGTTCTTGCTCTTGCCAGGCGAGTACGCCGTCGGTCACACGTTCGTAGAAGTTGGACGAACCGACGATGGCCTCTATGCCCCCGAGCCGTAACCGCTCTCGTACTTCGTCACGCACACGCGCAAAGGCGAACGTGATGCCTTGGCTTTGCAACTCCTTGATTGAGTCCAGCAATGCGTCGCAGGCGCTGGTGTCGACGAAGTTCACCGAATCTGCGTCTAGAAGCACATGCCTCGCCGGCGGGCGGTTGGCGGCCAGTGCAGCCTTCAGCTCCTCGCCAAGGTGACCGATGCTCGCAAAGAATAGGTCGCCGCCGACGCGCCAAATCAGCAAGCCGGGGAAGGTGAGCGCCTCGGGGTGGCGCCGGACGTCACGATAGGCCTCGGTACCCGGCAACTGACCGAGCACCGCGCCTTGCGGGTGGCTGGTTAGATAGATCAACATTAAAAGCGACAGCGCCACACCCAGAGCGATGCCGTGTGGGACGCCCAATGTCAGCTCTGCGGCGACAACGATCGCGGCGAGGCCAAACTCCCAGCGGCTGCGTGCGAATAGACCGCGCAAATACTCGGGCTTGGAGAGGTGAAGCATTGCCGCGATCACGATGGCGGCGAGTGCCGGATGCGGCATGCCCCGGAATAACGGCGTCAACAACACCAGCGTCAGGAAGCAAAGGACTGCTGCAACGAGATTGGCGAGCTGGGTGCGGGCGCCGGCAGCCATTGCGACGGAGGTTTTGGACAGGCTGCCGACAACGAGGAAACCGCCGAACAGGCCGCTCAGAATATTGGCGGGCCCGTGCGCGATCAGCTCCTGATTCGGGTCGATGTCGCCGCCGCCCTGCATGGCCGCGGCCTTTGCCCCGCCGAGCGCCTCGGCATAGCCGACCAGCACGATGGCGAGCGCCCCGGGCGCGAGCTCCTGCAGTATCGCGGGGTCAAGGTGGGGCAACGCGAGGTGAGGCAGGCCGGACGGGAGCTCGCCGACCACACTGACACCGGCGGCTCCACCGCCGAGCAGGCCGACAAGGATCGTGGCCACGACCGCGACCACTAGGGCCGCGGGTACACGCGGTGCCAGATGGCGCAGCAGCAGCATCGCTATGAGGCTGAGCAAACCGGTCAGCACCGGGGCGATCGATATGTCCGACAAATGCTGAAGAATGAACCAGAGTTTGGTGAAGAAGTTGCCGGATGTGCCCTCGATGCCAAGCAGATGCGGGACTTGACCGATTATGGTGACGCAGACGAGTCCCTCGATAAATCCCCGCATGACCGGTGTCGGGATGAAGGCCGCCACCCAGCCCAGCCGCAGCGCACCAAACAGTAGGAAAAAGGCGCCGATCAACACTGCCAAAGTAGAGGTGAGTGCATCGAATTCTGGAGTTCCCTGCGCCGCAATGGCGCCGACGGTCAGCGCCGAGATCAAGCCGGTGGCGGTATCCGGGCCGACGACCAGCAGCCGCGAGGTACCGAGTAGCGCGTAGGCGATCAACGGCGGGACGATCGTGTAGAGCCCCATGATCGGCGGCACCCCGACGATGCCGGCATAGGCCATGCTTTCCGGCACCATGACCGCCCAGACAGCGAGGCCGGCCAGGACATCCGGCAAGAACCAGTCGCGCCGATAGCCCGGAAGCCAGCCAAGGATGGGCAACAGCCGCTCTGCAATGGAGGCAGGGCGAGTCGCGAGAGGTATGGTCTCGATCATGGTCGAGGTCAGCGGCGGCGGTCTGCCAGTTCCATTGTCACCAGGCGGGCAACCGTGATGGCGAGATAGAATGGTCCGATAACCGACTCGAGATTGGCCAGGCTGCGGGCGAACGGATCGAGCGGCACGATATCGCCGTAACCCGTGGTGGTCAGCGTGGTGAGGCTGAAATACAGCATGGTCCCGACTTCCTTCGGGCCCCCCACCTGGGCAGCGAGGTTGGCAAAGGCGCCGGGGTTCAGCTCCCAGGTCAGGCTATAGGCCGAGGCAAAAATCGTTGCGAGGCTCAGATATATTACGATTGCACCTTGAAGACGATGAAATGTAATACGACCGGGAGCATAGACAGCGTGCGCTACTACCCAAGTCAATGCGGAGAAGGCAAGAATTTCCCCGCCGTGGCGGAGCACCGTGGTCGAAACCGGTGACCATTCCGCGCTCAGTACGAGGCTAGTCGCGGTGGTTGCTAGCCCCAGCAAGATCAAGATAATGGCGCCCGGCCTCGGCGATAGCATCACGACGATCACCAGGACCGCAAGAACCAGCGTATTAGCGACCACTCTCGCTATCGGCAGGCCCTTTGCCGCCAGCGGCGCAGCGATAAACATCGCGCAGAGTTCGAGGACCAACAGGACCGTCAGGCTCGGATCTCTAATCCGATCCTGCCATGTACCGACCGACCATCGCCTGTCGCCGAGACGAACGAGGGCCCTCTGACGGCTCGACACGGTGATGGGCCTTTTCGCCACGGCGCCCCCGCCCCGCAGCGGTTCAGAAGACCTCTGGGATCATCCGGAACGGGTAGTCAGGGTCCTTGTAGTCCCCTCGATGCTGCCTTTTCGGCAGTTCGACCTTCTCGCGCTTCAGCCCTTCGTAGGGGATCCGGCTCAAGATGTGCGTCAGGGCGTTGAGCCGCGCCCGCCTTTTGTTGTCGGAGTGAACGACGTACCACGGTGCCCATGACGTATCGCTGGCAAGGAACATCTCGTCGCGTGCGCGCGAATAGTCGTACCAGCGCGAGTACGACTTGAGATCCATGTCCGACAGCTTCCAGATCTTGCGCCCGTCATCGATGCGCCCCTCGAGCCGCCTGGTCTGCTCGTCGGGGCTGACCTCCAGCCAGTATTTCAGCAGAATGACCCCGGATTCGACGACGAGTTTCTCAAACACTGGAACGATTTCCAAGAAATGTTTAGCTTGCTCCTCGGTGCAGAACCCCAGCACGCGCTCGACCCCGGCGCGGTTGTACCAGCTGCGGTCAAAGATCACGATCTCCCCCGCGGCCGGGAGATGCGGGACGTAGCGCTGGGCGTACATCTGCGACTTCTCGCGCTCGGTCGGCGCCGGGAGCGCCACGACCCGGAAGATGCGCGGGCTCACGCGCTCGGTCATGGCCTTGATCGTGCCGCCCTTGCCGGCGCCGTCGCGCCCCTCGAAGAGGATGCAGACCTTGAGGCCCTTGTGCACCACCCACTGCTGGAGCTTGACGAACTCGACATGCAAGCGCGCAAGTTCGCGCTCGTATTCCTTAAGCTTCAGCTTGCCGTTGGATTGGTCGTCGTTCTTGGCATCGGCCATTCGGATCCTCCCTTCAGTCTCAGCCGGTTCCTACGAATCGCCCTAAATGTGTCTTACTTCCACCCGCGAGTGAAGCAGATGTCGTAGGGAATGCCCCGAGCACTCGCGCACTTTCGATCGCAGCGCAAAGCACGCGGATCGATATGGGACCTGATCGCTGGGCTGAAGGTTGGGGACAGATTCACGGTCAATGGCGGCTAGCCGCGCCTTGCATCCTGATGCGATCGCGTCCGTGCTAAGATGCCAAAAATGGAAATCGAAACGGATTGAGTGGAATGTCGGCGGCATCAGGTTTCTGGGGGGTGACGTTGACCGCTGCCGGGAGCAGCAGATGGCTTCGGGCCGGTCGACGCTGCTGTGCTCCGCTAACCTCGTGGCGAGTTGCGATCGCGCTGCCGGTCGCCGCGTGCAGTTACTCGCCGACAATGGATCTGCTCGGCTCCTACTTCCCGGCCTGGATGCTGTGCGCGGCAATCGGCATCATCGCCGCCGTCCTCATCCGGCAGGTCCTCGCGGTGACCGGTATCACCGACTACGTCGTCGCCCCACTGCTTACCTACGCCGCCCTCGCAGTGTCCGCCACGTTGCTTGCCTGGCTGCTCTGGTTCGGTCACTGAGCGATGTTGGCATTTCGCAGGGCGCTAGGGATCCTGGTCAGCTTGGTCGCGCTGGCCGGCCTCCTGGTGACCGTCCTCCTCGCAACGCGCCGGATCGATCAGCGGCCGCGCACCGACGACGCCTATCTGCAGGCCGACCTCGTTCACATGGCGCCCGACGTCAGCGGCCGGATTGTCGAGCTCGACGTGCGCGACAACCAGGCAGTGCGCAAGGGCGACGTGCTGTTCCGGATCGACCCCGACCCATACCGAATGCGCGTGGACCAGGCTCGCGCGGCGGTGCGCGGCCTGGAGGCCAAGCTCGCCCTGACCGCCGACCAGGTCGCGGCGCAGACCTCCAAGGCCGGTGCCGCCGAACGCGGGATCGGCAGCGCCGAGGCGCAGCGGGCTCTCGCTTCGAGCACCTTGGGGCGGATGGAGCCGCTGCTCGGGCAGGGCTTCGTCACCGCGCAACAGGTCGACCAGGCGCGCACGGCGCAGCGCACCGCGCAGATCGCGCTGCAGCAGGCGCAGCTGCAGGCGGACGAGGCGCGCCAGGCCATCACCAACACCAAGCCCACCGAGGCGGAGCTGGAAGGCGCGCGCGCGACGCTCGCCCTCGCCGAGCGCGACCTGAACAAGACGGTCGTGCGCGCGCCCTGCGATGGCCGAATCACCGCACTCGACGTCGCCGCCGGGGAGTTCGCCGCCACCGGCCACCCGCTGTTCACGATCATCGACACCGAGCACTGGTATGCGATCGGCAATTTCCGCGAGACCGATCTCGCGGGAATGGAACCGGGGCAGCGCGCGACCGTCTACGTGATGGCGCAACCAAGCCGCCCGCTGCGCGGCCAAATCGACAGCCTCGGCTGGGGCGTGGCATCGGATGTCAGCGCCACGTTTGGCGGCCTCCCGCATGTCGAGCGTACCCTCAACTGGGTACGGATCGCGGCTCGCTTCCCGGTACGCGTCCTACTCGACGCGCCGCCCGACGACCTGATGCGCTATGGCGCCACGGCCGTAATCGTGATCGATAAATGAACGGGCATGCCGAGCGTCGCGGCCCGGCGCCTGATGTGGACGAAGGCAATGCGCGCGACCTCATTGCACTGCTGCGCCGCGAGCTGCGTCCGACCCCCGGCCGGCTCGGCGACTGTCTGCGCATTGTCGGCGTCGTCCTCGCCCTGGTCGCGATAGCGGAAACGTTTCGCATCTCCGAAATTGCCCTCTCGGGCTATATTGTTCTGTTCGTATCGGGTCGCGAGGCGGTCACGACGATCCTGACGGCGCTGCTCGCAGGCATCGCCGTCGTCCTGGCGATTTTCGTGACGATCGCGGTCTTCATGCTCAGCCTGTCGGAGCCGGCGCTGCGGGTTCCGCTGATGGCGGCAATGACCTTCGTCGCGATGTTTCTGTCGCGGACCGCGACGCCGGGACCGGTGTTCTTTGTCGCCGGTTTTATCATTGCCTACGGTCTGACCATGGGCGACCAGGTGCTCGGCCTCGCGCTGCAGCCGGCAACCGCGGCCAATGCCGAGCAGTTCGCCTTGCCGGAGATCGTCTTCGGCCCGCCGGAAGAAGCGTTGGTGCGTTTTCTCCTCTGGCTGAGCCTAGCCGTTGCCCTCCCCATCATACTGGTGATCGTCGCCAACCTGCTGACCGGGCGCGACCCGGCGCGCCTGCTGTACCAGGCGCTGGGCGAGCGACTGGCAACGGCAGCACGCTTTTGCGCCGGCGAGAGCGGAGCGGAACGCCGGCTCGAAGCCCAAGCCTTCGAGGGCACAGCACAGCTGCACAAGCTCCACCATCTCGCCGGACTGCTGCACCGTGGCCGTCCCCGCCTCGTCTGGGGCGCGTCGCTGATCGACGAGATCGGCCGGCTCGGCCTGCTGCTGCTCGCCTGGTTCCGCGTCGCGGGCGACGCGCGCAAGCCGCTGGTCCCGGCGGCGGTCGCCTGCCGCCGCGCGGAACGCGCCCTGCAGGACCGAGCGGCCCCGAGCCCCGAACCGGTCATCATCACCGCGACCGGCGCCACGCAACCGGTGGCCGACCGGATCTCGCGCACGCTGCGAGCGATCGGGGAGACATTGGCGGCAGCGGCGGCAGGGCAGGAAGCGCATGCCGCGGAGAAGGCGCCGGGTCGGCTGCTGGCGACGGATGCGTTCAGCAACCCGGAATACCCCCGCTTCGCCCTCAAGGTCACGCTGGCGGTGATGATCTGCTATTTCGCCATGAGCATGACTGACTGGCCGGGCATCCACACCTGCGTCATCACCTGCTTCTTCGTCGCCCTCGGCACCGTCGGCGACACGATCCACAAGGCGACGCTGCGCTTCATTGGCTGCCTGATCGGCGCCGGCCTCGGCCTCGGCGCAATCCTGCTGCTGATGCCGCTGATGACCGATCTTGGCGACCTGCTCCTACTCCTGGCGCCGGTGACCTTGCTCGCCGCCTGGATCGCAAGCGGCAGCGAGCGCATCGCCTATGCCGGCCTGCAGGTCAGCCTCGCCTTCTATCTTGTCGTGCTGCAGGGCTACGGACCGACGATCGACATGTATACCGCGAGGGACCGCACCATCGGCATCCTCTTCGGCAATATCGTGATCTTGGTGATCTTCACGACGATCTGGCCGGTGAGCGTGGCCAATGTGGTGCGCACGAACCTCGCCAACGCATTGGAGCGACTGGCGGCGCTGGTGGGATTGGGTGCCCGCCCCGATGAGGAGACTTCGCAGGCCGCTCGGTCCGCGGCCGAGATGGCGTTCGGGCAGGCGATCACGCAGGCGCGCGCGGTCCTGGTCAACGATCCGTTCGAAACGAGCGAGGTGCGGCGCGCTGTCGGAAGGCGGCCGATCGACGCGACTGTGGTAGAGCAGGTCGGCCGCCTGTTCATCCCCATCTCGGCGATCCTCGATTTGCGCACCGATCTTGCCGAGCACGACCTTCCGCACCCAATGCACGACACGATTCGCGCGCATCACCAGGCGTTGGCAGCGTGGTTCCGGCGGGCAGCGTCATGGACGCGCAGCGGCGAGGGAGCGGGCGAGGTGGTGGGTGGCCTACCGGAACCGCCGGCGATATCCGGCCCGGGTGATCACCTCACGGCGCTCGCGACGTGGTACGGCGTGCTGCACCAGGACATCCGCAAAATTCTCGACGAAGTGGGTCCGCCACCACGGCCGGTGATCGCGCGGTCGGTCGGAGGTGCATTCAATGCTACCGCCTAGGTTCCGACGCATTGCCCTGGCGGGATGTGCGCTGCTCGGCGCCTGCAATGATACGCGCGACCTCGCGCCGGCATCGCCCGACACCCCGTGGCAATTCCAGCCCTCCGAAGAAGCGCCGGCAACCCCCGCATCCGCTGCCGTCGCGGCCCGGCGGTTCACAGTACCGGAGAACACGGCAGTCCAGTTGCCGTCGCCGGCCGATGTTGATCCCAACCATGTCTATTCGCTCGTCGAGTTGATCGATATCGCCCAGCGCCGCAACCCGGCGACGCGCGTCGCCTGGGAACAGGCGCGGCAGGCGGCGATCAATGTCGGCATCGCGCGCGCCGCCTATCTTCCGGCGCTGACGGCGAGCGCGGTCGCCGGCTGGGAGCACTTCGTGACGCCGTTCCCCAGCAGCCTCGTCCCGCAAGGCTTCATCATTTTCAACGCTCAGGAAGTAATCCCGCAGCTCGCCGTAAACTATCTGCTTCTCGATTTCGGCGGCCGCGCAGCCGCAGTCGAAGCGGCGGGTCAGCTTTCGATCGCCGGGAACGTGGCGTTCACGGCGGCGCATCAGCAACTGATCTTCAACGTGGCCCGCACATATTTCACGTTGGACGGCGCCGACGCCGCAGTACGCGCAGCGCGGCAAGGCCTGGCCGATGCGCAGGTGGTGCAGCAATCTGCGGAGGCGCTGTTCGGCCGCGGTCTCGACACCATCGTTGACGTCCAGCTCGCCCGACGCGCGACGGCGCAGGCGCAGTACGATCTCGCGCAGACCAATACCGCTCAGCACGACGCGATGTACACGCTGCTTGCGGCGATGGACCTGCCGCCGACCACGAAACTGCGCGTGGCGGACGCCTCCCAGCGCCCGCTGCCGCAGCGCACGGCACGCACTGTCGACGACGTGCTCGGCGAGGCGCTGCGGCGGCGGCCCGACCTGCTCGCCGACGTGGCGAAGCTCCGCGCGACGGATGCCGAAATCGCGGCCGCACGCTCCGCTCTGGCCCCGAAAGTTTCGCTGGGCGCGAATGTGCAGGGCAATCTCGGCCGGCTCAACGTAAACAACTCGCCCTATTTCTCGGTCAACAAGCCACAGGGCGCCGCGTTGCTGAAGTTCGAATGGCCGCTCTACACCGGCGGATTGCTGCAGAACAAGCTGAGCCTCGCCCAGTCGAAGCGCGAAGAGGCCGCGGCCGGGCTGAACGAGCGCGTCGACCAGGCTTTGCGCGAGGTGGCACTCGCCTACGACCAGGTCGATACGGGGCTACAGCAATACGATGCCGCCATCGCCCTGCAGACCGCATCCGAAGCGGCCTTCCACAGCGCCAGCAATTCCTATGCGCATGGCGTCGGCACACTGACCGACGCGACGTCGGCGCAAACGGGGCTCGCCTCGGCGCGCGCTGCAGTGGCCCGGGCACACTCGCAGTCGCTGGTCAACGCGGCGGCGCTTGCCTTCGCGACCGGCGAACTGACGTCAAGCACGGATTTCGCCACGGCGACACCCCAGTGATGCTGCTGGGCATAACGGGCGGGTGCCTCGCCTATCGCTAACGAGGCTTTCGCAGAATTGTTGGATTAACGTACCGGCCCGAATGTCGGCATCACGTCGAGCATCGTGCTTCGATGGCTGGCTCGCGAATGGCCGGAATCGGCGCATTTGAGACCCTCGCGCCGCCACCCGAGAATGCCTGCTGAGTGCCGATTCCGGACCTTCCCGTCCTCACCCCGGAAACCCCTCGCCCGAGAGGGGCGTGTCTCTCAGTCCTTTCCCGCAGCCTTTTTTGTGCAGGTCCTGGGTTTTTTTTGCAGAACGGTCTTTCTGTGCAAAGCCCCCCTCGGGGAGGGGCGCCTTCGGCCGAAACCTGACCGCCCTTGGCCTCCACTTCGGCCATTAGCGCCGCCTTCTCCTCCAGTCGTCTGCGATTGAAGAAGCCTGACGGACGGTCAGCCGTATCACAAGGCTGCAACCCCTTACCGTAACGACTATCAGGTTCGTCGACAAGCCGCTGAAGTACGTGAACACTACTGCTTCGGTGTGATCGTCCCAAACTTGCCATCCATCTCGCCGTTGGGGCCCGCAGTGAAATAGAGGACATCGGAGTTCGAGTTGCGACCGCCGCCAAGGGCGAGCGACCACAAGCCATCAATGGCCAATGGCTTGTTGGTCATGGCGTCCCGCAGGAGCCCCTCCGATTTCCCGTCATTACCGAACGCGGTAATACGGCCATCGCCGAAATTGCCGACGAGGATATCGCCACTGAACCGGCCGAACGCGAACGATGCCCGCGAGACGCCCCAAGGGGAGTTCAGCGTTCCCTGACTGGCAAACCGCCCGATCAGATTGCCGTCAGTGTCGAAAACATCAACAAACCCGTTGCCTTTACCGGCCACGTCATCATGCTTTTGCTGGTTTTGGAGAGCATAGGTCACGAACAGGACGCCGTTGATGTTCTGGATACCAAACGGCGCAAAGCCGGCTGGGATATTAGGGTCCGAGAAGCTGCCGGGGATCTGTGCGCTGTCCGCCGCTGGGAACAACCCGTTATTATTGGGGCCATTGGGGGCAAAAACGTCGATCTTCGCGTTGCGGAAGTCTGTCGCATAAAGGAAGACCCCATGTGAGTTGGTCCCGAACACGAGCCCTTTGTAAACCGCGCCCAATCCCGATCCCGAGTTGTCGGCAGCTAGTATAGCTTGGCTGGTATCAGGTAGGGTCGGCGCCCAGGCCGAAATCGTCCCATCCTCCGTAGCCCAGATGAAGACCGCGGCAGTCTGCGTTCCAGGCACGAGAAATGTCGTAGTCGGATTCCACACGATGCCGGTCGGTGCTGCATTCGTCGGCGGTGGATTGGCATTGGGGCTAACCGGCATACAGGATGTCGCCGAGGGCTGCCCACCCGGGAGCGGGATCTTGACCTTCAGGGGCGGTGGACCACCAGCAGGAACACCCGCGCCGTCGTAGAGTGTCGAGCAGCCGGTGGCGTTGTCGGCGATCCAGAACGGGCTCGCGCCCGGCGTAAAGGTGATGCCCCAAGCGTTTTGTAAAACCGGATCTTGGTTCGGCGCGACGTTGGGGAGATCCGATGTCAGGGCGGTCATGACATAGCGATTGCCTCCGTCCAGTGTTTGGAAAAAGCCATCATCGGCACGGGCGGCGATGGTGGTAAGCGCGCAGATCGCGGCAATTGAAATGCTGGTAGCAAGCTTCATGGATATGTCCCTGTAGAGTGATCCGGAACGGGCGTAAAAGGTGCCTTAGGAGATGAGACTCGCGGAAACGCAGTTTATTCCCAGATGGCGAACGCCAAGGCGCCATAGCCGACAGCAATAGCGCCTCGCTCCAGCCTTGCTCGCGACCGCGCTGCCACGGGGCGCTCTCGCGCCGCCCTTCGCGCTCAGGGGAATGCGGGTGCGCAGGAAGAAAGCTCGCATGCCGTTCCTTCGCTGCCAACGCCGTGCGTTTTCAGCTCCATGTGCTGGCCTACAACATCGGCAACTTCATGCGGACGCCAAATCGACGGAGCCGTGGTCGCTGACCAGCCTGCGCGAGAAGCTAATCAAGACCGGCGCGAAGGTCGTGAGCCACGGCCGTTACATCATGTTCCAAATGGCCGAGGTGGCGGTGTCGCGGCAGATGTTCGCCGACATCCTGTCGCTGATCGCCCGGCTGCGGACACCGCCTGCGCACAGCATGACGGAGGCTGTGGTCAGACGCGACGGCCGACGGTGCAGGGTGCGTTTCGGCCGGACGCAAGTAACAAGTTCCACCACCACGAGGCGGCCACCGATCGTTTCGGACGACCAGCAGAAGACCCTGCGGCCTACAGCAGCGGACGATCGCGCGTACAACTCGCAAATATGGGGAATATCGCCGCATACGTGGTCACACGTATTGTCCTAGCGCCGCTATCAGGGCAAGCATCTGAAGAATTCCAATTAATGTGCACGGCATCAAAAACATGTCCGCGGCGGAGCCCGCCTGACGTGGTCGCAGCTTGTCGGTTAGGCAGGCTTCGTTTCAAGCCGTCCATCTAGCGGCGCCGCAGAGGCAGGCTGAACGACGCAACTCCCAACGCAGCATGATCAACCGCAGGCGTTTTGCCGTCCGCTCAACGCGCGCAACACGTCGACGACCTCTTCGGGCTCCGCACGGCGAGTGAAATCCACGTTCACGAAGGCGTAGCGGATGACCCCCGACTGATCGACGACAAAGGTGGCCGGTATCGGGATGAACCAGCCGGAGTTGCCGTGCCGCTCCTCGAGATCGATGCCTAAGCTGCCAACTAGGGCAATTCACCGCCGTGCACTTGCGCACCTCGTCGCTCGAACCGCCGCAGCAATCGAGACAGTGTGCCCGGATAACCGCTGCCGGAGCCATCGGCGCATGCCCGAGCGCGCGCAGTTCATCCGGTCCCATCTTCCGCGGGTCGCGGCCGATCCGTCGCCCGTCCGATCCCGGCTCGGTGCCGAGTGCGATCCTAGCTTCGCTTTTCATGCGAATCCCACCCGCTTGCTGCCAAGCCAAGAGTCGGCCCTCGGCTCCTTCCCGATCCCGCGGGCTCGCCTTTCTCGTCGGTGCTGGCGGGCTCGTACCGGTTAAAGCCGACGAGTGCCATTACCTCTCGCAGGCGGTGAACGAATACCACAGGCTCGATCCGGCTTAACTCACCGCCAAGCAGGCGCGGTTCGTCCAAAGTTACCTGATCGAGCCAAACGCCACGAAGGCCGCCATCCGGGCCGGTTACAGCGCCAAAACGGCGGCCGAGATCGGCCACCAGAACTTGACAAAACTTCACATCGCCGCGGAGATCGAGAAGACCAGGGCCAAGCGGGCCGAGCGCTGTGAGCTGACCGCCGGCGGCCCCTTGTGAGGCGATCGGGCGCCGGAGCCTCGCCAACAGGCTCCTGAAGGCCAGTGTCGATGGCACGCTCTGCCGAGGCGATCGTCTTCGGGCTTGCCTCGGGCCGCGCACAGCCAGCACAGCGGCCAGCCATTCCCCAGGCCGGCGGTCATCTTCGGCACGCAAGCCGGCCAGATCGAGCTGGCGCCACCATCGCCCCCGATGTGCCGGTGCCCGCACGCGCTCGAACTCGGCCGAGGCGCCGGCAAGCGCAGATTGCGGCGGTCAAGCCCTCGCGGCGCTCATGAGACCCGCCGGCGCCCCAGCCACCGATAACCAGCATTATCGGCGGTTTGGTCCTTGGCCGCTCGCTCGAAGCTTTCGGCGACCTGGTCGGTCTCGGCGACCCCTTCGGCTTGGGCCGCCTCGTGGTGAATTTGGCCCAATGGATGGCCGGATGACAGGTGGAGTCCAAAACCAATGATTGATGTTTCTCTCTCCGTCAAATCCGAGGATGCGTCGCCGGAAACGGAAGCGGTCGAGAAGTGGGACACGAGCCTTGGGCGGAGAACAAGCACGAAGCCGCTATTGCGGCCGCTACCGAGGATTATTTCGACACAGAGAAATGGGATGAATGCTTCGGTCTAGACGAGAGCTACGCCCGCGTCATCGTGACCGTACATTCGCCGGCCGGCATGGCCGGCAACTACTCCGTCTCGCTGCAGCGGGTCACGAAAGCCTGGGCCCCCGCCGGCTGAGCGCCTATCGCCGCACTGTTCACAGTCCCAGGCGATCGAGCAATGGGCCTACTCCTCCTGCGGCTTCCACTCCGGGTGCAGCGCTTGGTATTCCATTGAGCCCGGCGCGAACTCGGATTTGGGCCGTCCCGCCTCGGCCGCCGCAAGCCGCGCTTTGATCACCGCCTCGGCCTTGCGCCGGGTGGTCTCGTAGATGCCCCAGCTCGAGATCTCTTCGACGAGGAGCTCGGTGAAGGCCCACACCAGCGCATCGGCGCGGTCGGGCGAGGTGCGGCCGCCTTTGCCCAGGCTCGAAGGGTCGGTCGAATCCCGTTTTGGCTTTGACCGGTCGAGGTCCGGGGTGAACTCGCACATCTGGTCTTCGAGCGCCGTGAAGGCGCCGATGTGCCGGATGCGGCCCTGCTCGTAGAGCGCCGCCACCGGTTCGGCCCGCACCACCTTGCCGCGGGTGGCGTGCACTGCGGTATAGGCGACGTTGTCGTCGACCACGCGCAGCGTCGCCTCGACCATCTCGCCGCCGTTATTGACCTCGGCGACGATCCTGTCGGCACCGTGGCTCTTATAGGCGGCGACGGCGATGCGGGCCCACTCGATCGGCGTGTGATGGCCGGAGAGGTCGGCCAATACATAGCCGCGGCTGTCCTTGTCCTTGCCGGCGACGATGATGCCGGTCTCGTCGGCGTCCTCGCCCGAGCTCGCTGCCGGGTCGATGGCGACCACGACGCGCACCAGCTCGGGCATCACGAACCCCATCGGCGGCCGCGCCGCCTCGATGAGCGCTCGGCTCCACAGCGCACCCGGCACATCGTCGAGCAGCTCGGCGTTCAGTTCCTGGCGGCCGAGCCGGGTGCCCTCGTATTTTTTGATGATCTGCTGGAGGAACGCGCCGGCGAGGTTGGCGCGATTTTCGTAGCTCGAGCCGCGGGTCACGACGCAGGTCGGGTCGCGCACCAGATCGCGGATCAATTTCGCGGGCCGTGGCGTCGTCGTTACCACGGTACGCGGGTCGGCCCCGAGCCGCATGCCGAACATAAGCATGTCCCAGGCCTCGGGATAGCGCCAGGCGCCGAGCTCGTCGCACCATGCCGCATCGTGCTGCGGTCCGCGCAGACGCTCCGGCTCATCGGCGGAAAAGGTGGTCGCGACCGCACCGTTGGGCCACGTCAGCCGTCGCTTGCTGGGCTCGTAAATCGGGCGCTCCGGATCGGGCGAAATGGCCAGAATGCCGGCTTCGCCCTCGACCATAACATCGCGCGCGTCGGCTGCGGTCGCCCCCACCAGGGCAATCCGACGACGCCCCGCCTTGACCTCCGCCCGCACCCATTCGGCGCCGCAGCGGGTCTTGCCAAAGCCGCGCCCAGCCATCAGGAGCCATACCCGCCAGGATCCTTCGGGCGGCAGTTGTTCGGGCCGGGCTCGATAGCGCCAATCGTATTCGAACGCGGCGGCTGCATCGGGCGCCATCGCTCGGATGAGCGCGTCGGCCTCGGCTTTCGGCAGATCGGCGAGCTGTTCGAGCAAGGAGGCGGTCACCTATTCGCCCTTCTGTTCTTTCCGCGCCCTAAGCCGGTCGACCTCATCGATCAGCCGCTGCCGCGCATCGTCGACGAGAAACGGTTTGCCGTCCTTGTTGGCCTGCTCGTTCACCACGGTCTCTTTCCAGCCCATCTTGGTTTTGGCGTAGAAGATCGCCGCGGTCATGCGGACCTGTTCGCTTTTGATCGCATCGCCGAATGCCGGCTTTTTGCCGAGGATCGCGCAGAGGATGAAATTGCCGACCAGCGTGTGGAACTCGGTGGCGCCGCGCTCGAGCTCGGGCGCGAATGCCCGCGCCAGCGTCATCGGGGCCACGGGCTTCCCGGTCTGCGGGTTGGTGATGGTCTTGCAAATCCGGTCCTCCGGTATTCCCAGGGCCTTCATCTGCTTGACCTGATTGCGCTGGTCCTGGGTCGGCTCAAACTTCGGCTGCCCGCGGCCCCTTTTCTCGGTCATTTCGGATCCCTTTTTATAGCTAAAATCAAAATTTCCGATCGCGCTAAATATTTTTCGATTGGACTTCAGTCGCCCGGTGCATACGCGATCAGACAACATCGGAACGCCGAGGAAGAAGAGACCATCCGTGAAAAATGACTGGCGCGGTCAATTGCTCTCTCGGCATGCTTCACATGATAATATAGTAATGCTAACTGATAGTTATTGAGTTTAGGGCAAAGAATCAAAATTGTGTAAAATCAATTTTGATTACAAGAGAAAAGTGGCAGGGCATTCGCTGAGGGACGACATTGGCGGCGATCCCTGAGTCGAGTTTTTCGCCGGCGTTTCGACCCCCTTTTTTATAGAACTCTAAGAATTCATCAGACGCGCGGCTCGGCGAGCTGGTCAGCAAGTACGCCTGGCATCTGCCGTTATACAGACAAGCTCAGATCCTGTTGGCGCAGGTGATCGAGATCGAGCGCTCGGTGCTATCACCTGGGCTACCGGCAAGCTCTATTTCGAGAGCATGAAGATAAAGAACATCCGCATCCACAATCGCCCCGCCTACAATTCCGAGGTCCACGCCACCCGCGACATGGGCGTCGGCGAGCTGAACAATTGCTACGAGGACGCCGAACTTGCCGACACGATCGTTGCCGTCGGAACGAACGCCCTCGAGACGCAGACGAATTACTTCCTCAATCACTGGCTGCCGAACACCGCGGATGGTCGAGATGCCGTTCGGCGTCCCCGAATGCTCCTCGCGGTTGGACGAGTGTACGACAGGCTCGGAAACTACCCAGCCGAACGTTCTTGCGCCGCTACACAAGGCGCCATCGCCGAGGGTTCACGCCAGCTCCATGATCTGGCGGCGGCGCTCGGGGTAGTTTGTAGTAGTTTCCAGTCTACCGCGCCTGTTGCGTTGTCAGCTATCGTCGCATCGCTCAACCAGCGCACCGGCCGGCTTGCCGGTCGAGCGACGGCACTTGCTCGAAGGTTGACCCTTTCATAGGAGAAAGTCCCGCTCGATTACCAGTATCGGAGGAAACGATGCTAAACATCTACGACGAATCGCGGCCAAGCCGCGTGACGGTGGCGTTCGAAGACAGGGCGCTTTCGTTCATGTTGTGGGTCGAGGACGTCGCCGGCGGCAAGCGCGTCCAATTCAAACTCCACGACAAGCGCGCCGCCGCCGCCGAGGGCCTCTCCGTCGTCGATTTTTCGGGCCTGGGCTCGCGACCAGACGGCGGCGCTCAGCCAAGTGACGGTCGAGGACGTCGCCTGCGGCAAGCGCGCCCAATTCAAACTCCACGACAAGCGCGCCGCCGCGCCGGCCCGTATAGCTTACCCTGGTGCGAGATGCGGTTGACGGCGCTAGCCAATCCCACGGTGTCATCCGGCCGCCCCCAGCGCGCACCGGTCACTGACCGATGTAGGTAGCAAGCTTTGGTAACGCCTGGGATTTATTCTGGCCGAATTTCTCCCAGCTTAGGAAAGACCACCACGGGGTCCTTATCAGTGAGCCTGCAGACGGCTCCTAGCTCTGATCGTAATTTCTGGAATATGGCTTCCAGGGTGTCATCGTCGGGAAGTACCAGTGTAACCAGTGGCTCTTTGTTATCTCCATTCTCTTTGTTTTTGTCGGCAGACCTTGTCGCTAGGCCGCCGATCGGTCCGGGCAGCGGGGTAGCGAAAAGACGATCGCGTTCATCCCTTCAACTGCCCGATACCTTCCGCTGCACAGCGCCTTTTAGTTGCTGCGCCGAACGCGAGTGGTCGCCCTTGGGTTTGAGGGTCTTGACGGCGCTAGTTTCGCCGTGAAACGAATAATCATGAGGCGAAAGTTGTCACCCTCCGGTGAGAGCAATTCGCGCGTCGGCTGAGGAGTGGGGCCGAGACCAGAGCAGCGGCCTACCTGAGGAGGGATTAAGTGCGTACGGTCGTCGGCGGCGGCGGTGGCATAATTACTGAGGGCACAAGCCCGGTTGAGGTCACGCCGCCGCTGCTTGGGGAGCTGCTGCTGTCGACCGGGTTGATGAGGGGGCTCACGGCTGCCCAGGTGGCCGAATTTGCCTCGGTCTGCCAGCAACGGCGCTTTGCACCCGGCGAGTTAATCCTCCGGGAAGGAGATGACGACTCCTTCGTCTACATCATAGTCGACGGGCTTGCCCAGCTTACCAAGAACACGTCCTCGCGCAACGGCCAAACAATCATGGGTGAGTTGCATTCCGGCGATGTCCTCGGAGAGTTGAAGATCGTCGACCCGCAACCAAGCTCGGCCTCGGTCTTGGCTGTTACACAGGTCACTGCGGTAGCGATCGATCTCGACGCCTTCGCTAGCTCGACGGCGTTGGCTACGACGAGGGCGGCGGTGCTCGGCAATGTCGGAAAGATCCTTGCTGCACGCCTGCGCGCGACAACCGGCCAAGGCGCCGACGCGATAGAGCGCGAGCTCTGGGCGACCAAGGCACGCGCGCATGCCGGACGCTTCATCGTCTTGATGTTCGCGATGGTGGCGGTCTATCAGATCACACTCTCGGGGCTTGTCCTCGTGCCGGTCATGGCGCGCCCGGCCAATTCGTTTCTGTCCATTATCTTCGTTATCTGGACCGTCATTCCGATTGCGCTGTCGTTTCGGCGCAGTGCGTTCCCGCTCGAATCCTACGGTTTAACCATACGGCGCGGAGGCCCGATCGCTCTCCAATCGATTATCTGGACCATACCCTGGCTCCTGCTGCTTCTGGCCCTGAAGCTGGCATTGATGCAATGGGCGCCTTCCATGGCCGATCGCCCGCTCTTGGACCCCACCGCACTGTTTGCGGGGGGCCCTTTCGATCTCCGATTTTATCTATTCGCGATAATCGTTTACATGCTTCATGCGCCGTTGCAGGAATTCGTTGCCCGCGCTGGGCTCCAGGGCACCTTACAGCATTTCATCCCGGCTCCGGCCGGAGGTGTCAATTGGAAGGCGATCCTCGTTTCCAACTTGTTGTTTGCCTCCGCGCACTGCTTTCTCGGCCTGTGGTTCGTCTTGGCGGTATTCGTGCCTGGGCTGTTCTGGGGCTGGATGTTCGCCAAGCAGCGTTCGCTGATTGGCGTCATTGTTTCTCATATCGTGGTTGGCCTCTGGGCGATCTTCGCACTCGGCGTGCATGCGATCATCGGCGGGGGTTAGCTGGTCGTCGCTCCGGGGGTTCCAATGCCACCGTGGTCATAACACTCATAGGAACATTATGACTGAGCTGCACCTGGTCTGGAGTTCCAGAGCACGGAATTCGAAAGAATTTGGCCAGCCTGGCGAAACTATATCGGTCTGACCGGCCCCTGGCCGCCGCAGGATTTAGGGACTGCTTTACTGAATCAATTCTGCCGGGGGTGTGGATCGAAGATCCCGAGACGTGGACATCCCCGCAGGGGCCAATCCTGTTCCTGGCTAATCATCAGGTCGCCGTGGAATCAATTCTGCTCGTCATGGCCGTCAGCCCGTTTCTGGCGGCCATGCCTATGCACGCAATTTCCAAGCCGGAGCACGCGAACAGCTGGATCGGGGAGTTGATTGGCAAGATGTTTTCTTGGCCCGGCGTGCAGCGACCCGAATTACTCTTTTTCTACCGCAGCGGCGATGCACCCGCCATGCTGGAGCTGATCAAACGGCTGAAGATCACGATGACCGAGCGGCCTTGCGGCTTGCTGGTGCATGTCGCCGCCTCGCGTGTCCTCAGCTGCCGTGACCGGGTACGCACGCTTAGTGGAGTCTTTATCGATTTGGCGCTCAGCCTGGGGTGTCCGGTGGTGCCGGTGAAGTTTCGCGGCGGGCTGCCAATAGAGCCTCTTGAAGGATTCATCGACTTCCCGGTCGGATACGGTGCTTTGGATTGCCTGATTGGCCGCCCTATTTCGGCCGGGGAACTGGCCGCCTTGCGCTATCCCCAGCGCCAGACGCTATTAATGGAAAGGATCAATGCCTTGGGCGGAGACTTGGTCGAGGAGATCCCATGTCTTCCCGACCCCGCATTCAAGACGGAGATGCGCCATCTGATGGTGCGTTTTGGCGTGCTCGACCCGGCGTTGGCGGTCATTTGGGCGGCGCTTGCGCGGCTTCCCCGGCCATCGCCGGAGATAGCCTTGGCATTGCGAGGGATCGAAGCAGGCAAGTTGGAGGTGCCGGCCACGGCAGAAGGCCGCTGGGTGGCATCTTTAGCCAAATGGCTAACCGAAGGGCGCATGCCGGTGCGGGTGGCAGTCTAGAGCCGCGATAACAGCCTCGGACGCACCCGGCACACTCACCGCTCACGGTGGGGACCCTCGTCACTAGAATGTTGCGGGGTCGCATGCATCTGCGCATTCGTTCTGATCTTGCCATTGCCTTTTCCATGGGCTGGTGGAATGCGTAGTGGTCCTCATCGTCGGGGTGACCTTGTGAAAATGCGTAGTGGTCCTCATTGTCGGGGTGACCTTGTGAATATGCCTCTTTCCGACAGAGTGAATATGCCTCTTTCCGACAGGCCCGTGTCCTGGCGACCGTTATTCATCCTGCTGCGTTGGCCGAACAATCAGGTGACACTGAGCCGTGCGCTTATCGTCGCCGTGCTGGTCATGCCGATGTTCGTCGGGATGCGCTGGCCGCCGGCACTCGCCTCGGCAATCTTCATGATGGGATTCTGGCTGTTCGACCAGTTGGACGGCTGGCTCGCCCGACGCCTGGAGCTCAGTTCTTCCTTTGGCGAAAGCCTGGACTTGCTCGTGGACCGTTTCTGCGACGTTCTCATTGCAGCGTATTTGCTGACCGCCGAGCCTCAACATGTGCCGGCGACCCTCGTCTTCCTGTTGATGCGGATCGCTCCCGACGTGTTGGTAGCGCGCTTCGCCGGACTGTCGCCGAACATGTTCGCAACGGTGCTACAGGAAACTCTCCCCGCCTATATCGGCCTTGAGACGCGTGTCGTGTCGCTGTCCATAGAGGCTAACTCGCTAACAAAAGCAGGCTTCTTCTGCGCCGCGCTATTCTGGTCGAGTCCTGCTTGGATCGGCCTCCTGATTGCCCTTCCGGCCTTCTTTTTCGTGGGGATTGTCCTGCTGGTGATGCGCGAGCATGCTCGCCGCGTGTTGGCCGAGCGCGGTGATGAGTCAACATGAATGCGTCAGGCCAGCCCGTTTTTCGCACTATCTGGCTCTCGGACACGCATATCGGGACCAACGAGTGCAAGATCGATCTGCTGTTGGACTTTCTTGCCAAACACAGCAGCGAGACGCTGTATCTTGTCGGCGACATCGTCGATCTACGGCATATCAACAAGACCAGGCGCTGGTTGAAGGGACATGAGCGGCCCATCCTGAAGCTGATGGAATTGACCGCAGCCACCCGCTTAATTGTGTTGCCCGGTAATCACGACTGCATTCTACGACTTTTACCCGAGTTCAATACGCCTAATATCGAATTCACGTACGAACGTCTGCACCGATCGGCGACCGGGCACACCTTCCTGGTCGCCCATGGCGACGCCATGGATACTCGCATTCGCACCGACCTGCCCGAATGGAAGATCGATTTGGTATGCTTCTTCTACTATCGGTTGCTGCTCGCCGAGCACAGGGTTAACATGCTGCGGCTGAAGATGGGATGGGAGCTCAAACGCTATGTCGGGGCGATGAAGGCCCGGCTGGGTTTCTGGGGTGGCTATGTGAGGCGATACGAAAACGCGATGGTCGCAGAGGCCCGCCGCCGCGGAGTTGACGGAGTGATTTGCGGCCACATCCATATGCCATCCATCCGCCGCGAGGACGGCGTTGTCTATATAAATACAGGAGATTGGGTAGAAAACTGCACTGCTTTGGTTGAAACATGGCACGGCGAGTTGAGACTGCTGCGCTGGGACCGCTTCGGACTGGCCGTGGGTGAAGCCCACGCTGTGCTCGGCGTGATGACTTAGTGTCGCATCGGAAATAGTCCGCAGCAAAGCCGATGAGAGCGATCATCCCGGCCGCGGGACGCGGAGCGCGGTTGGGACGGGCCACCATCGACCGGCCGAAATGTCTGTTGGAGGTGGGGGATCGATCGCTCCTGCACCACTCCTTGGCAAAGCTAGAACAGGTCGGGGTATCCGAGACGATCGTGGTCGTCGGCCATGCCGCCGCGCCCTTGCTCGAGGCGCTCGGCTGCCAATTGGGCGCGATGCGCACCTTGTCCATCGCGACCCCGAATTATGAAAAGCGGGGCAGCATGGGATCCTTGCTGACCGCTCTCGAGCAGACCGGAACGGCGCCGACCCTCCTGTTGGAATCCGATTTGCTGTATCATCCCGGATTTCTCACCGAAGCTCTATCCAACTCGACATCGACCTTGTTGACCGCCGACATATCGGGGTCGGGCGACGAGGTTTATGTGTGCGCCGACTCGGGTGGTCAGTTGGTCTATCTGGGCAAGGCGCCCTCGCCCGAGCGTCACACCCAGGCGCTCGGAGAATTCGCCGGCATCAGCCTCTTGCTGGAAGCCACGCTGATCGCCTATGCCGCGACGGCCCGCCGCTGGCTGACCGAGGATCGGCCGGACGTACATTACGAAGAGGTGCTGCTCGATCTGGCCGGCATGGGCCATACCATCGCCGTAAAGCACTGCCCCGGCCTGCCATGGACGGAAGTGGATAATTACGCCGATCTGGTCCGCGCCAGGGAGCGGATTTGGCCTGAACTAAGCGAAAGGTCCATACGGCTATGAACGGCACGCCCCGCCCGCTCTGAAATGATCGTTATTTGAAAACACTGGCAGGATGAACCGCAGATCAATTGCTTGGTAGGTGCATCAGCCCATTCTGGAACCGGCCGCTGTGGCGGAACTGCAGGCTACGTCCGGCGCGACCGGTTCGCAGTCCCGAGCGCCGCATGGACGCCCGACGTGGAGGACGCTAGTTTTTTACTCTATCAAAAAAGGAAGGGCGGGTAGACCCCCTCGTCTTTAGCGGCTCTGCCTTGACTTCCCGTCTATCAAGCCGAGAGCTGCCGGACGTAGTCGGCGTCGCGAAACACCGCGTCGGCATCGCCCTTGACCCCGGTAAAGACGATCGCGGCGTTCGTGCCGGCTTCTTCAAACAAAAGCATGTCGCCTCGTCCGGAAGCGCGCCGATCCGGGACGGGCGGCAGCTCTTCGAAATCGAGGGCGATCGCGCCAACGCCGTCCTCGGCCAGCGCCGGGCTGTCGCCCAGCACCGGGCTGTTGCCGAGCACGACGGCGACCGGCTCGCCGACATAACGCACGCAGGGGCGGCAGGTGTACCGCCAACAAGTCCGAACTTTGTCGCAAAAAAAACGCTGACCCAGTCGAACCCCAGCTCCTCGACGTACCGGCTGCGCTCGACCATGCCGCGGAAGGCGCGCAACCCCGCTTCGGGGTTGTATGCGCCGGCCGGCATCGGCCATTCCCGCGGGAGGTTCGAAGGCGCGTAATAGCGGCCGGTTTCGAAAATACGAGACCTGCATTTTGGCGTCTCCGCCGGGCCAGCGCCTTCACAGCCGCGCCAGTTTGCGCTCGTCAGCGCGCTCCGCATCGAATGTTAGCCGGAGGGCCTAGGGGGAGAACTTATTGAATAGTTTGCAATAATTTGGAATTGTCTTGCGTTCGATCTGGTTGCGGACACGCGTGGACACCGCGCCGCGATTTTGCGGTCTCGAAATCGGTCGGCAGCGTGGCATTCCAAAAGGCAGGCGCACACCGAGTTACACTCCGCGCCGACCCCGTCCGAGCGCGTCACGGGCCGACTGGCGGTCCGGCTCGCGTTGCAAGCGGTCGAGAACCGCGTTCACCTCTCGGAGCCGGTGCTGCGAGTATCGGTCAGTTTCGTGCAGGCGCATGATCTTGTCCATCGTCGGCTGGTAGCGCGTGACGCCATGGCAGCCATCGTGGATCCGGCGGCGAAGTTAAGGAACTCCGGAGTTGCCTTGCACCGAGTAATATACATGCGGTACCGGTGCTACAACCCCGCGGTTTGCCTAGACCGCGCGCGCCAGCTGGTTGATCAGCGTTGCGACGTGAGTTACGCGGTGGAAGTCATGGATGACCGCCAGGCTCGCCTCGACTTGCTCACCTCGGACCAGTGCCAGCGGCATGAGCGCACGGTATTTTGCGTCGACATCGGCCCAATCAATGCCGCTGACGCCAGCCCCTTGGGCGCGTAGACGGTGCTCGTGCTGGTCCGGCCGTCCTTTGTCCGGATGGTACACGCTCGCGCCTTGCCGGTAGCGCGCGACATTGCTCGGTGGGCGGGGTCCCGACCCGGACCTTATCGATCAGCTGATGGATGGTCGGGTCGGCAATTTTGGCGGCCGTTGCGTGCACCCACGAAAAGCTGTGATCGGCCACCCCAGCCGCGAGGAAGTAAGCCGGGCTGTGCGCCATGCCAATGAGGTCCGTCGGGTGGAGGGGGCCGGTCAACGCGGTGAAACCAGGGCGTGACACAATGATGCTCTCGACGTCCTGCGGTGCAATATTCCCCTCTCTCGCCGCGTTCGCAGCAGCCTCGGCGAGCGCGTGGTAGGGATGGCCGCCTGGTACGAGCTTGATGGCCATGTCCGTGATGATGTCCCAGCTCTGCCCCAGATCGCGGGTCACACTGGCGCCACCCAGGACGCCTTCGATGCCGCCATAGACCTCGAAGAACCCCTGAGGGGCTTCGAGGATGCTCTCTGCGGCTCGGTAGCCGCGCTGTGCTGCAAGAGCCGCCTCGATGCCGAGCATCGCCGCCAGCCCGGCGTGATACTCGCGGGCGACGCTGGTGTTCGCCGCCGTCATCAGCCCGCCGATCGAGGTGGCCGACAGGGCGACGGCCTGGGCCATTCGCATAGGGTCGAGTTGCAGTAAGCGCCCGGCGGCGACCCCGCCGGCAAAGATCGCGACGAGGCAGCCATGAAAGCCGCGGGCGCGGAAGCCGGGGGTGATCGCTTCGCCGATGCGCCCGGCCGCCTCGTAGCCGAGCACGATGGCCGCTAATACCTCCCCGCCACTGGCGCCCGTCCGCTCCGCGATGGCGAGCGCGCTGGCGACGAGCGTTGTGCCAGCGTGGACGATGTTCCGCAGGTCGCTGTCGTCGGAGGCTGCCGCGTCACTCATCACGGCGTTGACCCGAGCGGCATCGGATGCAGGCAATTTCGGGCCCGAGTCAAACCAAACCGATGCCTCACCTGTCCCACCCCGCTCACGCGAAAGGTCGCGGATGATCGCCGATGATTCGAGCCCGACGCCCATAGCCGCGCTGGCCAGAGTGCTGGCGATCAGCATCGCCGCGTGCTCGACTGCTTGTGGCAGGCAGGTCGGCCGAGGAGGTCCCAGTCAAAAACTCGGCCAAGTCACGGGCAACTGTCATCGCATAGTCCTCTCTCTGCGGGTGCCAGCTTGATCGCCTCGACCAATGGTGCCGGGTTTGGCCCCGACGGTCAATCGAGGAGCGAGCATGAACTAGGACATGCTGGGATCGCTTCGCCGACTTGCACCCGATGATTAGCGGCCGCTTGTTCGCCGCGGTCACGCCGTGCTGTTACGCTGGACCGACGGCGTTCGGTCCGCTTCAACGAATGATGCCGCGCTCGCGTAGCGCAGCGATATCATGGGCCGAATAGCCGTAAGCGCCGAGGATCTCATCGCCGTGCTGGCCGAAGACCGGTGACGGGGCCGGCGGCGGCCCAGGCGTGTCAGCGAATTTGATCGGCTTTGTCATCGTCCGGTAACGCCCAACCACCGGGTGGTCGAGCGTCGTGACCAGGTCTTCGGCGATGACCTGAGGGTGATCGAACATGTCCTCGATTGGCCGCACCGCCGCGCAAGGGACGCGCTCGCCGAAAATTTCCTCCCACTCGAGGGCGCTGCGCGCGGCGAGCGCGGCCCGCAGCTCGGGCACCAGCTCGGCGGCATGCGCGGCGCGGCTGCGCATCGTCGCGCAGCGCGGATCGCGGGCCAGCTCCGGCCGGCCGATCAGCTCGCACAGCGCGGCGAAGAAATGGTTGGAGTGAACCGAAATATAGAGCCCGCCGTCCTTGGTCGGATGAATGCCGGTGAGCCCGCCGGCCCCGGAATCGCGCGGGACCGCACGGCTCTCGCTCTCTGCCCATACGAAACGTCCGGCCTGGATCGTTAGTGCGCTGCGCAATAACGACAAGCTCAGATACTGCCCGGCACCACTGCGCTCGCGATGAAACAGCGCCGCGGCGACGCCATAGGCGAGCAGCGCCGAGGTGAAATAGTCGAGCACTGACCCCAGCACCACCTGCGCCTTGTCGGGCCCGCCGCCCTGAAATACCGCCATTCCACTAAGGCATTGCAAGACCTGGTCGAAGCCGCCTTTCTCGCGGAGCGGCCCCTTGTCTCCATAGCCGGTAAGCCCACAATAAACGAGACGCGGATTAATCGCCTTGAGCCGCGGATAGTCGATGCCGAGCCGGGCCGGCACCGACGGCCGAAAATTCTCGACCAGGACATCGGCGGTCTCGACCATCCGATGCAGCACTGCCAATCCCTCCGTCTGCTTCAAGTCGAGCGCGATGGCGCGCTTGCCTCGGTTGGTGCCGAGGAAGAAGCGGCTCTCGCCGGGAAGGCTCGATGGAAACTGGCGCGGCATGTCTCCTTGCGGCGCCTCGATCTTGATGACCATGGCGCCCAGGTCGGCGAGCAGCGTGCAGCCGTAGGGGCCGGCGAGGTAGCTGCACAGATCGAGGACAGTGACGCCGTCGAGCGGTCCGGCCGAAGTCGGCGGCATCATTGCCGCTCCCGCGCGCGGAGCGCTCCGACTTTTTCCAGTACCCGCTGCGCCCGGTAGACGATCGGGTAATCGATGAATTTGCCGTCGACCTGGATCGCCGCGCTGCCCTCGCGCTCCGCCCGCGCGAACGCGTCGACAACCCGCTCCGCGAAGGCAATCTCCGCCGCGCTCGGGGTAAAGATGCGGTTGACTACGGAGATCTGGTTCGGGTGGATGCACATCTTGCCCTGGAAGCCGAGCCCGAGAGCGGTACAGGCCGAAGCCTCGAGCCCTTGCTGATCCGCCAGATCGACCCATACCGTGTCGAGCGGTGGTTCAATACCGGCTGCGCGCGACGCCGTGACGATACTGGCGCGGGGGTGCGCCAGCTCCGCCTCTTCCCGGGTCCATGTCATGTTGACATCGAGCGTGAAGTCCCCGGCACCAAAGGCAACACGCCTGACCCGGGCACCCGTCGCCAGAATTGGTCAATCTGGCTGAGGCCGCGCGCCGTTTCGATGATCGGGATCAGATCGATCGACCTCTTCGGTTTGCCGGCAACATTTAGCGTGGGTCGAACGGTCGTCCGTAACAGTTTCTGGTGAGCAATCCCGCTTGGGGATGTCGGGGCGAGCAGGTCGCGGGCTCGGCGGCACCTTCCCCAATGCACGCTGTCCTCCCGATCCCCTCATCAAGCTAAAAACCTGTTCCTTTTCAATCCATTAGAGGCCAATATCTCGCGGCCTAATTTACCGCCAGAGCGACGGCGTCTTGCCCGCTACCATTCAGTATTGCTGCCCTGTGTAACATAGCGCTCTGGTTGTAAACTGACCACACTGTTTTTCGCCGGTCTGAGGCCAGGCGGGCCGCTTTCTGGGCATTGTCTCCGTGTATGCAGTCGATGAACGAAAAGATCATGGACAATTGGATTGAGTTGATGCTATATTAGCAATACAATTTGGACCCTCTCGCTTTATTGCTCCAGGCTGGCGGGGCAAGATCGAGCACGAATATCCCGATCCAACCTAACGGCTATCCGGACCTAAACGTAGGCCATTTTGCTGATTTTGCCAACATTATTTTTATGACAATATCGGGTGTCGCCGACCGGCTAAAATGCTTAACTAGTGAAAATGAATGGATTTGAGCTGGTTGACGGGTGGGGCTGCTGCGTCAATCGGTGTTCGGGCGGTTGGCCGCTACGAGGACGTGAACGACCGGATTGGGGCATGAAGACCAGTTCTCGCTGCGCGGCTGACTGCCCGCTCTGTGATCAGAAAACGGACCGTCGCTGTGACCCGACGCAATGGGCGAGACGCGCCGATTGCAGACCTTCCCGCCCTCGCCCCGGAACGGGGAGGTTCGACCTGAAGCAGCCGTTCGCCGTCCGCGTGATATCGGCCGCCCGTCACCCTAAGCCGACCAAGTGTTGGGCCGATCATGTGCGACTGGCGGATAGCAGAATTTCACACCAAGACGGCGCGTCTAATTCACTTGCGGACACTCTCCAAGCATCAAATCATGCGCCGAGATTGGTGGATACAGAAATCACTCGCATCTCTTGCGCATGCCGACACAGCGTGTAATCTGAGTGTAGAACTACCGCCACGATGGGCCGCAGTTCGGCTTTTAATAAAAAGACAATTGGCTCGGCGGTCTTAGCAATCCGCAGGCTGCGGCCGAGTTAGCACCACCGCGATGCTAGAGGCGGAGAGGAGCTTGTCATGCGCAGACGGGACCTGTTGAAGACCGCCGGCGCGAGCGTTGCGGCGCTCGCCGCGCCGCGGATCGGGCAGGCTGAGAAGACCAAAAAATTGGTCTTTGCTTCCACCGCAGATCTCAGCCTGCTCGACCCGGTCGTCACCCCTTTCCGGACGACGCGCAATCACGCCTATCTCGTATTCGATACACTCTACGGTATCGATACGAACTGGATGGCCCAGCCTCAGATGGTCGACGGACATCAGGTCGAGGAGGATGGGCTGATCTGGACTCTGACATTGCGCGACGGGCTGCGCTTTCACGACAAGGAGCCGGTGCTGGCGCGCGACGTCGTCGCCAGCATCCGCCGCTTTGCCGCGCGCATCAGCTTTGCCGATGCGCTGATGGCCGCGACCGAGGAGCTGTCGGCGCCAGACGATCGCACAGTGCGGTTCCGTCTGAAGCGGCCGTTTCCGCATCTGCCGGAGGCCTTGGCAGGACCGGGAGGCAACGTCCCTGCCATCATGCCGGAGCGTTTGGCGGCGACCTCGCCGTTCAAGCCGGTCGCCGAAATTATCGGCAGCGGCCCTTATCGTTTCCTACCCGAGGAGCATATCAGCGGCGCCCGCGCCGCCTACGAACGCTTCCCGCTTTACCAACCCCGCTCGGCAGGACCAGTGGGCTTTACCGCGGGACCCAAGGTCGTGCATTTCGATCGGGTCGAGTGGCTGACATTGGATCAGTTTTCGGCGATGGCCGCACTGCGCGCCGGTGAAGTCGACTGGTGGGAGGCGCCGCCGCGCGACCTCGTCGAGGCGATCGCCCACGACCGCGATATCACTATGGTTTCCCAATACGCAACAGCCATGGCCCTTCTGCGCTTCAACCATTTGCACCCGCCCTTCAATAATGCGGCGGTGCGGCGCGCTCTGCTCGGCGCGGTCGATCAGGCCGAGGCAATGATCGCGATTGCCGGCACCGATCGCACTTTTTGGCACGACGGCATAGGCCTCTTCCCTGCCGGAACGCCGTTTGCCAACGATGCCGGGATCGAAGTCTTGCGCGGGCCGCGCGATTATGCGGCGGTTCGACAGGCGCTGGCGCGCGCCGGCTATAACGGCGAAAAGATCGTCGTCCTCGCCCCGACCGATGAAGGGATTCGTGCGCTGTCGCTGGTGGGAGTCGACCAGCTGCGCCGGGCCGGCATGAATGTGGACTTGCAGGAGATGGAGTTGGGCACTGTCTACCGCCGACGGCTCAATCAAGGGGCGCCGGACAAGGGCGGCTGGAACGCGTTTTCTTCTTTTTTGACAGATCGATTCCGAACACCAACCCCTATGGCAATATGTGGATACGTGCGGACGGGTTCGCCGGCTTTGATGGCTGGCCGACCAGCCCACGCATCGAAGCCTTGCGCGCCGCCTGGCTCGACGCCGGTAGCATGGACGAGCAGCGGCGGATCTGCGTCGAGCTCCAGATGCAGCTGTGGCAGGATGTGCCGTACATTCCGATGGGCGAATATTGGCAATCCACCGCCTATCGGAAAGATCTGCTCGACGTGCTGCCCGGCTGCTTTGCGGTGTTCTACGGGGTTCGCAGAGGTTAAACTTTTACGGTTAACTTACGCATGCCGCTCGGCCAACGAAGGGCGCCGAGTACGAATGACAGCTTTCTGCCCGACTGAGACCCCGCGACTGGCTAGGGAATGGCGGCAATGGGGCATGAAGACCCGTTCCGGCAGTTTGGGCCTGAGTGGCCGTTATATGTTCGGATAAGGGACCCTCGCCGGAGCAGACGGCAACGAGCAGGATGCGCC
>CAWBFS010000054.1:0-17734 GCA_963788085.1 uncultured Alphaproteobacteria bacterium
CGAACCTGCGACCCACAGTTTAGGAAACTGTTGCTCTATCCGCCTGAGCTACGGGGACCGAATACATCGAAAAAGTACCGGGTCGCAGCCAGGTTGGCAAAAAAGCCCGGCTGCTCACAGCGAGCCGACGTCACGCCATTTGTTTGCCGAGTTCGCGCAGTCAACGCTGAAGGCCGGCAACGCTGAAGGCCGGCATTTCGCATCCAACGGCGCACTTGACAGGTGACCCTCAGGGTTTAGCGTCGGCCTGCTGAGCCCGAAACGGAGAAACCCCGATGATCATCGAAATGCGCACTTATACGTTGCAGCCCGGCACGGTTGCGACTTTCGAAGAACGCTTCGCCGAGGCGTTGCCGGTGCGGGCGAAGGTATCGCCACTCGCCGCCTTTTGGCACACCGAAGTCGGGCCCTTGAACCGGGTCATCCATGTCTGGCCCTACGAGAACCTAGAAGAGCGCACCCGGTTGCGGGCCGAGGCGACCAAGCTTCAAGGCTGGCCGCCCAACACCCGCAAATTCGTCGTCGAGCAGCAGAGCGACATCTACCTGCCGGCGCCGTTCTAGCAAAACTCGAACCGCGCCAGCTCAGCAGCCTCTACGAGATCCGCATCTACACCTCAAGCCGGGCGGCATTCCGGCGACGATCGACCGCTGGAGCACGCAGATCGCCAAACGCACAAGCTCTCGCCCTTGGTAGGCGCTTGGTATTCCGAGATCGGCGGCCTCAACAAATGGTGCCACATCTGGGCCTACAAGGATGCGGGCGAGCGTTTCCGTATCCGTGAGGAGGCAAGATCCAAGGGCATCTGGCCGCCCAAGGGAGGTCAGCCCGGCATGATGCTCAAGCAAGAGAACATGCTCGTCGTCCCGGCCGCCTTCTCGCCACTGCGCTGAGCCGCTGGCCTGGGCGGGCCATCCCGCTCCAGGCCAAAGACGGTACGATCATCTGAAGGATATTTCGATGCGCCGCCTGTGGATCCTCGTTGCCTTGCTGGCCTTCGGATACACCTTGCTGCCGGCGATGCCTGCGTCCGCCGGATACGGCGCGCTCGCGTGGGACAAGGGCACCGGCAAGTACGGCGTGAGCTGGAACGAGCCAACGGGGAAGCGCGCCGAGGAAGTGGCGCTCGGCGAGTGCGGCGCCAGTGGTTGCAAGGTCGTGGGCCGGGTCGGTCCGCGGATGTGCGGCGCGCTGGCGACAACCCAGGACGGCAAGCACGCCGGCGCCGCCTGGCGGAAAGATCGTGAGGCCGCCCGTCTGGCGGCCGTCAAAAACTGCGACAAGGACCAGGCGGGCGAGTGCATCGTCCGGGCCACCGATTGCAACAAATAGCTCGGCTAAATCTCGAAGGGCCCCTCACCCCATCCCTCGCCCCGCAAAGCGGGGCGAGGGGGCAGGGTCTGTGAATTCCCTCGCCCCGCACTTGCGGGGAGAGGGTAGGGTGAGGGGCTTTTCGGCTACGATCGCATAAAGCCTTCGATCTCGCTTTCGGCCCAGCTCATCGCGTCGTCGTAAGGATTGGCGCTGTTGGGTCACCTTGGCGATCAATTTCGTCAAAGTCGCCTGCGCGAACATCTGGGTCCCGATCCTCAGGGGGGCCGGATAGCCTGCAAGGCTCGGGATCGCATCGTGACGCGGCGGATAATTGTAGTTGGTGCCCTTCGGCGGGCCTTCTTCTTCCCAAATCTTGAAATCCATCCACTTGTCATAGGGCGGGATGTCGAAGCCGACGCTCGCAGTGACCAGCTTTTCCTGCACCGGGCGGGTCATCAGATAGGTCAGCAGGCTTTTCGCCGCCGGGACGTTTTGTGAGAAATTCCAGATCGCCCAGAAATACGGGTTGCACGGATCGTACCGGCCTTGCGGCCCCTTCGGCGAGTGGAACGTCCATAATTGCTCGGCGACCTTCGGCTGGTCGCGCTTCGCCACCGCATAGGCGCTGGGCGGGTTGAAAATCAGTGCGCTCTTGCCGGAAACCAGCGCCTTGTTGTTCGACGCATTGTCGTAGGCATAAACGTCGCCCTCGAGCGATTGAGCGAGCTGCTTGAAGAATTCGAGCGCCTGCCGGGTCGCGTCGGTCTTGACCGTGATATCGCCTTTAGCGTCGACAAGGTCGGCGCCATAGCTGTGGAATACCGCCCCTGCCATATTGATCGCGTCGGTGCAGGCGCTGAGCCCGAGGCCAAAGGGGTGCCCCGCCTTGAAGCACTTCTCGGCGGCCTTGAGGAAATTGTTCCACTCCCAGGTCTCGACCAGCTCCTTGTCGGGCGGAGCGCCGGCCGGATACATCTTCTGCACGTCGAGTCCGACATATTCCTTCATATAGTCGATGCGCGCGCAAGGCGGCAGGGAACCATTGCCATAGCTCGTCGGCACCGCCATCCAATGGCCGTCGATTTTGCCGGTGTATTCTGAGGCCTGCGCGACGGGGCCATACTCTTTGATCACCGGGAGCACGATGTCGTCAACCGGCACGAAATTGTCGGCCTGCGCCGAGACGTACCAAGTGCGCAGCCCCATCATATCGTGGCCGGCCTTGGCCTGGCCTTCCGCCATCAAGGTCAGCAGGTCCTTGTCGCCGTTCGAAGTGATCAGGTCGACATTGAGGTCGACCTTTTCCTTTGCTGCCCATTCGGCGCAAATCTTTTTCAATTCCTCGGCCGCTCCGGGGACCCAATGGTCCCAGACGCCAAACGAGAGCTTGCCGGCAGCGAAGGCGCCGCGAACGAAGGGAGCACCGAGAGCTGTCGCCGCCGTGGCCTGCAATACCGTGCGCCGAGTCAGCAATTTCTGGGTCATCGATTCCGTTCTCCGGTTGGTTCGCGAGAAAATTCCCGTCTCAGTAGATGTGCTGGCCGCCGTTGACAAAGATCTCCGTCGCGGTGACGTAGGCGGCGTCCTCGCTGCACAGGAAAAAGATCGTACCGGCGACGTCTTCTGGCTCGCCTAGCCGATTGAGCGGGATGCGCGGCAGCAGCGAAGTCGTCTCCGGGGACAGCATCGCGGTCTTGATTTCGCCGGGAGCGACGGCGTTGACCCGGATGCCGAGCCGGGCGAATTCGGCGGCCATCTCGCGCGTCAAAGCCGACAGCGCCGCCTTCGATGTGGCATAGGCCGAACCGGCGAAAGGATGCACCACGTGACCGGCGATCGAGGTGACGTTGACGATCGCACCCTTCCCCTGGGCCAGCGCCGTCGAGAAGGCGCGCGCCAGGATCAGCGGGACGAAAAAGTTCAGGTGAAATACCGCATGCCAAGCTTCGATATCGCTGTTGAGGCACCCGAGCCGTTCTTTGGTCGGAGATTTGGGCGATACGCCGGCATTGTTGACGAGAGCGTGCAGACGGCCCGTCGAGCAGCGCGCCCGCCTCGGCGACGAAGTGTTCGAGGTCCTGCGGGATTGCCGAGATCGGCGGTGATGTGATGGGTCCAGTTCGGGTCTCGCTTGCACTCCTCCGGCACCGCCTCCCGCGAGCAGGTGATGATCCGCCAACCTGCGTCGCTGAACCGCTTGACCGTCGCGTGCCCGATCCCGCGGCTCGCCCCGGTCAACAGCAACACCTTCCTTTCCCTGCTCATCGCGCGCCGACCCTTCGCGGAAAATTCGACCGCGGCTCCTCGATCCCCTCCGGATCCTGGTGGATGATGACTTCCGCGTTGGGATAGGCGGCGCGCAGCTCGGCCTCGACTTCGTCGGAGATCTCGTGCGCGCGGATTAGGCTCAGCCCCCCGTCCATTTCGATATGGATCTGGATGAAGGCCGTCGGGCCGGCGACCCTGGTACGCAAATCATGCGCGGCGACCACGTCGGGATGCGATTGCGCAATTCCACGGATCTTTTCGCGCTCCTCGTCAGGCAGCTCGTGGTCCATCAGCTGGAACAACGACAGGCGCGCCAGCCTCACAGCGGAATAGACGATCCAGATACCGATCGCGGCGCCGAACAGCGGGTCGAGCAGCGGAAAATCGAAGATGCTGCCCAGGACCAAGCGCGGCAATGACGCTCAAATTCAACACGACATCGCTGCGGTAATGCAGCTCGTCGGCGCTGATCGCAATCGACCCCGTGCGCCGCACGACATGACGCTGATAAGAAACCAGCCCGATCGTCACGACGATCGAAAACACCATCACGACGATGCCGGCCGGCGGGTTCTCGACTGGAACCGGCCAGATCAGCCGCCGCACCGCCTCGGCGAGCAGCAGCATCGCGCTGCCGGTGATGAATGCCGATTGGCCGAGGACGGCGAGCGGCTCGGCCTTGCCGTGGCCGAAGCGATGCTCGCGGTCGGCCGGGCTCATCGCATGGCGAACCGCGACCAGGTTGACGAGCGACGCGACGGCATCGAGCAACAAGTCGACCAGGCTCGACAAGCAGCGCGACCGATCCCGTTTCCAGCCAAGCCGCGAACTTGACGGCGATCAGCACCGCCGCGACCGCGACCGAGGCATAGGTCGCCATCCGCCGCAGGCGGTCTGCCGCCGGCCCGTGCATCAAGGGAACAGCCGTTCCCGTCGCCATCCCGCGCCTTCGCGAACGAACAACAGCCTATCATGCAACCGAAACGGCCGTTCCTGCCAGAATTCTATGCTCTGCGGCACGACCCGAAAGCCGGACCAATGCGGCGGGCGCGGCACTGCGCCTTCGGGAAACCGCCGCGAAAACTCCTCTACCCGCCGTTCCAGCTCGGCGCGGCTGGCGAGCGGCTGCGACTGATCCGAGGCCCACGCGCCGATCTGACTGTCGCGCGGGCGGCTCGCGAAATAGGCGTCGGCCTCCTCGTCGGTGACCAATTCGACCGGACCTTCGACGCGGACCTGGCGGTTCAGCGACTTCCACATGAAACACAGCGCTGCGTGCGGGTTGGTCAGCAGCTCCTTCGATTTCCGGCTTTCGAGATTGGTGTAGAACACGAATCCCCGATCATCCAGCCCCTTCAACAGCACCGCCCGAGCCGACGGCCTGCCTTCCGAAGTCGTCGTCGCCAAGATCATCGCATGCGCGTTCGGCTCGCCCTGCCAGGCTTCGTCGAGCCATCGCCGAAATGGTGCGAACGGCTCGACCTCGGCTATCTCGTCAAGCATGCCGACATGCCCGTCTGCCCCTCTCCGCCCTTTAGGGGGGAGAGGGAGGGGCCCGACGCGAAGCGACGGGAGGGTGAGGTGGGCGGCGCCGCAGACTGGAACGTCGGCCCCCCTCACCCTGCCCTCTCCCCCCGGCCGGCGGGGTGGCCGGCGGGGGGAGAGGATAAAATGAGCAGCATTCGAGAGATCTGATGTCAATTGTCGATACATCCGACCTACTCCGACGTCATTTCTTCGGCCACCGTCTCGGCCGAGCGCCAGCGGCCGCGCCGGCGGGGACTGGGTTCGAGCGTTTCGGCGAGAAGAGAGGCGATCGTGACGCCCATGGCCGCACTCTCCGCCTTGACGATGCGATCCATTGCCGGCGCTACCTGCCGTTGCCACGGCTGTGCCGCCCGTCCCATCCAGCGGCCGGCGAGCGGCAGGTGAAGCGCCTCGTACAGATCGTGCAACGTCGCGGTCTCGGGAGCCCAGGACAATACCCAGCACCCCTCCTGCGTATGAGCCACGAAACCGGCTTCGGCGAGCGGCCTCATATGCTCGTCGATGACTGTCGTCGCGACGCCGAGCTCGGCGGCGAGCGCCGGCGTGGACCTCGACTCGCCGCGCCGCTGCGCGCGAGCTAGCGACGCGATCAACGACAAGCTGAAACCGAGCCGCACGCCGCCCGAGGGTATCGCGCCGACCCGCTCGTCGATCCGCCAGTTCGGCAACGCCGCGGCGACCACCGCGCCGAGCAGGACCGCCATCCACGATATGTACATCCACAACAGAAAGATCGGGATGATGGCCAGCGCGCCGTATACCGTCTGATAAAAGGACGAGACGCCGATATAGAACGAAAAGCCAACCTTCAGGATTTCGATCGCGATCGTCGCGATCAATGCGCCGAGCGCGCCGTCGCGCCAGCGCACCGCGCAGTTCGGTATCAGGCAATAAAGCAGCGAGAGAGCGACGAATTCGAGCACGGCCGGGACCAGCGCGGGCGAGTGAGTGCAGCCAGCTGCTCGCAAACCATGCGACCGCTTCTTGCCCGAGGCCGACCTGACGCGCGGCGAGCTCGAAATAGGTCGACAGCGAAAAACTGATCCCGATCAGGAGCGGTCCGAGCGTTATCAAGGTCCAGTAGGCGAGAATGCGCTGAACCCAGGGACGCGGCGAGGTCACTCGCCAGATCAGGTTGAGCTGATCCTCGACCGTGACCAGCAGCAGAATGCCGGTCGCAGAAATCCCGGCAATCCCGATAGCCGTGGTCTGCGCCGCCGAATCGGCGAAGGCGCGGAACCACCACGCCGCCTGCTCGCCGATCGACGGCACCAGGGTACGAAAGGCCAGCGCCACCAGCTCGTCATGCACCTGCGCGAAGATCGGAAAGGCGGACAGCGTGCCGAAAGCGATAACGGCTAGCGGGACCAGCGAAACGAGGGTCGTATAGCTGAGCGCGCCCGAAGCGGAAAAACAGCCATCGGCGAGGAAGCGGCGCAGCGAATAGATCGCGAAGGCGGCGAGCGTCGCGCCCATCTGCCGCAGCTTGCCGCGGCGCGGGCTGCTCTGTTGCTCGGCAGAGGTCATCACAAAAGCTTAGGTTCCTCGCTGCTGTTAAACAAGGAGCGGCCAGCGAATGTCCCACCCTCGGCGCGACCCTGGGGCGACCTTGATTGGCCGGGGCGCTTCCCTTCGTGTAGGATCGCCGCAAATTCGAAGATGGGAAAGACAATGCCGCTGATGGCGGGCAAGCAAGGGCTCATCATGGGTGTGGCCAACGAGCGGTCGATCGCCTGGGGGATCGCGAAGGCGTTGCACGCTCATGGCGCCGACCTCGCCTTCACCTATCAGGGCGAGGCGCTTGGGAAGAGGGTACGGCCGCTCGCCGAGAGTACCGGGAGCGACTTCGTTGCGGAATGCGACGTGACCAACGAGCGGAGCCTCGAAGCGGTGTTCGCCGCTGTTGGCGAGCGCTGGGGCCGGCTCGATTTCGCGGTTCACGCTATCGGCGGCACCGACCCGAACGCGCTCAGGGGAAAATATGTCGATACGACGCGTGAAAATTTTGCGCGCACGCTCGATATTTCCTGCTTTTCATTCACTGATATTTGTCGGCGCGCGGCGCCATTGATGACCAACGGCGGCAGCTTGTTGACGTTGACCTATTACGGAGCCGAGCGAGTGATGCCGAATTACAATGTCATGGGCGTTGCCAAGGCCGCGCTCGAAGCGAGCGTGCGCTATCTTGCGGTCGATCTCGGCGGACAGAATATCCGCGTCAACGCGATTTCGGCGGGGCCGATCAGGACACTGGCGGCCTCGGGGATCGGTGACTTCCGCTACATTCTGAGATGGAACCAGTACAACTCGCCGTTGAAACGCAACGTCACGATCGAGGATGTCGGCAGCGCCGGCCTTTATTTGTTGAGCGACCTCTCCGCCGGCGTCAGCGGCGAAGTTCATCACGTCGATTGCGGGTACCACGTCGTCGGGATGAAAGCGGTCGACGCCCCCGACATCTCAGTGGTGTGATCCGGTGCGCGAGTCATTCTCGCTGGTCCGGCGCGCTATCCTGGCGCTTTGTGTCGCCTTGGTGCCCTATGTTATGGCAAGCGCGGCACCGGTCGAGGATGACATGGCCATCGCGCAAAGCCTGGCGGAGATGTTGCGCGATGCCCGCACGGTCATCTCCGACCAACAGGATCTGATCAACGATCCACAGCTCGGCGACAAGCATCTGACCGGGGAGGTCGTGCTCGAGCAAGCAGTCGCGAAATATTCCAAGAATACCGGGGTTGACCCGAAAAAGCTCGATCCCGCCTCACGCCAGGGGCGGTTGCTGCGAGCGATGATGGCGGCGATCGTCGAGGTCGTCGACGACAATCAGGCGACGATCAACGAGAAGGGAACCGGGTTCAAGGGCTTTATCCCGGCGGTCTTTGCACGGATGGTCGCCGAAAGCTTTGACCATCTGGCGAAAGGCGAAGCCGAGATCAAGGTTACTGCGCCCTTGGAACTCGTCCGCAACCGGAAGGCGCTCCCGGACTCGTGGGAGACCGGGGTGATCGAGAAGCGGCTGCTCGATCCGGCTTGGGCTCGGGGCCAACCATTCTCCGCAAAGGTCGAGACCAATGGGCGGCCGGCATTTCGGGTCGCGGTACCCGAGTATTACGTGGAATCCTGCCTCGCCTGTCATGGTTCGCCGAAGGGTGAGATGGACGTCACCGGTTATCCAAAGGAGGGTGGCAAACTGAACGATCTCGGCGCGGTGATCAGCATCACCCTCTATCATTGAGCCGGCCGGGCGGAGGATCCGGCGATGGCCCGGCTGACGATTCGGACCCGGCTGATACTGCTGACCTGTGCCGGCCTCTTCGTCCTGATCGCGACGAATGCTTACCTGACCAAAAAGCTCGCCGAGAATTCGGCGGGGATGGTCACTGCAGCCGATCTCCTCAAAAGCATCGAAGAAGCGAACAGCGCGCAAATTGCCTTCGGTGAGATGCGCTACTGGATGACCGATCTGGCGGTCAGCCAGCTGATGATGGCCGAACGGAACGCTGCGGCGGCCCGCGCCCGAGTGGAACAGCATCTCGACCAGCTGGCGCCGTGGAACCCGCAGCGCATCGCGGCGGTCCGCAGCGAGCTGGCGCAATATGCGGATCTTGCCGGCAAAGCGGTCGAGGAATACACCGACGAGCGCCGCGTGATCGGCAATTCGCTGCTGGCGCAGGCGCGGCAGCACAGTCTCGTCGCCGATCAACTGATTGCCTCGATCGTCCAGGAACTGACCGGCGCCGCGATCGCCGCCCGGCAGCGCGTGGTCGCCGAAGCCGAAAAGGCGACACGGCTCTCGCAAATCGTCGTTGCGGCCGCAGTCGTGATCGGAGTTCTGCTGACCTTCCTGATCTTGCGCTCGATCGTCGTGCCTTTGCGCCGCCTGACGGTTGCGATGGACGGCCTGAACGCCGGCAACGTCGCCGTGGCCATCCCCGAGGCCGGGCGCGACGAGATCGGTGCGATGGCGCAGACGCTGGCGATCTTTCGCGACACCTTGAGGGAGCTGCGTGAAACATTGGCGCAGCTCGAAGCGTTGCGCGCGGTCGGCCGGGCCGTCGGCTCCACCCTCGATCTCGAAGCCGTGCTGTCGATCGTCGCCGCGCGGGCCGTCGAGTTTTCCCACGCGCAAGCCGGCATGATCTATGAATTCGACGAGGCGGCGCGCGAGTTCCGCTTTCGCACCAGCCACGGCGCCGAACCCGCGCTGACCGAGCAATTGCGGGCGGCGCCGATCCGCTTTGGCGAAGGCGCGATCAGCGCCGCGGCAGTCGCCGGCTCATCGGCGCAGGTCCGCGACCTCCTCGGAGAGCGAAACCTCGCACTGCCCAAATTGTCCGATGTCCTTGCCCGCTTGGGGTACCGTTCGCTGATCGCCGCGCCGCTGTTGCACGAGCAGGACATCCTGGGGGACTCGTCGTCGCTCGCCGCGAGGCAGGCGAATTCTCCAAGGAGGTCGTCAGTCTGATCGAGGCTTTTGCCACCCAGTCGGCGCTCGCTGTGCGCAATGCCAAGCTGTTCGAGGAGCAGCGCCGGCGCGAGCGCGACTTGCGCCTCGCCCATGAGCAACTGAAACAAGCGCAGGCCAATCTGATCCACGCCGAGAAGATGGCGTCCCTCGGCCAACTCACCGCCGGCATCGCCCACGAGATCAAGAACCCGCTCAATTTTGTGAACAACTTTGCCGAGCTCTCCCGCGAGCTGCTCGCAGGAGCTGCGGGACACGATCGCTTCTCCGGCGCCGAGCAGGACGAGTTGATCGCGACCTTGACCGCCAATTTGGCGAAGATCGTCGAGCACGGGCGGCGCGCCGACGGCATCGTGACGAGCATGCTGTCGCATTCGCGCGGCGGCACCGGCGAGCGCCGCGCAACCGACCTCAACGCGCTGGTCGAGGAGGCGCTGAACCTGGCGTTCCACGGCGCCCGCGCACGAGACAAGAGCTTCAACATCACGTTAGAGCGCGATCTCGACGCCGAACTCCGTCCGATCGAGCTCGTACCGCAGGACATCACCCGCGTGCTCCTCAACCTCTTCGGCAACGGTTTTTACGCTGCCAACAAGCGCTCCCAAGAGGCGACTGACCCGGCATTTCAACCGTCATTGCGGGTGATGACGCGCGATCTCGGTGACCAGGTCGAGATCAGGGTGCGGGACAACGGCGTCGGGATGCCGCCCGAGGTGCGCTCGAAGCTGTTCACGCCGTTCTTCACGACCAAGCCGACTGGCGAAGGCACCGGGCTCGGCCTGTCGATCAGCTACGACATCGTCGTGCAACAGCATGGCGGCACGATCACCGTCGACAGCCGCCCGGGCGAATTCACCGAATTCACGGTGCGGCTGCCGCGCAGCCTGCAGGCGGCAGAGCCGGGTGTAGCGACGGGAGCATCGGCTTGAGCGGATATGCGGCCGGCGCATCCGGATGTCGAGATCGTCGAGGCGACAAAGGCGTTCGAGCGGTTTCTGCGGGTCGACGTCTTCCGTTTCCGGCATCGCCTGTTTTCCGGCGAGTGGAGCGCCTTGCGCAATTACGACGTGCTGCGGCGCGGGCAAGCGGCCGCGATCGTGCTCTACGACCCCGACTGGGAGAGCGTCGTGCTGGTCGAGCAGTTCCGCTTGCCGGCGCTGCTCGCCGGCAGCTCGCCGTGGCAGATCGAGACAGCTGCCGGTCTCATCGACAGCGGCGAGACGCCCGCGGCCGTCGCGATCCGCGAGACGCAGGAGGAAACCGGGCTCGCGCTGATCGGCGAGCCGATCCCGATCCAGCGCTATCTCCCCTCTTGCGGCGGCTCCGACGAGAGCGTTTTCCTTTTCTGCGGCCGTGTGGACGCCACAGTCGCCGCCGGCGTGCACGGCTTGGCCGAAGAGCACGAAGACATCCGGGTCGTCGTCAAAACTCTCGCCGAGATCGAGGCCCTCCTCGACCAAGGCGCGATCGAGAGCGGCCACACCCTGATCGCCCTCTATTGGCTCCTGCGCCACCGCGACCATCTCCGGCACCTCTGGGCGGCGCATGACTAGTGTTCACGGCTTGCTGTTTTTGCTGTTTTTTGCAGCGAATTATCAGCCATCAAGATCTCATTTCCGCAGGAATCCTCGGTCGCCGATGGTCCAGCGAACGGACAAAACAGCAAAGCCGACACGATTACACAACTGTTTGCCGCTGTTTTGTGAGAATGGAAAGAATACCGAGCCGACATCATTGCCGGAAATAGGTTTTAGCGGGCTAGTCGGTAAGATCTGCATGCCGTAAGAATACCATAACATTCGAATTTTGTCAATTTACAAATAGCCCTCCAGCAATAAGCCGCCTCTCACCCGCCGCGTACTCGGGGTCCCGGTCACGACCAGTCTGTCCGGAACCGCAGCGGGCCGTCATTCAATCCGGCCGCTGGGCGATCCAAAAGTCCTCAACCGTTTTCGGCATGGCCATCATCGGCCTCTGATTGCCGTCCGTCAGCTCCTTTACTCGGTGGGATACGTAGCCCGCTAGATCAAAGACCGAAATAGCCGCAAGGCCGGGGCGCGCCGCCGCGCCGCGCATTCCTTCTACGGTGGCCTTGGTGAAGGCGCCGTTTTTCCACTCCTCTCTCTCAAACGTCAATTGGTCCCCACTCGAGGCAGCGAACACTATTACCCCGTTCTCAGCTGCCTTCAGCTCGTTGGCGAACTTGTCTACGTTTGGTTGGGTATCACCCTTGGCACCTATTACTCTGCCCGAGTAGCATGTATCGAAGAAGAAGATCCTCTTCCCGCCTATCTTGGTAAGATAGTCTTGCAGCTCCGAGTTCGAGATCGTCGTTCGCTCCAGCCGATTCCCGTCATAGTCGTAAGGCAAGAACCGGTAATGCTGATCCGGGGTGGTAATCCCGTGACCGGAGAGGAACACCATCGCGACATCGTTGGTATTTGTAACAGCGCGCATGATCCAGTCGAGCCCATCAAGGATTGCTTCCTTTGTCGCCTCCCCGTCCCGCAGGCTTTCATGCCCCGGCGGTAGGCTCACCTTCTCGTAGAGTCCGCCGGCCTGCGCCTCGGCCATGGCAACGAAATCGGCCGCGTCCTTAGCTGCGAAGTGCAAATTCTGATTTGCGTCCTTGTAGTTGCTGATACCGATGGCGAGCACGTAAAGCGTCAACTTGGGTTCAATGCCGGTGCCGGTCCACTTGATCTGCACCGACGCCGGCACGCTCGCGCCGTTTTCATTATAGGCGATTACCGAGACCTTCGAATTCCGCCGCGGGATCTGGACGTGCAGGATGCCCGCCCGGGTATCGCCCTTGTCGATCAGCCGATGTTCCTCGGGCTTTACCCTGACGCCGTCAACCAGAGCCTCGACCCGCAGTGTATCGTCGGCCGAGGGCAGCCGCACCGAATAGACGAGCTGCAGGTCCGTGTGATCCTCACTCACGGGGTCCGTCGGGTCGTCAATTTCGACAACGGGCGTCAGCAGCGAGCTGACAGGAGCGGCCCCGGCCGTCGGCTGCCCGGCCGCCTGGTCTGCTTCCCGCACGGCTTCGGCTACATCGAGATTCGGCGTCTGCAGCACGCGCAGGATCACGTCGGGTCGGTAAAAGCGGTCCCGAAACTGGGAGGCAGGGTAGAAGTTGGGCGCGCGGTCGTAGCCGTGGTTGATGTGCCAGCCGATGAGGTCGTCGGCACCCAGCGAGGCATCGTAGTAGCCTTGCGGGGTCCAGGTGATCCAACGCTGGCCGTCTGGGTGGATGAACAAAGCAAGCACTTCTTGGCCGTCCGACACCCGGGACCACCTGATCGTACCGTCGCCAAACGCTGCTACGATCAGCCGCCCGTCGGCGGTAATATTCACGTGCCATGCCGAATCGGAAACCGGCCGGGCAGCCCAGACTTCATGCGCGTCCCGGTCGAATAACCGCAGAGACCACTCCGTCCCGAGCACGAAATGCCCCGTGGCCGGCACGACGGCCAGGCTTCTTGACATCTCATACGGCTCGAGCTTGAGGGGCGTCCCGTTTACCGTAGGCGCCCTCGAATTCTTCCAATTCCTGACCGCCAATCCGGACGCCTCTGTGGACCGGAGCCAGCAGAGAAGCGTCCGGCGGCGGGTCGACATCGATCTGCCGTCGGCTCAGCGCAAACCGATACGTGTGAAGAGGGTCCCAGGAATCGACCTGCACGGTCTCGCCATTCGCCGAGATCGCAACGGTCCGCGGCCGGAATTTAGTTCGAGAGCTCCAAGCCCTTGAAGCGAGACCGATTTGGCATCTGCCTGGATCACGCCAAAATTCCGCGTGGACGCGAACAGTTTGCGGCCTTTTTTTGAGCCCAAGATCTGCAGGATCGTGTCTGATCCACTGGTAATATCCACGAAGGCGCCGCGTCCGCTATCGCTCCAACGACGTACCCGACATTACATTTTGGACGACCCAAAAGCCACCCGCGAACAAGAAGCGGCCATCCTCCGACCAAGCGACCGCCCCGAGACCAACATCAGGAACGCCGGTCGTATTAGGTTTGAATAGTTCTTTTAGGTTGTTGAACAAAGCAAGCACTTCTTGGCCGTCCGACACCCGGGACCACCTGATCGTACCGTCGCCAAACGCTGCTACGATCAGCCGCCCGTCGGCGGTAATATTGACGTGCCATGCCGAATCAAGAAACCGGCCGGGCAGCCCAGACTTCATGCGCGTCCCGGTCGAATAACCGCAGAGACCACTCCGTCCCGAGCACGAAATGCCCCGTGGCCGGCACGACGGCCAGGCTTCTTGACATCTCATACGGCTCGAGCTTGAGGGGCGTCCCGTTTACCGTAGGCGCCCTCGAATTCTTCCAATTCCTGACCGCCAATCCGGACGCCTCTGTGACCGGAGCCAGCAGAGAAGCGTCCGGCGGCGGGTCGACATCGATCTGCCGTCGGCTCAGCGCAAACCGATACGTGTGAAGAGGGTCCCAGGAATTGACCTGCACGGTCTCGCCATTCGCCGAGACTCGCAACGGTCCGCGGCCGGAATTTAGTTCGAGAGCTCCAAGCCCTTGAAGCGAGACCGATTTGGCATCTGCCTGGATCACGCCAAAATTCCGCGTGGACGCGAACAGCTTGCGGCCTTCTTTGAGCCACCCGACAGGACCACAACATTCTTAGTATCGTAGTAGCCGACCGCGACGCGGGTGCCATCCGGCGAAAAAGCGGCAGAATAGGGGTCGTGTTCCGGCGTCGTGAATCGTGCGATCGGTAACTCGTAGCTGTCGGCCGCATAGAGCCGGACAAATCCGTCGTCCGAAGTCGTGACCAGCCGTCCCGATTTATCGAATGCCGCCCAATTACTGCTGTCGTTATAACGTGCATCGCTCGGCAGCGTCCGGTATCCCCCACCCACATCGAAAACACGAATACCATTCGCCCCACCCATAGATGCCACGAGGCGCCGGCCATCCGGCGAATAGGCCAAGTGATTGACAACGTTTGGCAGGTCGCTCAGGCGCTGCTTCAATTCACCGGAGAGCCGAACTGGCGCGCTGCGATTTTGTCTTCCATCTGCCCCTTGTCCGACAAGATCGAACAGAAAGATATCCTGGTGGGCTCCCGCGGTGCTCCGGCCGGCGACAGCGACCGTGCTCCCATCCGGAGTGACGGCGACCGCATAGGCCTTGCCGATATTCCCTTGGTCGATCGGCAACCGCAGAACACGCAATAGACGCCCATCCGGAAGCGACCACACCCGAACCGTTTTGTCTATTGACGCCGTAACCGCGTAGCGGTTCGCGGCATCCGTATCGATACCTTTGATTTGAGCAATGTGCTGCCCGGTCTCGATGCGGAGGATGGGTTCGGTCGGGAGTTCAGGGGTTGTATCCTGCGCCTGTCCTTCTCCGCTCCCGCAAATAATCGCGACCGCGACCGCCAACACTCCCAGCATTTGGCGCCAAAAAATCGTGGTCGAAGAGGATCCCCTCAGGAAGCCGCATCATCGCGCCTCCCCTCGGACCACGCTAAAATGTTCCCATGTTCTCACCGCATCGCTAGCTTCATAAACGCGCGCCATCCCAGTTGCTGAAACGAGCACCTGTGTCACCTATTCTGTATGCGATGAAGGTGGGACACTTGGCAGCAGCTTATCCTCTGCAAAAGAAAATTGCCCATGCGTGTGGCCGTCATATTCTATCAATAGAGGCCGAGGCTTCGCCGGCCCCTCATCCCCCGAATGTTTAACGAGAATACGGAAAATTTGGCGCTTTTCGAACGGCTGATCACGTATCGCGGCGAAGTAGATATACATCTCTCCACTCGGATCAAGTGCTTCTCGAATGTAAACCTGAGGAGATGAAACCCGATCCTACTTAGCGAAGCCGCTAATCTCACCGTCAAAAACGTACGTATTTGGTTTGTTGAGTATCCACCATACGGTAGATACTACTACCAAAACACATCCAAAGATGGTGGAGCCAATAAAAAAGATCCAATGCTTGGCCCTCTCCTTCTCATCAACCCTAGGATTGTCAAGAATTCAAATGGTAGTTCCGATACGACCAGCGCGCAAATGCGTATAGAAACCATATCGAAAAGAAGAATGGCCCATATTGAAATGCCGAGTTAACTAAGGCTTCGACGACAGCAGGCCAATTGCCTGGTACTTCTGGCATATTATTCTCCCTGGTTCACTTAATCTTGTATGCACCTATTTGACTAAGCGTTCCGCTCTTATCCGGTGCCGAGAATTCGTCGCTCTTCGGCGCACCCCCCCACCGATGTAAGCGCCGCAGTCACGACGTGCTCCTCGGATGTGAGATCATGCTTCTTTTACCATAACTGGATGGCGAAGCGAACTTGTGATTGTAAGCGGCGTATACCACGCCACGCCAACATCACGTGTTCCCCGCCCCGATCGTCCGCCCGAAGACCTCGCGAGGCTTGCAAGTCTCAATGCGCAGTTAGCGGCAGCGCGTTGATCGGCGCTCCGGTCCGAATTCACCCGTCGTGCTTAGTCAATTCGGACGAAAGGCGAGTGCTGCTTTGCGCTACGTCGATTTCGAGCGTGGCGCAAGGTTTACGGAGGAGACATTCGCGTGGTGGGTCAAGACGTTCGCCGAGATGCAGGCTAGGCTCACGCGGGCCCGATAGAGAGCCGTTATACCCTGATCGCGCTTTCCTGGCTCCCGTGCCACTGCGACCACCTCCGCCCCGTAGAGCCGGCAGCCCGATCTCAGCGCGGCGTGAAGCTCTTGAAATGCTTGGACAGCGCCAGGCCCTGGCGCTGGTAGGAAGAGCCGATCGGGGTGCCGTAGAGCTTGTCGGGCCGGGCGATCAGCCGCTCATAGACGAGGCGGCCGACGATCTGGCCGTCCTCGATCAGAAACGGCACTTCGTGCGAGCGCACTTCGAGGACGGCGCGGCTGCCGGCTCCCCCGCTCTCGGCGGCGCCGAAGCCGGGATCGAAGAACCCGGCGTAATGCACTCGGAACTCGCCGACAAAGGTGTCGTAGGGAAGCATCTCGGCGGCGTGGTCGGGCGGCACGACGACGGCTTCGCGCGACGCGAGGATGTGGAAATCGTTGGGGTCTAAGACGATCCCCTCACCGCGGTGCGAATGGACCGGCTCCCAAAAATCGCGCGGGTCGTAATGAAAGCTGCGATCCAATCGATCACATCGGTATGCCGCCGCGCCTTGTACCCGACGATCCCGGTCGTCGGTCGCCCACGACATCGACCGTGAAGGCGAGCCCGTTGCGGATCGTCTTCGGCCCGGCCGGACCGTCGACCAGCCCGACTTCCTCATGATCGGCGCAGCGCCGTATCGCTGAACCCGGGCGAGCCGCGCCTGATGCGGAGTTGCACTAGGCGAGAGCCGGTGCGCACCAGGATGCTGAAGGCGCGCGGCGAGATTCGGAAAGTGGGCCCTTGTAGCCCTCGCGGACGCGGTCGAATTCGGTGCCGTAGTCGGTGATGACCCGCGCAAATACATCGAGCCGGCTCGTGAGCCTTCGGGTCGGCCGCCGCCGCCGTGCGTTTCCTAAGCGACACATATTCGAGCAGCGGGACAATATAAACGCAGTCCTTTTCGAGGACCGCGCCCGCCGTCAGGTCGATGCGGTGCGTCGAGAGGAGCTCGGCTTATCACGCACGCTCGCCCGCGCGCCGGGGAGAAAGCTCGCCCGCACCCGGTACGCAACCTCACCGAGCCGCAGGTGGAGCTGGCCGGCTGGATCTGATCGTCGCCGATCGGCTGCGGGCGCAGGATTTCCCGGCCTTGCGCCACCGGTCGCGCGACAGCTGCGACGGCAACAGGCCGGTCGTCAGATCCCGCTGGCGGTCGGCCTCGACCGAGTCGGCGCCGGAAACAACTCGCTGCCTTGCGGCAATTACCCCCCCAACGGCTGCGTCGCTTCGGCGAGCCGGCGCGCCGTCTGCGCGTAGAAAGCGGTCAGGTCCTCGCGGATTGTATGATACGCGTTCAGTCGAGGCGATCTCGTCTTCGTCGAGCAGCGACGGCTGGATCAGGTCGCGGTCGATCGGGGCGAGGGTCAGCGTCTCGAAGCCCAGCATCTCGCGCTCGGCCGAGCCGTCGGCCGGCACTACCAGACAGATTTTCGATGCGGATGCCGTAGGCCCCGGTCTTGGAGCGGGATGCGT
>CAWBFS010000055.1:0-56580 GCA_963788085.1 uncultured Alphaproteobacteria bacterium
CCGCCCGCGACCTACGCCGAGCTCGAAAGATGGGTCGCGCAAAACCCAAAAAAATTCGGCTACAACGGCATCAAGGGCGGCATGTCGGGCGTCAGCTTCGTCGTCGGCTGGATCTATGCCCATACGCCGGACGCCAACCGCCTGATGAAGGGACCCTACGATCCCGATAGCAAGAAAGGCTGGGACGACGCGCTCGCGAAGCTTGCCGCGTTCAACAAGAATGTCGTGTTAACGCCGGGCAATGCCGGCACACTCGACATGCTAAATCGCGGCGAGATCGCGATGGGCCCGGTTTGGGTCGACATGTTTTACACCTGGCAGGCCGACGGCAAATCCCGCCGACCGTCAAGCTGAGGCTGATCGGGCCGGGCATGCCGGGCCAGCCGATGGACGATGTGGTGCCGGCCAAGGCGGCGAACCCAAAGTTGCCGAGGAATTCATCGCCCTGGCGACGAGCCCGAAGGTGCAAGCCGACGGCATCGTCAAGCGCTTCAACTGGTATCCCGGCATCGATGCGGCCGCGGTCAAGGCGCAGCTTGACGAGGCGACCTGGCAGAAATTGTTCGTCGATGTGACGCCCGAGGACCTCGCGACGAAGGGAAAACCCTTCCCAATCGCGCCATACTTCAACGACATCCTCAAAGCTACGAGCGCAAGGTGCAGTAGCGGATAGCCACTGGAACCCGCATAAAGTCAAGGTCGGGATCCATTTAGCAAAGCTCGACCTTGCCCAAATCGGCCTCGATCGCAGAAGCGTAAACGGAACCGCTGAGTTATCGGATCACGGATCCCGGTTTTCGTCGGGATCTACCCCACCGGCGGTCACGCAGGAGGGGCATCCGGCTCTGCTGCTGCTCGTAGCGCCGGCATTGACGATGGTGCTGGGGCTGTTCTGTATCCGCTGCTCTATTCGCTCCTCTCCGCCTTCACGACGCCGGACGGCGCGTTTGGCCTCGATAATTTTGTGAAGACCGTCGAGCTGTACGGCACGATGTCCTTTTCACGATCGTCATCGTCGCCACCTCGACCGTGCTAATCGGCATTTTCGCCGCGCTGATCGGCGGCTATCTCGTGCTTGGCACCCAGCCGGCCGCGGTAGCCGTGCTGAAATGGCTCTACCGTTGGCCCTTGTTCATCCCGTTTATCGTTGCGGCGCAATGCATGCGCACCTTTCTCGCAAAGAACGGAATGCTGAACAATGCGCTCGACATGCTGGGGCTCGTTGATGTCACGATCTGTCGGGCCTCCTCGATTGGCGCGGCATCATTGTCACCTTCGTGTGGAAGGAGACGCCGTTCGTCGCGTTGCTCGTATCCGGCGCGATGGCGGCGCTCGACCGCGCCAGCATCGAGGCCGCCCGCAATCTCGGCGCCGGCAGCCTGCGAATCCTCATTGAGATCCTGCTCCCGCAGATCGCCGGCGTAATGACGGTCGCGCTCGTCCTCGCCTTTGTGACAATGCTGTCGGTGCTGTCTGTGCCGATCATGATCAGCGGCGGTTCCCCGACGATGATCACCGTAGACATGGCGTTTCGCGTCAATTCCTACAGTGATTACGGCGTCGCCAACGCCCTCGGCTTCATCTCGTATTTGATCGCCGGGCTGGCGGCTTGGATCTATGTCCGGACAATTCGCCGGCCAGGCGGCGGGATGACGCTGGCACTCGGATGGCTGTGGCGCGCCAGCGTGCTCGGCCTTTTCGCCTTCGCGGTTTTCGGGCCGCTCGCCAATCTCCTGCTGTGGGCGTTCGCCATCCAATGGTACTAACCCTACCGATTGCCGCTTGCCAGCGGCTTCCCCTAATCGGGTGAGGTATTTAAGCCGACCAGCGATGCTTTCGCCTCGCTCAGCACCAGCGTTCTGATCGCGACGATCACTGTTGTCGTCTGCCTCCTCCTCTCGATCCCGGCCGGCTATGCGCTTGGCCGCCGCCGTCTGCCGTGGCGTGGCTTTATCCTGCTGACCCTGCTGTTACCACAGGCGTTTCCGAGCGTCGCCATCTACTTCAACATCGCGCGCCTCTTCTACAAGGTCGGGCTCAACGGCACGATCGCCGGTGTCGTGCTCATACATGCAGCGCACGGCCTCGTCATCGCGGTATGGATCGCGGCGGCGGCGTTCGCCGCGGTGGATGAGGAGCTGGAGTTTGCCGCCCGCAATCTCGGCGCCTCTGCCTTGCGCACTGCATTGACCGTCACCTTGCCGTTGGCGACGCCTGGGCTGATGGCGGCGGCAATCTTTGTCTTTCTCGAATCGCTCGATGAGTTCACCGGCACCTATTTCGTCGGCGTGCCTTATGTTACGACCTTGCCGTTGATCATGTTCACGGCGAGCCTCGCCGGCAACTATCAGATGGCCGCTGTCACCGCCTTGATCCTGCTGGTCCCCTCGATCGCATTCATGCTGCTGATCGAGCGCTTTCTGAACACCGAGATGCTAGCCAAAGTCGGCTGATCATAATTTGACGGCGCGGCCGGTGCGCGCCGATTCCACGGCGGCATCGGCTAGCACAAGCGCTCGGATCCCCTCCTTGGCGCCGACCAGTGGCACGGCGCCGCTTGAGAGGGCGGTAATGAAATGATCGAGCTCGCGCCGATACGCTTCCGCATAGCGCTGCAGGAAAAAGGGTAGCGGCTTGTCGCTGAGGACGCCCTCCGACCGGAAAACACGACCGTGCTCTCGACAACATTCTCGGCTGAAATCCCGCCCTTCGATCCGAGCACTTCGATGCGCTGGTCATACCCGTAAACAGCGCGGCGGGTGTTCGCAATCTGGCACAGCGCGCCCGATTTCATGCGCAACGTCACGACGAGACAGTCGGGTTGCCGAGCGACTGAGCAGGATGGCCGTACCGCACGCGAGCGGGAGGGTTCAGCGGCCCTTGAAAGGTCCGGGCTGGCGTTTTTCGGCGAACGCCCGGGCGGCCTCCTGGAAGTCCTCGGTGAGATAGAGCTTCAAGGAGGCAGTCTGCATTGTAACCTCGCGCTCGAGCTGGTCCATATACCAGCGGCGGCTGCGGACGGTTGCGCGCACCGAGAGTGGCGGGTTCTTCGCCACTTCCGCGGCGAGCTCGTAGGCGACTTCGAGGTGCCGGCCTTCGGCGCGACGCGGTTGATGATGCCGGCTGCGAGAGCCTCTTCGGCGGTGAAGAAGCGGCCGGTCAGGGTCACCTCAGTCGCAAAGGCGGCGGCGCCGCGGAAATTCAATAAGGCCCAGTATTTGGCGCCTCCGAGGCCGCGCGAGGTCTCGGTCACCTGGAATTTGGTCCCCGCGGCGGCGACGATCAGATCGCATTCGAGGACGATGCCGAGCGCCAGACCCATCGCATAGCCATGCGGTGCGGCGATGACCGGCTTCCAGTTGACCGACCGAGTCAACAAATCGCCGGCATTGGCGCCCCAGCCCTGCGGCCCGCCATGTTCCAGGAATTCCTCGCGCTTGCGCAATTGCCGCTGATGCACATCGGCGCCGCTCGAAAAGGCGCGGCCGTTGCCGCAAATGACTGCGACCTGCGCGTCGGGGTCGAGGTCGAACCGCCTGAGCGCGTCGGCCAGATGGCGCACCAGCTCGTCGCTGAAGGCGTTGAGCCGATCAGGCCGGTTCAGGCTTAGTGTCGCTATCTGGTTGTTGCAGGCATATTCAACGAGGCTCATCCGCTCCCCTCCCGCTATTTGTCGAGCCACACATCCTCGAAGCGCCAGCCATTGTACTGGCTGTTGGTCATCATCGTCAGCCCCTTGACCTCGGGCTGCCAGCAGGTCGCGGCGCGCAGGTGGTAGATGACGGGGCGCGCCAGGTCTTCCTGCAGCTTGTGGTCGATATCCCACACCAGCTTTTTGCGCTTTGCCGGATCGGCTTCCATTGATTGCTGGTCGACCATCTTGTCGAACTCCTTGTCGCAATAACCCATGTAATTACGCGCCGAGCTGCAGACGTAATTCTGATAAAAATAGACGTCGGGATCATCGACCGCAGTTCCCAACACATTGAGCCCCACCTTGAAGTCTTTACGCATCAGCTTGGGCACCCACTGTGCGGTCTCGACAGTTTCGAGCTCGCCGTCGATACCGATCTCCTTCAGCTGGTCGATTAGGATCGCCGCCGGATCCGGTAGACGGCCAGGTTGCGCGTGGAGATCTTGATCGGCAGCCGCTTGTCGGGCCCATAGCCGGCCTTTTGTATCAACGCGCGGGCTTCGTCGCGGTTCTTCTGCACATCACCGGTGTAGCCAGGCAAGGTCTCCACCATCTCGGGCGGCATTCCCCACACGCCGTCGGGGGGCGGCATCAATGCCCCGCCGATTTCGCCCTCTCCCTGGCCGAGAATGTCGATAAAGGACTTTCGGTCCAGGGTCAGCGCCATCGCCCGCCGCAGGTCCGGATTGTCGAACGGCTCGACCGTCCGGTTGACCAGCATGCCAATCGTCTCGCTTGCCATGCCGACTTCGCAAATCGCCTGCGGCGACTGGGTCTTGATGTCCTTCAATAGCGGGATGGTCACCTCGTAGGGGAAGGTCATGTCGAACTTGCCGGCGATGAAGCCGAGGATCGCTGTCGACCGGTTCGGGATGATCGTGTATTCGACGCCGTCGAGATAAGGCCGGCCCGGCTTCCAGTAATCGGGATTGCGGGCGAGCTTGATGTTCTGGTTCGGCTTGTAGTCGACGAATTTGAATGGGCCGGTGCCGATCGGATGCTGGCGCATGTCGCGTGGCGAGACATGGCAAGGATAGATCGGGGTATCTCCCGAGGCGAGCAGCGCCAGCAGGGCCGGTTGTGGCCGCTTCAGATGCAGTATCGCTTCGTGTTCGCCGGTCGTCGTTTTTGCGACATTGACCCACCAAGTCTCGCGATAATTGAGGCGAAACTTTTCTTTTCCCTGGTTGGTCAAGAGATCGAAGGTGCATTTGACGTCCTCGGCGGTGAATGGCTTGCCGTCGTGCCACTTGATGCCGTCGCGCAGCTTGAAGGTGAGCTCGGTGCCGTCCTCGCTCCATGCCCAGCCGGTGGCGAGCTCCGGGAGGATCGACTGCACGCTGTTTTGCGGAACGTGTTGATCGAAGATCACCAGATTGTTGAAGACTCCCATCATGGGCATGATGACGCCGACTGTCCCCTCTTCGTGGATGGACATGCTGGCGGGGCTGTCGCGGTGATAGACCCGCAGGATGCCACCCTGCTTTTGCGCGAGCGCCGGATTGGCGGCGATCAGCGCCATGCTCAACACGCCCACTAGCGCGAATAGTCGGCATTTCGGCTGCATTTCTGTTCCCTAGCTTTCCTACTTCAGCCGTGATCGTGCGGCGTGAAAAGGTGCGGGTAAAGCAGCAAAAATGCTTGCGAGACCCGCCGAAAACGGGTTTCCAGGTCTGAAACGGGTTGGAACCGTACCGTGCCAGTCTCGACGAGCATTGTCCCTCTCTTACGGGGACGGAGGGTTCGAATCCCTCTTCCTCCAGCGGCGAGTTTGATGCGAACCACGGGTGGACATCGCGGTTTGCCGCCCGGCCGCCGGGTGAACGACCGAAGGTGCCGGGAGACGGTCGCCGCCATGGACATGACCGGCAGAGCCAGCGTTCAACGGGCAGCCGCGGTAATTCAGTGAAGCCGTTGCTCGGCGAAGCGGCCGCGGAAATCGTCTCTCGGTGACATCCTCGGCTAATTTTTAACACGCCCGCCAGCGAACATGCCGCGAGCGGATCCTATGATCTCGTAGAAACGGCTGATGAAATGTGCCGCGCTGACGAGGCCGACGACCTTGATGTCCCGCGCCGCGACGGGGGCAATCGTAACGCGGCTTTCCGTCCACTCGCCGAAGCGGTCCCTGCACGCAGCCTCGAAGTTCGCGCGGGCGGCGGTCACCTCTTCCGGATTGCGCTCTCGGGTCCAGACCAACAAGGCATTCTCGAAAGCGGCGATGGCCCGCTCTCGGTTCTCCGAACGATTTCCGGCCAGGTGTTCCCGGTAGGCCATGCCCAACTTCATCTGAGCGGCGGCCCATTCTTGCGGATTGGCCTCGCGCGTCAGAACCGATAGGGCGTCCTCTAGGGCGGCTATCGCCCGCTCCAGGTTTTCCTTCCGATCGCCGGCCGAATTCTCCAGATAGGCGCCGCCGAGGTGCATCCGAGCGGCCGCCCACGCTGTCCGTTTGGAGTTGCGGGTCCAGACCGACAGAGCGTCCTCAAAAGCCTCGATGGCTCGGTCTCGGTTGTCTGAGCCTTCATCAGCAGCACACTCCCGGAAGGCGATGCCGAGATTCATCGTAGCGGCCGCCCACCCTTCCGGGTTGGTTTCGCGGGTCGAGACCGAAAGGGCGTCCTCGAAGGCGGCAATCGCCCGCTCACGGTTCTCCGACCGATGGCCGGCGATACGCTGCCAATAAAGGATGCCGAGGTTCATACGAGCGGCCGCCCACTGTTCGGGATAGCTCTCGCGTGACCAGATTGAGAGGGCGTCCGCAAAGGCGGCCATGGCCAGCTCCTGGTTTTCCCAAATCTCGCCGGCGCGGCGCTCGCGGTAAGCGACCCCCAGGTTCATTTGAACGGTAGCCCAGTCGTCCGAGTGGTGCTCAGCCGTCCAGACAGAGAGGCTGTCTTCAAAGGCCCGAATGGCCTGCTCCCGATTTTTCGACGGGTCGCCAGCAAGACGCTCCCAGTACGCGATGCCGAGGTTCATCCGGGCGGTCGCCCACTGCTCCCGGTTGCGCTGGCGCGTCCAGACCGAAAGGCAGTCCTCGAAGGCTCGGATGGCCCGCTCCTGGTTATCCGAACGGCCGCCGGCAAGGCGATCTCGGTAGCCAACGCCGAGATGCATGTGTGCCTCGGCCCACTCTTCCGGATTGTGCTGCCTCGTCAGGCCCGAGAGCGTATTTTCGAACGCGGCGATCGCCAATTCCCAGTTCTGCGACCGGTCGCCTTCAACGCGTTGCGCGTGAACAAGGCCGAGGTTCAACTGAGTATTCGCGCGCTCCTCGGTTTCATCGAGCGGTTCTTCGCGATGAGCCGAAGCTTCACGATCGCCGTGCGCCTCGAGCAGCTTCGTGAGCTCTCGAAGGGAGCGACGCAGTTCCGCGAGCCCTTGCGTTCCGACGTTTCCCGCGACGGCGGTCGATGTCGGCAAAACGGCACCGCGGGTCGTGGGTCCCCCCGGTGGGCGCATCGGCAGCTCCTGGCCTGTGGGGAGTTAACTCGAGCTAGGGTATCATCCGTCGGGCCGCTCTGCAGCGCGCGTTTCGGTGAGTGTGGGGTGTCCCCGATCACCGCGGGGTAGCGGTTTAACTGTGTCGTTTAGCGACACAACCGATCTTCTTGTTACCGCCCGCGACATGCAGCGTGCCGGGGGAGTTCGAAACTTGAGTCCCCTCGCAAAACAAGTCCCTTCGGCAGAATGCGAACAGTTTGAAGGAGATGAACAAAATACGAAGGCTCAACAGGGCAACAGGGTAGCCCTTCTCGCGCGAAACCGGTAGTTCGAATCCATCTCCCTCCGCTATGACACGGCGTTTTATATTGTAACTTCAATACCTTATATGAATTTTCCGTGATTCAACCCACAAATCCACCCGCAGCAGTTTTGTAAATGAGGCACAGCCGAAACCCGGCGACGCTCAGCACCGGAGCCACGCAGTGAAACTGCGGCTCCGATCGCACGCGCAGATGACAACTGCCCGCTTTTGTTCAACGTCCGCCGGGGAGCAACTCTCTGGCCATCAGGCCGAGCAGGCTCCCCTCGCGGTCGGCGGTGACCTCCCAATACATCGCGCCGCCCAATCGCCTCTCCTTCAGAAACCCAACTTTGTCGCGGAACGATTCTGCGTCGTCATAGCTGATGAACTGTCCAAAAGTCGCGCCGAACAGAAAGGGCACCTTAGCGGCCTGGTTGAAGTGCCGCACGAAAGTCTCGTTTGTCAGATAGTTTGCCGCGATGTCCTGGTAATCGAGTACCCCATCCTCCCACGTTCCCTTCGCTGGGCCGGAGCATTCCTGATACTCTCCGTCGTTTCGCGGGTCGCAACCGCGCCACGTGCGGCCGTACAGGGAAAGTCCGAGGAGCAGTTTCTCTGGCGGGACACCAGCATTGAGATAGCGCATCACCGCCGCAGCGACAGTGTTGCGCGGGGCCCCTCGGTGCCTTCCGGGGCCGGGCGGTTCCGTTGAATGCACTTCGACTGATGCACAGAGCCGCAACAAGAGGCCGGTCCTGTCAAGCGGCGAAATCTCGATCTCTTGAACGCGCTGAATGAACTCGTGATGCCCGAGCGTCAAGATTTCATCAGGCATGACTTCACTCCTGAGTTGGTTGGCACCTACAGGATAGCGAAGCGGGATCGGGGCGTCATGCTCCAGTCCCGCGTCTTTCACGGCTGCGCGGTCATTTCCCGACGAGTCGTTCAGTAGGTGAGCCGACGACCAGCCATTCGACGGGCCGGAACCAGGGAAGATCACTTCATAGACGGACGGAAATCCTGATCGGGAAACGAGGATACCGTTGGGGGCTGGATCACGATCACCGCGCGATCGTATTTCCCGGCAGCATCCGAGACAAGCCAGAGGAGAGGCGGCGCCATGACCTCCGGCTGGATCATCTTGGCGCGATCGAAGCCCGATTCGGAGGCCATAGGCGTGTTCGTTATGCCGCCCGGGACCAGGACGTTAACGGTCACTCCAGTACCGTCCAGGTCTTTCGCCATGATGGCGCTAAGTGCCTCGAGTGCGGCCTTGGATGGACCGTAGGTCGGGGAGCCGGCGTTCAGCATCGTGCCCAGGCTGGTCGTGACATTGACGATGCGGCCCCAGCCTTGGCGCATCATGTCGGGCACGACCGCGTTCGTCAGCGCGAGTGGCGCCGTCGTGTGAACCGCGACAAAGCGGCGCCATTGATCCGGCGTGATCTCCCAGAACTTGAGGGGGCGTTGCCAACTATCTGGACGGATTGCTCCCGGGCCGATGCCGGCATTGTTGACGAGGATATCGATGTGACCCAACCGATCCCGGGTGGCTTTGGTGATCTCCTCGGTCGCGGAGTCGCTAGTCAGATCCGTCCGGATCGTGAGGAGGTCGGCGGCCTTGCCCTGTTCACGCGCGGTTGCAGCAAGCGCTTCCAACGGCTCTCGATCGCGATCGACACCGGCGACCCGGATGCCTGCCGCCAGCAGGCCCCGCACCATCGCCCTGCCGATACCGACTGCCGCACCGGTTACGATCGCCACTCCCTGGGTTTCGGCCATAGGTGGTTCCTCCCTTGTTGCCCGGGTCTATCCTACTTCGGTCTTGGAAAGGCCGCAGTATATGACCCAAGCAGACCTCGCTCCGCGAGAACGATGACAATGCCCTCGGTGAGGGGTTTTTGGTCTTGGCCAAAATGCGAGCCGGCTTTTCAATGCCGTGGCGTGCTCGATACCTCCTGATTGGAGGCGTCACGATCGTCGCTGCCGTCGGCCTGATCGGCTGGCACTTTTTCGGCGGGCGGGGCGAGGTTTTGAAGCCCGACGGTGGACCGGTCGTGACTGTGATGGACTTCGGGCAAAGATTCCCGCTCGATCCGCTCCCCTCTGGCTGGCGACATCGTAAATTCTGGACGCGTTCGCCTATGAGCTGCGAACCGGACCAAACCGTCCTAGCGGATAACCGATCGGCAGCAGGGCATACCGAGTGGACGCCCGCTGTCAATCCGAGCGCGGCCTCAGCTTCCTGCTTGAATTGCGAGAATAAAGGGGTCGTCCGAGTCGCGCCGAGGCCGAGCGCTCGCGCTGCGAGCAACATATTCTGTACCGCAGGATGATTTCGTTGGGAGGCCGTGTCTGATTTCCGTTGCAATTGGATGAAGAACATTATACGAACACTGGCAAGGCTCAATTCCGAAACCGCAAAGGGCCGAAAGCCTGCCAGCGAGTGGCGGTTTTCGTCCACAGCGCTTGGTCACGGGCAACCGCGTATTGTTCGAGCGCCGCTTGATCGGCGAGGTCAGGCGAAGCTTGGGTGGGAACCACACAGGCAGTGGGACAGCGAGTTACTCCTTTGATTCGGATGAAAGCGGCGATCTTCGGCATCGCGATCGTGGTGAGACATGATCGGGCGAGGGGCGCAAGGATTATTGTCCCAAGAGCGAATGCAATTGGAAAAAGCGCGGCTGATCCTTTCATAATTTCCTCCCTCGCGAGCGCCGTTCTTCAGCGTGATTGAAGCAAAGACTGATCAGCCCTTAACGTCAATACGTTCTGGCGGCTTTGATGCCGTTAACTATGTTTGTTAACTATGCCTGGCTAACTATTCCTGGGACTATGTTTGTCTGTTAACTATGTTTGTGAAACAGAATACGCATGTTGGTGGGACAGGAGCGCACTGTGCTTAATAGAGATCGTAGTGTTTTGGCTTGCCGGCCTATGGTCGGGGGCGTTGAAGGAGCCTCGATGTCGAAACGCCAGGCCGAATGTCCGGAAAGGGTCGAAACGCGTCGCTCGTGGATGATGGTCGCCGTACAATCCCCTAACCTGCAGCCGTCAAGAGTTTCGGGAAATCCCTTGCCCCTGCCCCGATCAAGGGGTTACGCCTCCCGTAAGTTATGACCGAAATACACCCGCAAAACCGCCGTTTCGGCTATTCCCGCGTCAGCACCGTGGGCCAGACGCTCGACAGCCAGCTTGAGCAGTTATGCGGCGTCGGATGCACCAAGATTTACCGCGAGAAGATGACAGGCGCGCGGGCCGACCGGCGCGAGCTTCTCAAAATGTTGAAAGCCCTCGCCCCCGGCGACGTGGTGACGGTCACGCGGATTGACCGGCTCGCCCGCAGCACCTTCGATCTATTCCGCATCGTCAAGCAGATCGTGGACGCCAAGGCGCAATTCCGATCATTGGCGGAGCCGTTGGCCGACACCGCCACCAGCACCGGGCGCTTGATGCTCGCGGTGTTGGGCGGCCTCGCCGACGTGGAGCGCGATCTTATCCGCACCCGCACCGCCGAAGGCAGGAGCCGGGCGCAGAAGCGCGGGCAGCACACGGGCCGCAGACCAAAATTGACCGAGGCACAGCAGGCCGAGGCCCGCCAGCGCCGGGCGGAAGGTGCTACGCTTGCCGAACTCGCGCGCAGCTACCACGTGGGAAAGAGCACGATTTCGAGGCTCGCGTCCAAAGACACGCAGTGAGCGCAATCACTCCCTACGAAGGCTGGAGCGTACGCGATGAACGGCATGATCCGCAGGGCATATGTCATACTCATGTTAGCCACAGCACCGAACCTTGCGACAGCGGCAGAGAAGCATGACGATTCGGCGCTCGTCGCAATCGATGCAGCAATTCAATCTATCAAACAAAAACCAATCAATTTAACGTGCAGTTAAATTGCACAGGTGTGCAGGCCAGCGTAAGTGGGGGAGGAACTGGCATCAACATTACGACCACTGGTGGGGGCCTCGGTTCACAAACTACAGGGATGAGCGTATCTATGAGTGGGGCTCAATGCAGCACGGCGGCAAGCACTGCAATTGATGCTCTAAACCAACAAGCCATCCAAAAGTTATTAGACCTTAAGACGCTGCTTCAAGCACCGAAAACGGATGAACCGAGCATCATGTCAAAACTGTCCAAGCTTAGCAAAGAGTACATTGCGCCTGCATTGCAGGCCGTTATCGAAGCGCTTATTAAAAAGAGGCTTCACGTATAAAGAACTAGATTTCTACATCGTATCTGGCGAAAACGGGCAGTCTACTTCTTCCTGAAAGGGCGTCGATTTTCCAGAACACCGAGTTTCGCGTCATTTTGACAGCGCCGCCGGCCGGTGGCAAATCGACTGCATGGCCGAACCCACCAGCAAAGCCGCCATCGCCGCCGAAGCAACCGCCGCGATTGAACAGCGCCTTGCCCACGTGCGCGAGATTTCCGCTTCCTTCACGCCAGCGACATCAAGCGCCTTGGCTTCTACAGCGAACCCTTTGCGCGGCAGAGCGGGCTAGCCCGCATCGCCCGCGAGATCAAAGCCGCCGTTCGGATCATTAGTGATGCGATGTGGCCGGACGAGGACGAGGACGAAGCCGCCGGTGCGCCGCAGCTTGACCCGCAGATTGCCAAATTGCGCCAGCAATGCAGCGCCGAGCTTCGCACGGTGAAGCTGTATTTCCGCGACTATGAGGACATGGCCGACGCAGCGCCACGCGCGGCTCGATCTGCGCGGCTCAGTCCCGAGGTCGTGAAGCGCTCCTGACAACCTCCACTCGCGCATCTGCGGCCGGCATCACTTTTCCTCGGCCGTGAAGACACCATCCCAGTTCTGCGGCGGAGCTTCGATCTGGAACTGCGCGATGCGCCGCCGGTACAGGTCGTAGACGGGCGCGAGATGGCGTGCTGCGGCGAGCAGGCCGTCATCGAGGAGGCGCAATGCCGCCGCCCAATCCTGTCGCCGGTAAGCCGTCAGCAGGGCTGAGTGCCGGGCAATGAACTGTTCCTGCTCGACGGGCTCGGGTGGCAGCGTGTAGATGCGACCTGCCTGGGTCTTTCCCTTGACTGCGACGAAATCGATCTCGATCAGCGCCGGATCGTCGAGCCGCGCAGCCGTCTCCTCGCCGATCACCAGATCCACGCCATAGAGCTTGCCCAGGCCTTCCAGCCGCGACGCAAGGTTCACGGGGTCTCCGAGCAGCGAATAATCGAAATGTTCCTGCGAGCCGAAATTCCCGACGACGCATTCACCCGTGTTGATCCCGATGCCTATCTTGACCGGCTGGAACGATTTGCCGGCCGCCAGCGCCTCGCTCTCCCAGCCGCGGTTTAGCTCGGCCAGTTCATGGCGCATCGCCTGGGCCGCCCGAACCGCGTTCCGGGCGTGTTCGGGGTCGTCGAGCGGGGCGTTCCAGAACGCCATGATGCAATCGCCGATGTATTTGTCGATCGTTCCTTTCTGCTCGGTGATGATCTCCGTCATCGGCGCCAGAAAGCTGTTCATAAATCTTGTCAATGTTCTGGCGTCCATGCCTTCGGCGAGGCTGGTGAACCCGCGAATGTCGCAGAACATGATCGTCATCGTTCGCGTCTCGCCGCCGAGGACAAGCTTCTCGGGGTGCGCCGCGAGCTCTTGAACGTAGTGCGGCGACATATAGCGCGAGAACGCGTTGCGGATCTCGCGCTGCCGCGCTTCTGTCCGCAGATAGCCAATGAGCGATGCGACGAGGTAGACAAGGGTGATAACCGCCCAAGGGTAGACGGGATCGATCAGCAGCCGCGCCTGCCGGAATGTGAGCCATGAAATCCCGACGACAGCGACCACGCCGGCGGCGCCAAGGATGGCGCTCGGCAACGCCCCGATGCGCGCCACGCCCAAGATCAGCCCGATCCCGCACAGCAGCGTGAACAGGATTTCGGCGCCGACCGCCCAATCGGGCCGATCGAGAAAGGCCCCTTGCAGGATCTGCTCGATCAGTTGGGCATGGATCTCCACTCCCGGAACCTCCCGTGCGATCGGTGTCGCCTGGCGATCGTTGATCACGCCGGCCGCTGAGGTTCCGACCAGCACGATGCGGTCGGCAAAAAGCGCAGGATCGAAATTCCCCGCGAGAACGTCAGCCGCAGAGACGAAGCGGTCGGGCCGTGGGGGTGCGTAATACAGCCATACCCGCCCGGCGGCATCGGTCGGTACCGTCAGCTGGCCGACGCGGATCGCGGTCAGACCTGTCTTTTCGCCAAAATTCTTCTCACCGTTTGCGCCGGCGGCGCGACCGACATAGCCGTGCCCGCCGAAGACGAGCCGGAGCGCCTCGGCGGCGAGCGAAGGATACGGCTTGTCGCCGAGCTTCAGAATGAGCGGAACCCGGCGAACCACATGATCCCAGTCGGGATATTGATTGAGGAAGCCATTGCCTGCGGCGGCGGCCTCCAGTGCCGGCAAGTTGGCAACGGCCGCTGGAAAGCTGTCGACCCGGCCGAGGGGATCGTCGCCGGCGAAAGCAAAGCCTGCCTTTGCTGCAGGCGGCCGGGCGTCGCCATGGTTGGTCAATATGAACCCCGTCACGGTAGGCACCGTGCCCATAGCGGCGGCGAGCCGCTGATCAGGATCCGGCAGCGCCGCCAGGAGCTTTTCCGCCTCCCCTGCTCCGACGCCGTTCTGAGCCATCAAAGGCAGCAGCAATTTGGGTGAAGTACGGTCCGGCTCCGCGAAGTCGATATCGAAAGCGACGACCGATGCGCCGGCCTCGCGCAGCTTGTCGATCAGCTGTGCAACGAGCGTGCGCGGCCACGGCCATTGGCCGATCTTTTTGAGACTGTCGTCGTCGATATCGACAATGCGTATCGGCGTGTCGCCTTCGGGTTTCCGTGGTGCGGCGCGCTGATAGAGGTCGAAGCAGATCAGCGACATCCGGTCGAGCAGGTCGGGAGCGGCGACCCGCGCGGTAGCCGCCGCGAACAAGACCGCGAGCGGCAGCACATAAATCGCGCCACGCCAGGCCGTTCGCCGCAGCGATAACCAGCGCCGTCTCGATCGGATCCAGTCCGCGAAATTTACCATGGAATCGGATCCAAGAGGCGCAGCTGGTCAAACGAGCCCAACGTGACCCCAATTGTAATGGGTTGAAAATCTTGACGTACAACTCGCGTCAGGGTAAATTTTGGGCGAGTTAACCATACCGCGAGTGCGGTGCCGCAAATCGGGGGAGAAGCGGTGAACGCTGTCAAACGGGATACCGGAGCGACTCTCGTCTCGGGAAGATTGTGGCGAGCCGTCTGTGGCTTTTTTGCGCTCGCACTAGTCGTGACGCTACTGGGGAGAGCGGCCTCGCAGGAGGTATCAGGCCAGGACAAGGCCGCTCTCGAAGCACAAAAAGAAGCACTGTTCCAGCAGATGTTTCGTGATCCGGCAAATCTCGATGTGACCTTCGCCTATGCCGATGTGTCGGCCAGATTGGGGGATTACGAGGCCGCCGTTTCCGCCCTCGAACGAATGTTGCTGTTCAACCCAAATCTGCCGCGGGTTCAGCTGGAACTCGGAGCGCTTTATTATCGCATGGGCTCCTACGAACTGGCCCGCGAATATTTCGAAAAGGCCGCCGCGGCAAATCCGCCGCCCGAGGTTCGCGCGCGCGTCGAGCAATATTTGGCAGATATCGAAAAGAACCAATCGCGCCATCATCTGTCCGGTTACGTGTTCTTTGGCGGCCAGTATCAAACCAACGCCAACGTCGCTGGCTCGTCGCTGATATTATCACCAGTCGGCCCCGTGGTGCTCGGCAACCAGTTCGTCAAGCAGGCATCCGGGAGCATGTTCGGCAGCGGCTCGTTGCTCTATAGCTACGATTTGGAAACGCAGAACCACGATACCTTAGAAGTTACCAGCGTCGGTTACCTGAACCACTACATGAAATCCTGCGGTGAACCGGCTCGACCTAAGCCTCCTCGAGGTGACCGGCGGCCCGCGTTTCAACTTTCCGACTGGGCTGATCGGCGCTAAGGCGGCATCATTAAAGCCGTACATTATCGGCGACGAGGTAGGGCTGGGGTGGAATCAATACTTCGCCGCCGGAGGTCCCGGAATCGAATATGACGAGATTGTCTGGAACGACCTGGCGTTGAAAGCAGCGTTCGAATTTCGGCACAAGAATTACACCAACGCCCCCGACCGTCCGCTATCGACGGGCCTCAGCGGCAATGACAAGCTTGTCACCTTTTCGGCAGCTAAACCGATCACCGAGAATACTGTTTTGAATTTGGAATTCGATTATCTCGATCAGGTGACGCAGCTGGCCTTCTATACGAACACGACCTACGCCGTAGCGGGCTCATACCGTATCCGCTACGAGGATCCGACCGGATTCGGCCCCTATTCTTGGGAGACTACGCCCTTTGTCGGTCGCGCCTGGAGCTATTACGCAGCCCCGGACCCCTGCTGCAACACCAGCGGCAACTTGTTTCCCGGTGTCTATCCCAACGGCTTCAGCACTCAGTTGACGCAACGTTGGCGATTTGGGGTGACCCAAACTTGGCCGGTTTCGCCCACGGTTGCCATCGTGGCGCAGCTGGAGCGCGATATCGTCTCGTCCAACCTGCCGCTCTACTCTTATAACAACACCTCGATTTTGATCGGTCCGCAGGTCCGGTTTTGAGGAGAGCCAGATGACCCCCGTCGCACGCCGTCCGCTTCGCGCCGTTACATTGGCTGCCTTGTTGCTCGGCACCGGCCTGGCGGCCGCGCCGACGGTCGCGCAGCAACGTGTCGGCGTCAACAGCGCGGTCAACCAGGAAGCAACCGGAGTTCCTCCGGGCGCGGCGCCGCGCCGGCTGGTGCTCGGACAAGAGGTCGTCTTCAATGAGCACATCACCACCGGGTCGGAGGGGCAAACACAAATCTTGTTCGTCGACCAATCGACGATGACCGTCGGGCCGCGCTCGGACATGGTCATCGACGAGTTTGTCTATGATCCGAATGCCGGCACCGGCAAGTTGGCAGCTAGCTTGACGCGCGGGGTCTTCCGCTTTGTCGGCGGCAAGCTCAGCAAACAGGACAACGCGGTCACGATGCAGACGCCCTCGGCGACGATCGGGATCCGCGGCGGCTTGATCCTGGTGGATTTGACCCCGGACGGCCAACTGCAGGTGATCTTCGGGTATGGCGCCGGCGTGACCGTGACGGGGTTGAACGGCCTCGCGCAAACGATCACGCGGCCCGGCTTTCAGGTCACCGTGGCGGGACGGGGCGCCGCACCGTCGGCGCCGTCACCGACCCCGCCGGGCGCGGCTGCGGCGCTGCTCGCCCAGCTCGACGGCCGGCCCGGCGGAAACGGCGGCGCGCGCACGATCCCGACCGACGCCGCGGTCGCGAACAGCGGCATCGCTGCGGCAGTTTCAAGTACGGCCGGCGTCCAGGCGCAAACGCAACCGCCGCCCAGAGTGGCGAACGCCGTTCAGCAAGCCCAGTCGCAACTCCAGGTTACGGCCAACAGCCCAGTGGTTCAGGCGAGCATCGCGGTTCAGCAGAGCATAACGAGCTCCCAAGCTCAAACGACGCCGACGACGCCTGTAACACCGGTCACGCCGGTGACACCAGTCACACCTGTAACACCGGTCACCCCACCACCGGTCGTCATCAGTTATGCCGGCCTCTTCAAGGACACGCCGGGCAATGGCACTGCGACTACTCAGGGGTTCATCAACCAGGGCCCCAACAACCGGATTCCCTATACCGCTGGTACGCTGACATATCCGGCCGGCCAGCCAGCCAATGGCGTATTCGCAGCGACACTCGGCCCGGGCTCGATACAGTTCCCTCTCGCTCCGGGCTCTACCAGCCCCGGCTTTGTGAATTTCGGACCCGCCGGCACCCAGAGCCTGTTCGGCCAATTTACCGGAACGAGCTACATGGCGCCCGATTCTACCTTTTTCTATGCCAACATCGCACCGACCAATTCTGCCATTCAGCAAGAGCGCGGCTTTATCTTCGGCGGCCAGCCTGTGCCTTCGAATTCCGGCTTCCTTACAACCGCACCCGGGACGCCCCAGCTTTACACCTACACCCTTCAGCAAGACGCCGCTCTGCAGTCGCCAGTGCCGTTCATCACGCAGACTACCGGCGGCAATATTTCCAACCCAAGCATCTCACCCTTCTATGTGGTGGCGCCGGCGCAGTCGCCATTCGGTGCATTCAATCCCACCACCAATCCCAGCGCCACCGGCACTCGCTCGCTGCAGGCGAGCCTGGCGATCAATGGAACAGGCGCAGCCCAAACCTCAGCGCTCGTGGTGCAGACCGGGAGTTTTTTTTCCTCGACCGATACGGGAACCGTAGCCGGCGACGGCGTCGTGCGCGGCTCGTTCGCGGCGAGTGGAACAACACCGCCGGTACGGATCGGCTCGGGCGCTGCAACGGTGCCCGATGGCAACGGCAATAATATTTTCGGGACGGGGACCGGGTCGCTCCCGATCAGCGGCTTCGTCCTGGATCAAAACCAATACAACACCAACCAGAACTTCGTGCCGAACCAGGTAGCAAATCAGATCCCGTTAGGCGGCACCGCCTCCACCTATGCCTTTAACCAGCCCGCGACCCCGACCGCCAGCACCGGCTTCGGCACCAGAACGACGCAAACGACCACCGGCTATTTTGGCGGAGTCATTTATCCCGTCGTCGGGGGCTCCGTCGGCTCGCCCTATGCAGTGGCCGGCACGACATCGGTCCAGACCAATGCGACGAACAACCGAGTCGGCGCGACCTTCACCGGGAGCGATCCGTTCGGCACCAACACCCTGACGGTTCAGTTCGGCGGCTTTACCGGCACCTCGCGGTCTCGCAGCACTTTCGTCGACGACGCCCGCTACGCTGCTCTGGAAAACCCCGATACGGCCTCGCAAGTCAACGGCGTAAACATCCAGCTCAATGGTGACCCGACGCAAGCCTCACGGGTTGCCATGGTGACCTCGGGCGTCGTACCGTCCAACACCCTGCTGCCGAACGGCCTTTGCAGCTCGTGCCAGTTCCTGCAATGGGGCTATTGGACCGGCGCGCTCGACACCCCCAATAATGCCGGAACCGCAGTCATCCGCCAGGACGTGGCGCATATCAACCCCTGGGTTGCCGGAGTGGTGAGCACCAGCTTGCCGGCAACCGGTATCGGGACCTTCAGTGGCAACGCGATCGGGTCGGTGGTCAACAGCGGAGCGAGCTATCTCGCCTCGGGCGGTTTCACCAACGCCTACAATTTCGGCAACCACACGGGGGTGTTCACAATCAGCAATTTCGACGGCAAGACCGTTTCCGGAACGGTCAACGGCATAGGCGCCGGGTATTCGGGCGCATTGGCGGGTTCCGGTCTCACCGGTTCGGCCAACGGGAGTTTCTTCGGCAATCTTCCCGGAAATCCTGCCACCGAGACGGGCGGGAATTTCGCGCTCCACGGTCCGGCGTATCTGGCTTCCGGCATCTTTGCCGGCCATCGCTGACGGCTAAGGGAAGCCGGATGTTGGTTGCGGGGCTATCTACGGGAGATATTGGTGATGACCTCGATCGACGAAACCCATGATCCAGCGGCGCGCCAGTTGGGTCGCCTCGGCCCAGGGCCATGCCGAGTTCCCGATCCAGAACCTCCCGTTTGGGGTCTTCAGCCCGGCCGGGGGCTCGCTTCGCGGCGGGGTTGCGATTGGCGACCAGATCCTCGACCTGCGGGCCGCACTAGAGGCGGGGTTGTTTTCCGGGGAGGCAGCGCGCGCGGCAGAAGCGGCGGCTGGAGCAACTCTGAACCCGTTGATGGCGTCCGGCAAGAATGCGCGCCTCGCGCTGCGCCGGCGCCTCTCGGCGCTGCTGTCGGCAGACGGCCCCGACCGCGCAAAAATCGAGCCGCTCGCGGCACTGCTGCTGCACAACGCGGCCGATTGCACCCTACACCTGCCGGCGGCGATCGGCAGCTTCACCGATTTCTTCGCCGGCATCCACCACGCGAGAAACGGCGGCATGCGGCGCGATCCGAACAATCCGCTCAATCCCAATTACAAATACGTCCCGGTCGCCTATCACAGCCGGGCGTCCTCGGTGCGGCCGTCGGGTGTGCCGATCCGCCGGCCGAGCGGCCAACGCAAAGCCATCAATGAGGATGCCCCAACTTTCGGGCCGGCGCAGAAGCTCGATTACGAGCTCGAACTCGCGGTATGGATCGGACCCGGCAACGAACTCGGCGAACCGATCCCGATCGCCGAGGCTGCGGATCACGTGTTCGGCCTGGGGCTCGTCAACGACTGGTCGGCGCGCGACGTGCAGGGTTGGGAATCGCAGCCGCTCGGGCCATTTCTCGCCAAGAATTTCGCTACGACCGTATCCCCCTGGGTGATCACGAGCGAGGCGCTCGCCCCGTTCCGGGTCGCGCAGCCGCCGCGGCCGGTTGGGGATCCGCGGCCGCTGCCTTATCTCTGGGATGACGCCGACCAGCAGACGGGAGCCTTCGACATCGCGCTCGAAGCCTTGCTGATGACCGAAGGCCTGCGGGCCAAGGGCCTGCCGCCGCACCGGATGTCGGCCAGCAACACGACCGACCTTTACTGGACCCTCGCCCAACTGGTCGCGCACCACACTTGCGGCGGCTGCAATCTCGGGGCCGGCGATCTGTTCGGCACCGGCACGATCTCCGGGCCGACGCCCGAGGGCTATGGCAGCCTGATGGAACTGAGTGCCGACGGCCAGCGGCAGATAATGCTCGCCTCCAGGGAAACCCGCACATTTCTGGAGAACGGCGACGAAGTGATCTTCCGCGCCCATTGCCGGAAGGCCGGTTGCACACCGATCGGCTTTGGGGAGTGCCGCGCCCGCGTCGTGTAACGCGCGCCTGCTTCAGCTTCGATCGATCGGCGCCTTGACGCCGCCTGACCTCCGCTTCAGCGTCGCCTCGGCCAATGGGCTGGCCGGGTGAGACAAGATGACTGAGCTTGTGTTAACGATTGCTCTGGTTTTGGCATTCCTTGGCGCCCCGTGGGCTTCTGGTCTGGTATATACGCCCTGAACTCTCGTCCGCGGCAATAGCCCGTCGAGCAGCCTCCTCTGCACTCGAACTGACCGGCAGCGCCGCACGAGGGCTCCTCTCCGAGTCGCTTGCCCTGGAGTGAGCCCGAGCGGTAAGCTGAGTTGGAGAATAGCTCATCTGGCGCCCGCAGAGGCTAGGATGGGACCCAAGCGAGGGCTGAACCTGAGCAGTTCGAGCGGGCGTGGCGGAACGGCAGACGCGGCAGACTCAAAATCTGTTGTCCGAGAGGACGTGGGAGTTCAAGTCTCCCCGCCCGCACCAATAACATCAGTGATATAGGCGCCTCGCTTGATGGCCTTTGGGGTGCTACGTGAAGCCCGTCTCAGGATTTGTCCCTAGCCTGTCCCTAGTTGCGGTCGGAAACGGTGGTGAGGTACATGCTCGGACCATGCCCGGTTGCCCGATCAGAGAGCCCGCAAGGCGAGCGTCCGAGACGCCAGCGGCGAGGTCGTCCCGTTCCCGTACCTGCCGCGCGTCACCGGCGCCGACAAGCCGCCCGGCTGGAACCGGTGGTCACCGGCCGAGAAGGTCGAGCATCTCCTCGGCATGAGCCTCGACCAGGCGCACAACATCCTGTCATGGCCGGCTGAAGGGCTCGACCCGCACCGGCTGAATGTGCTGACGCAGGTGTGGCGCGTCGTCTTCATGATCGGCATCAAGTCGCTGCTCGATGGCAAGCTCGGCCGCGAAGCTGCTCGTGAGCGCAACCGCTCCGCGGTCCTAGAGGAACTCGGCCGCAAGCTCCGCGCCCGACCCGAGGCATAGATCGAGGTACGGTTACATTCCGGGGAAATCGGGAATGTCGCGTTTCCACCCACTGCGGAAATTCAACGTCGAACACTTCCTTCCCGGGCTAGGATGGGGGTAAACCTGCACCCCTGCCCCTCGGCGAGAGCGGTACGGGGTGGAGCCCCGGCGCTAAGACCGAAGTCTCCGTTGGGATGCCCCGCTCGAAAGCGGGCCACAGCAGCGAACTCCCTGCTCTCTTCCCGGCCGACGCACGAAATCCTGAAAATCGCGTCTAGTTTCTGAGGGCCCGCGCATAAATCTCGCCCCTCCCGGTAGCCCCCGCTCTTCCATGCCCAGGCTTGAAAGCGGTCATTCAGGGCCTGAAGCCCCGACACCGCTGGCACGCCGAAGGGCAAAGGAATACTCTCGTTCATGAGGGGCTGCCGCTCCCCGGAGCCGAGGATCGCCGCATGGACGTAGAGGCGTGGCTGCGCGGGCTGGGGCTCGAACGATACGCGACTGCATTCCACGACAATGATATCGATGGCGGAGTGCTGCCGGAGCTGACGTCCGACGACCTGATCAGCATCGGCGTGACCTCGGTCGGCCACCGTCGGAGGTTGCTTGCCGCTATAACGGCCTTGAGAGACGAGTCGCCCGAGCTTCGAATAGCGGCACGCTTCAGCGAGGTCCAGCGTCTTCCATCTCATCTCGAACCGCAGCGGATGCCGGAGCGTCGGCAGCTGACGGTGATGTTCTGCGACCTGGTCGGCTCGACCGCGCTCTCGGCGCGGCTCGATCCCGAGGATCTGCGCGAGGTCATCGCCGCATATCATCGCGCCGTCGCCGATGTCGCCGGGGCTTCGACGGTTTTGTCGCGAAATACATGGGCGATGGCGTGCTGGTCTATTTCGGCTATCCGCGCGCGCACGAGGACGACGCCGAGCGCGCGGTCCGCGCCGGGCTGGGCTATCATCGAGCTGTCGGCTCGCCTCGATGTCAGGTCCGTCAAACTCCAAGCGCGCGTCGGCATCGCCACCGGGCTGGTGGTCGTCGGCGATCTGATCGGCGAAGGCTCGGCGCAGGAGCAATCGGTCGTCGGCGAAACGCCGAACCTGGCCGCCCGGCTGCAAGCCTTGGCGGAGCCGGACACGGTCATCATCGCCGCGGGCACGCGACGGCTGCTCGGCGATCTGTTCGAATACCGCGATCTCGGCGCTGTCGAGGTGAAGGGCATCGCCGCGCCGGTTTCGGCATGGCAGGTACTGCGTCCGAGCGCCGTCGCGAGCCGGTTCGAGGCGTTGCGCGGATCGGCGCTGACCCCGCTGGTGGGCCGCGACGAGGAGATCGAGCTGCTATTGCGCCGCTGGGCGCGCGCCAAGGCGGGCGACGGCCAGGTCGTGCTGCTCTCCGGCGAGGCCGGAATCGGCAAATCGCGCCTGACCGCGGCATTGGCGGAGCGCCTCCGCGCCGAGCCGCATCTCCGCCTGCGCTATTTCTGCTCGCCCTATCACCAGGACAGCGCGCTTCTATCCGTTTATCGACCAGCTCGGCCGGGCGGCCGGGTTCGCGCGCGACGATCCGCCCGCGGCGAGGCTGGAGAAGCTCGAAGCCCTGCTGGCCCGCGCCGCGCCGCCGGATGAGGATGTGGCGCTCTTCGCCGATCTGCTGTCATTGCCGGCTTCGGAGCGCCACCCGCTGCCGAACCTCAGCCCGCAGCGCAAGAAGGAGCGGACATTGGAGGCGCTGCTCCGCCAGCTGGAAGGTCTGGCGCGGCAGCAGCCGGTGCTGATGGTGTTCGAGGACGCGCATTGGATCGACCCGACCTCGCGCGAGCTGCTCGACCTCACCGTCGAGCATGTCCGCAGCCTGCCGGTGCTGCTGATCGTGACGTTCCGCCCCGAGTTCCAGCCGCCCTGGACCGGCCAGCCGCAGATGACGACGCTGGCGCTCAATCGCCTGGACCGGCGCGACCGGACCGCTCTTGGTCGAGCAGATCGCCGGCGGCAAGGCACTGCCCGACGAGGTCGTCGCCCAGATCGTCGATCGCACCGACGGCGTGCCGCTGTTCGTCGAGGAATTGACCAAGAGCGTCCTGGAGAGCGGTCTGCTGCACGAGGAGACGGATCGTTACGTGCTCGATGGCGCATTGCCGCCACTCGCGATCCCGACGACCTGCACGACTCGCTGATGGCACGGCTCGACCGCCTGGCATCGGTGCGGCTGGTGGCGCAGATCGGCGCGGCGATCGGACGCGAGTTTTCATACGAGCTGCTGCATGCCGTCTCCCGTCTTCCCGAGGACGAGCTGCAAGCCGCTCTCGCTCGCCTCGTCGCTTCCGAGCTGGTGTTCCAGCGCGGCACACCGCCCGAAGCGGTCTATAGCTTCAAGCACGCGCTGGTGCAGGACGCGGCACACGGCAGCCTGCTGCGCAGCACTCGCCAGCAATTGCACGCGCAGATCGCCGAGGCACTCGAAGCTCATTCCCCCGAGCTGATGGACACTCAGCCTGAGCTCTTCGCGCAGCATTACGCCGAGGCCGGGCTCGTTGAAAAATCCGTCGCTTATTGGGGAAAGGCCGGCCAGAGGTCCGTCGCCCGCTCGGCGATGGCGGAAGCGGCCGCGCAATTTCAAAAGGGACTGGATCAGCTGGCGCTGCTGCCGGACAACCCCGAACGTCAGCGACAGGAGCTCGAATTTTACAGCGCCCTGGGCGCGGTGTTGCGAGCCGTCAAAGGCCACGCGGCGCCGGAAACGGGCCAAGCCTACGCCCGCGCCCGAGAGCTGTGGGAGCAGCTCGATTTTCCCGCGGAGTTCCTTCACATTCCCTATGGGCAGTCCCGTTATCACATGTACCGCGGCGAACTCGATCTGGCGCAGCGCTTGGACGAGGATTTGCTGCGTCTGAGCCGTCAGCGCAACGATCCCACCGGGCTCGTTCTGGGTCACTTCTCCTACGGTCCAAACCTGATGTCTACCGGCAGATTTGAGTCATCCCGGTCGCATCTCGAAGAGGTGCTGGCTCTCTATGATCCGATCTCCCACCGCTTGCTCATCCATCAGGCAGGAACTCATCTCCACGATCAGCGCACGGCGTTTTTGGGAATTGTTCTTTTCTGTCTCGGGTTTCCGGACCAGGCATTGGCGCAGAGCAACGCGGCAGTCGCGGGGGCGCGGAGATTGGCCCATCTGCCGACTTTGGCTGTCGAGCTTGACGGTGAACGCCAGGTTCCTCTCGGTCGTCGGAGACAATGTGGCCTTGGACGAGCGCACGGATCAGCTGCTTGCAGTCGCGACCGAGCAGGGTTTCCCCATGTGGCATGCCCAAGGAACGCTGTTTCGCGGCTGGGTAAAGGTCAAGAATGGCGATGTCGCGGAGGGGATATCGCTGATGCGCAGCGGCTTGACTGGGTGCCGTGCGAGCGGGGCGGAGGGGAATATGACCGATCTCATGGCCCTTCTCGCCAGAGCATGTGAGATCGCAGGCCAAGTTGAAGAGGCCATAACCCAGTTGAACAGCGCTTTGCAGATCGTGGAAAGGACAGGAGAGCGCTGGCTGGAAGCGGAGCTATATCGGCACAAAGGCCAATTGCTGCTGCGGCAAGGGCAGTCTGAGGACGCCGAGGATTTCTATCGCAAAGCCTTGAGCATCGCCGGGGAGCAGGAGGCCAAGCTCTGGGAATTGCGCGCCGCCGCGAGCCTCGCCCGGCTCCGCCTCTACCAGGGCCGGCACGCCGAAGGCCGAGCCCTGCTGGCGCCGGTCTACGGCTGGTTCACCGAAGGATTCGACACGCCCGATCTAAAAGAAGCAAAGGCCCTGCTCGACGAACTGACGTGAGCCGGTCCGTCAGCACGACCAAAAGTTCTGACGCGAATGACCGCTTTTGGGCGACACGACCAGCCGCTGACTGGGGCATGAAGGTCTCAAATGGGTCGATTTGAGCCGTTCGCTCGGGGTCGGTAGCGGAGAGGGTCGGGACCGAGGCGCACCGGGAGCGGGCCAGAACCGCAGCCCTTGACGACCTTGCGCGCGGGTTAGCTGGGGCTCGGCGGGAAGGCACCACACCTGAACACCGCTCGTACGGGGAGGATCGGGAAACGCGCTGAGGGGCGCGAAACTTGCGTGGACGTGGACGCCCCCCCCGACATCCGGACTTACACGCGCGCGAGCAGGCTCTCTAAATACAGGCGGACCAGGTACGGGGAAACCGGGCGGCTAGAGCGCGGCGAGGGGAAATACGGTGGACGCCCCCCCGACATCCGACTCACACGCGCGCGAGCAGGCTCTCTAAATACAGGCGGACCAGGTACGGGGAAACCGGGCGGCTAGAGCGCGGCGAGGGGAAATACGGATGCCCCTCGGAAACTGCACCCGATTTTCAGGTTTTGGGTGATCTAGTGTCGCCCTAAGACGGTGGTTGAACACTGCTCATTCTGTCCGAAAGCCTGCCGCTGCCACAGAAGCGCCCGGCCGAGCGCCAAAACCGCAAGCGGCACCCCAGTATCGCGAAGATCGAAGCAGCTACGATCAACGTCCAACCTCTGAACGAAGGATCATGATTGAACTCGCCGATCACGTCCCACACGACCCACATTTCCCAAACGGCAGTTGCGATTACCCATATGCGAAAGAGCCCCGACGGATCTGTGTCATGAGTTTTCGACGGCTCCGTAGCCGAACAGCGTTTGTACGGGGGAAAGCCGGGGTTGCGCGAGTTGGTCGAAATTCGCGATTGGATCGAATTTGCGCTGGACGGCCTTCAAACCGTTCTGCTGGTTTGATCGCGGCCCGGGTCTATCGCTACGGTCGCGGGCCGTCTGCGTCGCGGCGGACAATCGGTCGAGACGACGGACGAACCGAGCTTTAACGCCAATGCGCAGACCGCTCGCATGCTATGGCCGCAAGCCTCAATCGTTGTCGTCCTCTTGAGCTCGATATTTCTGTCGGGGCAAGCCAGTGCTGGAGTGTGCCCTAGCCTGCAGGAATTGCAGAAGATTATCGATTGCTTGGTGACTTTCGAGGCCCTCGTACCAGCGTGCTATGCACCTTGGGGCAGGAAGAGGTAACTCTTGCATGGAGGCGGAAGCTAGCACCTCTCCAACGATCCAGCCCTCGGCACGGCGATCCTCACGGCAATGATGCCCCCGCACCGCTGCTTTGTCCCGATGGTCAAAACAACCGACGAGCTCTCCTACGTGATCCCGATAATCATAAATCGTAATTACGGACCAACCTTCATCGTGGATACGGGCTTCACCGGAAGCCTCGCAATCCTCGCAGCTTCGTCGATGATCTCCGCACCAGAGGTGTCCTGACGAAAGACGACCGCGCCGGCCTTCCCGTTACGACCACCCTCGCCGATGGCTCCGAAATAATCCAAGAGACCATCATCGTCCGCGAAATCATCTTGCCGGGTTGCCGCGCCTTCAGACATGTCCGCGTCATCATTTCACCCACCGGCTCAGTGCCCCTCATCGGCCAAGGCATCCTCTCGAATTTCAGCTCATCCGCTATCGATCAAAGAGCACACAGCCTCGTCCTGGTCCCAGAAGGGCCGTCCCCATGACCGCCCAAACGGAGAGTTGTCTACCCGGCAACCGCCGCCATGTCGTGCCGGAGCCAGGGCGATTGTCGCGACCCGCGTGTCACGCGCCTTCGGACAAGCGAGCGTTGAGGTATCGGTCGATCCGATCGTAAAGCTCGTCGGGGAGCGCGAGCGCGATATCGGACCAAGCTCGCCCGGCAATTCCAGCAACGCGATCAGGAAGTCGTCGAGCAGCTCGGCGGCTTCGTCGGGGCGCTCCGCTGGCGCTACAGGGGTGGGGTTCGGGGTCGTAGATATCGGCACGGGCGAGATTGCCGTTGGAACCAACGCGCGCGTTGCGCCAGGGCCGTTCCGAAGCGCGCCCAGGCTCAGCGTTCCGGTGGCGATCGCCTCGGCCACCCAACGGCGCCCGGCCGCGTCGAAGCCCCGCGGCAAGCCGGGCGGCAGAATACTTGTGGTTTCCCGCCGTCTTTGCGCGGAACGAACGCTTTGCGCACCACAGGCAACTGTGAGCCGTCATACCGGCTGTCGCATCCGCACGTTTGCCGCTGGCACGCGATGGCACGCGTTCCACAGCATTGTAGCTCTCGCTACGCATATCCCCCTCCCTCACACCCGTGCGTGCGCGCGATAATGTTCCGGCACGCGTGCCACTGCGTGCCACGGAAGCGAGCGGTCATTTCAGACGCAAGCCCTGGTAGTAGCGCAGGCGCCCCTCGCCTTCCCGAAGCTGGATCATTTGAGCCTGGCAGGGCCGCGCGCAGATCGCGTCCGAATGTTTGAGCGGTGCCGGGATGCTCGCGGCCATGTCGTTCGCACCATCTCGTCCAGGCCTGATACAGGCGAGTGGTTTCGCAGCTATAGCTCGGCCCGATTTCGCACTCCTCGCGGAGGAAGGCGCCGATCGGGCTGGCGAGATCCTCGAGCTGCTGGATAGCGTCGAGCGAGGAGCGCGGCTGAACGAAGTGGCCGCGCGTGGCGAGTTTCCTCGATCCGGCAATGCTCCAGTTCAAGATGCCGGGCAGCTCCGTGAGCAGCCGATCGAACAGCCCGAGGTCTTCGCGCCCGTAGAAGCTGTCGACGAGCAATAAGACGATGAACCGGCTGGCCAAGGCGCCGCTAGCGTCGGGGAGGCGCGGCAGTTCGTTCGAGAGGATCAGGAACCTGGTTTGCATCCGCCCGGTCCATGCCTCTCGGAATTTGCGATCGACCGTGATCGCGTCCTCGCCGGTGATGGAGAGCAGGCGCTCGGCGATGGCGTGCTGATCGGGCCGCCCTCCGAGCCGAGCGTCGGAGATGACCGCGACGCGCTTGCCGATCAGCGGAGAAAGACCAAAGTTCGTCCCGAGCGAGGCCAGGGTCGGGGCGACCGTGTTATCAATCCCGACAACTCGCGTCAGCACCCGGGCGATCGTCCCTTTGCCCGAGCGCTTCGGACCGACAATCAAAAACGCTTTCTGGTGCTTTGTCTCGCCTGAAACGGCGAGGCCGAATATTTCCTGCAATGCGTCGATAGACGGCTGATCGTCCGGCCACAGTTGATTGAGAAATCCGAGCCATTGGCGCGGTTCGGCGGCGTCACGCACAAACCCGAAATCGAGCGCGTTGTGGGTGAAGAAAGCCGGCGAGTGGCGCAGCAGTGTCAGGGTCGGCAGGTGCAAGGCCCGTTTGTGAGGGATGATTTCCTCGGCCGGTAGGTCGGAAACCTTATCGAGCCGAGCAGGCGCCGCACCGATTTTGCGAGGTGTGATGCCGCGCGCAGCGCGTCGAGAACGTTGCCGACCATCGCGGCATTGGGCTTCACCGGATGCTGGCCGGCCTTGCACTGATCCAGGAAAGGGTAGAGCCGAGAGCGCAGACAGGCTTCGTCGATCTCGGGATATGCTGTGCCGTTCCAGTGGCAAAAGCTGCCGCGGTGGCGATGCAGGGTCGCGCCTCATCGACCGTGAAATCACGATCCAGAAACAGTCGGGCGACGTCATACGGCGCGCGGACGTCGATAGCAGCACCTAGCTCGAGTTCCGCTGTTCGGCTTCCCTGCCGTAGATGCCTCTGACGATCCGGGGCACGTCGGCGCGGCGCCGTCGCCATCTGCTGTTGCGATCGACCGCGGCGACCTCATCAAAGGCGGCGCAGAGCCGCTTCTGCGTGTCGAGAAAGGGAACGACTTGCTGCGCCCACTTGCCGACGAGGCGGGTGCATGAAGTGTGATAGCTCTCGCCGTTGACGATCGCGGCGAGCAGCGCGTCTTCGTCTACGGGCCCGCTCTCGAAATGACCGTTGCCATTGCCGTGCTTGTCTATGGTGTCGGGCTTGCCGCGCGAGATCTTGTCGAGCTCGTCGAGCTGGTCGATCGGGGTCGCCTCGATGACCCCGACCCGGTGCATCGGGTTGTTGTTGACCGATCCGTAGTAGTAGGCCTGCGACAACGTCCAGCTTTCACAGGTGAAGCAGCCGCGGAAGATACCGTTGAGGCGCCCCATCATGGGCTCGCGCCGATCGGGCGCCAGCTCGCACGAGAACGGGCAGAGCACGCGCCAGCGCGGCGCTTGATCGCTGTGTGACGGGGTGGTGTAGACGATCGCCTTGATGCCGGCCTTCTCGATGGTTTCGACCGCTTCGGCGAAACCGATCTTCCCGCCGTCGTAATCGGCTTCGAGGCCGCTGCAAGCGATGACATTGCGATCGTGCTGAAGCTGCCCTTCGGGGTTCGGGCGTTGCCGAACCGGGCGAGCTTTAACCACGGCAAGCGAGCTTCTCGGTGCCGAGGTGGCGCGGATGAGCTCGGCCAGCCCCTCCGTCGTCAAGCTCTCCTGGCGCTTGTTCTGCGCGGCGTGGTCGCCGAAGATCGTGACTGCGAAGCTCACGGTCCGGCCTCGTCGAGCGCGCCGGGGTACAGCTGGCGAATTGCCGCGGTGACGACCTGGCTGAAACGATCGCTCAGCTCCCGCGAGCGCCATTCGCAGATGGCGGCATAGGCGGGCTTGCCGTTGGCGTTGGTCTTATGCCGGCCGTCGCGGTCGAGAACCGGCTTCGACGGCAGAGACGCCCAAGCCTTCCCATTCGAGACGAGAACCGGGCAATCGACCAGCTTGAGTTCGATCGGCAGCTCGACCGTCACAAAGCCGCGCAGCGCCCCTTACAGAACGGGCGCCAGGCGATCAGTCGCAGGCGGTTCGGCGGTGGCTTGCCGCCGAAGCCGCCGCGGTGGCGGCGTCGGGTGCTGATTGGCGGGCGGCGGTGTGATGTGGTATCCGGGCGCGCGTCACTGCATACCCGATTACCGGCCTCGCCCGCGGTGGTGCCACCACCCGCGGCGGGGCCGTGGTATCTGTCCACGGGTCACCCGCCGTCAGGGTGTGCGCTCTGTTCGGTGCGGTCCCGGCGCCGACGCGGCGGTACCACTACCGGCGGGCGCCGAGCATCCGACAGGGTTGAGATTACCAGGGCAGAAATCGATCGCGGATCACCAGTACGCGGTTGCCAGCGCGGGCGAAGGCGTCCTCGGGCGCCTCGCGGCGCGCGCGCAGGTTCTGCACCGTGCCCCAACAAATCGCATGGCCGGTGAGCTCGTCGGTGCGGGTGCCGAGCCAGATGGGTGGCAGGGTCTGCTTAAGCTCTTCAAGAAGATCGGGCAAAATGCTACCTTCCCATGATGTGGTTAACGATTCCCGCATCACGCATCGGGACCGCGGCGGTGTCGGCCGATTAGGCTGATTAGGCCGAGTGTTCGAAAATCGGCCTCGGTCGGTCAGGGGGTTGAGGCTAGTCCGGCCCGGAATTCATCGAGCCACTTGACGACATGTGAGCGGACAGTCGATTCGGCAGGGTGATGACCGCGTTGCGCCAGCCAATCGGCAATGTGCCGTTCGAGGTTTGCCTGTCCGCCGTCCCCAAGTTCGGGATAGCCGTGGCCGTCTAGCCATTGCATCGCCTTGGCCGTGGCGGCTTTCCAAACAGGTCTCGGGATTCTGCCCCTGCGGCGACTTGGTTTTTCGTCGCTTGATGGCGCAGTCGCATTTTCCAGGGTCGCGAGCAGCCGCGCGATGTGCTGGCCGTGATCCTTGCGACGCCGGGCAATCGCCAGCACCGGCGCCGCGTCGAGGATGCAGAGTGTCAGATCGAGCTCGGCCGGCCGGTCGTCGAGGTAGACCCGCTTCGCATCGAGCTTGCCGCTCGTGATCCCTTCGGCAAGCTCCTGATAGACCGCGTTGCTTGTCCTGAAGGCCGCTGGATTATCCCACACAACAACCTGAGACACCCCTTGGCGGGGCAGCCCGCCGCGGCGATCGCCCAATTTGCGCCGATCATGAAGACCGTCCGAATCAGGCGCGTCAATCGAGTTGGGGCTGGATGAAGGCGCCAAACCGGGACGTTCGGCCAGTTCGTCCCGAGCAATGTCAGCCGGATGTCCCGGAACTTGGTGGTGGCGGTGCGGTTGTCGGCGCCGAGAAACGCGGTCGGGTGCGGATCATCCGTGTAGATCATGCACCATTCGAACACGGTATGCTCACCGCCAACGACGAAGTCATTCCAGCGTTGCCCCGACCATTCATCGAAGCTGCTGGGATGATGATTTCGTCCGGCATGTCGCGCCCCGCAGCGCCCGCAGTGGTGGCCGGCGCGGCAACCCGGTGCGGCGTCCGGGCGTTCGATCCGTCGATCTAGCCGCGCCGAGGGAACTACTACTTCGCCGCGATGGCCGGCGCCATGCTGGCGACGGTCGAGTCGGCCTTTGCCAGCCCGTTGGCGAGCGCGGCCAGTTGATCGGCCAGCGCGCGCGCCTGTTCCTTGTCGCCGTGGATGTAGTTCATGTACGCCGCGTGTGACTTGTGGCCGGTCAATGCCATGCCAACACGCGCGTTACTGACGCTGTTTGCGGTCATCGTGGCAAACCAATGGCGGATGGTGTGCAAGGTGCAGCGCTCGACCCCGGCCCGCCCGACGATGCGGCCAAAGGCCTTCTCTACCGTGTTGTAAGCGAGCGGCGCTGTCGGCTCGTTGACCCCACGGAGACGAATTCGACCCCGGGCATCCGCTGGACGCTGTCGAGTACCGCCAACGCCGCGGCCGATATCGGCCTCCTCGAGAACCCGGTCTTTGGTGTCGGGCAAGTGCAGTTCCATCTCGTCGCGCCGGATGTTCTGCCAGCGCAGGGTCAGCAGTTCCGAGATCCGGGCCCCGGTGAGGATGGCGGCACGGATGGCCGCGGTGGTCTGCGGATGCTCGGTCAGGTCGCGTTCGGCCGCGTCGAGCGCCTTCATCAGCGCGCCGATCTCCCCCCGGCCAGCAGCCGCTCGCGGCGCCTGACCTTGGGCTCGCTGACGCTTTCCAGCGGATTGCCGGCCTCTTTGTGGCGCAGCTTCCATTGCAGCGCCTTCGAGAACATGTGATGCAGCAGCCGGTAGAGGTTGCCGGCCTCGGCCTTGCCGCCCATGACCTGGCCGGCCGCATCGAGCCGCAGCGGCGCGCGTACCACCGCGCCCGCGTCTTCCTCGGTCACTTCATTGATTTTCAGGTGTCCGATCGCGGGCTCGATCCGCCGCGTCCACATCCTGGGTTCTCGGCGATGGTCGTAGGCTTGTTCTCGATCGCCACTACTTCCTTGCTGTAGCGATCGCCACAGATCGGAGACGGTGCGTTGCCGGCGCGCCAGTGCGAGCCTCTTCTCGGTTCGCTGCTGTGCGGCCCGGCGATTGCCTCGGCCTCCTCCCGCATTGTCGCGTGTCCCTGGCCGGTGCGCCGGGCCTCGCCAGCGAGCCCAGCTTCTCTTTCGCCAGCTTCACCGTCCATCCGAGCTTTTTGCCATTCGGTCCGATCCCTGCGTTGAGCTCGGACGCCCAGCCCAGCGCTTCCTCGACCTGCTTGCCGGCGACCGAGAAGCGCAGCGTGTAGTAGCGGTCGAGCCGGGCGCCGTGCTTGCGAACTCGCGCGCTTGGCCGGTACCGGATGCCGGGGGCCGCGGTGATCCAGGGGGTTGCGCTCACTCTGCTCTCCTCACCTTGTCCCTAGTTTGTCCCTAGATTGGCGATGAAGCCGATTAGGGACCCGTGATGGCGGGTGAGAGACGATAGGTGTGGAATTGCTCGATTTCAAGCAGATTTCGTGACGCGAAGTGAGGCCGCGTGAGGCCGTCGGGCAGCTAACTCAAAATCTGTTGTCCGAGAGGACGTGGGAGTTCAAGTCTCCCCGCCCGCACCAAATCAATCAACATGTTGCGGCCTTTGCTGCGTCTAACGGTCACGGGCCAGAAAAGTCTAGGAGGCACATAGGAGGCAGCCTGTTCCGGTTGCGTGGCGAGGCCAACGGGGGGCTCACCGCGACCTTGCCCGGCGGCTCGGGTCTCAGCCGGGTCCGGTCCGACGGTAGGGAGAGGCGCGGAGGCCACGGCGCGTTGTCCTCGCCGTGCCCGGATCACTGGCGGAGAGGTGCCGGAGCGGTCGAACGCGGCGGTCGAAATGCACTTGGTGCGGTCCCGACCTGTCGCGTTCCGTACCAGAAAGTGAGCTTCCCTGCGGCTTTCAGCCCGCCTGCCATCGCGTTTTGTCCCGCCTAATCCTGCCCTGTGCTACGCCGTCCGGTGCCAATTCGGGTGCCAATCAGCTGGGCGCCGATGCCTGTTTGACGCCCTGCGGAGCGGGAACGGGCATGTCAGCGAGGAACGACGCGTGATAAGGTGGCGTATTCGGGGCATACCGCGACCTGATGAACGTGCGACCCGTTGCATGAGGTAAGCAACGCCCACTCTTCCGGCCAGGAATGGCTTTATTTCCTACTCACACGATAATTACGGAGTGCTCGGCACGCTCAAGACACACCTGCGAGCTGTTGAGCGAGCATTCGACGTGCGCTTCTGGTCGGACAGCCGGATCAGCGCTGGCTATCACTGGGACGCCGCGATCCGACGGGAGATCGACGCCGCGGAGGTGTTCGTTCTGTTGGTGAGCCCTGCGTTCATCGGCAGCGACTATATTTACGATAACGAGATCCCCGCCATTCAAGAACGCAAGAGATCAGCCGGCGGGCTAGTCCTGCCGGTCGTCCTGGAACGTTGCTCCTGGCCATTGGTGTGCGGCGCGCTGCAAGCCGTGCCGACCGACCGGGCGCGGCTCAAACCGATCGCTGACTGGCAGCCGCGGGCCAACGGGTTCGACCGCGCGTGCCAGCAAATAGCGGACGCCATTCAGAGCTACTACGGTTTACCCCCGAAGATTATCGACTGGTCCGTGTTATGATGTCGTCTACCGTCCCACCTGGCCGTCAACGCGAGCAGGAGCTGGTCGAACGGCTCAACGCAGTTCAGGCGGAGATCGAAGAACTGCGCTCGGCGCTGCCGTCTGTGAACGATCCGGCATTGCTCACGCATGCTCAGGCGCTAGCAGAGGCGGCGGCCAGAGTGGTGACAGCGCATCGCGATAGTCCTGGCCCTGATATCGCGGATGATCTAGCCGGTCTGATAAGCGCGGCTCATACGTTGCGCGTACCCCCACAAGATCCCGAGCTTGGCCGGACGCAGACCTTGCAGACTTTGCGGGCCGCGAAAGGGCTCATCGTTGCCGCGCTAGGCGATGCAATGGATGCGGCGCGGGCACTTGGGCGGTACCCGCGGGAAGTGCCGCTGCCGCGGGAGCTTCCGGTAGAGGTAGGCCGCACCAGAAATGAAGGGCTGCTGCAAGGAATTGCGAAACGGTTGGACGAGCTGGTGACCGGCTTGGACGCGCTCGAAAACGCGAACGCCGAGCCGCCGAATTTCCCGCAACAGACGGGGCTGCTGAATATCTATGTCAGCGCGATGCGGGTTGAGGTCGATCTGGCCAGGCTGCACCTCACGGTCGGCGAGCAAATCATCGACTTTCGCGCGCTGGCCCGTGCGGTAGAGGTGATATGGGAGCTGACACGTAGCTTTTCTGCCACAATACGAGCGTGGGTCAGTCGGGTGTCAGACGAGGTGACCCGTGTCGCGGAGGAGGTACGTACGCGGGTCCGGCGGTTAGTAGCGGGGACCCGCACGGCGGCCAAGTGGATCACCCGCAACGCTCGATTGGGGCGCGAAGCGCCGGTCGAGCCGGACGGGCCCACTCAGCTTGACGGGCGCGCCGGGGAAATGGAATTGTCGTTTGATCCGATCGATCCTCAGTGTGTTGCACAAGGAGTGGCGACCGTTTTTGGCCAAGGTGGAAAGGTCGAAAGAACCTCGTTATTTACGAACATTCGTGTGCGAGTTCACGCCAACAATAGCGCCACACTCAAAAATGTCGTGGCGTATCACAAGGATTGAAAAACTACTCTCTGACGGAAAGTGGGAGGAGAGTAATTCGCCGGATATCCAACTGACGTGGACAGATACCAATAATTAACAGATATCCCCGGATCTAATGTGAAATATGCCAATGTTCTGCACGTTGACCATGTCGACAATAAAATAGCCGTATGGCAACGCCAATATTACCTTCACTAGTGAACTTCGTTAAACCCGACTTCGCGGATTGGAGAAAATGGCTGCTGAGATCGCGAAATCGCTGGAGGTGGAAGGCGCACGTGATGTGGTGTAAACTGTTGGAGATGAATAGAGAGTGGCGATTTGCTTGTGGTGACGCAGAAAATCGTGGTGCTCTGCTACGAGCAGGGTGCGCGCATGTCGTGCGAAGAAGATCGGAGCTACGAGTATCTCTACTCGTCGAGAACGCCGCGAGGGTGGCGACGTGCAGCGCGCATCAAGGCTCTCGGCGGCGCGACGAGGTCGAGGCCTCGGGTCTGATCGACGGGCTGATCGCCTCGGCGGCGCGCCATCGCGCCGCTCGACGTGTTGGAGCTTTTACGCGGAATGCCGGAGCTGCATCGTCCAGCATCGGACCGACTTGGTGTCGGCGGCTAGGGCGGAAACGGGATGCCGCAACGCGCTGAAGAGCCTCGTCGCCGACCGGCGCTTTCGATGTGAGCGCGCGGTCTATCTCACGGTGCTGCACCGGCTGATGATCTCGGGTTCGACCGCATGCAATGACTGGTGCAGCCGGGTGCGCGTGCTGGCGCCGAGGGGCTCGATCTCGACCACGCTATAAGGCGATGGCCTGGCTCGGCGAGGTCGATGCGGCGGGCCGCAGCACCGCGGAGGCGGTCGAAGAGGCGCTCTATCGCCACCGCCAGCCGCTGTCGGTGCACGATCGCGTTCCGACACCACGACACTGTGGTTCGAAGGCGCCGGTGGTGAAAGCCTCGGCCAGTACGGTCATCAAAGACTACCGTGGGCATGAAGCAGGTCGTGCTCGGCATGTGCTCGATGACGCCGACCGGCCGATCGCCCCTCCTGATGCCGGCAATACCGCCGACGTGACGCTTCTGTTGCAGGTGGTCAAGCGCCTACGCGAGCGCTTCGGGATCCGCAGTCCTGCATGTCGCCGATCGCGGCAGATCAGCGCCGACACCACGCCGCCTCGAAGCCGAGAAGATCGAGTACATCTCGGCGTGCGCGAGCGCACCAGCCGCGAGGTGCGGGCTGAGATCACGAGGATGACGGCCTCGCCGTGCCGCTCCCACCCCGCCAGAAAGGCGAAACCGAACTCTCGGTCCGCGAGACGACGATCGCCGGGCGGCGCTAATCTGTCGCAACGCGGAGGAAGCGAAAAAAGATGCCGCGGCGCGCGCCGAACTCGTCGCCGGCCGAGCGCAGCTCGCCAGGGCGACAAGGCGCTCGTCGCCGACAAGGGCTCCGTCGTCCGAAGACGCCCGAAGGCGACGGCTCGTCACGATCGCGCCAAGGTCGAGGCCGAGCCGGTTCGAGGCCCCGTGCTGCGCACCAACACCAAATCGCCGCTCTCCAGGTCGTGGCGCTACCGCAACTGCTGGCCGTGGAGGAGCCCAAAACCGCAAAGGCGCTGCTCGCCACCCGCCGATCCCACAAGACCGACGCCGGCACCGCGGCCACGTCCGCACCCCCGCCGGTCCGCGCAGGAGCTGACGACCGTCCGCGGTCCGCCGCAGCCGGCCGAGGCAGCGCGGTCGACGACCGCCGATCCAGCGAAACGATGTCGAACAGGACGGCCGCCGGGCCCGACTGCGCGCCGCTCCAGGCCCGACCATCGACCCGATCTGCCACGCCATCGGCATCGCCCTACCGACCGTCTTCCAGGAGATGCCGCCCGTCCCCTGAACCCCGACTGTGGTGCCTAAAACCCCGAATGGCCCGCAAGCCATTGATAATCAATGTTGTTCAAATCGAAACCGCGGAATGGGTTAAAGACCTGACAACATACCGGTTTACGGTTTCAGTAATATCCAGAGAGGTGAGTTACACCGGAATTGAAGTAGATTGGAAAGGAAAATGGGACAATATTCAGGTACGTTCCCTAATTTCTTGGCGACCACTCCGACCACTTGGTTCTCAAGTTTTCCCTCTCAAGGAAGCAAGGGTCCGCTTAAACTACTCCGAGCATGATGGCTATATCAGTATCGGCGAGGGTGATGCAGCATTTACTTTGCAATTTTCAAAAGGAAGTGACAAGCAGATACATTTCATCAGGGCTCGCAACAACACAGAAATAGCCAGAGTGAGGGGCGTATCAACAGGCCAAATTTTCAGGCTTGACCAATTTCCACATACATCAAGACAATATACTCTAACAGTCGGTGACCGTTTTATCGTAAAGAATGAACATGGTTACGGCATGCAAGGCCTTCTTCTCGGCATCAAGGATGATACCCGCGGCGCTGACACCGACGAGGTCTGCTTTGAGTACGAGATTAATTTAGAGCGAAGCACCGAATTTCGCGCGCTCTGATAATTCGATCGGAGTTTCTGCGGTCCAGTGTGGGGGTATATCCGCGGGCAGGACGTCGGAACCCGGCCCTCTCCGATGACGCTCGGCAATGCTGCCGCCGCCCGCGTGCCGTTGATCGTTTGGTGCCAGGGAATGCCAGCATCAGGTCGAGGCCTGACCCCGCCGAGGGATGGCCCAGCGTTACGGCGCCCGTCGGCCGCATCGGGTGACTGATCAGGCTGGCGGTCGGTGCCGGATCGCGCCGGGAATTCGAGTGACTAACGCCGACCGGACGGCCCTCTGACGCTTTGCAGGTTTAGTTGGACGGCTACGCTTGCCGCGGAGGGTCCATTGACAGTCGTACCGCTTCCACTGGTGTCCTTTGCCGGTAAACCGGGATTGCTTCGTGTTGGCCCGCGCGCCTAGCGCCGTCGCCCGCGCGGTCACGGACCTCGTGCGCGATTGCAACGGCGCTGTCGCGATTGAATTTCTAATCATGCTGGGTCCTTTACTGCTCTTGCTGCTCGGCACCTTCGACATCGGCTTGATGACACTGAGCGAAACGCGGATCAATTTCGCGGTCGAAGCCGCCGCGAAGTGCGGTGCCATCGCTGCAGCGATGTGTATCTCGCCGCCTCAGACTGCCGCCTACGGGTCTTCCATAGCGGGGTTGCCGGGCCTCGATGCGTCGGGTTTTTTGGTCACCACGGAAGCGTGTGGAATGTATGTGACCGCAACCTATGCCTATGCCGGAATGGTGCTGCCGGCCATCACCCTGCGCGCTGGTGCCTGTTACCCCACCGGGTGACCGCGGCCGGGTAGCCCCATCAGAAAATCTTCACGGTTCCAGGGAGCGGCACTTGCCCGCGACGCAAGATTTTTTGGGCGGGTCTCTGTCAACATGGACACGGGCGGTTTCCGCCTCTGTTTTTCATCGTAAGAGGCGATATCTTTGGAAGCGCTGGGCACTAGACCGGGATGCTCCCGCGGGGGGCAAGGTTAGAACGGCAGAAGCTGACTCAGAACCTGTTGTCCGGAGGGAGGTGGGAGTTCGAGTTTCCCCGCCCGCACCAATGATGCCAGGCTTTGAAGGCAAGGGGGACCGAGACGCCCGGCCTCAGAGCTGGGTCTGACCCTCCCGGGCCAATTCGGGCGTCTCTCGGGCAGTTCGGCCATCCCGCGGAGAGCGCAGCGGAGAGGGTGTCCCCTCCGCCGCCGCTTTCGGCCGGCTCGCGCTCCCGACTGGCTCGCCCGGCAGACGCGATCGCGATCATCGATCGGCCCGCAATTTGCCCGCCGATACGTGTTCGCGAACCGAAACAGCGCAGGAAGCGCCTCAGCAGCGATTGTCTCGGCAAGGGACGCACCACCAAGAGCCGCTCGACGAATTCAAGCCGCAGGCGCGCATCGCGCGACCGCTGGTCGAGTTCGACCCTCGTCGCGCTCTGGTCCAGTATATCGATTTTCGGCATGATCGTCCTCCACGTCAAAGACACCTTGGCGTCGGCCAGGTGCCCGATAAATGACGCGGGCGGATCGAAAGGGGTGTGAGGTACCTCACATTGCGAAAAGTTTTTAACGAGTTGGTCATCGATGGCCGTATCGCACGCGATACCAGGCGAGCCCGATCAGTTCGTGAAGAGCATAGTAGCTCCCCAACAATGCCGGGACCTGCGGGAGAAAAGACGCTGCCGAGACCGGTGGATTTCCACCCTCGGGGGTCGGTGATGGAACCACCGGGTAGCCGACCGCCCGGAAGGACCACAGTGCTCGCGCCATGTCCCACGGGTGTGCGATCACCAGCGCGGCGTGAATACCGGCACTGCGGAGGATTTCAGCCGAGTAAAAGGCGTTTTCGAAGGTGTTCTGCGAGCGCTCCTCTCGCCATTGCACCGGGACGCGAAAATCCTCCTGCAACACGCTGCTCATCAGCGCGGCGACGGGGGCGTCGGGGGGGCCTCCGCTGACCAGGATCGGCAGCCCGAGACGCCGCTGCTGTCTCGCCGCCTCGGCGAGGCGCTCGAGGGTCAGCTGTCCGACGGTGTCGGGCACGCCCGGGATGTCGCTGCGCCGCGCATCGGCTGATAACACGACAATTGCGCCGGGCGGCTTGTCCGACGGGAGCATCGGCTCGTGAAATGCGATCGCCTCCGCCCATCGGATCAGGAGACCGGCGGTGACCGGCATCGCGGCCAGATAGACAAGGCCGATAGCAGCGGTCGCCACCGCCAACCCAAGCGGCTTGCGCCGCCAGGCTATCAAGACGCCGATCATCGCCAACAAGATGAACAGGTTTGGCGGGATCAGAGAAGAATAGGAAAGCCAAGCCACGTCGATCCGAGCTGGGGCGGCCTCAGCCGCTCGGGGCGAGCCGCTCACGACGCAGCCGCTGATAAATCATGGCGGCTTGGCGCTTCAGCCCAAGACGCAGACCGCGCCACGTCCGCGGGTTGGCCGCGGTGATGCCCCACCTCTCACGCCGCTTTGGCAGCCACAGCTTCTTATACGGATCGTCGCCGCGGCCAAGACTGATCTCGTGCGGCCGATCGTCGGTCAGCACGCGCTCGAACATCTCCATCGTGAGGAGCGTGCCGAGGGACAGGCCGTCAAAGCGCTTGTCATGCGCCAGCTTGCAAATGACGGCACGACCCCTCCAAACGATCCAGAACTGTGCCGCCGCCGGAATCCCGTCCACATGATATATGCCGAGCCGCAGCGCGCGGAGTTCGCCGGCGAGCCGGATCAGCGCGGGGACGAAGTCGGGAAATAGCTCGGGTGGTTTCCAGCTCGCAGCGTAGACTGTTTCATAATCGGTGACCGCCTGATCGAGACCCTTGTCGTCATCGACGAAGGATGCCGTCAGACGGTTGCCGCGATCGAGCTTGCGGCGTTTACGGTGCCACGTGTTGCGCAACTCGGAAGGGCGGGCGGAAACATAATCGGGGAAGCTGAGGCCCGAGGTCTCTTCATACCAGGTGCCGGAGCTGAAGCAGCATTCGACGAGCAGCCCGGCACGGCGCAGCGCGCCCACCAAGGCGGCATAGCTCGGTTCGCGCGGATCGAGCTCGGACAGGGAGAGGCAATCCCATTGCGGCCGTTCCGCCAGTATCTCGGAGAGGATCGCGGCGAGTCCCGTTTCGAGATCGGCGCCAGGCGCGTGGAGGATGCCGTGCTCGAGGCTATGGGCATTCGTCAGGCTCGCCAGGTTGCGCCCGCCATCCTCTGTCGTTGTTTGAGCCAGGAGCGCGGTCGCCGAAGCGGGCCGCTCGGCGGTATACACGCGGATTTCGGTTGCCCGGGGCAGGCCATATCGCGCCATCAGGTCATACCAGGCCGGAAGCGCGAAAAAGCTGTCCGCGGAGCTTTTGGCAAAGGCGCAAGCGAGGCGGCTCGGCAGTCGCCGAAAATCCGGATTCCTGTAGAGTGGCATCAGGCGAGGCCAGCCTCGTCGGATCTTTTCGGGCGCTGCCGGGTGCGAATCCTCACCTTCACGACATTATATCCCAACCTGTTGCAGCCCCAACACGGGATTTTCGTCGAGACGCGTCTGAGGAAACTTATTGCGAGCGGCATCGTCAGCGCCCGTGTTGTCGCGCCCTGTCCATGGTTCCCGTTCCGGTCTGAGCGGTTCGGGCGCTATGGCGTGTTTGCCCAGATGCCGAGCGAGGAGACTCGCCACGGACTGCATGTCGAGCATCCCCGCTACCCCGTGTTGCCGAGGATCGGAATGAGCGCAGCGCCGCTCGCCCTTTGCGCCGCGATGCTGCCGCTTCTGCGCCGGCAGATTCGTCATGGCCGCGACTTCGATCTGATCGATGCCCACTACTTTTATCCGGACGGCGTCGCTGCAGTTCTGCTCGGATGCGCCCTCGATCGCCCCGTCATTGTTACCGCCCGAGGCAGCGATCTCAACCTCATCGCACAGCACGCGGTGCCGCGCGGTTGGATCCGCTGGGCAGCGCGTCACGCTGACGGTCTGGTTGCAGTGTCAGGCGGGCTGAAGCGCCGGCTCGTGGAGCTCGGCATCGGCGCCGACCGGGTTCGCGTCCTGCGCAACGGGGTGGACCTGGGGCTGTTCCACCCGCGCGCGCGCGGGGGGGCGCGGGGTGCCCTCGGCTTCACGCGACCCATCCTTCTCGCAGTCGGCAATCTGGTCGCGCTGAAGCGGCATTGGCTAATGGTCGAGGCGCTCACCCGCTTGCCGGAAGTCGAACTCGTGGTCGTCGGCGAGGGGCCCGAACGCGCGGGTATCGAAAAGCTGGCGCGTCAGCGCAAACTCTCCGACCGTGTGCGCCTGCTCGGCCGGGTGCCCCAGGATCGCCTTCCGGAGATTTACAGCGCGGCCGACCTCCTGCTGCTCATCTCGACCCACGAAGGCTGGCCCAATGTCCTGTTGGAGAGCATGGCCTGCGGTACCCCGGTCGTGGTCTCCCCGATTGACGGCATCGCGGATATCGTCGGCACGGCCGAGGCGGGACGCATTTTGGCCGATGTCAACCCGAGCGGGCTGGCGGAAGCGATCCGCGAGCTCCTCGCTGCCCCCCCGTCGCGCGCCGCAACCCGTCTCTACGCCGAGCAATTTGATTGGCAGAGCACGACCGACGGACAAATCGCGCTGTTTCACGAAATTTTGGAACGGCGCTCAAAGGCTCGGTCCCCTCCGGTGCACGCGTCCTAATGCCGCAAGATACGCCGGTAGACTTCGCCATAACGGGCGACACTGTGCGCCCATGAGCGCTCGCTGTCGATGAACTCGATCGCCTGCGCCCGGATGCGCGGCCAAGAATCCCGGTCTGCAAGCGCCGCGCCCACCCCCTCCGCTAGGCGCTGCGGGTTGCCCGGCGAAAACAGATAGCCCGTCTCTCGTTCGCGGATCAGCTCGCGATGGCCGCCGACGCTCGACGCGACGACGATCCGCTCCTGCGCCATGGCCTCGAGCGGCTTGAGCGGGGTTACCAACTCGGTCAAACGGGTCGAAATGCGCGGGAAGACGAGCAGGTCGACCAGATCGTAATAACGACGCATCTCCTCATGCTGGACGCGTCCGGCGAAAACGACGCTTTCGCCGAGGCCGAGCTCGCCGGCCAGAGCGCGCAGCCGGCCCTCTTCCGGCCCGCCCCCGACCAGCAATATCGCGATATCCGCCCGCTGACCCCGCATGTCGGGGACTGCGCGAAGCAAAAGGTCCAGACCCTCATAGGCATAGAACGAGCCGAAGAAGCCAAGAACTATCTTCCCAGAAAGCCCGAGGCGGCTTGCGAGAATGCCGTCGGGAATTCCCGGCCCGGCAAATCTGTTGCGGTCGACGGCGTTGGGAATGACCGTGACCTTGTCGCCGGGGACACCGCGGGCGATCGCATCTTCCCGCAAGCCCTCGCAGATCGTCGTCACTGCATCCGCGCGATGAAGCGCGCGGGTCTCGACGGCCCGGGTTACCAGATACCGCAGGCCCGCCTGACCATGAGTGCCGTGACTTGCCGCCGCGTCCTCCCAAAAGGCGCGTATTTCATAAACGATCGGGATCGCATGCCGCCGGCCGGCCCGAATTGCCGACAAGGCGTTGAGGACCGGCGAGTGGGCATGCAGTATCTGCGGGCGAACCTCGCCGATTACTTCGTCGAGTTTCCGGTCGAGATCGCTGACGATCGCCAGCTCGCGAACCCATGGCAGCCTGGCGCAGACCCCGGTCGGCATCCGGGTCCGCAGAAATTCCCATTCACCGATGCGCTCTCGCGCCGGTCCCGGCGCGTAATGCTTGCCGCTGGTCAGCAGCACCGGTTCCCAGCCTAGCGCCCGCTGCTGGTCGACAATGCCGAGGGTGCGATAGACATAGCCGCTCTGGAGCGGCAGCGAATGGTCGAGGATGTGGAGTATCCGCATCAAAAAACAGAGTGCGTCGTGATCCTAACCCGAGCCGCGAGTGGGCGTTACGATCATGGCAGATCTAGTTACTACCTGTGCGCCGGGCCGCTTGAATGGCGTGGCGGCCTGCGTAGGCGTAGTAGGTGCGCTTTGCGAAGCGGAACATCGCCGAGCCTTCAGGGATCGCCTTGCGCAAGGTCATTTCGCTGGCGTCGGCGAGACTCTTTAAAGTATGGGCGATCGGGTCACGCATGTAGTAGTGGCCAAAATATCTTGCCAGTTCTCGCTTGGTTTTGGCACCTCCGTTATCCCCATACTTGGCGACAAAGGGTGTAAAATGCGGATACAGCGCGTCGACATTGTACAATGTGGTCCGCATGTAATTGCCAATCAGCAGATCGTGAAACAACTCGTGTTCGATACAGGTCATCAACGAAGCGCGCGGACACTCGAACTTAATACCGATATCACGCCGCTCGCTATTTAGGTCCGCCGTGACAGTAGACTTGCCCGCCGATACCTCGATAAACCCGAAATGGTCACGCAATGTTTCACGAGCCATGAAGTAGCGGCGAATCTTTGTTTTATCACTATCGGTCAGGAGATCGGACCAGCTATCGCCGAAATCTTCCGGGTTTTTTAGGGTCCGTGGCGCGCGGCGCGGATTGAGGGGCGTTATTTCATCGGTTTCGCAATCGACCCTGACGAATGCGGGTATCATTTCCGGCCAATTTGGCAGCGCGTCGGCATGATAATCGGCAAGCTCGGGAATAAGATCGTCGGCCCAGGGGCTGTCCTCACGCTGGTAAGATTGGAAAGACGAGAAGGGGATGACCTTGTTCGCGCCCATTGCCCGCGCGCTCCTTTGCGATCGTGGCGCAATCGGACGGCGTCTTTCCTCCGGTGAAACGATTTTATTGCCCGAGGGGTCAAATATATTCAACATGTCTGCTCCCCCCCAACCGTGCAGCTGAAGCATGTATACTTCCTTGAAATGCTTCGCCAGACGCCGCACACGGAAGGATTTGCCATAGTCGCTGGAATTGTTCAGATTGATAACGAGCCGGCCGTTCACATCGATCAGCAGCATCGAATCTTGGTTTCGGTTGGCGACCGAATAAACGCGGATACCCTTCGACAGCTGAACCCATTCCCGATCGGGTAGCGCACGCACCCGATACCCAGCTGCGGTGAGCTCCCGCTGAATACGATTTGCGTAAGGGTTCGAGAGCAGAAACTGACCCTTCGTCAGCAGCGGAAGAGACGCGATATTCAAATGATCGGGGTGGCCGTGCGAGAACCAGTGGTACTCCGCATCCCGGATAGCCTGGATTTGACGAGGTGCGATCTCATAGTCGTGTGCCCAACGAAATAGGCGTCCGCGTTGATCCAGGGATCCGTCGTGAGGACCGGCTTATCATCGTAGGCAATCACGATGGCATTGCCCGCGGTTTCGAAGAAGCGCATCGTCGCCTGCTGTTTCTAATGGCTGCGAGGAGGAAATCCAAAAATTCCAATTCGCCGTTCGCGATACAGCGTTATGAGGGGCTAGAAAATTATAGTTCAAAGCTGACTTCAAGGGAACCGATGCGCAGCTATCGCGGATTCGATCGGACTGCCCACCGCGATGTGAGCTTAAAGTCCAATGCGGGTTGTCTCTTCAAAGCGAGCGAGTCCACCTCACCAAGTCGTGTTTTGCCGTGAGGCTCTGCCGGAGTTCTCAGAGCTCGAGCGGGAATGGGGCTCGCTAGAAGCTGCCGGACACCCATCCTTCTTTACTTCGTGGCATTGGATCGGCACACTGTTGGCTGCCGTGCCGCCAGCGAGCCGGCCAAAGCTGCTGCGCGGCACCGCGCATGGCCAGACAGTCTCGCTGGCTTTGCTCGGCGCCAATCAGACCCGCCGCCAGCGTGGGCTGGTTCGGTCGCGCGGTCTCCATTTGAACGAGACCGGCGATCCGCGCTTCGATGCGTTGACGATCGAGCACAACGGCATCCTTGCAGCGGCGGAGTGGGAGCTGGTTGTCTGGGACGAGCTGATCGGCTGGTTCGCCAATCTTCGCGCCGAGGCGGACGAGCTTCACATCGGCGGGTCGCAGCGGCACCTGCCCGAAGCAGCGCTCCGCAGGTGGGGGCTCGGATGCCGCGAAATATCCCTTCCCTCGTATTCGGTCGATCTCTGCCGGCTGAAGGAAAGCGACGGGGAGCTCTATCCGGTGCTCAGCGCCAATGCGCGCCAGCAGCTCCGGCGCGCGCTGCGGTATTTCGAACGGTTCGGTGCGTTGCGTCTGGTCGAGGCGGCAACCATAGCGGAGGCCTTGACTTTTTTCGATGCAATGAAGGAGTTGCATTGCGCGTCTTGGGAGCGGCGCGCCAAGCCGCATTCCTTCTCCGGCGGATTCTTCGAACCGTTCCATCGGCTGCTGATCGAGCGCAGCTTTGCCGAGGGCGGAACCCAGCTTCTCAAAGCCTGCGCCGGCGACCGCGTCCTCGGCTATCTCTATAACTTTCGGTTAGGTGATCGCGTCTATGCTTACCAGAGCGGGTTCGACGATGCCGACCGCCGCGAGCGGCCTGGGATCGTTACGCACTCTCTGGCGATCCGGCAGGCCTTCCAATCGGGCGCACGGGTGTATGATTTCATGGCCGGGCGCAACCGTTTGAAAGAGAGTTTTGCGACCCGGTGCGAGCCGATGCTGTGGCAGACCGTCCAGCAGCCGCGCCTCGCATTTCGTTTGGAAGACGTCGCCCGACAGTTCAAGCGGGCCCTGACGATGCGTCGTTCAAGAGGAGCGTGATGTCGATCCTTGTCACCGGCGCCGCCGGGTTCATCGGTTTTCATGTCGCCAACGCATTGCTCGAGCGGGGCGAGCGGGTTGTCGGCATCGACAATCTCAATAAATATTACGACGTGCGTCTCAAGGAGGCGCGGCTCGCCGGGTTGCGCGCCTTTCCCAGCTTTGAATTTGCCAAGCTGGACGTCGCCGACCGCGATGGGGTGTTCACCATGGTGGAGCGGCACAAGGACCTGCGCAGTATCATTCATCTCGCGGCGCAGGCGGGCGTGCGGTATTCGCTGGAAAACCCCTACGCCTATATCGATGCGAATGTGACTGGCACGCTGGTGATGTTCGAGGCGGCGCGGCGCATCGAACATCTGACCGCGATCACCTATGCCTCTTCCTCCTCGGTCTACGGCGCCAACCGCAAGCAGCCTTTCAGCATCGATGATCGGGTCGACCAGCCGGTCTCGCTCTATGCCGCGACAAAACGCAGCTGCGAACTGATCGCGCATACTTACGGACACCTGTATGGTCTGCCGGCGACGGGGCTGCGGTTCTTTACCGTTTATGGCCCATGGGGTCGTCCGGATATGGCGGCATTTCTGTTCACCCGGGCGATTCTCGCAGGCGAACCGATAAAGGTGTTCAACGAAGGCAGGATGGCCCGCGATTTCACTTTTATCGACGACATCGTCGCAGGTACGATCGCAGCGCATGACCGCCCACCCACGGCTGCCGAGGGCGTTCGTCACCGGATTTACAACCTCGGAAATCATCGGCCCGAAAAACTCCTCGACTTTATCGCTGTCCTCGAGCGAGAGCTCGGCCGCACCGCAGAGAAAGAGTTCTTGCCGCTACAACCCGGTGATGTCCCGGAAAGCTTTGCGGATATCGAAGCCTCGCGGCGCGATCTCGGCTTCGAGCCGAAGACCACGATCGAAGTCGGGCTCGCGCGATTTGTGCAATGGTACAAGCAGTACTACCAGGTGAATTAATCGGTCTCTTTCATGGAACGCGGATTTGCGGTCATCGGCCTCGGCTATGTCGGTCTGCCCGTCGCCCTCGCCCTGGCGAAGAAGTTCGAGCCGGTCGTCGGGTTTGACACTTCGCGGCATCGGATCGCTGCCCTGCGCAACGGCAAGGATACGACCGGCGAGGTCACCGAGCCGGCGCTGCGCGAGACGAGGCTCCGGTTTACCGATGACCCGCGTACGCTGAACGAAGCCAGCTTTTTTATCGTCACGGTGCCGACGCCGATCGATGCCGAACGGCGCCCCGACCTTTCGCCGCTGGAAGCTGCCTGCGCCTTGATCGGACCCCATTTGAGGGCGGGCTCGGTCGTGGTTTTCGAATCCACCGTCTATCCCGGCTTGACCCGCGAATTCTGCGGGCCGCGTCTCGCCACGGCCTCGGGCCTCAGGCAAGGCATCGATTTCAAGCTCGGCTATTCGCCTGAGCGGATCAACCCCGGCGACAAACAGCACCGGCTCGAAACCATCATCAAGATCGTCGCCGGCGAAGACCCCGAGACTTTGGAGCGCGTCGCCGGGGTCTATACGCGCATTGTCGATGCCGGGGTCTACCGTGCATCCTCGCTCGAAGTCGCCGAGGCGGCAAAGGTCATCGAGAACACCCAGCGCGACCTCAACATCGCGCTGATGAACGAGCTGGCGATCATCTTCGACCGGCTCGGAATTCCGACCAAGGAGGTGCTGGAGGCGGCGGGCACAAAGTGGAATTTCCTGCCGTTCACACCCGGGCTGGTCGGCGGGCACTGCATCGGTGTCGATCCCTACTACCTGACCGCGCGGGCCGAAGCGGCCGGCTATTACCCTCAGGTCATCCTCTCCGGCCGCCGGATCAATGACGGCATGGGCGGCTTTGTTGCGCAGCGCCTCGTCAAACTGCTGATCGCGGCGGAGCGGCCCGTGAAGGGAGCGCGGATCGGCATCCTCGGCATCACGTTCAAGGAGAATGTGCCCGATCTGCGCAACAGCCGCGTGCCCGACATCGTCGCCGAATTGCGCGAATTCGGGATTGCGGCGTCGGTGGCCGATCCGCTCGCCGATCCCGCCGAGGCGAAGCGCGAATACGGTGTCGAACTGGTGCCCCCCGGGGCTTTGAGGAAGCTCGACGGGCTGGTCCTGGCAGTGCCGCACCGGGTCTTCGGCGAGGGTGGTTGGCCTAGGCTATTCGTTTCACTGGTCCCGGGCGGGGTCTTTGTCGACGTCAAGTCGGTCGTCGCTCGCGGGAAGGTTCCGTCGGGTATCCATTACTGGAGCCTCTGAGGGCTTCATGCAAATTGGCGGATGGAGTGTCAGCCCATAACGGCGCGGAGGGCTACCCTGCGGATCGGAGCCGGATTGCTGGTGTGCACGGCGGCCTCGGGCACCCCCGCTATGTCCGCCGGCGCCGAGACCAAGATCCTGACCGTCGGCACGTCCGACAATTTTCAGTACCGGACAATTAGTGCCGCTGTGGCCGCTGCCGACGGCGACAACAACGGGAAGAACTATTACGATCTCCAGGTCGCGCCCGGAACTTACACCAACGATTTTTCGGTGGTGACCCGGCCGATGACGATCGAGGTCGATCCACGCAGGGCAGGAAGTCCCGTGCTGCTCGAGGCGACCGTGTCCTTGCCGAACCAAAAAGGGATCATCCTGACCTTTGCGAGCCTGACGGTCGATGGTCTGACTTTTAAGGGAGCGATGATCGATAATTCATTGGGTGGGAATGGCGCCGGGATCCGGGACCAGAATACCACCGCGGGCGCCACGCTGATGGTGCGCAACAGCGTCTTTACCAATGATCAGGAGGGGATTCTGACCGGTGATGACGTCGGCGAGACGATCGCCGTCATCGGGATACCTCGCCTCCCAATGGCCGCGACCGGCAGAACACTCAACGCCTGTCGCAAATTCTCGACAACGCGGGCGTGAAGCCGCCCTTCCCTGTGCTGCGCGTCGACGGCCGACCGGCCAACGATGTCGAGACCCGTATTTTCCGCAATGGAGAGCTGACGATCGTGGCTCTCCAGCGCGACTATCTGCCCCCGTCGAACTCGGGCAACCGCGAAATTCTGGTGCTGGCCTTGCCGCGGATATTCAGCGTCCATGATCTTCGGGCAGGTCAGCCGATTGGTAATACCGATAGGCTAGAGCTTGAACTGGGTCCGGTGGAACCGGTTCTGCTGAGTTTATCGGAGAAGCCCATCGCTCCCCCCTCGGTTGCCGGGCCGCGTCGGGCACATCTCGGCGAAATTGCCGAATTTCAGGTTCGATCGGATTCGCCGGCGGAACATGGTGTCATTCACCTCGATGTCACCGACCCCGAGGGCGGCACGATTGCCCATTATTCCGAAAACTTGCTCGTTGACGGGGCGGTCACGACCAAAATCTTGCCTCTCGCCCTCAATGACAAAATCGGGGTCTGGACGCTCCGGGCCACAGATCTGCCGAGCGGCGGAACCGCAACGGCGGCGCTGCAGGTCGATCCTTGATCTGCCCGACGAGGCACGAGTCGTCTATGCGGATTTTTTACATATGCCGGCGCGTCCCGTTTCCGCCGGACCGCGGCGACAAGATCGCCGCGTTCAACGAAATCCGTCACCTTGCTGCGCGGCACGAGGTGCACGTCTTCTGCCTCGGCGACGGCGTGCAGGACCTTGCGAATATCTCGGGACTGCAAGCCTATGCAAAGAGCGTCACCGCTGCTCCGGTCGACGAATTCACGATAAAGCTGCGTGCGCTCGAGGCGCTCTTCACCGGACAGCCACTTTCAGTGGCGGCTTTGAACGAGATGAAGCTGCATGACGCCATCCAGAAAAAATTCTCTGAGCTACGGCCCGACCTCATCATCGTCTACAGCTGCAATATGGCGCAGTTTGCCGAGCACTTCCCCGGTGTGCCTCGGATAATGCATTTCGGCGATCTCAACTCGCTCAAATGGCGGCAATACGCGAAACGGACGAGCATGCCATTGAACTGGATCTACGCGATCGAGGCGCGGCGGCTTCTTGGCTACGAGCGGCACATTGCGCAGATTTTTTCGCATGCGCTGGTTCATACCGAGATCGAGAAAGGTGATTTCGAAAGGCTGATCCCCGGAATTCCGGTGACTGTCGTCGGCAACGGCGTCGATCTCGACTATTTCCAGTCGGCGGGCGGGCCGAAGAAGCCGGCATCGATGATTTTTACCGGGGTCATGAATTACCGCCCGAACATCGATGCCGTCGTCTGGTTCTGCAACGAGATCCTGCCGATCGTGCAGACGCAAATCCCGGCGGCGAATTTCACGATTTGCGGCAGCCGCCCTGCCCCGGCGGTGCGCCGTTTGGCCAAACGTCCCGGTGTAACGGTGACCGGCTGGGTCCCGGACGCACGCCCCTATCTCGATCGAGCCGAAATCTTCGTCGCGCCGTTGCGAATGGCGCGCGGCGTGCAGAATAAGCTGCTCGAGGCGCTCGCCATGGGGCTGCCTTGCGTCGCTTCGACGGCCGCCTGGAGCGGCACGGTCATCCCCGCCGCGGAAGGTATCCTCGCGACGGACGACCCACAGGAATTTGCTGGGCATGTCGTCGATTTGCTGGGGGACAGCGATCGGCGGGCGGCGATGGCGCGCAGAGCCCGGGCAGCGGCAGAAGCGAATTATCGCTGGGAGGTCCAGCTGTCGCGCCTCGATCAGGTTATTGCGACCGCGGTTTCACAGCCAATGCGACAGATGGCATCAGCTCTTGCGGGCTGATTATTAACATAGAAATTTCATTGATCCGCCGGGCACCCTGCGTTAGGGTAGAATTATAGGAAGTAAATCAACCTTGCGCGGGGGTCGGGCAATGGAGGGCAGAGGAAACATAGAAGAAGCGCGAGCCTACATTGCAAACCGGCGTGTCCCGGAGCAACAGCATTCGACGAGCAGGCGGGAATTCTTTACCCGAATACCAGGTGCCGCTGCCGTAACATTAGCATCGGCTGCCGTTCCTGTGATTTCATCTGCAGAGGCGACTGAGCCCCAAGGCTCTCCCGATGCCGCGAATAAACGAGCCGCCAATTCATTCCAAATCCGCCTCGATGCCGCGCAGGAAGAAGTCGAGGTTCCCGCACCGCGGCAAATCGCCAATGGCGACGAGCAGAAATATCCGAACTTTATTGGAAACTATCACAAAGGCTTGCCGCATAATGCGATCGGCGAGGTCGCTCCCTCCGCCTATCAAGCGTTTTTGAATGCCGTGCATCAGGGCACATGGAATGCCTTCGAACAAATCCCGCTCGGTGGCGGGGAGAACGCGGTTAAGCTCGTCAATCCTCTCGCAGGACAGGCTTTCGATCTCGAGGGAACCGACTCGCATAAATTGGCGATCGATCCGTTCCCCTCGGTCGGGAGCCGGGACCTGGCCGATCAGGCTGTCGAACTCTATTGGATGGCGCTTTGCCGTGACGTGAATTTCTTAGACTATGGGTCCGATAAGCTAGGGCTAACGAAAGCCGCAGCCGCCGAATTGTCTTCGCTGAAGGGCTTCAAGGGGCCGCGGATCAATCACGCGGTCACACCGCAGACCTTGTTCCGAGGCTTTACCGCTGGGGACCCGATCGGGCCGTATGTGTCGCAGTTTCTCCTCAAGCCGTTCGCCTATGGCCCTTATGCGATGAACGGGACCATGGGCATGTATACGCCCGGTCTGGACTACATGACTGATCAACCCTCATGGCTGGCCGTCCAGAATGGCCAAGGTCCATTTGGGCAAAACGTGTTCGGGGCCACGCGCTACACATCCACCGGCCGCGATCTCTGCGTCTATGTTCACGCCGATCCGAGCGCCGGGTTGCTGATATCCTTCTACAACGCCGGAATCTGGCTTTTCGAGCAAAACGCGCCGCTGAACCCGGGCAATCCGTACACCAAATACACGAAGCAGGCCGGTTTCGCTACCTTCGGGGTACCTCATTTCTTGTGCCTGCTGGGCGAGGCCAAACAACGCGCCTGCAAGGCCGCCTGGTACTCCAAGTGGTTCGTGCACCGCGCATTGAGGCCGGAAGCATATGGCGGCCTGGTGCATATGACCGCAACCAACAAAGCGCGATACGCGCTCCCCGGTGACATCCTGAATTCCGCGGCGTTGGCGACGGTGTTTTCAAATAACGGTACATTTTTCCTCCCCCAGGCTTTTCCTGAAGGATCCCCGCAGCACCCTTCCTACCCGCAAGGTCATGCGACGATGGCGGGGGCGTGCGCGACAATCCTCAAGGCCGCCTTTGACGGAAGCGTCGCATTCAACACCCTCGGCGACAAAAGAATTGTGACGGCGAGCGCTGATGGGCTGTCGCTGGTCGATTATACCGGCTCGGATGCGAGCCAAATCACGGTCAACGGCGAAATCGAAAAACTCGCCTCGAACATCGGTCAGGCGCGCGACTTCGCGGGTATCCACTGGCGCTCGGATTATGAATGGGGCTTGAGGCTCGGTGAGGCAGCAGCGCTCAGCGTACTGCGCGATCAGAGCAACAACTACGCGGGGGAGAATTTCGAAGGGTTCGAGATCACTACCTTCGATGGCGAAAACATGATCGTCTGAACGAATCAAATCGCAAACCCCGTACGAAGCGGCTTGACGCGGGTGTCCTCAGGACTACGCTGCTCAAATGCGCTGAAGTCCGAGAGGACGCCGGCAGGCTGTGGCAGATTCCAGAGTAGAGCATAGGTTTTCCGTCATTTTGTGCGCCGATGTCGTCGGCTATTCCCGGCTGATGGGCCTGGACGAGGAGGGCCACCCTGGCGGCGCTCAGAGCGGTGCGCCAAGATCTCGTCGATCCGAATATCGCCGAGCAGAATTCTCTCGAGTGAACTGGAATTACGGCGCCGTCTTGTCGATCTGGGACCGGCTCTTCGGGACCTACCGGAGCCTCAGCCGGGCGCAGTGCGGACGCCTGGTGTTCGGCGTCCGCGACCTGCCGCGGCGCGAGTGCCTGAAGCCCTCGGCGATGCTCCTGACCCTTGGCGGATTTCTCGCGGCTTAGCTACGAATTGACCGGCCCGGCGGGTTGGCGATCCGAATGACGGCCCAGGAGCGGCGCAAGCCCGAGGCAAGCCAGGACGCCTATCTTCTTGTAGGGGCAACTTGATTTTCACCAGCTTTCTTGCCTCGATCGCGTGTACCTCGCACGCCCTACTGGATTGCCCTTGATGTTCCGCAAGGGGATGGTGTCGGCGCGCGTGTTGGCAGAACCCTCAAGCTGTTCTGCCAGCCGCCTCAAGATACGCGCTACCTCCGCGTTACGTTCGCGGGTGTTTGGTTCGCCGAAGGCCGCGTTGTTGCAGTCGATCTCCAATTTGAATTTCACAGTTGCCCCCATCACGCGCATTCTGCATCTATGTTCAGCAGAAAAAAGGTGTTTGGTTCAGTGCCCCAATCTGGGTGAGAAATTCCGGATTTATGCGCCGTTGCCCCGCTTCCATCTCTGCAGCCAGCCGCCACCGGCGGCAGCGGCGGGCTGGAGCAGTGCTGAGACCTCATCGGCCACGCCCTCAAGAGTGCGCGGCCTCCCAAGCCGTGAAAAGTGACGAGTAGATGAGGGGACTGATTCTGCACTTGCCATACTGGGATGCGGACCGCCTACCGAGCACCGTTCCGGCGTGAGGAGGCCGCCTGGCGGATGGACGTTATCTTTGGCGGTCGACTCCTCACCAGCTTTAGCTTGCAGTGGCAGATCGCCCCCGACATGCTTCAAACGCAAGCCGGGCGGATCGAGATCGTCAACGCCAACCGGACCTAACGCTGAGCACGCGCCGGGGCAGCGGGGTCGGAGGGTGACGCTGGCGGCGGCGCTGCACGACTGATCCTGATTAAGCCAGTCCAGAAGCAGGTGTGCCGCTCGCGGAATCTCGTTTCGCGGATAGCAAGTGGTCTGAAGCGTGTGGAGCCACGGAGTCCCCGAGGGACGTTATGAATGATCGCTTCATTTCTGTTAATCTCTAGCAGCGATGCCAGGAGGCGATGCTTGGCCACGGGCAAATGGGGGCTAACCGCAGACGCTTGGCGGCAAAAGCGTTCGTGCGACCTTACTTGGTCAAAGCAGCATATACGCCGTCCCAATCGAGCGGCGGTGGCGACTCACAGAAGTCGATAATTCGTTCCTCATAGAGGCGATAGAACCGTTGCAGGACCTCTGGCGCCTGCGCTCGGCAGGTCTTCAGCTCTGCCATAGCCTCGGCCCAATTCCGACCCCGATACGCACGGATCATCGCATTGTGTGCAGTCTCCAACGCCGCGAAGGCCGAGGTTGCGGCGATGGACTCGTCGCCCAGGAGGAAGAAAATGCGCGTCGGTCTGACTTTGCCGACGACCTGGATAAGATCGAGTTCGAGCATCGCCATTTGCCGGATCTGCTCGGCCGTTCGCTCACCAATGATGATGTCGACGTAATAAGTCTTTGTTTGGCCTTCCAGGCGCGACGCCAAATTGGCGTCGTCGCCGAGTACCGAATAGTCGAAGCGCTGCTCGGAGCCGAGATTGCCCGCCACGCAGAGACCCGTGTTGAGACCGATGCCGATGCGAACTTCATGGAAAGGTCTTCCCGCTGAAGCGGCTTCCGCCTGCCACGCATCGTTGAGGCGGGCCAACTCGGCGCGCATTGCCAGCGCAGTGCGGCAGGCGTGCTCGGCATGCGCCGTATCGTCGACTGGCGCATTCCAGAACGCCATGATGCCGTCCGCCATATACTTATCGACAGTGCCCTGATGCGATAAGATGATCCCGGTCATCGGGGTCAAATAGCATTGAGGAAATTTGTCAGGCCATGCGCGTCGAGGCCTTCCGCGATCGTCGTGAACCCGCGGATATCGCTGAACATGACCGTCAGCTCGCGCTCCTCTCCACCGAGGACAAGCCGCTCCGGATGGTTGGCGAGCTGCTCGACGACTGAAGGCGCGAGGTAGCGGCTGAAGGCATGCCGCACATGCCTGCGCTCAGTCTCGGTGCGGAACAGCAAGACCGCGGAGGACGAGAGATAGACGAGCAGACCGACCAGTGCCGGGAAAACCGGGTCTATCAGCCAATTGTAAGCAACGTAGGCATACCACGAGCCGGCAACCACCGGCGCCACCGCGGCTCCGCCGAGAAAGAAAGTCCATCGTGCGCCGACTTTGGGCAGGAGGAGAAGCAGGGCAAAGCCTATCCAGAGCATGAAAGCGAGCTCAGCACCCCGCGCCCAATCGGGACGCTGCAATGTTGTCGCCGAGCAGCATCTGCTCCAGCAACTGGGCATGGATCTCGATGCCGGCCGCCGCTGGATCGAGTGGAGTGGCGCGGTATTCCTTGAGCCCTTCTGCCGTCGTGCCAATGACGACAATATTACCTTTTATCAAATCCGGATCGACGCTGCCGTCTAGAATATTCCCGCGCGGAGACGAAGCGTTCCGGCTGATGGGCAGTTAGGTGGATCCATACGGTACCGTCGGCGCCGGTCGGCACGGCAACCTTGCCAACCTTGATTGCGTTGAGACCGGCATGTTCGCCGAACGCGGTCGCGCCGTTCGCGCCCGTGGACTTGATGACGTAGCTGCGCGCACCTTGGGCCACTCGCAGGGCCTCGAGATCCAACGATGGATAAAGTCGTCCTGCGACCGCGATGACGAGCGGCACCCGCCGCACAATGCCGTCTCGTTCCTGTTGGATCCCCAGTGAGCCATTGCCGTTGCAGCCGCCTCTGGAGCACAGGCAGGCTGCTTCTCGCGCCCGCGAAATGGGGAACCCATGGGAATAGGATCGTCGCCCGCAAGGGCAAAGCTCGCTTTGGCCTCGGGCAGCCTGCAATGTTCTTTTTCGCGAGGAGCAAAGCCGATGACGACTGGAGCGTGGCAATCGCGTCCGCGAAGAGGCGGTCATGGTCGGGCAGGGCTTTGAGCCCATTGACGACCGCATTATCGGAGGAAATTTCGTGAAGGCTCTCGATCAGGCGCGATGGGCTTGTACGATCCGGGTCGATAAACAGGATGTCAAACGCCATCGCCGCTGCGCCGAGGTCATCGAGCCGGTCGACAAGTTCGGCAAGCAGTGTCCGGGGCCACGGCCATTGGCCAAAACGTTCGAGGCTGTCGTCATCGATATCGACGACGCGAACCGGGGCGGGCTCGTATTCGCGCGGCTTCAGGCGCAGGTATTCGTCGAAGACATAAAGTTGCAGCTGGACCAGTAAACCGGGCTGGTTCACCCAAACGAGGACAACTCCTAATAGAATTGGTAACGGCAGCAGGTAGTGCAAGTACTGGAATATATATCTCCGAAGCCGCCTCATCGGTGCCTTCATAATGGATTCTTCCAGCCGTACGATCGCACGCAGCGCTTCTCCGGCGAGCGGCGATCCTCGGTTGGTCGATAGTCGATCACCCCAATATCCTTCTTAGGGTGGGCGGATCCGGCGGCTACGTCAA
>CAWBFS010000056.1:0-29257 GCA_963788085.1 uncultured Alphaproteobacteria bacterium
CCACGTTCGAGGGTGTCCGTCGAAAGCCGGTATCGTCGCTCTCTCAGCAGTGTAGGTGACGATTTTGGCTGCATCATCGACGGTATATTTGCCAAACCAAGCAACTACCAGCCTGCTCCAATTCCTGAGCCCACCAGACGCCGCGCGCTACGCTGGACGAACTCGCCCACGCACCTCTCCGCCACGGCTAAAAGAAAAGGCCGGCTCGACCATGTTGGAGCTCAAAACCTTCAGGATTCCAGTCGTTTGGGGGCCGCTCTCCCGCAGGTCGGATTAATTCTTAGAGTTTATAAAAAGGGTCCCGAGCAACGCGCTCTTTTAAGCCGCTAAATTATTCACATAATTTTAGCGGCTTAGTGCTTTGAATATAGTTGACTAGCGGCATTTAGCGTTTCTGATACGGCTGGTGCGGTTCGCTCCAGCGCGCACGGTCACTGACCGATCTAGGTAGCAAGCTTTCGGTAACGCTTGGGATTATTCGGCCGCAATTTCTCCCAGCTTAGGAAAGACCACCACGGGTCCTTATCAGTGAGCCTGCAGACGGCTCCCAGCTCTGATCGTAATTTCTGGAATATGGCTTCCAGGGTGTCATCGTCGGGAAGTGCCAGTGTAACCAGTGGCTCTTGTTATCTCCATTCTCTTTGTTTTTGTCGGCAGACCTTGTCGCTCCCTCTCGAGAAAGCGCCCGAATCGCGTGATTAAATTCGGTGGCATCGTCCGGCATTTGTGCACCCCGTCAAGCGATATCCCCTATAGCGGCGTTGGGGGCGCGGCGAGGTTCCGTGGGAGAACCGGCTTTCGGCGGCCGAGACCGGCCGCGCCAGGGTCGGATTATAAGAGATCAGCGGGTTGAGTTTGATGACCTGACCGAGGGCGAACTCGGCTGGGACAATAGGGCGGGCGCGATTTTCGTTGGTCGGAGGGCGACGCCGTTGCCGTCGGCGCTGAAAAACCGGTTCGCCTCTGAGCCTCGATGGATCGATCTTCCGAGGACGTCGCCTGCGGCAAGCGTCTCCAATTCAATCTTGGTTTTGGCGAAGAAGATTGCCGCGATCATGCGGACCTGTTCGCAGCGTGCCCGCGATTGCTGTAGCCGGCTCGACGCGCCGCCGCAGTTGCTTGAGGCCGCAGAACAGACATCCACGAAGATGCGCTGCCGTTGGGTGAGACGGGCCATAGCTGGCCCGAAGTCTCGATCGTCAGGCAGCATTGGCTCTCGCGGCTGCCAGGGTCCGCTCGATGTCAGCTCGGGCTCGGGCCAGGCGCTCCGCTCGGGCCGCGTCCTTCGCAGCCTTCGCTGCTGCGTCTGCGCGGCGAGCGAGGAATCCGCTGAAGATGGCGAGGGCAATGAAGCCCGGCTGGTATAGGCGCCCGTTAGGTGGAACCATTCCGCCTGATGTAGCAGAAATCCGAGATGTTACGAGGGCTTGTGCGGTTACCACTGTGGTCTCCACAGATAGATAGTCTGCCGACAAATTCGGGCCTTCGGGTGCCTCATTAAATCTTGGTTTTTCCGATAGGAGGCGGAGCAGTCATCGGCTGCAGAGAGGAGATACAACGCGTGCAATCGTTCTGACCCGGCGATAATCACGGTTATCGGCACCTTGCCTGTAGGCACCCGATTAAAGTCTCATCCCTCTGGATTTCGACCTCGGGACCGCCGCCGCCAACCTAAAGAGGGTCGACCCGAAGGCGCCGGTGCTTCAGCTTTCGGCCCGTACCGGGGAAGGGATCGGCGACTGGTACGACTGGCTGCGCCGGCAATCGGCCGCCGCGCGCGAAGCGGCATTCACGTAAGCCCGATTTTTACCGCCCCGCGCGCGTGCGCGCGTGAGGCGGTATTGTTTGCTGCCGCCGACGCTCATGCCGCAGGCTCCTCCCGCAGCATGGCGACCGGCTCCACGGGCGCGACGGTGGCGCGGCGCCGAGTATCGGCCCAGCGCTGATTGGCAGCCGCGGGTGCCGGATCGGCAGTATCAGCCGGGCGCGGATATTTACGCGGGCGGCCTCGGCGTCTCGGCGGTGGCGATGCTTGGGCGGGCGGTGGATCGGCGGGCTCAGATGGTGGTGACTGCCGGCTGGCCGGATGTCGGCCGGGCATGAAAGTCCGCTGTTCCTCGAGCAGCCGCTCGAGATAATCGTACCAGCTCTGAATAAGAACCAGCCGGCGCCGTCCGACCAAAACGGATTTGACGTCGCGCGAATTTAGAAACTCGTAGCCTCTGCTATGCCCAACATGTGCGATTTCGCAAAATTCCTCAAATGGTACGACTTTGAAGCGATCTTCTACAGCAATACTGGTTTTGCGGCTCTCCACTGCGGCCTCTGATGAAAATGGTTATCAGGGCGTCACCGCGCGTCCGCGGATCTGCGCGCATAGATATCGTTCTGGATCGTAGCGGCGCAAAATAATAATTGTTACAATGCTATCGGTGTCTGCAAATAGGTAATTTTCGGAATCGCATCTATCCCGGCTGGGATAGGTCGTAGCCAAATCGCGGGTCTGCCCGCACTACGATAGCCGCCGCGATATCGCTCGGCGCGGTGAGCCGCTATAAAGGCGCGGAATAGATACGCGAATTCAGGCGGACACCGAGCGCGAGCGAATCCCGCCAGCGGGACAAAAGCGCGATAAAAATATTGTAAGCCTTTGAGGTTACATAGCGTTTTTATCACCTATTTTGCTGATTTGCTGCAGATGCAGTGGCCAACAATTCGTTACGCGACTTGTGGTTGCGGACTCGTGCCGATCGTCGCATCCGACATGCCGGTCGTCATTTCAATGCTGAACTCCTATTCAGGCTGCGCCGCCACCGGCATAGGCTCACGGCGTCGAGCGTCTCTGAACGGGCGCGACATCGCCACAGAGGAACGGGCGAGACCTGATCTCGACCTGATAAAACAGGCGGAACAGGGGGGTGCGGGACGGGCGCGTGCGGTATGGCACGGTGATCTACGCGATCCATCCGGTCGCCGGGCGCATGCCGGGCCACATGAACGTGCTCTTGGCGGAGGCCAACATCCCCTATGACGAGGTCTCCGAATTGGAGGAGATCAATCGCGATTGCGCGTCGACCGATGTCGCCTTTGCCATCGGCGCCCACGATGTGACCATCCGGCGGCGAAGACCGATCCCTCCTCGCCGATCTACGGCATGCCGATCCTCGATGTCGAGCGCGCCAAGACCGTCCTCTTCGTCAAGCGCTCGATGGCCTCCGGCTACGCGGCGTCGAGAACGAGTTCTTCTACCGCAACAACACGATGATGCTGTTCGGCGACGCCAAGAAAATGTGCGAGGAATTTGTCAAGGCGCTTGAATAAGCCCAGGCCGAAAAAAGGGCCCTATCGACGAAGTTTGGGACTTCCTGCGCTGGTCACGAAGGTCGCCCGGCGGGCGGAAGTTTGCCCCGGCCAGATCTATCGTTGGCGGCGGGAGATTCGGGTTGGGCGACGGAGTTCGCCCAGGCGCTGATCGCCCTGGAGGAGTTCTTTGGAACACCCGGTTAATTATTAACAGAAGTTCGCCACTTTATTAACCATTATTTCAGAGATTGACCGGTTGCTTTCCGGGAACAAATCATTTATCGACGCGTACACTTCCTGTAGTTCCAGATCGGGACCGATCTGCGGCCTCTGTGGTAAAGCGAGCTGTCAAGAAAGGGTACGTATGTTGACCTCAAAAAGTTTGCCGACTGGGCTCCGCGCTTCGCGCCGCAATCTAATAAGGATGGGTGCCGTGGTCGCATCCGCGATAATCACCAAAACAACGTCAGTCTCGGCTGGCCGCTTTGGCCGGGAGGACAATGATTGGGATGACCATGACCGTCGGGACGGAGACCATCGGGACCGAGACGGCCGAGAGAAGCATTGTTTTCTCAGAGGCACCCTGATCCGAACCGTGCAAGGCGACAAAAAGGTCGAAGATCTCGCGGTCGGCGATTTAGTTCCGACGGTCTTCGGCGGCGAAGTGCCGATCACATCGATCACCCGCGATCTCATCGGTGCGCCTGTCAGGATTTCCCGGTCGGCCCTCGACGCCGATGTTCCGAACGACGACCTGTACGTGACCCGCCAGCACGCCTTGCTAATCGACGGCACGCTGGTCGCCGCCGGCAATCTCTTCAACGGCACCACGATCACCGGGCTTGCCGCACGTGATCTCGATAATTTCGAGTTCTTCCACGTTGGGCTTGCGCGTCACGACGTCATTTACGCCAACGGAGCGCCGTGCGAAACGCTGCTGAGCCCCGGCGAGCAGCCCTGTGCGCCATTGCTGCCTTATGGCTGGCGACGGGGTCTCCTAAAATCGCATATCCGCAGCGCGTTCGCACCCTGGATCGACCGTCGTCAACCGATCGACGTCATCCGGGACGGAATGGACGCGCGCGGGACCATGCTCTTGCGGCACCTAGAACTCGCGCCCTGATTTTGCCGCGCGCGCCGGGGCTCTAACCCCGTTTCGCCAGCCACGGCGAAGCCGACGCCCATAGAGTGCTCATGCGGGCATGGGATGCCAAGCCGAGCACCGCTCATTTTTGGCTCCCGTATTCCCGATGGATCTGGCCGACGACATCGAGAACGGTGCGCGCCTCGTTGACGCTGATGGCGCAGGTTCCCCCGACGCCTTGGCTCACGGTCCGCACCCAGCCGGCCGGCAGTTCGCTGAGCCCGGAACGGCCGGCATAATATCCGTCCAACCACAAAATCGCGGTCCCGGCGGTCCGCTTGTCGCCGGCCTTGAATAACGCTTTGAGCTCTGCACAAGTAATCGTCAACGCGACGGGCTGATTTGGTGTCGGAGCATCGCCGAGCTGCGGTGTCGGTTCCTGCGTAGCCGTCGGCGCCTGCGCCATGCACCCGCCAGCGGCCAACCCGCAAACCAGCGCGGCGCACCCAGCCCGGGATAGAACCGCCCTCATCGATCCTCCCTTCTGACGCGCATTGATGCGCCCTCAGCGGGGTGTCAGAGGTCAGTAGCCCTCGCGCTCCAGCCGCTTGCGCAACAGTTTGCGGTAGCGGCGCACTGCTTCGGCTTTTTCGCGCGCCCGCCGCTCGGAGGGTTTCTCATAATTGCGGCGCAGCTTCATTTCTCGGAAGACCCCCTCGCGCTGCATTTTTTTCTTCAGGGCGCGGAGCGCCTGGTCGACATTATTGTCGCGAACGAGGACTTGCACGGTTGCTCTTCTCCGTAATTAATAAAGCGCAATTCGGCCGGGCCGCGGCGGCGGTCCGTCTGCGGCAATATTTAGCACTTTCACGGGGTGGTGTGAAGGCGGCCCGCGGGTGCTTTACCCCGATCCCCTGCCGTCACATATTGACGTCATGGCTCTATTGAAGATCGCCCGGATGGGACATCCCGTTTTGCGCGGCGTCGCCGCAACGGTCGACGACCCGGCCGCACCTTGGGTGCGCCGCCTCGTCGAGGACATGGTCGAGACCATGGAGGATGCCGGCGGCACCGGCATTGCCGCTCCGCAGGTGCATCAACCCTACCGGGTCGTGGTATTTCAGGTATTGGGCGATCGCCTCAGTGACATGCCGGGCGACGTCGCGCAGGATCTGACCGTGCTGATCAATCCGGTGGTCGAGACCATTGGACGGGAGCGCGCGTTCGGCTGGGAGGGCTGCCTCTCGGTTCCGGGATTGCGCGGCGTCGTGCCACGTCATCTGCGCATCCGCTATCGGGGAACCGGCCTCGACGGCGAGGTCATCGAGCGCGAAGTCGAAGGGTTCCACGCCCGCGTCGTCCAGCACGAATGCGACCACCTCGACGGCATTCTTTATCCGCAGCGCATGACGGACCACCGGCTGCTGGTCTTTGTCGAGGAACTGCAGCGCCATCCGATCGACCTCGCCGCCTTTCTCGCCGAGCAAGCCGCGCGGCATGAAGAGCCCGCTCGCCGAGAGCCAACGCGATGCGCTGATCGAGGCGATGCTGCCGGACGTGCCGTTCGACGGCTGGTCGCGCGCGGCTTTGCGCGCGGCGGCGCGGCGCATCGGCATGCCGGCGGCGGAAGCGCTGGCCCTCTTCCCGGATGGTCCGGCCGATTTTGCCGCCTGTTTCAGCCGCTGGGCGGATCGCCGCATGCTCGACCAGCTGGAGAGCTTGCCGCTCGACCAGCTGCGGGTGCCGGAGCGCGTCGCGCTCGCGGTCAACATCCGGCTGGAGGTTGTCGAGCCGTGGCGCGAAGCGGTGCGCCGCGCACTGACCATTCTGTCATTGCCGCAAAACGCGCCGCTGGCGATGCGTCTGGTGTACGAGACGGTCGACGGCATCTGGTACGCCGCCGGGGACAGCGCGACCGATTTCAGCTTTTACACAAAGCGCGCCACCCTCGCGGGGATTTACGCCGCAACATTGCTCTACTGGCTGGAGGACCGCTCGCCGGGATTTGCCGATACCCGCGCGTTTCTCGATCGCCGCCTCGCCGATGTGGCGCGCATCGGCCAGGCGCGACACCGGCTCCAGACGGCCCTCGACCGCCTGCCCAACCCGTTGCGGCTATTGCGGGCTTCGGGCTGAGCCGGGCACTGATCCCCCTTTCGCGCTTTTTCTTCGACTGCTAGCATCCTCCCATAAACCATAACGGGCGTCTCGCTTGCCCCAGCCCTGGGAGGGAACCAATGACAGCAACCGACATCGGCGCCGCCCGCCTTTCGGACGTCGAACATCGCGCGCAATTGCATCGCGCACTCGTCGCCAGCACGGTCGGGCACGACGATCGAGTGGTATGATTTCCTGCTCTACGGCCAAGTGAGCGCGCTGGTTTTCGGGCCGCTCTTCTTCCCCCAATCCACTCCCTTGGTCGGCGTTCTCCAGGCGTTCGGCATTTTCTTTATCGGGTTTGTCGGGCGGCCGATCGGCGCGGCGATATTCGGCCATTGGGGCGATCGGATCGGGCGCAAGGCAACCTTGATTGCGACTTTGCTGGTGTCCGGCATCGCGACGGTTGCCGTGGGTCTCGTACCGACTTACGCGAGCATCGGGATCTGGGGCCCGATTCTACTGACGGTCATTCGATTGATCCAGGGGATCGGCGTCGGCGGCGAATGGGGCGGCTCGGTATTGCTGGCTATGGAATGGGCGCGAACCACCAAGCATCGCGGCTTCATCTCCTCTTGGCCGCAATTCGGCGCGCCGGCCGGGTTCTTCCTGGCCAATCTGGCGGTGCTGGCGTTCAGCTGGCTTTCGGGTGACCAATTCCTGGTGTGGGGTTGGCGCATCCCATTCCTGATCAGCATCGTCATGGTCGCGGTCGGGTTGTGGATCCGGCTGGGCATCCTCGAAACCCCAGTCTTTCGGAAGGTGATCGCCGAAGACCGCATCGAACGCGTGCCGGTGCTCGAAGTGCTCAAGCGTCAGCCCAAGCAGGTGGTGCTGACGGCGCTGTTGCGGCTGCCGGAGCAGGCGCCGGGCTATATCTTTGGCGCTTTCGTCTTTACCTACGGCACAACGGTCCTGGGCGCCTCACGCAATTTCCTGTTGATCGGCGTGCTCCTCCAAGCCGCGCTCGGGTTCCTCTGGGTGACGGTCGCCGGGCATCTGTCCGACCGCATCGGCCGCAAGCGCATGTATATCATCGGCTGCGTGGTCATGGCGGTGTTCGGGTTCATTTATTTCGCCTTGCTCGACACCAAGGTGCCGGGATTGATCTTCCTCGCCGTCGCGCTGTCGGGGCTGCCGGTCATGACGCTCTACGGCCCCGAAGCGGCGCTGATCGCGGAAAGCTTCTCGCCGCGCCTGCGCTACAGCGGCTGTTCGCTCGGCTATCAGCTGGCTTCGATCATCGCCGGCGGTCCCGTCGCCGTTCATCTCGACGGCATTGTTCGCCGCCTTCGCTTCGAGTTTGCCGATTGCGTTTTACATCCTCGGCTGTGCCGTCATCGGCATCGTCGCGACAGCGCTGCTGACGGACTACACCAATAAGGACATCTCGGAGGAATACGACATGGTCCAGCTTGCTCAGCCTGCTGGAGAGATAGCCGATTAGAGCAAAAGGGGAGGGAATAAGATGAGAACAGCAGAAATGACTGCGAGTGCCCTGTCCGATGCCGAGCACAGCCGGCAATTGCGCCGCGCGGTCGTCGCCGGCACGGTCGGCACGATCATCGAGGCGTATGATTTCCTGCTTTATGTGATCGTTGCCCCGCTCGTCTTCGCGCAATTGTATTTCCCATCATCAGAGCCGCTCGCTGGAACGTTGCAGGCTTTCGGCATTTACGCCGTCGGCTTTGTCGCCCGCCCGGTTGGCGCGGCGCTGTTCGGCCATTATGGAGACCGTATCGGCCGTAAGGTAACTCTGATCGCAACCTTGCTGCTGACCGGGCTGTCGACTTTTGCCGTCGGCTTTATCCCCGGCTACGCATCGATCGGCATCTGGGGCGCGGTCATTCTGACGGTTGTCCGTTTTATTCAGGGTCTCGGCATCGGCGGCGAATGGGGCGGTGCCACCTTGATCGCGATGGAATGGGCGAGAACCAACACCCATCGCGGGTTCATCACCTCGTGGCCGCAATGGGGCGGCCCGGCGGGGTTGTTCTTCGCCAACCTCGCTGTGCTCGCGTTCAGCGCGATTTCGGGTGACCAGTTCCTCAGCTGGGGCTGGCGAGTCCCATTCTGGCTCTCGATCGTGATGGTCGGGGTTGGGCTTTACATCCGACTCGGCATCCTCGAAACGCCGATTTTTACGCGAATCCTCGAACAGCGCCGGGTCGAGCGCACGCCGGTGATCGAAGTGATTAAACGCCAACCCAAGCAGATCATTCTGACCGCGTTGTGCCGGATGGCCGAGCAAGGGCCCTTCTATGTTTATGCCGCCTTTGTCTTTGTCTATGGAACCAAGGTCTCCGGCGTTTCGCGCGATTTCCTGCTCACCGCCGTTTTGATCGCGACCTTGTTCTCGGGCGTAACGACGCCCCTGGCCGGGCACATCTCGGATCGCATCGGCCGCAAACGGATGTACCTGATCGGCGCGGTCAGCGTTGGGGTCTTCGGCTTCATTTATTTCGCGATGATGAACAGCATGGTTCCTGGACTGATTTTTCTCGCGGTCATCCTGTCGTTCGTGCCGCACGACATGATGTACGGTCCGCAGGCGGCGCTGATCGCCGAATGCTTCACCCCGCGGCTGCGTTACAGCGGTTCCTCGCTCGGCTACCACCTCTCGTCGGTCATCGCCGGCGGCCCGGCGCCGCTGATCGCGACGGCGTTGTTTGCGGCGACCGGCTCGGGTTACGCGATCGCGCTCTACATCCTGTTCTGCGCGGTGGTCAGCATCACTGCCACCTCCTTTCTGCCTGATTACACTAACCGCGACATCTCACAGGAGCACGACATAGCCTCTGCAGCATCAACGGCTGCATAGGACACTGCTATTTTGCGTCGCACGGTCCGAGATAGCGCCCGGTTATATGGCCGGGAGTATCGACCGGCTGACTGTTGGGGCCCGGAACCCGCGCCGTCAAGCTCGCCTCCATCGTGTCGCCGGCATAACGCCCGGAGCCGGCTGAGAGGATGGGGCCCCGGGGTGTGTTGCAGGTCATCGCCCAGGTGACGGCGCCGCCGCGACGATCCACTCGGTCGAGCGTGCATTGTGCTTCGGCCGGGATCGGGTTGGCGGCATCGATGCAGGCGGTGCGTGTCATCGGGGCATTGCCGCCCGCTGACGCCTGAACCCCGGGCGGTGACTGGGCGGCGCCGGGCAACTGCATCTGGGTCGTGAACTGCCATTTGCCGGCCTTGATTTCGTCAGCCGCGCGGGACGGGACGAAACTGGCGCTGGCGAGGACTATGCTCAGCAGAATACCTTCCGTGGCTCTGGTCATCATTTCGGACTCCGCGGTTCCCCTTGGGCGAACAAGCACCGCGCCATCGCATTCCAGGGGGCGCAAAGACGCTCTGGCAAATTATCCCGTGGAACCGTAGCCTAGCCCGATGTTCACCGGCATCGTCACCGACCTCGGCCGGGTAAAACGGTTGCGCCGCGGCGATCTCGTCGATTTGACGATCGCTACGGCTTTCGACACCTCGGTTATCGCTATCGGCGCCTCGATTGCATGTTCCGGGGCGTGTCTGACGGTAGTCGCGACCGAGCCCGGGGAATTTTCGGTCCAGGCATCGGCCGAGACGCTGGCGCGCACGACGATCGGCGAGTGGGTAGAGGGTACCCCGGTGAACCTCGAAAAATCGTTGCGGGTCGGCGACGAACTGGGCGGGCATCTCGTCGCCGGCCACGTGGACGGCATCGCGCGCATCGTCGAGCGGCGACCCGAAGCCGAGTCCGTTCGGTTCGTTTTCGAGGTGCCCGACGGTCTGGATAGGTTGATCGCTTCGAAGGGCTCGGTCGCCCTCGACGGAGTGAGCCTGACCGTCAACGAAGTGTCGGGGACCCGGTTTCGGGGTAAATATCATTCCGCATACGCTGGCATGCACCAACTTTGATGAGGCGAGACCCGGCCAGCGCATGAACCTCGAAATCGATCTGATTGCGCGTTACGTCGCCCGTCTTCTCGGCGCACGCGCCGAGGGGGTGCCATGAACCGACCGCCGCATCTTCTCCTCGTCGAGGCCCCCTATTACACCCACATTGCCGACCATCTGCGCAAAGGTGCCGAGCGTGCAATGACGGCGGCCGGCGCCACCCACGAGGTGATCTCCGTGCCCGGAGCGTTCGAGATACCCGCGGCCATCGGCATGGTTGCCCGGTCCACCGATCGCTTCGACGGCTTTGTCGCGCTCGGCTGTGTGATCAGGGGCGAGACGACGCATTACGATCACATCTGCGCCGAGAGCGCGCGCGGCTTGCAGGATCTGGCGGTGCGCGAGGGGCTCGCCATCGGGTACGGCATTCTGACCGTGGAGAACGAGGCGCAGGCATTGGCCCGCGCTTCGGCCGAGCACAGGGACAAGGGCGGCGAAGCGGTGCGCGCTTGCCTGGCCTTGGTGGATCTAAAGCGCCGCCTCGCCGGGGAGGAAAATGACGACACCGATAGAGCGGCCGCCCGGCGGTCTTCATCCGGAAGAGCCTGAAGGCGGGGCAGGCGCACCGCGGGCCGGCGGCCGGCGGCGTAGCGCCGCCCGGCTGGCGGCGGTGCAGGCGCTGTACCAGCTGGAGCTCAATCGCGAGATCGACCCGGAAGTGGTCGTGCGCGAGTTCGCCCGGCACCGCCTTGGCCGTGACATCGACGGCGATCGGTACGGCGAGGCCGACCCCGCGCTGTTCTCCGACATTGTCCGGGGAGTAGCGGCTGATTTAGACCGGCTCGATGCGGCGATCTCCGAGGCGCTCACCGAAGAGTGGCCGCTGCCCCGGTTCGATGCGGTTCTGCGCGCAATTCTACGAGCCGGCGCCTATGAGCTCGTGCATCGGCGCGACGTTCCGCCACGCGTCTCGATCAACGAATACACGACCATAGCTCACGCCTTTTTCTCCGGCAAAGAGCCGGGGCTCGCGAACGGCGTCCTCGACAAATTGGGTCGCACGCTGCGAGCTTCCGAGATGTAACGGCCGATGGCAGCAGACGAGCTCGGAGAATTTGAGCGGATCCGGCGTTTCTTTGCACCGCTCGCAGGGCCGGGCGGGCTCGGGCTCGTCGACGATGCCGCCCTCCTCGACTGCCCCCGGGGCGGCGTCTCGTAGTAACGGCGGACGCGATCGTCGCCGGCGTGCATTATCTTGCCGGACGACCCGCCGGAGTTGGTCGCGCGCAAGCTGTTGCGCGTCAATCTGTCGGATCTCGCGGCGATGGGGGCGCGACCGCTCCATTACGTCCTTACGACGGCTCTCCCGGCCGAACTCGGGCCGGAATGGCTCGCTCGCTTTGCCGAGGGTCTCGGCGAAGATCAACGCCGCTACGGCATCGACCTGTTGGGCGGCGATTCGGTCGGCACCCGAGGCCCGGCCGTCCTGTCGCTGACTGCGATCGGCGAGGTCGCGGCAGGTCAGGAAATCCGCCGCAGCGGCGCCCAGCCGGGCGATCTCGTATGGGTTTCCGGCACGATCGGCGATGCGTTCCTCGGGCTCGATCTGTTGCGTGGGGCTTATCCCGATCTCGCGCCCGAGCACCGCGATTACCTGGTCGGGCGTTTCCGCCTCCCCGAGCCGCGCACGGAACTCGGTCCCCGACTGTGCGGGATCGCGCATGCCATGATCGACATCTCCGACGGCCTCCTCGCCGATCTCGGTCACATCTGCGAGACTTCTCGAGTCGCGGCCATCGTCGAACTGGATCTGCTGCCCCTGTCGTTTGCGGCGCGAGCCATCGTCGGGGGCAATCCGGGTGTGCGCGCGCAGCTTGCGGTTGCGGGGGACGATTACGAACTGTTGTTTGCAGCGCCCGCCGACGCGGCCGAAGCGATCGCCGCTTTGTCGCTCCGCGTCGGGGTCCCGATTACCAGGATTGGCAGGATCGATGTCGGAACAGGTGTGCGGCTGCTAAATGCCGATGGGCATCAGATCCCACTGGAGGCGCCGGCTACCGCCATTTCTGAACGATCCTGAAGCTGGAAGGCTCGACCCGTTCGCGAGGCAAGCAGATCACAGTATGGTTGCCTGCCAGACACTATTCTGGCATGTTCCGCGCAACCTCACCGTGCTTCCGCCGCGCCGGGAATGGCGGGGGCAGGCGTTTTTATTTCTGGGGACTTTCAGCATGACTTCCGCATACTTTCTCGTAATCGCATGCGGCCTGCTGGCCTTGGCCTATGGCTGGTTCACCAGCCGTCAAGTATTGACCGCCAACGCCGGGACTGCGCGAATGCAGGAAATCTCGGGCGCTGTACAGGTCGGCGCGCGGGCCTATCTCAATCGCCAATACCGCACGATCGCGATCGTCGGGGTGATCGTTCTCATCATACTCGGGATCACCCTCGGCCTGCGCGTCGCGATCGGCTACCTTATCGGGGCGGTGCTGTCGGCGGCTGCCGGCTATGTCGGCATGAACGTCTCGGTGCGCGCCAATGTGAGGACCGCGCAAGCCGCGCGCAGCAGTCTGAAGGCCGGTCTAGCGATCGCCTTCAAGGCCGGCGCGGTTACCGGCTTGCTCGTGGTCGGGCTCGGTCTGCTCGGGGTCGGGATCTATTATTTCATCCTGCGCGCGACATTGCCCGGCGACGATCTGCGCCCGGTGCTCGAAGCGATGGTAGGGCTGAGCTTTGGCGCATCGCTGATCTCGATTTTTGCGCGGCTCGGCGGCGGCATCTTCACCAAGGGGGCCGATGTCGGCGCCGACCTCGTCGGCAAAGTGGAGGCGGGAATCCCGGAGGACGATCCGCGCAACCCGGCCGTCATCGCCGACAATGTCGGCGACAATGTCGGCGATTGCGCCGGGATGGCTGCAGATCTGTTCGAGACCTATGCCGTGACGATCGTCGCGACGATGCTGCTGGCGGCGATCTTTTTTGCGCCGCCGCTGCGCGACAAGATGCTGATGCTTCCGCTGGTGATCGGTGCGGTGTGCATCGCGACTTCGGTGATTGGTACGTTCTTCGTCCGGCTCGGCGCCGACAACGGCATCATGAAGGCGCTTTACAAGGGGTTGCTCGCCACCGGGGTCCTGTCGATCGTCGCGATCGCGCTGCGTGATCTACTTGCTCCTCGGCTTTTCGGACGCGCTGCCGATGATCGCCGGCGCCTCGGTGACCGGGTTGGGATTATGGCTATGCGCGATCGTCGGTCTGGGTGTCACCGGCTTCATCGTGTGGATCACCGAATACTACACCGCGACTGATTACCGGCCGGTGCGCAGCATCGCGCGGAGCTCGACCACCGGCCACGGCACGAATGTGATCCAGGGCCTCGCCGTCTCGATGGAGGCGACGGCGCTGCCGGTCATCGTCATCTGCGTCGGGATTATCGTGTCATACCTGATCGCCGGTCTCTTCGGCATCGCGATCGCGGCGACGACGATGCTGGCGCTCGCCGGCATGATCGTCGCGCTCGACGCCTATGGACCGGTCACCGACAACGCCGGCGGCATCGCCGAGATGGCCGACCTGCCGCGCGACGTGCGCCGGACGACCGACGCGCTCGACGCCGTCGGCAACACGACCAAGGCGGTCACGAAGGGCTATGCGATCGGCTCGGCTGGGCTCGCCTCGCTGGTGCTGTTCGCGGCCTACACCGAGGATCTGAGGCACTATTTCCCCAATCTCGACGTGCGTTTCAACCTGCAGATCCCTACGTCGTGATCGGGCTGTTTATCGGCGGATTGCTGCCCTACCTGTTCGGCTCGATGGGCATGACGGCGGTCGGCCGGGCGGCGGCGGCGGTCGTCATCGAGGTGCGGCGCCAGTTCCGCGAGATTCCCGGCATCATGCAGGGCAGCGCCAAGCCCGATTACGGCACTCGCCGTCGACATGCTGACCGCGCGCCGCGATACGCGAGATGATCGTGCCGTCTCTGCTGCCGGTGGTGGCGCCGATTGCGCTTTGGATCGTGATTACGATCATCGCGGGGCGCGCAGCCGCCTTCAGCGCGCTCGGGGCGATGTTGCTCGGCACCATCGTGACCGGAATTTTCGTCGCGATCTCGATGACCTCGGGCGGCGGCGCCTGGGACAACGCCAAGAAATACATCGAGGAAGGCCATCACGGCGGCAAAGGCTCCGAGCCGCACAAGGCCGCGGTGACCGGCGACACGGTCGGCGATCCCTACAAGGACACCGCCGGGCCCGCGGTCAACCCGATGATCAAGATCACCAATATTGTCGCGCTGCTGCTGCTGGCGATCCTGGCGAAATGGGCGGGCTGACCCGGACGGCAGTCATTAATGCGTCCCGCTGTCGTTCGGCTTGGGACCCTGGGTACCGCCCCCGCCGCCACTCCCGCCGCCGCCGCCACTGCCGTTAAACTTCCCGAGGTTGCCGATCAGCTGCTCGAGAAAGGACAATTCGCGGCCGGGCGCCGGGGTCGCCCGGGCAACCGGCGTGATCTCTTTGCCGTCTTCCAAAACTTTATGGTCGACTGCCTTAACGACCCCTTGGTCGTCGAAGTTGACGACATAGACCTGCTGGTCGAGCACATTCGGGTCGAAAAAAGCGGTCTGGCGAGGTTCGCCGGCTGATGTAATACCACGACTTGTCGTTGTTGAAGACGCTGACGCTCGACGGCGTGCCGAGGATTTTCGCAACCTCGTCTTTGGTCGTGCTGCCGGCATGAATTTCGGCAAGTTTATCCGGGTTGGGTAGATTGCCGCGCTGATCCACTGTTGGAGCGCAGCTCACAAGGGCTGCAGCACCGGAAACGGTGATAAGAACGAGCGATTGCCGCATCGAGAGGGCGAAGGGAGCGAACATGGGATTACGCAACCGGCATTCTGTTGAAACCGATCAGGGCTAGGCCCATTTTTCCGGCGAGCAGGTTTAACCGCGAGTTGTTGATTGTCAACGTCCGCGGCGTTGGCGAGCGGCTGCGGTGCTTTCTTTATCCGGACATAACTCGGCCCGCGAAGCTGCAGACATCGCATATCGGCGCGTCGTCGAGCAGGCCCGCCAAACGGTTTTCTTCGCTGACTATGGCGTACCGGATACCCTCGACGGGCGCTTTGAACTGATCTGCCTCCATGCGTTTCTTTATCTTCATCGTCTCAAGGCGGACCGGCCGCAGGCGAGTCCTTTCTGCCAAAGCTTTTTCGACCGGATGTTCGCCGATTTCGATCGCTCGCTGCGCGAGATGGGGGTCGGTGATCTCAGCGTCGGCAAGCACGTCAAGCGCATGGCTCGAGCCTTCTACGGCCGCATTCTCTCCTATGAAGCGGGGCTTGCCGGCAATGATTTGGCGCTCGCTGCGGCCCTCGCTCGGAACGTCTTCGGCACTGTTTCTGCGCCGGAATGCGCTGCGGATGACATGGCGGCTTACGTCCGCTGCGCGGTTCGAGGATTGTGCAACCAGTCCGCGGCCGACCTTCTCGCCGGTGAAATCTCGTTCGAAGTTCCGCCGGGTCGGTGTCCGAAAGCGCTCTCTTACATGCATGGAGAGGCGCGATGAGCCCCGCGGCGCCGGAATTCTCCAGGCTCGTAGCGGTCGACCAATTGAGCACCCGACCGTTCCGGCAGCGAATCGAAGCGCGTGCGCATGAGCGAGAAAAGCTTTCGCGGCGCCTCGACTTGATATCCCTCGACCGCCTCGTTGCCGAAGTAGAACTCCGGCGGCAGAGCCCCGAGGTCATCCTTCTGGAAGCCGAATTTGCGGCGGAGTTCGAGCAGTGTTGCGCAGTTACCCTCGAGCCGGTCCGCGGGGCGGTTTCCGACCGCTTCTCGCTAGTTTACGGCCCGGCTCCGGAAGAGGAGCAGGAAATCGCGCTCACCAGCGACGAACCGGCCTTCGAGCCCCTCATTGGCAATTCGATCGATATTGGGGAGGCAGTCGCGCAGGAACTCTCCCTGGCGCTCCCGATTTTTCCGCGCGATCCCGAGGCGAGGATCGACCAGGCCGCGATGGCGGAACCGCTGGAGGGGCCTTTCGCAATGCTGGCGCAGGTGCGCAAGGATGCGGAATGTTGAGATCCCATCGGGCGGTTGCATCATGGTTGCCGCCGCCTCTGTTTTTGGCTAATTACGCTCCTTCGGCACAGCCCCCCACCCCCAAATCACCGAGCTTGCAATGGCCGTTCCCAAAAAGAAAACTTCGCCATCGCGGCGCAATATGCGGCGATCGCATCATGCGCTGAAACCGGCCGCCTATGCCGAGTGCCCGAATTGCGGCGAGCTGAAGCGTCCGCATCACATGTGCGGATCCTGCGGCTATTATGACGGGCGGGAGGTCACCAAGACTGCGTCGGAGGCCGGCTGACGACAAGACCGGGTTCAGAGGCACCAAGGTGAGCGACGGCGTCACGATCGCCCTCGATGCAATGGGCGGCGACCGCGCACCGGGCATGGTAGTCAAGGGAGCCGATATCGCGCTGCAGCGGCATCCCGACATTCATTTCTTGCTGTTCGGAGCGGAAGAAAAGGTTCGCCCGCTTCTCGCGAAACTTCCCCGTCTCGCCAGCGCGGTCACGTTGCACCACACCGACGAGGTGGTGGCCGATGATGCGAGACCGTCCCTGGCATTGCGGACAGGGCGGCCGTCGAGCATGCGGTTGGCGATCGAGGCGGTTGCCGACGGACGGGCCGACGGCGTGGTTTCCGCCGGCAACACCGGCGCATTGATGGCGATCGCCAAATTCGTGCTGAAGATGCTGCCGGGCATCCACCGGCCGGCGATCGCATCGTTCTTTCCCACCCGCCGCGGCGAAAGCGTGATGCTGGACCTCGGCGCCAATGTCGAATGCGACGAGGAGAACCTCGTCCAATTCGCTCTGATGGGCGATGTTTTCGCCCGGACCGTTCTTGGATTGGTAGAACCAACGGTCGGGCTGCTCAACGTCGGTTCGGAAGATATGAAGGGAAACGATGCCGTCCGCGGCGCGAGCGCCCGGCTGCGGGACACCGTCACGCCCATTCATTTTTACGGCTTTATCGAAGGAGACGATATTGCCGCGGGTGCCGTTGACGTCGTCGTGACCGACGGGTTCACCGGCAACGTCGCCGTCAAGACGGCGGAGGGAACTGCCAAGCTATTCAGCGAATTTCTCGATGCGGCCTTCCGCCACTCGCTGTCGGCCCGGATCGGATATCTGTTTGCCCGCGGCGCCCTCCGGAAGCTTCGGATGCGCAGCGACCCGCGCCGGTATAACGGTGCGATATTCCTTGGATTGGGCGGGATTGCGGTCAAGAGCCACGGCTCGACCGACGCGTTCGGTTTTGCCAATGCCATCGGTGTCGCCGTCGACATGAAGGTGAACGGCGTTCTCGACAAGATCCGGGTCGAGCTGGCGCGCCTCAGCGAGGCGCCCTCCGCCCCGGAACCAGCGCTGTAAGCCCTGCTAAATGATCCTGCGATCCCAGGTGGCCGGCTGCGGCGCCTATCTTCCCGAGCGCATCATAACCAATCGCGAGCTGGCCGACCGTCTCGACACCTCGGACGAATGGATCCGCCAGCGCACCGGGATCGGCGAACGCCGGGTCGCCGCCTCCGGCGAGCTGACTTCCGACCTGGCCTTCCGCGCGGCAGAGCGGGCGCTGGCGAGCGCGGGGATGAACGGCAACGATCTCGATCTGGTCGTGCTGGCGACCGCGACGCCCGACAACACCTTTCCGGCGACTGCGGCCAAGGTACAAGCCCGTCTCGGGATGACGCGAGGCGCCGCCTTCGACGTTCAAGCGGTGTGCGCGGGATTCATCTTTGCGCTGTCGGTTGCCGACAACGCATTGCGGCTCGGCCAGGCCCGGACCGCCCTCGTGATCGGCGCGGAAACGTTCTCACGCATTCTCGATTGGGAGGATCGCGGCACCTGCGTACTGTTTGGCGACGGGGCCGGCGCCCTCGTGCTCAAGTCGGTGTCCAACTCGTCGCGCAACGGGCGGTTCATCCTCTCGAACCATCTGCACTCGGACGGGCGGCAGTACGATATTCTCTATGTCGACGGTGGCCCCTCGTCGACACGCGCCTCGGGTTTCCTGCGGATGCAAGGCCGCGAGGTCTTCCGACAGGCTGTTCAGCGCTTAAGCCAAGTCATCGACGAGGCGTTGCGCGCCAACGATCTTACCGCAGCCGATATAGACTGGCTGGTTCCCCATCAAGCCAATAGCCGAATCATCGATGCCATGGGGCGAAAACTCGGATTGCCCCCCGACAAGGTCGTCATGACCATCGAACAGCACGCCAACACTTCTGCTGCCTCGATCCCGCTCGCCCTCGAGACGGCGGTCGATGACGGGCGGATCAAGCCCGGGCATCTCGTCTTGATGGAGGCGCTCGGCGGCGGGCTCAGCTGGGGAGCCAGCCTGGTGCGTTGGTAATGACCGGGGCAGGTCAAAGCTTTGGAATTTGACGTTATTTTTGCGCGGGTTTAACCTTCCACAAAAGAATGGGAGGACTGCATGAGCGGAGAAACCATTACTCGCGCCAGGCTCAGCGAAGCGGTTTATCAAGAGGTCGGCTTATCGCGAAACGAGTCGGCCGAACTCGTCGAATCGGTGATCGCCGAGATTTCCGGTGCCCTCGAGCGTGGAGAGATGGTCAAGATCTCCTCATTCGGGAGCTTTGCGGTCCGGCAGAAGGGAGAGCGCGTCGGTCGCAATCCTAAAACGGGCAAGGAAGTGCCGATCAGCCCGCGCCGCGTTCTCGTCTTTCGCGCCTCGCATGCCCTGAAGGATCAGATCAACCATGGTCTGGCAGATCCCATCGGCGGCAAGCGGACGAGGGGCGCAGCCTGAGAACCTCGGGCCCGTTGCGCGGCTTCGGGCGGGACAGTATGATCCACTTTGTCGGCAGAGCCGCCCGGTCGGAGCGTAGCGCAGCCTGGTAGCGCATCAGCATGGGGTGCTGAGGGTCGTGAGTTCGAATCTCACCGCTCCGACCAACCCCTCGCCCTCTCCGCCGGCGAAAAACCGACGTGGAGGAAAAGGCGATGAACGCTCTCGAGCGGGACCTGGAACCCTGGCAATGGCCCGAGGAACACTGGCGCAAGCTCGTCAACCGCGTCCGTGCCGGGCGTAAGCTGCGGCCCGCCGAATGGCCGGGCGGCGCGCGGTGCGCCGTTGCACTGTCCTTTGACAGCGACCACGAGACCAGCGATCTGCGCGATGGCGGCAAGTCGATCGGGCGCTTGGCGTGGGGCCAATACGGCAATCGGGTAGGCGTCCCACGGATTTTGAAAGTCTTGGAAAAGCACGGAGTAAAGGCGAGCTTCTATGTGCCCGCCGTCACTGCGCTGCTCCACCCCGACGAACAGCGCAGGGTCGTGGCCGAAGGGCATGAAATCGGCATTCACGGGTGGATCCACGAGCTGAATTCCGTCCTGCCGCGGGAAGCCGAGCGCGATCTGATGAATCGCTCGGCCGATACCCTCGAACAGATCACCGGCATCCGGCCGGTCGGTCTGCGCACGCCTTCCTGGGATTTCAGCCAGCACACGCTCGAGCTCGAAAAGGAGATGGGGCTGCTCTACAATTCGTCGCTGATGAGCGATGAAGATTGTTACGAGCTGTTGCTCGACGGCGAGCCTACCGGGGTCGTCGAATTCCCGGTCGAATGGGTCCGCGACGACGCGGTTTATTTCATGATGAACCGGTTTCAGTCGCTCCGCCCCTATACGCCGCCGAGCGACGTGTTTGATATTTTCCGGCGCGAGTTCGACGCGGCTTACGACGAGGGCGGCGTGTTTCAGCTCACGATGCACCCGCACATCATAGGCTATCGTTCGCGCATCTGGATCCTCGACGAGATCATCCGCCACGCCAAATCGCGCCAGGGCGTCTGGTTCGCGACCCATGCCGAGGTCGTCGACTGGGCCAAACACCACGCCGCCTGACGCGGTGGCCGAGCCGGAGCCGACGCGTTGCGGCTATGTAGCGCTGATCGGGGCGCCGAATTCCGGCAAGTCGACGCTGCTCAACCGGCTCGTCGGTCATAAGCTGGCGATCGTCACACCGAAGCCGCAGACGACGCGCAATCGGCTGTTCGGCATCGCAATCGAGGGCGCGACGCAGATCATCTATGTGGATACGCCCGGCATCTTTGCGCCGCGGCGCCGGCTCGACCGGGCGATGGTGGCGGCCGCGTGGTCGGGCGCCGCGGATGCCGACGAAACTTTATTGCTGGTCGATGCCTCTCGCGGCATCGACGAGGACACCCGCCGCATAACAGGCGCTCTGAGAGAGCGCGGCCGCCGCTCGATCCTTGCCTTGAACAAGATCGATCTGGTCCGCCGCGACCGGCTGCTCGGTCTGGCCGACGCGCTCTCGCGGCAAGGCCGTTTCGATCCCATTTTCATGATTTCCGGTCTCCAAGGCGATGGCGTGGAGGATTTGAAACGTCATCTCGCCGCCATCTTGCCGCCGGGGCCCTGGCTCTTTCCGGAGGATCAGCTGTCCGATGTCTCAGAGCGGCTGATCGCGGCGGAGGTGACGCGCGAGCAGGTCTTCCTGCAATTGCATGACGAAATTCCCTACGCCTGCACAGTCGAGACCGAGCAATGGGAGGACAGGCCGGACGGCAGCGTCCGGATCGGGCAGGTCATCTATGTGCAACGGCCGGGTCAGCGCGCAATCGTGCTCGGCGAAGGCGGGAAAAGGATCAAGAGCATCGGTGCACGGTCCCGCGCCGAGCTCGAACAAATGCTTGATCGGCGCGTCCACTTGTTCCTCTTCGTCAAGGTGCGGGAGAATTGGGTGGAGGATCGCGAGCGGTTTGAGGCGCTCGGGCTTGATTACGACACCTGATGGAATGGCATGATAGAGCGTTCGTCCTGGCGACCCGCCGCCACGGCGAAAGCGCGGCAATCGTCGAACTGTTGACCGGAGAGCACGGGCGGCATGCCGGCCTCGTTCGCGGCGGACAATCGCCAAGGCTGCGGGCGGTGCTGCAGCCCGGCAACGAGGTTACGGCGGTGTGGCGCGGACGCCTCAGCGAGCACCTCGGCACTATCGTGTGCGAGCTGGTGCGGCCTCATGCTGCGGGGCTGCTTGATGATCCCGACCGGCTGGCCGGGCTGACGGCGGCGGCTGCGCTCGTCGCTGCTGCGCTGCCCGAACGAGAGCCGTATCCCGATGTATTTGCGTCGTTCGAAGGGCTGCTCCAGGCGCTCGATTCGGGAATGGACTGGCCCGCAAACTACGTCAAGTGGGAGCGGGACCTGCTCGCCGCTCTCGGGTTCGGTCTGGATCTCAGCCGCTGCGCGGTCTCCGGAGCGACGACTGACCTCGCCTATGTTTCGCCTCGCACCGGGCGCGCGATATCGCGAGCGGCGGGTCTTCCCTATCACGATAAGCTATTGAAACTTCCTCGATTTCTGTGGCTTTACGGGCCAGCGGACCCGCAGCAGATCGCGTTCGGCATGGTCTTGACCGAACATTTCCTGGTCCGTCACGTGTTCGCGCCGCAAGGCCGGGCTCTGCCGGCGGCGCGCTCGCTGCTGACCGAACGCATGCGGCGTGCGGTGGCGGTTGGTACGATGCGCAACTAGCGTTTGAGACCGTCATTCCCGTGAAAGAGGTTGTCAGCAAATTGGCCAATCCGGCTGTAGTGAGGTAGTGCGTGCTTCGAGACGCGCCCTGCGGGCGCTCCTCAGCATGAGGTAAGTCTTTAATAGCCATTAAGAAAATCCTCATCCTGAGGAGGCCGCAAAAGCGGCCGTCTCGAAGGACGCACGATGCCGATCCAGCCATATCGCCGATTTGATTACAGCCTCGGAAAGCGGGAAGCCAGGGGCGAAAGTGCCAGCGGTTACCCTGGGCCCCGCTTGCGCGGGGGTGACGGGCCGGCGCACGGTTGAGGTAATCCTATGGGTTTGACTGCCCTCTCCGGCGAGATCCGTAATGTCGATTTCGCCGACGCGCTCGGCGAGCGCTATCTGTCTTATGCGCTGTCGACGATCATGTCGCGCTCCTTGCCGGATGTGCGCGATGGCCTTAAGCCGGTGCACCGCCGAATTGTGCACGCGATGCACCAGCTTCGCCTCGACCCCGCCTCCGGGTACAAGAAATGCGCCCGGGTAGTCGGCGACGTGATCGGCAAGTTCCATCCCCATGGCGAGCTGGCGGTCTATGACGCGCTGGTGCGTCTCGCACAGGATTTTTCGCAGCGCTATCCGCTGGTCGACGGGCAAGGAAATTTCGGCAATATCGATGGCGATAACGCTGCCGCAATGCGTTACACCGAGAGCCGGCTCTCGGCCGGTGGCGCAAGCGATGCTCGACGGGATCGCCGACAATTCCGTCGATTTCCGGCCGACCTATGACGGCGAGGACAGCGAGCCGGTCGTCTTGCCTGCCCGCTTCCCCAACCTGCTCGCTAACGGCGCAGCGGGCATTGCGGTCGGGATGGCGACCAGCATCCCACCCCATAATGTAGGGGAGCTTTGCGCCGCGCTCTTGCACCTGATCGAACAGCCCGCCTGCGCGGTGGGCGAGCTCCATGCTCACGTTCCCGGACCCGATTTCCCGACCGGCGGCATCTTGGTCGAAACGCCTGAAGGGATTCGTCAAGCGTATGAAACCGGCCGCGGCAGCTTTCGCCTGCGGGCCCGCTGGACGACGGAGCCGCTGGGCCATGGGCTCTACCAGATCGTCGTCACCGAAGTCGCCGTTTCAGGTGCAGAAAGGTCGACTGATCGAGAAGATCGCGGCGCTGCTCGAAGAAAAGAAGCTGCCGCTGCTGGCCGATATCCGCGACGAGTCGACCGAGGATGTCCGCCTCGTCCTCGAGCCCAAGACCCGCAATGTCGAGGCCGAGATGCTGATGGAGCAGCTCTTCCGGCTGACCGAGCTCGAGGTTCGCGTGCCGCTCAATCTCAATGTGCTCGACCCGCTCGGCGTCCCGCGGGTGATGAACCTGAAGGAGGCTCTGCAGGCCTTTCTCGACCACCGCCGGGTTGTGCTGCAGCGGCGTAGCCGCCACCGTCTCGCAGCCGTCGCCCGCCGAGTGGAGATCCTGCGCGGCCAAATCATCGTCTACGTCAACCTCGACGAGGTGATCCGGATCATCCGCGAAGGCGACGACCCCAAAGCCGAGATGATGGCCCGCTGGGAGCTGACCGAGGTGCAGGCCGAGGCGATCCTCAACATGCGGTTGCGCGCGCTGCGCCGGCTCGAGGAGATCGAAATCCGCAAGGAGATCGACCAGCTCTCTCGTGAGGAGGCCAAGCTCACGGCGCTTCTGGCGAGCGAGAGGAGGCAATGGCGCGCGATCGCCAGTGAGGTCAAAGCGACGGCCGCCGAATTCGGCGGCGAGACGCCGTTGGGGCGCCGCCGTACCGAGATCGCCGCCGCTCCGGCGCCGATCGAGATCCCCGCCGCGGCGCTGGTCGAACGCGAGCCGGTGACCGTGCTGTGCTCGGCCAAGGGGTGGATCCGCGTGGTCAAGGGGCACAACGCCTCCCCGGAGCAGAAATACAAAGAAGGGGACGCCGCGCGTTTCTCAGTGAACGCCGAGACGACGGACCGCCTGATCGTCTTCGGCACCAACGGGCGCTTTTATACGCTCGGGGTCGACCGGCTGCCCGGCGGCCGCGGGCATGGCGAGCCGCTGCGGCTCATGATCGACCTGCCGAACGAGGACGACATCGTCGCGATGTTCCCCTACCGATCCGGCATGGAGCTCCTCGTCGCGGCGAGCGACGGGCGCGGCTTCGTCGTCGATGGCGAGGAAGCAGTCGCGCAAACCCGGGCCGGCAAGCAGGTGCTGACGCCGGGTGAGGACGCGGTCGCTCGGGTCTGCGTGCAGGCGGAGACCGGCGATGCGGTGGCTTTTGTCGGCGACAACCGAAAGATGCTGATCGTCAAGCTCGACGAGATCCCGCTGATGACGCGCGGCCGCGGCGTCATCCTGCAGCGCTACAAATCGGGCGGACTCGCCGACTGCAAGGTGTTCCGCCTGGCCGAAGGGCTGTCCTGGCGTCAAGGCGAAAACCGCGTCCGCACCGAAACCAACCTGGCCCCCTGGCTCGGCTCCCGCGCCGCCGCCGGCCGGCTGGTACCCGCCGGTTTTCCGCGCTCCAACCGCTTCGGGTGACGGTATTCGCTGCTCAGCTGTCGGCGGCAAACCGGTACTGACGGCCATACTCGGCGGCAAAGCGCAAGATGCGCTCGTCACAGGGTAACGAGCGGGCAGGCACGCTCGATTCGCACTGGCAATCAGGTAATGAAATCGTCGGGAGGATTGCAAGCCGGCTCCCAAGCAAGGCGATGACGGTTTTCTTCCAAAGCGGAATGTCGCATCCTCGCAGTCGGCCCCGGAGGGGAGACTCATGCGCTCGCAACGACTGACGATGATCATCTTTATCGGCATGCTGCTCGGCATCGGGGTCGGCTATGCCTGCCACCAGCTGTGGCCGGATCCCCAGACGGCGAAGACGGTCGCCGGCTACATATCGCTGTTCACCGATGTCTTCCTGCGCCTGATCAAGATGATCATCGCGCCGCTGGTTTTCACGACGTTGGTGGTCGGGGTCGCGCATATGGGCGACACTAAGGCGGTCGGCCGGATCGGCGGCAAGGCGATGCTGTGGTTCGTCAGCGCCTCGCTGGTCTCGCTGCTGCTGGGCCTCATCATGGTCAACATCCTGCGCCCGGGCGACAACCTCAACCTGCCGCTCCCGGATGCCGGCGCTTCGACCAATCTCAACGCCGCCTCGCTGTCATTGAAGGATTTCGTGACGCACCTCGTACCGAAAAGCGCGGTCGAGGCGATGGCCAACAACGAGATCCTGCAGATCGTCGTCTTCTCGCTGTTCTTTGGCGTCGCTGCCGCCTCGCTCGGCGAGCGGGCGGCCGGCGTCATCAAGATTATCGACGAGGCCTCGCACATCATCCTGACGATCACCGGCTATATCATGGCGCTCGCGCCAATCGCGGTGTTCGCTGCAATGGCGGCGACCGTAACGACCCAGGGCGTCGGGATATTGGTGACCTACGGTAAGTACCTGGTCGAGTTTTATCTGAGCCTCGGCGTGTTGTGGCTCGTGCTGATCGGCGCCGGGCTATTGTTTCTCGGCCGCAATATGTTTCGGCTGATTTCGCTCATCCGCGAGCCTTTCCTGTTGGGCTTCAGCACGGCGAGCAGCGAGGCCGCCTATCCGGTGACGATGGCGCAGCTTGAAAAGCTGCCGGTCAGCAAAAAGATCATCAGCTTCGTGCTGCCGATGGGGTACTCCTTCAACCTCGACGGCTCGATGATGTACTGCACCTTTGCAGTAATTTTCATCTCGCAGGCCTACAATATCCCGTTGTCGATCCCGCAGCAAATCACGATGCTGCTGGTTCTGATGCTGACCAGCAAGGGCATGGCCGGAGTGCCGCGCGCCTCCCTCGTCGTTATCGCCGCCACACTGGTGACCTTCAACCTTCCCGAAGCGGGCCTGCTGTTGATCATCGGCATCGACCAGTTCCTCGACATGGGCCGTACCGCGACCAACGTGATCGGCAACAGTCTAGCGACCGCCGTCATCGGCCGCTGGGAGGGGGAGACAGCGGAGACGCTCGGCGTGCCGGCGGAGGCGCAAGCGGCTTGATAGCTGCGCTTCCTACTTGCCGTCGCGCTGATTGCGGCTTCTGGCGCGCACGCCCAAGAGCTGACGGGAACTTTGAAGAAAATCAAGGACAGCAAGACAGTGACTCTCGGGTATCGCGAGAGCTCGATTCCGTTCTCCTATCTCAACAAGGTTGGTGAGCCGATCGGCTATTCGATCGACCTGTGCAACGCAGTGGTCGATGAGGTCTCGAAAGAACTCGAAGGGGTCGAGATCGCGGTCAACTATAAGAAAGTCACCGCAGAAACACGAATCCCAGCGGTGAAATCAGGTGAGGTCGATCTCGAATGCGGCTCGACGACAGCCAATTTCGAGCGCAAGAAGGAGGTCGCCTTCTCGCCGATCTTTTTCGTCGCCGGCACCAAGCTCCTGGTGCGGCGCTCCTCCGGCATAAGCTCCTACCGCGATCTGCGCGACAAGACGGTCGTCGTAACCGCCGGCACCACCAACGAGGCCGCGGTGCGGGCGATCTCGGACAAACAGCATCTCGGCATCAAGTTTCTGGTAGGCACGGACCACGCCCAATCATTTGCCATGCTGAAGGAAGGCAAGGCCGACGCCTTTGCCACCGACGACGTACTGCTCTACGGGCTGGTGGCGAACAGCCAAGCTGGGTGATCAGTACCATGTCGTCGGCGAATATCTGTCCTACGACCCCTATGGGCTGATGTACCGGAAGGACGATCCCGATTTCGCCGCTATCGTCGACCGCACCTTCAGCCGCCTCGCGCAGAGCCGCGAGCTGGTGCAGCTCTACAACAAATGGTTCCAGCAGCGCCTGCCGACCGGTGAGACCCTCGACCTGCCAATGAGCCCGCAGTTGGAGGAAATCTTCCGCGTCGAGGGCGTGCCGGATTGAGTCGCTTCAGTGTTTGACCGACGAATAAGGCAGGATCGGCTCGCCGGCTTTGTACTCATCCGGCCACAGCACGACTTCGCCCTTGCCGTCGCGGAAGTCATCGACACTGGTGCCGGCGATGCCCTGGAACTGGATGGTCAGGACGCGCGCCTTTTTCCATTCGCCCTTCTCGCCAAAGGCGACGTCGCCCACCACAGTCTTGAAGGTATGGGAGCGGATGTAATCGGCAATCTTGTCCTGGTCGAGGCCTTTGGTCTGCTCGACAGCCTCCCCCATCACCTGCAAATCGGCATAGGCCCAAGGGCGCGAGATAATAGCCGAGCGGATCGACCCCCTTGCCGGCCGCCTGCTTCTGATAACGTTCCAGAAACTCCATCACGCCGGGGAACCGCAGTTTCGGCGCCGGCAGCCACCAGTCGAAGGTGATGATGCCATTGAGCATTGGACCAAGTGATGTCTTGAGCGAAGTGCTCTGCGGCCCGGTCATGGTGCCGCAGCACATCTTGGTGTTGAGCCCGATCTCGTGCATTGCACGGATCAAGCCGACGCTGTCGGGCGGATAGGATGCGAAGTAAACGATGTCGGGGCTGGTCGCCTGGATGGCCCGAATGATCGGACTGAAGTCGGTCGTGGTTGGCGGGTAGGTCTTGTCGTAGACGACGTCGAGGCCGGCCTTCTTGATATTGACCCGCGCGCCGTCGGCGGTATTGCGCGTCGCCTCGCCATCATCGACCGCCAGCGCGATCGTCTTCAGGCCGAGCTTGTCCTTATTGGCGTTGACGATCTCGAAAAAGCCCTCGGAGATCGCCGCCCGCGGATCCGGCCCCACCGGCAGCATCGAGAAGTATTTCGGGTAGTGGAACTCCTCGTTGACGTCCATTGCGAACAGACCCATGAACGTCTTGTTGTGCTGGATCACGACCGGCAATGCCGGGGCCGTGACATTGGTGCCGTAGGCCGAGACGACGAGGTCGACCTTGTCGACGTCGAGCAGCTTTGTGTAGATGCCGGGCACCAAAGACGGGTTGGTCTGATCGTCGTAATAGACGAGCTTGACCGGGCGGCCGAGCAGCCCGCCCTTTTCATTGGTGTCCTCGGCCCAGATCTGCATCGCCAAGCAGCCCCGAGGTGCCGTTGACCGCGAGCCCGCCGGTCAACGGCATGCTGAACCCGATCGTGACCGGCGGCCCTGCCGGCATCTCCGCAACGACAGCGACGCCAGTCGCCAGCATCATTGCGAGCACCGCAGCCGCTACAGCGATCCTTCTCGACATTACCCCTCCCCATTGTGAACAGCTTGCTAGCTGCAAAGCGTCATGCCCGGGCTTGACCCGGGCATCTCGCAGCGGGCTGAAGCTGAGTATGGATTGCCCGGTCAAGCCCGGCAATGACGAAGGCGGGCAGCCCACCTGCGGGCGGACATCACCGGGGCAGCAGGCTCGTTCCCATCAGGAATTCGTCGATGGCGCGGGCGCATTGGCGGCCTTCGCGGATCGCCCAAACTACGAGCGACTGGCCGCGCCGCATATCACCGGCAGCAAATATTTTGGAGATCGAGGTACGGTAATCGACGGTATTGGCGCGGACATTGCCCCGCGGGTCGAGCTCTACACCGGACTGCTCGATCATCCCGGGTTGGCGGGGGCCCAGGAAGCCCATTGCCAGCAGCACGAGATCGGCCTTCAAAGTGAAGGTGCTGTGCGGGACTTCTTGCATCACGAAGCGGCCGTCGGTGTTTTTTTGCCACTCGACGCGGACGCATTCGAGTGCCGTCACGCGACCGTCCTGCCCCATCGCTTGCTTGGTGAGCACCGACCAGTCGCGCTCGCAGCCTTCTTCCTGCGACGACGAAGTGCGCAGTTTCATCGGCCAGTCGGGCCAGGCCAGCGCCTTGTTCTCTCGCTCCGGCGGTTTCGGCAGAATTTCCAGCTGGGTAATCGAAGCGGCGCCCTGCCGCACCGAGGTGCCGATACAGTCGGATCCTGTGTCGCCGCCGCCGATCACGATGACATGCTTGCCCTTGGCGGTAATCGCGCCGTGAGGCGCCGCCCGATCCTCGCTGTCGCCGGCATTGCGCTTGTTCTGCTGCGGTAGAAAATCCATCGCGAAATGAATGCCGTCTAGCTCGCGGCCCGGGACTTCGAGGTCGCGCGGGTGCTCGGCGCCGCCGGTCATCGCAATGGCGTCGAACTCGTCGAGCAGCGCTGCTACTGCCATATCGACGCCGATCTCGACATCGGTGCGGAAACTGACGCCCTCCGCCTCCATCTGCGTGACGCGGCGGTCGATCAGCCACTTTTCCATCTTGAAATCGGGGATGCCGTAA
>CAWBFS010000057.1:0-148071 GCA_963788085.1 uncultured Alphaproteobacteria bacterium
TCAGGGAAATACACCCAATTCTGCCGGCGAGCTAATTACCCCACAGTTACCATTACAGACATGTGGATAAAGTGTTTGGGAACTCACCCCAGCATTTTCAATTCCTAAGATCCAGGCAACAACTACCGGGTGTCTCTATGCACTGCGAACGAGGGCTAATTTGGAATGTTCGACATTTTGGAGCGGCTCAACAATAAATCGGAAAGTCGCGGTAGGCGATTTCTAACGGCGATAATTCTGCTTCTCGCCCTTTTCCGCTCTAGACCCCGGGGCTCTCATGGGCGGCTGGAGGGCAGAGAGACTTTCCGAGCGGACGAGTGGATCACCGAATGTCGACTCTGGTCCAGAGCACCGGCGCTCCAGACTGCTCGATTACCGTCCCGTTCTGGCAAACCCACGGCGATCCGAGCGGCTCGTTCGCCCTCGTTGTCATGCTCCAGACCGGAAACGTCGGGATTGTCGGGCAGCCATTTCCCGTCCGAGCGGTGCTCCGCGTCGACAAAAACCCCCCGATCGAGTGCAAACAGCCGCGCTACTGCGTGTTTCCGAGTTCCGAATCGCTCGCTGTCCTGAGGCAGTTCAAGATCGGATCGCTCATTTTGATCGATGTGTTTACGGACAAGGGAGCCTTTAACTTCAGCTTGACCCCGAAAGGCTACCAGGCAGGGATTGCGCAAATCCGTGCTTGGGGTTACCCAACAGAATGATGACAGATTCCTCAGCCGCCTCCGAAACTCAGCCGATCGAAATCGCGCACGCCGTCTGGCGGCAGTAGGAGAGTTTACTCGCTGGCAATCCGGCGGTGAATTTCCGCGATTAGGTCGGTTCAGTTCGGTCGGCGAGGAAACGTTATCTGATTAATTCGGCGCCAGTTTGCGCTCGCCGCGTCGAATGTTAGCCGGAGGATCTAAGGGGAGAACTCATTGAATAGTTTGCAATAATTTGGGATCGTCTTGCGTTCGATCCGGTTTGCGGGCACGCCGGGACACCGCGCCGCGATTTTGCGGTCTCGAAATCGGTAACGCAGTCCCTTACCGTCGGCAGCGTGGTATTCCCGAGTATCGGTCAGTTTATACGCTAACCCACCGAGTTTTATTCCCGTCTATAACGCGTGCGCACGCGCGCGCGTTGCGCGGCTGGCGAAGGATCGCGCGAACGGTATGGGTTGGGGCGCTTCTTTTGGACACGAGCGGCGGCTTCTCTCCTTCGATCAGGCTAGCTTGACTTAGATCGACCATGTGGCTTCCGGCTTTTGGGATCAATAGCAACAGCAGCAATGCCGATAATGGTGTACCCGGTGATAGTGACGTCTGTATAGAGGCGGCGGTCCATAATAACCGACATAGGGTGCGCTATAGTAAATCGGAGGTGGAACGTAATAAACGGGTAGCGCATAAACGGGCGCTCCGATAAAGGCCGGAAATCCGAAGCCGATCCCTATGCTGACTTCCGCCATGTGCCCGAGCCGAGGGCGCGGCCACCAGAACCGCGGTGAATACCGCAGTGCAAGCCATTGTCCAGCCACCGGTCCGAACAATGCGACCAAGTCTTGTCACGTGCATTCGCTCGCCTTTTCCTTGCCGTGACATCATGATCTGAGCGCGATAGTCGTAACTCTCGTTATAGGGCAAGGGTCAAATTTGGGGCATAACATCTTTAATTGATAATTAACATTTTAGTGGATTCTTTCGGTAGGATTTTGGGGCAAGTTCCCGTGAGCACGTTTAAATACCCGCACGCAGACGAAACAAGGCAAGCTCCAGCGCATCAGCAAAAGGCAAGGCGTAACCGAATTCTGGTCGTCGAGGACAACCGGCCAAATTCGAAGCTATTGAAGCAGCTTCTAACAGCTGAGGGCGAACCGGAATTGGTGGAGTCTCCAGGAGGGTTGGCAGGCGATCCACCTCGCCCGTGATGAACAACCTGATTTGATCCTGATGGATATTAGATTGCCTGACATCAGCGGGCTTGACGTGACCCGTCTGCTTAAGCAGGATGATCAGACCAAAACCATTCCGATCATTGCCGTAACCGCTCTCGCAAACCCAGAGTACGAAAAGAAAAGCTTTGAGAGCGGATGCGATGCCTACATCCCCAAGCCGATAATCCTCGACAATTTCCTGCGGGCAATGAAGTCATTCTTGAAGACCCGGCCCGAGACGCTCACCGACATTCGGATCAGTTAAGTCGAGCGCACCGCCGAAAGTTCCGGTATGGGGTGGTCACAGGTGGAGCGGAAAACTCCAAACGTCCGCCTCGGACACAGTGCATCAATACTTTCAGGAAAGCTACTTGCCCCTGTCCGATCAATGGGTTACGGTTCCCGTAAGATATGACTGAAACTCACCCGTCAAACCCGCCGTCTCGGGCTATGCCCGCGTCAACACCTCCGCCTTCGCCAAGGGTAGTTGAGCATGCGCTTCAGCGAGTAACTCAGTCGCACGTTGTCGGGTTTCTGCTGTGTTGTGGTTGGACTTTAGCAATTTTTGATAATGTTGGATGTTGAGCTGAATGATCGCTGGGTCTTCCATCATTTGTTACGTCTCCCGGTTAGGGGGTTCCGACAAGCGAGTTAAATCGCCATAGGACGGCAATGCAAGTATCGGAGATCTACTCATTTGGAAGAGGAATATTGTGCACTGCGCGAGCTGGCCACAATCGACGCGCATCGGGCAGCGGAAGCGGCGGCCGACTCGAACATCAACTCGATGATGGTGTTGCGCGCGAGGCGCGGCGGGACCTTTTCGAAATACGTGACTTTGCGGGGCGGGCTGCGGCGAGCCATTCCGTTCCTCCTCGTCGGTCAGGTGAGCTGGACCCCGAAAATGGGACAATTGGCTAAGGTGGAACCCTGCCCCTAAAAGGCGCCGGTGGCGCAGGAGCAGGACATGAAGCGGACACGGAAGAAGCACAACGCGGCGTTCAAGGCGAAGGTGGCGGTGGCGGCGGTCGCCAAGGGGGACCGGACGATCGCCGAGCTGGCGAGTGAGTTCGGGGTTCATCCGAACCAAATCTACAACTGGAAGAAGCAGCTGCTGGACGGTGCCGCGAGCGTTTTCGAGGGCGGCGGTTCGGCGGTGGTGGGAACGGTCAGCGAGGGGCAGGTTGATGTTCTGTACCGGCAGATCGGGCAGCTGAAGGATGGCGCGGTCCACCTCGCTGACCTCGGCCGGTGGGCTGATAGACCCGAAGAGCGCGACACCGCCAGCAACCGGGCACTGCTGTGATTACCGGCAGCGCTGCGTCCTCGCGCTCGACCAGCGCGCGGACGGGTTCGCTCGGCTCATTTGCCGAGCTTTCGTGCCGAAAAAATCGTTTTCGACCACCCGAGGAAGCTCTCGTCCGCTACGGCCGCCCAGGGATTTTCAATACCGACCAGGGCAGTGGCACTGATCGACCGCCCTGTACGGCTCGGCCCGGATGGCGGCGTGGCTGGCGACCCAAGGCCATGTGGTCAATCGCAAACGGGTTCGGCACCCTGATGCGGTTAATCGGGCTGGTGGCGATCTACCAGCGCCCGAACACGAGCAAGGCAGCCGCGGCGCACAAGGTCTACCCCTACCTCCTCGGCGGGATCGCGATCGGTATTCCGCGGCCGGTCGCCGAGACCGATCTGGGTAGTGTCCGGGAAGTTCTGCAAAAGCCGCGTCGGGATCTGGCGGCCTGGTTCGCCAAATGGTCAGGCAAATACTCAAAGCTCACCGGCTGGGTCGAAGACAACATCGACGAGACGCTGACCTTTTACCGGCTGCCGCGGCAGCACCATAAGCACCTCAAATCGACCAATATGCTGGAGCGCCTCAACGAGGAGATCAGGCGCCGCACCCAGGTTGTGCGCATCTGCCTGCCTGGTCGCGCGTGAGGGCGGCAAAATCGAGCGAGGGGCCGGTCGAATTTCAGGTAATCGGCCATGTTCCTCGAGGCGAGCTTGCGCAGCTCCTCGATCACCCAGTCGGCGGTGACTTCGGCGCGCTCAGCGCGCTTCGACTGGGCCGCCTCGATCGCCGCGGCGATGTCAAGTTTTGTCAAGTTCTGGCGGCCGCAGCCGGCCCAGGTCGTGCCGCTGACCGCGGCGCAGATCGAGGAGCATATCGCCTACGGCAAGAAGCGCGGCTACAGCGACGAGCAGGTCCGCGCCATCATTGCCGATGAGAGCCAGAACGAGGTGTGGAAAAACGACCGCTACCAGGTGCACGTCCGCCACCTCAAGGGCGATGCCGACGCCATCCCGATGGTGCAACTATCGATCCGCCGCGTCGATCGCCAACCGATCCACGACTGGAGAGATCTCCAGCGCATAAAAAACCAGATCGTCGGCCCGGAGTGCGAGGCCGTCGAACTCTATCCCGCCGAGTCGCGGCTGGTCGACAGCGCGAACCAATATTTCCTTTATGTCGTGCTCGACCCGTCTTTCCGCTTCCCCTTTGGCTACCAGGAGCGCCTCGTCAGTGACGAGACGAGCGGCGGCAGCGTCCAGCGCCCGTTCGACGAGGAGGGATGGTTCCGGCCCTGCAATCGCCGCTAGAGGCGCTACGGTGCTTGACCCATTCGGCGCCACTTCTCGTTTTGCCGGCACCGCGTCCGGCGAGGTACAGCCAGACCCGCCAGTTCTTGCCCGCCGGGGCGTTGAGTTCCGCCGGGACGTCGTAGTACTCGACGCTGACCTCCGAGAGCACGGCCGCCTGGTCGCGCGTGAGGGGATCGAGGAGCATATCGCCTACGGCAAGAAGCGCGGCTACAGCGACGAGCAGGTCCGCGCCATCATTGCCGATGAGAGCCAGAACGAGGTGTGGAAAAACGACCGCTACCAGGTGCACGTCCGCCACCTCAAGGGCGATGCCGACGCCATCCCGATGGTGCAACTGTCGATCCGCCGCGTCGATCGCCAACCGATCCACGACTGGAGAGATCTCCAGCGCATAAAAACCAGATCGTCGGCCCGGAGTGCGAGGCCGTCGAACTCTATCCCGCCGAGTCGCGGCTGGTCGACAGCGCGAACCAATATTTCCTTTATGTCGTGCTCGACCCGTCTTTCCGCTTCCCCTTTGGCTACCAGGAGCGCCTCGTCAGTGACGATTTGGCTACCAGGAGCGCCTCGTCAGTGACGAGACGAGCGGCGGCAGCGTCCAGCGCCCGTTCGACGAGGAGGGATGACCGGCCCTGCAATCGCCGCTAGAGGCGCTACGGTGCTTGACCCATTCGGCGCCACTTCTCTGCGCACCGGCCTTCTTTTTGCCAGGCCGGTTCTTGCCCGCCGGGGCGTCGTCCGCCGGGACGTCGTCGTCCTCGAGCTGACCTCCTTGGCGCTGTAACCGGCCCGGATGGCCGCTTGTTTCGCATTCGGCTCGATCAGGTACTCCTAGCCCTTGCCGCGCTCATGAGAGGGCGGTGGTCTGGCCACGCGTCAAAGCCGAAAAATCGAGGTACGGATCGCCGTCGGTGGTCAACTTCACATAGTCGGCCCTTGCCGCGCTCCCAAGCGAGAGGGCTCCTCCCTCATCAGGCGGCCGGATGGCCTTTTGCGGGCGCATCCAGCGGCTCGGCGAGAATAGCGACCAGGCTGGCAGGGCCCCACATTGGCGCCTTCTGGAAGCCCGCTGACCCGGCGTTGATATCATTGCCGAGGCCAGCCTGGCTCGGCGCATGCTAAACCTGAGCTTGTCGATGGTCAAAATCCGGTTCTGCCAGGCTACCGCGAAATCGAGCAACCGGCGCGAGAACCGGTTGACCACGATCGGATCGCCGCCCGAGACGTTGGCGATGGATTCGCTTTCGGGTTTTCTAAAGTCGGCGCTTCCCAAAATGTTGCTCAATTCGACGTCGCCGGCTATTTCGTGGCTCCAGCCTTTGAGGCGTCGACCGCATCGGCGGCGAGCCACGCGGTCCACGATGTTGATGTTGACTATCGGAAATTTTCGCGACATAACCAGAAACCGCTCGGTATGATCGGGAACGGATGAACGCGAAGGCGGTGACGATGGCCAAGGTGCGTAAGCGGACCTGGGAGAGCAAGGGCGGCAAGCGGAATGCATGGATTGCCGATTACACCGACCAGGCAGGCAAGCGTCACATCAAAACGTTTCCGACGCAAAAGGCCGCAAAAACCTGGCTGGTCGAGACGCAGCACGAGGTGAAGCAGGGTGTCCATACCCCGGTGCGCACTAGCATCACGGTCGCCGAGGCGGGCGAAACATGGATCGCTCAGGCAGAGACGGACGGCCTCGAGGCCTCCACAGTGCTGCAATATCGGCAGCACCTCCGATACCATATCACGCCGTTCATCGGTCAGACGAAGCTCGCCGAGCTCGCGCCGGCCACCGTGGCGAGCTTCCGAAATGCCTTGATCCGCGAGGGACGATCGCGTGCTATGGCCAAGAAAGCGGTGGGGAGCCTCGGCGCCATACTGGCTGCGGCAATGGCTAGCGGCAAGGTGGCGCGCAACGTCGTCCGCGACCAGGCCAGGCAGCACGGCGCGCGGCAGCGTCGGCTAGAAAAGCGGCACGACGCGCGACTTAGAGGTTGGGACCGACATTCCCACCAAAGACGAGATCAGGGCCCTGCTCGCCGTGGCCCAAGGCCGCTGGCGCCCGTTGATCCTGACGGCGATCTTCACCGGATTGCGCGCCAGTGAGCTCCGCGGCTTGACCTGGTCCGACCTCGACCTTGACCGAGGGAGCCTGACCGTGCGGCAACGTGCGGACCGCTGGAACAGGATCGGCTCGCCGAAATCCGATGCGGGCAAGCGCGAGATCCCGCTCGCGCCGCTGGTCGTCAACACGCTGCGGGAATGGGCGCTGGCCTGCCCGAAGGGCGAGCTGTCTCTCGTCTTTCCCAACGGCGACGGGAACATCGAATCCCTGCCAAACATCCACCGACGTGGCCTTGGACCATTGCAGGCGACGGCCGGGATCACCAGTGACAAGGACCACCCGAAGTATGGGCTGCAATCATTCCGCCACGCCGCGGCGAGCCTATTCATCGAGCAGGGCTTCACGCCAAAGCGCGTTCAAGCGCTGATGGGGCATTCTTCCATTCAGGTGACCTTCGATACCTACGGCCATCTATTTCCCTCGCAGGCCGAAGATCAGGCGGCGATGCAGCAGCTGCAAGCCCGGCTCGTCGGCTGACTTTGCGACAAAGCCGCGACATGAACCGCCTAAAACCAAGTGAAATAATTGACATATATAGGGCAATAAGGCGGACTCTGACTCCGCCAGTCTAGGTTCGAATCCTAGTCCCCCAGCCAAATCTCATTTTTTTTCGGCATTGACTACATTTCCCGCCCCGTGACGGGTTGCGGCCCGGCTCTCGGCGAGTGGCAGCAAGCAAGCGCGCACTGCGCGCGGCTTGACAGTCGCCAGCATCTGTTCTCATTATGTTCTGGATGCCTTGAAACGTCGCAGGTGAACGGTCGGGATGGAAACGGCAGCCACCATCCTCCATGCAGACCTGGATGCCTTCTATGCCTCGGTCGAGCAGCTGCTCGACCCTTCGTTGCGCGGCAAGCCCATCGCCGTCGGTGGCGGGGTTGTGCTCGCCGCTTCTTACGAAGCCAAGGCCTTCGGGGTGCGCGGCGGCATGCCGGGACGGCAGGCGCGTGAGCTCTGTCCGCAACTCACCTTTGTCAGCGGCCATTTCAAGGACTACCAACGGCTGGGCGATGCCGCCATCAAGGTGGTCAACGATTTCACGCCCCTGGTCGAGCGGATTTCCATCGACGAGGCCTTTGCCGACGTCGCGGGCTGTACCCATCTCTTCGGTCCGCCTGCCGAAATTGCGAGGGCAATCCGGCGCCGCGTGCGGGCGGAGCTTGGCCTTCCGATCTCGGTCGGCGTGGCGCGCACCAAGCATCTGGCGAAAATTGCCTCGCAAGTGGCCAAGCCCGACGGGCTGGTGGTTGTCGATCCCGACACGGAACTGGAATTCCTTCACCACCTGCCCGTCGAGCTGATGTGGGGAGTGGGCCCGGTCACCAGGGCGCGTCTGGCCGAGATCGGCGTGCTTACGATCGGGCAGCTGGCAAAGACACCGGGATGGTCGCTCGAATCGGTTGCTCGGTCCCGCCGCGGTCGAGAAACTTGCAGCGCTGGCGTGGAATCGCGATCCACGGGAGATCGAGACTCACCGACGGGCCGGATCGGTAGGAGCACAGTCGGCGATCGGCAGGAAACCTGCCGAAGTGCGAGTTTTCCGACCCACCCTGCTGCATCTTGCAGACAGAATTGGCTCTCGCCTCCGGGCCAAATCCAGGCCTGGTCGAACCGTGACGGTCCGCGTTCGCTTCGCCAACCTGGACTCAGCCACTCGCTCGGTAACGCTCGGCGCGCCAATCTCCGCGACTGTTACCCTTGCTGAGATCGCCGAGGAGCTGGTGTGCGCGGTCCTCGCCGATCACCCCGACGAGAAGACCATCTCGCTCCTGGCGATCTCCGTGTCACATCTCGACGAGCACTGGGATGTGCAGCTGGAACTCCCGCTTGGACTTAAAGATGAAGCGCGCCGCCCCGGCACCAGGAAAGGTATGGCGCGTTGGGAGGCCGACTGCGCTGTCGATAGGATCCGCGATCGCTTCGGATGGGATGCTGTCGGATATGGGTCGGTGGCGCTGGGGATTTCCCGTTCCGTTCCCGACGAGTTTCGCAAGCTCGCCGAAAAGGACCTGTGAGCATCACCGGTCATGCGGAAAACACCTTACGGCGTGTTTGCAGAGTGGCCTGGGCCGGCAAGGAGCTCCCGCAGCATCGCCGTTATCTGCAGCAAGAAGCAGGAGCCTTGTGGAGGTTTGCATCGGCGCGTCTCGCTGTCGCGGAGAGCATTGCGTCTCTGAACGGCACATCCGAGCGACTACTTTTGTAGGGTCGTCTATGTGCGTCGTCGCGACGAAGTGATTTGTCGCCGGCGCCAAAAATGGCCGTATACAATACCAATATAATCCGCCGACGATCCGACTATACCCTGGCGTTCGATACATAGGACTGCGCGAGTTCAAAAAAGAGGCGAAAATAAGCGTTGACTTTTGAGTTGAATCTTATGCGCACCAGTAACCACATACGGTATGTGTATGTCCTGTTTTTGCGCCTCAGAACCCATCAGTCGCCAACAACTGTCACTTTGTTTTTGAGGCCGTCCGGTGCTAGGAGCGCAAAATCGGGTTGACGCACGCCGGGAAGGGGCAGGCGATTATGGCGGACGAGCCAGTCGAACTTGACGGACACCGGGGCATGGCTGCACAGAAGTCGACGGAGGCTCGCCGCCTTCTCCACGATTTCCAGGCCGAACAGGCAGACCTACGACGCCGCCAAGTAGAATTCGAGGACCACGCTGCAGCCGCTCCGTCGGAAACTTGGCCCGAGGTCGCAGAAAAGGCGCGATATCTGATCCAACTCTTCGCCGCGACGATCGAAGCGCGGGATCCGCGCCGGCAAGAGCTGATCGCAAAAGTGCTCGACGACTTTGCGCGATTATCCCGATCGTCCGAGTAACTCGAGGCCGCTGCTGGGCAGCACCGCCGAGCGAATAGCGAAGCAGCGCGCCCAAACCGCAATGGTTGCCGTGCCGGCGCCGATCTGCGTCGAGAAGTTCCAGCATCAGACCGATGCGGCGACAAAATCGATGATCGAGAAGGGCAGTTGGGCGACAATGCCCGGAACCGATGCTCCGGATTCCGCGGTCGTTATCGCCTGCGCAGAACGGCTCGGCGGCCCGCTCTAGGTGTTGCGGCCGGGATCTTTGTTCGGGAGCGTTCATGGCGCTATCCGCTCGATTTTCACTGCTCCATTCTGATCTGAACGATTTTCTCTTCGCCCCGGTTGGTGGAGCTTTTGCCGGACCAAAGACCGGCTACTTTGCAGTGGCATACGGGGATGCTCAGGCCGCCCATTAACGTCGCCAATCCACCCCTTCCCGCGGCGAACTCCCAACCTCGTTAGCCCATCTGAAGACAGCGTCGTGGCCCAACCCGGAAGGATGAGCGTGCCATAGCACAAATACCACGTCGGCCAAGCAGTGGAATTTTTCGGGTGCTTATGAGTTTAGCGAGCACGATCAAACCGAGTGGCAGCGGAGCGGCCTCGTCGTTCGCCGCGGCCAACGGCCGAACCAGGTTTGGTTGAGGACGGGCGGCGCAGGAATGCCGCAAGCGGTCCGGTGCTGGGCGGTTCTCCGCGCCGGAGGTCTGTGCCGGCAGCCCGCGGCAGCTGTCGTGCCCGCGCGGCCCGATCTCTCACCGGAGCCTGCGGCGGCGCGAGCACGCCTTCCCGCGGCAAGTTTGATGACCCCGGCTGTCCGATCGCGCCACTACGCGGGGCGGGAGCCGCTGACGGGACCGGGATCGCGCGAAGGGAGCATCGTGTCAGCTTCTCGATGTCGCGCAGATAGGGCCGCTCCTCATCGCTGCAGAACGCGATCGCAATCCCGGCGGCGCCGGCCCGGGCGGTTCGGCCGACGCGGTGCACGTAATCTTCCGGCACGTTCGGCAATTCGAAATTGATGACGTGCGACACGCCGTCGACATCGATGCCGCGGGCGGCAATGTCCGTAGCGACAAGCACGCGGGTTTGGCCGTCGCGAAAGCCGGCAAGCGCTCGCTCGCGCTGCGGCTGGGATTTGTTGCCGTGAATGGCGGTCGCCTCAATCCCGGCGCCGACTAGGTGACGGACGACACGGTCGGCGCCGTGCTTCGTTCGTGTAAAGACCAGCACGCGCGCGAAGATCGGATCGCGCAGTAACGTCGCAAGCAAATCCCGCTTCCGATCGCTCGGCACGAAGGCCACCCTCTGTTCGACGCGCTCTACGGTCGTGGCTGCCGGTGCGACGATCACCTTGACCGGATCGTTGAGATAATCCTCAGCCAGGGCGGCGATGGGCGGCGGCATCGTCGCCGAGAACAGCAGCGTTTGCCGCTGTCGCGGCAACAGCCTCACGATGCGCTCCAGCGCATGGATGAAACCGAGGTCGAGCATCCGGTCGGCCTCGTCGAGAACCAGAACCTGCACGCTCGCCAGGGTCAGCGAGCGGGTGTCGATCAGATCGAGCAAGCGTCCTGGTGTGGCAACGAGAATGTCGATGCCGCGCGCCAGCCTCTGCCGCTGCGGCCCGATGGGGACCCCGCCGAACACCACCGCGGTCGACAGCGGCATCCCCGCGCCATAAGTGCGAAAGCTATCCGCGATCTGGCTCGCCAGCTCCCTCGTCGGACTCAACACGAGGGCGCGACAGGTTTGCGGCGCCACCCGTCGTGCACCGGCGGCGAGGCGCTGAAGGATGGGAAGTGCGAAGGCGGCGGTTTTGCCGGTGCCGGTTTGTGCGATGCCGCACAAATCGCGCCCGCCGAGCACCGGCGGGATGGCGTGGAATTGGATCGGCGTGGGCGCCGCATAGCCTTCTGCGGCGAGGGCGCCAAGAATAGGCGCGGAAAGTCCAAGGTCGGAGAATTTGCGCAAGGCGGTGACAGCCTCTCAGTGTTGGGATGCCGACACTGAGTTCGCGTGAACGCAATGCGGGTCGGGGAGACGACCCGCGCGATTAGGGCTGTCCAGATTTCAGCAGAGGATAAAGACCGGTCCGGCTTCCACCGCCTTGGTGGTTCGCTCACGCAGGCCCAGTCACGTGCCTCAGGAAGCACGAATACTGCAGGGCTAATATGCTGGCGGATCTGCCGGGATCAAGTGCTCGCGGCATTCTCGCCCCCGCGAGGGCGCGCCGACCGCCGCATTTAGACCAGGAATTGTCCTGATTAAGAGACCCGAGCGGCCGTTCAGGTTTGCTTGCCGAAGGTCGGCCCGCGTCCGAAGCAGATCTCGATGGCTTACACATACCGACCTGGTTGGTCATGGACGGAGCCTGATCTGCGCCGCTGTGACACTTCCCATGATTGATCTAGCGCAAGGTACACGCCGCGATTTCTCGCTCTAACTCGCTCATCTGCCGCCGGAGGGCGGCATGTCGGCGAGGGTGGACATGACGACGAAAACCGAAGTGGTCGAACGCCTGGGAGAGAAGGCCGTACTGCTGCCCTCGCTCATCGGCGATGCGCTCGCTGCCAATGATCGCATCAAGCTCCGCTTGAGCCTTCTTCAAGAGGCTGCGGCGCAAGCGCAAACTCCGAACCGCCAGCCACGCTCGTTCCGCGCCGAGCGACAGGCCGCTCGTCTTGATGCACCGGATTTCGACTCGTCGGTCGCCGGTGCCCGCGCGCTCGGTCCAAAACACGTCCTCATCCCTGGGGCGAGCAAGTTGGTCGCCGGGATGAAGACCGACCTCTCGGCTATGCTCGCCCCCCTCCAAGCCGCCGACAGCGAAGCCAGCCGACCCTTCGTGGGTCGGACGGAGGCGTTGACAAAATCCCTTCCCGCGGCCGAGGGCGATCAGCTCGATTTGGCCGACATCGACGCGCTCGCGTCAGCCGTTCGTACCGACCGAGACAGCGTCCACCTCCTGGTCATGGATCTGCATAAGGCACTCAACCGTCTCGCTGCGGATACGGCGCTCGAAACGCTCGATGGAGCGCGCGTGCATCATCTCGACGAGCGCGACCGCGCCCGGGTGAAGGCATTCATGCGGGGGCTCAATCGCACCGCCCCACTGGCCTTCGGTCATCCCGGGCTCGGCACCACGGCGGTGAGTGCGAACGGACGCCTGACGATCCAGAACGACATCGGGACGACGGATGCGCATGTGCTGGTCGTCCATGTCGAGGACAAAGCGGTGACCGTCACCTACACCGACATTCATCGGCCGCGGACCAAATTTTTCATTTCTCTGTTCGACGGCCAAGGCGTCGCGTGGAGCCCGCTTGCCGAGCAGAACGCGCAAGGCCTCAGCGAGGACGTCTTCTATCTTTTGACTGGCCGTCACGTCTCTGATGACGAGGCTGCGGTCGAACATTTTCTGGAGTTTCTCGGCTCACGGATCGTCTTCCTGATCGACTGGAACAAGGCGCGCAAAGCGCTGCAAACCTTTGTCGGCAAAAACGCGGCGATCGATTTGCTGACCTGGGCGGCCGGGCACGATCTCGGGCACCGCGCCTTTGTCGATCTCGGTGGCGCGGATCTGGTTTTCGAAGCGGTCCATCGTGCCGCGGCTGGGCGCATTCCCTACGGTGTACGGCTGGACCAAGCGCTTGGCGCGGCCGAATGCGTGGAATTTCTGCAACGTGTCCTGCGCGACACCAGCCAGGGGCTCTCGGCTGGACGCACCGCACGGCTCATTCGCGACGAAGTCCAGGCCGATCTCTCGCGCCGATTCGAAACAGCCGAGAGTTCCGTCCTCACGGTGCTCGTTCGTCATCTGGGATTGTCGCGGATTCTTGCCGGCGCGATTTCTGATGTCCTCACCACGACGGGCCCGGTTACGGCCGCTGAAAGGGGTGCTCTCGCCCAGCGGGCCAAGCGGCTCGAAGAGAAGGCGGATCGCCTGACCGTATCGGCGCGCGAAATCGCCGCCCGTATCCGCGAAGCCGGCATGTTGCGGCCGGTGATCGACGAAATCGAAAATACGACCGATGCCTTGGAGGATTGCGCATTTCTTCTCTAGCCTCGTGCCTGAAGCGGAACCGTCTGCGGTCGCGGTGGCGCCGCTGGCCCAGCTCTCCGAGATCGTGACCGACAGTGTCGGCCATCTGGTTCGCGCCGTCGAGGCCGCATCGCGGCTTCCCGCGGGCCAGCGCGCCGATGCGATCGCCTCGCTCCAAGCGATCGATGCGGTGGTGAACGCGGAGCGGAGTGCCGACGCTGCCGAGCGCGATACGTTCGTGGCGCTGATGGCTACCGCTCGCAGCGATGCGCGGCCTCTGGTACTCGGCCTCGAGATCGCGCGAGCGCTCGAAAAAGCAACCGATCACCTGTCACATTCGGCGCTCTCGCTCCGCGATCGCGTTCTCGAGGAGTTATCGGCATGAACCGTTACGCCCCGCTCTATATCGGCAGCGCCGGCCAATCCGACGAACTGACGCCGGAGCTGGCCGGGTCAAAGGCCGCGCTGATCTGGCAAATGAAACGGCTGGGCTTGAACGTGCCGCCGGCATTCGTCTTGCCGACCGAGCTTTGCGCGCCGGTCAATCGGAACGATCCGCAAGCCCTCGCGGCGCTCGACCAAGGGCTGCGCGATGGGATCGCCCGGTTGGAGGAGGCAACCGGCCGCCGTCTCGGCGGCGACCGCGCGCCCCTTCTCGTCTCGGTGCGCTCGGGCGCGGCAAAGTCCATGCCCGGCATGTTGGCGACCATTCTCGATGTCGGCCTCAATGCGCAGAGCGTTCGCGGGTTGATCGGCCTGACCGGCAATCCCCGCCTTGCCTGGGACAGCTATCGACGCTTCATCCAGAACTATTCCGAGATCGTAAACGGCGCGCCATCAACTGTCTTTGCGGCAAGCCTGGCGGAAATGATGCGATCGGAGAATGCCGAAAGCGAGAGCGATCTTGATTCGGAAGCTCTCGAGCGGCTGACGCATGATTTTCGCGCCTTGGCCGCCAAGGTCGGCGGCGGCGGAATTCCGGACAACCCCATCGAGCAGCTCGAGGCCGCAGCGCGCGCGGTCTATCGCTCCTGGGAAAGCCCGCGGGCAGAGGAATACCGCCGTCTCAACAAACTCGACGGGCTCAAAGGCACTGCCGTCACGATTCAGGCAATGGTCTTTGGCAATTCTGGCGGAAAATCGGGCGCCGGTGTCGCATTCTCGCGAAATCCGGCAACTGGCGCGAAGGAGCTTTATGTCGATTTTCTCGTGGATGCTCAAGGCGAGGATGTGGTCGCTGGCCGGCGAATGCCCGGCAATGCCGATTTGCTGGCGGCCCGGCTTCCACGAGTGGCAAGAGAACTCGCCGACGGTGCCGCTCTCCTTGAACGCGAATTCCGCGACATCCAGGACGTCGAGTTTACGGTGGAGAATGGCACGCTGTTCTTCCTGCAGACACGTTCGGCGAAACGAACGCCGCGGGCGGCGTTGCACGTGCTTGTCGATTTCGTTCGTGAAGGCCTCCTCGATCCAAGAACGGCGCTGTCGCGCGCAGCGGAGATCGATCTTGAACGCGCTCGCATCACCCGCTTCGCGAACAGGGTTCCGGCGATCGCCGCCGCGCTCTCTGCCTCTCCCGGCGTCGCCACCGGGCGCATCGCCTTCGACAGTATCCGCGCCAAGGCGCTGGCGGCCGCAAGGGAACCCGTGATTCTCGTGCGGCACGACACGTCGACCGATGATGTCGCCGGTTTCGCAGCATCTTCCGGCATCCTCACTGCAGTCGGAGGGCGGACTGCGCACGCCGCGGTCGTCGCGCGTCAGCTTGGCAAGGTCTGTCTGGTCGGTTGCCGCGATCTAAAAATCGACGAAAGAGGACATTGCGGAGAAATTGCCGGAAAGAAGATCGAGGAAGGTGACTGGATTTCCCTTGATGGCGAAACCGGCGAGGTCATGCTCGGCCGGCTGGATATTATTGCGGAACTGCCGCAACCCGAACTCGCAGCTATCAATGAATGGCGACGCGGCGTAGATCGCAGCCAAGTACCGGTAGCAGGCCGCTAATGGCACCTGTCCAATCCGCTCAGTCAGGTGATTTCAGTAATGGCGCGGAGCTTGGAACGCCGACGGCTCGCCTCGACCGATTTCTCTCCCAAATCCATCCGCCGACCCCGTTTATCGTGCTCGATCTCGACATTCTCCGCGCCGGTTATGCCGGGTTGCGGCAGGCTTTGCCGGCTGCGGCGATCTATTACGCCGTCAAGGCAAACCCGGCCACCGAGATCATCGCTGCGCTGGCCGCGCTCGGCGCCAGTTTCGATCTCGCGAGCCCCGGCGAACTCGACATTTGAACGAGATGCCGCAGGGTGCAGACCCCGCTGCGAGCCGTCAGCGTCTCGAAGATCGCCGAACTCGTTTGACCTACATCAATGCACTGGCGAGCCGGCGGATCGAACCTGCCATGGTAATTCCAGTTGGAGGAACGGACCATGGCAGTACGAGTTGCGATCAACGGCTTTGGCCGGACCGGCCGGATGGCCCTGCGCGCGGCGCATGAAGCCAAGTGCGAGGATGTCGAGGTGGTCGCGATCAACGACCTCGGCCCGGTCGCGACCAACGCCCATCTGCTCAAATACGACAGCGTGCACGGTCGTTTCGGCGGCGAGGTCACTACCGGCGATAATTGGATGGATATCGGCCGCGGCAAGATCGCGGTAACCGCGGAACGAGACCCGGCACAGCTACCCTGGCGCAATCTCGGCGTCGATGTGGTGCTCGAATGCACCGGAATTTTCACCAAGCGAGCGGCCGCGGCGAAACACCTCGAGGCCGGGGCGAAACGCGTGATCGTCTCGGCGCCGGCCGATGGTGCCGACATGACCGTCGTCATGGGGGTCAACCACCAGGAGTTGACACCCGAGCACAAGGTCATCTCGAACGCCTCGTGCACAACCAACTGCCTCGCTCCGGTGGCCTACGTCCTGCACCGGGGCATCGGTATCGAGCGCGGCTACATGACGACAATCCATGCCTATACGGGCGACCAGAACATTGTAGACGCCCTGCACAAGGATTTGCGTCGCGCGCGTGCCGCGGCGCTATCGATGATCCCGACCTCGACCGGTGCGGCGAAGGCGGTCGGTCTCGTCCTGCCGGCGCTCAAAGGAAAGCTCGATGGCGCTGCGATCCGGGTACCCACCGCGAATGTGTCGCTGATCGACTTCAAATTCGACGCTGCCCGCGATACTTCGCGCGAGGAAGTCAATGCGCTTATGGAAAAGGCGGCCGAGTCGAACCAGCTGCGGGGCATCCTCGGCATCAACAAGGCGCCGACCGTCTCGGTCGACTTCAATCACGACCCACACAGCGCAACGTTCGACGTGACGCAGACGCAGGTCCTCGATAAACGCTTCGTCCGCGTCCTCGCCTGGTACGACAACGAATGGGGATTCTCGAACCGCATGGTTGAGGTCGCGGCCTATTTCGGCGGATTTGGCTGAGCGCATCGAATTTTTCGTACCCGCGGGCCAACACCTTGCCAACAGGAGCTGAGGATCCATGCCGAAATTTCGCACCCTCGACGACATCGATGTCCGCGGAAAGCGGGTGTTGCTGCGCGCAGATCTGAACGTACCGCTCAAGGACGGCGTTGTGACCGACGCCACCCGGATCGAGCGGCTCGCACCGACGATCGTGACGCTGATCGACAAGGGCGCCAAGGTGATCGTGATGTCCCATTTCGGACGTCCGAAGGGAAAGAGGGATCCGGCTTTTTCTCTCCGCCCGCTGATACTGCCGCTAAGCCGGGCGATCGGCGGCCGGGATGTGGTCTTCGCCGAGGATTGCATCGGTGCAGAAGCAAAGCGCGTCGTCGCGGTGCTTCGGCCAGGGCAGGTGGCTCTCCTCGAAAATCTTCGCTTCCACAAGGAGGAGGAAGCGAACTCGCTCGATTTCGCGCGCGCGCTCGCCGATCTGGGCGATGTCTACATCGATGATGCCTTCTCCGCCGCGCACCGCGCGCACGCCTCGATCGACGCGCTGGCTCGCTTGCTGCCATGTGCGGCCGGGAAGCTGATGCAGGCCGAACTTGCGGCCTTGACGGCGGCCCTCGAGAAGCCGACGCCGCCCGTTCTGGCGCTGATCGGCGGGGCGAAAGTGTCGACCAAGCTCGATGTCCTGCGTTTCCTGATCGCCAAGGTCGATATCCTCGTCGTCGCCGGAGCGATGGCGAACACGTTCCTCTTCGCCGAGGGTCGGGAAATCGGCCGTTCGCTCTGCGAGCGCGACATGGCCGACAGCGCGCGCCAGATCCTTGCCCTGGCGCGCCAGCGGAACCGCCGAGTCATCCTGCCCGAGGATGCGGTAGTGGCGGGCGCGCTCGAGCCGGGCGTTGCCGCCCGAACGGTCAGGATCGAGGCGGTTCCGAGCGACGTGATGATCCTCGATATCGGCCCGGAGACGGTGACGCGCATCGCCGCCGCGCTCGACGAAGCACGCACCCTCGTGTGGAACGGGCCGCTCGGCGCTTTTGAAACGCCGCCCTTCGATCGCGGCACGGTGGCCGTGGCGAAGAAGATCGGCGAGCTCACCCGCGCCGGGAAGCTGCTCAGCGTCGCCGGCGGCGGCGACACGGTAGCGGCCCTCGATGCCGCCGGGGTCACGGAGGAGCTGTCCTACGTCTCGACGGCAGGCGGCGCCTTCCTCGAATGGCTGGAAGGTCGCGAGCTGCCCGGGGTCGCAGCCCTTGCCGCGGCGGTTACAGACCAATGAGGTTCGAACCGCCGCCGGGCAAATCTCGGCGGCGCAAGGAGCAGCGTGATGGCCTACCGCCATGCCCTCGCTGTTGCACGCAGCCCGGATCCGGACTGCGAATCTCTTCCCTGTCAGAAAAGGTGACCCTGATGAACCTCGCAAAATGCGTTATTGCTGTATCGCTGTTGTCTCTCGCTGTCGGAGCAGCTCCGGCACGCGCTCAGACGAACAACGCGCCTTGGGTTGAACTCGAAGGGTTTTCGGTCATGGCGGGGAGGGCGGTGATGGCGAGCTTCACCTGCCGAACCTTGGGACGAATTGTGACTATCCCTTCAAGGTCAGCGGCTTTGGCGCCGGCGTTAAGGTCGGCGTGTCAAAAATCTGGGCAACGGGACCGGTCACAAATCTAACGACGCTCGGAGATTTCCCGGGGACGTACACCGCAGCCGGGGGTGAAATCACTTTGGTTGCCGGTGGCGGCACTAGCTCGCTCAAGAACAATGCCAACAATGTGTCGCTCGAGCTTGCCGCGAGGACGGCCGGCATCGGCATCGGCATTTCCGGGCATGGCTTGACGATCGATATGCCGATACCACCGGAGAATGCGGCGCGGGTTTACGTGCTGGAGTTCGGCTTTAATAAGAATTGGGTCAATGCGGATAACCGCAAGACGCCAAACGAGCTGCTGGATGCCTGGAAGTGCCGGTTCGTGAACATCGCCGTGGTCGGGCACGCCGACACAAAGCAAAACGATGAAGTCAACCTCTCCCAGTTGCGGGCGGACGCGGTGCGCAATTATCTCGTCGGCGCCGGTGTCGTTCCGACCCGGGTCACGGCAAAGATAAGCACGAACTTGCAGGTGCCGACGGGCGAGGCTGTTCGCCTGCGCGACAACCGCGCGGTCGTCTTGACGATAGACTGAGGCGTCGAAACGGCGCGCCGCCCGTCTCAGGAACGGGCGGCGCTTTCCGCGGGCCGGTTCGACCAATCGCCATGACCATCTCCCCGGCCTCGAGCCACGCGGTCCGACAGCCACGCGTGGGTTGAACAATCTCGATCGAATGAATCATAGGCAACAGACCAAAACACCAGAACACGCGGTTATGAATTGTGCACGTTGATCTAAATCAATTTCATGCTGCCGCCCGTCTAGCTATGGTAGGGCCGTCCGGGTGCAGGGCCGCCATGCAAACCGGCCCCACGCAAACCGATCCGTCAAAACTGCGCGAACTCGCTTGTTGGTATCGCGACTTTGCCGAGCGAGCCGGCAACCCGGCGATTTGGGAGGCTCGGCTGCTCACGGCCGAGAAACTCGACGCGGAAGCCGATCTCCTTGAGCACACCAAAATGAGGCGCAGCCGAACTCACGTCTGTTAAGCAATGGAAAAGCGGGTCAGCGAAGAAAGCCGGCATGTCCCCCTGCTGCATCAGCTCAGCGCGCGACTTGCAGCTGCCGGGAACTACCTGGAGGCTGTGCAGCACCGGCCGTCAACCGCCGCCCACCACACCTCGCCGCCCCCGCGTTTGCTTCATGAATCGCATGGTCGTGATCGTTCCCTGAGGCTGATCAACGGCAAGAGATTGGCGGTGACGGATCGGGCGGTAGCTCACCGGTTAGGCCGCGCGGTTCGCTTGCTCAGGTCAGGGCGCCGCGCGCACTAGGGTGTTTGCATTCATCACCGCGATTTGCTTAGAGCCACCGCCGATCGGCTCCAGATGACGTTAGCAAACGCCGAACGGCTGAGTGCTGCCGGTAAATGCACTCAGCGTGAACGGCTAACGCTCGGGTTTGGGCTCCGCGGCGCGCTTGAATGCATCACACGCGGCCTGAACTGCGCGATCGAAAGCCGCCCGGGATTCTGCCAAAGCAGTGTTCAAGCCGGTCCACGATTGGGTGCTGGCCTGGGTCACCTTTTGGATTTTCGCCTCCGCCTCGGACGCTTGGGTCTTCATCTGCTGGAGGACGCCTTCGATCTCGACCCGGCGATCGGCCGCGAATCCAGCCGCGGCTGCGCGTAGCTTCTCACCGGCGTCGTTCCACGCCTTTTGTTGGGCCGCGGCCAAATCGCGGAACGTCGCCTGCTGCACCGCGACCTGCTTTCCGAACGTCTCGAGGTGTTTATTGACTTCAGCCGCAAAGCCATCCCATTGGCTCTCCAACTGAGCCCGGCCACGTACCCAGGCGGATTCGCCGGCCTCAAGCTGCGTCTTGACGGCCTTCTGGAACTGATCGCGCCGACTGCGCAAATCTGCGATCAGCTGATCGGCCTGTATTTTGCCGGCCTGGCGGTCGAGCGAGGCCAATATGGCATCCATTTCATCAAGCCGCTCCTTGGCCCACTCGACGTAGAAATGAACCCCGCTTTGTTCCGGCATGATCTCCTCCGTCGAAAGACGTGAAAACGTATGGACACTGCGATCGCCAGCATTTGATCGCGGCGTGGAAGCCGAAGGGCTTTGATCTAGATCAATGGGCGCGAGAATCGATCGCGCCCAATATAAAGCCGAGGCACGCCGGAGGCATAGCGGACGATCACCAATATGTGCCGAGACGCCGCGGTTCTGGAGACGCCCCTCCAAGCCTTCGCTGGAGCCGTGCCTAATTGCCCGAGCGCTTCGCCGAAACACGCATGCTGCATTGGAGCGACTTGCACCCGCTTAGTGCTTCACCCGGAGGATATCATGGTCCAACTCATTCTTCTAAGGCACGGCGAGAGCATCTGGAACCGGGACAACCGTTTCACTGGCTGGACGGACGTGGATCTCTCCGACAAGGGCGTCGGAGAAGCGCATCGGGCGGCGGCCCTCCTCAAGGTCCACGAGATCGTGCCGGACTGGTGCTGCACGTCGTATCTCAAGCGTGCCATCCGCACATTGTGGATCGTTCTCGATGATCTCGACCGGATGTGGCTGCCGATCCATACGAGCTGGCGGCTGAACGAACGTCACTACGGTGCGCTGCAGGGGCTGAACAAGGCAGAGACCGCTCAAAGAATGGGCGAAGCGCAGGTGCACGCGTGGCGCCGCAGCTACGACGCTCGGCCACCGGCGCTCGACGACCGCGATGAACGCTTCCCCGGACACGATCCGCGATATGCGGCCCTTTCGGACGAGGAGCTGCCGAGGGCGGAGAGCCTGAAGGACACCGTCGCGCGCTTTCTGCCGTATTGGGACCGAGTGTTGGTGCCGCAGTTGCGATCAGGCCGGACGGTGCTCGTCTCCGCGCACGGCAATAGCTTGCGCGCGCTTGTGAAGTATCTCGATCGGATCACCGACAACGATATACCCGGCCTCGAGATCCCGACTGGCGCCCCACTTGTTTACGAGCTGGATGGCGCGCTTCGCCCGATTGAGCACCATTACCTCGAGACGACCTGATTGGGGTCGTACGCACAGGCTCGTCGACGGCGCCGGACGAACGTTCGTCGCTTCGGAATAACGTAGATCGAGGCGCTGGCGAGCCCGCGGGCTCGAACCTGCCATGACGACCCCAATTGGATCACCCATGGCGGCACGATTGGCGATCAATGGCTTTGGCCGGATCGGGACGGCGCAGTCGAAACCTGCAACAGCGCTCATCCGATCGATCCACACCAGCGTGATCTAGATCAATGCGAGGCCGCCTCTCATACGCGACACTTTGGTTCAAAGTTGCAAATAGGAGAGGATCCAATGTCGGCAAAGTCCTGCGTCCGCTGGTTCGACGACATTAGGCTCAAGGACGTCCCTGCGGTCGGCGGCAAGACCGCCTCTCTCGGCGAACTTTATTCGCTGCTCGGCTCTCGGGTTCCGGAAGGCTTCGCGCTGACTGCGGCGGCCTACCGCGACGCGCTCGGCGAAGCCGGCGCCTGGGAGAAGCTGCGCCGACTGCTCTCGGATTTCGATCATCGCGATGTGACGCTCCTCGCTGAACGGGCCGCGGCCGCCCGCCGGATCGTTTACGAGGCGACCGGCACCGGGTGGCTGCGCCGAAGAGATCGCCCGATCGTATCACTTGCTCGAGGGAAAATGCGGCGCTGGCGTCGCGGTCGCGGTGCGCAGCTCGGCGACCGCCGAGGATCTGCCCACCGCAAGCTTTGCCGGTCAGCATGAGAGCTTTTTGAATGTGCGCGGCGAGGCCGACGTGATCGAGGCCTGCAGGCGCTGCTTTGCATCGATCTTCACCGACCGCGCCATCGTCTATCGTATCGACAACGGCTTCGACCATTTCAAGGTGGCACTGTCGGTCGGGGTGATGAAGATGGTGCGCTCCGATCTGGCGTCGAGCGGGGTCATCTTCACCCTCGACACTGAATCCGGCTTCCGCGACGTGGTCTTCGTCACCGGATCCTGGGGTCTCGGCGAGAACATCGTGCAGGGCAAGGTCGATCCCGACGAGTTCTACGTCCACAAACCGACCTTCCGCCAGGGATACCGCGCGGTGCTGAGCCGCGCGCTCGGCGGCAAGCAGATGCGGCTCGTCTATGCCAGCGGGCACGGCGACGCGAGCACGCAGAACCTGCCGACGTCTAAGGCGGCGCGCGAACGGTTTTGCCTGACCGATGCGGAGGTGCTCGATCTCGCGGATTGTGCGATCCGGATCGAAGATCATTACTCGCAGCTCTCCGGACATCCGACCCCGATGGACATCGAATGGGCGAAGGACGGCAAGGAGGGCAAGCTCTACATCGTCCAGGCCCGCCCCGAAACGGTCGCATCGCAGCGGGTCACGGGCGCTTTCGAGACCTATGCGCTGAAGACCGGCGGTCCGGTGCTGGTCACCGGACGCGCGGTCGGCGAGAAGATCGCCTCCGGCACGGTCCGACTGGTGGCCGGTGCGCACGACCTTTCCGCCTTCCACCCGGGAGAAGTGCTGGTGGCCGAGGCAACGAGCCCCGATTGGGAGCCGGTCATGAAGACCGCGGGGGCGATCGTCACTAGCCATGGCGGGCGTACCTGCCATGCCGCGATTGTCGCCCGTGAGCTCGGCGTGCCTGCGGTAGTCGGCGCCGAAGGGGCGCTCGAAAAGCTGCGGACCGGGGCGGTCGTCACCGTCAGCTGCGCCGAGGGCGAAGCCGGCAAGGTCTATGACGGCCAGCTCCCGTTCGAGGTCACCCGAGTGCCGGCGGGCGGGGTGCCGCGGCCGCGAACCGAGATCATGCTCAACTTGGCCAATCCCGAGCTCGCCTATCATACCGCGATGCTGCCCAATGACGGGGTCGGGCTGGCGCGCATGGAGTTCATCATCAACAACCACATCGGCGTCCATCCGATGGCGCTCGTTTCGCCGGACAAGGTCGCCTCGAGGACGGCGCGGGCCGCGATCGCGAAGCTCGTGCGGAATTATCCCCAACCCGCCGATTTTTTCGTCGAAAAGCTCGCAGAGGGCATCGGCACAATCGCTGCGGCGTTCTTTCCCAAGCCGGTCATCGTCCGGCTGTCGGACTTCAAGACCAATGAATATGCCAGCTTGATCGGCGGCGCCGGGTTCGAGCCGAAAGAGGACAACCCGATGCTCGGCTTCCGCGGCGCCTCGCGCTATGCGCACCCGGCCTATGCTGCCGGCTTCGCGCTCGAATGCGCGGCACTCGCCCGGGTCCGCAAGGAGATGGGGCTGATCAACCTGAAGATCATGGTGCCGTTCTGCCGCCGCGTTGCGGAGGCCGAGCAGGTGATCACGGCAATGGCGCGGCACGGACTCAAACGCGGCGAGAACGGCTTGGAGATCTACGTGATGTGCGAGATCCCCAACAACGTCATCCAGATCGACGCCTTCGCCCAGCAGTTCGACGGCTTTTCGATCGGCTCCAACGACCTGACACAATTGACCTTGGGGGTCGACCGCGATTCCGAGATCGTTGCCTTCGATTTCGATGAACGCGACCCCGGCATGCTCGAAATGCTGCGGCTTGCGGTGACCGGCGCCAAGCGCAACCATCGTCACGTCGGAATCTGCGGCGAGGCGCCGGCGAATTATCCGGAGATTGCGCAGTTCCTCGCCAGGCTCGGGATCGACTCGATCAGCGTCACCGCGGCGAGCCTCTTACGCACGATCACTGCCGTGTACGAAGCCGAGCAGTCGGCGGCCGCTCGCCCGGTTGCCGCCGAGTAAGGGGGTCTCCATGCAGCCGATCGTCACATTGACGATGAACCCCGCGCTCGATATCGCCACGTCGACGGATCGGGTAGTGCCGGTCCATAAGCTTCGCTGTGCCGCCCCGCGCTACGATCCGGGAGGTGGCGGGATTAATGTCGCCCGCGCGGTCCACGCGCTGGGAGGTAGTGCGGTCGCGATCTTCCCCGCCGGCGGAGCTGCGGGCGAAATGATCCGGCATCTGCTGGACGAGGAAAATCTCCCCTACGACGCCGTTGCCATTTCGGGCTTCACCCGAGAAAGTCTCGCAGTCGAGGAGCGCCAGACTGGCAAGCAATATCGGTTCATCCTCCCGGGACCTGAGATTTCCGAGCGAGACCAGGAACGCTGCCTCGATCAGCTGTCCGTGCTGGCGGCACAGGGGTCCTACATTGTCGCCAGCGGCAGTCTGCCGCTCGGGGTCTCCGATGATTTCTATGCGCGGGTAGCGGCACTCGCCAAGTCACTGGGCAAAAAGCTGGTTCTGGACACTTCCGGCGCCGCGCTCAAACAGGCCGGCGGCGGCATCCATTTGTTAAAACCGAGTCTGCGCGAGCTGCAAGATCTGGTCGGGCGAGAAATCCACACCGAGCGCGAGCAAGAATGTGCGGCGCAGCAGATCATCGAACAGGGCCGCAGCGACATCGTCGTCCTGTCGCTCGGCGAGGAAGGCGCCTTGCTCGCAACGGCGGAGGGGATCGAGCGCTTCGCCGCGATCCCGGTCGCGGCGCGAAGCACGATCGGCGCGGGCGACAGCATGCTGGCGGGCATCGTTCTCAGCCTGTCACGCGGCCTCGCACTGAACCAAGCCGTCCGCTTTGGCATGGCGGCGGGGGCAGCGGCGCTTTTCGGTGTCGGCACCGAGTTGTGCCGGCGCGCCGATGTCGAACGGCTTTACGCGCAGATGTCGCCGTCCCAATCAGCGTGCGCTTGTTTTGGGCAGGCCCTCTGAAACGGGCGCCCTTGGGGCAGCCGAACAGGTCATCCAGCAGCGATACGGCAATCACTCTCACGGAGAAGGCACGACCATGAAAGCTCTCGTTTACCAGGGACCTGGAAAGAAGGCGCTCGAAAGCCGGCCGATGCCGCAGATCGCCGAGCCCACCGACGCCATCGTCAAAATCGTCAAAACAACGATCTGCGGCACCGATCTGCACATCCTCAAGGGCGACGTGCCGACCTGTGCCCCAGGCCGCATTCTCGGCCATGAGGGCATGGGAGTGGTCGATAAGACCGGGCCTGGCGTCACCGAATTTCATCCCGGCGATCGGGTGCTGATCTCGTGCATCTCGGCATGCGGCCGGTGCGAATACTGCCGCCGAGGGATGTATTCGCATTGCAAGACGGGCGGCTGGATCCTCGGCAACGCGATCGACGGCACCCAAGCCGAATACGTGCGCACGCCGCATGCCGACACCAGCCTCTATCATATCCCTGACGGGGCGGATGAAGAGGCGCTAGTCATGTTGAGCGACATCCTGCCGACCGGCTTCGAATGCGGCGTGCTGAACGGCAAGGTCCAGCCGGGCAATACCGTCGCAATTGTCGGCGCCGGCCCGATCGGCTTGGCGGCATTGTTGACTGCTCAGTTCTATACCCCCGCTGAGATCATCATGATCGATCTTGACGACAAACGCCTCGAATTCGCCAAGCGCTTTGGCGCAACGGCGACAGTCAATGCCGGCACCGGCAAGGCGGCCGAGGCAATCATGAAATTGACCTCGGGGCGCGGCGTCGATACCGCGATCGAAGCGGTGGGCGTGCCGGCGACCTTTGTGCTTTGCGAGGACATCGTCGCCCCGGGCGGCACCATCGCTAATGTCGGGGTGCACGGCGTCAAGGCTGATCTGCATCTCGAACGCCTGTGGTCGCAGAACATCACGATCACGACCCGGCTCGTGGATACCGTCACGACGCCGATGCTGCTGAAAACCGTGCAGTCGAAAAAGCTCGATCCAACGGCGCTGATCACGCACCGCTTCACGCTCGACCATATCCTCGATGCGTACGAAACCTTCAGCCGCGCCGCCAACACCGGGGCGCTAAAGGTCATCATCGCCACCTGAGGCGAGTTGAGCCGTGATCCAGAAGCTACGAGACCTGATGCCGGTTGTCGATCTCACCCGCGAGAAGGGAACGGGTCCCTTCCGCACCCGGCGCCCGGTCTATGTCGACCTGCTGCCCCCGTGCAACAACGCTTGTCCCGCCGGCGAGAACATCCAAGCCTGGCTCGCCCTCGCCCAAGCGGGCAAATACCGCGCAGCCTGGGAGATGCTGGTGCGCGACAACCCCCTGCCGGCGGTGCACGGCCGCGTCTGCTACCACCCCTGCGAACAGGCGTGCAATCGTGATGCACTCGACGCCGCGGTCAGCATCCACGCGGTCGAGCGCTTTCTCGGCGACCTCGCGGCAGCGGAGGGCTGGAGGCTGCCGATCGACGCGCCGCCGAGCGGCAAGCGCGTCCTCGTCGTCGGCGCCGGGCCGAGCGGGCTCTCCGCCGCCTATCACCTCGCGCGACTCGGCCATGCCGTCGAGATCCACGAGGCCGGGCCGCGTTCCCGGCGGCATGATGCATTTCGGCATCCCCGCCTATCGCCTTCCGCGCGCCGACCTGATGAAGGAGATCCGCCGGGTCGAAGAAATGGGCGTGCGGATCACGTTAAATCACAAGGTCGAGGATGTCGTCGCGGAGCGCGATGCCGGGCGCTTCGATGCGGTCTTCATCGCGATCGGCGCCGAGGTCAGCCGCCATGTCGACATTCCGGCGCGGGACGCCGCCAAGGTGCTCGACGCCATGACGTTGTTGCGCGACGCCGGGGCCGGCGAGCCGCCGCGCCTCGGCCGCCGCGTCGTCGTCTATGGCGGCGGCAACACGGCGATGGATGCGGCGCGCACGGCCAGACGCCTCGGCGCGCACGAGGCGCTGATCATCTATCGCCGCGACCGTGCTCACATGCCGGCCCACGCCTTCGAGGCCGATGAGGCGATCGCCGAGGGGGTCAAGATCAAGTGGTTGGCAAGCATCAAAGAAATCGCCGGCCCGACCCTGACGGTCGAGCGGATGACGCTCGACGCGGCGGGAAGGCCGCAGCCGACCGGGGAGATCGAGACCCTCGAGGCCGATGCCGTCGTGCTGGCGCTCGGCCAAGAAACGGACAGTGCGTTCTTGAAGCGCGTGCCCGGCATCGAATTCAAACCGGATGGCACGGTTATTGTCGGCCCCGATATGATGACCGGATACGCCGGCATCTTCGCCGGCGGCGACATGGTGCCCGGCGAGCGCACCGTCACCGCCGCCGTCGGCCACGGCAAGCGCGCAGCCCGCAACATCGATGGATGGCTCACCGGCAAGGGGTATGCCGAACCCGCCAGGGCGCCGCTTGTTTCCTTCGACATGCTGAACCTGCCGGTCTTCAGCGACGCCGATCCAGCGCGTGAAAAGGAGCTGGCAATCTCCCAAAGACTGAGCGGGTTTGAAGAGGTCGTGGCAGGCCTCAGCGAGCGCGAGGCGCGCTACGAGGCACAACGCTGCCTCTCCTGCGGCAACTGTTTCGAATGCGACAATTGCTGGGCCGCCTGCCCGGAGGACGCCATCGTCAAGCTGGGCCCAGGGCGCCGCTACCGCTACGACTACACCAGATGCACCGGCTGCGCCGTTTGCTTCGAACAATGCCCCTGCCATGCCATCGAGATGATTGCCGAGCCGGGGTGGATGCGATGAGCCAGCAAACTGCGACGATGGACGGCAATACGGCCGTCGCCCATGTCGCCTATCGCGTCAACGAGGTTTGCGCGATCTACCCCATCACCCCGTCTTCGACGATGGCGGAGCTTGCCGACGAATGGTCGGCGCTGGGGATCAAGAACGTTTGGGGCAATGTGCCCGTCGTCCAGGAGATGCAGAGCGAGGGCGGCGCCGCCGGCGCGGTGCATGGGGCACTGCAGTCGGGCGCATTGACGACGACCTTCACCTCGTCGCAGGGCCTGATGCTGATGCTGCCCAATATGTACAAGATCGCGGGCGAGCTGACGGCGACGGTATTTCATATTGCCGCCCGGTCTGTCGCGACGCAGGCGCTTTCGATCTTCGGCGACCATTCCGATGTGATGGCGGCGCGGACCACCGGCTTTGCGCTGCTCTCCTCGGCTTCGGTGCAGGAAGCCCATGACAACGCGCTGATCGCCCAGGCGGCGACGCTCGAGACGCGTATCCCCTTCGTCCATTTCTTCGACGGATTCCGCACCTCGCACGAGATCAATACCGTTGCGCTTCTCGGCGACGACGAGATCCGCGCGATGATCGATCCGGATCTCGTGCGCGCGCACCGCAAGCGGGCACTCGATCCCGAGCACCCCTTCGTCCGCGGTACGGCCCACAACCCGGATACGTTCTTCCAGGCGCGGGAATCGGTGAACCCGTTTTACGCGCGCGTCCCGGCGGCGGTTCAGTCTGCCATGGACCGCTTCGCCGCGCTGACCGGCCGCCACTATCGTCTGTTCGATTACGCCGGTTCGCCCGACGCCGAGCGGGTCGTCGTGGCGATGGGCACGGGCGCCGAGACGGCGCGCGAGACGGCCGCGGCCTTGCAGGCGCGCGGCGAAAAGGTCGGTGTCATCCAAGTGCGGCTCTACCGGCCCTTTGCCGGCGAGGCCTTCGTCGCCGCCGTGCCGCCGGCCTGCCGGACGCTTGCCGTGATCGAGCAGACCAAGGAGCCGGGCGCGCCCGGCGAGCCGCTCTATCTCGATGTCGTGGCCGCGCTGGCGCAGGGGGTCGCCGGCGGCGCGCGGGAGCACGATGCCGCGCGTCATCGGCGGCCGCTACGGGCTGGCGTCCAAAGATTTCAACCCGGCTATGGCCAAGGCTGTGTTCGACGAGCTGGCACAGCCCGAGCCCAGGCACGGATTCACCATCGGCATCGAGGACGATGTCTGCCATACGAGCCTCGCCTATGACCGCAACTTCACGATCGAGCCGCCCGAAATTGTGCGGGCGGTCTTCTACGGGCTCGGCGCGGATGGCACCGTCGGCGCCAACAAGAACAGCGTCAAGATCATCGCCGAAGAAGCGGGACTCTATGCCCAAGGCTACTTCGTCTACGATTCGCACAAATCGGGAGCGCAGACGATATCGCACCTGCGCTTCGGGCCACGGCCGATCCGAGCGCCCTATCTCATCCGGGAGGCCAATTTCGTGGCCTGCCACCGGTTCAATTTCATCGAGCGCCAGGACGTGCTGCGGGTCGCAGCGCCGGGGAGCACTTTCCTCCTCAACAGCCCCTATGGTGCCGACGAGGTGTGGGACCATCTGCCGCGCTCGATGCAGCAGCAGATCATCGAGCGGCAGGCTTCGCTTCTTCGTCATCGACGCTTCGAAGGCAGCGCAGGAGGTGGGGCTCCGGGGCCGCATCAACACCATTCTGCAGACCTGCTTCTTTGCCATCTCCGGCGTGCTGCCGAGAGACGAGGCGATCATTCGCATCAAGGATTCGATCCGCAAGACCTATGCCGAAAAGGGCGAGGAGGTGGTGCAGCGCAATTTCCGGGCGGTCGACGGCACGCTCGACCGCTTGCACGAGGTCAAGGTTCCGGCCGACGCGACGAGCCGCTGGGACCGCGCGCCCGTTGTGCCGGCGGAGGCGCCGGAATTCGTCCGCAAGGTTACCGCCAAGATGTTCGAAGCGCGCGGGGACGAGATCCCAGTGAGCCTGATGCCGGTCGACGGCACCTTTCCTTCGGGCACCGCCGCCTTCGAGAAGCGCAACCTTGCCGACTTCGTGCCCGTATGGGAGCCGGACATCTGCATCCAGTGTGGGCAATGCAGCTTCGTCTGCCCGCACGCCGTCATTCGCGCGAAATACAATCATGCGGACAAGTTCGACGGCGCCCCGGCCACCTTCAAATCGGCGCCGATCAATGTGCGCGGCTTCCCGGACGTGCGCTTCTCGCTGCAGTTCTACGTCGAGGACTGCACGGGCTGTGGGTTGTGCGTCGAGATTTGTCCTGCCCACAGCGCGACGGAGCCTGACCTCAAGGCGATCAACATGCGCGACAGGCTGCCGCTGATCGAGCCGGAACGGCGCAACGTGGCGTTCTTCGAGGCACTGCCGGTCAATGACCGGGCGCGGGTCGATTTCGCCAATGTGCGCGGCGTGCAGTTCCTCGAGCCGCTGTTCGAGTTCTCGGGCGCCTGCGCCGGCTGCGGGGAGACCCCTTACCTCAAGCTGCTGTCGCAGCTTTTCGGTGACCGCGCGCAGATCGCCAATGCGACCGGCTGCTCGTCGATCTATGGCGGCAATTTGCCGGTCACCCCCTGGACAAAGAACCAAGAAGGCCGCGGACCGGCCTGGTCGAATTCGCTGTTCGAGGACAATGCGGAGTTCGGGCTCGGCTTCCGCCTGGCGGCGGACAAGCATCTGGAGCTCGCGAAGACGCTCGCGAAAGGCTTGCGCGACAAGCTCGGCGCCGCGCTCGTCGATGAGATCCTGAGCGCGCCCGCAGGTGCAAGAGTCGGAGATCCGCGCGCAGCGCGCGCGTGTGGCGGAGCTGATCCGACGCCTGGAGGCGCTTCCCGACGATCCGATGGCGAAGGACCTTCTGTCCGTGGTGGATCACCTGGTCCGCCGCAGTATCTGGATCGTCGGCGGCGACGGCTGGGCCTACGACATCGGTTATGGCGGACTTGATCACGTACTGGCGTCGGCCCGTGACGTGAACGTGCTGGTGCTCGACACCGAGGTCTACTCCAATACCGGCGGCCAAGCCTCGAAGGCGACGCCGCTCGGCGCGATCGCCAAGTTCGCCGCTGCGGGCAAGCGGGTGGCGCGCAAGGACCTGGCGCTTCAGGCGATCGCCTATGGCAACGTCTATGTGGCGCAGGTCGCGATGGGCGCCAACCTCCAGCAGACGCTGCTGGCTTTCCGCGAGGCCGAAGCCTATTCGGGGCCGTCTCTGATCCTCGCCTATTGTCATTGCATCGCCCACGGCATCGACATGCGGCTGGGCCTGCACCAGCAGGATCTTGCCGTCGCTTGCGGCTACTGGCCGCTGTTCCGCTACAATCCGGCGATGCGCGCGATCGGCGAAAACCCGTTCCGCCTCGACTCGCCCCGCCCGACGATCCGCTTCCGCGACTACGCCTACAACGAACTCCGCTACAAGGCGCTCTCGCAGCTTCGGCCGCACGAGGCCGAAGAGCTGCTGACGATGGCTCAGGCCGGGGTCGACGAGAAGTACCGCACCTACGAGGAGATGGCCGGCTGGGCGCCGAGCCGCTTCCATCCGGCGCCCGGCGGGGCGTGAACCAAGGGGAGGCCGGCCGATGGACCTCACGACGGCGTATCTCGGCTTCAAGCTCAAGAACCCCTTGATTGCGTCGGCCTCGCCGCTGACGCTCGATCTCGACAACATCCGACGCCTCGAGGATTACGGCGCGGCCGCGGTCGTGCTGCCCTCGATCTTCGAGGAACAGATCGAAGCCGAGGCGATGGAGATCGAACGGCTTACCACGGCGCCGAGTGAGAGCTTCGCCGAGGCGCTATCCTATTTTCCCGCCGCGATCGGCAATTGGAGCGAGCCGCGCCACTACCTCGACATCATCCGGCGGGCGCGCGAGGCGGTCGCCATCCCGGTGATCGCGAGCCTCAACGGGATCAGCCCGGCGGGCTGGCGCGATTACGCCCGCATGGTCGAGCAGGCCGGCGCCAGCGCGATCGAGCTCAACACCTATTTCATTCCCTCCGACCTGCGTCTGAGCGGTTCTCAGGTCGAAGACGCCTATCTCGACACGCTGAAGGCCGTGAAGGCTGCCATTTCCATCCCTGTCGCCCTCAAACTCAGTCCCGTATTTCAGCGCCTTGGGTCACGTCATCCGCGCGCTCGACGCGGCAGGGGCGGATGGGTTCACGCTGTTCAATCGCTTCTACCAGCCCGACATCGACCTGGTCCAACTCCGCCTGCAGCCGGACATCAGCTTGAGTCATCCGGCCGAAATTCGCCTGCCTTTGCTATGGATCGGCGTTCTGGCCGGCAATGTCGATGCCGCACTTGCGGCGAGCACCGGCGTCGACAGCGCCGATGAGGTGATCAAGTTCCTGCTGGTCGGAGCCGACGCCGTAATGACGACATCTTCGCTGCTGCGTCACGGCATCGAGCATATGACGACGCTCGTTGCTGGTCTCGAACGCTGGCTCGAAGCCCGGAATATCGAGTCCCTCGACCGCATCCGGGGCAAGATGAGACGCGGCGCCATGCCCGATCCGACCGCGTTCGATCGAGCTAATTACATTAATATACTTTCCACCTCAGATTTACATCGATCTCGGGATCTGGATCTTTAACTTCGCTCAGCGAGCCCGCAGCCCCGAGCACAGCCGCATCGCGTTGCTAACCGATCGTCGCTGAAACCGGGACGGGGCCCAAAGAGCAATCCAGAGTCGCTGCAATGCCGGGGAGCCGGGAATGCCGACTGGGGAAGAGCCCGGTCATCTTGCGCAAGCTTTCGCGGCCGCGCGAAACTCGCGAACGAACAGTTCCAATCGGTACGTTTAGAACCGCTGCAGCTTCCTCGTATCCCATCTCCTCCACTCCAATGAGCAGGATTACCGACTGTTGCTCCTGGGGCAGTCTGGCGAAAGCGCGCTCCACCTCGCGGAGTTCCAGACACGCAATCTGAGGCGGCGGGAGCGCCCAACGCGGGCTGCACTTCTGCTCCTCGACGCTGGCCCGCTCGCGCGCCTCGCGGCGAACGCGGCTGATATGTTGATTGTGCAGGATCGCGAACAGCCAGGCCCGAAGATCCGTTCCTTTCTGCCAGTGGTGGATCTTTGCGAGGGCGCGGCCAAGGCAATCCTGGACGAGATCGTCGGCAGTAAGGGCGTCGCGCGTCAGGACCAGCGCGTAACGCGTAAGTCGGGGAATCAGGGTTTCGATTTCCCGGTGAAGACTGTCGTCGACGGCGCCTTGCTCCGGCTGGCTGCACTGCGTCTCAGAAGGACCAGTGCGGCTGTCGCGTGTCGCAGCTGAGCCGGTGGGGACGACCCGAGCCCCCGCTTCCAGATCCACGATCGCACCGAGTTCTTGTCTTATCGACATCTCGTGTCTCCCTTTTATCGTGGGGTTCGCCGCGCTGGAGCTTCAGTTCCTGACCGCTCCGATCACCAAAATCCTTGATGCAGATCAACCTGCAGAGCGTTTCTCACTGGTGCGGCCAACAAGCAGCTTCCGACAGACGTGGCTATTTTCGCGCATGGAGTCGCTTGGCTCGCCGTCGAGCGTCCCCACTTCGATCATGGTGGCATGGAGGTGCCAGTCGGGAACGCCTTCGAGTTCGGCAAAGCGTCTTTTCGCTTGTTCGATGGCGTCCTCGCGCGTTTTGGCCGAGCGGATCATGACCGAGCGCTGGCAGGCCGTTATCGTCTTAGGGCCCCGAGCAAATTGATTGAGGAAGCAGACGCGATAGCCGCCGCTGCCATTGCCGGTAGGCGGCAATGGTTGGCCCGGTGACGCATCGATTTGGCGCGATTCAGACGCCGGAGGGCTTGCCAGTGCAGTCAACATTGGCCGCAGCTGGTGAACGAGATGATTGGCTTGAGCCAGTTGGGAGAGCGCCTTCTCAATGACCTCCGCGGGCCGCGGCTGCGCGCGTCCGGTCGCGGTTCCAGACAGGCGCCGGCAGGCGCTGAAATAATTTTCGGTCGCGGTCAGCCGCTCGCTCAGCTCATGGCAGAGAGCCAAGGCATGTGCGGGTGCGGCTTTTCCGATGTCTCGATCTTGCATCGACATCTCTCCGGTCCTGGCGAATTGTTATCTGCGCGGCCTGACGTCGCTCCGAGGAAGTCAACCATAGGCCATGCCGGGGGTGCGCGGCAGACTCTGGAAAATACGGAGAGCATTCGACCTATCGGTGAGCGGCCGACCGCAAGCGCTGCCCTGGCTCTATCCGCTGGTCACGCGCGCCCCTTGTTGCGCAATGAGGCTCGCCAACCCGGCCTGATCGACGATCTGCAGATGCCGCCGATCGCGGAACGCTATCAGATGGCGAGCGGCGAGCGTGCGAAAGGAACGGCTCACCGTCGCGAGCGACAACCCGATGTAGTCGGCGATATCCGACCGGGTCATCGGCAGATAAATCTCGCTGCTGCCATCCTCCCTGGCTTGACGCGCGCGATCGAGCATCTGGAGGAAGATGGCGAGCCGGGCGAGAGCTCCCTGCTGGCTGAGAATGACCGAATGGCGCTGCTCCTCGCGCAATGCGTGACACAGCTTTACCAAAATGTGCCATTCAAGCGTCGGCTCCCGGCGCAACAGGTTTTTCGATGCCGACACCGGCAGCCGGTATGCGGTCATCGGTGTCACCGCCTCGGCCGAGTTGACATAAGCGCCCTCTTCGGAGAGCCCAAGCAGGTCATCAGGATAGAAAAACGCTACGACCGCCCTCGTGCCGTCGGGTAATGTCCGATAGGTCATCGCGACACCTGACGAGACGTTGTAGACGAATGTCGCCGGGTCGCCTGCGCGGTAAATCGGGTCTCCCCTACCGAAACGGACCGTTACAGCAATCCGGGCGAGCAGGTTCCGCTCCCGTTCGCTCAACAGCCCGGTTATCTTGCCGTCTGAAGCCTCGTGAGAAGGAATGGCCGAGATCGAAGGGCCGCTGACCCTCCGGTTTCGAGGCGCCTCGCTATCCCTATCGACCATTCTACCCCCGGTTTTCGCCTCTGAGATGCGTCAAGAACTCAAAAATGACCTACTTATTGACTCGGATCAAATCTCAGGGGATCGCGACGATTGTTTCCGTCGCTCGATTGCGATCTCATAGCGTGGGCTTTTGCTGTGCCTGCGTGGCATGAGGCATCGCCGCATGCAGGCGAGTAAAATAGTAGGAGATCGGCAGAAAGGCGCAATCTCTACGCGTCGGAATGTAATCGGTTTTCGAACGGGGAGGCCATGAGGAGATCGCGCGTACACTTAGACGGTACCGGCCGCGATGGGACCGCCTGAGCGGGCGCCACAAAGTCTGACCAACTCGCCCGGCCGCGGCGGCGAGCCGGCGGGCGTGAACAATGGCTTTCCGGTGGTGGGGATCGGCGCGTCCGCCGGCGGGCTCGAAGCGTTCCGAAAGCTGCTCGCGGCGCTGCCCGCGGATACCGGCATCGCCTTTGTCCTGATCTCGCATCTCGACCCCACCCACGAGAGCATGATGGTCGATCTGCTGAGTCGGGACACGTCGATGAAGGTGACGCAGGCCGCCGAAGGCATGGCGGTCGAGCGCAACTGCGTCTACGTCATCCCGCCGCAAGCCTATCTATCAGTCCGCGACGGCAGGCTCCGGCTATCCCAGCCGCAGGCGCCGCACGGTGCGCGCCTGCCCTTCGATTTCTTTCTGAATTCGCTGGCGGACGCTTATCGAGAGCGCGCGGTCTGCGTCATCTTGTCGGGGACCGGGGCCGACGGGAGCGTCGGGTTGAGGACGGTCAGCGAAAAGGGCGGGCTCGTCATCGCCCAGGATCCGGCAGAGGCCGCCTATGACGGAATGCCGCAGAGCGCGATCGCGACCGGCGCGGTCAATCTCGTATTGCCGGTGGCGCAGATCCCGCAGGCGCTGATCCGCTATGCCCGCCATTCCTACGTCATCGCGGACCTCGGGGCCGCGCCCGCGGACGAGCGCGACGACAAATCGCTGAGCGAGATCATCGAGCTATTGCGCGCGCGGACATCGCGCAATTTCACCCACTACCGAAAGGCGACTTTGCTGCGCCGCATTCGACGGCGGATGGCGGCTGCCGGAATCGAGCAAATCGCGAATTACATCAGCAAATTGCGCGAGGACGGCAACGAGATCGAACTCCTCGCTAAAGACTTTCTCATCCACATAACCAGCTTTTTTCGGGATGCCGCGGCCTTCGAGGGACTGGCGAAGACGGTGGTTGCCGCGCTCGTGCAGCTGGCCGCCGACCAGCCGATCCGCGTCTGGGTGCCGGGTTGCAGCACCGGCGAGGAGGCCTATTCGCTCGCAATGCTGTTCTTCGAGGAGTTCGCCGCGGCAAAGCGCGGCGTCAAACTGCAGATCTTTGCTTCCGATATCAGTGCCGAGGCGTTGGACTTCGCCCGCAACGGCGTCTACCCCGAAGCGATCACGGCCGATGTGTCGGTGGAGCTGTTGCAGCGCTTTTTCACGCGCCAGGATCAGGGTTACCGGATCAACCGCGAGCTGCGCGAGGCGATCGTGTTCACCGATCACGACCTGCTCGGCGATCCGCCGTTCTCGCGCATCGATCTGGTCTCCTGCCGCAACCTGCTGATCTATTTGCAGCCCGAGGAACAGCGCAAGGTTCTGCTGCTGTTTCACTTTGCGCTGCGCGATGGCGGCTATCTGTTTCTCGGCGCCTCCGAGACGATCGGCCAGCTGACCGAGTTTTTCGAGCCGGTTTCCAGTACGCTGCGGATCTTCCGCGACATCGGCCACGGCCGGCCGCGTGCGGAGGCGTTTCCGGCCGATGTCGGCGAGCGCGCCCGCGCGCTGTGGCCGCGGATGACCGGCCGGCCGGGCCGGCCGATTCCCAATCTCGCCGAGATTGCCCAGCGATCATTGCTCGACATCTACGCGCCGGCCAGTGTGGTCGTGGATCGCAACTATCGCGCCCTGTATTTTTGGGGACCGACGGATCGCTATCTGCGCGTGGCGGCCGGCGAGCCGAGCCGCGATGTGCTGGCAATGCTGCGCGAGGGGCTGGCTTCCCGCTTCCGCGCGGCCGTCCGCCAGGCAAGCCGGCAGCACGCCCCCGCCTCTATCGGCGGGGTGCGGATGAAGCGCAACGGCGACCTCGTCTCGGTCAGCATTGCGGCGCAGCCGCTGGCGCGCGACGGCGAAGAGCTGGTGATCGTCACTTTCGTCGATGAGCCCGAGCGCAAAGCCGTCGCGACGGTCGCTGCGCCGGAAGAAGCATCGCGAGTCGCCCAGCTCGAGCAGGAGCTCGATGACACGCGAAAGGAACTCGAAAGCACGGTCCGCGAGCTCGAAGATTTCGAACCAGGAATTGAGCGCGATCAACGAGGAGGCGCTGTCGATCAATGAGGAGTTTCAATCGACCAACGAGGAGCTGGAAACCTCGAAGGAAGAACTGCAGTCGCTCAACGAGGAGCTGACCACAACCAACAATCAGCTTGGCGAAACGCTGGAGCGGCAGCGGAGGACCAGCGACGACCTGCAGAACATCCTGAACAGTTCGGATCCGGCAACCTTGTTCCTTGACGAGGATCTGAGAATTCGCTTCTTCACGCCGTCCACGGCGACGCTCTTCAACTTGATCGGCTCGGATGTGGGCCGCCCGCTCGCCGATTTGGCGAATCCCTTTACCAGCCTCGATCTGATCGCCGACGCCCACGCCGTGCTCGCCGAACTCGCGACGGTGCGTCGCGAGGTCCAGAGCGCATCAGGCGCCTGGTACACTTACCGCACCTCGCCCTACCGCACCCAGGACAACCGCATCGAAGGGGTCGTCATCTCGCTGAGCGAGATTTCCGCGATCAAGGCCCTCGAGCGGGAGAGCCAGGCCGCGCGCGCCTATGCCGAAGCGATCATCGACACCGTCCGCGAGCCGCTGATCGTCCTCGACGAGGCGATGCGGGTCGTATCGGCGGGCCAATCGTTCTATCGCCTCTTCGGCGCCGCCCCGGGCAACACCGTCGGCCGGCCGCTGCCCGAGACCAACGCGCACCATCTCGACGTGCCGGCGCTGCGCGCCTTCCTCGACGGGCTCAAGGCGGGCGGTGGCAGCGTTGGTCGATGTGAAATCGAAATCGATGTGCCGCCGTTGGGCAGACGCATCCTAGTCGTACGAGCGGAGGCGATCCGGGATGCCGGCGGCGGGAGCGGAAGAAGCCTGGTGACGCTCAACGACGTTACCGATTACCGCAACTCAAGGCAGCAGCTCGCCGCCGCAAGGCAGGCCGCGGACGAGGCCAATCTCGCCAAATCCCGTTTTCTCGCCGCTGTCAGCCACGATCTGCGCCAGCCGCTGCAAACGCTGACATTCTTGCATGACGCGCTGCGCTCCGAGGTCAAGGACGCAAAAGCAGCAGAGCTGCTCGGTCGCGCGATGATATCGCTCGACGCCATGGCTGGCATGCTCAATGCGCTGCTCGGCATCAATCAAATCGAAACCGGGAACATTCACCCGCAGACCGTCGATTTTCGGGTCAACGAACTGCTCGATCGGCTCGCCAGTGACTTCGCCCCCCACGCCGCCGCGCGCGACCTCGGCTGGCGCGTCGTTCGATGCGGGCTCGCGGTACGCAGCGACCCGCGCCTCCTGGAACAGATGCTGCGCAACCTGCTGTCGAACGCGATCCGCTATACGGTCAAAGGCAAGATCCTGTTCGGCTGCCGGCGCCGCGGCGGCAGGCTGAGCATCGAGGTGTGGGATACCGGCATCGGCATCTCCGAAGAGGAAATTCCCAAGATTTTCGGCGAGTACCACAAGGCCGCTGCTCAGGCTGACGAGAGCAGCCTCGGCCTCGGTCTCTCTATCGTGCAGCGCCTCGGCGAATTGCTCGGTCACGCGGTCAGCGTGCGCTCGCGGCTCGGCAAGGGCTCCGTCTTCGCCATCGAAGTGCCGCTTGCGCGCCAACAGCCCTTGCAGGGAGCGGTTCAGATCTCGGCGGAAGCCGGGTCGCGGCGTCGCAGCTCGATCCTCGTCATCGAGGACAATGCGCCGCTGTCCGAAATGCTGCAACTGGTGTTGTCGCGGGAAGGCCACCGCATCGCGGCGGCGGCGAGCGCAACCGAGGCCCTGGCGCTGCTCGCCGGCAACGGCTTTTGCCCAGATCTGATCGTCTCCGATTATGTCCTGCTGGGCGGCATGAACGGCGTCGAGACCGTCGCCGCGGTGCGCGCCGCACTCGGGGCGCAGGTTCCCGTCATCTTCCTGACCGGCGACATTGGCAGCGCCAGTTTGCGCGACATCGAGCTGACCGGCAGCCTCAGGCTCGCCAAGCCGGTGAGGCCCGAGGTGCTGTTGCAAGCCATTCAGCAGCTCCAACCTGCCGCACAACCCGCCGGATTAGCCGAGGCCGAGACGGCGGCGACGGTGTTCATCGTCGACGACGATACCGGCGTCCGCGGTTCAATGCGCGAGCTGTTGGTGGCGGCCGGTTATCATGTCGAGACGTTTGCGGGCGGTGAAGCGTTCCTCGCCTCCCATCACGCCGCTGAGAGGGCATGCCTGGTCGTCGATGTGCGGATGCCCGGCATGAACGGCTTCGAACTGCTCGCCCGGCTTGCGGCAGCGGGCAACGCTTCGCCGGCGATCATGATCACCGGCCATGGCGACGTCGCGATGGCGGTCGAGGCGATGAAAGCCGGAGCAGTGGATTTCGTCGAGAAGCCGGTCCGTTCCGAGCAGCTCCTCGCCTGCATCGACCGCGCCCTGCGACAGGCGGCGCGCCCGGCCGAGCGTCTGGAGTGGCGCACCGCCGCGGCAATGCGCATTGCAGGGTTGACCCGGCGCGAGCACGAGGTGATGGAGCACGTCGTCGCCGGCCACGCCAATAAGGAGATTGCCGCGCGGCTGCGCATCGCTCAGCGCACGGTCGAAACCCACCGTGCGAACGTGATGAAGAAAATGGGCGCCGCCTCTCTCTCCGACCTGGTCCGCTTGACGATCGCCGCGGCGGCAACCTGACCCGTGCTGAATTGACAAACATTGATTATTATGATATTGTTTACGCGGGAGATAAAACAATCAGTGGTAACGCTACCACAAAAGGCAACCTGAACGAGAGCCCGCTAAAGAATATTTGGTAAAGTGACACGCATAATTTAGCTGATGCTTCTCCTATCCATTTACCAGGATGAGACAATCTCCTGTTGGTTAGCCGTCGCCTTCCAAAGGGCGGGGCTTTCTGCGGGGCAAGGCAGGCGCTGGCTGTTTATCCTCTGTTTTATCAGGCAGGTCCTCCGGTTCCACGGCGATACCGTGATTGGTTCCGGGCAACCGACGAGGCCTCTGCCGCGGGAGCGGTGCTTGCTCTGATCGTGGAACGCCGATTCCGCGGCGCCGGCGCTGCACACTGATCGTCGCCGATGACGTGGGAGCGAGCGCCATTGATTGCGCGATGCGGGCGTTCTACTGTACTCATTCCAGCCGAGGCAGTGTCGCCGGAGCCGGGGGATCGGGTTTTGCACGTTGCTGCGGGGAGAGTTCTGGGGCTTCCTCTAGGGGAGTGAGTGCCGTGTCGCTGCGTTCGGCCGCCGCGCCTTTGCGAGCGTGCAGCCTTGTCCTCCTCGCCGCTCTTGCAGCCTGTGCGGAGCGTCAGGCGTTGCCCAACGATCCGACGGGACGGCTGTTCGCGCGTGGTCTCGACGAGATAACCGATCTCTACATTGCCCCGGTCTCCAGCCGGCTGCTCGTTCTGGGCGGGGCCGCCCGGTTATCGCGCCTCGATGACAAGCTCTCGGTTGCGGAGACTCCGGGGCCGGAGAAGACATCCCTCGTGCTGTCTTATGGCAGGAGCGAGGTGGCCGCCTATCCCATACCCTCGCATGACGACCCGCATGATTGGGGCGCGTTGATAGGCAAACTGGTGGCCAGCGCAAAGGCAGCTTCCCCGAAGCTTGCCGCATTGCCGGAAGACCAGATCGACAAGACGCTGTTCGATGGCATCATCGCGGGGCTCGACCGCTTCTCTCGTTACTCCGCGCCCGATGTCGCCCGCGATCAGCGCGCCGCTCGTGACGGGTTCGGCGGCATTGGGGTGACCCTCGATACCTCCAAGGAAGAATTTCGGATCACCGCGGTCACGCCGCACAGCCCCGCCGACCTCGCCGGCATAAAGCCCGACGACAGGCTCGTAGCGGTCGACAAGGTGCCGACGGCCGGACGCTCCCACAGCGATGTGGTTCACGCGCTCCGCGGACCGATCCTCAGCACGGTAGAAGTAACCGTCTATCGCCCCAGCCTCGCCCAAGACCGGACCTTCCACCTGCAGCGCGAGCTGGTGATCCTCCCCACGGTGACGGTGTCGCGCGACGGCGAGGTCGCGGTCTTTCAGGTGGCGAGCTTCAACCAGAACACGACGCAGCAGATCGTCGAAGCCCTTAACAACCTGAAGCGCGAGATGGGTCCGCAGCTCCGCGGGATCGTGCTCGACCTGCGCAACGACCCGGGCGGGCTCCTCGATCAGGCAGTGAGTCTGGTAGACGTGTTCATACCGAACGGCCCGATCGTCGCGACCGTCGGGCGCCATCCTGCGAGCCGGCAATTTTTCGAAGCTTCGGGGGACAGCATCGCGCCGCAGATACCGGTCGTAGTCTTGATCAACGGGGGCTCGGCTTCGTCCTCGGAGATCGTTGCCGCAGCCTTGCAGGACGCAGGGCGCGCGGTCGTCGTCGGCAGCGCCTCCTATGGGAAAGGCACGGTGCAAACCGTCTTGCGGCTGCCGAACGACGGCGAGCTGACATTGACCTGGGCCCAGCTCGTCGCCCCGTCAGGATATCTTCTGCACGAGCACGGCGTCGTCCCGACCCTGTGCACGAGCGATCTCGGGGACGACGACCGCTTCGTGCAGACAGCAGTTCAACGCGGGGCGGCATCACCCGCGGCCTCGCCGGCCGCAACGCGGGCGCGTAAATCACTCGACGAAAACGGCTGGTCTCAGCTGCGCCGCTCTTGCCCGGCCCGGCCGGGCGACCACGAGATCGACGTCAAGGTCGCGAAGCGGCTCCTTGCCGACCCCGTTCTCTACAGTCAGGCGGTGCATGCGATCGGGGCCAGCCCGAGCGTGGCGGCCGTTCCGGCAGCCGCCCCGCCGACTGTGCCCTCCTTGACAGCGGCCAGCCCGGCGATATCTTCCAGTCCACGCAACCCCTGACGCGAGGGTCGTCCTATGGCCAAGACGAATACTGTCCTCATCAAGCTGGTCAGCAGCGCCGATACCGGTTTCTTCTATGTCACGAAGAAGAATCCGCGCAGCAAAACCAACAAGCTCGAATTGAAAAAATTCGACCCGATCGCCCGCAAGCACGTCGTATTCAAGGAAGCAAAGATAAAATAGCTCGCGCCCGCCAAAGCCAGCCTCATGACTGGCCATCGTCATGACTGGCCAGCCTCATGACTGGATCGTGACGCCGGCGTCCTCGGTCTGCGATGAGTTCATCTTAGGCGGCGCTATAGCGGGCGACCGCACGAGCACACAATTACGTCCGCGGTTCTTGGCGGCGTAAAGCGCATCATCGGCGCGGCTGAGCAGACGGTCACGGTCGTCGCCGGCTGCGGCAGACGCTACTCCAATGCTGATCGTCACCGACAGCTTTCGTGCGTCGGACTTGATCGTGAACGGCTCACGCCACACGGATGCACGCAGACGCTCGGCAACCGCCGTGGCAATCGTGACGTCGGTTTCGGGCATCACAACGACAAACTCGTCACCCGCCCCGTCTCCGCGTCGGGCGACGAGGTCGACGTTGCGGACGCAGTGCGTCGTCCGGGTGGCGAGTTCGCGCAGCACGTCGTCTCCCGCGGCATGACCGTAAATATCGTTTACCTGCTTGAAGTTATCGACATCGAACAGCAGCACGGCTGCGCTGATGCCGTCTTGGTTGACGCGTCCGATGATTTCATCGAGGTGCACGAACAGATATCGCCGGTGATAGAGACCGGTCAGCTCATCGGTCAGTGCAAGCTCGAGGCTGCGCCGATAATTCTTTTCCAACCGGTTCTGCAGCCTCTTGCGGCGAATTTGAGTGGCCGTGCGGGCCAGCACTTCGTTCCGATCCACCGGGCGCACCAAATAGTCGTTGGCGCCCAAATCGAGCCCCTTGGCGAGACGAGGCAAATCCTTGTCGTCGGCGATCAGCAAGATCGGCAGGTGGCGAAAGGTTTCGTTGGCGCGGCACTGCGTAACGAGCCGCAATGCGTCACTGCCCGGTGTGGACAAGCTCGCGATTATCAGCTCGATATCGGGAGCGAGCGACGACCACGCTTCGGTGCAGGTCGATGCGCGGGCCACCGGATTGGCGATCGGCAACAAAGTCTCGGTCATTCGGGCAACGGCGAACTCGTCGTCATCGACGATCATGATGCGGGCAGCACCGGTCTCCTCGCAAACCGGAGTGTCGCCGCCGAATTTGCAGCAAATCCCCTCGCGAACGCGTAGCTCCTCCATCATCCGCTTCAACCGCACAAGCGAGCGGACGCGGGCGAACAGAGCGACATCGCTCACGGGTTTGGTCAGGAAATCGTCGGCACCGGCCTCGAGGCCGCGCAGGCGGTTGGCGGTATCGGAGAGCGCCGTGACCATGACGACCGGAACATCGACGGTTCGCCGATTGGCCTTCAGCTGGCGGCAAACTTCGAACCCGTCCATCCGCGGCATCATGACGTCGAGAAGAATTACGTCCGGAAGCTCGGTCTCGGCGATTTCCAGGGCGGTAGGCCCGTTATACGCCGTCAAAACGTCGAAATACTCACTCGACAGCTTTGCTTCGAGCAGTTTTACGTTCGCCTCGATATCGTCGACAACCAGTACTCGGCCAGACATCAGCCTCTCGCACTCGAAAGATCGGGCCGGGCACCCCTCTCAGGAGAGGAAGCGCTCGACGGTTCGCAGAAAGCTCGTCACCGAGATCGGCTTCGCGATATAGGCCTCGCACCCACCGTTCCGCATCTTCTCCTCGTCGCCTTTCATCGCGAAGGCGGTCACGGCGATGACCGGGATCATCCGCAGATCAGCGTCTTCCTTGATCCACTGCGTGACTTGCAAACCGGATACTTCCGGCAGCTGGATGTCCATTAGAATCAGATCCGGACGATGTTGACGAGCAAGCGCAAGCGCCTCGACACCATCCTTGGTCTGCAGTGTACCATAGCCGTGAGCGACGAGAAGATCGTTGAAGAGCTTCATATTGAGGTCGTTGTCCTCGACGATCAACACCTTCTTCCGTACAGGTCGATCGGCGTCCACCTCCGGTTTTGTAACGTCCAATGTCATGCTCCCAGCCTCGAAACGCGACAGATTTTGCCCCATGGCCCCTGCACGCCGAAAGGCCGCGGCGAGGCGTCCGGCAACCGCCGTTTCCGCACCGGCTGCACTGGCGCTTTCTAAAGGATCGAACTTAATTATTCGTAACTGCCCTGCGTGAGGAAATCGCGCCATGTCAGCACGGTTTCGCATCGGCATCGATCTTGGCGGCACCAAGATCGAAGGAGCCGCCATAGACGCCTCCGGCTCGGTGCGCTTTCGCCACCGTGCGGCCACGCCGGCACAGGACTATCGCGGGACCATCGATGCGATCATCGCCCTGATCAGCACGATCGAGCAGCAAATCGGGACGACGGCACCGGTTGGGATCGGCATTCCCGGTGCTGTCTCTCCCAGCACCGGCCTCATCAAGAACGCCAACTCCACTTGGCTGATCGGACGCCCGTTGCAGCGCGATCTCGAGAACGCACTCGGGCGCCCGACGCGACTTGCCAATGATGCCAACTGTTTCGCCTTGTCCGAGGCGACCGACGGCGCCGGCGCCGCGGCGGAGACGGTCTTTGGCGTCATTCTCGGGACGGGCGTGGGAGGCGGGATAGCCATCAGGCGACAGATCCTGGTCGGCGCCAACGCAATCGCGGGAGAATGGGGACACAATCCGATGCCGTGGCCGACCCCCGCCGAGGTTCCGGGACCGCCTTGCTGGTGCGGCCGATCCGGTTGTCTGGAAACGTTCCTGTCGGGCCCGGCGTTGGCTGCGGATCATCACCGCCACCATCGTCAAACGCTGAGCGCACCGGAAATCGCCGAGGCGGCAGCGGCGGGACATCCGGAATGCCGGGCAACGCTCGAGCGCTATATGGACCGGCTCGCCCGGGGACTGGCTTCGGTGATAAACATCGTCGATCCGGATGCGATCGTGCTCGGGGGTGGCCTGTCGAGCATCTCTGCGCTTTACGAGCAAGTCCCTCGATTATGGACCCGGTACATCTTCTCGGATCGCGTGGCCACCCTTCTACTCCCTCCGGCCCACGGCGCGTCCAGCGGGGTGCGCGGCGCGGCATGGTTGTGGCCGCTGGAAGAAGCGTCGTGAAGCAGCGAGACCGGTTTGCCGGCGAGGAACGCCGGGCCCTGACACGCTTCCCGGCAACGGCAGCTAGCAGTTCGGCCCAGCTAGCAGTTCGGCTTGGAGAGCGGCTCGATATCGTCCAGTTTGGCGCGAATCGAGTACTCGCCATAGTCGATGACCATGTCCTGCGACACGCCATTGTCGAGGAGGCGCATGCCGAGTTCGTAATCCGGTTTCTCGGCGCTGGCGTCGACCGGGAAAAAGGCGAGCCGCACGCGCCAGCCGGGCCGCTCCAGCAAGGGGCTGCGGGTCTCAGCCGCGGGGTCGGCGGTGAGCTTGTGCCCGATCACCGCCGAGACCTGAACCGCATTCTCGTCAGTCGCCCCATCGAATACCAGGCGAGAGAGAAAATTTTCACCAGCACGCGCGGAATTTATCAACAGGATGGTGTGCGCGCTCGGAAACAACACGCCGGGCTCGAGCTTCAAGGTCTGAGCCTCGGGCTTTGTGAATTCGGCGACACCGCCCTTACCGGGACCGTCGAGCCTCGCTTCGCCACGAATCTCCTGATCGACTTCGCCGTTGCGGGTCTGCTTCTGATTGAAGCGGTAGCGCAACCCGTCCTTCGACTCCCAAGTGACAAAGCTCGAGACGATGTCGACGTCCGAGGTCTCGGCATAGCGCATCTTCAGCCGATAGCGCTGCTCGATCGTCCAACCATCGCAAGTCTCGCCCCATTCGTAATCCATCGTGCCCCGAGCGTCGACGACTCCCGAATCATTCCGGGCGTTGCCCAAGGACATCGTGTAGAGCGCGCGGTGCGGCGCGATCTCGGCTGCCTCCGCCGGCGCCGCCAACGCTGCAATGCCGACGACGGCCGCCGCGAAAATAAAGGGCTCCAGGCGCCACCTTCTCATAGACCCAAAACTCCCCCAGCGTGCGGCCGATCCATCATCGCATCACCGGCTCCCCAATTATATGCAGAATTTGCGCCGACCGCCCCGAATGCCGGGCTCAATTTCTGGGGGTTCGCGTCGGCGGCAGATCCAATCGGATGTGCAGCTCCTTCAGCCGCTCGGGCGGAACCGGCGCCGGAGCGTGCATCAGGAGGTCCTGCGCCTGCTGGTTCATCGGGAAGGCGACGATCTCGCGCAGGTTCGGGGTGTCCGCCAAAAGCATGACGATCCGGTCGATGCCGGGCGCCGAGCCGCCATGCGGCGGGGCGCCGTATTTGAAGGCGTTGAGCATACCGGCAAAACGCGCCTCGACCTCCTCGGGCGAATAGCCGGCGATCGCAAAGGCCTTGTACATGATGTCCGGGCGGTGGTTGCGGATCGCCCCCGAGGAGAGCTCGACGCCGTTGCAGACGATGTCGTACTGGTGCGCCGTGATCTCCAGCGGATCCTGCTGCTCGAGCGCCGCGAGCCCCCCTCGAGGCATCGAGAACGGGTTGTGGCTGAAGTCGATCTGGCCGGTCTCCTCGTCGCGCTCGTACATCGGGAAATCGGTAATCCAGCAGAACTCGAAGCAGTCCTTGGCGGTGAGACCGAGTTCCTCGCCGATCTTGAGCCGCGCGGCGCTGGCGAACGGGCCGAACGCGCTCGGTACGCCGGCGACAAAGAACACCGCGTCGCCGTCGCCGAGGCCGAGCACCGCGCGCAGCGCTTCGGTCCGCTCGGGCCCGAGGCTGCGCGCGACGGGCCCGGCCCCCTCGCCGTCCCGGAAGAAGATATAGGCCAGACCCGGCTGGCCTTCGTCCTGGGCCCAGGAATTCATCCGGTCGCAAAAGGCGCGGTTGCCGCCGCCCGGCGCCGGGATCGCCCGCACCCGCACATTCGCGTCCGTGGGGATCATGCTGGCGAAAACGCGGAACCCCGAGCCGCGGAACGTCTCGGTCGCGTCCCGGATCACGACCGGGTTGCGCAGATCGGGCTTGTCGCTGGCGTAGTTGAGGATCGCGTCGGCATAAGGGATGCGGGGGAACGGCGCCCGGCTGACCCGGCGGCCGCCGGCGAATTCCTCGAATACGCCATGCAACACCGGCTCGATCGCCGCGAAGACGTCTTCTTGCGTCACGTACGACATCTCGAAATCGAGCTGGTAGAACTCGCCGGGGGACCGGTCGGCGCGGCCGGCCTCGTCGCGGAAGCACGGGGCGATCTGGAAATAGCGGTCGAACCCGGCGACCATCAGGAGCTGCTTGAATTGCTGCGGCGCCTGCGGCAGCGCATAAAATTTGCCGGGATGCAGCCGGCTCGGCACCAGGTAGTCGCGCGCCCCCTCGGGCGAGCTGGCGGTCAGGATCGGCGTCTGAAACTCGACAAAGCCCTGCTCGATCATGCGCCGCCGGATCGACGCGATGACGTTGGACCGCAGCAGCATGTTGGCGTGCATCCGTTCGCGCCGCAGATCGAGGAAACGATAGGTGAGGCGCATGTCTTCCGGATACTCGGCCTCGGCATTGACCGGGAACGGCAGCGGCTCGGCCTCCGAGAGGACCTCTATATCGGCGATGACGAGCTCCACCTCACCGGTGTCGAGCTTGGGGTTGATCGTATCGGCCGAGCGGGCGGCGATCCGCCCCGTCATCGTGACGACGCTCTCGAGCCGCAGCGCGTCCGCCGCCGCGAAGAGCGGCGACGAGATGTCGATCACGCACTGCGTCACGCCATAATGATCGCGCAAATCGATAAAGAGCAGCTGCCCATGATCGCGCTTGCGATGCACCCACCCGGACAGCCGCGCGGGCTGGCCTGCATCGCTCAGGCGCAGGGCTCCGCAAGTGTGGGTTCGGTAAGCGTGCATCAGGGTAGATCCCGTTCGAGGCGCCGCGAACACGGCACGGCCGCCGGCGGTTGTCAAGCCGGCCCCCGGTTGGGAGCCGCGCCGCAAACCTGCACAACGCCGTTCATAGCGTGGCATTGCGGCCTATTCGGGAACCGCGGGGCGGCCCTGCGGTCAACCTCTTCCAGGCGAAGGACGCTGTCACGAAAATTGATCTACAGAGCGAAACAAAAGCTGAGGCGAGGCAGTGCGTGCTTCGAGACGCGCCCCCCAGTTCAAGCCTGGGGCAGGCCCTTGGGCGCTCCTCAGCATGAGGTAATCCTTTGATAGCGCTAGGAAAATTCCTCATCCTGAGGAGGCCGCCCCCGGGTCCGCGCGCTGCGCGGCCCGAGGACAGGCTCCGCGGCCGTCTCGAAGAGCTTGCCCTCGCGAAGGCGGGGGACGCACAACGCTGATTTAGGCAATCGTCGATTTCTTGACACCCTTGAAGGCCGGGACCCATTTCTTTCATCGGCACCGGCCTTCCGGTGTGACAGAATCTTTTTTGGCAGCATTCGCCTACCGTTGACCAATGAAGAGTCGCCTGATGATCCGCCGAGTAATGATCCTGCTAGGCGCCGTGTTAGCCGCCGCTGGATTGTCATTGCTGCAAATGGGCGCACTCGCCCAATCGGGCAAAACGTACCGCGTCGGGCTGATCTCGGTCGGCGCGCCCGACAACGGGATTTTGGGTCCCGGCATGGTCCAAGACTTCGCGAAGCGAGGCTATGTGGCGGACCGCAACATCGTCTTCGAACGCCGCGCCGCCGAGGGCCACCCCGACCGCTTGCCCGGGCTGATCGACGAGGTGGTCGCCGATCATGTCGACGTGATCATCACGCAAAGCTATCCAGCGGCAGCCGCCGCCAAAGAGCGCGCCGGCAAAATCCCGATCGTGGTGACCAATTCCGGCGATCCGGTCGCGACCGGGCTCGCTGCGAGCCTCGCCCATCCCGGCGGCAATGTCACCGGGGTCTCGGACGTCGCCAGCGAGCTTTCAGCCAAGCGTCTGGCGCTCCTCAAGGAGGCGGTGCCGAATGTCCGCGCGGTCGCGGTGCTGTGGAACGCCGACGATCTGGGCATGACCTTGCGCTATCGGGCGGCGGAGGTCGAGGCCAAGCGGCTGGGCATGCGGATCGTGCCGCTCGGCGTTCATGCGCCCGACGATTTCGATGCCGCCTTTGCCGCGATGACCGAGAAGCCGCCGGATGCGATCCTGATGGTGACCGACATCTTGACCGTGCTCAACCGCAAGCGGGTGATCGATTTTGCCGCCGCGCACCGCCTGCCGGCGATCTACGAATACGCCTTTCTCGCCCATGACGGCGGCCTGATGGCCTACGGCCCCAACATGGACGCGATTTTCGATCGCGCCGCCGGGCTCGCCGACCAGATCCTCCAAGGCGCCAGCCCCGCCGACCTGCCCCTCGAACTGCCGACCCGCTTCGATCTCGCCGTCAACCTGAAGACCGCGAAGGCCCTCGGCCTGACGATCCCGGAATTGATCCTGGTGCGCGCCGACGATGTGATCGAATAAGCGGGGTCGGCCTGGAGATCCCGAGTTCGATCCTGGCGCGGCGCATCGCGAAACAGGCGGCGGAATACGTAACCGGGTTGCGGGCTGATAGAATGCGAGGAGCAGCCTCATGGAACGAACAGAAATGCCCCCCGACAGCAAGACCCTGATCGAGAAAATCGAGGCTCTACCGGCCGAGCGCATCGCCGAGATCGAGGATTTCGTCGATTTCATTCGCTGGCGCGAGCAGGAGCGGGCGCTCACCCGCGCCGTCACTGCCGCGAGCGCGCCGACTTTCGCCGCCATCTGGAGCAATCCCGAAGACGACGTCTACGATGCCCTTTGACTTCGGCGATGTCGTCCCGGTGCCGTTTCTGTTCACCAGCCAGAGGGCGTCGAAAAAGCGGCCTGCGGTTGTAGCCAGCAACCGCGGCTATAGCACCGCCCCAATGGGCCCCGACAATGTGCGGGTCAACTGCGTCGCCCCAGGTCTCGTGAAGACAGAATTCGCCCGGGTGCTCTACGAGGACCCGCAGCGCCGCGCCGCCCGCGAGGCGGCGACGCCGCGGCGCCGCCTCGGCGAGCCCGAGGACATCGCCGGCGTGGCCCTGATGCTGGCGTCGCGCGCCGGCGCCTTCATCACCGGCCGGACCATCATCGTCGACGGCGGCACGACGATCGCGCCGTGAGGATTGCCGGCAAATCGAACCCGACGGTGTCATTGCGAGAAGCGCGTCGCGCTCCGAAGCAATCCCGATCCGACGGGTGCGCGGGAGCCCGAGATTGCTTCGCGTTCGCTCGCAATGACACCGTGGAATTGGCAGGGAGGAACGATGATGTAACGGATTTTGATAGCGGCAGGCTGGTTGAGCCTCGGTGCCGCCCCGGCGCTCGCCCCGAAGAGCTCCGCAAGCTCCCCATCGCTCTCAACAGCCGAACCGTCACCCCAAACACCCCCCGGATAACTCCCGGGAGTGTCATCTCTAACTGGCAGAAGGGTGACATTTTAATCCGGCGCCTACACTATCAAAGTCGCATAAACCCCCTTTTCTGGAAAATCAGCCGCAATCGAGGCAACGCAAGCGACCGGCGGCAAAGGCGGGGTGATAGGGCCGTAGCTCGACCGGGCAGATTGCGACCGTGTTCTTGTAGGCAAAGGCCATGATCGCCGAAGCGGCTAAGGCGGCGAGGTCGTCGGGTACGGGGAACCCGTCACAGACGTGCGCGAGGCGGGCGCGAAACTGATAAATGCTGATGCTGGCTAAGTCAGTCGCGTCGGGGGCCGGGTAGATCGAGAACACAGCCCGCGTCGGGTGGTGAAAGCTTAGCTCGTGGTCGTCGTCAATCTGCCAGTCACTCCATACGAAGCTGCCGGTGCTGTCTGGCTCAAGCCGAAATTCCGGGCTGATCGCGTCCATTGCGGCATTCTACATCGTTGCGCGCCGCGCCGTCACGTCGCGGGCCTGCCGGAGTCCGATAACGTAGTTATGGAAAATCGCAGCAGACTAAGCGACTAATTACAGTAGGTCTGATTCCCATAGGTGCTGCAAGTCCGACTCTGCCCGTTGGGGCCGTGAATGTAAGTCTGATTTCCGATGGTTTGACTGGTTGTGCCGTTACTGCCGTAAGTCGAGTTACCGTAGGTGGAGAAGGTAGTCCCGTTGGGGCCATACGTCTGACTGCCCTAGGTCGAATAGGTGCCGCCTGGTGTATAGGTTTGATTTCCGTAGGTGGACTGAACGCCGCCGGGGCCATACGTCTGACTGCCGTAGGTCGAATAAGTTCCCGGGCCTTGATAGATTGTTTGAGCATTCGCCATGTTTAGAGGCGCCAGCAAAGCGAGCACGGCGAAGGCAATGCAAAATTTCTTGGTCATGGCTCCCTCCATGTGAAAATGATGAAAATCCTATTATCTTCTGTTCTGGCGCGCAAGACGGCAAAGCCGACGCCGGACCCGTCATCGTGGCGCTTTCCGTCCGCGCCAGAGATCACTGCTCAGCTTCGGGGAATCAGAAATTTGGCGAGACGAGATTTCAATTTCTGTAGCTTAACAGTAACCCGGTCGAAATCCTCGATGTGCGAGTAAAAGAATTTCGGTTCAAGGGTCGCACGGGACACATGCCGCACTCCTGCTGATCCAGACTCGTCAACATACCATGTACCATGTGCTATCCGCACCCGTTCATCGTTGACAGACATACATTCATTAAGGAGGTTTTCTATGTCTTTCTGCTCGGCCTCACTATAAGAGGGGGAACGTAAGAAAACCTTCTTCGTTACGTTGCAGAGAGTTCTAAAGTCATATGAGGCGGCTATCACGTCCAAGTAATCGAAATTCAATTGCAAGGCTACAATGAGAGCGTGACGAATCATTAGCTCTAGATGCGAGAACTCTAAGACGAAACGGCCTACCGATATGTATACTAGATCGGGATGCTTCGCTTCCACGTTATCCGGGGTCTTCGTGCGGTTCATGGCATATTTTCGTGTCGATCCTCAGTCTGGCATCACAAGCCGCGCTCGTGGACTCCAATCCACATGGCGCTATTTTAAACTTTACCGTGTTGTCGGCAATGTTCTTCGATCCGACGCCGATCTGCAACCCGGAGTCCCGTCGTCGAGTCCTCAACCCAATAATCTCTCAATGGCGGATTTGCGTTTCGGAGTGAGCACGCGAAGTCTAACGCGCTTCGCAAGTCGTTGCACGGCATTGGCGGCTCATGGGGGTGGGTTGTACCCTGTGGAATCCATCGAACGGTGAACATGGCTTTGCTTTGCTCTCAAAAGTGGTAGGCCACAAATTCGATATGTTGTGTCTCGTGCTCGTGCGCGCAATTCCTGTCATGTCGCATAATTGCTTATTACGTAAAGCGCGGCCAAGTCGCTGCGCAAATGCTCGCCGGGGCCGGTAAGTGGAAACACGGCGGGGCGCGGTTTTAGACTGTCCTGTGCGGTCGTAGGGGCGCTGCGAATTACTCTCCCGGTTGCGCGATTGCTTGACTTGACGCGCGCCGGAGGTCATCACCGTCGCGCCCTCTGGCAAAGCCTCGCGGACAGAATTACATATCTTGGCGATGGGGGTTTTGGTGAGTGTTGCCGTGGTCGCTATTGTTTCGGATGAAGTCCGTACAACGCCATTAGCAGGCGGGCGGCGGTCATGGAAGGGTCTGGCAATCCTGTTGCTACTGGGAAACCTCTCCTTTGCCGCCGTATCTGATGTTGCCACGGATGGTTCGAAGCAAGCAGGCGAAAGCCGTGACCAGCATCCTGAACACCGGGCAGTGTGTGGCCCGCTGAAACTTGACTTTAGTGATCCGTGCAATCTCATAGCGGTAGCGGCAGGGATTTAACGCCTCTCGTCGGTTCACAGCCGCGAAATCGTGCTTTTCCCCACGCCGTAGCTGCGCGCCAGTTCGGCAAGCGTGGCACCTTCCGCCCGCCGCTTGCGGGCCTCGGCCTGCTGCGCCTCGGTCAATTTCGGTTTCCGGCCCATGCGCTGCCCGCGCTTCTGCGCCCGGTTGCGGCCCTCGGCGGTACGGGTGCGGATAAGATCGCGCTCCACGTCCGCCAAGCCGCCGAGAACGGCAATCATCAAGCGCCCGGTGCTGGTGCCGGTGTCGGCCCACGGCTCGGCAAGCGAGCGGAATTGCGCCTTGGCGTCCACGATCTGCTTGACGATGGCGAACAGGTCGAAGGTGCTGCGCGCGAGGCGGTCAATCCGCGTCACCGTCACCACGTCGCCGGGGGCGAGGTGCTTGAGCATTTTGAGAAGCTCGCGCCGGTCGTTGTGCGCGCCCGTCACCTTCTCCCGGTAAATCTTTGTGCATCCAATGCCGCGTAGCTGCTCAAGCTGGCTGTCGAGCGTCTGCCCCACGGTGCTGACGCGGGCATAGCCGAGACGGCGGTTTTCGGGGGGTGCTTCGGCCTTGGTTTTCAATTCCATTTCGGTCATAGGTTACGGGAAGTGTAAGCCCTTGATCGGGAAGGAGCAAGATTTTTCCCGTATCTCTTGAATTTCGGCAACGTATGTGCCGCGCGATCGTAGAACAGCTACGCCACGTCCCGCCGACAGCGTTTCTCATTCTGGAACTTTTTCCCAACCTGTGTGAACCCCCTCACACATAGAAACCATGAAACGCGCTCTAATCACGAGCGGTGAAACGGTAGTTCATGTCAGGTCAGCGTTTGGCCTGCACATGCCGGTTCATAACAACCTCTAGGAGGATGGCATGGCTATCAAAGCTCTGTTTGCGGTTTGGGGGGCTCTGGCGAACGGGAACCCGAACGAGGCGCAGGCGGCCGATGTGGGGGGCAGGTTGCAACAACTTTTCAACGAGGGCGTGACAACGGTCACCATCAACGATAATAATTTTGGTGATCCTTCAGTCGGTTTCCAGAAGCATTTTGCGGCAACGGTCAACAACAACGGTCGCGTTTCGCACTACGCTTGTCAGGAGGGCCAGACAATTAACTTCGCGCACCCAAGCAGTTAGGCTCGCGGGTCGGCGACCTGTGACGGGCTGCCGCGCGGGACAGCAGGGGTTTACCATAACATGCGTTCTGCGCGGTCGGCCTGATCTGCCCGGGGGCTAGCGTGACTTGAATCAGCCCGCGTCTCTCAAAAACGCTCGTTTTTGAGAGCGATTTTGGCGATGCAGATTTTTTGACATTTGCACGGAGAGGCTAAGGCGCGAGCCGTAGTGCATGGCTTATAGGCTTTTTGCCTTCACGGCGGAGAAGGCTGTCAAAACCGTCAAATAGTGAGGACGACCCTGCCGAACGGGCGCTCCTCGACAAGGTAGCGCAGAGCGTCCGTCGCCTCGTCCAGCGGGAAGGTCTTAGCCACGATTGGCTTGATCCCGCCGGATTGAAGCAGTTGGACGATGGTCTTCCACGCTTCCTCCCAAGCCGCGGGCGGCTGAGCGAACAGCAGGAAACCTTTGATCGTGGCGCTCTTCCAGATCACATCGGTGACATCGATGGTCGTTTTGCGGCCTGCTGAATAGCCAAGCGTGATGAGGATGCCGCCGGGCGCAAGCGTTGCCAGCGCCCCGCTGAAGACTTCGCCTCCAATGGCATCGATCACGATATCCACGCCGTTCTCGTCCGTGATACGGCGCACTCCATCGCTTAGAGTCTCGGAAGAGCCATCGATGACCTCATTGAATCCGAGCGCCTTGGCCTCCATGGCCTTTGAGTGACTCGTCGTGCTTGAGATCGCGTGCTTCGCACCCAAGGCGCGCGCCAATTGCGTCACTGCGTTACCGACCGATCCACCGATTGCAGGCGCCAGCACTGTTTTGCCCGCTTGGAAACCAGCGAGGCTGAGGGTCATCTGCGCCGTAAGATACGCGACTGGAATCCCTGCGGCGCTCACGTCATCGATACCCTCAGGTATCAGGCAAAGGTGCTGCTTTCGTACAGCAAGCCATTCGCTGTAGGTCCCATCTTCTGAAACACCATAGGGTCCGGTGAACATCACCCGCGAACCGGCCGGAAACTCCGGTCCGCCTCCTTCCTCTACGACGCCCGCTCCTTCGTTCCCGAGAACCAGTGGCGCCTTCGCTCCGTGATATTGGCCAGACAAGATAGTGTGGTCCAAAGGCGTCGCGCCCGCGGCAGTCATCCGCACAAGCACCTTGCCATCCGAAACATCTGGTTTCGGAAGATCAACCAGCTTCAGATCTTCATAACCGTTGAATCCTCTTGCTCTCATCGCCCTCATAGATTGTCCTCCCGTTACCTGGATCGTTGAAAGCGGCGCCGTCTTCTGTATAGTTTTTAGCCGACATTTCCCAGATGGACAACCGATCTGGCCGCCCTTCGGGCTCGGCGTCGGTCGGATCGCACCGGTCGGATACAACCGGACCGGCTACAGGACGAGCGTTCCGAAATCCTTGAATTATGAAAGGCCAGGTTTCGGGGGTGCGTCTCGGTCGTCGCCCCCGCCGTCCGCCCCGGCGGGGGCTTTCATCGGGAGGGGTCGGGTTCCGCTTCGAGTTGAGCCGAAATCGTGTCAACGAACCGAATGGCGGTCGCGATTGCCTGCTGCGCCTGCTCGACGGTGACTTGCGAACCGGGGCCGGTTAGATAATCGGCAATGGCTTTGAGATTGTAGCTGCGCGGCAGAAATGACCGCAATTCACTGTCAAAGCGCGGATCGTCTCTGACCAGTTGGGCAAAATTCACCTTGCACCGTGGAATGTCTTTTTCGGGTGTGGCCGGTTGTCGCGTAGATCAAGGCTTGCGCCGCATGCAGTCCCGCCAAATAGGCGGCGCGGCCCGCTTCGTCGGGCCAGTGGTGCGCGCCAAATAAATCGTTCGCCTTGTTCAGAAATTCGCGCGATTTGGCGAGGAAGGCGGCGGTTTGCGGCTTCACAAATCGATCCCCTCCGCCCGAATGGCGTCCATCAACGGCATGCGCTCGTCATTGTAGAAGCCTGCCGGATAGGGCATGGCGTGGATGAACGGGCCTCCAGTGTAGAGAATGTCAGTGGCAAGGTCGGCCAGCCGGTTCATCTCGGCGGGCCGGTCGGCCAGCTCGCGCAGAAACACCGCAACGTCATAATCAGACTCGTCATCAGCGTCGCCGCGCGCACGTGAGCCGAACAGCACCACGCGCTCAAGCCGGTTGCCGTACATCTCGCCGAGCGCCGAGCGGAAGCGTCTCAGGATGGGGTTATTCTGCGGTTCGTCAGTCATGTCGGCGGCGATTGTAGCACAACTGCGGCGCGCCTCCCAAATTCCGGCGCTAATCAGAATTGTTGATTTCTGCAACGCGCCGACACGCAAAGTGGGCGTTGCGCAAACCTTAGCGTCTCGGCGCCTCTAATACTTGCACGCCCGCCGTTACCTGACCGGCGCGGGACACACAATATCTATAAAGGGCGGATGCCGCGTAGATCCTCGGCCTGGGCGAGCGCCTCGTCGCGGCTCTCTCCCTGGCTCCAGCTGTTCGGCAGCTCGGGGAAATTGACGATGAAGCCGCCTTCCTCGGCCGGGATCAAATCGACCGGTCATACCGGGGTGTCGGAAAGCCGTTTCACGCCTTCCGACAGACTGCTCTTAAGCTCGTCTGCTTGAGGGGAAAGGTCGTCGCACGAGCCCCTCACCCCGACCCTCTCCCCGCAAGCGACCGCAAGCGGGGCGAGGGAGTATTGCGCGGCTTCACAAGTGCAACGCCGATCTCGACCGTGTCTGCCTGCCGCATGTTTCACCATCCCACAATCGCCGCAAGCGATGTTATGTTATCGATGCGGTATGCTCGGTTTTTCGCCCTTGCCGTCAGGTTGGTTCCAGTGAGATCCCGCAAGCGGATTAGACCCGGCCAGACCCGCGCAACGTTCGGGACCGCCAGCGACGACGATAAGATCCTGCGGCGCTTCCGCGCCGCGCTTGATGAGCTCTACGGCGATCGGATCGAACGCGTCGTGCTGTTCGGCTCGCGTGCGCGCGGCGATGCGCACGAGGCGTCTGATTACGATATCGCGGTGTTCCTGAAAGATCTGACCGATCGCTGGCGCGAGTTTCATCGCTTGGCCGACCTCAGGACCGAGATTCTCGCCGATACCGGCGTTTTTATAGAGGCCCGGCCGTTCCGGGCCGGTGGTTACCGCGAGCGCACCCCGCTAATGGATGAGATCCGGCGCGAGGGCATCGATTTTTGAAACCTGAGACCGAGCTATTTCGCGTTCCGCAAAATTGCCGCGATCGCGTGATATTATGCCTGTCATGATCGCGTTGATTTTGACTCTCGCCCTCGCCATCCGGCCAGTTGCCTACGCTCTCGGCGCCGCCGCGGCGGTTGCGAACGAGGCGGCCGGCGGCGGCTGCACAGCGGTTCGGGTTCGGTCGCCGCGCTTCCCTGCCATTTCCCTGCCGGACCCCCTGGCAGGGAAGATGTTTTCCCTGCCACTCGGGTCAGGGAATTTGGCGCAAGGCCTTGATCGAGCGGGAAATTGTCGCGTCGAGCGGCCCGATTTGGGGGCGGAAACGAAAAACTTCCCTGCTTTTTCCCTGCTGGCAGGGAAAGCTGCGGCGGCGGGGTCAGAACATGCCCAATCCGAGGATGCCGTCGACCGGGTCGAGGCCGGCCAGGACGCGCTTGCCGATCAGGTCGCGCAGGGTTTCGGTGGTGCCGCCGCCCAAGGTGCCGTAGCGGGCGCCGCGATAGAAGCGCGAGACCGGGAATTCGTCGGTGAAGCCGTAGCCGCCATGCACCTGGATCGCCTCGCTGGTGACGCGCAACGCCATCTCGTTGCAATAGGTCTTGGCGACTGCCGCCAAGAGCGGGTCGGGGAACGGGTCGGCGCTGGCGCAGGCGCGGTAGAGCATGCTGCGCCCGACCTCGATGTCCTTGTACATCTCGGCGATCTTCCAGCGCATGCCCTGAAACTCGCCGATCGCGCGGCCGAACGCCTTGCGCTCCTTGGCGTAGCGCACCGCCTCTTCGAGCGCCCCCTCGGCGAGGCCCAGCGAGATCAGGGGTTGAGGCAGCGCTGCGTGTTGAAGGCCGACAGCAATTTCCTGAAGCCGTCCTCGCGCAACACCAAATTCTCCGGCGGCAGAATGCAATCCTCGAAGCGGATCTCGTGCAGGTTCTCGCCGCCCATCGTGTGGTACGTGCCGGTGACCGAAAAGCCGGGGGCGCCCCGCTCGACCAGGACGCAGCCGATCCCTTCGCGGCCGGGCTGGCGGTCGACCCGGGTGAAGACGACGAACATCTGCGCCTCGTCGGCGCGGCTGATCAGGGTCTTGACGCCGTTGAGTTTCAGGGCATTGCCGCCGGTGTCGACGTTGGTTTTGTAATTGGCGACGTCGGTGCCGGCGTCGGGTTCGGTCATGCAGATCGCCAGGATGGCCTCGCCGCTGCACACCGCCGGCAGAATGCGCGCCTTGATTTCCTCGGGCGCGTAGGTCGCGATGATCCGGGTCTGCACGCCGACCTCGCCGAGCACCGCCATCGCCGTCACGTAGCAGGTCTTGGCGATCTCCTCGAGGACGAGCGCGGTGTCGAAGACCGGCAATCCCAGCCCGCCATACTCCTGCGGCACCGCCATTCCGAGGACGCCCAATTCGGCGAGAGCGCGCATGTTTTGCCACGGAAAGGTCCCGTCCATGTAGCGCAGCGCGTGCGGCCGGAATTCGCGCTGCGCGAGGTCGCGGACAGTCTGCACGAAACGGCGCTGCTCGTCCGATAGGCTCACAAACATGCCATTGCTCCCGCTCAGAATTCAACGACACCGATATTAGCGGCGATCACGGGTCCGCGCTCAAACGCTTTTTTGTTGACTGGGGGATCACAATCCAAGCACGTAAAACATAAAGTTAGATATATCCTACACCGACCAGATCTCACGAGTTCATAAAATGTTAAGGCAATTTTAAGAGAAAGATCTTTCCGGATCCTACTTTTACCTAGTTTTCTGACGACTTTCTGACGTTCGGGTCGGCAAGTTAAGAAGGCGTTAACCAGATGATCGGGTAGCGCCGCGAAATTGGAAAAGTCGGGTCGATCACGATGCCTGGTCTCGCTCCCGAAATGCTGGACGCCATCTGTTTGGCGGGCGCCGCCACCTGGCCGGCCCTCGGGCTTCTGGCCGGGTTTCTCGTCGTCCGGCTGCGCTACGAGCGCACAAGACGCACGGCCGCCGAACGGGAGCTGCAGGACAGCGAAAGCCGGTATCGAGCGATCTTCGAGACGGCGGTCGATGCGATCATCGTCAGCGACCAGCACGGCATCATCCAGGAATTCAGCAGGGCGGCCGAAGCCATGACCGGTTACCGGGCGGCGGAACTGATCGGCCAGAACATGCGGGTGCTGCTGCCCCCGGCCATGCGGCAGGAGCCTGAGCGCTATACGGCGCGCTATTTGTGGACGATCAAGGAACTCGAGGTTTGCCGCAAGGACGGGTCGGTTTTTCCGGCGCATTTGTCAATTGCCGAATGGTGGGCCGGCGGCCACCGGCATTTTACCGGCATCCTGCGCGACCTGTCCGCTCAGCACCACGAGCACGTCGAGCGGACCAAACTGGAGGCGCAGCTCCACCAGGCGCAGAAGATGGAGGCCATCGGCAATCTGACCGGCGGCATGGCGCATGATTTCAACAACATGCTGGGCGTGATCATCGGTAATATCGACCTGCTGCGGGACCTGAAAGGGGACGATCCCGATATCGACGAGCTGTCCCGCGAGGCGCTCGACGCGGCATTTCGCGGGGCCGATCTGACGCGCCGCCTACTCGCCTTCGCCCGGCAGCAGCCGCTCCGGCCGCAACACGTCGACGTCAACGAGCTGGTCTCCGGGATCACTCGGCTGCTGCGCCGAACCATCGGCGAGGACATCGAAATCTCGCTCGACCTCACGCCGGAACTGTGGCCGGTCGTCGTCGACCCGGCCCAGCTCGAAGCAAGCCTGACCAATCTGGCCACCAATGCTCGCGATGCGATGCCCGATGGCGGGCGTCTGATGATCGTGACCGGCAATCGCACCCTGGATACCGATTATGCCGCGCAGCACGCCGAGGTCGTTGCGGGCGGGTACGTCATGCTCGAAGTCAGCGACACCGGGTGCGGCATGACCCCGGAGGTGATGCATCGCATTTTCGAGCCGTTCTTTACGACCAAGAGCCGAGACAAGGGCACCGGCCTCGGTCTCAGCATGGTCTTCGGCTTCATCAAACAATCCGGCGGACATATCGGCGTCTACAGCGAGCCCGGAATTGGCACGACGTTCCGTCTTTTCCTGCCGCGCATCGCCGAAGATGTGTTGCTCGCCGAGCAGAGCGCCGCAACCCCGCTGCTGCACGGGAGAGGCGAGTCGGTCCTGGTGGTCGAAGACAACGAGGCTTTGCGCCGCGTCGTGACGCGCCAGCTGGGTGAGCTGGGATATCGGGTGCTCGCGGCGGCGAATGCGGCAGCAGGTCTCGAATTGCTGGATCGGCAGAGTATCGATTTACTGTTGACCGATATCGTGATGCCGGGCGGGATCAACGGCCGCGAATTGGCGCACCGGGCCCGACAGCGCTGGCCGGGCATCAAGATCGTCTTTACCTCGGGGTTTTCGGAAGCGCGGCTGAACGGAGACGCCGGACCGCTGGCCGCCTGCACGCCGCTCCTCAGCAAGCCCTATCGCAAGGAAGATCTGGCGAGCGCGGCACGCGAAGCGCTTGACCGAGTCGCATAAGTACCGCAACAGTTTGCAGAATGCTCGGCCACGGCATCCTGATCAGCGAGCTCGACGAGCGGGTTCGCGGCATCGAGAGGCATTTGAGGCTCGAGCCCGCCGGCGACTGAAGCATCCGACGCACACCCTCAAATCAGCCCGAGGTCGCGCAGGCTGCTGTGGTGGCCGCGGCCGATGATCAAATGGTCGTGCACGGTCACGCCGAGCGGGGCGGCGGCCTTGACGATGTCCCTGGTCACCGCGATGTCCGCCGTCGAGGGGGTCGGGTCCCCCGAGGGATGGTTGTGGACCAAGATCAAGGCGGAGGCCCCGAGCTCAAGCGCGCGTTTGACGACTTCGCGGGTATAAACCGGCGTATGATCGACCGTGCCGCGCTGTTGCCGCTCGTGCTTTATCAATGCATTCTTACGATCCAGGAAGAGTATGTGGAACTCCTCGACCTTGCTGTGGGCAATTTGCGCACTGCAATAATCGATCAATGTGTCGCGAGAGGCGACCAGCGGGCGGTTATGCAATTCTGCCCGCATAAATCGAAGCGCCACCTCGCGAACTAACCTGACACCCGCAATTGCCGACAAGCTCAAACCCGCGGCGGCCAGCGCCTCGGGTTCGGCGCTCAACACCTCGGCAAGACTGCCAAATCTATCGAGAAGCTCTTCTGCCAGTGCTTCTGCATCAGCTCTCGGACTGTTGGTAAAGAGCATGACCTCGACAAGTTCGTGGTCTAACAGATTTTCCGCGCCCGCTAAGATCAAGAATTGACGCAACCGATCTCTCCGACTTAAAGTGCGCGATATATTTCGGGCAACGGCAGTCAGACGCCAAAGCTCTTTGCCGTGCTTCGTTTCGATTAGGTTCCGCTGGAACATCGCGAACGTCAGGATCTATTGGCAGCTAAATGACTGCCCTTGCATACCGCGCGACTAGTTAAGAGCTGGCGAATAAAAGCAGAGGATAATTTAGTCAGACCCTCATGTCGCCGAGATGCGCAGTTCCGCCAGCGACGCCTCGATTTGCCGACGTAGGTCGGAGGGTCGGAACGGCTTTCTGACGAGCGGGTGCGGCAACCCGTCGTCGGCGATACCCGCCGGGTCGGCGTAGCCCGAAATAAACACGATTGGCAGGCGTGGTTGCGACAGGCGCGCGCGGCGCGCGAGTTCCGGCCCGCTCATGCCGGTCATCACGACATCCGTGAGCAGGACATCAATCATCCCATCTTGGTTCAACAGCTCGAGCGCAGCTTCGCCGCTCTCGGCCTGCAGCACGCTGTAGCCCAGGCCTTTAAGAATATCTGCCGTGGTGCGCCGAACCGCGGCGTCGTCATCCACGGCGAGCACCACCGCGCGACTGGCTCTTTGTTCGGTCGGCTCGGCAGGTCGGACGCTCGGGCGTTCAACCCCGGCGAAGGCGCGAGGGAGGAAAACCGAAACCGAGGTGCCCTTGCCGGGTGAGCTGTCGATCTGCACGTCGCCGCCGGACTGTCGGGTGGTGCCGAAGACCTGCGACAAGCCTAGCCCCGAGCCGGCGCCCGGACCTTTGGTGGTGAAGAACGGCTCGAAGGCTTTAGCCTGCACTTCCGGCGTCATGCCCGTACCGACATCGATAACTTTGATCACGACATAATCACCCGCGGCCGGCTCTTCGGGCCGCGCCGGTGCCTCACGATGGCAGTTGCCCGTCTCTATGGTCAGGACGCCACCATTCGGCATGGCGTCGCGCGCATTGATCGCCAGGTTCAGAATGACCAGCTCGATCTGTGTCGGATCGACCATCGCCGGCCAGAGTCCAGCCGCGCAGCGCGTTTCCATTTGCACGCGATGGCCGAGCGCGCTCTGCAGCAGATCCTGCATGCCGGTGACAACTGCATTGAGATCGACGGGCCGCGGCAACAAGGGCTGCCGTCGTGCAAACGCGAGCAGGTGGCTCGTCAGGACGGCGCCGCGTTCGGCCGCGGCGTGCATCGCCCGGAGCCTCTCGCTCAAAGCCGGATCGAGCGCGGCGGTGCCCTGAATCAATTCGATATTCCCGATCAGAACGGTCAGCAGATTGTTGAAGTCGTGGGCCACTCCGCCAGTGAGCTGGCCCAATGCTTCGACGCGCTGGGCCTGACGCAGCGCCGCCTCGGCGCGCTCGCGCTCTTCCATTTGCTCGAGCAGCCGCGTATGCGCCTGTTCGGCCCCTTCCTTTGCAAGTCGATATTCGCGAACCAGCGACTCGACTTGCCGCGAGCGCTGGGCGAGCACCAGAAGCAACCCGGCTATCGCCACACAAGCGCCAAGCGCCACTAAGGAGAAGGTCCAGGTCTGACGCCGCCACGATGCGAGCACCGCGCCCTCGGCTACCGACACGTTGACCGCCAGCGGAAATGCCTTCAACGCACGAATCGCTAGCACCCGGCGTGCGCCATCGATCGGGCTGTCCATTACGACCGTGCCGGCCATATCGCGCGAGAGAATGTCCTTGAACGGCGGCAGATCGGCGTAAGTCTGCCCGACAACGGCATCGTTGTGCGGATAGCGGGCGAGCACAGTCCCGTCCCGCAAGTGAAGCAAAATAGCGCCCTTTTCGTTCAGCTCGACGGCCCGATAGAAATCTTCGAAGTAGCGTAGATTGAGATAGCCGACCGCGGCGCCGTCGAAACCGCCGGCGCGGGTCGAGATTCGGCGGATCATCAGCGCCGTCCATTCACCATCGGTCCCGCGCACCGGCTCGCTGATCTGCAGGCCCGCTTCGGGATGTCCGGCTTGTGCCTCGATCAAGGCGCGCGCCGCAGCCGGGAGCTCGCCGGGCGAGCCGTCACGCGATGAATGAAGGATATGGCCGGCGGTATCGGTAATGGCGATTTCGGTCACCTGCCGCACGCCCTGGATGCGTCTCCGCAGCAGCTCTTCAAAGGCGCGGCCGTCGACCGGCCGGCTGGCCCTCAACGTCTGCAAAGTCTCGATCGTGTTGCGCAGGATGAAGTCTACCGTTTCGACGGCGCGGCCGGTCTGCTCTGCGAACACCATATCCAGCCGCGACATCTGACGCTCTGTGTCGCTGATGATGGCCGAGCGCACCGTGAGCAGCTGTTGCGCGGTGGCGCCAACGATCAGCACCAAAACGGCTATGGCAAGCACTTGCAATGATCGGCTGACGGAAGGGAGGCGGCTCCGACGATTGCCCAATTCCTCATTCATGTATCACTCGCGAAGGCGCGGCCATACGCTCCGATCGGCGAAGATAGGCACAGTAAGTTAAGCATTTTAAACGTTTCTCGAACGTCAAGAAACCGTCCCGGGCGCGATTGGTCGGCGGAGGGAGCGTGCTCGTGCCCCGGCTTACCGGACCTAATTAGCTGCGTTCTCGCTCCGGCTCAGATCAGCCCGAGGTCGCGCAGGCTGCTGTGGTGGCCGCGGCCGATGATCAGGTGGTCGTGCACGGTCACCCCGAGCGGAGCGGCGGCCTTGACGATGTCCTTGGTCACCGCGATGTCCGCCTTCGAGGGTGTCGGGTCGCCCGAGGGATGATTATGGACGAGGATCAAAGCGGATGCCTGGAGTTCGAGCGCGCGTTTGACGACTTCGCGGGTGTAGACCGGCGTATGATCGACCGTTCCGCGCTGCTGCCGTTCATGCTTGATCAGCACGTTCTTGCGGTCGAGAAACAGGATGTGGAACTCCTCGACCTTCCCGTGGGCGATGTGCGCGGTGCAGTAATCGATCAGCTTGTCCCACGAATTGACCACCGGCCGCTCGTGTAATTCCGAACGCATCAGGCGCAACGCCGCTTCGCGCGCCGCTTTGAGCGCGGCAATCCCGGCGAGGCCGAGGCCGGCGCCGGCGAGCGCATCGGGCTCGGCGCTCAACAATTCGGCAAAGCCGCCGAAACGCTCGAGCAGATCCTTGGCCAGCGGCTTGACGTCGGCGCGCGCGTTGCTGGCGAACAGCATGACCTCGAGCAGCTCATAATCCGGCAGATTGTCTGCTCCGGCCGCGATCAGCCTTTGGCGCAACCGCTCCCGGTGCCCATGATAATGCGGCGTATCGTCTGTGCCGTCGGCGAGGCGCAACTGTCTCGGGCGCCGCTTGGAGTTCATCGGCCGGTCAGCGACGCCGGGATCGCAGTTCGGCGAGCATCGCGCCCGCCATACGCGCCGGCTCATCGGTGTCGTAGGCGCGGACGAAGCAGTCGATCCCGCGCTGCACAGCGGCCGCTGTCGGCAATTCCTCCCAGGCGAGGATCAGAGATTTCTGCAAGCGGATCGCGTTGGGGCCGGCCGCGAGGATCGGGCGCGTGAGATCTTCGACCGCCTCGTCGAGAGCCTCCGTCGGCGCCACGACATCAACGAGACCCCAGGAGAGAGCCTCGGCAGCGCCGATCATCTCGCCGGTCAACAACAGCCGCCGAGCGCGGCCGTGGCCAATCAATTTCGGCAGCAGCGCCGCCTCGACGACCGAGGGAATGCCGATCCGGACCTCCGGCATGCCGAATAGGGCCCGCTCGCTGGCAACCCGCAGATCACAGGCGCAGGCGAGTTCGAGCCCAGCGCCGAGTGCGTAACCGTCGATCCGCGCGATGACGGGGACGGACAGCCGGCGGAACACATCGCAACAACGATGGACCAGTGTAATGAACTCGCGCGCGCTCTCCCGATCCAGCGCCGCAATCTCGCCGATATCGGCGCCGCCGACAAAAGCGCGCTCGCCGGCGCCGGTCAGGACCACCAGCCGCAGCTGCGGGTCCGCGGCAAGCCCGTTGGCGGCTTCGATGATGTCGGCCATCAGCGCCCGATTGAGGCTGTTCAGCTTCGAGGCATTGTCGATCGTCAGTCGCGCGAGACGGCCGCCTTCGGGCCGTTCCTCGTGCTGAGTTATCACGTTCATTGGATGACCTTGCCGCTCCCCGAGTGATACCCGCAACAGCGCCCAAGACCAAAATAAAAGAGGTGGCTATTGCTGGAACTTTTGCTGCCGCTCATGCATAGTGACGCCACATTGACGGAGGCGGGCATGGCCGTTGTTGAGGGTCTCGATGAGCTGCGCGAGATTTATGGACCGCCGAGCGACCGCTCGGTCAAGAAGCAGCTGAGCCGGTTCGACCAGCACTGCCGCGCGTTCATCGCGCGCTCGCCATTCCTCGTCATCGCCTCTTCGGATCCGTCGGGGCGCTGCGATGCATCGCCAAAGGGCGATGCCGCCGGCTTTGTCCAGGTGCTCGACGACGAGACGCTGCTGATCCCCGACCGGTTGGGCAATAATCGGGTCGACACCATCGGCAATCTGCTGGAGCGGCCCGGCCTCGGATTGATCTTTTTCGTGCCGGGGCTCAACGAGACCTTGCGCGTCAACGGCCGGGCGCGCATCACCACCGACCCCGCTTTGCTCGAGCCATTGGCGGTCAACGGCAAGGTGCCGCGCAGCGGCATCCTGGTCGCGGCCGAAGAAATCTACTTCCATTGCGGCAAGGCGCTGATCCGTTCCGATTTGTGGAACCCGGAAAAGCAGCTCCAGCGGTCCGAATTCCCCTCTCTCGGCCGCATCTTGACCGACCAGATAGGCGGCATGTCGGTCGAGGAAGCTGAGCGGGCCACGGCAGAGAGCTACCAGACCCGTCTCTACTGAGCGAAACTAGGCGGTCGCCTCCTGCGACACGAGCTTGGCGTAAAGATCATGGAGCAACGGTTTGGTCGCCGCCAGGCTCTCGCTGGTCGCTGAGCCGGCGACCAGCGTCAGCGCCACTGCCTTGTGTTTCTTTATCGTCTGCTCGGCAAAAAATCCCCAACGGATTAAATTGGCGACGCGCTCTTTGATCGCGAGATGCCCCAGCCGCAGCGCGTCCCACATCCTGCTGTTGATCTCGTCGATGACGAGCGCCGGCGCGTCTGCGCGACCGCCGCCGAACGGGCTCGCCGACCACAGCAGCATTACGATCGCCCAATACTGGTAGGTGACCAGATGGTCCATCGCGTCGTTAGCATAGGCAGGGGTGAGCCCCTTCTTCCTGACGACCAGCTCGCAGGTCTCCCGCCATTTCTGGTCATAAGAATTGAAAAAGCTGAAAATCGCGGAGATCGCAGCCCGGTTGCAATCGAACCCATGCAAGCGCCCGCTCTCGCGGTCTCCCAGAGCTTTGCAAAGGGCTTCGATCGTCTCGCGGCAATGGCGGTCGAAGCCCTCGTGCAATTTGTCAGTGGCGGCGATCAGAGATGTGGGATAAACAGTGCGAGGTTGGCCCGGCGCGTCCAGCACTCGGATGAAGCCATCGTTCGCGCAATCCCTTATCCGTTCAATACAAGTACGGATGTCGGTCCCGTACAAACCATAGAGTGCACGGTGGATCGAGCGGCACGAAACGCCTTCCTCCGGACTGCACCTCGCCGAAAACATGACGTGCCAGTGCGCACGCTTGTTCAAGCCGGGGAAATAATCCTGCCAAATTTTATGATACCCACAGAGAAACCCCGCAACGACCCGCTCGGCCGTGTCGGCCTCGGCAACATCGGTGTTCATCGCAACCACCGTCTTCAAATCTCTCCGGGTATCTCAGTGTAATCCGTTCGGCGATCGCGTAAAAGGGAATCTTCCGGGAACTTGCTGGAGTTGGCCATCAGGCTTTTGGGGCATAGTTCCCCAGCATTCCTGGCGAAAGCCGGCAGATAATCGCCGGCTTGACCTTGGTGGTTCGCGAGAAGAGGTTCTGGCGACGCGTCGACGGGCACTTCGAGGGAGCTGTGGGATGAACCGAGCAGAGCAGGCGCAGCAGGCGGAGCTGTTTCGCAACAAGCACCGCGGGTCGCGGTTGCTGCTGCTGCCGAACGCCTGGGACGCGATGAGTGCGAGGGTGTTTGTGGCGGCCGGCTTCGATGCGATCGCGACGACGAGCGGAGGCGTTGCGTGGTCGCTCGGTTATGCCGACGGCGAACAGATGCCATGGGCAGAGGTCGTCGCTGCGACGGCCCGCATCGTCCGCGCGGCGCGGGTGCCGGTCACCGCCGATATCGAGGCGGGCTACGGTGAGACGGCAGATGCGGTGATGCGCTCAGTGTCGGAGATCATTGAGGCCGGCGCGGTCGGGGTCAATCTCGAGGACGGGACGCCGCACGGCCCGGTCCCGATCCGCAGCCCGCAGGATGCCGCCGACCGGATCCGCGCTGCGCGGGAGGCGGCAAAGGCGGCCGCCGTGCCGATCGTGATCAATGGCAGGACCGATCTCTATCTGCGGAACATCGGTGACGAAACCTCTCGTTTCGACGAGACCGTCGAGCGCAGCCGAGCTTATCTGGCCGCCGGGGCGGATTGCGTCTATCCGATCGGCTTGCGCGATCCCGCGACGATCGGACGGCTGGTGAAGGCGCTCGACGCCCCCATCAACATCAATGTGCGGGCCGGTTCGCCGGCCGTTGCCGAACTCGAAGCGCTCGGCGTCGCCCGCGCCAGTACTGCCAGCCAAATCGCACTGATGGCGATGTCGGTGGCGCGGCAGGTCGCCGACGATCTGCGAGCGACCGGTCGGTTCGACAAATTGGCGCCGGAAATGGCGCAAGCCGATGCGCAGCGCCTGTTTACCAGGCTCTGATGACAATGGCGCGGGTCCGCAGTATCCCGTCGAGCGAGCTGCCACCAGAGCTCGCCGCGATCTACGAGCGGTTCGCCGGGAAATACGGCCCATTCAGCAATCAAGCCGCGGTGTTCGCGCATGTGCCGCCGGCGCTGCGCCACCTGATGACGATGCTGCTCGAATTGCGCGACGCCGCGACATTGCCGAAGCGCGTCCTCGAACTGGCGATCGTCACCGTCTCCAAGCTCAACGAGTGTGATTATTGCGTGGCGCACCACACGCCGTTCCTCGTTGTCGAGGGTGTCTCGCCCGCCGGCGTCGAACGCGTACTCGATTACCCCGACCACCCGGAATTCGACGAGAGGGACAAGCTTGTCGTCGAATACGCGATTGCCGCCTGGGAGCGGCCAAACCGCATCCCCGACGCGCTCTTCACTCGGCTGAACGAGTATTTCAGCGAGCCACAGCTGGTCGAGCTGACCTTGCGCATCACGCTCTGCGGCTTCTTCAACAAATTCAACGACGCGCTCGGCATCGAGGAAGAGCCCGAAGCCGTCGAGCGGCTCGCGGCACTTGGCTCTACTCGCTGATGCCCTGCGTTCTCACTCGGTGAAGTAATTTTCGTCGATTTTCTTGATTTTGTAGGTGTCGGTGATGCGCACTCCTATCTCCTGGTCAACCATAAGGCGGGCGAGTTCCATGCCGTCGATCAGGATGATACGCTTCGCAATTCTCGAAGCGTATTCGCGCGCAGCAGGGGAGATGGAACCTGTTGTGATCAGGATGCCCTTCGTCGCACTCGACTCCATCAAGGCTTCCTGAAAAGGCTTGCACTTCTGGTCGCCCGACCGCATTCCCTGCCCCGTATCGCTTCGCCTGAACGTAAACACGGTCGAGTCCGAGTGCGTCTTCATTGATAACTCCGTCGATGCCGGCGTCTCCTGGTCCCCCGATTGACTTTCCCCTTTCCGGCTGGCCCCCTCCATATCCGAGCTTGCTCAGCAATTCGATCACCAGTGCCTCAAAGAAGGCGGGGGACATCCCGCGCATACGATCGAGGAGGTCCACCTCCAGTGCACCGTTGAGCGTCTGATAGCTTTGTCCTATTTGTTCCTCGGGAGTGATGGCAACTTCCCCCGCCGCGGCGTTACCTTGTTTGAGAGCAGGCTTCGCAAACCCTCCGGCCGCACTTTTCTGGCGCCATTCGACATAGCCCGGAAAGCGTTCGAGAAAACCCATATCGATTTTTGGCGGTCGCTCCTCCAAAATTTGGAGTCCAGTTGGCGTCACACGGTATACGCCGCGGCCAGTTTTTTCGATCAAACCGGCCCGTTGCAAGAACACATTGGCCCATGCTGTGCGATTCGCAAAAGTGGTCTGCCGGCCACTGGGCAGCATCTCCCTCAAATCTTCCTCATTGAGTTTCACGTCGGCAGCAACGCGATCCCGAAGATCCGAGGCCGAGATCTCGCCATTTGCGGTCGCCAACAACACCGGAAGCATCAATGATTGGAAATCGGGTACAGCCATTTCGATCTCCCGTACACTTTTATTATTCTCCGCGGAGGTATCCGACGTGACTGCCCTTTGCAAGGAGGGAGTCAGCGCTTCCGCAAAATTGCTAGGTGACGGCCCTCCGGCTTAAGCTCCGTGGTGAAGCTGAAGTCGTTGTACCAGCCTAGGAACTCGAACCGTCCGCTGAGCTCTACAAGGGCCAAAAATTCCTGCGGGAAGAATACCTTGGCGGGAACCCGGCCGTTGATGACCACGGCGTTTCCATGGTCATCGACGTTGAAGGTCAGGCACTCGTCATAGGTTTGCGCGACCGGATCGGTCAGTTCGGCGCGGTAACGGGTATGGACGGTCACCCCGCCTTTGCGCCGCGTCCAGCTTCGCTTGTAGTCGTGAAAAATCCGAAACCAGACAAAGCTGTCCAATAGGTACAAGCCGCCCGGCACGAGCACGGCTGCCATGCGGTCGAGGTGATCGAGGAACTCGCGGTTGGATCGGACATAGAGCGAGCCGAGCAGCACATAGGCGAGGTCGAAGGGCCCGAGCCCGCGGTCGAGGTCGCGCATGTCGCCTAGGACAAACTCGGCCTCGATGCCCAAAAGCTGCGCCTTTTCGCGGGCGAATTCGATCATTGCCGGGCTCAAATCGAGCCCGCAATACGCGTAAGCCCCGCTTGTGCCATTCCTCCAGATAGGGCGCGGTGCCGGCGCCGAGCTCGAAAACCCGGCGACCTGAAGCTTTCGAGAACTTGTCGATTGCGGCTTCGAAAAAATCGATCTCGCGCCCGGGATCGCTCGGGGCTAAGGCGATTGCGTAGTATTGCGGGTATTGGTACGCCTCCATTGCACCGTTCAGGCCGCCTTGGCCAATCGCCCACGGTCGTGCGGCGCGGAAAAATCCAGTTCGGGGCCGAGCGGGATGATTCCGCTGGGATTGAGGTTGCGCATTCCGCCGTAATAGCCGAGCTTGATGCGCGGAATATCGACGGTCTCGGCGACACCCGGCATCTGATAGATGTCGCGGGTGTAGTTCGACAGGTGGTGATAGTCGGCGATCCGCCGCAGATTGCATTTGAAATGGCTGTAATAGACTGCGTCGAAGCGCACCAAGGTCGGGAACAGCCGGAGATCGGCCTCGGTGAAACGTTCGCCCACTAGGTAGCGCTGACGGCTAAGGCGCTCCTCGAGACGGTCGAGCGCCGCGAACAGTTTGCGAAAACTTTGTTCGTAAGCCTCTTGGGTTCTGGCGAAGCCGCAGCGATAGACCCCATTGTTGATCGCGTCATAAACAAAAGCATTGGTCTCGTCGATCGCACTGCGCAGCGCCGCGGGGTAGAGGTCGAGCGCCCTATTGCCGAATTCATCGAATTCCGAGTTCAGCATGCGAATGATCTCGGAGGATTCGTTATTGACGATCGTGCGCGTCTCGCGGTCCCACAATACCGGGACAGTGGCGCGGCCGGTGAAGTCCGGGCGGGCCGCGCTATAAACCTGATGGACGTGGAAAACGCCGTCGACCGGCCGGAGATCATCGAAGCCGCGCGAATAGGCCCAGCCCTGCCCCTTGGGAAGGTCCGACTGCAGGATCGGGATCGCGTCCTCGAGCCCCTTCAGCTTGCGCATCAGCACGGTGCGGTGCGCCCACGGGCAGGACGGTGCGGTAACCAGGTAATAGCGGCCCGCCTCCGCCTTGAACCCGGACGACCCATCGCGAGTCACACGGTCGCGAAACCCCAATTCCGGCCGTACAAAGCTGCCGTCCCTACCCACGGTCGGCGGATCTTCGTCGTGCCAGATGCCGTGTACGAGCATTCCCATCGCCAAACTCCGTCCTTGCCCCGTCACGCGAAAATGATCGACAGCCGGCGAGGTCTCAACTTTTTTTGATCGCGCGCGCCTGCGCTTGACCGCGTATGGTCGGCCGAGATACCTGAGCCCGCGCCGACCGCCCGGGTCGCAGTTGATTGGGGTTACGCCGAAATTGTCCCATCCACCGCCGATACTGGCCGGGAAGGATTTTACCGCGCCATCGGTGTTCGAGCCGGAAAATCTGTTGCGGGAGGCGCGGCGGCAGAAGAGTTTGCCGATAACAGCGGTGCCGGAAGTCTGTCTGCTCGACCCCGATGGCGACATCGTCCGGGCGCTCGCCAAAAAGGGACGGAGCCGCCGCTCGGCCGGTTGGGCGTGTTATCACACCGACCTCTACGAATTCGACCACGAGGGCGAACATTTCGGCATCATCGGCTGCGCCGTAGGTGCGTCTTTTGCCGTGTTGCTGGCGGAGCAGCTGTTTGCGTCCGGCTGCCGGTTTGTGATCAGCATGACCTCAGCCGGGCAGATCGTCGAGCAGGGGTCGCCGCCCTATTTCATCCTGATCGACCGCGCGTTGCGCGACGAGGGCACGAGTTACCATTACTTGCCGCCGGCGGAGTTCGCCGAGGCGGACGAGGCGCTGGTCCAAGCCGCGATGAACGCGTTTGCGGGCGCACGTCAGCCGATGCACCGCGGCGCGAGTTGGACGACCGATGCGCCGTTCCGCGAGACCGCCGCTGCAATCGGCGGCTGCCGCGAGCGCAATATTCTCGCAGTCGAAATGGAGGCGGCCGGGCTTTATGCCTTCGCCAAAGCACGCCGCAAGCCGGTCCTGTGCTTCGCCCATGTGACCAATCAGATGGCGGTCATCGAGGGCGATTTCGAAAAAGGCGAGGCCGACGGCAGTTCAGCTTCGCTGGCCGTAATCGCAACTGCGGTGCGCGCCTGGCGCGGACTGGAGTCTCAGCGTAACGGGTCATCGCCACCCCGCGGCTGACGCGCCGCCGACTGCCGTCATCCCGCTGACAATTCAACTTCGATGCCTGCGCCGTTCTCAAGCCAATTCGAGCCACAGCACGCCGATACCGATCGTTAGCACCGTCAGCGGCGCGCCAACCTTGAAGTATTCCCAGAACCCGATTTCAACATTTTGCGCCCTTGCCCGCTGCACCACGATCAGATTGGCGACCGAGCCAACCAGGGTAAAGTTGCCAGCGAGGGTCGATGCCATCGCAACAGTGAGCCAAGCCTGCTGCTGGGATTGCAACTGCGCAATGAACGGCTTCAGTACGAGCACCGCCGGGACGTTGCTGACGATGTTTGAGAGGATCGCGGTAACCGCGCTCAGAACCGGAATGCGCTCCAGATGGAGTTGGCCGACAGCGCCGATGACCTCCGGCGAAAGCACGCTGTGTTCGAGCCCGGCAACCACGATGAACAGACCAGCGAACATCAGCAGCAAAGTCCAGTCGATCTCGGCATAGACCTTTTCGGATTTGATGCGCCGAGTGAGCAGCAGGACAGCGCCGGCGACAATCGCGACTTCGGCGGGCGGAATGCCCGCAAAGAAACCCGCAATCATCGCGAGCGAGACTGCCACCGACTTGACGATGATCGGCCAATCGGCATGCACCGGCCGGGGCTCGCCCCGGAGCCGCTGACGCGTCCTGAATTCGGAGCGGTAGACAAGTGCGATCAGCCCCACGGTCAGCACCAGCCCGATCCCGGCAATCGGAGAGAGCGCGGCGGCAAAGGTGGCGTAGGGGATATGCGACAAACTGCCGATAATCATGTTTTGCGGGTTGCCGGTGATCGTCGCGGTGCTGCCGATATTCGAGGCCATTGCGATCGCCAGCAGGTAAGGGACGGGGTTGCGCCGCAGACGGGTGACGAGATCGAGGACGAGCGGCGTCAGGACCAGGCAAACCGTATCGTTCACCAGAAAGGCCGAGAAGATACCCGAGACCAGGACGATAGAGGCGAGCAGCACGATCGGATACCGGGCACGGGTGACGACCCAGCCACTGACGAGACGGAAGAACCCCGAAAGCCGCAGATTGGCGACGACGATCATGACGCCCAGCAGCAGGATGATCGTATCGAAGTCGATCGCCTTTGGCGCTTCCTCGAGCGGCAGAGCGCCGACCGCCACCATCAGGCTCGCCCCGACGAGCGCGGCGCCGGCCCGGTCGAGCCGGAAGCCGGGCAGCCGCCCGATCGCCACAACCAGGTAGGTCATCGCAAAAATGGCAATGGCGGCAGCCTCGGGGACCAGGCTGAAGAACCGTGCCATAGTTTCAGCCGGCGGGCATCGGCGCCTTCGAGTGGATGCCGCTCCGCCACGGGCGTCGATTTGCGGTCACCGGTCTCCGGCATCGCGATCCACAGCAGCAGGAAGGCGGCGAACGCGCAGCCGGCCAAAAACGCAAATGCCGCCGAGAATCCTGCCTTGTCGACGATAAATCCGGCGATCGAATTGCTGAGCGCGGCGCCCAGTCCCCAGGATGCCGATGCGGCGCCCTGTGCGAGGTTGTATCGCCCCGTTCCCCGCGTCAGATCGGCTATGACGATAAAGAACAGCGCGCCGAAAATCCCGGCGCCGATCCCGTCCAGCACCTGGATCGATACGAGAGCGTATGGGTTCTGGGACAGCGTATAAAGCACCCCGCGTATCGGCAACACGGCGAAGCCGGCAAGAAAGATTGGCTTGCGTCCCCAGCTGTCCGCCTTGTGTCCGACCAGTATGGCCATCGGCACCATGACGATTTGCGCAGTGATGATGCATGCCGCCATGAACAAGGTCTCGACGCCCTTATTGCTCTGGGCGAGCTTTTCCCCGAGCAGGGGCAGCATCGCCGCATTGGCGAAATGAAAGAGGGTGATCGAGGTCGAGAAAATCAGCAGCGGCTTGCATTCAAAGATGACCCGCAAGCCGCTCGGCTGGCCGTCACGCTCCTTGTCGGAGCCGCGTGCGAGGTCATGATCGATCCAACGCGACTTGATCGCGAGCACGGCGAGAATGCTCGTGGCAGCCAGCGCCGCAACGAGCCAGAGAACGGCACGGGGCGCCAGAAGCCACCCGGCAACCCCTGCTGCGATCGCGGTAAAGGCGTTACCGGCATGGTTGAATGCCTCGTTTCTGCCGACCCTTCTCGTGAACAACTCAGGGCCGACAATTCCTAAGGAGATAGCGCCGACCGCTGCAGGAAACACGGCATCGGCGCTTCCGATCACCGCCTGTGCGGCGGCAACGACCCAGAAATTCGGGAACAAAGACATTGCGACCGCGCCGACCGCGACGGTAACCGCGGCAATGACGATCAATGCCCGCTTCCACCGCGTCCAGTCGATCAAGGCGCCGAAGGGCGCGCGGGCCGCCACCGTGGCTATGCCAGCTATCATCATGACCACGCCGATCTCGCCGGGATCCCAATGCCGGCTCGACAGCAGATAAATCGCCAGGAAAGGCCCGAGCCCATCCTTAACGTCTGCCAGGAAAAAATTGAGCCAATCGAGCGGCTTCTGCGACTTCACCGCGGTCCTCCACCGCTCACCTCGGGCGATCAGCGGGGTGGCATCCGCCGATTATTAGACGGCTGCGCCCGCCAATGGCCAATGGCTGCAACCGCCTCACGAACAGAGGACAGCCGCAGCTCCGTTCCATCAATGCAGGCCTGCGATAAGTCGCTCGCCTCTGCCGGGCACCGCGAAACATTTTTTCCGGTCTGCCCTCTCTTCGCGCGCCGTTCCGGTGTTGAAACGCTATGAAGCTGTCGGAAAAGGTGAAGATCGCGCTCGAGGAAACCCGGATACTGATCCTCGGGGCGCAGATTCTGCTCGGGTTCGGGTTTCGCGGGGTGTTCAGCGCAAGGTTCGACGAGCTCCCGGAATATGCCCGCTACGCCGACGGGGTGGCGCTGGCGCTCCTCGTCTGCACCATCGGCTTGCTGATCGCCCCCGGTCCCTATCATCGCATTGTCGAGGGAGGCCAGGACAGCGGCCGACTGCATCGCTTCGCGACGGCCATCGCCGATCTGGCGCTGCTGCCCTTCGCGCTTGCGCTGGGTCTCGGTCTCTTCGTTGGCGCACAGGCAATTTTTTGATGATCGCGCCGTTTCGATCGCGGCGGGCATGACGGGAGCCGGTGTCGCGTTTGCTCTCTGGTATGGGCTGCCACAGCTGCGAAAGAGATTTGTCGGGGAGAGTGAGCGCATGATCACGCGCAGGCCAATCGCAACCAGCGGGCTGACACGCCGCTGCAGGTCAAGATCGAACAATTGCTGACGGAAGCCCGCGTCGTCCTGCCCGGCGCCCAGGCTCTGTTCGGCTTTCAGCTTGCTATCGTGCTTACGCGAGCCTTCGAGCAGCTACCGAAATCCTCGATTGTCGTGCATGCGGCGAGCCTGTTTCTGGTCGCGCTTGCCGTCATGATGCTGATGGCTCCGGCCCCCTATCACCGGATCGTCTATGCCGGCGAGGATACCGAAGACATGTACCGGGTCGGCAGCGCGCTCGTGACGGGCGCGACGCTGCCGCTTGGTTTGGGACTGGCCGGCGATGTTTACGTCGTAATCGCGAAAATCTCAGGGTCTTTCGCCATCGGGTCATTCACCGGCGGGTTGGCATTCGTGTTCCTGAGCGGGCTTTGGTACCTATACCCGATCATTGTGGCGCGTCGCCGCAAATAGAGCCTACTCGCGAACGCGGAACACGGTCAGAACATCATCCCCGACCGTTTCCGTCGATAGGCGCTCGAAGCTTGGCGCCTCTGCGAGAACTTCGAGACCGAATTCGGCGATTGCCGGAACGCCGTCACCTCCGATCAGCACCGGCGCGTGCACCCAAACCAGGCGATCTACAAGACTAGCGCGCGCGAAGGCGGCTGCCAGACGCCCGCCACCTTCAACGAGCAGTCGGGTGATGCCGCGCTCGCCGAGCGCCGCGAGGGCGGCTGCGAGGCTGCCGTTGCCGTCGGGACCGGGATCGATGTCGATTACCGTCGCACCGGCGGACAGGAACGCTCGCCGCCGTTCGGGATCTGCCGAAGGCAAGGTCAGGACCCAAGTCGGAACCGCTCGGGCATCGGAAATGAGGTGCATCGTCGGCGAAATGCGCAAATGCCGATCGACGACGACGCGCACCGGCGAACGGTGCGCTAGGCCCGGCAGCCGGCAGGTGAGCTGGGGATCGTCGGTAAGGACCGTTCCAATACCGACCATGATCGCATCGTGGGCGGCACGCAAAGCGTGTGCGCGCTCCCGTGCGGGCGGACCGCTGATCCACTGGCTCTCGCCGCGCCCGGTCGCGATACGGCCGTCGAGTGAGGTGGCGAGCTTCAGTGTGACCAGCGGCCGGCCATTGCGTAGACGGCAGAAGAAACCGGCGTTGATTTCGGCAGCTTCCGCTTCACAGAGACCGGTCTCGACGTCGAGTCCCGCCGCGCGCAGTCGCCGCACTCCATCGCCGGCGACGCGCGGGTCGGCGTCCTCCAATGCGACCACTACACGCCGTATCCCTGCGGCGATCAACGCATCGGTGCAGGGTGGGGTGCGGCCCCAATGGCAACAAGGTTCGAGACTGACATAGGCGGTAGCGCCGCGAGCAGCTTCACCCGCCCGGCCGAGCGCCTCGGTCTCGCCATGCGGCCGCCCGCCCGGCTGCGTCCACCCGCGCCCCACAACGCGACCCCGATCGACAATGACGCAGCCGACTGCCGGGTTCGGCCAAGCCGTGCCGAGCCCACGCCGCGCCAACGCCAATGCGACGCGCAACCAGCGCAGATCGAAACGTCCATCGCTCGAAAATTTCGCTGCGTCCGCCGGCAGCTCAGTCGCCATCCGCGGCGATCCGCCCGACAAAATCCCCGAAATCCTTGGCCTCGCGAAAATTGCGGTAGACCGAAGCGAAACGGATGTAGGCGACTTGGTCGAGGCTGGCGAGCGCCTCCATGACAAGGCCGCCGATCATGTCGCTCGGAATATCGGTTTCGCCGGAACTCTCCAGCTGCCGCACGAGTGAATTGATGATGCGCTCGACGCGATCCGGCTCGACCGGCCGCTTGCGCAGGGCGATGTAAATCGAACGGGCGAGCTTGTCCCGCTCGAAGGGCTCACGTTGTCCATGCTTTTTTATGACGGTCAATTCGCGCAGCTGCACGCGCTCGAAGGTCGTAAAGCGGGCCGCACAATTCGGGCAGAAGCGCCGCCGTCGAATCGCGCCGCGATCATCGGTCGGCCGCGAATCCTTGACCTGGGTGTCGTCGGCTCCGCAAAACGGACAGCGCATCTCCTCCTCCGGTTCTAGTCGGTCAGGTTCTTCGGTTCGCTTTGCACGCCGTAAATCGGAAAGCGGGCGCAGAGATCGTGGACATTCTCTCGCACGCGCGCCTCGGTCGCCCCATTGTCGCCTGTTTGTCGCGCAAGCGCCCGCAGCACCTCGACGATGTAGCTCCCGACGTTGCGGAACTCCTCCGGGCCGAAGCCGCGCGTCGTTGCCGCCGGCGAGCCGAGGCGAATCCCGGAGGTCACCGTCGGCTTTTGCGGGTCGAAAGGAATGCTGTTCTTGTTGCACGTAATGCCGGTGCGCTCGAGGCTGATCTCGGCATCGCGGCCGGTCACGCTCAGCGGCCGCAGATCGACCAGCATCAGATGCGAGTCGGTCCCGCCGGAGACGATCTCGAGCCCGGCTTCGACCAAAGTTGCCGCGAGTACTTTGGCATTCTCGACGACCGATTTGGCGTAAGACCTGAAGCCTGGCTGCAGCGCTTCGTGCAGAGCGACCGCCTTGGCAGCGATCACATGCATCAGCGGCCCGCCCTGCAGAGCCGGGAAAACGGCCGAGTTGATCCGTTTCCCGATCTCCGCGTCATCGGTCAGGATCAGACCCCCTCGTGGCCCACGCAACGTCTTATGTGTAGTGGTTGTGACCACGTGAGCATGTGGCAGCGGGCTCGGATAGACACCGCCGGCAACGAGCCCCGCGAAATGCGCCATATCCACCATCAGATGGGCGCCGACATCATCGGCGATAGCGCGAAACCGGGCGAAGTCGATGATCCGTGAATAGGCGCTGCCACCGGCGATGATTAGCTTTGGCCGATGCAGGCGGGCGAGGCACTCGACTTCGTCGAAATCGATGCGGCCATCCTCCGCGCGCACGCCATATGCGATCGCATTGAACCATTTGCCTGACAGATTCGGCCGCGCTCCGTGCGTCAGATGTCCGCCCGCGGCGAGCGCCATTCCGAGAATTGTGGCGCCGGGCTCGAGCAGCGCGACAAACACGGCCTGATTGGCCTGCGCGCCGGAATGCGGCTGCACATTGGCGAAGCCACACCCGAACAGTCGTTTGGCGCGCTCGATCGCGAGCGTCTCGGCGACATCGACGAATTCGCATCCGCCATAGTAACGGCGGCCGGGATAGCCTTCGGCGTATTTGTTGGTCAGCACCGAGCCTTGCGCTTCCAGCACCGCCCGCGAGACGATGTTCTCGCTGGCGATCAGCTCGATTTGGAACTGCTGGCGTTCTTGTTCTCGATCGATCGCCGCAGCGATCTCCGGATCAGCCCTCGACAATGTGTCACAGAAGAAATCGTCGACCATGCCTGCGTAAACAGAGGAATGAACTGAAGGCATCAGAGCCACTTGTTGTCGGAAACGAGATAAACCGGCACCCGGAACACCTCTATTGGGGCCGATTTCCGGTGACGGGCAAAATTCCCGATCGCCAATTACGGCGCCGGGCAACCTGACCGGCTGAACCCTACCAGATCTCGCTCGATAATGCCAGCAGCATACCATAAATCGCGGTTCCACACCGAACCCAGGATCGAGTTGGGGCATTAGGACAGATGCGAACAGCTCGATCCTGATTGCGAGATCCATCGGCTGACGAGTTTGCTATTCCATAAAACCAGCTCGGGGCAATCTGCTGCCTGACAAGTCCTTCGATGGCCGCAGCAATGCTGATTACTGTCTTCCCGCTAAAGTTTCGATTGACACAAGAAATTCGTGCATCAATTATGCGGGCCAATTCGAACTTTAGGACTTCCCGAGGCAAAAAATGGCAGAAGCGGCAGGGCCGAAGATGGCAGAGGAGGAATTGCTGCGGATGACCGCCGATGTTGTCGCGGCGTATGTGAGCAACAATACATTGCCGACCGCGCAATTGGCCGAAGTCATCAACGCTGTTTACAATTCTCTCAAATCACTCGAAGGCCAGCCGGCCAAATCTCAGCCCGAGCCGCTCAAACCGGCGGTGCCGGTGCGCAAATCGGTTACCCCCGATTATCTGATTTGCCTTGAGGACGGCAAGAAACTCAAGATGCTGAAGCGGCACCTGCGGTCGACTTATAATATGACGCCCGACGAATACCGCGCAAAATGGGGCCTCCCGGCGGATTATCCGATGGTGGCGCCAAACTATGCTGAACAACGTTCAGAATTCGCCAAGAAAATCGGGCTCGGGCGAGGCACCGGACGCCAGTCGGCGCGGCGATCGTCAGGAAACGGTGCCAGCGCAAAAAAATAGAACCGAGTGGTTCAACTCGCTGACACGGCGCGGCGAGCCTTGAGGGCAGCGGTCAGGGTGCCGTCGTCGAGATAATCGAGTTCGCCGCCGATCGGCACTCCCTGGGCAAGGCGAGTGATCCTGACGCCTCTGCCGGCGAGACGGTCTGCGAGATAATGCGCCGTGGTTTGACCCTCGACAGTCGCGTTCAGCGCGAAGATCAATTCCTGACCCGGTCGGAGCCGGGCAAGGAGCCGCTCAATATTGAGATCATCCGGGCCGATCCCGTCGAGCGCCGACAAGGTTCCGCCCAGCACGTGATAACGTCCGCGAAACGCCCTGGTTCGTTCGAGCGCCCAGAGATCGGCGAGATCTTCGACAACGCAGATCGTCGTCGTGTCCCGCTCCGGATCGCGGCAGATCGCGCAAGGTTCGACAGTATCGAGATTGCCGCAGATCGGGCATGGGCGAATCGCTTCCGCCGCTTTGGCCAAGGCCGTCGCCAGCGGCTCGAGCAGGCTCTCGCGCCGCTTGATCAAATGCAGCGCGGCACGCCTTGCCGAGCGGGGGCCGAGACCAGGCAGCTTGGCGAGGAGCTGGATCAAGGTGTCGAGTTCGGACATTACCTGCGTCGGACGGTGCCTCCGGCCGCCGCCCTCCCGTGTGGCGGGGTGCGGGTGAGCGAGTAGCCGCTAGAACGGCAGCTTCAAGCCCCCCGGCAATTGTAGGCCGCCGGTCAGCTTTTGCATTTCCTGTTCGGCATGGGCAGAGACTTTTGCGCGGGCGTCGTTGAACGCGGCTACGATCAAGTCTTCCAGCACCTCGCCTTCTTCAGGGGTGAGCAGGCTCTTGTCGATCTTTATCTTCTTTAGATCGCTCTTGCCGTTCAGGGTCAGCTGAACCATTCCAGCACCGGCGGCGCCGGTCATCTCGACGGCCTCGAGCTGGGCCTGGACCTCGGCCATCTTGGTCTGCATCTCCTGAGCCTGCTTCATGAGCTGGCCGATGTTCTTCATGCTCCGTCCTCTCCTGTATCGACTTCTTCTCCGGGGTCTTCCGGAGATGTCTCGTCCCGTTCGGGCTCGGCCGCCGCAAACCGCTCTCGAACGGCGGCGATCGTCGCCCCCGGAAAGGTCTCGAGCACCGCCTGAACCAACGGGTGGCTCGTCACCTCGTTCCGCAGATCCCGCTGGCGGCGCTCCTCCTGCTCGCGCAAGGTCGGCTCCCCCTCCGCCTCGGAAACGGCGATCAGCCACCGGCTTCCGGTCCATTCGCCTAGCAGTTGGCCAAGGCGGTTTGTGAGATCGCGCGGTGCGCCGGAGGCCGGGCGGACCTCGATCCGTCCCGGTTCGAAATGAACCAGATGAACATCCGACCAGAGGTGTGATCGGAGCAGCGCCTCGCGCCTTTCGTCGAACAGCGCGATGACCTCGGCAAAACTTTGCGGCATTGCGTCATGCACGGGCTGGATGCCAAGAGCGGGAAGCTTGGCAACGGCTCGCAACGTGTTCCCGGCAGTCGGCCGCGACGGCGAGGTTTCCGAAGGCTGCGCAACGGCAACCGGGTGCGAAGCGACAGATGCGTTCGAAGCCGTGGCCGCGCCGTTGCCCCGGCTCCCTGCTGGGCTCGCGGCGGAGCCCGGGGTTGCCATTACCGAGCGGACCAGGTCGGCTGGCGCCGGCAGATCGGCGACGTAGGCGAGACGCACGAGCACCATTTCGACGGCCTGGATCGGCGAGGGCGCGATCTGCACCTCTTCGAGGCCCTTCAGCAGCATCTGCCACACCCGTGCGAGGACCGGGATCGTCAGTTTTTCGGCAAGCGGCCTGGCCCGCGCACGGTCGCCCTCGGCGAGCGGATCGCCGGTCCCGGCCTCCGGTGCGAGTTTCAGCCGGGTTACGAAATGGCTGAGGTCGAGGAGATCCTGCAAAATCATCAGCGGGTCCGCCCCGCCCCGATAAAGGTGACCCATTTGCAGGAGCGCAACCGGCGCATCGCCGCGCAACACGCTTTCGAGCAGATCGAAGACGAGCCCGCGATCGGCGACCCCCAGCATGTCGCGCACGGCGGCTTCCGCAACCCGCCCGCCGCCGAGAGAGCGATCGCCTGGTCGAGCAGGGACAGCCCGTCGCGCACCGAGCCATCGGCCGCCCGGGCGATCAGCGCGAGGGCCTCCGGCTCGACCTCGACGCCCTCCGCCTTCGCGATCCGACGGTAATGCGGGATTAGCTGCTCGACCGGGACGCGCCGCAACGAGAAACGCTGGCAGCGCGACAGGACTGTGACCGGGACTTTGTTGATTTCGGTCGTCGCGAAGACGAATTTGACGTCGGGCGGCGGTTCTTCGAGCGTCTTCAACAGCGCGTTGAAGGCGTTTTTCGAGAGCATGTGAACTTCGTCGATGATGTAGACCTTGTAGCGCCCGGAGACCGGCCGGTAGCGCACCCCCTCGGTCAATTCGCGGATGTCGTCGACGCCGGTGCGCGAAGCGGCGTCCATCTCCATCACATCGACATGGCGGTCGTCTGCGATCGCCACACATTGCGCGCATTGGCCGCAGGGTTCTGCCGTCGAGCCGCCCGAGCCATCAGGTCCGACGCAATTGAGGGCGCGCGCCAGAATGCGGGCCGTCGTCGTCTTGCCGACGCCCCGCACGCCGGTCAGGATAAAGGCGTGGGCGATCCGGCCCGTCGCGATCGCGTTCGACAAGGTGCGCACCATCGCCTCCTGCCCTATCAGCTCGGCGAAGGTCGAAGGCCGATATTTCCGCGCGAGGACGCGGTATGCCGCTGCCGAATCGCTCATTAACGGAACCGTGTTGCGGCAAGGGAGACCGGACGGACGACCCAGATCGGAACTCGTTACGGCTGCTTCCTTCCGGACCTGACCGGGTTGGCGAGGGATCTGTCCGCCGCCGGCCTCCCTCACCACTATATCAGCTGTCGGCAATGCCAGGGCAAGCTCGCCTTGGAGGCGAAGCTCGCTTCCCGGTCAATGGCGCATGAAATAGACGCGATAGAGCTGGTCGCGGAAGCTCTGGCTGGTTGCGAGCGCGGTCTGGAAATCGGTCTTTCCGAGCGCATAAGCGTCGACGCCACCCTCGGCGACGACGGTGGCGTTGCGTGGCTCGCCGCTGATCAGCGCGACCTCGCCGAAAAAATCCCCCGGCCCCAACCGCGCCACCTCGTGATCGGAACGGATCACCTCGACTTCGCCGTCCGAGATCAGGAAGAATTCTTCCCCGGGCTCCCCCTCGCGGATGATCGTCTCGCCGGCAGCGAAATGACGCTTCGTCATGTTTTCCGCGACATCGGTGAGCTGCTGCGGCGTCAGCGTCTTGAACAGATCGATCGGGCGCAGGAACTCGCAGATCCGCAGCGCATCGTGCAGCACCACATCGGACATGATCCGGCCGTCCACCATGTGGACCAGGCGGTCGGCCGAATCGATGATCCGGTGGTCGTGGGTGACCATCATTACCGCCGCGCCGTAATCGATCGTGGTCTGCTTGAGCAGATCGATGACGTTCATCGTCGAATCCTTGTCGAGAGCCGCGGTCGGCTCGTCGGCGAGGATCAGCCTTGGCCGATTGACGAGAGCGCGGCCGATCGCGACCCGCTGGCGCTCGCCGCCCGATAGGAACCTCGGCTTGTGGTCGATGCGGTGGCCGAGCCCCAGCCGCTCCAGGATCCCGGTGCAGCGCTGCCGCATGTCGCCCAGTTCGCCATTAGCGAGCTGCGCCGCCATCTTGACGTTTTCATAGGCGGAGAGCGCGTCAAACAGATTGTGCATCTGAAAGATGAAACCGATGTCGCGCCGCACTTCGACGAGCTCGCCGCCGCCAAGTCGCGATAGGTCACGGCCGAGCACGTCGATCTTGCCTTCCTGAGCCGAGCGCAGTGCCCCGATCAAGGTCAACAAAGTGGTCTTGCCCGCCCCCGAGGGGCCGGTCATCACGACGAGCTGACCCGCGGGGATCTCGATCGAGTTGCCGAACAGGACCTGGTTGCGCGCTTCGCCCTCACCGTAATAGTGGTTCAGCCCGTGAACCCGCACTACCGGTTCGGGTGCGGCCGGCCGCGCGACCGGCGGCGCCTCGCGCCCGCTCGGCGACGAGAGCGGCGCACATCAGAACACCTCCGCTGGATCGGCCGTGATCACCCGCCGCACGGCCATCGCCGCCGAGATCAGGCACATGCCCAGGGTTAGGCCGAGGCTGACGAGCATCACCCGCATGGTCATGTGCAGCGGCAACAGCGCGAAACGGCCAATGACGTAATAGAGCAGGATGCTCAGCAGCAATGCCGGGACCCATCCGGCCAGGGCATTGAACGCCGCCTGCTCAAAGACCACGCGCAGCAGATAGCCGGATTTATATCCCATCGCCTTCAATGTCGCATATTGCGGCAGCTGGTCGGAAAGATCGGTGTAGGTGACTTGATACGAGATCAGCATGCCGACCACAAAGCCTACAATGGTGCCCATCGCAAAGATCGGTCCGGCCGAAGACACGTCTGCCTGAAACTTGCGCTCGAACTCGATCAGCTGCGGCTTGGTGAATACCGCGATCGTGTCGGGCAATGCTTTTCTCAAGGATTGCTGGACGGCGGCCGGATCATCGCCGGCGCGTACCTTGATCACCCCGACATCGACGTCAGCAGGATCGCCGGCCGGACCGCGCAGCAGGCTCGCGAAGGTGCGATCGCTCATAATGACCGTGCCGTCGCTCTGGAAATCGGGGCCGAGAGCAAAGCTGCCGACGATCTTGACCTTGGCGCCGTTGAGCTCGGCTTCCGTCGCGCCGCTGTCCATGCCGAGAAAGCGCCGGGCGCGCCGGTCGACGAGTACGGTATTCGGCTCCTTCAGTTTGTCGCGGGCGGCGTTCACATCGGCATAGGTAAAGACCGGCGCATCGGGATCGAAGCCAAAGGCGCGGACCAGAAAGATCTTGCCGTCGATCGGGTTCTTCCAGAAAAAGTTGAACCAGTCGGCATAGAGCGGCCGCGCGCTCGCGACACCCGGCACATCGCGCGCCTTGTCGAGATCGGCACGGGGAAACGGGTCTCGCGTCGCGAACTGATACTTGTGGGCGCTCTGCAGCAGAATATCGCCGTCGAGGCCGCGGATCACCGCGAAGGCGCTCTCGAAGAAGGCTTGTTCGAAGCCGAGCTGCATCAGCATCAGCAGCACCGCGAAGCCGATGCCGCCCGCCGAGCGCAGCAGCCGCGACTTGTTCGAAACAAGATTGCGCCAGGCGAGCGGGACCGAGCCCGGCCGCGCTATTCCGGCGAGCCCTGCAGGAGGGTGTCGGAGGGAGGCGGGGGCAGTCGACAGAACCCGACCCTCTCAGAACACGTCAGCAGGCGCGGCGCGGCGCAGAACTGCCGCACCGAGAGCAGCGCTGAAATCAAGGCCATGGCGAGCGCAGCGGCGAAGACGGCGAGGAGGCGCATTTCGCTCATCGTCACCGGCAGCAGCGTCTCTTGGCGGATCACCGAGTAAAGCCCCAATGCGGCGCCCAGGGCCGGAATGAACCCGGCGATGACGATCAGCAGCGACATCGCGCTGACCGTGCCGGCCAGCGACCGGTCGGGATAGCCGATCGCCTTCAATGTGGCGAATTGCGGCAATTGCCGGCTGACCTGCGTCGAGACGATTTGGTAGACGATCATGATCCCGACAACAAAAGAGATCAGCAGCCCCGATCCGAAGATGATCCCGACCGAGGTGCGGGTCGTCCAATATGCCGTTTCATGCGCTTCGAGCGCCTTGTGCGTAAAGATCTGGAGGCCGGAGCCGACCACCTTGCGCAAATTGCCGGCGACGTGATCGGGGTCCACCCCGGGCTTCAGCTGGATCGCGCCGAGATTGACGATGTTGAGCCGCGTTGCGGAAACAGCCGGGCAAAATTCGCCGTCGCTGGCCAGCACGACCCCTAGGCCCATGAAACCCGTGCCGAGCACATATTGCCCGCCGATCGTGACCTTGCGGTCGCCGATCTCGACGACCCGGCCGGTGTCGAGCGGCCCGAACATCGGCCGGGTCGCGCTGTCGACGAGAACCGTGTCGGGCCGATCGAGGGCGCTGGTTTGCCGGTTGATGCTGTCGGGAATGAAGACATGGCTCGCGGGGTCGAAGCCGATCACAAAAACATCCGGCCACATGCCCCCTTCGCCACTCTTCCATTTGGCAAATCCGAAATAGATCGGCGTTGCCTCCTCCACATCGGGCAGAGGCCGCGGACCGGGTCCAGTCGGCTGAGCGGAAAGGCGCCCGGCTGAGCCTGGTACTCGTATTCGTTCGAGGCGAGCAGCAGGTCGAACCTCATATTGTCATAGAGCAACAGGCCGCCGCGCGGCACGGCATAGAAAAAACCGAGCTCGACAAAGACGAGGAGGATCGCCATGAAAATCCCGATCAGCGCGAGCGCGGTCCGTCTCTTGTCATATGTCAAGATGCGCCAGGCGAGCGGAACCCTCGGACGGGAATGGAACAGGGCGATCATCGCGGTTCGGTTTGTACGCGAGCGGGTAACGATCATCAACTTCCCGGTGCCGGCGGATATGGACGCGCACAAAAGGGTGATTGGGGCGGACGAGGCGACCGGCTTATAATCCGCGTCAAACACTCTCCCGGCGAGGTGCCGCGAGCCGATCGAGGAGTAGCTTGATGCCCCATCTCATCATTAACGGACAGACGCAAGAGGTCGATGTCGATCCCGACACCCCGTTGCTTTGGGTGCTGCGCGACACCTTGGGCCTGACCGGCACGAAGTTCGGGTGCGGCATCGCCCAGTGCGGGGCCTGCACGGTCCATATCGACGGCGTTGCGACCCGGTCCTGCTCGGTGCCGGTCAGCGCCGCCGAAGGGACCCAGATCACGACGATCGAGGGGTTGCCGGCCAACGGCGCTCTGCATCCCGTGCAAAGGGCCTGGATCGCCCACGATGTGCCGCAATGCGGCTATTGCCAGAGCGGCATGATCATGGCCGTGGCGGCTCTCCTCAAGGACAAGCCGCAACCGACCGACGCCGATATCGACGCCGCGGTCACCAACATCTGCCGCTGCGGCACCTACGCCCGCATCCGCGCGGCGATCCACACCGCCGCGCAGGCGTGACGCGGAGGGACACGCCATGACACACATGCCGCAGATCAGCCGCCGCTTTTTCCTGACGACCGCAGCCGCCGCGGGCGGCGGGCTCGCGCTCGGTTTTCACCTCCCGGACGGTATCGCGCAGCCGAGGCCGCGGCGGGCCCTGCCGAGGTCAACGCCTGGGTGGTGATCCAGCCCGATGACGCGGTCATCATCCGCGTCGCCCGCTCCGAAATGGGGCAGGGCATCACCACCGCGCTGCCGATGCTGGTCGCCGAGGAGCTCGCAATGCGACTGGAGCAAGGTGCGCGCCGAATTCCCGTCACCCGAAGAGAACCTGCGGCGCAAGCGCGCCTGGGGCGACATGTCGACCGGCGGCAGCCGGTCGGTGCGGACCTCGCAGGAATATCTCGCGCAAGGCCGGCGCGGCGGCGCGCGAAATGCTGATCGCCGCCGCGGCGGCGCAATGGGGGGTTCCGGCGGCCGAGTGTCAGGCGGCAAACAGCGTCGTCACCCACAAGCCGAGCGGCCGCACTTTGCGCTATGGCGAGGTCGCGGAGGCCGCCGCGAAACTGCCGCCTCCGTCCGAGATAAAGCTGAAGGACCCGAAGGACTGGACCTTGCTCGGAACGCCGCAGAAGCGGCTCGACACCGTCGACAAGGTGACCGGGAAGCCGATCTACGGCATCGATGTCCGCGTCCCGAACATGGTTTATGCCGCGATCGTTCAATGCCCGGTCTTCGGGGGCACGCCCAAATCCTACGACGAGTCGAAAATCCGCGGGCTCAAAGGCGTGCGCCAGGTGGTGCGGCTGCCGAACGCGGTCGCGGTCGTCGCCGACAGCTGGTGGCAGGCGAAGACGGCGATCGATGCGCTGCCGGTGACTTGGGACGAGGGCCAGAACGGCAAGGTGTCGAGCGCCAGCATCGCCGAGTTCCTGCGCGGCGGGCTCACCGCGCCGGAGGCGGCGGTGGTCCGCAAGGAGGGCGATGTCGATGCGGCGCTCGCCAAGGCCGCGAAGCGGGTCGAGGCCGAATATGGCGCGCCGTTCTTGAGCCATGCGACGATGGAGCCGCAGAACTGCACGGCCTCATGTCACCCCCGACAAGGTCGAGATCTGGGTATCCACGCAGAGCGGCGAAGCGGCGTTGGCCGCGGCGGCGGCTGCCGCCGAGGTGCCGCCGGAGAAGGTCGTCGTGCACAAGACGATGCTCGGCGGCGGCTTCGGCCGGCGCGGCGCGGTGCAGGACTATGTCCATCAGGCGGTGCTGATCGCCAAGGCGGCCGGGCAGCCGGTCAAGCTCCTATGGACGCGCGAGGAGGACATCCGCCACGACTTCTACCGTCCGGCGGCGATGGCCAAGTTCACCGCCGGCCTCGACGCGTCGGGAATGCCCGTCGCATGGCGGGTGCGGGTCACCGGCCCGTCGATCCTTGCCAATCTGTTCCCGCAGCGGCTGACGGGCGGCGTCGATCAGTCCTTCGCCAACGGCTTCACCGACGAGATGGCCTACGCTGTGCCGAACTACGAGGTCGGCTATGCAATGCGCACGACACATGTGCCGGTCGGGTTCTGGCGCTCGGTCAACCATTCGCAAAACGGCTTCTTCAGGGAATGCTTCATCGACGAGATGGCGCACGCCGCCGGGCAGGATCCGTACCAGTACCGCCGAAAATTGTTGGGCAAGGACCCGGTGCGGCTCGCGGTGCTCGACGCGGCCGCGCAAAAGGCGGACTGGGACAAGCCGGCCGCGCCAGGCGTCTCGCGCGGCATCGCTCTTGTCGAGGCCTATGGCAGCCTCTGCGCGCAAGTCGCCGAAGCGTCGGTCGACGATAAGGGCGCGGTGCGGGTGCACCGCGTCGTCGCGGCGGTCGACACCGGTCATGTCGTCAACCCCGAAATCCTCCGGGCTCAGGCCGAAAGCGCGATCGTCTATGGGTTGACCGCGGCGCTCTACGGTGCGATCACGATCGAGAACGGCCGCGTCCAACAAGGCAATTTCGACGACTACGAGATGCTGCGTCTCGCCGAAATGCCGGTCGTCGAGACCGTGCTGGTCCCGAGCGGCGGGTTCTGGGGCGGCGGCGGCGAGCCCGGAGTGCCGCCTTTGGCTCCGGCCCTGTGCAATGCGATTTTCGCGGCAACCGGCAAGCGCATCCGCTCGCTCCCGCTGAAGGGCCAGGATCTGAAGCCGGTGTGAGCGCGCTGCCCCTCACCCAGAAAGCCCGGAGCCTGTCCTCGGGCCGCTCTTCGCCCGGACCCGTGGGGGCTTGGTCCCCCCTCTCCCGCGCTGCGGGAGAGGAGTTTTGAGCCGCGTCTCTTGCAGCCCCTCTCCCGCGCTGCGGGAGAGGGTGACGAGCGTAGCGAGGCGGGTGAGGGTCTTACCGCTTCTATTGGGGATGGCTGCGGCGCCGGCAGGGGCCGCACCGCCGCCCGGCGCGTCCTCTTGCTCGGGGTGCCATCCGCCGAGCGCTTCGGCGCAAACGAAGGTGGCGCCGCTACGCGGACAAAACCCCGCAGAGATCGTGGCGGCGATGGAGGCGTTCCGCTCCGGTGAGCGCCCGTCGACGGTAATGGGACGCATTGCGAAGGGGTTCTCCGACGACGAGATCCGGGCGATCGCCGCCTGGGTGGCTGAGCCGCATTGAGGGCTGAGCCGTGACGCGGGCGACACGACGTGCTTTTCTGAGCGGCGCGGCAGCGGCGGTCGCGCTATTGCCAAAGCCGTCCTTGGCTCAGGCGAAGGCGCGCATCGTTATCCTCGGCGGCGGGTTCGCCGGCGCGACCTGCGCGCGGGCCTTGCGTCGCGCCGACCCGCGGTTCGAGATCACGCCTCGTCGAGCCCAACCCAATCTTCACGGCCTGTCCGTTCAGCAACGCCGTGATCGCCGGTCTGCGCGACATTGCGGCGCAGCGCTTCGGCTATGACGCGATCCGCAACGAAGGCGTAGCCGTTGCGCCGGAGCAGGCAATGGCGGTCGATTCTCAGGCGCGGCGCGTCAGCCTGCGTGGCGGCGCCGCACTCAACTACGACCGGCTGGTCATGGCGCCGGGGATCGCGATCCGCTGGGATGCGCTGCCCGGCTATGACGAGGCCGCGGCCGGCGTGATGCCGCATGCCTGGGTGGCCGGCGACCAGACGCTCCTGCTGCGGCGCCAGCTCGAGGCGATGCCCGACGGCGGCACGGTCGTGATCTCGGCTCCTGCCAATCCGTTCCGTTGTCCCCCTGGCCCGTACGAGCGGGCCAGCCTGGTCGCCCATTACCTGAAGCAGGCAAAGTCACGCTCCAAGCTGATCGTGCTCGACGCCAAGGACAGCTTTTCAAAGCAGCGATTGTTTCAGAACGCCTGGCAGCAGCTCTATCCCGAGATGATCGAATGGGTGTCGCTCTCAAACGGCGGCAAAGTCGTCTCCGTCGACGCGAAGACCCGCACCTTGACGACCGATTTCGCCAGCTACAAGGCCGATGTCGCGAATGTCATCCCGCCGCAGCGGGCGGCGGGGATCGCGCAAATCGCGGGTGTCGCCGACGCCACCGGCTGGTGCCCGATCGATCCGGTCAGCTTCGAATTGCGTCTCCAGCCGAACATCCATGTCATCGGCGACGCCGCGATCGCCGGCGCGATGCCGAAATCGGCCTTCGCCGCCAACGCCCAGGCTAAAGTCTGCGCCGATGCCGTAGCCGCGCTGCTGCATGGCCAAGCCCTGTCGCCACCAAAGCTGATCAACACCTGCTACAGCCTGGTGGCGCCCGGTTACGGGATTTCGATCGCCGGGGTCTACCATCCGACAGGTGGGCAGCTGGCCGATGTCGAGGGGGCGGGCGGGGTCAGTCCGATCGATGCGCCGGCCGATTTTCGTGCTCTCGAGGCAGCTTATGCGGAATCCTGGTTCCGCACGATCACGGCCGAAACGTTCGGCTGATGCCGTGGTCGCCGGCTTGGCGGCGCTGTTGATGTCGACCGGCGCCGTTTCGCCAGGGGAGTTGCGCCCCTACACGATCGTCGGCGAAGCGATTCCCGCCTCGCTGACCGGAACCGCCGGCGACCCGGTGCGCGGCCGGGCGATCGTCTTGGATCGTCGGTTGGGCGCCTGCCTGCTGTGCCATACCGGCCCGTTTGCGGAAGAGAAGCTCCAGGGGACGCTCGCGCCGGATCTGTCGGGGGCCGGCGCGCATTGGTCCGAGGGTCAGCTAAGGCTGCGCATTATCGACCCAACCCGGCTCAACCCCGACACGATCATGCCACCATACTACCGGGTGGAAGGACTCACCCGCGTCGGTCATGCCTGGCGCGGCAAGCCGATCCTGACCGCCGAGCAGATCGAGGATGTGGTAGCGTTCCTAGTGACCTTGCGCGACTGATCGAGGTGCCTAGAGCGATGCAACTGCTGTCGACCCGCCGTCGGATCCTGTTGGCGGCCGCGGGGGTCGGGCTCGCTTCGTTCGCTCCGAGAGCCAGCGCGACGGAGGAGGCGATGTCGGACGCGATCCGCGATTTCATCGGCGAGGCGCCCGTCGCGCCCGGCAAGGTCAAGCTCGAATTGCCGTCGATCGTCGAAAACGGAAATACCGTGCCTTTGACCGTGTCAGTCGAGAGCCCGATGACCGAAACGGACCACGTCGAGAGTATCCATATCTTCAACCAGAAGAACCCGCAGCCTTACGTCGCCGCGTTCCACCTCGGCCCGCGCGCCGGCAAGGCTTCGGTCGCGACGCGCATCCGGCTCGCCGAACTCGCAACGGGTCGTCGCAATAGCGCGGCTAGCCGATGGGAGCTTCTGGTCGGACAGCGCCGATATCATCGTGACCTTGGCGGCCTGCACCGAGCAGTGAAGAGCCGATGGCGCGGGTATTGATCAACTTCCCGCCGCGCGCAAAGCGCGGTGACATTATCGAGATCAAGACCTTGATCCAACATCCGATGGAAACGGGCTATCGCCTTGACAACAAGGGCGCGGTGATACCGCGCGACATCATCAGCCGCTTCAGTTGCACCTACAACGGGGAGGAGGTGTTTCGGGCCGAGCTGTTCCCGGCGATATCGGCGAACCCGTTCATCGCCTTTTCGACCATAGCGACGGAGAGCGGCGAGTTGGTCTTCAGCTGGATCGACGATAATGGTCAAATTCAGAGTGAGATCCGTCAAATCACGGTCGAATGAGGGCATTGCTCGCAGCGGGGCTCGCGTTGGCGGCCGCCGTAGCGGCGCAGGCAGCCGAGATTGCGAACGAGGCGAGGCGCTCGGGTTATGATTTCGCCAGCCCCGAAATCCGCGCGATGCAGGACGACGAGACGGCCAACCCCGGCATGCTGTGGATCCTGCAAGGCGAAAGCCTATGGGCCAGAAAAGCGGGTGCAGCTGCGAAGTCCTGCCAGGATTGTCATGGCGACGCCGAGGCCAGCATGAAAGGAGTCGCCGCCCGCTATCCGGCGTTAGACGCCGTCTTGACCCGTCCGGTCGACCTCGAACAACGAATCAACCGCTGCCGCACCGAACATCAGAGGGCGCAGCCGCTCGACTGGGAAAGCAACGACTTGCTCGCGCTGACCGCATTTGTCGCCCGTCAATCGCGCGGACAGCCGATTGCAGTCTCGACCGGCCCCGAGTTGCGTGCGTTCGTCGATCAAGGACGACGGTTGTTCGAGCAACGCGAAGGTCAACTGAACATTTCCTGCAGCCAGTGCCACGACGACAACTGGGGCAAGCGCCTCGCCGGCAACGTGATCCCGCAGGGACACCCGACCGGCTACCCGATCTATCGTCTCGAATGGCAGAGCCTCGGCTCGCTGCAGCGCCGTCTTCGCGGCTGCATGACTGGGGTGCGTGCCGAGCCCTTCGAGTATGGTGCTCCGCAGGCCGTCGCCCTCGAACTCTACCTGATGGAGCGGGGCCGCGGTATGCCGATGGACGCCCCGGCGGTGCGCCCGTGAGTGTATCGGCCGCCTATCTCTCGTCCGGATCGGTCAACGTTGGGATCTCGGCGCGGATCTTGGCGATCGTATAGTGCTTGACTTCAAGCGTCCATGGCGAGTTGATCGCCGGCTCCGTCACGCCGGCGAAGGGAAGATAGAGTGCGATGTTGGAGACATAGAGGAATTGCCCGTCGGCGCTGAATGCCGGGCTCGCCGGGAAAAGGAGTCCGCGGATCGTGCCGTCCTTGTCGATCCCATTGAAATCACCGCGTCTTGCAATGACTTTCGGCAAAGTGTCGTCCAGCCGGTCGATCGCGTTCGGGTCGATGACATCGACCTCGTCCTGCTGATTGGCGACGACCCAAAGATTGTCGCGGCGGTCCACAGCGATGCCGTCCGGAGCATTGACGCCGGTCGTCAGAACCTCGGCCGTCGCCCCACCAGGCACCGACACCGAGCCGTCATTGTTCAAGCTTACGGGCACCTTGACGATCGAATGGTAGGCGGTATTGGCCACGTACATCGCGGTGAACTTGTTGTCGAACTCGACGCCGTTGGCGCCGAAAGGCGGGACCAGGATCACTCCATTGGCGGCCTGCGGCGATAATGTCTGCGAGTTCGACGAATGTGGTGGGTGTGCCCCCGGTGGGGCCTGTCTTCCAGATGACACCCTGAAAAGAATCCGACACATAGACATTGCCGGCCTCGTCAAAGGTCAGGGCGTTAAGGCCAGAGGCGCCGCCGAGCCCGGTGTTCATGAACACAGTCGCTTTGCCGGTCGCCGGATTGGCCTGCCAGACGATCCCCTGAGCGAGGTCGCAAATCAGCAAGTTCTTCGAGGATGATTGGTACACCAGGCCCAACAGATGCGGGCTGGGCTGCGGGGCCGGGCTCGGTGCCGGGTTGATCAGAGGTTTGTCGTAGAGCAATACGCCGTTGGGCCTGAAAGAGAACAGATGCGGCGGTCCGGGAACCGCGCCATCGCTGTTGAACCCGAAAGAGGGCGTGTAGACGGTGCCGTCGGGGCCGACTGTAAGCCCTTCGATCGACACTGGTACATTGCCAGAGTTACCCGGCACGTAAGGGACGATGGCAAAGATATCAGTGTCACCGCGATCCCAGGCGAGCGCCGGCGCTATACTGCAGGTCAACAGCAACGCCGCCAAAATTTTACTGCTCGATGCTCTTCTCATCGAATCCTCCCAATAATGTTGGTTAATTTTGCTGACGATACCACGACAATACTGCGTTTGACGGCCAAGGGTGTCAAGCATCGACTGCGGCGAATATTTGCTATCCCCGAGGCCCTCCGATCGCGATGCGAGATGCGGCGCCGGCGAGTATTGGCTATGTTTGACCGGGCCCCCCAATGCAGGAGAAGGCGCCGATGAAGGTCAAGGGTCTCCAAATTCTTCGCTGCGATGCCGGCTGGCGAAACTACCACTTCCTTAAACTGACGACCGATGAGGGCGTCGTCGGCTGGAGCGAATTTGACGAGGGATTCGGCTCGCCCGGGGTCAGCGCCGTCATTGAGCGGCTCGCCGGGCGGGTAGTCGGGCAGCCGGCGTTCGACCACGAGCGGATCTATACCGAGCTATATTGCTTTACCCGGCCGGCTGCTGGCGGCGTAGTCGCCGAAGGGCTCGGCGCCGTCGAGAACGCGCTGCTCGATGCCAAGGCCAAGGCGCTCGGGGTGCCGTGCCACGCGCTTCTCGGCGGAAAGCTTCGAGACCGTATCCGGGTTTATTGGTCGCATTGCGCGACTTGGCGGATTAACCATCCGACCCTCTACAAACCCGCAATCACCAGCCTAGACGGCGTAAAGGCGATCGGCGCCGAAGTGCGCGACAAGGGTTTCAGCGCGCTGAAAACCAACATCTTCATCTACGACGGGGGCGCACCACGCGGCTGGCGCCCCGGGTTCGGGGTTCCGTTCATGCCCGAACTCAATGTCGACAAATCGGTCTTGCGCAACTTGCGCGCCCACCTCGAAGCCATACGCGACGGCGCCGGCCCAATGTCGACTTGCTGCTCGACCTGAACTTCAACGCCAAGACCGAAGGTTATCTGAAGATCCTGCGGGCGATCGCCGACATCGAGATGTTTTGGGTCGAAGCCGACAGCTATAGCCCCGCGGCGCTCGCCTATATTCGCCGGCAGAGCCCCCATCCCATTAGCTCGTGTGAAACCCTGCTCGGGTTACGCGAATTCCTGCCCTACTTCCGCGAGCAGGCAATGGATGTCGCGATCGTCGATGCGGTATGGAACGGGGTCTGGCAGTCGATGAAGATCGCGGCCGCCGCCGATGCCCACGAGGTCAATATCGCGCCGCACAACTTCTACGGCCATCTAGCCACGATGATGAACGCGCATTTCGCAGCCGCCACGCCCAATCTGCGGATTATGGAAGTCGACATCGATCGGCTGCCTTGGGACGAGGAATTGTTCACCAAGGTGCCGCGATTCGAGGGCGGCACCTCATCGTGCCCGACGAGCCGAGATGGGGCACAGAGCCGAACGAAGAGGAAATTCGCGCACATGAGCCGCGGGCCGGGGGCGGGCTGCTCAGTTATCGTCAAACATAAACGCGATAGCGGCGCCCGTTGGGCGCCACATCACAGCCATAGGAGCGACGGGACTAGGCCGCCAGAGGCGTGGCCTCGCTCGGGGCTTCGACCGCCCTTTCGGCCTTTTCCGGCAGGCCCATCAGTCGGCGCAGCGCGTCGCGTCCGCGCGACAGGCGCGAGCGGACGGTGCCGACCGGAACACTGAGGACATTTGCGGCGGTCTCGTAAGACATCCCTTCCAGCCCGACGAGCAGGATCACCTCGCGTTGCTCCCCAGGCAGGCGGGCGAGCGCCTGATCGAGTTCGCGAAGCTGGCTCGATGCGGTCGGATCCGTAACAGCCACGAGCGAGGACGACATCTGCTCGATGTCGATGGTCGCTTCGTCGCGCATCGCGCGCCGCACCATGTTGACGTAGTGATTGTGCATGATCGTGAAGAGCCAAGCGCGGATGTCGGTGCCGGCCTGCCAAAGATGGCACTTGGAGATAGCGCGCAGCAACGTCTCCTGTACGAGATCGTCCGCGCGATCGGCGCTGCGGGTGAGCGCTCGCGCATAGCGCCGAAGTCTCGGAATCTCCCGCTCGACGAGACCATTAAATTCGGACATGGTTCTTCCTTCCAGCCAATCCTCCCGTCTCCGGGCGTTGGTCCAAAACCTAAGAGCGCCCTGTAATCGGCGTATGAACGGCGCTCTGGTATTTGGTAAAAAGTTGTAATCGGAATGTAAATATTTTGTCGTTTAATCAGGCTCTGATTTGGGTTACATTACCATAGAAATGTTTACTTACATTTACAGTTTGAGAGCTTCGCTTCGCCTTTAACTGCAATCCATGCGGGAACTTGCGGTTGCCGGGGTTTGTTGGCTATCGGTAATTACCCGTCCGGAAGGAGTGTCAGCATGAAAGCGATACTGCTCCCCGCCGCTTTTGCGGTGGCCGTCACAGGCCTAGCACTGAGTTCCACTCCTGCGCCGGCCAAGGGCTGCCTGAAAGGGGCGGTCATCGGCGGGGTCGCCGGGCATTTTGCCGGTCACCACGGGCTGCTCGGAGCAGGCGCGGGCTGTATCATCGGCCATCACGAGGCCAACAAGCAGCGCGCGAGCGCGAGCGGGCCTACCATGATGAAGGGTACGGCAGCGGCACTCCGCCCTATGATCACGGCTCCGGCTACGCTCCGCGCTGAGGCGATGGGCGCCGCGGCAGCTGCGGCTCCTGCCCGGACCGGGTCAGACTTGCAGTACTTCGGCGTTCGGAGCGGCTTCGAGTTCGCAGGCGTTCACAGTCATTGCCAGCATGCTGTAATACCCGATGGCGCCGGTCAGCTCGATAAACCCCTGATCGCCGAACCGCTTCCGGAGTGAGGCGGCGCTCGCCCCGTCGATCCGGTGTTTGCGGAGGAGCTGCCGCGTAAACTCGACGATTTCGGCGTCTTCTGGCGAGATGCCGCGCGAGTGGTTTTCGCGGATCGCAGTAATCGTCTCCTCGGGAACGCCCTGCCGCCGCGCACCGCCGGTCTGAGCACCCCAAACATAGACCGCTTCGAACTCGCGCGCGACGGTCATAGCGGCGAGCACCCGAGCCCGCATGTCGAGCGAGCCCTCGAAGCGCACAAAGGCGCCGAGGTGAGCCACACGGCCTGCCAGTTCCGGACAGTGGAGAAACATCGTGAACGGCCCCTGAATCGCGCCGCGGCTCTGGGCGATCGCGTCCACGATCGCGTGGTGCTTTGCAGGAACCTGTTCCTTGCTGGTGATCGGCTGCAGCCTGGCCATGTTCATTCCTTCACTTTTGGGATCGCCGGCCGGCGAGGATACGATCCAGGTCATTCCCGGGAAAGGAGATCGCGGATGACCCAGATCAGCCACCGTACCATTGAGACAAACGGCATAGAAATGCACTTGGCCGAGGGAGGGACGGGTCCGCTAGTCGTCCTGTGCCACGGTTTTCCCGAAATCCTGGTATTCCTGGCGGTACAAATCGACGGCTCGGAGCACGCCTGGTTCGAGGATAGTGGTGCGCCGTGCACGCTGCTGGCTTTCGTGGATGACGCGACGAGCCGGTTGATGCAGCTGCGGTTCGTCACCTCGGAATTCGGCGTTTGATTACTTCCGGACGACGCGCGCCTATCTGGAGGAGCATGGCAAGCCGGTGGCGTTCTACAGCGACAAGCACGGCATCTTCCGGGTGAACAGCAAGGACGCTGCTGGCGGCGACGGAGTGACCCAGTTCGGTCGCGCGCTGTTGGCGCTGAACATTGACATCATCTGTGCCAACAGCCCGCAGGCGAAGGGACGCATCGAACGCGCGTTTGGGACGTTGCAGGACCGGATGGTCAAGGAACTGCGGCTGGCGGGGATATCGTCGATGGCCGCGGCGAACGCTGGCTGCCTGGGTTCATCACCGCCTACAACACGCGTTTCGGCCGCGACCCGGCGAATGCCAAGGACCTGCATCGGCCGCTGACACCAGCCGATGATCTGGACGAGCTCTTGGCCTGGCGGGAGGAGCGCACGGTCACGCGCAACCTGACCCTGCACTACGACCGGATGATGCTGATCCTGGAGCCGACGCCGCTGACCCGTGGCTTGGTACGCAAGAAGGTGGAGGTAGTGAACTACCCGGACGGCCGGTTCGCGGTTCAGTTCAACGGAGCGACGCTCGGTTTAAGGTATTCGACAAAATCCAGACCGTGCAGCCCGGCGCGATCGTCGACAACAAGCGGCTGTCGGCCGTATTGGAGCAAATCAAGGTGCAACAGGCCGCTTACCCGGCGCGTCAGCAGCGAGGGCACGTGGCGCGTCGGCGACCGCCGAACAACCTCGAGCGCCGGGTCTGCCGTCAAGGGGCGGGCGCCACGCCATGGCGCGACCGCAGCGCCGGCCGATCGCCCCCAAGCCGGCCACCATCGCGCCGTGGCGAGGGTGGGTTTCGAAGGGATCGGAAGATCTACTACGATGCTCGAAGAGAAGAGATGAGAGCTCGGCAACCGCCAAGTGGCGGGAGCCCACCAGCTGCCGGCGCTCGCCGAGGCCGGGTTCCATGCCGTAGCACCCGACATGCGCGGCTATGGCCGGACCGATCGCCCCGAGGCGATCGACCAATACACGCTCTTTCATCTAATTGGCGACATCGTGGGTCTGCTCGACGCCTTGGGTGCCGAACAAGCCGTCATCGCCGGCCACGACTGGGGTGCGCCGGTGGCGTGGCATGCGGCGCTGCTTCGCCCGGACCGCTTCCGCGGCGTGATCGGCCTTAGCGTGCCGTTCCGGCCACGCGGTGCTGTCCGCCCGACCACCGTCATGCCGCAGACCGACGACGCGGTCTTCTATCAGCTTTATTTCCAGACCCCGGGCGTGGCCGAGGCCGAATTCGAGCACGATATCCGGAGGTTCATTCGCTCCAGCCTCTATTCGATCTCCGGGGATATGATGGACCGCGAGCCCGCCGCCCTGATGGTGCCGCGCCAAGGCGGCCTACTCGCGCGCTGGGGCACACATTTCGTGAACCCCGCGACGCTGCCTTCCTGGCTGACCGAGGCCGACGTCGATTTCTACGCCGATGAGTTCGCCCGCACCGGGTTTCGCGGCGGCCTCAACTGGTACCGCAACATCGATCGTAACTGGGAGCTTCTTGCCGCTTTTGCCGGAGCGCGGGTGACCGTGCCCGCGCTCTACATTGCCGGCGACCGCGATCCCGTGGTGAGGTTCCCCGGCATGGACCAGCTTATCCCCAATCTGTCGAAATTCGTTCCCGAGCTCCGCGGCAAGGTCATCTTGCCGGGCTGCGGCCACTGGACCCAGCAGGAGCGGGCCGCGGAAGTAAACGCCGCGATGATCGACTTTCTGCGCGCCCTATCGTCAATGCGGTAACCCGGTCTGCACCGGGCGCTTCTCCGCGATCGTGCGCCAGATGCGGGCCCAGACCAGAAGCGCGGCTCGGTTGCTGTGTCCGAGCATCAGATCGGCGTATTTGGCCGCCTGGACCTCGGCATGCTCGCCGAATTCGTGCATCATCTGGTCAGCGGCGCGAAGGACTTCGAAATCGGACAACATAATTTTCTCCCCAGTTTACTCGATCGCATCGCGGGTGTTCGAGATGGCATCGTCGGCTTTGCGTTCCAGCCCGAAGAGCGACCATGCTCGGCGGCCGGCGCACTCGCCATTTGCGCCATTCCGACACCGGCCGTGCTGTCCGAGGCTCGCCAGGCCGCCGTGGCTCCGCCGCTGACCGAACTCGAGCAAGAGACAATCCCGTCCGAGACAGCTCGTCCATAGCGGCATCGCAAAACTCACCTTCGTCTCCATTCAGAGGCATCCGACCGGACCGCATCCGGCTTCCCTTATCGGGAGAGGCGACCTTAGGTTCAAAAAATTAAAATCCCCGCGCAATTGGTGGTTAAGTCAGCAAAATTCGAAGTTAATGCCGGATAAAAGCGGCCCGGAGCTAAAACGGGCTCGTCCTCGGCCCTTACGGAATCCGCCGTTTACCCTTCCTTACGAAACCGGTAATCTGCCGGCGGCGCATTTGAACGGGGCGCTTGTGTCTTGAGGAGGATCGGATGGCCATATTTACGCATGTCACGGTGGGTACGAACGACCTTGCGAAGGCGCGCTCCTTTTATGACCGCGTGCTGGGCACGCTCGGCTACAAACGGCTGAACGATCTCGGAGAAAACGGCTCGATCTGGGGCGAGTTGGCACCGGAATTCTTCGTGCTGAAGCCGGCCAACGGACAACCGGCGACCTTCGCCAATGGCGGCACGATCAGCTTCGTCGCTCCCAGCCGTGCGGCGGTTGCAGAATTCCACAAGGCCGCTCTTGCAGCCGGCGGCAAGGACGAAGGTCCGGTCGGGCCGCGCAGCTGGCATCCCAGTGCCTATGCGGCTTATGTCCGCGATCTCGACGGCAACAAGCTCGCCGCCTACTGCTTCAAGCCGGAATAACTCGGTATCATCACTAGGCTGGCCCGGCCGACAGCCGGGCTAGCAGTATCTGCGCAGGCGACCCGGACACTGGCCTTGTGCGGCCGGCAACAAGTATTCGTTGACAGTTTGTTGACGCATCCGCCGCTACAACCCGCCTGGCGTAAGACGACGTCAGCGTAAGGATCAAAACATGTCGTGGCGGCAAATTGCATGCGCGGTCGCCGTATCGACCGCGGTAACGAGTGGCACGTCCTATGCGGACGACTCTAAGGATGCGATAGAGCGATCCGTCATACAGCAGGGCTTTGAGGCGTCGCCAATTCCGAAGAACAAGCTGAACTTCGCTGGCAAGGACCCCAATCTGGTAGGGCTCGGTGCCTATCTGGTCAATGCTGCGGCAGATTGCAGCGGTTGCCATTCTTTCCCGCGATTTCTCGCGCTGGGCGATGCCGCCGGCAGCAACCCGGCGTTCAACGATCCCTACCTGGGTAAGCCATCAGACCAGAGTATCTCGGGGCAGCTGCGGGCAAACTTCAATATCAACCACTACCTGGCGGGCGGCCGGTGTTTCGGGGGCTTCATAGCGCGTAATATTACGCCGGATGCGAGCGGCCGTCCGCTGGGTCTCACGGAACGGGAATTCATCAAGGTGATGCGAACTGGCGAGGACATCGCCTGCGAGAAAAATCCGGACGATCCGATTTGCGCGCTCGGGACGCCCGGTGCTAACGACGCCGTATTGCAGACCATGTCATGGCCCACCTATCACAGCATGACCGACACCGACCTCAAGGCGATTTACGCCTATCTGAGTGCGATCCCACACGCCGAGGCGTGCAACACCGTCGCCGACGGTTGCCCTGGATTTTCGGGCTCGGCCGCCCACCAGACGAATTACGCCTACCCGAACACTCCCGATTGTCCGAACCCGCCGACGCCGCAATAGCCCACTTCGCAAAATGCCCGTTCACGCCGACCTTGGCACAACGGGGGCGTCGTAGCCGTAGAGCCAGCGCAGCGTGTCGGGCGCGCGGTCGCCGGAACGGGTCCATTCGGCATCTCGCAGCTGCTGCGCCAGTCCGTCCGGCATATGGAAGCGGATCTTGTTGGCGCGCGACATCGCCTGCAGCAGGATGACACGCGGCAGACGCAGGCGCTCGTATTGCTGCGATGCCTCAGCGGGATCCTCGACGGCGCGTAGACAGGCGGCGAGCGTCGCGCCGTCCTCGATTGCCATTGCGCGCCCTGGCCCATAAACGGGTACATCGGGTGACAGGCATCGCCCAGCAATGTCGTATGGGCGACGGACCAATGCTGCAGCGGGTCGCGGTCGAACAAGGCCCAAATGAAGCAGGTCTCGGCGGCCGCGATGATCGTTCGGACCTGCTCGTGCCAGCCCGCAAAGGCGGCGAGCGCCCGCGCAACCGTGGCGCGGTCGGTCCAGTCCTCGCGGTTTTATTCGTCGTGCTCGGTCCAGCCGACAAAATTGAGCAGCCGCCCGCGCGAGACGAAATAATGCACAAAATGCCCGCCGGGGCCGACGCAGGACTGGTTGCCGAGCTCGAGCCCGAGCGCGGCGATGCGCTCGGCCGGCACGAGCCCGCGATAGGCGACGCAGCCGGCAAAGGCCGGCGCCTCCTCGCCGAAGAGCGCGGCGCGCACCGCCGAGTGGATCCCGTCGGCGCCGACCAGCACGTCGGCGATGATGCCTACTCCGTTGTCGAACCAAGCTTCGGTGCCGTTGGTCCGGTCGGCGATCCCGACGAGCCGGTGTCCCAAATGGACGCGCTCCGACGGGAAGGCCGCGGCAATGACCGAGAGCAGGTCGGCGCGGTGGATGGTCATGTGCGGTGCGCCGTAGAGCTCCTCGCACAGCGGATTGAGCGGCGCGAGCTGCAACGTGCGCCCGTCCTGCCAGCGCCGCTGGTGAGTACCCAGCGGCCGGACACCCTCACGGTCGAGCCCTTCGGCGAGGCCGAGCCGGCGCAAGACGCGCGTTGCATTCGGCGCCATGTTGATGCCACCCCCGACCTCCGTCAGCTCCGGCGCCTGCTCGTAAACGTCGACTTCGAACCCAGCCTGCAGCAGCGCCACGGCGGCGGTGAGCCCGCCGATGCCGCCACCAATTACTGCGACGCGGAGCGGCGCGCCCATCATCGCATAGGTACCAGCGAAGAGCCCCTCTCCGCCCTTTTATGGCGGGCCGGCCGGCCCGCCATAAAACGGCGCAGCTTTTTCGTGTGGCGGTCGATGATGCCGAGCTCGACATCGGCAAAGCGGACCAACCAATCGCCGGGTTCGGTTTCGGCAATGCCGACCGGCTCGCCAGCCAACGCCTCGCTGAGAAAGACCAATTCGCCGTCCCATTTGATCTCGCCGTTGGGGCGCACCCGGCGCACCGCGTGCTCGGCGTCGTACCACGGCTCCTCGATCCGGCTCGGGTAAGGTCGCGGCGACCGGCGGTAGCGGCTGGTCGGCGGCACCTGGCCGAGCGCCTCGTGCGGCCGGTTGTCGTTGAAATCGTTGCGGAAACGGTCAAAGCGGGCCTGCTGCTCGGCCGGCGTGGCGGCCGGCGGCCGCGAGGTTTCCGCCTTCAGCGTCGCATGCATGCGCTCGTGCCGGCCGTTCTGCTGCGGCGATCCCGGATCGATATGTTCCAGGCGGATGCCGAGCTTGACCCAATGCACCGACAGCCGTGCCAGCCCGCCCGCCGCGCTGCTCGAGGCGGAGGGCGGGCCGTTGTCGCTGCGCATCGCGCGCGGCAGCCCGAGCTCGCGCAAGGCCTGGTCGACAACCGGCTGCACCGCCGCGATCGTCTCGCGGACAATGCGGCACTCGATCAGAAAGCGAGTGTCGGCGTCGGTGATGGTCAAACGGATCACACCGCGCGCCGTCGGCGGTGCGAAACCAACCCTTAAAATCGATGCACCAGAGATCGTTCGGCTCCGCAACCGGGAGAAAGGGCTGGGTCATCGGCACCGCGCTCCGCTGGCGGCGCCGCGGTGCGCTCAGTCCCTCGCGGCGCAGCAGATCGCCGATGGTCGACGGCGCCGGCCACTGCCCCTTCGGATCGCCACGCTGCAGCACCGCGCGCAGCTTCTTCGGTCCCCAATAAGGCCGCTGGCGCCGCAGCGCCACGATCGCCTCGGCGATCTCTTTGGCCATCGCCAGACCATGCCGGTGCGGTGCCCGCGAGCGCGGCGTCAGCCCGTCGAGTCCGTCGCGCTGATAGCGCTCGACCAGCCGGTACCCGGTGTCCCGAGTGATGCCATACCGCGCGCACCAGCACCGTCATCGGCAGCTCTCCCCGCAGCCATTCAGCAATGAATGCCATCTTCTCGTCCAACACACAGGTTTGCTTCCACGGCATCGGCAAAGTCTCCCTTTGCCGAGCAGAAAACCTGTCAGGCGTCCATCCGGTCTATCATGTCCGACATCTATCCGGTTCAGACCCTCGGCCCCCCTCACCCTGCCCTCTCCCCCCGGCCGGCGGGGCATAAGCGCTAACTTAACAGTTGATCCGCGACGGGCGATGAGTATATCATTGCGGGGATGGACGACGACATCCTGGCGGGCGTTGCGGAAGATTGGCAGATCGTACTGCGTGTGCTGCCGTTGGGCTGGCAGGACAAGGCGCGCGAGCTGGGGGCCCTGCGACGCTGCCGGGAATTTGCGGATGCGGCGACATTGCTGCGTGTCTTGCTGATCCACTTGGCGGAGGGCTGTTCGTTGCGCGAAACGGCGGTGCGGGCGGCGGAGGGGCAGTTGGTGACGGTCTCGGATGTGGCGCTGCTCAAGCGGCTGAGGGTGAGCGGCGAATGGTTTCGCTGGATGGGCGAGGAATTGATGCATCGCTGGGTGACGCCGGGGCCGGTCCAGCCGCTGTTGGATGCAGGCCTGCGGGTTCGCATCGTTGATGGCTCGACGGTCAACGAGCCGGGGGCAACGGGGTCGACCTGGCGATTGCATTACGCGGTGGGGCTGCCCGCGCTGGCCTGCGATGAGGTCCACGTCACCGACACCACGGTCGGCGAGTTGCTGTGTCGGTTTCAAGTCGCGGCGGGAGACCTGCTGATTGCCGACCGCGGCTTTGCCACTCGCAAGGGTGTGCGGCACGTCCATCAGCATGGCGGGGCCGTGATCGTGCGTCTGAACCTGACGAATCTGCCCCTGACCGATGGCGAGGGACAGCCGTTTGCGTTGTTGCCACAGTTGCGCACTCTGACGGCGGGTCGGGCGGACGATTGGCCGGTCGCCGTGGGCGAAGACAAGAAGGGTTTGCCACCCATCGCCGGGCGCGTGTGCGCGATCAAAAAGAGCAAGGCGGCGGCAGAACGCGGCCGCGCGAGGGCCGCGCGCGACTCCCGTCGGGGCGGCCATCAGGTCCAACCCGAGACGCTGGAAGCGGCCGAGTACATCTTCGTGTTCACCACCCTTGGTGCGCACGTCCCGGCATCCGCCATCCTTGAGATGTACCGTGGCCGATGGCAGGTCGAACTGACCTTCAAGCGGCTCAAATCGCTGCTCGCCCTCGGCCATCTCAAAAAGGTTGATCCGCAGGGCGCCAAGGCGTGGTTGCAAGGCAAGCTCCTGGTCGCCATCCTCATTGAGACTTTGATCGCCCTGGCCGAGCGCTTTTTTCCGTGGGGCTACCCGCTCGCGCTTGATTCCCCGTCGTTGCCTCTGGCAGGAGACCTCACTCATGCTGCACCTTGTTAGTGCCGCCATAAACCCGACCATCTCCTTAGATCACGCGTTGCGTCATTGGGATCACATTGCTCGCCGTCTCGCCGAACCCCCGCGCCGCCGCCAGCTCCAGAGGGAAACGCTCTGCACTCTCATCTAAGTTAGCGCTTATGCCGCGAGCGGGGGAGAGGGCAGCACTTGGGACGAACTCACCCGGTGACGGTTGCCGGCGAACTGGCCGCGTTTCTGACTCGGGTCGGCCCGGCCGACCTGTCGGCGCAGGCGGTCGATCATGCCGCGATGCTGATTGCCAGCGCGGCGCTCGGCGCGGGGATAGAGTCCTCGGTCATCATCCGCGACCTCGCGCGGGAACGCGGTGGGATCGCCGAAGCCTCGCTGTGGTTCGACGCGGGGCCGAAACTGCCGGTAGCCGAGGCGGCGCAAGTCAATGCCGTGATGAGCGACGCGGCGGCTTCCGACGACAGTGATCTGCGCAACATCGTCCATGCCGGCACGACCCTCGTTTCCACTGCGCTCGCCATGGCCGAGCGGAATGCTGCGAACGGCGAAGAGGTGTTGGCGGCAATCGTGCTCGGCTACGAGGCGACCGGGCGCATCGGCGAGGCGATCACGCCCGGCTTTCGCGCTCGCGGATTTCACGGCTGCCTAGCCGCGATTTTTGCCGGCGCGGTTGCCGCGGGCCGGCTGCTGCGGCTCGACCCGACGCAGCTGGCGCAGGCCATTGCCCTCTCTGCGACCTCGATCGGCGGGCTGATGGCCGCGGCCAACACCAGCACCGCGCGCGAATACCATGCCGGGCTGGCGGCGATGCTGGGTGTTCGAGCCGCGCTCGCGGCGCAGCGAGGCTATCGGGCCGAGGAGAGCGTTCTCGAGACCAGGCGCGGGTTTCTCGAAGTATATGGCGGGAGCGAGGGTGTGTCTACCGGTGCGAATGTGACGCGTGACCTCGGACAGTCATGGGACATCATCACCGACATGGCCGTCAAGCTGGTGCCCGGCGGCCATCCTTACCATGCGCTCGCCGAGGCGGCTGCGAACGCGGCGACGGAAGGGAACATCGCACCGCAGGACATCGAAAGCATCACCATGTCGCGTCCGGGCTTCACCGCGCTGACCGGTCCGCTCCACCCGACCGATCTGATCGGCATGGCGCACAGCCCCGCTTATTTTCTTGCGGCGGGAGCGGCCGATCACGACTTCTCGTGGGTGCACGCGACCGCTGCCAAGATCGCCGACCCCGTCATTCATCAACTGATCGACAAAGTCCGGGTCGGGCGTCCGCCGGCCGCGAATGCGGAGCGTTATCGACAGGGCGCGACCGTGACGATTCGGACAACCGACGGCCGGGTCACCACGAGCACCGTCTTTGCACCCAAGGGCGCGGGCGCCGGCGGTCTTGCGTGGGCCGATATCGACCGGAAATACCGCACTTTGATCCCTCACGCCGGCTTGCGCGATCGGCAGATCGAGGCGAGCCTGGCGGTGATCCACGACTTCCGCCGCGTCGCGCACGTCTCAGAGCTGACGAGCTTGCTGCACACCTGAGCTGTTTTGGAGAGGACCATGGATGTCGGTTTGATGATGATCTTCGCCAGCTATGGCTGGGACAACATCGGTGACGACCAGGTCTGGGACGAGGACCTCCGCTTGGCGCGCCAGGCGCCGGGCCTAGGTTTCGACGCGTTATGGTCGGCCGAACATCATTTTTTCGACTACTCGTTCTGTCCCGACAATCTGCAGCTGATGACCTACCTCGCCGGTGTATGCCCGGATATCGATCTCGGCACCGCCGCGGTGATACTGCCGTGGCACGACCCGCTGCGCGTGGCCGAGCAGGCGACGGTGCTCGATCTTCTCTCCCGCGGCCGCTTGCGGCTCGGCTTTGGCCGAGGGTTGGCGCGGCGAGAATTTGCCGCCTTCCGCGGCACGATGGACGAGAGCCGTGGGCGGTTCGACGAGGCGGCGCCGATGATCGTCAATGCGCTGCGCACCGGCTGGATCGAGGCCGACGGCATTTATTACAAGCAGCCGCGAGTCGAGCTGCGCCCGCGCCCGAAATACAGCTTCGACGGGCGCATCTACGCGGTCGCGTCGAGCGAGGATTCAGTGGATTCTGCGGCGCGGCTCGGCGCCCACATGGTCATGTTCTCCGACCGCCCTTGGCCGATGCGATTGCCGGCGATCCAGCGCAACCGGGAAATGCACCGCAAAACCCACGGCGTCGATGCCCCTACCATGATGATCACCGATTTCTGCATCTGCGCGCCGAAGCTCGACGAGGCGGAGGCGCTGGCGCGCAAGCACATGGGCAAGTTCGTCGAGAGCAACTTCGATCATTACGAGTTCCTCGGCGAGCACTTCGCCACCGTGAAGGGCTATGACGCCTATGCGCAGAAAGCCGAGATCGCCCGCAAGGGCGGCCTCGAAGGCGCGGTCGAGGGCTTCATGAAGGCCGCCGTGTGGGGAACCCCGGACCGCATCTTGCGAGAATTGGAGGCGCGGCGCAGGATGATCGGCGATTTCGAGCTGAACGTTTCGTTCCGCTTCGGCGGCATCCCTTACGACAAGGCGGAAGCGTCCTTGCAGCTGTTCGCCAAGGAAGTACTGCCCGCATTGAAGAGCTGGCGGTCCCAGGCAGCCAAAGCTGCGGAATAAGGTTCCCGCGAGCACCTCTGCGTCAATGTCCGCCATTCCTCGCCCGCGCCGCAGTCTTCTCTATATGCCCGGCTCGAATCCGCGGGCGCTGGAGAAAGCGCGAGCTCTGCCTGCCGACGGGCTGATCCTCGATCTCGAAGCCGCCGTGGCTCCGAAGGAGAAGGAGCGCGCGCGGAAGATCATCGCGGCGGCTCTCGCAAAGGGCGGTTATGGCGGGCGCGAGCTCGTATTGCGCGTCAACGCGATCGACACGCCATGGGGGCATGCCGATCTCGCGGCCGTTGCGACGATGCCGATCGATGCGGTGCTGTTGCCCAAAGTCGAGAACCCCGACCGGGTGGCGCTGAGCGTGTCGCTGCTCGACGCGTTCGGCGCTCCGGCAGCGGCTCGCGGTCTGGTGCATGCTCGAAACGCCGCTTGGCATCCTCTATGCCCGGGAGATCGCCGCAGCCAGCCCCAAGCTCGCCGCGCTCGTTCTCGGCACGTCAGACCTGACCAAAGACCTGCACGCGCTCCCGACCCACGATCGTTTGCCACTGATTACCTCGCTCAGCCTCGCCATACTCGCCGCCCGCGCCCACGGGCTGGCGGTTCTCGATGGCGTTCACCTCGACCTCTCCGACGATGAGGGCTTTGCGGCCGCATGCCGGCAAGGCCGCGAGCTCGGCTTCGACGGCAAGACGCTGATCCACCCGAAGCAGATCGATGCCGCCAACGCAGCATTCGCCCCGAACCCCGAGGAGGTCGAGTGGTCGCGGCGGATCATCGCGGCGCACAGCGAAGCGGCGGCCGCGGGCAAGGGCGTCGTGCTCGTGGACGGCCGGCTGATCGAAAACCTGCACGTCGAAAACGCGCGCCGGCTGTTGAGCGTTCGCAGACGAGATCGAGCGGCTCTACGAGCGAGAAGTGAAGCGGCTGCTTGGCGAGGCTGCGTTGACACTCCCCGGCCTGCGGGCTAATGCACAGCGGCCGACCGCAAGGAAATCTGGAATTGCCGTAAATGAGATCCGCCGACCGGCCGCTTTCGCCGCACCTTCAGATCTACCGATGGCAACTCACCTCCGTTCTGTCGATCCTCCACCGCGCTTCCGGCGTGGCGCTGAGCGCCGGGACGATCCTGCTCGTATGGTGGCTGGTTGCCGCCGCTTCCGGGCCGGAGGCCTATGAAGGGGTCCAGGATTTCCTCGGCTCCTGGATCGGGCTCTTGCTGTCTGTTCGGCTGGACGCTGTCGCTGTTCTATCATTTGTGCAATGGCATCCGTCACCTCGTCTGGGACACCGGCCATGCGTTCGATCTTCAATCGACCTATATTGGCGGCTGGATCGTCGTCGGGGCGACCGCCGTCCTGACTTTGATTGCCTGGATCGCCGGGATAGCTCGCTGGGTTTCCTGACATGATGGCATCGCGGATGCGCTCGCCGCTCGGCCGAGCAATCGGGCTGGGTTCGGCGAAGGAGGGGGTCGATCACTGGTGGGCGCAGCGCATTACCGCGATTGCGCTGGTGCCGTTGAGCCTATGGTTCGTGGCCTCCGTCATCGGCCTGGCCGGCGCCGATATCGAGACTGTGCAGAACTGGGTCGGCCTCCCGCTGCCGGCAATTCTGCTGGTACTTGCTGCTTATTGCGACTTTTTATCACGCGTCGCTCGGGCTCCAGGTGGTCATCGAAGACTATGTCCATACCGAGCTCGCCAAGCTCGGCCTAGTCATCGCCGTCCGCCTGCTCAGTTTCGGCTTCGCCGTGGCGGGGATCTTCGCAGTGCTCAGCATCGCCCTGGGATCGACGAGCTGATTGGAGCCCCGCATGCCACCGGCCTACAATATTACCGATCACAGCTATGACGTGGTCGTCGTCGGCGCCGGCGGCGCGGGTCTGCGGGCGACATTGGGAATGACCATCGAAGGGCTCAGGACCGCCTGCATCAGCAAGGTCTTTCCGACCCGCAGTCACACGGTCGCTGCTCAGGGCGGGATCAGCGCCGCGCTCGGCAATATCGGGCCGGACGACTGGCGCTGGCACATGTACGACACCGTCAAAGGCTCGGACTGGCTCGGCGACCAGGACGCGATCGAGTACATGTGCCGCAATGCGATCCCGGCGGTCATCGAGCTCGAGCATTTCGGCGTGCCGTTCTCGCGCACCGAGGACGGGCGGATCTATCAGCGGCCGTTCGGCGGGCACATGATGGAATACGGCGAGGGCGATCCGGCGCGGCGCGCCTGCGCCGCTGCCGACCGCACCGGTCACGCGATCATTCACACGCTCTATCAGCAATGCGTGCGCAACAATGCGGAGTTCTTTGTCGAGTATTTTGCGCTCGACCTGATCATGGACGACGAGGGGGCCTGCCGCGGGGTCATGGCTTGGAACCTCGAGGACGGCACGCCTGCACCGGTTTCGCGCCCATCTCGTGGTCCTCGCCACCGGCGGCTACGGCCGGACCTATTTCTCCTGCACCTCCGCCCACACTTGCACCGGCGACGGCAACGCCATGGTGCTGCGAGCCGGGCTGCCGCTGCAGGACATGGAGTTCATCCAGTTTCACCCGACCGGGATCTACGGCGCCGGCTGCCTGATCACCGAGGGCGCCCGAGGCGAGGGCGGCTATCTGACCAACAGCGAGGGCGTGCGCTTCATGGAAGCCTACGCGCCGCACGCCAAAGACCTGGCGTCGCGCGACGTCGTCAGCCGGGCGATGACGATCGAGATCCGCGAGGGCCGCGGCTGCGGTCCGGAGAAGGACCATATCCTGCTACATCTCGAGCACCTGTCGCCCGAGGTGCTGCACCAGCGACTGCCGGGGATCTCGGAGACGGCCAAGATCTTCGCCGGCGGTCGATGTCACCCGCGAGCCGATCCCGGTATTGCCGACCGTGCATTACAACATGGGCGGCATTCCGACGAACCACCACGGCGAGGTGCTGCGGCCGACCGCCGACGAACCGGACGCGACGGTTCCCGGGCTGATGGCGATCGGCGAGGCGGCTTCGGTCTCGGTGCACGGGGCCAACCGGCTCGGCTGCAACTCGCTGCTCGACATCGTCGTGTTCGGCCGCGCCGCGGCCCATCGCGCCGCCGAGCTGGTGCGCCCCGGCACGCCGCAGAAACCGATGTCGAATGGCGCCGGCGAGGAGGCGGTGGCCCGGCTCGACGCGGTGCGTCAGTCGCACGGGTCCCGCAAGACCGCCGAGATCCGGCTCGACATGCAGCGTGTGATGCAGACCAACTGCGCCGTCTTTCGCACGGCACAAGTGCTCCGGGAAGGGGTCAGCCGGATCGACGTGGTGGCCAACAGCTACGGCGAACTCGGCATCTCCGACCGGTCGATGATCTGGAACACCGACCTGGTCGAAGCTCTGGAGCTGGAAAATCTGCTCGAGCAGGCCGTCGTTGCCCTGCATTCGGCGGAGAACCGGACCGAAAGCCGCGGCGCGCACGCCCGCGAGGATTACCCCGAGCGCGACGACCGGAACTGGATGAAGCACACGCTCGCCTGGCTCGACGGCGATGGCGGGGTCAAGCTCGGCGATCGCCCGGTCCACCTCTTCACGCTGTCGAACGAGGTGCAGACCTTCCCGCCTAAGGCGCGCGTGTATTGAGGGCTAAATGACTTTGGCTTGCCCGAGCAACCGGCCCCATTTCGTCTCACGCGCAAGGGCGCGAGCTATTCCGGGGAAAAGCCCCTCTCCGCCCTTCAGGGGGGAGAGGGAGGGACCCGTCGCAAAGCGACGGGAGGGTGAGGTGGGCGGCGCCGGATCTCAGCCCTCCGGCCCCTCTCACCCTGCCCTCTCCCCCGGCCGGCGGGGGGAGAGGATAGAAAAAGCGTGGTGTGAGAACCCGCCCATGGCCGAATTCATCCTCCCGCGGAACTCGAAAATCGGGACCGGCAAGACGGTTTGCCGGGCCGCCCGGCGCCACCCGTCTGCGCGAGTTCAAGATCTACCGCTGGAACCCCGACGACGGGAAGAACCCGGTCATCGACACCTTCGAGATCGATCTCAACGATTGCGGCCCGATGGTTCTCGACGCGCTGATCAAGATCAAGAACGAGATCGACACGACCCTGACCTTCCGCCGCTCATGCCGCGAAGGCATTTGCGGCTCCTGCGCAATGAACATCGACGGCACCAATACGCTGGCGTGCCTCAAGGCGATCGAGGACATCGAAGGCGCGGTGCGGATCTACCCGTTGCCGCACATGCCGGTCATCAAGGATCTGGTGCCCGATCTGACGCATGTCATTGCGCAGTACCAATCGATCCGGCCCTGGCTGCAGACCGCGAGCCCGCCGCCGCCCGACCGCGAGCGGCCGCAATCGATCGAGGAGCGCGAGAAGCTCGACGGGCTGTGGGAATGCATTCTGTGCTTCTGCTGCACGACCTCGTGTCCGAGCTACTGGTGGAACGGCGAGCGCTATTTGGGACCCGCCGTGCTGTTGCAGGCCTATCGCTGGATCGCCGACAGCCGCGACGAGAAGACCGGCGAGCGCCTCGACGAGCTCGAAGACCCGTTCCGGCTCTACCGCTGCCACACGATCATGAACTGCACCCGGACCTGCCCAAAGAACCTCAACCCGGCCAAGGCGATCGCCGAGATCAAGAAACTGCTGGTGCTGCGCCGGTAAGCGCAACAGATGCGCCGGCGGATCATCATTGATACCGATCCCGGCCTGGACGACGCCGTCGCGATCCTGCTGGCATTGGCAGCGCCGAGGAATTGGAGGTCCTCGGCCTTGTCGCTGTAGCGGGAAATCTGCCGCTGGCGCAGACCGAGCGAAACGCGCGGCGGGTTTGTGCTCTGGCCGGGCGCCCCGAGTTGCCGGTCTATGCCGGCTGCGCGCGGCCATTGATGCACCCGTTGGTTACTGCCGAGCACATTCACAATGACCCACGCCTCGATGCCGCTGCTGCCCGAGCCGGCCTCGCCGGCGCAGTCTCAGCACGGTGTCGACTTTCTGATCGAGACATTGAGTTCGGCCGAGGCGGGCGCGATCACACTGTGCGCCCTGGGGCCGTTGACGAATATCGCGATGGCGCTGCGTCAAGGCGCCGGAGGTCGCCGGCAGAGTCCGCGAATTGGTGGTGATGGGCGGCGCGTGTTTCGAGCTCGGCAATATGACGCCGGCGGCCGAATTCAACATCCATGCTCGACCCGCATGCCGCGGCGATCGTGTTCGACAGCGGCATCCCGATCACGATGATCCCGCTCGATGTCACGCATCAGGTGCTCAGCACACCGCCGCGGCTCGCAGCGTTGCGCGCTCTCGGCAATCGCTGCGGCGTGGCTGTCGCCGCGTTGCTGGCCGCCTTTGAAGAAAAGCGCCGCGCCAGGTTCGGACCCGAGCCATGGCGCTGCATGATCCGTCGGTGATTGCATACCTGTTGCAGCCGGCGCTCTATCAAGGGCGCGAAGTCAATGTCGCGATCGAAACGCAGAGCCCGCTTACGGTGGGGATGACCGTCGTGGATTGGTGGGGTGTCACCGGGCGACTGGTCAATGCGCGGTTCATGAACACGGTGGATGCCGACGGGTTCTACGACCTCTTGACGGAAAAGCTGGCGCGACTGCCGTAGGGCGTTCAGGAGCGGGGAATTCTCGGCCCTGCTCGACTGTCGGATCTCTTTACACTACGCCTGAGCAAAGGGGCGAGAAGCTAACCGATTGATCGGCCTGGACTTGAACAAGGGATGCTCGCAAAACCAGCGTAACTATGCGTAAAGTTTTCCGACACTGTCGCGTGCGCAAATTCAGAGCTCGATTTCTTAGGTCACTGATTTTGCTCAGCAATCGTCGTCGTCGGCGAAGTTGGCATGGACCTTGCGCTAACGAACAATCGTAAGAGGGGCAACCCATGAACCCACCGGCCAGCCCTGGTTCCTCATTCACCCTAGCCACCCGCTGCAAGCTGGCTCTCGGCGCTCTTGCCACGGCGGCGCTCGCCTGGGGCGCGCTGCCCGCACATGCGACGACCTTCACCTTTCAAAACATCGTCAATCCGACCGGGAATACTGGCGGAACCGGCAATTCAAACTTCAACCAAGCATTGGGAATTAACAGCGCCAGCACCATCGCCGGGTACGCCGGCGACGGCGTGATCGTCCCCAACAAGGGTTATACCGTGGTGCCGCCCTTCGCCCCGGCCAATTTCACCAGTGAGAACTTTCCCAACTCGGTGCAAACTCAGGTTGTCGGAATCAATAGCAACGCTAGCCCGACCACGGTTGGCTTCTGGATTAATGGTGCCGGCACCAATTTTGGATTTGTCGACCAGAACGGCAATTTCACCTCAGTCATGAACCCCAATACTGGCACTGGAACAGTCAACCAGCTGCTCGGGGTCAACAACAACAATATCGCCGCCGGTTTTTATGTCGACGGCGCCGGCAACGCGCACGGTTATCTCTACAACATCGGCAATATGACATTTACGCCGGTAACGCTGCCGGCTGCGTTCAATGCGGTGATGACGACCGCAACCGGCGTCAACAATGCCGGTGTGATCAGCGGTTTTTATGTCGACGGCGCCGGCAACACCCACGGGTTCATCGACAATAACGGAACGTTTAGGAGTTTTGATGACCCGAACGGGACCATGACGATGCTGCTCGGTCTCAACAATGCAAACGAGGCCGTCGGCAGCTTTGTGGACGTTAACGGCGAGACCCAGGGGTTGCTGTTGAACCTCTGACTGACAGCTTTCAGACAATCAGCGATCCCAACGCTTCGGCGACGCCGGCGTTCAACGTCACCGGCACGACGATCAACGGCATCAACGACCTCGGCGATCTGGTCGGGTTTTACTCGAACGGGACGCAGGTCATCGGGCTGCTGGCCACCCCGGTGCCGGAGCCGGCGTCGCTGACTCTGCTCGCCGTCGGGCTATTCGGCATCGCAGCCTTTGCGCGCCGGCGCAAAGCCCGATAAGAGCCCGGGAAAAAAGGAGGCGCCGGGTTTGACTTGCTCCCCGGCGCCTCTAGAATGCGCCGCGCCGATAACTCTATTGGGGAGCAGGTCGATGATCTTTGAGATGCGGACCTACCGGTTGCAGCCGGGCTCGGTGCCGGAGGTCGAGAAGCGGTTCGCAGAAGCGCTGACCGAGCGCGTCAAGGTGTCGCCGCTCGGCGCGTTCTTTCATACCGAAGTGGGGCCGCTCAATCACATCATCCACATCTGGCCCTATGACGATCTGCAGCATCGGACGCGGGTGCGTTCGCAGTCGATCCCGAACTGGCCGCCGAAGATCCAGGAATTCGAGGTCGAGATGGAGAGCAAGATCGTCAATGCGGCGCCGTTTTGCCCGGCCTTCACGCCGCGGCAGCACGGCAATCTCTATGAGATCCGCACCTATACGATGCTGCCGGGAGCGGCGCCGACCGTCATCGAGCGCTGGGCCGAGAGGATCGAAGGGCGGGTGAAGCTGTCGCCTCTGGCGGCGGCTGGCCACACCGAGCTCGGGCCGCTCAACCAATGGATCCACATCTGGGCCTACAAGGATGCGGCCGAGCGCTTCCGCATCCGCGACGAGGCCCGCGCTACGGGTGCCTGGCCACCCAACACTCGCGGTCAGTTCATCAAGCAGGAGAACATGCTGGTCGTGCCGGCGTCGTTCTCGCCGTTGCGGTAGAGCCTCGCGGACCTCACCGCCTCGCTGCGCCCAGCCTCTCCCGCGGTGCGGGGAGAGGGGGCCGAGCGTAGCTTGGTGGGTGAGGGCGCCTCGCACGCTCCATCACCTCGGCCCGAAAAGCCGGAAGAAATTGTCGAAGAACCCGCCGCCCGGAGCGCGGCGGCGCTGCGGCCAGCACTCCAGCGGGCGGCAACGGCGCGCTCGGCAGCGGGCGCACCGGCATCGCCTGGGTGGCGGCTCAGCATGAAACGGCGCCAGGTCTGCGCCGGCAGCGAGCCGCCCGTCACCTTGTTCATCGGCGTATTGTCGTCGTTGCCGAGCCATACTCCTGCGACCAGATCGGCGGTGTAGCCGATAAACCAGGCGTCGCGATAATCCTGCGTCGTGCCGGTCTTGCCGGCGGCCGGTCGGGGCAGTACGGCGCTCTTGCCGGTGCCGTGCCCGATCACGGCACTCAGCATCTGGTTCATGGTCCCGGTGAACTCCGGGGTCACGACTTGACCGAGCCCCGAGCCGGTGCGGCGGAACACGATCTTTCCTGCGCTGTCGCGGATTTCGGTAATGCCGTGCGGCCACACGCCGAAACCGCCATTGGCGAACGGCGCATAGGCCGAAACCAGCTCTAACAGGTTCACCTCGTTAGTGCCGAGAGCAAGGCTCACTTCGGGCGTGAGCGGTGACGAAATCCCGAGCCGGTGCGCGACCGCCACGACGTTGGGCAGGCCGGCGCGCTGCGCGACCTGGACCGCGATCGTGTTGACCGACTGAGCCAGACCTTCGGCGAGGGTCATCTCGCCTTGATAATGCCCGGTGTAATCGCGCGGCTGCCAATTGCCGATGCGCATCGGCGCGTCGACGAACTGGTCGGAGGGTTGCAAGCCGGCTTCCAGCCCGGCCAGATAGACGAATGGCTTGAAGGCGGAGCCCGGCTGACGCTGCGCCTGGGTTGCGCGATTGAATTGGCTCTCGTTGTAATCGCGGCCGCCGACCATGGCGCGGACCGCTCCGTCCGGCGACATCGCCACGAGCGCGCCCTGGCTCACCGCCATTTTCCCGCCCTCGCGGGCGATGACGTCCGCGACCGCCGCTTCGGCCTGTGCCTGCATGCGCGGGTCGAGCGTCGTCACCACCGTCAAGTCACGATTGCCGATGTCGGCAAAATCTGCCAACTGCTCGGCCACCCAATCCCCGAAATAACGAGCGCCCGGCCGCGCAACAGCCACCGCGGCAAGCGAGGTTCCGCCGCTGAGGGCGGCCATCGCTTGACTGGCGGTGACAAACCCGGCATCGACCATTTTGGCGAGGACTTGCGCGGTCCGCGCCGCGGCCTTGTCGGGGTCGCGGGTCGGGTTGAACCGGGTCGGTGCTTTCAACAGGCCGGCAATGGCGGCGCTCTCGTAGAGGGTCGTTTGCCTCGCCGATCTGTGGAAATACCGGTGCGCCGCGGCATCCACGCCATAGGTCCCGGCCCCGAGATAGACCCGGTTGAGATAAATCTCGAGGATCTGGTTCTTCGAGAAGCGGTGCTCGAGCCACAGCGCCAGCAGTGTCTCCTGGATCTTGCGGGAGAGGCTGCGCTCTTGGGTCAGGAACAGGTTCTTGGCGAGCTGCTGGGTTATCGTGCTGCCGCCCTGGACTATATGCCCGGCGGCGAGATTGGCGAAGGCGGCCCGAACGAGGCCGATCGGATCGACCCCGAAATGGCTGTAGAAGCGGCGATCTTCGGTTGCGACGACGGCCTTCGGCAGGTAGGGCGACATCTCCTTCAGGGTCAATGGCTGGCCGAAAAGGTCGCCATAGGTCGTCAGCAGGCTGCCGTCCGCTGCCAATATCGTGACGCTCGGACGCCGCTCGGCGCGGGTGAGTTCGCCGGTCTCGGGCAGCATGAGGGCGAAATAGCCGAGAACGACGCTGCCGACGATCGCCGTCCACAGGAGCACCAATAGGCCGAGCCTGGAGGCGCGCAGCAAGAATGTTTTGCCGCGAGCACGGTGCCGCGGCACGCGCGTGCGCGGCTTGCCGGATGCGGTCGGCAGGGTCGAGCCGCAGCCTCGGCTCAGCCATCGGCTCGCGCCGTTATCGTCTTGCTTTTCAACAGACCCCCGCTCCCCCGCCGGCCGTATCGCACGGGATGTCTCAATTATCAGGCAAACTATGGCAGCGGTTCGACAACGAAATCAGAGAGGATTCCTGCTGCGTCGTAGGAACCTGAGGTCGAACGAATTCGTTGGCCGAGCAGGATGGCAGGTACGAGTTTTCTCGGAGGACGACGTATGGCTGACAGAAATGATGCCTCCTCGAGCATAATCGCCCCGACCGGGGCGGCGGGGCGGGTGGAGTCGACGGCGGAGGTACAGAGAGGTTACAGCGGGAGCGTCGTCACAGAATTCTTGGACGCGGCCCGATCGGCTGCCGAATCGCTGCTCGAAGAACAGAAGCGACAGATCGCCGATAGGATTTCGGGAGTAGCCGAGGCGCTGCGAAGCGCTGCGCGTCCGCTCGACGAATCGCAAAACCGCGTAATCGCCCGCTACCTCGAAGAGGGGGCGGCGCAGGTCGATAGTTTTTCGCGTACGATGCGTGACAGGCGCTGGGGCGAGCTGGTCGCCGATACCGAGGATTTCGCACGGCGCCAACCGACCTGGTTTGTGCTCGGCGCAGTTGCCACCGGTTTTGTCGTCGGGCGCCTCTTATGGGCGTCGACCAGCGGACGGCAGCATAATGCCGATTGGTCGTCGCGCAGCAGCGAACCGCCGCGTACCGTAACGGCGGCCGTATCGAGCGCAACGGGCACTGCCGCCGGTAACCTGACCGGTAACGGCGCCCCGCTAACCGGAGCCGTGGAGACCCGTTGATGATTTCCGGCAACGGCCGCCTCGGGCCAGACATCGAAGAGCCCCGCGTGCGGCCCGGGCGTCCGCTAGCCGCGCTGCTGTCCGATCTCGCAGGCGAGACCAGCACACTGGTCCGCCAGGAGATCGCGCTCTTCAAGGCCGAGCTCAATGAGAAGCTGGGGCGGATGGGCGTGGGCGCAGGGGCGCTTGCGGCAGGAGGGGTGATCGCCTTCAGCGGCTGGCTCGCGTTGGTGGCGGCGGCGATCCTTGGCCTCAGCCATGTTTTGGCGCCTTGGCTCTCCGCCCTGATCATCGGGATTTTGGTGATGGCGTTGGGCGCTGGATTGGCGCTGTTCGGGAAGAGCCGTCTCAAGGCCGACGCTTTGGTCCCGCGCCGCACGCTGAACTCGCTTCGCGAGGATGAAGCTTGGATCCGGGATCAGGTCATCGTGATCCGCTGAATGGAAACGGAAGGGAAGCGAAATGATTAGAGATTCAATGAAGGGCAACGGGGTCGGTGAGGTAATTCAGGCCAACAGCGTGCCGCTTACGTTGATTGGGGTGGGCATCGCATGGCTCGTAGCCAACAACACGGGTTTGGTGGATCGCGTAATCAACGACGAGCGCGTCCAGGCAGCACAACGGCGGATCGGGGAGCTTGCCGGCGATATCGGGATCGGTGGCGGTTCGAGCGAAGCGGCCCGGCGGGCAGGTCCTGGGACCCGACGGCGAGCCGCTGGCCCGCACCGATTCGGGCCGGGGCAATGGTTGGGTTCATCAGGCCGCGGGAGCGGCGCGCGGCGCGATCAGCACAGTCCGCGACGCCGGTAGTGCCGTGCTCGACCGGGCCGGTGCGGCAGGCGATCTGGCCAACCGGGCCAGCAGTCAAGTGACTGAGAAGCTGTCGACCGATCCCTGGCTGATCGGTGTTGCCGGCCTGGTTGCAGGTGCGCTTTTTGCGGCTATACTGCCGCCCACCAGAATAGAGCAGGACTACATCGGCGAAGCCCGCGACGGATTATGGAACAAGGCCAATGAGCTCGGCCACGAAGCTGCCGAGCGGGTTCGGGAACTGGCCGATTCCACGACGCGGAGCACGACCCACTAGCCGGCTGGGGGCGCGCGAGATGATCCGCGTGGCGGTTGTGATACTTTGGGTCTGGGCCTAGTCACCCTGTATGCACCCGGAGCGGCGAAAGCCCAGGTACCACCCGAAATGGCCGAGATCACAGGGTGCTTGTGCCTGCAGCAGGCGGTCTCGGCGTTCTCGGCGGATATGAACGCCAAGAAGCAGGCGTTGGACACGGTTACCCGGCAACTTGCCGACCTCAATTCTCAGCTCGCACGCGAGAGATCGACGGTGGACGTCAACAACCCCGACGCAGTCGCCCGGTACAAGGCACTTCTCGAGCGGCGCGACGCCGCGTATCGCCAGTCGATCGGGCCTGTCCACGCGCGACGCCACCCAAGCCACGGCACGCTATAATGCGCGGGTCAGCGAATACAACGCCCGCTGCGCCAACCGCCCGTTCAACTCGGCGCTGGTGGCCCAGATGCAGCTCAATCTGGTGTGCCCGCCGCTGCAATAAGCTGACATTCCGGCTGCATGAGGCTGTCAGGAAATTAGCTGCATAGTGGCGGTGCGTGCTTCGAGACGCGCCCCGCGGGCGCCCTCAGCATGAGGTAATCCTTTGATGGCATTCGAGACTTCCTCATGCTGAGAGCCTGTGAATGTTTAGTCCGGCCAGCCTGATGGTTCGGCGCCCACATCTCGGGGCGGTACTGGATAACGGCTTGGCTGCCGCGCCGGTCTCATCGGCGAGACTGGGAAAAAAGGGGCGAGCGGATGGTTGAGCGGGCGGGAATATCTGTCATTGAGTTGGCGCCCCGGTCAACCATCTCAAGTTGCCGCAGCCATGGCGGCCCGCCGCAACGCCAAAGCACGCAGCATGTTGTGGGCGAGCGCGAACCACAGCAGCACGGCGCGGGCTTTTTGCTTCCCCCGCACGCGCAGCTGAGCGAGCCCCATGCGGCGCGCCCAGGCATTGGGGCATTCGGCCTGCGAGCGCTGCTGGTAGAGGGCTTTACCCGGCTCGCTGGCCATCCGCCGGCGCCAGTCCGCCACCCCCGGTTTGTCGTCCGGCCGCGGCGCGTAAGGATCGGTGCTGTGCTTGCTGTGCCCCGGCGGGCACCACAGTTTGATGCCGCTCTGATGAGCCCACTCGATATCGTTGGTTTTGGCAAACCCGCCATCCACCAGGTAATCCGACGGCGGCGTCCCGGCATCGCTCAAGCGCTCCAGCGCCGGGCGCGCCAGGCCGCGGTCGGAGCCCGTGGTGTCGATGTCGACCGCGACGATGACCTGACCCTTTGGCGCCGACACGATCTGCATGTTGTAGGCCGGCCGAAACCCACCATCGGCCAACCTCATCGCCCGCGCTTCGGCATCGGTGGTCGAGGTGCGCGGCTCCTTCTGCCGGCTCACCTCGGCCTTGTTGGTCTTCTCGCGACGCGCGCGCTCGGCCTCGGGCTCATTCATCCGGTCGAGCGCGGCCTGCACCCGCTCCTCTTGTTCGCGCGCCGCGCGCTGTTGCGCTGCTCGCTGACGCCGATCGCCCGCCGCCGGATCGGCTTCGAGCTCGGCGCGAAGCCGCGCGACCCGCGCTTTGGCCGCCACCGCCAGTTTGCCCAACCGCTCGCGCCGACGGAACGAGCCGGCCCCCGCCGCCGCGCGTACCTTGAGCCCGTCCTGCGCCAGCACATCGAGCACCACCAGACCTTGGGCAACCAGTGCCGCAACGCCGCCGGCCAGCAACCGGTCGAGCACCGCGGCATGCGCCACCCGAAAATCCGACAGCGTGTGGTAGTTCATCGACACCCCGCCGCACAGCCAACGATAGGCGAGATGCTGCTCGCACAACCGGCGAGCTGCCGCGCGCTGCCGACCCCCTCCACCGTCGCCCACAGCCACAGCGCCATCATCAGCTCGGCTGCTGGCGGCGCCTGCCCCGGCACTCCTTCGCGCGCCTTCACCGCATCGTGCAGCGCGCGCAAATCAAGCCCTTGGACAAACCCCCACACGGCCCGCACCGGATGATCGTGCGCCACCAGATCATCAAGTGTCACCGCATGCCAGCCCAGCTGATGCCGCTCCGGCTGCCGCAACCGCGGCGTTCCCCGACCCCGCGCTTGCGGCACCTGCTGCTCCGGCAAATCCCCAAACAGTTCGCTATTGCCCGACACCGACCGGCTCCCTCACACCAGTCATCCCGTCCCCAATAGCACTACCACAACTTGCTGCAACCCCTTCATGCTGCAAAAATGCGCGAAACATTCACACGCTCTGAGGAAGCTGCGAAGCAGCTGTCTCGAAGGACGCACGATGCTGATCCAGCTAATCGCCAGTTTCCTTACAGCCTCGCAGGCCGGAAGCCACAGCCCCGCCGATAGCCGGCGACCAGCGGCTCCTCCTGATAATAGAAGGAAAAAACAGGTAGAGAGCCAGTCTCCAAGTTGGACTACCTAAGGTAGAAAGTTACGCGGCTTTAATTGTATGAAGTCCTTGTCACGTGTTTCTCGGGTTGATATTGTGATAAATCAGAGGTTGTCTCATATGAGCACGCCACCCCCAGGCCTGATTGCTCCTTACATCAAGGCGCTTCAGGAACTCGACCGAGGTGTCCAAGTACCGCAGACAGCACTGCAGGTGCATTTCGTTGAGGTCTGCAGGGGTGGCGCTCAACCGACGACTGCGTATGCGCGCGCTTACTTGGCATGGCGTGGAACGGAGCAGTAGCGCCTGAAGCTCGAAGCCGAGGAGCAGGCTGGCCGAAGGCGCTTAAATGGCAGTCGAGGCAACGAAACAGCGGTGGTCTCTCCCAAGTTGGTGCCGGGGCGCTGGTCTGATCCGAAACCTTACGCGCGCTTTGTGGCTGAACCGCTTGGGACGAGAGAGGACTTCAAGAGAGACAGAGGCGCCAACTTCGCTGAGTCCCGACGTAATAAGCTGTAGGGCCGGAGACGCACGCAAGGGAAGGGGCGAGGTTAACCCCCTTCGAGTTTGGGGATGAAGAAGATTTCGCAGCCTTCGCGGATCGGCTGGAAATAGGCGGTCTCGTGGATCGCGCCGTCGATTGCGACGGTGGTTTCTTCTTCGAGGTGCTCGCCGAGGCCGGGGTAGAGGCGGTCCATCTCCTTGATGACGCCGCGCAGGTTCTTGGCCTCGACCGTGAATTCGCGCACGCCGCCGGTGTAGCGGCGGCTGAAGCCCGAGGTGAAGACACCCGCGCGGCCATTGTCATCTGGTCCTCCATAGCCGCGGCCCCGCACTCACCACGTCGGCCGGGCTTGTCCCGGCCGTCCACGTCTTCATCCCGCCGGCATTGCGGGAGAGGGTGCCGACGCGGCCACGGGGATGAAGAGGTAGTGCCGTGAGCCCGATGCCCTTTAATCGTCCGCCTGGCCCTGGTCGAGGGCGGCGCGAACCTTGGGGGGCGACATCGGCAATTCGGTGAGGCGGCGGTGGATCGCGCTGTCGATCGCGTTGGCGATTGCCGCCATCGGCGGCACGATGTTGACTTCGCCGACGCCCTTGGCGCCGTAGGGGTGGGCCGGGTTCGGCACCTCGACGAGGATCGGCTCGATCATCGGCATGTCGGAGGCGACCGGCACGCGGTAGTCGAGGAAGCCGGCATTATCGAGCCGGCCGCTGCCGATCGTAGATGTACTCCTCGTTGAGCGCCCAGCCGATGCCTTGCGCGACGCCGCCCTGGATCTGCCCCTCGACATAGGAGGGGTGGATCGCCTTGCCGACATCCTGCGCCGCGACAAAGCGCAGGATCGTCACCTTGCCGGTCTCGGGATCGACCTCGACGTCGCAGAACTGCGTCGAGAAGCCGGGCGCCATGCCGCCGGCATTGACCGAGGCGGCGGCGGTGATCGGGCCGCCGGTCAAGCGCCTTCTTGGCCGCCAATTCCTTGAACGACAATGGCGCGAAATCGCCGACATTGCTGCTCGCGGGCTTGGCCTGGCCGTCCTCCCAGACGACGCCCTCGACATCGACGTCCCAGATCATCGCGGCCCGGGCGCGCAGTTCGTCGACGATTTTCTTGCTGGCCTCGACGACCGCCATGCCGGTCGCGAAGGTGACGCGCGAGCCGCCGGTCACATGCGTATAGCCGACCGACGAGGTGTCGGCGACGATCGAGCGGATCTGGTTGTAGTCGATCCCCAGGGTCTCGGCCGCCATCAACGCCATCGAGGCGCGCGAGCCGCCGATGTCGGGGCTGCCGGTCGCGATGATGACCGTGCCGTCCTCGTTGACCTGCACCGAGGCGCTCGAACTCGCCGCCGCCGTTGAACCAATAGCCCGACGCGACGCCGCGCCCCTGGTTGGGGCCGAGCGGCGTCTTATAGGCCGGGTGATTGACCAATGCCTCGACGGTCTCGACATAGCCGCCATGGCCGAGCTTTGGCCCGTAGATCATCGGCGTGCCGGCCCGCGCCGCGTTCTTGAGCCGCAATTGCAGCGGGTCCATGCCGATCTTCTTGGCCAGGATGTCGAGCACGCTCTCGACCGCAAAGGCCGAGATCGGCGAGCCCGGCGCCCGGTAGGCGGCCGATTTCGGCCGGTTGCACACGACATCATAGCCGACCGTGTGCTGGTTCGGGATGTTGTAGGGCGCAAAGGCGCACATGCAGGCGTTCATGACCGGCGAGCCGGGAAAGGCGCCAGCCTGGAATTTGAACTCACCTTCGGCGGCGGTGATCGTGCCGTCCTTCTTGACGCCGATCTTGACCCGCATCGAGGAGCCCGAGGTCGGCCCCGAGGCCTTGAATACCTCGTCGCGGCTCATCACGATCTTGACCGGGCGCCCCGATTTCTTGGCGAGCAGGGTCGCGACCGGCTCGAGATAGACGATTGTCTTGCCGCCAAACCCGCCGCCGATCTCGGCCGGCGTCACTCGGATCGAACCGACCGGCATGTCGAGCAGTTTCGCGGTCAACGCCCGCACGACGAAATGCCCCTGGCTCGACGCCCAGATCTCGGCTTGGCCGTCGGCGTCGAAGCGGGCGGCGCAGGCATGCGGCTCGATATAGGCCTGGTGCACCGCAGCGGTCTTGAACTCCTTCTCGACGATCACGTCGGCTTCGGCAAACCCGGCATCGAGATCGCCGATCTTGAACTCGACCCGCTTGGCGATGTTCGAGGGCTTGGTCGGCGCCGGGTCGATGCCGCGGGTGATCTGGTCCTCGAAGAGCAACGGCGCGTCGGGCTTCATCGCCTCATCGACATCGATGACGTGCGGCAAGACCTCGTAATCGATCTCGATCAGCGAAGCGGCTTCCTCGGCGACCGATTTGCTGATCGCCGCGACCGCCGCGACGGCATGGCCTTCATAGAGCGCCTTCTCGCGCGCCATGACGTTGCGCGTCATGTGCCAGAAATTCTGCTGTACGCGCTCCGGCCCCTGGTACTCGAATTTATGGTCCGGGAAATCCTTTGCGGTCACGACCGCCTTGACGCCGGGCAAGGCTTCGGCCTTCGAGGTGTCGATCGAGCGGATGCGCGCATGGGCATGCGGCGAGCGTAAAATCTTGCCGTAGAGCGTGCCGGCCGTCGCGAAATCCGCACCGTACATTGCGCGGCCCGTCACCTTCGGCACCCCGTCCGGACGGATCGGCCGAGTTCCCACCCACTTGAAACGCGTCGGCGCAATATCGTTCACCGCACCCTCCACTCGTCAGGTCGATCTGATATGGATTAGCGTCGCGCGACGGCGCGGCAAATGCAAGACCGGAGGAAACCATGGCGCTGGAAGTAAGACGGATCGTCACCGGGCATGACGCGAACGGCAAGGCGGTCGTGAAGACCGACCAGCGGCTGCAGGCCGTCAGCCGATTGGGGCGCCCGCATATCGCCGGCTGCGAAATCTGGTCGACGGACAAGATGCCGGTCGACAATTCCTCGGAAGAGGCCGAGGCGGCGCAGCGCGCGGGCTTCGTCAAGCGCTACAATTACGTCGGCACCGGCCAGGGCACGGTGATCCGCATCACCGAATTCGCGCCCGGCGCGCCGAAATTCATGCACCGCACCGAGACGGTCGACTACGCGCTACTGCTTTCGGGCGAGTGCGACCTCGAGCTCGACAGCGGCGAGGTCGTGCATATGAAGCCCGGCGATATCGCCGTGCAGCGCGGCACGATGCACGCCTGGGTCAACAACGGGCCGGCGCCGTGCGTCTTCGCTTTCATCCTGATCGACGCCGATCCCGCCAAAGTCGGCGGCCAGGAGCTGCGCACGCATTTCCCGGCGCCCTGAGGCCGGGGCGGTACTACGCCTCGACCAAGTCGAGCCGGCGCTCGATCCGGTCGAGCCGGTCGTGCATGCGATCGAGCCGTAAGCCCATTTCCGCCATCTCTCGGGTCATGTGTGAGATGCTGCGCTCGATCGAGCCAAGGCGGCCCCGCTGCTCACGCTGCTCTTCTCGGATCTCATGCAGCTCGATCCGAATGGCCCGGAGGTGCTCGAGAACCAGATTGGGCGTGTTTTCGCTCATCGCGATTATTGTGTGTTCGCGACAGTAGCTTTGCAATACTGCTCTAACATAGACCCCCAGCAACGGGAGATCGGCGCCATGGAATTCGGCATGTTCCACCAGTTTCCGGCCCTTCCCGGCCGGAGCGAGAGAGATGCCTTCGCCGAGGCGTTTGAGCAGATCGATGCGGCTGAGCATTGGGGTCTCGATACGATGTGGCTGGCCGAGCTGCATTTCGATCCGCAGCGCTCGGTATTGTCGGCGCCGCTCAGCATCGCCGCCGCCGTCGGCGCGCGTACCGAACGCATCAAGATCGGAATCGCGGTTCAGGTCTTGCCATTGTGTCACCCGCTGCGTCTCGCCGAAGAGGCCGCGACGGTCGATCACATCAGCGGCGGCCGGCTGATCTTCGGGGTCGGACGCAGCGGGCTGCCGCGCACTTATGAAGACTATGGCGTATCCTACGCCGAAAGCCGCGACCGCTTTGTCGAGGTGCTCGACATCGTAGAGCGAGCATGGTCGCAGCCGAATTTTTCCTACGAAGGCAAGTACTACAATTTCAAAAACATCACGGTGGCGCCAAAGCCGCTTCAGCAGCCTTATCCGCCGATCCGGATAGCCGCGGCGAGCCCGGACACCTATCCCGCGGTCGGCGAACGCGGGCTGCCGATCTTCATCAACGCGCGCTTCGGCTCGTTCTCGGAGTTCGCCCCGGAGATCCGTGCCTATCGCCAGGCCTATGCGGCGGCAGGCCATGAGGGGAGGGGACAGGTGTATCTGAGGGTTCCGACCTATCTCGCCGAGACCGAGCAGCGGGCTCAAGCCGAACCGAGGGAAAGCCTGATGCACTTCTACCGCGAGCAGGCGCAGAGGCTCAGGGATTCATTGAGCCGGGCCGGCACCCGCGCGATCGAGGGACGCGCCGAGCGGCTGAAGCGGATCGAAAACCTGACCTACGAGGAGGCGCTGACGGGCCAAGTCCTGGTCGGCACGCCGGACGAAGTAGGCGAACGCCTGCGCGGCTTGCAGGACGAGCTCGGCATCGACGGCATCCTGGCGGAACTCAATTGCGGCGGCCTAGTACCGCACCGGCAGGTAATGACGGCCTTACAGCTGCTCTGCCAGGAGGTCATGCCGCGATTTCATTGATCTTTAACCGCGTCTTTCCCGCGCAAGCGGGAACCCAGGGCGGAAAGGCTCCATTCGTCGCCCTGGGCCCCCGCTTTCGCGGGGTGACGATAATATGTGAAAGGCGAACGCATGCCGGGTCCACTCAGCGGGTACCGCGTCGTCGATCTGACATCGAACGTCGCCGGGCCGCTCGCGACGATGATCCTTGCCGATCAGGGCGCCGACGTGATCAAGGTCGAGGCTCCAGACGGGGGTGACGCCACGCGCGGCGGCGCCGACCGGAGAGGCGGGCTTTCGGCCTCATTCCTGAACAACAACCGTAACAAGCGCTCGATCGTCCTCGACTTGAAGACCGGGGGCGGCCGCAAGGCTTTGCTGCGGCTCGCCGGCGACGCCGATGTGTTTGTGCAGAATTTCCGTCCCGGCGTCGCCGACCGCCTTGGTGTCGGCGAGGAGCCCGTTCGCGCCGTTTCGCCAAAGATCGTCTATGTCTCGATCAGCGGATTTGGCGAGAAGGGTCCGTATGCCGAAAAGCCGGCTTACGACCCGGTGATCCAGGGCTTTTCGGGGCTGGCGACGGTGCAGGCGGGCTCTGACGAAGCACGCCCACGGCTCCTGCGGACGATCCTGCCCGACAAATTGACCGCGATCACCGCCTCGCAGGCGATCACCGCCGCGCTTTTGGCGCGCGAGCGCACTGGAGAAGGACAGCATGTCCGTTTGTCGATGCTCGAAGCCGTGCTCGCCTTCTTGTGGGCCTCCGATATGAGCGGACAGACTTTCATCGGCGACGAGCCGGCGCGGCAGGAGCCGGCACCCGCTTTCGATCTGATCTACGAGACGGCCGACGGCTACATGACCGTGGCGGCGTTGACCGACCGGCAATGGGCCGGCTTGGCGCGCGCGGTTGAGCATCCGGAATGGCTCGAAGACGAGCGGTTCAAGACCCCGGCATTGCGCCAGAAAAACATCGGTGCGCGGCTGGAGCTGACGCAACAGGCGCTGATGATGCGCCCGGCTGCCGAATGGCTCGAAGCCCTGACGGCGGCCGGCGTGCCGTGCGGCCCGGTATTGACACGCAACCAGGTCATCCGGCATCCGCAAGTAGCGGCACTCGGCCTTGTCGTCGAGACCGATCACGAGGCGGCGGGTCGCCTGCGCCAGACGCGTGCGGCCGCTCGGTTCTCGCGCACCCCTCCGGAAATTCGCCGCGGCGCCCCGGCGCTCGGCGAGCACACGCGAGAAATTCTCTCCGAGCTCGGCTACTCGGCCCGAGAAATCGCCGAGCTGAGCCCAGAGAAGGTCACGTGATCGACTTCTATTATTGGCCGACTCCGAACGGCTGGAAGGTAGCGATCATGCTCGAGGAGTGCGGCCTGGAATACCGGATGATTCCGGTCAATATCGGCCGCGGCGACCAGTTCAAGCCGGAATTTCTCGCGATCAGCCCCAACAACCGGATGCCCGCGATCGTCGACCACGATGCGCGAACGGAGTTTGGCGATGGGTCCGTGCCGGTTTTCGAATCCGGCGCCATTCTCATCCACCTGGCCGAACGCACCGGGCAGTTCATGCCGCAAACCCGGCCCGGCCGCAAAGAATGCCTGGAATGGCTGTTCTGGCAGGTGGGCAATCTCGGCCCGATGGCCGGCCAGCTGAGCCACTTTGTCAACTACGCGCCGGGCGAGCACCCCTATTCGCACAAACGCTATGCCGACGAATACAACCGATGCCTCGGGGTGCTCGAGCGCCGGCTTGCGGGGCGTGAGTTCATCCTCGACGATTATTCGATCGCCGACATGGCATCATGGCCCTGGGTATTGATCTCGAAGCCGCTGGGCCAGCCGCTCGACGATTTCCCCAATGTCTCGCGTTGGCGCGAGGCGATCAAGCAGCGCCCGGCGGTGCAGAGGGGGGTGGATCTGGGCAAGAACCTACGCCGCTCAGCGCCGCCGAGCGAAGAGGAACGGCGGATCCTGTTCAACCAAACCGCGCGAGATTTATCGTAGCTTTCCTAAAGGGACTTACCCGGGGGGCATTTTTGGGAAGCGCTGCCGCTCTCCACCAAGGTCTACCCAAGGCTGGGCGCTGTCGCAAAAAATTTCCATCGCTGGCTTCACCCAGCTCGCGTCGTCGAGCGTACCGGCCAAAATCATCGTGACGTCGGGCAGGGCCTCGGCTTCATCGATCAGTGGCGAGCCGCATTCCGGGCAAAAACGCCGATACGTTGCTTTGCCGCTATCACCCTGACCGGCGAATGTAGTGACCGGCCCCTGCACAGTCAGCGCCGGCTTCGGGAGTCCGACGACCACGGCAAACGCGGTCCCGGTACCCTTCTGGCAATTCTTGCAGTGACATACGCCGACAAACGCCGGCTCGGCGTCGGCCGAATAGCGCACCTTGCCGCACAGACAACCACCCTCGATTTTCATAGCTCCCTCTCACTGGGAAAATGCTCAGGGAGCATGGCGCGGTCGATCGGCGTGTGCTAGCGTGATTTTTCGCGATGCGACAGGGAAGTCCGGTGCGAGACCGGCGCTGCCCCCGCAACTGTTAGCGGCGAGTTCGCGGCAACCGCCACTGGCTGGGTTTGACCCCTGGGAAGGCGCCGCGGGCGACGACCCCGAGCCAGGAGACCTCCGCATCGCGCGAAGTGGGACGATTCCTCGGGCGGAGGAGGAGGGACCTTTGTCATCGTTCGCCGCGGACCGGTTGCGGCTCCCGCCTGTAACTTTGGTGCTGGGCGGCGCCCGCTCGGGTAAGAGCCGCTATGCCGAGCGGCTGGTCGAGGACACCGCCGGCTGCGGCGTCTATTGCGCGACCGCCGAGGCCGGCGACACCGAGATGGCCGAGCGCATCACCGCGCATCGGGCACGCCGCGGCTCGTTTTGGCGAACGGTCGAAACGCCCCTAGAGCTTGGTCCGGCTATCGCCGCAGCGACGCCGGGATGTCCGGTGCTAGTCGATTGCCTGACCTTGTGGTTGTCGAACCTGCTCATGGCCGGCAGGCAACCGGACACTGAGATCGGCGTGCTGTCCCGGGCTTTGCGCGAGGCCGTCGGGCCCGTCCTGCTGGTCAGCAACGAGGTCGGGATGGGTCTCGTCCCCGCGACGCCGCTCGGCCGCACCTTCCGCGACGCCGCCGGCCGCCTCAACCAGGATCTCGCAGCGCTGGCCGACCGTGTCGTCTTTGTCGTTGCGGGCTTGCCCATCGTGTTGAAGGATTCCTGAGATGCACGCTGAGGTCTGCCCCTCACCCTCCCACTGCGCGGGCCCCTCCCTCTCCCCGCAAGCGGGGCGAGGGCCAAGCTCTATCACTCCCTCGCCCCGCATGGCGGGGAGGGGGCCGGGGTGAGGGGCTCTCGCACGGTCTTGCCGCTTCCCGAGAGCGGCTGACATGCGCCGCGTCCCGGCGACGGTGATCACCGGTTTTCTCGGCGCTGGCAAGACGAGCCTCGTGCGGCATTTGCTGGCGCATGCCCAGGGGCGGCGCCTCGCGGTCATTGTCAACGAATTCGGCGAGCTCGGCATCGACCGCGAACTGCTGCTCGGCTGCGGCGATGCCGCGTGCAGCGACGAGGACATTGTCGAGCTGGCCAATGGATGCCTGTGCTGCATGGTGGCCGATGATTTCGTGCCGACCCTGACGCGCCTTCTCGACCGCGATACGCCGCCCGAACACATCCTGATCGAGACTTCGGGTCTGGCTCTGCCCAAACCGCTGGTGCAGGCCTTCGCGTGGCCTGAGATCCGCGCCCGCACGACCGTCGATGGCGTGCTGACGGTGGTCGACGGAGCGGCGGTTGCCGCCGGACTGTTCGCGGCCGACCCTGAGGCCGTCGCCCGGCAGCGCTCCATGGATCCCGCATTGGCTCACGACAACCCTCTCGAGGAGGTCTTCGCCGACCAGCTCGCTTGCGCTGATCTCGTAATTCTCAACAAGACCGATCTGATCGCCGCGGACCGTCTGACGGCACTCTGCAACGAGATCGAGGCGCAGCTTCGCTCGGGTGTGAAGCTCGTCAGCGCACGCGAGGGCAGGGTGCCGTCACAGGTGGCGCTCGGTGTGGCGGCCGCCGCCGAGGACGACCTTGCCTCCCGCCTCTCGGTTCATGAGCTCGAAGCCGAACACGATCACGATGATTTCGAGAGTTTTATCGTGACCGGAGGGCCGGTAGAGGACGGGAATGCGTTTCTCGCTCGGCTACGTAGCGCGATCGGGCTGCATGACGTGCTGAGGGTCAAGGGTTTCATCGACCTGCCCGGCCGCGATCGCCGGCAGGTCGTGCAGGCGGTCGGCGACCGGTTGCAGTGGCATTTCGACCGGCCTTGGGGTGGCAACGAGAGGCGCCAGACGCGGCTCGTGGTGATCGGCCGCAAAGGCCTCGACCGTGCCGCAATCACGGCAGCATTGGGCAGTTAAGTGCACCTTCTCGCCACGACGCCGGGGACCATCGCCGACGGGTCGACCGCGGTCGATCTCGCCCAGACCCCGGGCGACATCGTGGTGTTGTCGAGCGCCGACACCGATATCGCGCTCCTCGCAGCTGCACAGAAGCGGCGCCGGGCGCAGGATCCGACCGCACCCCTCCTGCGCCTCGCGCCGATCCTGCGCCTGGGCCACAACTTCTCCGTCGACCTCTATATGGAGACTGTCGCGCGCGCGCGGCTGGTGATTGCCAGGCTGCTCGGCGGCAGCGCCTATTGGCCGTATGGGATCGAGCGCCTGGTTGAAACTTGTCACACGAACGGCATCCCGCTGGCGCTGGTCCCCGGCGATGACAAACTCGATCCGGAACTCGAGCAGCTCTCCACCTTGGAGCCTGACCGGGTCCACCGGCTGTGGCGGTACCTCGCCGAAGGAGGCCCCGCCAATGCCGACAACCTGCTCCGTTATGCCGGATCTCTGATCGGCTGTGAGATGCAATGGGCCGAGCCGGCGGCGCTGCTGCGGGCCGGGCTGTACTGGCCCGATCGCGCACTGCCGAGCCTCGGCGAGATCTCTGCGTTATGGCGCGGAAACGGCGGGATCGTCCCGATCCTGTTTTACCGGGCGCTCGTGCAGTCGGGCAATACCGCGCCGGTCGATGGGCTCGTCGATGCTCTGCCGGCCCGGCGCCTTCGTCCGCTGCCGTTTTTCGTGCACAGTCTCAAAGATGGTGAAAGTGCCGCGCTGATCGGCGAGCTCTTCGCTGCAGCGCCGCCGGCAGTGATCCTGAACGCTACGGGTTTCTGCGTCGGGGCCGGACGGGCCGCGGACCCGCTCGCAAGCGCGAACTGCCCGATCTTGCAAGTGGTCTTTGCCGGCGCTGACGAGGAGAGCTGGCGCTCCGGAACGCGAGGACTCGGTCCGCGGGACCTCGCGATGAATGTGGCGCTCCCGGAGATCGATGGGCGCATCCTCTCGCGGGCGGTGTCCTTCAAGGCGCCGCTCGGCCGCGATCCCGAGACCGAGGCCGATCTCGTCGGCTACGAGCCGGTCGCCGACCGCATCGCCTTCGTCGCGGATTTCGCGCGCAATTGGGCGCGGCTGCGAGCGAAGACTTCTGCGGAACGCCGTGTCGCGCTGATCCTTGCCAATTATCCGAACCGCGACGGCCGGATCGGCAACGGCGTGGGCCTGGATACGCCGGCTTCGGCGATCGCCATCCTGCGTGCGCTTTCAGAAGCAAGCTACCGGATCGCCGATGCTCCGGATGGTCCTGAAGAATTGATCCAGCGGCTGCTCGGCGGTCCGACCAACGGCAACCCCGGTGGCCCCGCCCAGGAGTTGCTGTCCTTCGCCGATTACTCGGCTTTTTTCGCGACCCTGCCGATGGCCGTGCAGCAGGCGGTAGCGGCACGGTGGGGCGCCGCCGAGCGCGATCCGTTTTTCCGCCCCGGCCGGCTCGATTGCGGCCGCTTCGCGATCCCCGGCTTCCGCGCCGGCAACGTCGCGGTGCTGATCCAGCCGGCGCGCGGCTACAACATGGACCCGAAAGCGACCTATCACGATCCGGCATTGGTGCCGCCGCACAGCTATTTCGCCGTGTATGCTTGGCTCGCCAACGAATTCCGCGCCGACGCTGTGATCCACCTCGGCAAGCACGGCACTCTCGAATGGCTGCCGGGTAAGGCGCTGGCTTTGTCAGCTGAATGCTTCCCGGAGGCGGTGCTCGCGCCATTGCCGCATCTCTATCCGTTCATCGTCAACGATCCCGGCGAGGGGACGCAGGCCAAAAGGCGGGCTCAGGCGGTCATTATCGACCATTTGACGCCGCCACTGACGCGCGCAGGCAGCTACGGGCCAATGGCCGAGCTCGAGCGGCTCATCGACGAATATTACGAGGCCGCGCTGGGCGATGCCCGCCGGCTTTCCGTGCTGACCTCGGCAATCCTCGAACAAGCCCGCGCCACCGGGCTCGAAGGTGATTGCGGCATTACCGCGGGCGATGAAACCTCCGCTGCGCTGCGCAAGCTCGACGGGTTTCTCTGCGAGCTGAAAGAACTGCAGATACGCGATGGGCTACACGTTTTTGGCCAGAGCCCTGAGGGCGAGAGGCTGCACTCGCTGCTGGTCGCCTTCGCCCGCCCGGGCCGCGGCACCGCGCCGCAGGAGGCCTCGCTGTTGCGGGCGCTGGCGGCCGATCTCGGCCTCGGCGAGGATCCGCTCGGCGAAGATCCTGCCGAGCCCTGGACCGGGGCGCGTCCTTGGGCGCTCGCCGGCCCCGGGCCTTGGCGCAGCTGCGGCGACACGGTCGAGCGTCTGGAGGCGCTGGCCTTGCGTCTTGTCGCAGGCGAAGTGGCGCCTGACCCGAGCTGGTCACAGTCCACTGCGGTTCTTGACTGGATCGATCGGCAGCTAGGGCCGGCGGTCACGGGAAGCGGCGCCGCCGAAATCTCCGGGCTTCTCGCCGGGCTCGACGGGCGTTTTGTTCCGCCCGGGCCCTCGGGTGCGCCGAGCCGCGGCCGGCCGGAGGTATTGCCGACCGGGCGCAACTTCTATTCGGTCGACACCCGCGCCGTGCCGACGCAAGCGGCCTGGCAGCTCGGCTGGAAATCGGCCGCACTCCTGCTCGAGCGCCACGCCCAGGAATACGGAGACTACCCGGCGCGCGTCGCATTGTCGGCGTGGGGTACCGCAAATATGCGAACCGGCGGGGACGACATTGCCCAGGCATTGGCGCTGATCGGCGCGCGCCCGGTATGGGAGCGATCGAGCGGCCGGGTGACCGGATTCGAGATCCTGCCGGCGTCGGTGCTCGATCGGCCGCGCGTCGATGTCACGTTGCGGGTGTCGGGGTTTTTCCGCGACGCGTTTCCCGGGCTGATCGATTTGTTCGATTCGGCCGCGCGCGCCATCGCAGCGCTCGATGAGCCGGCCTCGGTCAATCCGCTCGCTGCGCGCGTCGCCGAGGACCGGCGCACGCTCGAGGCTAACCGCGTTCCGCCGGAAGAAGCCGACCGGCGCGCCGGGTATCGAGTATTCGGGTCGAAACCCGGCGCATACGGGGCCGGATTGCAGACCATGATCGACGAGCGGATCTGGGACGGCGAAGCCGATCTCGCCGAGGCCTATCTCGGCTGGAGCGGCTACGCCTATGGGGCGGGTTGCGAGGGGCGCTCCGAGCGTGAAATGCTCGAGGCGCGACTGGCAGAGACCGATGCGGTGCTGCACAACCAGGACAACCGCGAGCACGATCTGCTCGACAGCGACGACTACTACCAGTTCGAGGGCGGGCTCGCGCTCGTTGTCCGTCAGCTCTCAGGCCACGCGCCGGCTGTATGGCACAACGACCACTCGCGACCCGAGATGCCGCGCATCCGTAGTCTGCGAGAGGAATTGGGACGCGTGGTTCGCGGGCGCGCGGCCAACCCGCGCTGGATCGCCGGCGTGATGCGCCACGGCTACAAGGGCGCCGCCGAGATTGCCGCCACGGTCGACTACCTTTTTGCCTTCGCCGCGACCTCGCGAGCGGTCGACGATGCGCATTTCGACGCCCTCTACGACGCCTATCTCGCAGACGATTCGGTGCGCGGCTTCATGGCCGAGCACAACCCTGCGGCCCTCAACGAGACCCGCCGCCGCTTCCTCGAGGCAATCGACCGTGGTCTCTGGCGGCCACGCCGCAACAGCGCGCGTGAGGATCTGACGAAATGGAGCGCGGGATAGGGATGCGCGACTCCAATTTCTCCCTCTCCGCCCCTGGGCGCGGAGAGGGTGGGGGTGAGGTGGGGAGAGCCCCCGTTCCAAATACCGGCCCGACCCACCTCACCCTCCCCATCGCTGACGCGACGGGTCCCCCTCCCTCTCCCCCCGCAGGCGGGCGGAGAGGGCTCAGGTTCCGAGACGGAGGAGGAGGTCAACCGCCGCCACAACGAAAAAATGGCTCGGCGCAAGGCGGCACGCGAGCGCATGCTGGCGACGAAGACGGAAGAGCGCGGTCTTTTGATTGTCCATACCGGCAAAGGCAAGGGCAAATCGACGGCCGCCTTCGGGATGGTGCTGCGCTGCCTCGGTCACGGCATGCGGGTCGGCATTGTGCAGTTCGTCAAGGGCGTGTGGTCGACCGGGGAGCGCACCGCCCTCGAACGGTTGGGCGATCTCGTGACCTGCCGGGCGATGGGCGAGGGCTTCACCTGGGACACCCAAGACCGCGCCAGGGACATCGCCGCCGCGCGTAATGCCTGGGAGACGGCCAGGACGATGCTGGCGGATCCCTCCTATAAACTGATCCTCTTAGACGAGCTCAATATCGTGTTGCGCTACGATTACCTGCCGCTCGATGAGGTCGTGGCGGTGCTGAAGGCGAAGCCGCGCGACCTGCACGTCGTCGTCACCGGCCGCAACGCCCGGCCCGAGCTGATCGAGGCCGCCGATCTCGTGACCGAGATGACCCTCATCAAGCACCCGTTCCGCGCCGGGGTCAAAGCGCAACCGGGGATCGAGTTCTGATGGCGCGAGCGCTGATGCTGCAGGGGACCGGCTCGGATGTCGGGAAATCGCTGCTGCTCGCGGGCTTGGCGCGCGCCTTCACCCGGCAGGGCCTGAGGGTGCGGCCGTTCAAGCCGCAGAACATGTCGAACAACGCCGCGGTTACGGCCGATGGCGGCGAGATCGGCCGGGCCCAGGCATTGCAGGCGCGCGCCTGCGGGACGGCCCCGGTCACCGACATGAACCCGGTGCTGCTGAAGCCGCAATCGGAAAGCGGGGCGCAGATCGTGCTACAGGGCCGGGTCTGGCGCGCCGCCGGCGCCAGCGAATACCGCCGGCTGGCCCCGAGCCTCTTGCCGGCCATCCTCGGCTCCTTCTCCCGCCTCGCCGCGGCAGCCGACCTCGTCCTCGTGGAGGGAGCGGGGAGCCCGGCGGAGATTAATCTGCGCGACGGCGACATCGCCAACATGGGTTTTGCCGAGGCGGCCGATGTCCCGGTAGTGCTGGTCGGTGATATCGAGCGCGGCGGCGTCATCGCCCAGCTGGTCGGCACCCACGCGCTGCAGTCGGCGACCGAGCGGGCGTTGCTAGCCGGATACATCGTCAACAAATTCCGCGGCGATGTTCGGCTGTTCGATGGCGGCATCGCGGCGATCAGCGCCCGCACGGGGATGGACTGTTTTGGCGTGGTGCCGTTCTTCGCGGGTGCTTCAGCTCTACCGGCAGAAGATTCCCTGGCGCTAAACTCAACCCTCACCCACCAAGCTGCGCGCTTGGTCCCCCCTCTCCCGCACTGCGGGAGGGGGTCCCGAGCGGAGCGAGAGGGGTGAGGGCCGGGGGCCGATCCGGATTGCGGTCCCCTTGCTACCGCGCATCGCCAATTTCGACGACCTCGATCCGCTGCGCGCGGAGCCGGCGCTCGAGCTGGTCATGGTCCGAGCGGGGAGGCCGCTGCCGCGGGACGCCGCGCTTGTCATTCTTCCCGGCTCGAAGGCGACGATCGCCGATCTCGAGTTCCTCCGACGCGAAGGATGGGACATCGACCTCCTCGCGCATCGCCGCCAGGGCGGGCGAATCCTCGGCCTTTGCGGTGGCTATCAGATGCTCGGCCGCAGCATTGCCGATCCGCTCGGTGTGGAGGGACGCAAACAGACGGTGCCCGGGCTCGGCCTTCTCGACATAGAGACCGTTCTGACCGACACCAAGCGCCTCGCCGAAACCTCCGGCGTCGAGCTAGCGAGCGGAATGCCGGTGCGAGGCTACGAAATGCACCTCGGGGAGACCACTGGGGCGGGCCTCGAACGCCCCATGCTCCGCTTGGCGAGCGGCCCGGATGGCTGCGTTAGCGCCGATGCGCTGGTCGCCGGCTGCTATCTGCACGGGCTGTTTGCGAGCGACCCCTTCCGCAGTGCGTTTCTGGCGGCATTGGGCGCGGCGCCTGGTGAAATCGCGTACGAGCACACTATCGAGACCACCCTCGATGCTCTCGCCGGGCATCTCGAGCAATGCCTCGATCTTTCGGCGCTCCTGGCCGCCGCTCGGCCGCCCCGCCTCAGGCGAGCAGCGTAGCATGGGCCGCAAGCCAAGCGCCCACCAACAGCCCACCTTCGACCAGGCAAGCGAACCGGTAGAGCTGCAGTCCCCGCACGATATCGGATATCCCCGCCCGGGCGCTGCCGTCGCCCAACCACGGATCGGCAACGAGCCCCTCGGGGTAGCGGCGCGGTCCCGCCAGCGCCAGACCGAGCGCCCCCGCCATTGCGCTCTCCGGCCAGCCGGCATTGGGCGAATGGTGCTTGCGCCCGTCGCGCAGCATGATCGCCAGCGCGTGAGCCGGCCGGCAATTCTTGGCGAAGACCGCCGCCATAGCGAAAAGCATCCCGCTGAGCGGTGCCGGCACGGTGTTGAGAACATCGTCGAGGCGCGCCGCCGCCCATCCGAAGGCGCGGTACCGCGGCGTTCGATGGCCGATCATGCTGTCGAGCGTATTTGCCATCTTGTACGCGAAGAGGCCGGGCAGGCCCAGCAGCAGGTACCAGAAGACCGGGGCGACGACGCCGTCGCTAAAATTTTCCGCCAGGCTCTCGAGCGCGGCGCGTGCAACGCCGTGCGCGTCGAGGCTCATCGGGTCGCGGCCGACAATGTGGCGCACTGCCTCGCGCCCGCGATCCAAGCCGCCGTTAGCAAGCGCCCCCGCAACGGCGGCGACATGCTCGTACAGGCTGCGCTGCGCGAGCAATACCGCGATCAGCACCGCTTCGACTACGGCGCCGACCAGGGTGCCGCGGCAGACCCGTTCGACAATCAGCCCGAACAGTGCGGCGCCGCCGACCAGCACGAAGGCCGTCACGATGCCACGTTCGCGGCGGGATGCCTCGCTGCGGGTTTCACGGTTGAGCTTGCGGTCGAAGAATGCGATCGCGCGGCCGGCGAGGACGACGGGGTGCGGGACATAACGAAAGATCGCCGGCATGTCGCCGAACAGCGCGTCGATGACGAGCCCCGCGACGAGCAGCAGCAAAGGGTCGGCCGTCAGCGGCGTCATCTTGGCCGCGGGAGGAATGGCCGATGAGCGAGACGGCGGTGCTCCTCTGCGGACACGGCAGCCGCGATCCCGAAGCGGTCGCGGAATTCGAGCGGGCGGCCGGGGCATTGCGCCCGCGCGTGCCGGAATTCGATTTCGCCACCGGTTATCTCGAATTTGCCCGCCCGACGATCCGGGACGGCCTCGCTCTCTTGGCGGGGCGCGGCGCGCGGCAGATATTGGCGATCCCAGGCATGCTGTTTGCCGCAAGTCATGTCAAAAACGACCTGCCTTGGGAAATGAACAGCTTCATCGCCGAAAATCCCGGTGTCGACGTGCGCCTGGGCCGCGATCTCGGGATCGACCCCAAGCTGCTGCATGCCGCGGCCGATCGTATCGCAGTAGCCGCGGGCGAGCCGCGGATATCGCGCGCCGAGACCTTGCTTGTAGTGGTCGGGAGGGGCACCAACGACCCTGACGCCAATTCCAACATCTCCAAGCTCGCCCGGATGCTGTGGGAAGGCATGGGTCTGGGCTGGGCCGAGGTCGCCTTCAGCGGCGTTGCCCATCCGCGGGTCGATGCTGCGCTGATGCGGTCCGCAGCACTCGGTTTCCGCCGCATTATCGTATTTCCCTATTTTCTGTTCACCGGGGTGCTGGTGAAACGCATTTATGCGCAAACCGACACTGTCGCCGCTCTCTTTCCGGAAATCGAGTTCGTCAAGGCGCGATATTTGTGCGACCACGAGGGGGTGCTCGGCGCGTTGCGAGACCGTGTCGCCGAACTCAATGAAGGCCAGCCGGCGATGAATTGCCAGCTCTGCAAGTACCGTACTCAGATCATCGGCTACGAACACGACGCCGGCCTGCCGCAGACCGGGCATCATCATCATGTGCGCGGTATCGGCATCGACGGCCATCACCATCGTAACGGATGATGTTCGATGCCTTCGTGATCGTCGATTGGAGTGCGGCAACCGTGCCGCGCACCGGGCGCGACAGCATCTGGATCTGCTGGCATGCCAAAGATGGGGAAAAGCTTGAGAACCCCCCCACCCGGCACGCCGCGAAGTCCATCCTCGCCGATTGGCTAGCGACGGCGGTGCAACGCGGGGAGCGGGTTCTTATCGGCTTCGACTTCCCGTTTGGTTATCCCTCGGGCTTCGGCGCCCGGCTTGGTCTTTCCGGACCGCCTTGGCGTGCCGTCTGGGACGAGATCGCGCGTCTCCTTCACGACTCGGAGGAGAACGGGAACAACCAATTCAAGATCGCCGCCGAATTCAACCGGCGAGTGTCCAACGGCTGCTTTCCTTTCTGGGGGCGTCCGCCCGGGTTTGACACTCCTTTCCTGGGACCCAAGCACCATCGGGCACATGAGAGCGGCGGGTTGGCCGAGCGGCGGCTCGTCGATTTGCATATCCCGAGCGCTCAGCCCTGCTGGAAATTGCTCGGCGCGGGCTCGGTCGGCGGCCAGGCGCTGACCGGCATACCGGTGGTGCGCGCGTTGCGCGACGATCCGCGCTGGGTCGACCGCGTGCGCATCTGGCCGTTCGAAACCGGTTTACAGGCCCCCGAGGAGGGTGCGGTCGTCATCGCCGAGGTTTACCCGTCGCTTTGGGCCGTATCGCCGGCGGCCGGCGAACCCAAGGACGCGGCCCAGGTTCGGTCGGTGGCTAGGTTCTTTGCCGCGAGCGACCGCGCGGGCGAGCTCGCCGCGTTGTTCGCAGGCGATCCGTCGCTGACCCGCGAGCAGCGCAACCGGGTCGAAACCGAGGAGGCGTGGACCCTCGGGGTGACTGCGGCAAGGCAGCGCACGATTACTATACCGGCGATGGCTTCTACCCTCACCCACCCAGCCCTGCAGGCTGGGTTCCCCCTCTCCCGCATTGCGGGAGAGGGTGCCGAGCGCAGCGAGGCGGGTGAGGGCAATGGAGCACGATCGTATATCTACATCCGCGATCCCGCGGAGATCTCGCGCCGCTCGTTTGCGCTGATCCGCTCCGAAGCGGATCTCGCGCGTTTTCCCCGCCGGATACAGCCGCTGGCGGTGCGCCTGGCGCATGCGGCCGGGGACAGCGCGATCCTCGCCGACCTCGAGTGGTCCAAGGGCGCGGTCGCGGCGGGGCGCAAGGCGCTTGCCGCAGGCGCGACCATCCTGGTCGATTCGGCCATGGTCGCCGCTGGGGTCATGATCGACCCGAACCGGATCGTCTGCACTCTGCGCGACTCTGCAACGACACGTCAGGCGGCGGCACCGGGGACCACGCGCTCGGCTGCTGCCGTCGAGCAATGGCGGCCGTTTTTGCCGGGGGCGGTGGTCGCGATCGGCAACGCACCGACCGCGCTCTTTCGATTGCTCGAGCTGCTGGCGAGCGGCGCCTCCAAGCCCGCGCTCGTTCTCGGCTTTCCGGTCGGGTTTGTCGGTGCGGCCGAGGCAAAGGCTGCGCTCGCCGCCTTTGGGCATGGGCTCGAATTCATCACCCTTCTCGGTCGGCGTGGCGGCAGCGCCCTGGCCGCCGCGGCGGTCAATGCGCTAGCGCTCGCCCCGTGAGGTCTTGGCTCTCTGTCGTCGGGATCGGCGAGGACGGGCTTTCCGGCCTTGCACCGTCGGCGCGAGCGCTGATCGAGACCGCCGAAGTGTTGGTCGGCGGCGCGCGCCATCTCGGCATGGTGCCGGAGGGCGTTGCAGAGCGGATCGCCTGGGAGCGGCCACTCAGCCAGACAATCGACGGAATCGCAGCCCGGCGCGGCACCAGGGTGGTCGTCTTGGCCAGCGGCGACCCGATGTGGTACGGCATCGGCGTCACCCTTTCCCGCCGTTTTCCGCGCGAGGGAAATGACGATCGTGCCCCAACCGAGCGCCTTCAGCCTCGCGGCTGCGCGCCTCGGTTGGCCACTCGCCGATTGCGCGACGATCACCTTGCACGGCCGGCCGCTCGACACCCTGCGGTTACATCTCGCGCCCGATCGCCGCATTTTGATCCTGTCGGAAGACGGCGGGACACTCCGAGAGGTCGCCCAGTTGCTCACCGGGCTCGGTTGGGGGCCGAGCCGCGTCATCGTGCTCGCCCATCTCGGCGGCAGCCGCGAAACCATCACCGCTGACGAGGCGCGGGCTTGGAGCGATCGGCAGGTTCCCGACCTCAACACGATCGCGATCGCCTGCATCCCCGGCCGTGGCGCCCTGGCATTACCCCGCAGCGCCGGCCTTCCGGACGACGTGTTCGAGCATGACGGCCAGCTCACCAAGCGCGAGGTCCGCGCCGCGACCCTCGCGGCGCTCGCTCCGTTGTCCGGCGAAACCCTATGGGATGTCGGAGCAGGTTGTGGCTCGATCGCGATCGAATGGCTGCGTGGGGGCGAGGGCCGCTCGGCTATCGCCATTGAGCAGGCTCCCGCGCGGGCCGCAATGATAGCCCGCAACGCCGCCACGCTCGGGGTTCCGGAATTGCGCATCGTGCTCGGCGCGGCGCCCGAGGCGCTGAAGGCCCTTTCCCCGCCGCATGCGATCTTTATCGGCGGCGGAATTGGCGCGGCCGGTTTGCTGGCACAGGCATGGGCCAGCCTGCCGCCCGGCGGGCGCCTCGTCGCCAATGTCGTCACGACCGAGAGCGAGGCATGGCTTCTCGATTGGCATGCCCGGCACGGCGGTGCGCTAACCCGCATCGCCGTCAGCCGTGCCGAGCCGGTCGGCCCCCATCATTTGTGGCGGCCGCTGGCGCCGGTAACCCAGTTAGCCGCCGTCAAGCCGGGCTGAATGCGCATCTCTTGGATCGTGCCGGCCCCCACCCTCCCGCTAACGCGGGTCCCTCCCTCCCCCGTGTTCACACCCGTGTTCACGGGGGAGGGCAGGGGAGGGGGCTGGCTGAGCGGCATCCGGCCCTATGCGCTGCTGTGTCTTCTGTGCCTGATCCTCTACGCGCCCGGGCTCGCGGCGATTCCGCCGCTCGACCGGGACGAAGCGCGCTTCGCGCAGGCGACGCGGCAGATGCTGGAGACCGGCGATTTCGTCCGCATCCGCTTCCAGGACGAGGCGCGCAACAAAAAACCAATCGGGATCTATTGGCTGCAGGCCGGCGCCGTCACCGTATTCAGTTCGCCGGGAAGCGCAGCGATCTGGCCCTATCGCATGCCTTCGGCATTGGGGGCCATCGCCGCGGTGCTGCTGACCTTCGGTTTCGGCGCACGGCTACTAGCTTCTCGGCCGGCCGGCTTCATCGCCGCCGTACTGACGGCGAGCGCATTGGGCGTGGTGGTCGAGGCGCACCTCGCCAAAACCGACGCGGCGCTCCTCGCCGCCATCGTCGCGGGGCAGGGCGCGCTTGGCCTTCTCTACACTGCGGCCCGCTCCACTCGTCGGATCGGCTGGTCGCTCGCGCTTGTCTTTTGGATCGCCGAAGCTGCGGCAATCCTGTTGAAGGGCCCGCCCGGGCCCGTACTGGCGCTGTTGACGGCGGCATGCCTGTCAATCGCGGACCGTGACATTCATTGGCTTAGAGGATTGCGGCCACTCGCCGGCGTTTTGGTCACAGCCGCGATCGTGGCTCCGTGGCTCATCGCAGTCCAAAATGCCACCGCGGGTCATTTCATTTCGGACTCGCTGGTTCACGACCTGCTGCCGAAGCTGGTTGGTGCTCAGGAGTCGCATGGTGCGCCGCCCGGCTATTATATGGTTCTGTCTATCGTGAGCTTCTGGCCGAGCTCGCTTTTTATCGTGCCGGCACTGGTTTGCGGCTGGCGGCAGCGCCGCACCCCGGCTAGCCGCTTTCTGCTCGCCTGGCTGGGTCCGGCATGGATCTTCTTCGAGTTCGTCCCGACCAAGCTGCCGCATTATGTCCTGACGCTTTATCCGGCGCTGGCGCTGCTCGCCGGCGGTGCATTGACGGGAGGGATCTCCGGAGGTCTCGTGGGCCCGGCGCGGTTTGTCGATCGCGCCGTCCGGGTTACCTGGGGAGCGGTTACAATTGCGTTCGGCACCGCGCTGATCGCATTGCCGCTGTGGTTCTCCGGCAAGATTTCGTCGGCCGTCATCATCACCGTGCCGGTGATGCTCGGCCTCGGGCTCGTGCTGTTGTTTCGTGATCCACAACCGATGGGCGCCGCCAGTCTGGTAGCCGCGATCTCCGCTGCCTTTGTGTTGCCGGCTGCGCTGATGGTTGCGCCCGCGCTCGACTACCTGTGGCCCAGCCGATCGGCTGCGGCAGCGCTCGCTCGTTATCCACCCGGTCCGGATGAGGCCGTGCTGTCGGTCGGCTACAGCGAGCCGAGCCTCGTCTTTTTGCTTGGCACGGCAACCCGTCTGGTGACCGCGGACCCTGGAGATGGCCAGTTGGCCGGCGCCGGTGTGGCGCTGGTCAATGGCCGCTACGACTCGGAATTCCTGAAATCGTTGACCCGCCACGGGCTGACCGCCCGAGCGCTCGACCGCGTCGAGGGGCTCGACTATTCGGCGGGCGGCGGCAAGCTGGTGCTTACCCTCTACCGTTTGGAGCGGAGCTGAATGCCGGCAGTGTGCGGTCGCCTTTATGGGCTCGGTGTCGGGCCGGGTGACCCCGAGCTGCTGACGTTGAAGGCGTTGCGGCTGCTGCGGGCGGTGCCGGTGGTCGCTTATCCGGCGCCGGAGCACGGCGACAGCTTCGCCCGCTCGATCGTTGCCGCTTGGATCGAAGGTCACCAGCGCGAGATCGCGATCCGATTTCCGATGCTCCCGGGGCCGCCGCCCGCGGCAATATACGACGCAGCCGCCGCTGCGTTGGCTGCCGAGCTCGACGCCGGTTATGACGCAGCACTGCTGTGCCAGGGTGACCCCCTGTTCTACGGCAGCTTTATAAATGTATTCACCCGCCTTGCGGGCCGCTACGAGATCGAAATCGTCCCCGGCGTCTCGTCTTTGACCGCCTGCGCCGCGGCCGCGGAAGTCCCGCTGGTCTCGCGGGATCACACGCTCGCGGTGATCCCCGCGCTGCTCGACGAGGACCAGATCGCAGCCCGACTTGCCGCCAGCGATACCGCTGCGATAATCAAGCTCGGCCGCCATCTCCCGAAAGTTCACCGGGTACTGAACCGGCTCGGTCTTCTCGACTCTGCGGTTTATGTCGAGCACGCGACCTTGCCGACCCAGCACGTCGCATTGCTCTCTGCCATTCAATCCGATGAGGCTCCCTATTTCTCGATGGTGCTGCTAGCGATGTCGCGGAGAGCTGATGGACCAAGTTGAATGCGTGGTTGTCGGAGCCGGCGTCATCGGCCTGGCGGTGGCTCGGGCACTCGCACTGGCAGGCATCGAGGTGCTCGTCCTCGAGCAGGCCTACACGATCGGGTTCGAGACCTCTTCGCGCAACAGCGAAGTCATCCACGGCGGCCTCTATTACCCGGTCGGCAGCCTGAAGGCGCGCAGCTGTGTGGAAGGGCGGCATCGGCTCTACAGCTATTGCCGCGAGCACGGCGTCCCACATGCCCGGCTGGGCAAGCTGATCGTCGCCACCAGCGAGGCAGAGATAGCTGGTCTAGAAAAGATCGCCTCGACGGCCCGCGGCAACGGGGTCGACGATTTGGAATGGCTGGATGCGAGACAGGCCCGCCAGCTCGAACCTGCGCTCAATTGCGTGGCGGCCCTGCTGTCGCCTTCGACCGGCATTATCGACAGCCATGCGCTGATGCTCGCCTATCAGGGCGATGCAGAGGCCGCCGGTGCGATCGTCGTGCTGCGTACCCCAGTCCTCTCCGGCCATGTGCGTCATGACGGGTTCGAGCTTGCAATTGGCGGCGATGAGCCGACCGGGATCCGCTGCCGGTCTCTGGTCAACGCCGCCGGGCTGCACGCACCGGCTCTCGCACGGATGATCGAGGGGATACCGCCCGAGACGATCCCGCCGGTCTACTTCTGCCGCGGGGTCTATTTCACGCTGAGCGGGCCCGCGCCGTTTCACCGGCTCATCTACCCCGTCCCGGTCGCGGGCGGGCTCGGGGTGCACATCACGCTGGATCTGGCAGGGCATGCGCGGTTCGGGCCCGATGTGGAATGGATCTCCTCGATCGATTACACGGTCGAGCCGGCGCGCGGCGAGGTGTTTTATGCCGCAATCCGCACCTACTGGCCCGGTTTGCCGGATGGCGCGTTGCAGCCGGGTTATGCCGGCATCCGGCCGAAGATCAGCGGGCCGGCCGAGCCGGCGGCAGACTTCGTCGTACAGGGCCCCGATACCCACGGTCTGCCCGGTCTGGTAAACCTATACGGCATCGAATTGCCGGGGCTAACGGCGTCATTGCCGCTGGCCGACGAGGTGGTGCGCAAACTCCGCTTCGCCGAGAGTTAATCGAAAAAGCGCCCCTGCCGACAAAGGCGCCAGAGCACGAGGGGCCAAGTGAGGACCTCGGGCACGCTGTCGCGGAAGACGTCTACCTGATTTCGCCAATGGAAATCATCGGGCGTCGCCTGACCCGGGATCAATGCAAACAAGACGGCACCGACCGCGAGATAAACGAGAGCGAGCTCGACGAAGGTTTCCAACTGTTATCACCTGTGCGAGAAGCCTGGTACCCTGGCGGCAGTGTCGATGACTTTCGGACGGGGTACACGGTAAATCACCCGAACGCGACAGAGTGTCGCAGAAGCAACCTAAAACCCTGAACCGGTGTTGCCGCCGCCTCGCGGCGATGCCGGCTAGGTGGAGTTTCCCATGCTGATCGGTGTCCCGAAGGAAGTGAAGACCCACGAATACCGTGTCGGCCTCACGCCCGGGAGCGTTCGAGAAATCGTGCATCATGGCCACGACGTGGTCATCGAGACCGGCGCGGGAACCGATATCGGTTTCGAGGACGCGTCCTACGAGTTCGCCGGGGCCCGCATCTTCGCCAGCAAAACGGAGGTGTTCGCGGCCGCCGAACTGATCGTCAAAGTCAAAGAGCCCCAGCCACAGGAGGCAGCTTCGCTACGCGAAGGGCAAGTGCTGTTCACCTACCTGCACCTGGCGGCGGACAAAGTGCTGGCCCAGGCACTTGTCAGGTCGGGTGTAACCGCGATCGCCTATGAAACCGTCACCGACGCGCGGGGCGGGCTGCCGCTACTCGCGCCGATGAGTGAAGTCGCGGGGCGGATGGCCGTGCAGGTCGGGGCCCACTGCCTGGAGAAGGAGCAGGGCGGCATCGGGGTGCTTCTTGGCGGGTTCCGGGCGTACCCGCGGCGAAGGTGGTGATCCTCGGCGGCGGCGTATCGGGGACCAATGCGGCGCGCATGGCGATGGGCATGGAGGCCTATGTCACGGTGATCGACCGCTCCCTGCCGCGGCTCTACGAACTCGACCTGCAATTTGGGGCGCAGCTCCATACGCTGTTCTCGACGATGGAAAATATCGAGCGCGAGGTGACCGCCGCCGATCTGGTGATAGGCGCAGTGCTGATCCCTGGCGCGGCGGCGCCCAAACTCGTCAGCCGCGCCCTCGTCCGGGCGATGAAACCGGGTGCCGTGATCGTCGACATTTCGATCGATCAGGGCGGCTGCTTCGAAACGAGCAGGCCGACCACTCACGCCGCGCCGACCTACGTCGAGGAGGGGGTCGTCCATTATTGTGTGACGAATATGCCGGGCGCGGTTGCCCGCACCTCGACCGTCGCGCTCAACAACGCGACCCTGCCGTATGTGCTGGCACTCGCTGATCACGGCTGGCAGCGTGCTCTGCGCGAAGACGCACATCTGCGAAATGGCCTTAATATTTGCCGGGGGCGGATCACCCATCCCGCGGTCGCCCGAGATCTGGATTTCCCGTTCACGCCTCCCGAGCAGATAATCGCAAAAGCATAAACCTCTGAGTTTCGGGTGCTTCGCTATGGATTGAGCTTCAAGCCATCCCTATCTGACGCCAAACAGGCTGGAGACGGGGGATATGGCGCTCCTTCCGATCACTGCACCAGCGCACCTTGAAATGCGACCCGACGCGTTCGCAGGTTCCGAGCTGGCGCGCGCCCGGCAAATCGATGCGGCCGCGATCGCCGCGGTTACCGAGCTCTACCGTGAAGTCCTCCACCCGGCGGCGCCATCCTCGATCTGATGTCGGGTTGGGTCAGCCATTTACCTCCTGAAATCCCCTATTCGCGGGTCGTCGGAGTCGGCCTCGATCCCCAGGAGCTGGCAGAAAATCCGTTTCTCGACGAGTGGCACGTCCAGGATTTGAACTGCGATCCACACCTGCCGTTTGCCACCGCCGAGTTCGACGCCGCAGCGATCTGCGTCGCTATCCAGCATTTGACCCGGCCATGTGAGGTGATCCGCGAAGCCGGGCGAGTTTTGAAACAGGGCGCGCCGCTGATCGTCACATTCTCGAACCGTTGCGTGCCGACGCGCGCCATCGGGTGCTGGTGCCTGCTCGACGACGCCGAGCATCTCT
>CAWBFS010000058.1:0-76324 GCA_963788085.1 uncultured Alphaproteobacteria bacterium
TCGTGCTCCCTGGCTCCAGCCCCAACATCAATGGGGACAACCGAGGAATCCGTCATAGAGTGAGCCACGGCGCTCCTCTCTCTGTGTGTCTGGACACCTCCGAGATCCTACCCTCGCACGGTTCAACCAGCAATGTTATCGGGCAGCGACCAACCGCTATCGAGAAGCCGCAAACGCACCCGCAGACGGAAGAATACCGCACCAATTTGCGGTTAGCGTCCACGCTTGTGGTGGAATTTTCGGGTCGATCCGCAGTGTAGGGCTGCGGTGTAGGTTGAGGTGGCCATCGGGCCAGGTCGGCTAAGGTGGAGTTGGAAGACTTCAACCTGAAGCACGCGAGAGGACCCGATGACCGAAGAGAGATTGGTGCTGACCGATTTGCTGGAGAAGGCCGGCGATGGAGATTTTCTGCGAGCCGTGGCCGAGGCGGTGCTGCAATTGCTGATGGAGAGCGACGTCGAGGGGATGATCGGCGCCGGGCGCTACGAGCGCAGCGGCGAGCGGACCACGTGGCGCAACGGCTATCGCGACCGCACCCTCGACACTCGGCTCGGGGCGCTGCAGCTGCGCATCCCGAAGCTGCGGCAGGGCAGCTACTTCCCGCCGTTTCTGGAAGCCCGCAAGAGCTCGGAGAAGGCGCTGATCGCGGTGATCCAGGAGGCCTGGATCGGCGGCGTGTCGACCCGGCGGGTCGACGATCTGGTGCAGGCGATGGGGCTGTCGGGGATCAGCAAGTCGCAGGTTTCCAAGCTGTGCAAGGAGATCGACGAGCGCGTCCATGCCTTCCTCGACCGGCCGCTCGCCGGCGAGTGGCCGTATCTGTGGCTCGACGCCACTTACCTGAAGCAGCGCGAAGGCGGCCGCATCGTCTCGGTCGCCGCAATAATCGCCGTGGCGGCCAACACCGACGGCCGACGCGAGATCGTCGGGCTGCATATCGGTCCCTCGGAAGCCGAGACTTTCTGGTCGAGCTTTCTGAAGAGCCTGACGCGGCGGGGTCTGCGCGGGGTCAAGCTGGTGATCTCGGATGCCCATGAGGGGCTGAAAGCGGCGATCCGCCGGGTGTTCGGCGCCGCCTGGCAGCGCTGCCGCGTGCATTGGATGCGCAACGCTCTAGCCTATGTCCCGAAGACCCAGCAGAGCATGGTTGCCGCCGCACTGCGCCAGGCCTTTCTGCAGCCCGATCGGGCCCAGGCCAGCGCCATGCTGCGCCATGTCGCCGACCAATTGCGGCAGAAATGGCCGAAGCTCGCCGCCTTCATCGACGACAGCGAGACCGATGTGCTGTCCTACCTGGATTTCCCCGAGCAACACCGCAGCAAATTGCACAGCACCAACCCGCTCGAGCGGCTCAACAAAGAGGTCAAGCGGCGCGCCGATGTCGTCGGCATCTTCCCCAATGAGGCCGCCATCATTCGGCTGATCGGCGCGGTATTGCTCGAGCAAAACGATGAATGGCAGCTGCAGCACCGCTATATGCAGGTTGAGGTCATGGCCGAACTGGCTGCGGCCGCCGCCACCGATCCCCGGCAGATCCCGTGCGCGGCCTAGCCAATCCCAAGCGATCCACTGCGCCGTCGAACGGCATGGATGCCAAAAGCTCGGCTGGAGTGCCGCTGTCAAGCCCCGCAGCCGCGCAGCGGTGCGCCAAAGGCGCAGGGCTTGATAGCGGCGCTCGCGGCCGCAGCACAATCCGCCATGCCGTCGATCGCGACCTCCTGCCACCGCACGGACCGCCGATCACTTTTCACCAACGCCGCTGCACCCGCGGCGCCTCAGCTTCAGTCTCGAATCTCCACCAGCTTGACGGACGTGACCCCTGACGCTTCGAGTCGCGCCGTCCGATCCGGTGGGTGAGCCTAACAGCCTGGCTCAAAATGAAGTCGGTCTTCACAATGGGTTATCGTCGCCCTCGCGAAAGCGGGGGCCCAGGGACGACGGCTGTGGCCTTGCCGCTCCCTAAATTCCCGCTTTCGCGGCTGTCAGGAAATTGGCTGCATAGCGGCGGTGCGTGCTTCGAGACGGCCCTGCGGGCACCCTCAGCATGAGGTAATCCTTTGATGGCATTAGAGACTTCCTCATCCTGAGGAAGCTGCGAAGCAGCTGTCTCGAAGGACGCACGATGCTGATCCAGCTAATCGCAAATTTCCTTACAGCCGCTTTCGCGGGAGCGACGGCTGGTAGCAGTGATTTGTTCTTCAAAATCTTGCTCATTTTAGCTCAACCTCTGATCAGGGAGTCACCGCTGCGCAGAGCTGTCGGGGGACAATTTTTCGGTCGGATAAGAGAGGAAATCGTCCGGCTGACCAACTTTGTCTTGGCCGGGCGTGGCTCGGGCAAGACGGGAATAGCGGCCCGATATTCCCCCTTGTCCGGCCGCAAGATTTTTACAGCCCGGGCTCAGGCGGGCTCGGGAAGAAACGCCGGCCGGCCCCGGCCAGGCAGCCGCCTGCGAGCATGGGCAGCGGGGCTTTTACCATTGCCACCGACCATCGATGTCGCGCACAATCGATAAGGATACAACAGCGGGGGCGGGCACGATATGTTCTTTCGACAGTTCGGTTCACTGTTGGCGACTATTGTCGTGTACTACTTCGCTTTGCTCGCCTGTTACCTGATCACTTGCGTGGTTGTCACGCGACTTAACCGCCACGCAGTCAAAATCCAATCCTCGCGGCAGACGCCGACATCACATATCAAGCGCGACTTTCGGCAGAGCGTTGTTTCGCTGGCGGTCATCGCCGCGATGCTCGGCGCCGGTGATTGGAGCTATACCACTCTTGGCTGGGGATTGCGGCCCTTGCCCGGCATCGGCGGGACGGTGTTCTCGGCCGTCGCCTCGCTCGTACTGTTCGACACCTGGTTCTATTGGTTACACCGCCTCATTCACACGCGGTTTTTTTATCGGCGCGTGCATCGGTGGCACCATTTGACAATCACGCCGGTGGTCTGGTCCAACAACAGCGATCGGCTGGTCGACAATCTTTTCTTGCAATCCTATTGGTTGGTCGCCCATTTGCTGATACCGATCGCCCCCGCGGTGCTCTTCGCACACAAGATCTATGATCAGATCACCGGCGTCATCGGCCATTCCGGCTACGAGCATGGCGGCCGATTGGTGCTGGCCGCCATCGCCGCTCGTCGGCGTCACTCATCACGATCAGCATCATCAGTTCTTCCGCTGCAATTACGCCACGCATTTCAGCTGGTGGGATCGGATGATGGGAACACTCCATCCCGACCATGACCGCGCGCTCAAAGCCAACCTCTCGAGTTCCCGACGAACCCAGGTGCTATGATTGGAGGCCCACGGTGCTCTTCACCATCACCGCGATGAAGTAGCACCGCTCCTTCCGCTCGAATTGCCCAAACCGCGTGGTCCCGGGCAGAGACACCCATTCCCGAGCGAGACGCCGAAGATAGCGCGGCAAACGGTTGACCAGTTCGCTGCGGCGCTGGTCGTCAATGCGGCAAGCCTCGCAGACATTCGCCGTGATGTCGCGAAAGGATACGACCTCGAGGCCGGACTTCCGGCCCAAATCGATCAGCCCGAGACGGCAAGCCTCCGGACTATGCGGCATCGTGTCAGTCACGGCAAAGATGCCGTTTGCGGCGAGAACACGGCAGATTTCCTGCAGGAACGGCAATTTTGGCAGATCGACGAGCGCCTCGACATTGATCGCGAGATCGATGCTCGCTTCGGGGAACGGGAGCTGGAGGGCATGCCCTTGCAGATGGGCGATTGCGGCATTGCCGTTTTGGCGATGGCGACAGCGCCGTCAGCGATCGATCGATCCCCATCGTCGCCCGAGGCGAGAGCGTGGCGTGCAGGTAGGCGAGACCTCCGCCTCGGCCGCAGCATACTTCGAGCAGCCGTGAGGGCTCCGGTGCACGCGCCGCAGCCTGTGCCGCCTTCGCCACCTCGGCATAAAGCTGGATCTGATGGGGCTCGTTCGGCCAAACCTCTGCCACGGAATCATCGCACGGCGCATAGCCGTAGTTGAACGTCGATATCTCCTGCCATTGCCGCAAGCCATAGGCGTAGTCGTAAATATAGCGGTGCAGCCGGTTCGATGCGCCCATGCCGAGATAGGAACTGACGAGATGCTGGAGGACGCGGAACGCCGACAATGCAGGGAGGACAGTTGTTTGATCGCGGGTGCAGGGATATCAGGTCCTTCGCGGCCGGTCCATCGGCACGGCCGCGACAACTCGCCTACAATGTCGGCTTGATGTTCTGGTTGAGCCGGAACAGGTTCGTCGGATCGTATTTATTCTTCAGGGCAACGAGCCGCTCGTAGCCCTGACTGTAGGCGGCCCTGATCCGCGTGGCTTCTTCCGAGTCGAGGTGGTTGACATACACTTCTCCGGTCGCGAACGGCTCCACTGCCGTCCAGAACTGCCGGGTCCATTGGATGTGACCGGCCGATCTCGGCTGGATCGGTCCATTGCGAGATCACGTCGTAATCCCACTGGTCGTCGCGCAATCCGAAGGCAGTCTCGTTCGCGATCGACCCGGGCGGCGGCGCCGTGGAGATGGAAAAACAAGACCATCGACATCGGAGAGAGCATCTTCGCCGACCGCTCGATCAGGATCTCGATCAAATCGTCTCCTAGCTCTTTTAAAAAACTCGACTTCCAATACCGCTGAACCCCGCCATAGGGCACTGCCGCGTCGAACAATGTGTTCAGTTGCACATAGGATGTCGGGGCGATCGTGTCCACCAACGGCGAACCGAACTTCCGTAAGGGCGCCACGACCGCTTCCCCAGCCGCAACATCGCCGATATAGCTGACGATGATCGCGACGACCGGCGTCGCCCTCGGGCGACGTCATCAGCGCAGCAGCGGCGAGCGCCTCGTCCGGGCAATTGCGCGCGAAATCCCGATAGAAGCGCAGCACTTCCCTGGCGTTCGCCATCGGGTGAAGAACCATTCCCGCCAGCACCGGACCGACGGGATGAACCCGATACTCGAACGAGGTGACGACGCCAAAATTGCCGCCGCCGCCGCGCAGACCCCAGAAGAGGTCCGGGTGCTGATCTGCACTGGCCGTCAGAAACTCCCCGTCAGCCGTGACGAGATCTGCCGACAGCAGGTTGTCGCAGCTGAGACCATGCTTGCCCATCAGCCAGCCGAGGCCGCCGCCCAGGGTCAGTCCGGCAATGCCGGTCGTCGAGACGACCCCGCCGGTGCTGGCCAAACCAAAGGCCTGTGTCTCACGGTTGTACTCGCCCCAGGTGAGCCCTGCCTCGGCGCGCGCCGTGCGCCGGGCGGGATCGATCCGCACGCTCTTCATCGGCGACAGGTCGATCATCAGGCCACCCTCGCAGACGGCGTTGCCGGTGATGTTGTGACCGCCGCCGCGGACCGACACCAAAAGCTCGTGCGTGCGGGCAAAACGCACCGCCGCAATGACATCGGCGACCCCAGCGCAGCGCGCGATCAACGCCGGGCGCCGGTCGATCATGCCGTTCCAGACTTTGCGGGCCTCGTCATAACCGCCCTCGCCCGGGCCGAGGAGCGGGCCCCGCAGACTGTCCGCAAACTTCTGCACCGCGGCTTCTTCGAGGATCGCGTCCGTGCCGTTGGTGCTGATGATCCGCAGGTCTGTCATAGCCTTCTCCTCCCTATGGTTCGTGATCGATCGCGCGGCGGGTGACTGCGGCCAAAGGCTTCGACAACGGCGACGTGGGCTTGCGAGGCCGATTCGCCAACGTCTCCAGGCCATCGCAGCACGTTAGTACCGACGAGAACCGTCACAGCCGCGGATGGCCGTAGTAGATGCCATCGCGGCTATCATCGATGACGTGATCCACCTTCGGCAGCTTCGCGACAAAGTTGCGCCACAGCGCCGCTCGCTCGGCCGGGGTCAGCACCCGGTTCTTCCTTTCGTGCTCGCAAAGCCAGGCGCAGGCAAGCTCGACGAGCCTGGGGATCGGTGCCTTCTGCGGGTTCTTGCCGCGGGTGTGGCCGAGCTCGTAGTCGGCCAGCCGCGAAACGCTGATCTCGAGCCGGCGGGCGAGTTCGGCGCGGTCCCAGCCCATCCGGGCACGAAAGGCGATCAGGTCTTCTGGTGTCATACTCCGATATATAAGCCGCCGGCCGCCGCATTCAGGCGATCATCGCGCCGTCCCTCGATGCAACCATCGCACGATCCGATGCAATGGCGCTGGCGCATGCTCGTCACCAGCGGCACATCGGTACAGGGCCAGCGATCGAAATTGCCTCGGCAGCGCTCAGCACACTCGCCACTTCATGACGCAGCTTTAGACGCCGCCGCAGACTGCTTCTCGATCATCCTGGACAAGCGGCCGTAGACGCGGCGCGCATTGCCTTCGAATATTTTCGCCTTGTCCTCCGCGGACAATGGGAGCTGGTCGATGTAGCGCTTGGTGTCGTCGTAGTGGTGGCCGGTTTCCGGATCGATGCCGCGAACCGCGCCGATCATTTCCGAGGCAAACAGGATGTTGTCGACTGGAATGACCTTCGCCAGCAGCTCCTGGCCGGGCAGGTGATAGACGCAGGTATCGAAGAAGATGTTGCTCAGCACAAGATCGGTCAGCAACCCGAGTTTGGCGTCCTGCGCCAGACCGCGGAAGCGGCCCCAGTGATACGGCACTGCGCCGCCGCCGTGCGGAATGATGAACTTGATGGTCGGGAAATCCTTGAACACGGATGACGTCATCAGCTGGTTGAAGCCGACCGTGTCGCCGTTGAGGTAGTGCGAGCCTGTCGTGTGATACGCCGGGTTGCAAGCGGCGCTCACGTGGACCATCGCGGGAATGTCGTGCTCCACCATCTTCTCGTAGACCGGATACCAGTAGCGGTCCGACAGCGGTGGATCCTGCCAATGCCCGCCGGACGGGTCGGGGTTCAGATTGATGCCAACGAACCCGTATTCGTTGACGCAGCGCTCGATCTCGGGGAGGCAGTTCTTCGGCGAGACGCGCGCGCTCTGCGGCAGCATCGCCACCCCGATAAAATTCTTCGGGAACAGCGAGCAGACGCGGTGGATCAGCTCGTTGCAGGCGCTCGCCCAGGCTTCGCTGGTCGTTGCATCACCAAGGTGGTGGCCCATACCGGCGGCGCGCGGCGAAAAGATCGTCAGATCGGTGCCGCGCTCCCGCTGCACCTTCAGCTGGCCGCCCACGATCGTCTGGCGGATCTCGTCGTCCGTCATGCTCGGGCGCGGCGGCGGCGGCTTGCCGGCCTTGTGCGCCTCGATCTGTTCGTTACGCCATCCCTCGTGCTGACGCGGGGCGGTCGTGTAGTGGCCGTGACAATCAATGATCATAGGAATTTGCCGCATCTTTTCCCGGTATATCACTCACTATCCGCAAGAGGCACCGCGATCGCAATGTTCTTCCCCGCGTCGGCGGTGCTACCCTCACCCACCCAGCCTTGCGGCCCCCGCAATGCGGGAGAGGAGCTTTGAGAGTGTGCGGCTTGTAGCCCCTCTCCCGCAATGCGAGAGAGGGTGCCGAGCGCAGCGAGGCGGGTGAGGGTGGGCCCATCGCTCAGAGTTTCCCAGCCCCTAATCCTAATCGGGATGCGCGGCAGACGGCGCGAGTAAGAGGAAAGACCAGCATGCCGGAGATCACGATGGAATGGCGGCGTTTCGACGAGTTGACGGCAGGTGAGCTCTATGAGCTGCTGCGCTTCCGCCAAAGCATCTTTGTCGTCGAACAGGTCTCCGCTTATCCCGACCTCGACGGCCTCGACCAAAGCGCCTGGCATTTGGCAGCCCGGTTGGAGAAGGAGCTGATCGGTTATCTTCGGCTGACGGCAATAGCCGGCCCGCCGCCCATGGTCAGGATCGGCCGGGTTGCGGTGTCGCCGTCCCTGAGGCGGGGCGGGCTCGGCCGAATGCTGATGGAGAAGGCGCTGATCGCCTGTCGCGAGCGCTTTCCGCTGCAAGCGATCGCTCTCGGCGCCCAGGTTCCGCTCGTGCCCTTTTACGAGAGCTTCGGCTTTGCGCGAACCTCCGAGCCCTATGACGATTTCGGCGTCGCGCATGTCGAGATGGTGCTGCGGCTGCCGAGTTAGGCTGGTACCTCTTCCGCCAGCGGAACGGTTTCGACCTTGTGCGCCTGCAATGCCGGGAGCACGTCGCGGGCAAAGCGGCGGATCTGCTCCATGAACATCTCGTGCGGCAGCACACCGCGATTGAGACTGATCTGCACATTTTCGGCGCCGGCTGTGTCGGCCGCCTCGATGATCCGCTCGGTGACCTCGGCCGCCGTGCCCCACGGCATCTGCTCGGCCTGGCGCTCGACATCGGCCATGGTCAGGCCGCGGAAATCCTCGCGGGCGAATTGGGCGGCGCGGCGGTTTTCCGGGCTCACATAATCGGTCGAGGCGGCGCTCGCATAGCCGGTTTGGCGCTGCAATTCGGTCTCGGTGAAGTTGCCGTGGCTGAACAAAGTTTGATTGAAATAGAGGTGGTAGGGTCCCATCTCGCGCACCGCTTCGGCTTTGCTGTCGGCGATATAGGCGCTGATGCCGAGCGACAAGTGATCGGGAGTAATCCGGTGTCCCGCTTGCGCGAGGCAGCGGGCGTAATAGCGAATAATGTCGTCACGCAGTCCACGCGAGCGGCCGAGACCGGGGGTGATCGGCAGATCGTGACTGGCTGCAAACTCGATCAACTCCTTGCTGCCGACGACAGGCATCCAGATCGGCGGATGCGGCTGCTGCACTGGCCGCGGCCACATCGCGACATCCTTGTAGGACCAGAACTCGCCCCGGTACGAGAATATTTCCTCGGTCCACGCCCGGGTGATGATGTCGAAGGCCTCCTCGAAGCGGGCGCGCGACTGCGCCAATGGCACATTGTGGACCTGGTACTCGCGCGGAATGCCGCGGGCAAAGCCCGAAATCAGCCGTCCATTGGACATGCAGTCGAGCATCGCCAGCTCCTCGGCGAGCCGCAGCGGCTCGTGCAACGGCAAGAGGTTGCCATAGATCAGCAATTTGAGCCGCTTGGTGCGTTGCGCCGCCGCAGCGGCCAAGAGGTTCGGCGAGTTCATCAGGCCATAGGGCGAGCAATGATGCTCGTTGAACCCGACGCCGTCATACCCCAGACGATCGAGCTCTTCCCACGCCTCGAGGTGCTCGGCATAGGTGCGCGCCGCGATCTCGGGCTTGAAGTATTTCTTTGGCAGCGGGTAGGGCAGCTCGTTGGCGACCTTCAGATGCTCGAGCTGTTCGCCGTAAGCCAGGAGATCGAATACGAAGACCTTCATGTTGTTCGATAGCCTCCTTGGTGATCCGGCGTCGGCCGATATGTTACGAGCTTGCCGGCGCGGCGTTGTTGTGACAACCAGAAGATGGAGAAACCTGTGATGACGGAGTGAGGCCGCGATGCCGCGCTATGATTTCGACATGTTTACGATCGGCGCCGGGTCGGGAGGGGTCGCCAGCTCGCGCCGCGCCGGCAGCTATGGCGCGCGCGTCGCGATCTGCGAGGAGAGCCGGGTCGGCGGCACCTGCGTCATCCGCGGCTGCGTGCCGAAGAAGCTGCTCGTCTACGGCGCGCAATTTGCCGATGCCTTTGCCGATGCCGCCGGGTTTGGCTGGACGGTGCCGGTCCCGAGCTTCGACTGGCCCGCCCTGATCGACGCCAAAGACCGCGAGATCGAGCGGCTGTCGCAGATCTATCGCAACATGCTGAAGAACAGCGGGGTCGAGCTGATCGAGGGGCGGGGCGTCCTCGTCGATCCGCACACGATCGAGATCGACGGCCGGGCTTACACCGCCGACAAGATCCTGGTCGCCACCGGCTCGCACCCGACGGTGCCGGACATCCCCGGCATCCAGCATGTGATCTCGTCGAACGAGGCGCTCGACCTGCCCGCCTTGCCACGCCGCATCGTCATCGTCGGCGGCGGCTATATCGCCGTCGAATTCGCCGGCATATTCAACGGTTTCGGCGCCGAGGTCGTCGAGCTGATCCGCCGCGAGGAGCTCCTCTACGGCTTCGACGACGACATCCGCATCGCGTTGGCGCACGAGATGCGCGGCCGCGGCGTCGAGATCCACGCCCGCACGCAGGTCGCGCGGATCGAGAAGCACGACCACGGCTACTCGGTCTACACGGCGATCGGCCAGGAGTTTTCGGCCGACGTCGTCATGTACGCGACCGGGCGCAAGCCGAACACTCGGGGGCTGGGTCTCGCCGAGATCGGCGTCGAGACCACCGAGAACGGCGCCGTCGTCGTCGACGAATGGTCGTGCAGCAATGTTCCGAACATCTACGCGGTCGGCGACGTCACCGACCGGGTCAATCTGACCCCGGTCGCGATCGCCGAAGGCCGCGCCGTCGCCGAGACTCTGTTCAACGACAACCCGATCAAGATGGACCACGCCAATGTGCCCTCGGCGGTATTCAGCCAGCCGCCGATCGGCGCCGTCGGCCTGACCGAAGCGGAGGCGCGCCGGCGTTATGGCGAGGTCGACATCTACAGCGCCCACTTCAAGCCAATGAAGAACACCTTGTCCGGGCGCGAGGAGCGCACTCTGATGAAGCTCGTCGTCGATGCGCGCAGCGAGCGGGTGCTCGGCTGCCACATGCTCGGCCCCGACGCCCCCGAGATCATGCAGGGTCTGGCGATCGCGGTGAAATGCGGCGTCTCGAAACGCATGTTCGACGAGACCGTCGGCATCCACCCGAGCGCCGCCGAGGAATTCGTGACGATGCGCGAGAAGGTGGTGCGCCCGACGAAATTGGCGGCGGAGTAGGCGAGACCCCGTCTTGAGAAACTTGGAATGGAGGAGCACATTCGCATCATCAATTGCCTGAGTCGCGTGCCCGCATGCTCCACGTTATGGACTTTCCCCAGAATATTCTGCCCGATCCGTCGCTAATCGACGCGCTGCGCTCGGATCATTTGCCGGCCGAAGCGCTGAAACTGCTCGCGGGGTGGCTCGATCAAGTTGAAAGAGAATGGCGCGGCTCTGAAGCAGCAAGCGGATAAGGCATATGAAGAGGCTGCGCGCAGCAGTCGCGACACTAAGGGTCTTCTGCAACTGGCCGACCTGATTCTTGAAAGCGAGAGAGGGGCTGCAGAGCGACTTTACCCGAGGCTGGAGGCATTCAAGCAGGTGCTGGGTTCTCCCCCTGAGTTGCACACCCGCGAGGTACAACAATACGTGCAGGAGTTGCATGACACCGCGCTTGCCTGGCTGATGATTTATCAGAGCCTGCGGGAGAGGCTCCTGAAATTGGCTTCGGAACGCCAGGGTGATACCGGCGGGGTCTTGCGCGCCCGCCCGATCGAGGGGGATATCGACTACGCGGAGTTGAGCCGCCAGCACATCGCGAGATACCCGAAGATCCGAGCCGCCCTTGCCAAATGAGCCGAGATGGCTGCCGATAGAGGCGATAATCGAGCACAACCGGCTTGAAACAGAGGTTACGGGCGAGCGGCACTTTCTTCGCGATCGCTGGTTGCTCGAAAGCGCATCGGCGCGGCCACGAAACTTCTTTGGCTTCGGGGAAGAGGACATCGTAGTGCTCGCGGTGGTTCTAATGGCCGGTATTGCGCGGGCGCATGCTTTCGAGCAGGGAAATAAGCGCACTGCCTTCGCAGCAATGCGGCTATTTCTGCGTGCCAACGGCTATGACACGGCCATCGATGATACGGTCTCATGGGCCGAGGAGGTGATCGCACTGGTCGAGCATCGATCGACCGAGGATGATTTCGTTCGGACCATTCGGCCGTTTGTCGTTCCGAGGTAACCTCCCCGAAATACGCCCACAAGGCGCTTGCCTCGGGCGCACCTTATCGTTAGCGTGCGGCTATGGAACAAGTTAGGGCCTCGTGCGGCCCCTGCCAGTATACGCGATTTTGGTACCGCCGGTACATGTAGGCGGCCTAGGATCGCGCTTGCGCGTTTTTCCCGAAGCCGCCCTCCCGAGGCGGCTTTCGTGTTTCATGCTCTTGCTGATCCGAATGTCGCCGATGGTGAAGCGGCTTCCAACCTAGGAGGTGATGCATGACCAGAGCGGCCCCTATTGCGGCCAACGGATGGTCCCCCGACAGCTGGCGCGGTCTGCCTATCCGGCAGGTGCCCGGTTATGCGGACGAGGCGGGACTCGCCCAAGTCGAGGAGACGTTGCGTCGGTTTCCGCCGCTGGTCTTCGCCGGCGAGGCGCGGCGATTGAAGGAGCGGCTCGCCGCAGTCGCGGCCGGGAAAGCCTTTTTGCTGCAGGGCGGCGACTGCGCCGAGAGCTTCGCGGAATTCCATCCGAACAACATTCGCGACATGTTCAAGGTGCTGCTGCAGATGGCGGTAGTGCTGACCTTTGGCGCCGGCTGCCCGGTGGTCAAGCTCGGCCGCCTCGCCGGCCAGTTCGCCAAACCCCGCTCCTCGGACACCGAAACGCAGAACGGCCGCACGCTGCCGTCCTACCGCGGCGACATCATCAACAGCCTCGAATTCGACGAAAGGGCGCGCGAGCCCGATCCGCAGCGCATGGTGCAGGCCTACAGCCAATCCGCCGCGACCCTCAACCTGTTGCGCGCCTTCGCCCAGGGCGGCTACGCCGATCTGCACCGGGTCCACGCCTGGAACCAGGATTTCGTCGCCAACTCGCCGCAAGGCGAGCGCTACCAGGCGCTCGCCGATCGCCTGACCGAGACATTGGACTTCATGGCGGCCTGCGGACTCAACTCGGAAACCACGCCGCAGATCCGCGAAACCGAGTTCTATACCTCGCACGAGGCGCTGTTTCTCTCATATGAGGAGGCGCTGACCCGCATCGATTCGACGACCGGCGACTGGTACGACTGCTCCGCGCATCTGGTATGGCTCGGCGACCGCACGCGGCAGGTCGACGGCGCCCATGCCGAGTTCCTGCGCGGCATCAAGAACCCGATCGGCATGAAATGCGGGCCGACCCTGGAGCCCGACGATCTGCTGCGGCTGATCGACCGTCTCAACCCCGAGAACGAGCCGGGCCGGCTGACCCTGATCACCCGCATGGGGTCCGACAAGGTCGAGGCGCGGCTGCCCTGCCTGATCCGCGCCGTCCGGCGCGAGGGCCGCGAGGTCGTGTGGTGCTGCGACCCGATGCACGGCAACACCGTCACCTCCTCGAACGGGTACAAGACCCGTTCCGTTCGATCGCATCCTCGACGAGCTGCACGGCGCCTTCGCGATCCATGCCGCCGAGGGAAGCTACGGGGGCGGCGTGCATTTCGAGCTGACCGGGCAGAACGTCACCGAATGCATCGGCGGCTCCCAGGCGATCAGCGAAGCCTCGCTCGCCGAGCGTTATCTCACGCATTGCGACCCGCGGCTCAATGCGACACAGGCGCTCGAGCTGGCCTTCGAGATTGCCGAGGCGCTGAAACGCGCGCGGCAGGACAGAGCTAATGGCAACGCGCTCGGTGCCGCCACCCGGTTCGCTGCGGCCCCTTAAACCCGCGTCATTGCGAGGAGCAACGCGACGAAGCAATCTCGCCCCAGTTGCGCAAGGCCGTCGAGATTGCTTCGCTCCGCTCGCAATGACAGCATTATATCTATGGACGACCTCGCGGCGCAGACCGACAGCTATTTCTTGAAGACCAAGGCGATCGTCGGGCATTTCGGCGATCGCCCGGCGACGTACGCCGTGTTCATGCGCCGGCCGGTAATTTCCGCGCCTCGGTTCGCGATCGAGTTTCTCGAAAAGATGGCGTCCGCGCGCGCTCAGAATTTCAACATCGAGCTCAGTCGCGCCGAGGGGACCTGGATCGGCGCCGGCGATCCCGTGTGTTACGTGACCGGCTCGCTCTTTCATCTCGTCGATCTCGAAACCGTGCTGCTGCAGAAGATCGGGCCCACTTGCGTCGCCGCCTACAATGCCTACGCGATGTGCGCCGATTTGCCGAAGGTCGCTTTCATGGCGATGGATGCGCGGCACTGCGCCGGCGCCGAAATGGCGGCGATGATGGCCTACGCCGCTGCCGTCGGCTCGGCGGTGGCGCAGCGCGAAACTGGTGCAATCGGGTTTGTCGGCTGCGCCGCCGATGCGACCGCCCGGTTTTTCGGGCAGCAGAGGGGTGTCGGGACGATGCCGCACGCGCTGATCGGCTATGCCGGCTCGACGGTGCGCGCGGCAGAGATGTTCCGCGACGTCTTCCCGAACGAGCCGATGACCGTGCTGATCGACTATTTCGGGCACGAATTGTCGGACGCCGTCGCGGTGGCCGGGCGCTTCTCGGATCTCGCCGCGGCTGGCCGTCTCGCCGTCCGCATCGATACTCCCGGGAGCCGCTATTGCGAGGGCCTCGACCCTACCCGCTCGTACGAGGTGCTCGAGCGCCATGCGCCGCATGCGATCCGCGGCTACCGCACCGAGGAGGAACTGCGCCATCTCGTCGGCACCGGGGTATCCGCCGCCGCGATCTGGCTCTTGCGCCGGACCTTGGACGAGGCCGGGTTCCGCGCGGTCAAGATCGTCGCGAGCTCGGGGTTCGGGCCAGCGAAGTGCCGGATGATGGCTGCCGCAAATGCGCCGATCGACACGATCGGCACCGGCTCCTACCTGCCCGAGCTGTGGAGCGAGACCTACGCGACGGCCGACATCATCGCTTATGACGGCGTGCCGATGGTCAAGGCCGGCCGCGAGTTCCTGCTGCGCAAACGGAAAGACGAATAGCGCAGGACAATTTCGGGTCGCTAGGTACAGCTTTCCTGGATGACAAGTTCGTGCCCCCGCGGCTAGGCTGGCACTATTGGGAACAAGAAGAGCGGAACAAACCGCCCTAGGACGATCTGGGAGGTCGCCATGGCAGAAATTCGCCCGATGGCCGGGTCCGCGACTACCCGCCAAGGTCACGTTCTCGGACGCAAGCTCGACAGCATTCCGTTCAGCGGCTACCACGTATTGATAATCGCCGTCCTTGCCCTCGTCGGCTTCATCGAGGGCTACGATCTGGTGATGACCGGCTCGCTCCTGGTGCTCGCCAAGGGCCCGCTGCACCTGACCGACACCGACATCCGTTGGCTCGCTGTCGGCCCGACCTTCATGCTGTGCATCGGCGGCTTTGCGGCGTCGACGGTATCCGACCACTGGAGCCGCAAGGCGATCATGATGATCGGCGTGATCGCTACGACATTTTTCACACTGCTGATCCCGCTGGTGCAAACCGCCGAGCAGCTCATCATCGTGCGTCTGCTGACGGGCCTCGGCGCAGGCAGCGCGGTCTCAGCGGCGTTCCCGATCGCCGCTGAATTGATGCCGGCGCAGCACCGCCGCACTTACGGGGCCATCTATGAGATGGCGCTGGCCGCCTCCTTTACGGTGGTGCCGTTCATCGGCGGCCTCCTCGCCGGCAACGAATACGCCTTTCGATTTCTGGCATTGCCAGGCGGGCTGGCGATCACCGTCGTGCCGGTGCTGATTTATTTCGTGCTCCCGGAAAGCCCGCGCTGGTACCTGCGCAAGGGTCGGCCGCAGGCCGCTGTCGACATCGTCAATCTGATCATCCGTCGCGCCGGCGGCCGGGTATCGCCGCTGACGGTGGAGGCGCTCGGCGATCACCACGAAGCCGCCCGCGAGCAGCTGCCGCCCTATTGGGCGTTGTTCGCACGTGGTCAAATCCGCTGGACTACCGTCGGTATTCTGAGCGGCGTGTGCGCCGGGACCGCCTATTTCCTGATTTCGGTGCTGCTGCCGAAGGCGCTGAACGATCAGGGCTTTGCCTTGAGCGCGAGCTTAGGATTGACCTCTATCGTCTATGCGGCGAGCTTCTTTGGGAAGGGTTTCACCGGCTTCCTGATGGAGATCATCGGGCGGCGTTGGACGATCGCTTATGCGCTCACCGGATCGCTGCCGGGCCTCGCACTGATGCTGCTGGCGCATCGCGCGGGGGACTATGCGGGCGTGGCGATGGTCGCGGGAGGGCTGATCCTCGGCTTCACCGTGCTGTCGGCCTTCACCGCCACCCGCGTCTATCTCTCCGAGCAGTTCCCGACAGCGTTGCGAGGGCGCGGCCAGCCCTTCGGCGAGTCGACCGCGCGGCTGTTCGCCGGGGTGCTGGCGCCGTTTCTGATGGAACCGCACACCGGCTCGGCGCCGATATTTTTCGGTACGATTTTGGTCGTCGTGGCAATCGGCGCCTTTATCCCGCTGGTCTTCGGCCGCGAGACTGTCGGCCAGCTCGAAACCGTGACCGAAGGAGTTCCGGCGCTGGCCTGATAGGGGGCGCGCACTGATGCCGATAGAAAAGGAGACGAGCGCAACTCGCGCCTAGGTAACTGTCACCCGTCCCACGCGAATTTGCCCCGTTACCGTCGCTGTGGCGGGTTTGACTTTGCATCGGTGAGGGGACTTAAGCATTTGACCACAATTGCCTGCAAAAATTCGTCTGGGTGCGACGACGAGTAGTCAGCCGAGTGGCGCAGGATGTGGCACATTAAAGTCGGTGATCGGTAATACGGGGCCGATAGAGGGTGACGTGATCAGATGGGTTGATGCCTCAGACAAACCTTGTCGAACCGCCACCCGGTGAGATGCGCAAGTCTAACCCAAGGCGGCCGCCCGAGGAGATCGCCGAGCTGCCGCGGCTGCCGGCGCGATTCCTCGAGCCGCAGGGTTTAGCTTGGGGCAGTTTGCCGCGCCCGATGGCGCAACGCTGCGCTGGGGCCATTTGCCGTCGGCCAATCCCCGCGCCGAATGCGTGATGGTCGGTGGCTTTACCGAGTGCATCGAAAAATATTTCGAGACGACGGCCGATCTCGCGGCCCGCGGCCTATCGGTATGGTGTCTCGATTGGCGCGGGCAGGGCGGCTCCGAGCGCCCGCGGCGCTGGCCGAGCCGGCCGCGCCCGCGCCGCTACGATCGCGACGCGAATGACCTCGCGCTCTTCGCGAATCAACTGCCGCCGCCCCGTCAGCCGCGTCTGCTGATCGGCCATTCGATGGGCGGCGCAATCGCGCTCGTCTGCCTGCGGCAATCTCCGGGCCTCTTCGACGCGGCGATTTTGTCGGCGCCGATGCTCGGGATCCGCACCGGGCGCATTCCGCGGCCTGTCGCGCGCTGCATCACCAGCGCTGCGCGCGCCTCGGGTCTCGGCCTCTGCTTCGTTCCCGGAGCGGGCCGTTGGCGTCCCGATCGCATCCCCTCGCCCGAAATCAGCCGCACCTCGAGCGATCCCGATCGTTGCCGCTTGCAGTATGGCTGGTTTTCGGCGCGCGCCCAGTTGCGCGTCGATCAGCCGACCTATGCCTGGCTCGACGCGTCGCTTCGCCTGGTGCGGAGAATCAGCCGGCCCGAGTTTCTCCGCGAGATCCGCACGCCGATCCTGCTCGCCAGCGCGGGGATTGAGTCTTTTGTGGACCCCGCGGCGCACCACCGGGCGGCTAGCCTTTTGCCGCACGGCACCTTGGTTGAATTCCCGGACTCCAAGCACGAACCGTTTCTCGAGCGCGATCCGATCCGCAATCGTTGGCTCGATGCAATCGACCGGTTTGTCGGAGAGCGCGTCGCGAACGAGGCCGGATGAGACATCGGCGCCGCCCGGCGTCGGTTATTGCGGCTGCGACACTGCTGTTTGCTACCGGGTCCGTAGCCGCCGAACTCCTGCCGGGTGTCGGTCCCTTCGATCGGCGTCTCGCGGTCGATGTGCGGCTTCCGCCATGGAACGCGATCGCGAAGGTACAGACAAATATCGCAACCCGCTGCACCGGGGCGCTCGTCGGCCCCGACACTGTAATGACCGCGGCCCATTGCCTCTACAACCGCAGAACTCGCGCGCTCCTGGGACCGGGATCGCTACATGTCCTCTTCGGCTACGAGCGGGGCGGCTATTTCTGGCACACGCAGGTCGTGCGGTACGTGGTCGGCGACGGGTTTGACGGGGCCGAACCGGCGCGACATCCGGGCTCCGACTGGGCGCGGCTCGTGCTCGCTGAAGCCGTCCCACCGGCGATCGAACCGCTGAGGCTGTCGAAGGAGTTTCCCCTATCGGGAACTGCGGTCGCGCTGCCCGGCTATAATCAGGATCGAATTCACCTGTTGATGGCCGATACTTCCTGTCAAATTACCGGAATATCGATGATCCGGGGCGAGCGGGTGCTAACTCACGACTGCTCGGCGACTCGCGGCACGAGCGGCGGCCCGTTGCTGGCCCGGCGCGGCGATCATTGGGAGGCGGTCGGCATCAACATCGCCGTGACCGCCTCGGCGAATATTGCGCTTCCGGTGGCAGCTCTCCCGAACGTCCCGTGACCGCGCCCCGCTCAATTTCCCCGCTCAGTTTCGGGGCGCGTGTTTCGACAGGATGCGCTGCAGGGTGCGGCGGTGCATCTTGAGGCGGCGGGCGGTTTCCGAGACGTTGCGGTCGCACAGCTCGAATACCCGCTGGATGTGCTCCCAGCGCACCCGGTCGGCCGACATCGGGTCCTCGGGCGGCTCGGGCGTCCCGTCTTCTTGGGCAAGGAGGGCGCGCTCGACCGCGTCGGCATCGGCCGGCTTCGGCAGATAATCGATCGCTCCGGCCTTGACCGCCGCGACCGCGGTCGCGATGTTGCCATAGCCGGTCAGCATGACGATGCGGGCGCCCGGACGGGCTTGCTGCAATGCGCTGACGACATCGAAGCCACGGCCGTCACCGAGCCGCATATCGACAACGGCGAAGGCCGGCGGCTGATCGGTCGCCGCGGCGATACCGCCGGCGACGCTGTCGGCGGTCGTCACAACAAATCCGCGACGCTCCATTGCGCGCGCGAGCCGTTGGCAGAGCGGCGCGTCGTCGTCGACGATCAGCAATGTGCGCTCGGATTCCGGGAGCCCCTGCAGACCCGTACAGAGCGTGTCTGTCGCGGAAGGGCAATTCGGTCGGTCGCTAGTCTCCATGATCTTGCCTTTGACGCCGTCCGCGGCTCAATTCCGGCGGATGAAGGATGCGCGGGGCCGCCGCGGTGGGACGAAGGTGTTCCACCATCTCCAGATTGGCACGATTCCAGAAAATCGCAACATGTGCGCCGCCTTCCGGCAGATTATCGAACACCAGCCGCGCTCCGCTGCGCTCGAGCAGGCTCTGCGCGATGAAGATGCCGAGCCCCATATGATCTGCCGCACCGGCGCGCGTCGAAATATAAGGCTCACCGAGTCGGCCGAGCAGGTGGAGCGGGAACCCCGGTCCGTCATCGGCGATCTCGACGGTGACGGCCGCCTTGTCCCAGAACGTGGTGACGCTGACCTCGCGCCGCGCGAACTGGACCGCGTTCTGAATGAGGTTGTTGAGCCCATGCATGATCTCGGGGCTGCGCCGAACGAGCGGCTCCTCGGGGCCGGGCTGTCCCGCCGTCGCAAAGATCAGTTTCACCCATCGTGTTGATGCATCGCCCCGGCGGTTTCGACCAGGGCCGAAATCGGGAGGCGGGTGTAGGGTGAGCCGCCATCGTGCTCCGGCTGCCGCGCGAGCTCGGCAAGGATCTTGCGGCAGCGCTCGGATTGGCTCAACAGCAGCGCAACGTCCTCGGCATGCGGGCTGTCCTCGGGCAGGTCATGGGCCAACTCCTTTGCGACGACCGCGATCGTCGCGAGCGGGCTGCCCAGCTCGTGCGCCGCCGCCGCGGCCAGCGCGCCGACCGCCGAAATGCGCTGCTCGCGGGCGAGCGCCAGCTGTGTCGCGGCGACGGCGTCGCGTAGGCGGCGTGCCTCCTGCGCCACGCTCCAGGTATAGCCTCCGATAAAAACCGTCGCGAGCACCAGCGCCACCCAGATCCCCAGCACCAGCTCGGGCGGAAATACCAGCGGTTCGGTGCGCCAGGGCAAGGGCATATGCCACAGGGGGAGCACGGTAATTGCCGCCACGGCGAGGATCGAGAGCGCGATAACCGGGCGCCGCGACAGGATCGTCGCGGCGACGGTCACCGGCGCGAGGATCAGAGTCGAGAACGGGTTCTGCAGACCGCCGGTCAGGTACAACAGGATGGCGAGCTGCAGGATGTCGTAGCCGAGGCACAGCGCGGCGTCTCTTTCACCGAGGCGGGCCGCGGCTTGGCGGAGCAGGATCAGAACTAATTCAGCAGAACCGAGCCGGCGACGACTGCGAGGGCCGGAATAAGGGGCAGGCGATACCCCAGACCGTAATGCACGATCAGGATGGTGAGCGCCTGTCCGGCGATAGCCACCCAGCGGATCGGGACCAGTGTGCGCAGGCTTATCCGGCCAAAGCCGGTCGCCGGCTCGCTCGTGTTGATGAGGCTGGTGTCGCTCACCTGACGACCTCGTGGCGGTTGTTGTAGCAGGTCCCATACTGGCCGAAGTCCCGGCAACGAGTCATATAGGGGCGATGGCCGCGTGCGCCGTCAAAGTCGACAATCTCGTCAAACGCTACCCGACCGCGGTTGCGGTGGACGGGATCAGTTTCAGCGTCGCGCGGGGGGTCACCGCGGCGTTGCTCGGCGGCAACGGCGCCGGGAAGACGACCACCCTCTCGATCCTGCTCGGGCTGCTGTTGCCGACTTCCGGCCGGGTGGAGGTCCTCGGAGAGGACATGCTGCGCCACCGATATCGGGTCCTCCCCCGTATGAATTTCTCGTCGCCCTTCGTCGACCTGCCGCATCGCCTGACGGTGCGCCAGAACTTGCTGATCTATGCCAGGCTCTATGGTTTGCCGGATCGGCGTGAGCGAATCGAGAACCTCGCCCGCGATTTGCAGATTTCGGCTTTTCTCGAACGCCCGGCGGGCAAGCTTTCGGCGGGGCAGAAAACCCGCGTGGCGCTCGCCAAAGCGCTGCTGAACGCGCCCGAGCTGTTGCTGCTAGACGAGCCGACGGCTTCCCTCGATCCGGACACCGGCGATTGGGTGCGCCGCTACTTGGAAGAATGGCGCGCACGCACCGGAGCGACGATCCTGATGGCCTCCCACAATATGAATGAGGTCGAGCGGCTGTGTTCCGAGGTCCTGATGATGAAGGAGGGCCATATCGTCGATCGGGGCAGCCCGCAGGAGCTGATAAACCGCTATGGGCGAACCAACCTCGAAGAGGTTTTTCTGCACATTGCGCGCGAGCCGCGGATCGAGCTGGAGCCGGCAAAATGAGCCGCGAGTTGCGATCTTCGGCCGGCCGGGTCTGGGCGATGCTGCTGCGCTATCTGTATTTGCTGCGCAGCTCGTGGCCGCGCACCCTCGAGATGCTGTACTGGCCGACGTTGCAGATGCTGATCTGGGGGTTCATGAGCCAGTTTCTCTACAGCAACAGCAGCTATGTCTTCCGCGCCTTTGGCGTGCTGCTCGCCGCGGTCATGCTGTGGGACGTGCTGTTCCGCGGTCAGCTCGGCTTGTCGATGTCGTTTCTCGAGGAGATGTGGGCGCGCAATCTCGGGCATCTCTTTGTCACCCCGCTGCGCCCCTATGAGTGGGTCCTGTCGCTGCTGTCGATGAGCATGATCCGCGTCTTGCTCGGCATCCTGCCGGCGGCGTTGCTGGCGATCCCGCTCTATCACTATTCGATCTTCGCGATGGGGCTGCCTCTTGTCGCGTTCTTCGTCGCGCTGCTGATCATGGGCTGGGCATTGGGACTGGCGATCTGCGGGCTGATCCTGCGCCAGGGCATGGGAGCAGAAGGGCTGGCCTGGACCGTCGTATTTACGCTATCGCCGATAAGCTGTGTCTATTACCCAGTCTCGACATTGCCGGGCTGGCTGCAGCACGCTGCCTGGGCGCTGCCCTCGACCTACGTCTTCGAAGGCATGCGAACGGTGCTGTTCACCGGCGTCTTCCGGAGCGATTATTTCTTCACCGCCTTGGTGCTCGACGCGTTCTATGTGGGCCTGGGCGCCGCGGTCTTTTTTGTCGCCTTCCATAACGCGCGCCAGCGCGGAGCGCTGCTGCAGATGGGCGAATGAAGCCGGCTATGCGCCTCCTCGGGGCGCCAGAACTGTGAAACCCTCTTTCTCGAAAATCGGCCTCGCCGCCGGCGAACCGAGAAAATCGAGCAGCTGCACCGCGTTCGGGTTCCTGCTGTCCGCGATGAGGGCCGCCGGATAGATGATCGGCGGGTGGGTCTCCTCGGGGAACACCCCGACGATCTTGACCCGTGGATCGGCCGCCGCATCGGTCGCATAAACGATGCCGAGCGGCGCCTCGCGGCGCGACACGAACAGCAACGCGGCGCGCACGCTCTCTGCCGGCGCGACAGCGGATTGCACGGTTTTCCAAACTCCGAGCTTTTCGAGGGCGGCCTTGCCGTACTTGCCCGCCGGAACAGAATCGGTGTCGGCCATCGCGAGGTGCCCGCCCTTGAGCAGCGCCGCCAGATCGAAACCCGGTTTGATCTCGACACGCACATCGCTATCGGACGGCGCGATCAGAACCAGCCGATTGCCGAGCAGGTTGCGCCGGGTGGCGGGCTGGACCAGATGCCGCTGCTCCAGGTAATTCATCCAGTCGAGATCCGCCGATATGAACATGTCTGCCGGCGCGCCGCTTTCGATCTGCCTGGCCAGCGTCGAACTGGCCGCGTACGATATTTTTGAGTGTGCGCCGCCCTGCCGCTCGAACAGCTTGGCAGCTTCGTCGAGTGCATTGGTGAGGCTGGCGGCCGCGAAGACGACGACATCCTGCGCGCGTGCCGCCTGACCCGGGCCGAACGCGATCAGCGCGGTGAAGAGTGCGGCGGCCAAACGGCAAGGCCGGAGCCAGATCGCAGCGGCGGCGCTCAAATCTCCGCTCGATTGTTGATATCTGACGACAGCCAATGGAGGACCGGCGATGAAACTAAGCGCGCGCAATCAGATCAAGGGCAAGCTTGTCGAGGTTCGCAAAGGCTCGACGACCGCCCACGTTCGGATCGATATCGGCAACGGCGTGATCATTACCTCGTCGATCACGAACGAGGCCGTCGACGACCTCGGCCTTCGCGTCGGCGACGAAGCGATCGCGGTCATCAAGGCCTCCGACGTGATGGTTGCTAAATAGAGCCAGGTCCTCAGCGCGCAAGTCAGCGCAGGTGAGAGCCGCTAGCTCGGCCCGCTGACGCCGGCTTCGGTGAAGGTGGCCATCCCGGTGTGGCAGGCGACCGCTGCCTTCAGGACGCCAAAGCCGAGGGTCGCGCCCGAAGCTTCGCCGAGCCTCATTCCGAAGTCGAAGAGCGGGGTTTGGCCGATTTGCTCGACGAGGCGCAGATGGCCCGGCTCGGCCGACCGGTGCGCCACGACACAGTGGTCGAGCGCACGGGGGTCGGCGGCGAAGAGGACCGCTGCCGCGGCGGTCGAGGCGAAACCGTCGAGCAGCACCGGCACTCGACCGAGCCGAGCCGCCATCACCGCTCCGGCAATGGCGGCGAATTCGAGCCCGCCCAGCCGGCGCAGCATGTCGAACGGATCGCCCGCCGCCGGGCGATGATGCGCAAGGGCTTGCGCCACGACCGCGCGTTTTGCCTCGAGCGCGGCACCGGCGACCCCGGTTCCGGGCCCGGTCCACAACTCCGCCGTGCCGCCGAACAGACCGGCGCACAAAGCTGCCGCGGCGGTGGTATTCCCGATTCCCATCTCGCCGAGCGCCAGCGCGTCGATGCCGGGCTCCACCGCCATCATGCCGTAGGCCATCGCCTTGGCGCATTCTTCCTCGCTCATCGCCGGCTCGGAGACGATGTCGCCGGTCGGCCTGTCGAGGTTCATTTCATAGACCTTCAGACCGGCATCGAACACGCGGCACAGTTGGTTTACCGCGGCGCCGCCGGCGATGAAGTTCTGCACCATCTGCGCCGTGACCGCGGCGGGATAGGCCGAAACGCCGCGCGCGGCCACCCCGTGGTTGGCGGCGAACACCAGTGTGCGCGGCTGGTCGAGGCGAGGCGGGTGTCTGGCCTGCCATGTGGCGAGCCAAATCGCCAGCTCCTCGAGCCGGCCGAGAGAACCCGCCGGCTTCGTCAGTTGCGCCTGGCGCGCGGCCGCCGCCGTCCCGGCGGCGAGGTCGGGCCCCGGGAGTTGGGACATCAGCGCGCGGATCTCGTCCAGATTTGCGGCTGGATCGGCCATGCGGATGTTCCTCTAACGCAAGCGCGGCAATCTAGCCTAATCTGCGACCCGAAGAGGGTGTAATGACCGCGTTCATTTTTGCCGATTGTGCCGTGCTCGACGGCACCCGCAACGAGCGCCGCGAGGACCATCATGTGCTGGTGGAGGGCGGGCGTATCCGCGAAGTGTCCGACCGGCCGATCAAGAACGCCTCCGCCGAGACGATCGAGCTTGCGGGCCGCACGTTGATGCCGGGGCTGATCGACGCGCACGTCCATGTGCTCGCCGTCGACGCGGCTCTCGCCCGGCTTTCGGACCGGCCGGTCACGTTGCTCACCCTGCAGGCGGCCAAGGTGCTGGAGGGGATGCTGCAGCGCGGCTTTACGACGGTCCGCGATGCAGCGGGGGCGGATGGCGGGCTCGCCGAAGCGGTCGAGGAAGGGCTCGTGCGCGGGCCGCAGATCTTCCCGTCGGGCATGGCGCTGAGCCAAACCGGCGGCCACGGCGATGTCCGTCCGCGCACGCAGCCAGTCGATACTTGCGCCTGCTGCAGTGGAGGGCTGGCAATGTCGCGCATCGCCGATGGCGTCGCGGAATGCCGCCGCGCGGCTCGGGACGAGCTGCGCAAAGGGGCGACGCAGATCAAGATTGTCGCCTCGGGTGGCGTTGCCTCACCCTATGATCCGATCTGGAACCTGCAATACAGCGAAGAGGAGGTGCGCGCGATCGTCGAGGAGGCGCGCGCCTGGCACACTTATGTGATGGCGCACGCCTATTCGCCCGAGGCGATCCGCCGCTCGATCGATTTCGGGGTGCGCTCGATCGAGCACGGCAATCTCATCGACCGCGCCACCGCCGAGCATGTCGCCGGCGCCGACGCGTTTGTCGTGCCGACGCTCGTCACCTATGACGCATTGCACCGGTTTGGCCCAGAACTGGGCTTTCCCGAGGTGAGCATGGCCAAGCTCGGCGAGGTGCGCGAGGCGGGGCTCAGCTCGCTCGAAATCCTGCAGGCGGCCGGGGTCAAGATAGGTTTCGGCACCGACCTCCTCGGTCCGATGCACCGCCACCAATCGCGTGAATTTGTGATCCGCGCCGAAGCGATGTCGTCTTTGGACATCATTCGCTCGGCGACGATCGTCAATGCCGAACTCCTGAACCGCGCGGGCGAGCTCGGCGTCGTCGCTCCCGGCGCCCGCGCCGACCTGATCGCGATGGACGGCAATCCGCTAGCCGACATCTCATTGCTCGACGGCCAGGGCGAACACATCACCCACATTATGAAGGACGGAGTCTTCTTTAGGCGGTCATAGCCGCATTACGCCGCTTTTTCGAGCTCGCGCAAGACCGTGTCGCCCATGACGCGCGTCGAGACGCGCTCGGTGTTGGGCTGCGCGATGTCGCTGGTCCGCACACCGGAGGCCAATGCCCGCCGCACCGCGCCTTCGACGAGATCGGCCTCCTCGCCCATGTCGAACGAATAACGCAGCATCATCGCAAAGGAGAGGATGCAGGCGAGGGGGTTTGCCATATCCTTGCCGGCGATGTCGGGCGCGCTGCCGTGGACCGGCTCATAGAGCGCCTTGCGGCGGCCGCCTGCGTCCGGGGCGCCGAGCGAGGCCGAAGGCAGCATTCCGAGCGACCCCGTCAGCATCGCCGCGCAATCGGACAACAGATCGCCGAACAGATTGCTCGTGACGATGACGTCGAACTGCTTCGGATTGCGGACCAGCTGCATCGCGCAATTGTCGGCATACATGAACGAGAGCTCGACGTCCGGGTAATCAGCATCGCGAACCCGCTGCGCGACCTCGCGCCACAGCCCGCCCAATTCCATGACGTTGGCCTTGTCGACCTCGCAGACCCGGCGGTTGCGCTTTCTCGCCAGATCGAAGGCGGCGCGGACCACGCGTTCGATCTCGGCCTCGGTATAGACTTCGGTATTGGTCCCGCGGCGGCTCCCGTCCGGCAGGGTCTCGACCCCGCGCGGCACGCCGAAATAGATGCCGCCAGTCAACTCCCGCACGATCATCAGATCGAGGCCGGCAACGACCTCACGCTTCAGGCTGGAGGCGTCGGCGAGTGCGTCGAACACCACCGCCGGACGCAGATTGGCGAACAGGTCCATTTCCTTGCGCAACCGAAGGATGCCGCGCTCGGGACGCAGCTCGAACGGCAATGTGTCCCATTTCGCGCCGCCGACGGCGCCGAACAGCACGGCGTCGCTGGCGACCGCCCGGGCCAAGGTCTCGTCGCTCAACGGAACCCCCGCCTCATCCAGGGCCGCGCCGCCCACAAGACCCTCGGTGATTTCGAAGCTGGCTAGATGGCGCCGGTCGAAGAACTCGATCACGCGCAACGCTTGGCGCATGATCTCGGGGCCGATGCCGTCGCCCGCCAGCACGAGCACCTTGCGGTTGGACGCGCGGGTCTGCGCCACGGATCAGACCCCGGGTCGGATCATGCCGAACTGCCAGGGACGCGCCAGCCGCGCCTTTTCCTCATAGGCGCCGATCTCCGCGCTCTTCTGCTCGGTCAGGCCGATGTCGTCGAGCCCGTTCAAGAGACAATGCTTGCGAAATGCATCCACCGCGAAATTCACCTTCTCGCCGTCGGGCCGCGTGATCGTCTGAGTTGCCAGATCGATCGTCATCACCGCGTTGGCGCCTTTCTTGGCGTCTTCCATCAGCTCGTCGACGATTTCCTTGGGCAAGGCGATCGGCAGGATGCCGTTCTTAAAGCAATTATTGTAAAAAATGTCGGCAAAACTGGGAGCGATGATGCAGCGGATGCCGAAATCGAGCAGCGCCCAGGGCGCATGCTCGCGACTCGACCCGCAACCGAAATTGTCCGCCCCGACCAGGATCTTGGCATTGCGGTAAGGCGCTTGGTTCAGCACGAAATCCGGGTTCTCCGACCCGTCCGGACGAAACCGGATTTCCTCGAACAGCCACTTCGAGAGACCGGTCCGTTTGATCGTCTTCAAATAGACCGCCGGGAAGATCTTGTCGGTATCGAGATTGATGATCGGCAACGGCGCCGCAACCCCGGTCAGCTGGGTGAATTTTTCCACGGTGATCCCTTTTTCGATGTGCCGCGTCACGTCGCGGCGATAGGTTCCTCGGTTTTGCCGATCGTGGCCCCGGATGCGACCGCGAGAGCATGGCCAATCCATTGGTCCAAGCCTCGCTCAAATGACGTATCGATAATCGAACGAAGAAGAAGAGCGGCATCACGCGGGGACCACTCGCCACGCGGGTTGGCGCAGCTGGTCAGCTGATGCATGAATTCATTGATCTTCCAGACCTGGTCAAGATCGGCGTCGGGAACCGGGCGGTCGAAGAGGAACGCCCGAACCGCGACTGTGAGATCGTGAGCGAAGATGCACAAGAAAGCGCTTCTCGCATTAGCACCCAATTGCTCAAACTCTGTCAGGATGTGTTCGACATCCAGCGGCTCCCCCGCTACCACCGTGCCATCGGCATATTGAACCGTCGGCCCGTACAGCCGCCTTGGGGGGCCGTTTTGATGAGCTGTCATGGGATCTCGTCCCGCGGCAAACCATCCACCGGGTAACCGCGTTCCTGCAACACCTTGATTCGGGTGTTGCCTTGAAATACGCGTCCGTCCGATTTCACTCTCAACTGCTCCTTATTACCCGGTCTCGGCCGCAGCGACTCCAGGATTTCCTCCGTCGGCCTGCTGCGATGGTATTCGAGGCTTCTACGGGCGTCAGGATCCTGTTCGTACACAGCATCGTGAATTCGCCGGAGCGGCGGCGGCTTTGTACCGCCGCTGCGCTTCACCCTCAGCCGAGTTGGCGCACGTCGGCGAGGTGGCCGGTGATTGCAGCGGCGGCGGCCATCGCGGGGCCCATCAGGTGGGTCTTGGCGTTCTTGCCCTGGCGGCCTTCGAAGTTGCGGTTCGAGGTCGAGGCGATGCGCTCCCCGTTCATCGCCCGGTCGTTGTTCATCGACATGCAATTCGAGCAGCCCGGTTCGCGCCATTCGAACCCGGCTTCGAGGAAGATCCGGTCGAGCCCTTCCTCTTCCGCCTGATGCTTGACGAGACCCGAGCCCGGCACGACCAGCGCACGCACACCCTCGGCCACCCGCCGGCCCTTGGCAATCGCCGCGGCGGCGCGCAGATCCTCGATGCGGCTGTTGGTGCACGACCCAATGAACACACGCTCGACCGGCACGTCGACGAGCCGCGTATTCGGCGCCAGCGCCATGTATTCGAGCGAGCGCTGCATTGCCGCTCTCTTCAGCGGATCGTCGACCTGCGCCGGATCGGGCACCCGGCCGGTGATCGGCACGACATCCTGCGGGCTTGTGCCCCAAGACACGTGCGGCGCGATGTCGGCGGCATCGAGACGCGCCTCCTTGTCGTATTTGGCGCCGGGATCGGAGGGTAGCCTCCGCCAATAAGCGACCGCCTGCTCCCAGGCCGCGCCCTTCGGGGCGTAGGGCCGGCCCATGACGTAAGCGATGGTCTTTTCGTCGGGCGCGACAAGCCCGGCGCGCGCGCCGGCCTCGATCGACATGTTGCAGACCGTCATCCGGCCTTCCATCGACATGTCGCGGAACGTGCTGCCGGCATATTCGAAGACGTGCCCGGTCCCGCCGGCGGTGCCGATCTTGCCGATGATCGCAAGGATCACATCCTTTGGGCTGACCCCGGCGCCGAGGCCGCCATTGACCTCGATCAGCATGTTCTTGGCCGGGGCCTGGATGAGGGTCTGGGTGGCGAGCACATGCTCGACCTCTGAGGTCCCGATCCCGAAGGCCAGCGCGCCCATCGCGCCATGCGTCGCGGTGTGGCTGTCGCCGCACACGATCGTCATGCCGGGCTGGCTCAATCCCTGTTCCGGGCCGATGATGTGGACGATGCCCTGGTTGATGCTGTCGACCGGGAAATAGGGGACGCCGAACTCCTTCACATAGCCTTCCAGGGTGTCGACCTGCAGCTTCGATTCCGGGTCGTCGATGCCGCGGCTGCGATCGCTCGTCGGCACGTTGTGGTCGGCTACCGCCATCGTCGCGTCGGGCCGGCGAACCTTGCGGCCGGCGAGCTTCAAACCTTCGAAGGCTTGCGGTGTCGTGACCTCGTGGATCAGGTGAAGATCGATGTAGATCAGGTAGGTGCCTTCGCCCTGCGGGGCGATGACGTGGTTGTCCCAGATCTTGTCAAAGAGGGTGCGCGGCGGGGCCATGGCTGCGGTCACTCCGATTGGTTGGTTTCTTCCACCGCGCCAGCCATCTCGGCGGCCGGTTCGGTTTGGGGGCGTATGCTCGCGCCGGCTCGTTTGGCGCCGGGCCGTACGCTGTCGCGGGCGCGTTCGGTGATGCGAGCCCGCTTGCCGGTCAGACCGCGCAGGTAATAGAGCTTGGCCCGCCGCACCACGCCGCGCCGCACCACATCGATCGAGGTGATGCGGGGCGAATATAGCGGGAAGATACGCTCCACCCCCTCGCCGTAAGAGATCTTCCGCAACGTAAAATTCGAGTTCACACCGGCGTTTTTGCGGCCGATGCAAACGCCTTCAAAGACCTGGACGCGCTCACGTTCGCCTTCGACGACTTTGACTCCGACCCGCAACGTGTCGCCCGGCTGGAACTCCGGGATGGGCCGGCTGGCGGCGAGCTTGTCGACCTGCTCCTGCTCGAGCTGCTGCAGAAGGTTCATCACTCCACCTCTCGATCTCTATCGCCGCCACGTTCGGCCACTGTTTCCTGCGCCGCCCGGTAACGCTCCCACAAATCCGGCCGGCGCTCGCGGGTCAAGCGCTTCGCCTCGGCCCGGCGCCAAGCCCGGATGCGTCCATGATCACCGGACACGAGCACCTCCGGCACAGCGCGCCCTTGCCACAGCTGTGGGCGAGTATATTGCGGATATTCGAGCAGATCTTCGGCGAAACTCTCCTCGGCGAGCGCCTCGGCGCATCCGACGACACCCGGCAACAATCGTACACACGCGTCGATCAGAGCGATCGCCGCGGGCTCGCCGCCCGACAGCACAAAGTCGCCGAGGCTCACCTCCTCGATGCCGCGCGCTTCCAGCACACGCTCGTCCACACCCTCGAAGCGGCCGCAGATCAGGCGCATACCCGGCATCTCGGCAAACTCGCGCACCCGCTGTTGCTCGAGCCGGCGTCCGCGCGGCGACAGCAGGATCAGCGGTCCCACCCCGCCTGCGCCGGCGATTGCCGCATCGAGCACGTCCGGCCGCATCACCATGCCCGGCCCGCCGCCAAACGGCGCGTCGTCGACGGAGCGGTGTTTATCGCCCGCGAAGTCTCGGATGTCCACCGTTTCGAGGCGCCATAGCCCCGCCTTCAGCGCTCTGCCGGCCAGCGAATAAGCGAGCGGCCCGGGGAGCATTTCCGGGAAGATCGTCAATACCGTCGCGCGCCAAGTCATGGCTCGTCATCGCCCAGCAGCCCCGGATCGTCCAGTAAACCGGGCGGCGGGTCGAGCACGAGCCGCCCCTGCGCCGGCGCGACGATCGGCACGACTGCCCGGGTGAACGGCACCAGCACGGGCGGCGCGCCGTCCCGCGCCAGTTCTAGCGTATCGCCGGCTCCGAAATCGTAGATCGCGCGCACGCGCCCGACCCGCGTCCCGTCCTCCAATACAGCGTCGAGGCCGATCAGATCGGCATGGTAATATTCCTCGGCCTCGGGTTGTGGCAGGGCCGAACGGGGGAGATAGAGACGCAGTCCGCGCAATGCCTCTGCTTGATCACGGTCCTCGACGCCCGGAAGGCGCGCGATCAGAACGCCCTTTGCGAGGCCGCAAAGACGCAGATCGAAATGCCGGCGGCCGCGTTTCGTCCTCTAGCGGGCCATAGCCGGCGACGTCCTCGGGCACTTCGGTGAAGCTCTTGATCCGCACCGCTCCCTGGACGCCCTGAGGCCCGGTAACGACCCCGACGCAGACCCGGCGCGGCTGCTCCTCATCCCGCACCGCGCTCCCCGCAGCGGCGCAGGGAGAGGGATATCTCGCTCGCTCCGCGTGTGCGGGAGCGTCAGAGCGGACCAGCACAGAAGGGCAGAGTCGCAGTGGGCTGCAGCTTCGGCCGGCAGGCGGCGCCTGCCGCCTCTTCGGCCGCCTTCAGCCTCTCCTGAGCCCGCGCTTTCGGCCGAGATTTGACCGGGGTCTCGCGAACCGCCGGTTTCTCGATCAGCCCGGCGTCGCCGAGGAAACGTGCGACCCGATCGGTGGGCAGCGCGCCGACCCCCAGCCAATGCTGGATCCGTTCGGCCTTGAGGGTCACCCGATCGGCATGCGACCGGTCGAGCATCGGATTATAGGTCCCGAGCTTTTCGATAAAGCGGCCGTCGCGGGGACTGCGCGAATCCGCGACGACAATGCTGTAGTAGGGCCGCTTCTTTGCGCCGCCGCGCGCAAGGCGGATTTTCAACGCCATCCTGACACCCTCGTTCTAGTGCCGCAAACCCCTAGTGCCGCAAGCCGGTGGGCAGCAGTCCGGCCAACCCGTGCCGCGCCAAGCCCTTGGGGCCGAGCTTCTTCATCTTTTTGGTGATGTCGGCCATGTCCTGATACTGTTTCAGGAGCCGGTTGATTTCCTGCACCGTGGTGCCCGAGCCCGACGCGATGCGCCGGCGGCGCGAGCCGTTCAGCAGCTTGGGGTTGCGCCGCTCGCTCTTGGTCATCGACGAGATGATCGCCTCTTGGCGCTTGATGATCGCGCTCGTCGATATTCGCCTCGTCCAGCTGCTTCTTGATCTTGCCGATCCCGGGCAGCAGCTTGAGCATCCCGCCCATGCCGCCCATCCGACGGATCTGGCGCAGTTGCGCGGCGAGGTCGTCGAGGTCGAACCGGCCTTTCTCCAATTTGGCGGCGAGCTTTTCGGCCTCCTCTTCATCGACCGTCTCGGCGGCCTTCTCGACCAGGCTGACGACGTCGCCCATGCCGAGGATGCGCCCGGCAATGCGCTCGGGGTGAAACGGCTCGAGCGCCTCGATGCGTTCGCCGACCCCCATCAGCACGATCGGCTTGCCGGTGATCGCGCGCATCGACAATGCGGCGCCGCCGCGGGCGTCGCCGTCGACCCGGGTCAGCACGATCCCGGTGATGCCGGCGCGTTCGCCAAAGGCTTTGGCGACATTGACCGCGTCCTGACCGGTCATCGCATCGGCAACGAGCAAGGTCTCGTGCGGGTTCGCGGCCTCGCGCACCGCCGCGACTTCGAGCATCAGCTCTTCGTTGACGTGAAGCCGGCCGGCGGTGTCGAGGATCACGACGTCGTAGCCCTCGGTGCGTCCGGTCTGCAATGCCCGCCGGGTGATCGCGACCGGCCTCTCGCCCGGCACGATCGGCAACGAAGTCACGCCGATCTGGCGGCCCAGAATGGCGAGCTGCTCCTGCGCCGCCGGCCGCTGCACGTCGAGCGAGGCGAGCAATACTTTTTTGCGGTTTTGCGCCTTCAGCCGGTTGGCGATCTTCGCCGCCGTCGTGGTTTTGCCCGAGCCCTGCAGTCCGACCAGCATGACCGCGACAGGGGAAGGGGCGTTCAGGTCAATCCCATTGGTCCTGGCGGCGCCTTCACGCCCCCGGGACGCCGCCGGGACCGCCCCCGAGCACTTCGATGAGATGGTCGTGGACGATTTTGACGACCATCTGCGCCGGCGTCACCGACCGTAGCACCTCTTGCCCGAGCGCCTTCTCGCGAACCGCGGCGACAAAGTCCCTGACAACGGGCAGCGCCACATCGGCCTCGAGCAGAGCGATCCGGATCTCGCGCAACGCGGTCCCGACATCGGCCTCGGTCAGCGCGCCATGGCGGCGCAGCCGGTCGAATACATCGCCGAGCCGATCACTGAGGCTGTCGAACATCCCCGTCCTCGATAATCATTCCTCGAAACTCATCTGCGACAGCAAAAACGCCAGTGCGCGAAACTCGCGGACTGGCGGCCCGGGCTCTCACCGCGGGTGATGTCGCTCGCTTCTCCGGAAGCGCAGCCGGAACGTAGTCGCAACGCGGCTTTCTGTCAATTGCGCCAGCCAACCGAAGTAAAGAGGCTCAGCAAGAATGCGCTGCATAGGGTGCCGTGCGTGCTTCGAGACGCGCCCCGGCTGTGCCGGGTCGTTCCTCAGCATGAGGGGATGTTGTTACTGGCATTAAGAAAAACGCCTCATCCTGAGGCGCCTCGCGAAGCGAGGCCTCGAAGGACCGTCACGCAACGAGGCGATCGGCCAATGCCGAGCTATCGACGCAATTTTGAGCCGGGCAGCTTCCCGATTTGCTCTCCTTTATTGGCAGCCGATCGACCCAATTTAGAGGGGTGTCGCTGCATCTCCACCGCTTACGAGAATTGAGGGCGCGGCTCCCGCCGTCGCATTCCTGTCCCGATGACCAACCTCGTCCTCCAGCACGGGTTCTCTTTCGCCGATCTTTATGATCGCGACGGTCTCGTTCGGCTGGATCGGGCATTTGTTGCCCATCTTGCCGAAACCGATATCGGTTTGCACGACCGGCTGATGGCGGCGCGGCGCGACCCCGAAATCATCGAGGGCCTCGACGAATCCAACCTGCTGGTCGATCTCGCGCCCCATCTCGAAGATTTCATCGGCGAGCTGTTCGGGATCGCAGCCGAGGTGCGGGCATTGCAGGCGCGCCATCACGAACTGGCGCCGCTCTACTCGGTCAAGCGGCTGTTCGTGCAGCGGCGCGCCGTCAAGGGCGTCAAAGAAGCCGATGCCATGGCGATCGACGGAGCCGGGTTGGCCAGCGACCTCGATCGGCTGATCGGCGCGCCGCCTGATGAACCGATCGGCCCGTGGGAGCGGCGCTATTCCGAGCATGTCGCGAAGTGGCTGGAGGACGAGGCCGCCAATGCGGGTCCGCTGGAGGTTGCGCAGCGCTATGCCGCCTGGGCGACATTGTCCCCGGAAGGCCGCCGCAAGCATCGGCGCGGCGTGCTGTTCAAGGTGCCGCACCGGCTCGACATGCATCATCTCGTGCCGGTCGAGACCGTCGAGCGTGACGGCGTCGCGATGCTGCGGCTGCCCGAGGACGAATGGCGGCGGCGCGACGGGTTTGCGCTGACCGACCCTGGCACCGACCTGACGGGCGCGCTCGACCAGGCGAATTACTGCATCTGGTGTCACAACCAGGGGAAGGACAGCTGCTCGAAGGGGCTCAAGGAGAAGGACGGCGCGTTCAAAAAGAGCGTGTTCGGCGTCACGCTCGCCGGCTGCCCGCTCGAGGAGAAGATCTCGGAAATGAACCTGGTGAAGGCGCGCGGTAACAGCCTCGGCGCCCTCGCCATCGTCGCGGTCGACAATCCGATCTGCGCCGCGACCGGCCACCGCATCTGCAACGACTGCATGAAGGCCTGCATCTACCAGCGGCAGGACCCGGTCGACATCCCGCAGATCGAGACCCGTACGTTAAAGGATGTGCTGGGCCTTCCCTGGGGATTCGAGATCTATTCGCTGCTGACCCGCTGGAACCCGCTCAACATCCGGCGGCCGCTGCCGCGCCCGCAAAGCGGCTACAAGGTGCTCGTCGTCGGACTCGGGCCGGCGGGTTTCACGCTTGCGCACCACCTGATGAACGACGGCCATTTCGTCGCGGCGGTCGATGGGCTCAAGATCGAGCCTCTGCCGACTGAGATCGGCGGCGTCACGCTCGACGGCGCGCGGCGCGCATTCGAGCCGATCCGCGATGTCGCGACCCTGGTCGAAGGCCTCGACGACCGCGTCATGGCGGGGTTCGGCGGGGTCGCCGAGTACGGCATTACCGTTCGCTGGGACAAGAATTTCCTGAAAATCATCCGCTTGCTGCTCGAGCGCCGGGCGAGCTTTTCGATGTATGGCGGCGTCCGCTTTGGCGGGACGATTACGATCGACAGTGCATTCGATCTTGGCTTCGATCATGTTGCGCTGTGCGCCGGGGCGGGGCGGCCGACCGTCATTCCGATGAAGAACGGCCTCGCGCCGGGTGTGCGGCAAGCCTCCGATTTCCTGATGGCGTTGCAATTGACCGGCGCGGCCAAGACCGACAGCATCGCCAATCTGACCGTGCGCCTGCCGGTCGTCGTGATCGGCGGCGGTCTGACGGCGATCGACACGGCGACCGAGTCGCTGGCCTATTATCCGCTCCAGGTCGAAAAATTCCTGTCGCGTTACGAGATCCTGGTCGCCGAACGCGGCGAGGAGGCGGTGCGCGCGCAATGGACGCCGGCGGAGCGCGAGACTGCCGTCGAATTCATCGACCATGCCCGCGCGATCCGCGCCGAGCGCGAAGCCGCCCTGCCGCGAAAGCCGCGCGCCGCGCTTCGCCAACCTGATCGACTGCTTGGGGCGGGGTGACGATCGCCTACCGCCGGCGCCTCGTCGATTCGCCGAGCTACACCCTCAACCACGAGGAAGTCGCGAAAGCGATGGAGGAGGGGATCCGCTTTGCGGAACTCCTGACCCCGGTCGAGGTCGATGTCGATCGTCTTCGGCCAGGCCGCGGCGTTGCGGCTGACCCGGCACAGCGTGACTGAGGTCGGCGGCCATCGCCCCGACCCGAACCAGGGGCCGGGCGAGGAGATCGTGCTGCCGGCGCGCACGATCCTCGTCGCAGCAGGAACCCAGCCGAACACGGTGCTCGGCCGCGAGGATCCCGAACACATCGTCCTCGACGGCCGCTATTTCCGTGCGCTGGACGAAGAGGGAAATCCGGCGACCCCCGAGCGGGTCGTCAAACCTTCGGCGGTGCGGGTGTTGACCCACCTGCGCCCCGATGGGCGGGCGGTCAGCTTTTTTGGCGACCTTCATCCGAGCTTTGCCGGCAATGTCGTCAAGGCGATGGGCGGCGCCACCCTGGGTTATCCGGTGATCAGCCGCATGCTCGCGCGGCTCACCCCGTCGGCGCCCTCGCCGGTCGAGCTGATGGCGCGGCTCGATTACGAGCTGCGTGCCCGGGTGCACGAGATCGTCCGCCTGACGCCGAACATCATCGAGGTCGTCGTGCGGGCGCCGATCGCCGCGCGCGCCTTCAAGCCCGGCCAGTTCTATCGGCTGCAGAATTACGAGCGCTTGGCGCCGCGGGTCGATGGCACGACCCTGGCAATGGAAGGGCTGGCGTTGACCGGCGCCGGGATCGACACGGAAAAGGGCCTCCTGTCGACGGTCGTGCTCGAGATGGGCGGCTCCTCCGACCTCTGCGCGCTCCTCAAGCCGGGCGAGCCGGTGATCCTGATGGGGCCGACCGGCACGCCGACCGAGACGCCCGTCGGGCGAGACCGTATTGCTGGTCGGCGGCGGGCTCGGCAATGCGGTGCTGTTCTCGATCGGCGCGGCGTTCCGCGCGCGCGGCTCGCGGGTGCTCTATTTCGCCGGCTACAAGCTCGTGCAGGACCGCTACAAGGTCGAGGAGATCGAGCACGCCGCCGATTGCGTCGTGTGGTGCTGCGACGAGGCGCCGGGCTTTGTGCCGGGCCGGCCGCAGGACCGCGCCTTTGTCGGCAATATCGTCGCGGCGATTGAAGCTTATGGCCGGGGCGCGTTGGGGTCGGTCATGATCCCACTGTCGGCGGTCGACCGCATCATTGCGATCGGCTCGGACGGCATGATGGCCGCCGTCGCCGAGGCGCGCCAGGCGGGATTGAAGCGCTATTTCCGCCCGGACCACCGCGCGATCGCGTCGATCAACTCGCCGATGCAGTGCATGATGAAGGAGATCTGCGCGCAGTGCCTGCAGCGCCACCGCGATCCGGTGACCGGCACCGAGACCGTCGTCTTCTCCTGCTTCAACCAGGATCAGGAAATGGACCGCGTCGATTTCCGCACCTTGCGCCGCCGCCTGTCGCAAAACGGCGTCCAGGAAAAACTCACCAAACTCTGGGTCGACCGCTGCCTGCAGCACCTCGGCGAACGCCCCGCGATCGCGGCGGAGTAAGGGCCGTACTGTCGATCCGGATCCCGCTAACCTTCCCCGCCGCCCTTCGTTCTTCTCGCATCAGACCAACGAGCGGCGCGACCGCCGCATTCGCGCGAGATTGCAGAGCGGTGATCGCCCGGCGGAGATAGCAAGGGGCGAACACTGCAAACCTGCATTGGTCTGTGAGAAGCGCAACGAGCGTCTCGAAAGGGGCAGCGCTTTGCGCCAGAAAATATGGCGCCTGATCAACCGCACGCCACCGGAAGAGCGCACGCGCCTTCAAATGTAGCAGGCGGTGCGGGGGTCCCAAAGTATTGCAATCGGGGGAAATCGGATTACGCCGCCGGCTTCTCGTGCAGCTCGATAGCTATGGCATACCCGAGCGCCGATAATGCAACCTCGAGATCATTTAGCCTGCTCGCGGCGCGCGGATCGATCAGGCGCGCTGCCTTGCGGGCGTCGATGTCGAGGAGGCGGGCGAGGTCGGCGACAGTCATCTCCCGCGTCCGCAGGGCGCTGTATAGCGCCGCCTTCAACGCTATCGTCGGTTCAGGCGGGACCCAATGCTGCCCGCGGCGCAAGCGGCTCGGCGGCGGGATGCCCTCGCCCCGGTTGATCCGGCCGGCAAGCGCCTCGGATAAACAATCGGCGGCTTCGGCAAGCGCCTCCGCCTCGTCGGCCCCGTCGGTTAGGGCCTCGGGCAAATCGGGAAAGTGGACGACAAGGCGGCCTTCCTCATCCGGCTCAAGCCGGGCGGGAAATCCGTAACGACCTGTAGCCAAACCGTAATTCTCCTATCGCAAGTCCCGCTCGCTAAGCCCCAGTTGGCGCAGCATCGCATGGAGCAAACCGGGCCTGATTTCAGCGCGTCGGTCTTTGAGCACGGTAAAGCGCTCGCCGAAATAGAGCGTTCCGTGGCTGCCCTTTCCGCGCTCCTCGTCAAAGCGGACGACCACTCCTCGTCGGCTGCCGAGCCGTCTCAATCGGCGCAGCAGCTCGTTTCCGGTCATGTGCAGAGGAATAGGACACTCGGACACCGTGGCCAAGCAGTAATAGGACATTTTGATCACTGAAGCCGGGCGAGCTCTCGGTCGGCGGCGGGCGCGGCGATGCGGTATTGTTCTCGATCGGCGCAGGCATTCCGCGCGCGCGGCTCGCGGTGCTCTATTTCGCCGGCTATAAATTGCTGCAGGACCGCTACAAGGTCGAGGATATCGAGCACGCCGCCGACTGCGTCGTGTGGTGCTGCGACGAGGCGCCGGCGTTTGTGCGAGCCGGCCGCAGGACCGCGTTTTTGTCGGCAACATCGTCGAGGCGATCGAAGCTTATGGCCGCGGCTCATTTGGGCCGGTCATGATCCCACGTCGGCGGTCTACCGCATAATCGCAATCGGCTCGGACGGCATGATGGCCGCCGTCGCCCGAGGCCCGCCAGGCGGGGCTCAAGCGCTATTTCCGTCCCGACCACCGCGTGATCGCGTCGATCAATTCGCCGATGCAAGGCATGATGAAGGAGATCTGTGCGCAGTGCCTTCAGCGCCACCGTGATCCGGTGACCGGCACCGAGACGGTCGTCTTCTCCTGTTTCAACCAGGACCAGCAGATGGACCGCGTCGATTTTCGAACTCTGCGCCGCCGCCTGTCGCAAAACGGCGTGCAAGAGAAATTGACCAAGCTCTGAGTTGACCGCTGCCTGCAGCATCCGGGCGAACGCCCCGCCATGGCGGCGGAAGGAAGAGCGGTGTAGGCTGGTAGGTTGAGGCTGATATATTCGGCCTCATAGCCGCCGGAGAAACGAGCAGGAATGCGCTCGCGCACTCGATCGGGATACTGGCCGTCGCTATCGATGCGTGACAAGAGTGCGCGATGAGCCTTGACATCACATCGCTGGGCAACGCCGTACGGCGGCTTCGCGAGGGCCTCGAGCGTTACAACCGCGAGCCGACCGATGAGCAGATCCGCGATGGGCTGATCCAGCGCTTCGAGTTCACCTATGAGCTGACCCACAAGATGCTCAAGCGGTATCTCGAGGAGATCGCGGCCTCGCCCGACGAAATCGAGCGGATGCCGTCTGCCGATTTGATCCGGTCCGGAAATGCTCAGGGCTTGCTGCGGAGCGACTGGCCGGTTTGGCGGCGGTTTCGCGAGATGCGCGCCCGCACGAGCCATACACACGAGCCATACATATGATGCCAAGGTGGCGTCACAGGTCGCCTCGGCGATCCCAGGGTTTCCGGAAGAAGCCGAGCGCTTCTGCGCCGAACTGCAACGGCGGCTCGCATGACCCGGCCAGTGCACATCGCCTTGCCTGCAGCGCACAGGCGATTGGTGCTGAATATCCTTCGTGCGAATTTGCCTCAGACCACAAAGGTCTGGGTATTCGGCTCGCGGGCGACTGGCCGGGCCAGGCCTTATTCCGATCTCGATCTGGCGATCGATGCGGGCCGGCGGCTTAGTCTCGATGAACTTGCCGAGCTGATCGAGGCGTTCAGTGACAGCGACCTGCCCTACAAGGTTGATATCATCGATTGGCACAATATCGACGCTCGTTGGCGGCAGACCATTCTGACCGAGCGTGTGGCCCTGACCGAGGGCACTTCATCGTGACGCAGGAGATGCCAATGGATCTGGAAGGGGGTTGCGCTTGCGGCGCAGTGCGGTACCGACTGACAGCGGCTGCCATTGATCGTTCACGCCTGCCATTGCCGGGACTGCCAGAAGATGACCGGCAGTGCTTTCGTCCTCAACATGTGGATCGAGAAGAACCTACGTCGAGGCCGACCACAGCCTGCCGAAATCATTCATGTTGACCGCGGGGAGCGGCAAGCCCCACGAGGTATTTTTCTGCGGCAATTGCATGACCCGCCTGTGGAGCAAATACCACGCCGCTCCCGGCGACACACTGCTCGTGCGGGTCGGGACCCTGGACCATCCGGAAAGGTCGAGCCGGACGTCCACATCTTCACGAGAAGCAAGCTGCCGTGGCTCGCAGCTGCCGCCGGACAAACCCGCCTTCGAGGCGTTTTACAAGATCCCGGAAGTCTGGCCGGCCGCCAGTCAGGAACGGCTGCGCCGCAACATAGCCGGCCAGAGCTGATCGTCGCCTCAATTGGCGAGCGGGTCCGGGCGGAGCTGGAAGCGCACGACCTTGGGCATTGTCCCTTTCCCGGTTTCGAGGTGGAACATCGTCCGGGTGGCGTAGGTCGTCCACAATGCCCTGCCCTTCCAGCCGGCGTTCGGGTCGTCGATACGGCCGTCCATCCCCTTCGTGAAATAGTCGTTCACATAGGGGACGCGCAAGGTCACGAATTTGCCGTCGACGAGGGCCAGCAAGGCGCTGTTGAGGTTGCCGGTGGCAATCGGCACGTCCTTGCCAAGCCCCAATGTGTTGAATTGATCGACCCAGGTGTAATAGCTCGACTCGGCGCTGCCCGGATCGGTGATGGCTTTGAACTGCGGTCCGGGGAAGGGGTAGAGCGTCCAGCCCTCGGGGCAATGCTTGCCGGTTGCGGTCGGGCCGTTCAACACCTTGCATTTGCTGCGGTCGAAGCTCGCCAGATGGCCGCTCGCCAGCGACGCCCAGAACACACCCTTGCTGTCAATGTCGCCGCCGCGCGGCCCATAGCCTGGCATAGGCGGTTCATAGATCTCGGTGAGCGCCGTGTGGGTCGGATCGGGTCCCGGGTTCACGCGGACCACGTAGCCGGGATAGCCGAGCGAAGTACCCCAGATCGTGCCGTCGACCGGATTCACCGAGACCGAATAGAGGCCCGTGACGACGCGCTTGTCCTTGGTCGGGTCGACCGGCTGATTGGGCTCGACATAATCGTCGCGCTTGCCGTTTCCGTTGGTGTCGAGGATGAACGGCGACCAGCCCTGCGCTTTCTGCTCGTCGCCGGTCTCCTCGAAGACCTTCCGGTTGAGCCAGCCGACCACCGGGGTCTGCGGGCCGCCGGCGCTGGTCCACAGCGTCTGATTGGCGTCTGTGGCAAAGTTCAGGTGGTGCGTTGGGAAGCAGGTGCTGATCAAGGTGAACTTGCCGGTCGCCGGATCATACATCGACAGATGGCGGCCGGCTTCCTTCAGCGGGAAGACCTGCGCCGACGGATGGCTCGATCCCTGCTTGCAGAAATCGGGGTTTGCCGGCGGGCGCACCCTGGCGGTGAACCAGACCCGGCCCTTCTCGTCCATCATCGGGTTGTGCGTGGTGCTCTCGCTGTCCCAGATCGGCTCCGCGCCCCAATAGGGTGACGGCTCCATCGGCGCGGTCTTCGAGGTCGGCGTGTTCGGATCGCGCACCGGGTGCTTGATCTCGCTGACCGAATTGTGCGCCGGGTCGAGGACCGGAATGTAGTCGGTGCTGTCCTCGACCGAGCCGTACATCTTGCCGTTGGCATTGACGGTCGGATTGCGCCGATCCGTTGGAGTGAGGTCGTGCATGTAGGCCGTCTCGCGGCTCCAGTCCCACAATGTCAGCACGATATTGCGCTCGACGCCCTGCGGCCGCGGGGGTTGCGCAAACGGCAGCTCGCCTTTGGCAACCCGATCGGTCCAATCGCCGAAATATTGGAAGGCCAGCTGCGGGTCGAGGCGGCTGATCGTATTGACCATGATGGTCTCTGCCTGACCGGATTGGATGCGCCGCGCCCACGCTTCTGCCGAGGTATCGAAATGGCCGAGCGCGGCGGGGATCGTGCGCGTGCCGGGAGTACCGATCCCGTGACAGGCCATGCAGCCAGTCGTCTTTATGATATTCAGCCATGCTTGGTGGCTCTTGATGTTCTCCGGCATGTTCTCGTCGCGGTTCGGGCCGGAGAAGCTACTCTCGTCCGGGATGTTCAGCATCGAATACCAGTAGATCGCCGGATAATATTGCGCAGCGGCCGCCGCATTCGGCGCGGGCGCCGCCTGCAAATTGACGGTCTTCCCCGGCGTCGTCACGACCCTAGGCGAGTCCACGAGCCCGTAGCCGCGCACCCAAATATCGTAATTGGCCTGCGGGAGATCGGGAATGAGATAGCGTCCCTGATCGTCGGTCACGACGATCTTGGCGAATGGCGTCGGCAAACCGGTGGTCTCGGCAATTACCCAGACGCCGGCTTCGGGCCCGTTTTTGCCGGTGACGACACCGCCCAGATCGGTGGCGCCGATGCGGATGGTCGGATTGGCGGTCTGTTGTGCGCCGATCCGCGCCGGAGCGGCGGCGAGAAACGCGGCAACCCCGATCGCCGCAATCGTTCGTAGGGACTGGATGGATGTCTTCATTGCGATGTCCCTCCCTCTGACACCTGACTAGGCGCTTGTCGAAGCTTTGCATACCGACCGAGGCGCAGGCAATGGCCCGCCTTCGCGGGCAGAGAAGACGAATACTTCCGAGCTATCGAATTTCCGGTGATCAGGCGCGCTCGATTGGTGTTTCTCGAAACTCATCTCCGTTGCTTATAATCAGCAAACGATAGTTCTTTCGCGGACGGACATGGGCGGGTGAGGAGCGAGGCGCGCGCGCCGGTTGCAAACCGGGGCATGATCACAGCTTCGATCATGCTGGCGACGATCATGCAAGGTGTCGACAACACGATCGCCAACGTCGCCTTGCCGCACATTCAGGGCAGCCTCTCGGCGGCCCAGGACCAGATCGCCTGGGTGCTGACCTCGTACATTGTCGCGGTGGCGATCATGACGCCGCTGACCGGCTGGCTCGCCGGGCGCCTCGGCATCAAATATGTGTTTCTGATCTCGGTGGCCGGGTTCACCCTCGCCTCGGCCTTGTGCGGCAGCGCCACCAGCCTCACCCAGCTGGTAATCTACCGCCTATTGCAGGGCGCGTGCGGCGCCGGGCTCGTCCCGCTCTCCCAATCGGTGCTGATGCAGATCAACCCGCCGGAGCGGCACGGCCAGGCAATCGCGATCTGGGGCATGGGGGTCATGCTGGGGCCGATCTTCGGCCCGATGCTGGGCGGCTGGCTGACCCAAGATTACAGCTGGCGCTGGATCTTTTACATCAACCTGCCGGTCGGCGTCATCGCCAGCCTCGGCATCCTGATCTTTATCCGCGAGACGCGGCATACGCACCGCGAAGCCTTCGACTTCTTCGGCTTTTTGACGTTGAGCATCGCGATCGGCGCCTTGCAGATGATGCTGGACCGCGGCGAGCTGAAAGATTGGTTCAGCTCGACCGAGATCTGGGTCGAGGCGATCGTCTCGGGCGTGTCTTTTTACCTGTTCATCGTGCATACGGCCACAGCCAGCGATCATTCCTTCATCAATCTCGACCTGTTGAAGAGCCCCAACTTCATGGCCGGCACGGTCCTGATGTTTTTTGTCGGCGGCATCCTCAGCGGCACCTTGGCGCTGTTGCCGACGATGCTGCAGTCCCTGATGAATTACCCGGTATTTACGACCGGGCTGGTAACCGCTCCGCGCGGCGCCGGCACGATGATCGCGATGTTCCTCGTCGGACGCATGATCAACCGGGTCGACAACCGGTTGCTCATCCTGACCGGGTTCCTGCTGACGGTGGTCTCGCTATGGCAGATGACCGGGTTTTCACTGCAGATGGGGATGGCGCCGGTGATCGTGTCGGGGTTGCTGCAAGGCTTCGGGCTGGGCTGCACCTTCGTGCCCTTGAATACGATGGCCCTGTCGAGCCTGCCGCGGCACATCCTGACCCAAGGGACCGCGATGCGCAGTCTGATGCGCAATCTCGGCGGCAGCATCGGCATCTCGGTGCTCGAGGCGTTGTTGATTCAGAACACGCAAATTGTGCATTCGCGCCTGATCGAGAATCTGCGGCCGGACAACCCGCTCGCCCAGGCGCCGTTGTTGGCGCCGCCGTTCAGCCTCACCACACCCTCGGGGATTGCCGCACTCAACGCCGAGGTGACCCGGCAGGCCGCGATGGTGGCCTATATCAACGATTACGCGCTGATGATGATGATCGTGCTTCTGCTGATCCCGCTATTGCTGCTGGTCCGCTCGCGCGCCCGCGTAAGCGCCGTCGCCCTCGCGCCGCGACCCATGCGGCTCGATCAAGCCGATTAGCCCGCGGCTATCCAGGGTCTCGGATCCGTCTGGTGCTGCCATGATCGCAAATGAAACGCGTCGACCGATCCGACACTGGCGGCGCTCGATCGGCTGCTCCCGGATCTGGAAGCGCTTTACAAGGATGTGCACGCGCCTCCCGAGCTGTCGATGCCATCGGACCCTAGAGACAGGGATCGATGCACTCGTCGTTACCGCGCTCGCCTGGCTATCGGCATAGGCCCGCGGGCGGCTGCTAACCGGACGGGTGCCCGGGAAGCAAAGTACCCGTTGCTCCGATCCAAGCCAGAGGGAGCCCGCGATGAAGACGCTTCTCTTGGTGGTCGATCTTCTCGGCACCTTCGTCTTCGCGCTCAGCGGGGCGGCGGCGGGAGTCAAGCATCGGCTCGATTTCTTCGGGGTTCTGGTGCTGTCCTTTGCTGCCGCTAATGCCGGCGGCGTCGCCCGCGATTTGTTGATCGGAGCGGTGCCGCCGGCGAGGGTCAGCGACTGGCGGTACTTGGCGGTCTCGCTGATTGCCGGCGTGGTGACCTTTTGCCAGTATTCCGCGATCGATCGGCTGCGGAGCCCGGTGCTCGTGTTCGACGGCGCGGGGTTGGCGCTGTTCGCCGTCGCCGGCACGCAGAAGGCGCTGGCCTTCGGGCTCGGCCCGGTAATGGCGGCGCTGCTAGGCATGCTGACGGGGATTGGCGGCGGAATGGCGCGAGACCTGCTGCTGGCGGAAATTCCCACCGTTTTGCGCGCCGACCTCTACGCCGTTGCCGCCTTGGCCGGCGCCGCTGTCGTGGTCATCGGGCATCTGCTGCAGCTTCCATCCCCCGCAACGACGATCGCAGGCGCGGCGCTCTGCTTTGGGCTCCGCCTGATGGCCGTGCGCCGCGGGTGGCGCCTACCGGTCGCGCTCCCTCGGGTCGGCGACCGGTGATCCCGCTGTTGCTGCTGGTTCGCCGCGGGCACCCGGCGCTACGAGCCGAGCGTGCCGGCTACGAGCCATCGAATTCCCGACTACCAGCCGCGCGCGGCTTCGAACGCGCAAAGGTGGCGGAATTTGATGCCATAGCTTATTATCACCCTTGGGCATTTGTTGGAATCTGCCATGGACCTCGACCGCAGCTTCGGATTTCTCGTTCACGACGTCGCACGCTTGTTCGGGCGACGGTTCAATCAACGCGCGCTGCTTTTCCTCGGACTCACTCGCGCGCAATGCAAGGTGCTGGGGTACCTCGCACGCAACGAGGGGATCAATCAGGCCGGCCTCGCCGACCTGCTCGAAATCAAGCCGATGACCTTGGTGCGGCAGATCGATCGCATGGAGGAGGACGGCTGGATCGAGCGGCAGCCCCAGCCCGGCGATCGGCGCGCCCGGCGCCTCGTTCTGACCGACAAGGCCCGGCCGATCCTGGCGCGCATTCTGGACCTCTCGAACGAGATCCGCGCCGAGTCCTTTGCCGGCCTCTCCAGAGACGAGGGAAAGCAGCTGATCGAGCTTTTGCGGCGGGTACATGCCAATCTTTCGGAGCGCGTGTTGCCACTGGCGGCGGACTTCGCCGATCTCGACGAGACGACCGAGCGCGCGCCGAGCAGCCATGCGGAACTGGCGCCGGTCGGAGGCCATCAGTGACGACTTCGGCCGAAAACGACGCGTCGACGCTGGCTGCGCGGGCGCCGCTCGAGGGCCGCTCCGCGGTTCTCACCCGGCGCCGCCCCTTACGCCAGAGATTGCGGCTGCCGCTGATGCTCGCGGGGCCGATCCTTGTCCTGTTGGCGGCGGGTTACTGGTACCTGACCGGCGGGCGCTACGTGTCGACCGATGACGCCTATGTTCAGGCCGCGCGGGTCGCGATCAGCACCGACATCTCCGGCCGGGTCGTCGAAATCAACGTCAAGGACAATCAGAAGGTCACCGCTGGTCAGGTGCTTTTCCGGCTCGACCCGCGCCCATTCCAGATCGCTGTCGACGAAGCCAAAGCGCAGCTCGCCACCGTGCGGTTCCAGATTCACGCGATGAAGGCGACCTATCACCAGAAACGGGCGGACGCCCGGGCGACCGAGGCCACGGTCGACTATCAGCAGCACGAGTTCGAGCGGCAGCAACGCCTGGTCGCTTCCGGCACCGCCTCCCAGCAGCAATTCGATCAGGCCAGGCAGACCTATGAAACCGGGCGCGCGCAACTCGCCTCGAAGCAGCAGGATGTCGCCGTTGCCCTCGCCAACATCGGTGGCGATCCTGATATTCCCCTCGAGCAACACCCGATGGTGCAGCACGCACAAGCTGCGCTCGACCGCGCCGAGCTCAATCTTTCCTATACGGAAATCCGCGCGCCCGAGAACGGGATCGTCACCAAGGTCGACCAGCTTCAGGTCGGCGATTACGTCAACGCCTCGACACCGTTGTTCTCGTTGATGTCGACCGACCACGTTTGGGTGGAGGCCAATTTCAAGGAGACCGAGCTCACCCATATGCGGCCCGGCCAGGAGGCGACGGTCGAGGTCGATACCTACCCCGATGTCGAGTTTCACGCCAAGGTCGAGAGCCTCAGCCCCGGTACCGGGCTGACCTTCTCGCTGCTGCCGGCCGAGAATGCGACCGGCAATTGGGTGAAGGTCGTCCAGCGTCTGCCGGTGCGCCTCAGCCTCGATGCATCTCGACCGCAACCCGCCGCTGCAGGCCGGGCTCAGCGCGACCGTCGAGGTCGACACCCGCCACCGCCGGCCCTGGCTCGATCGGGTCCAGGGCATTTTCGCCTGGCTGACCGGCCCATCGACACGAGCCGCGGAGCGGTGACGGATGAGACGCGCGCCCCGGTCGCGAACCGGGGCGCAATCACCGTCTCGATCATGTTGGCGACCTTCATGCAGGGGGTCGACACGACGATCGCCAATGTCGCCCTGCCGCACATGCAAGGGAGTTTTTCCGCCGCGCAGGACCAGATTGCCTGGGTGGTGACGTCCTACATCGTCGCGGCGGCGATCATGACGCCGCTGACCGGGTGGCTTGCCGGGCGCTTTGGCATCAAGTGGGTGTTTTTCATTTCGGTCACCGGTTTCACACTGGCTTCGGCCTTATGCGGCGCGGCGACGAGCCTTGCTCAAATGGTGATCTACCGCTTGCTGCAGGGTGTCTGCGGCGCGGCGCTCGTTCCGCTGTCGCAGTCGGTGCTGCTGCAGATCAACCCGCCGAATCGGCATGCCCAGGCAATGTCGGTGTGGGGCATGGGGGTCATCCTGGGCCCGATCATCGGCCCGGCGCTCGGCGGCTGGCTGACCGATCAATACAATTGGCGCTGGGTATTCTTCATCAATGTGCCGGTCGGGGTTCTCGCCGCCATCGGCATCCTGATTTTTATCCGCGAGACCCGGCACGGCCGCCGCGAAGCGTTCGACTTCTTCGGTTTCGCCACGCTGAGCTTGGCGATCGGCGCCCTGCAGATGTTCCTGGACCGCGGCGAGCTCAAGGATTGGTTCGGCTCGACCGAAATCTGCGTCGAGGCGACGATCGCCGGGCTCGCCTTTTACCTGTTCGTGGTCCATACCGCGACCGCGACCGACCGCTCTTTCCTCAACCGGGAGCTATTGAAGGACGCCAATTGCGTCGTCGGCACGATCCTGATGTTTCTCGTCGCCATCCCGCTGTTCGGAACGATGGTGCTGCTGCCGACGATGCTGCAGGATCTGCTGAATTATCCGGTCTTGACGACCGGACTGGTGACGGCGCCGCGCGGCATTGGCACGATGGCCGCCATGTTTATCGTGGCCCGCCTGGTTGGCCGTGTCGATACACGGCTGATCATCTTGGTGGGGTTTGTGCTGGCCGCGGTGGCGCAGTGGCAGATGACGGGTTTTTCGCTCTACATGGGGATGGGTCCGATCATCTCGACCGGGGTATTGCAGGGCTTCGGTCTGGGCTTCGTGTTCACCCCGCTGAGCATTGTCACGTTCTCGACCCTTCCCAGGAATATCCTGACACAAGGGACGGCGATATTCAGCCTGACGCGCAATATCGGCAGCAGCGTCGGCATCGCGATTGTCGTGGCGCTATTGGCCGAAAATACCCAGACCGTCCATTCACGCCTTGTCGAGAATTTGCGTCCCGACAACCCGTTGGCCCGGATGCCGCATATGGCGCCGCCCTTCAGCCTGACCGATCCGTCCGGTCTCGCCGCGCTCAACGCCGAGGCGACCCGCCAAGCCGCAATGGTGGCCTATATCGACGATTTCAAGCTGATGATGATGATCGTCATCATCGGTCTGCCGCTGCTGTTATTGTTGCGCAAACCGCCTGCGGCAGCCCGCGCAGCGGCGGCTGCCGCGGAGTAATTTGGCAGAGGAGCGGAACCATGCGGCTCGAAAATAAAATTGGGATCGTGACGGCGGCGGCTTCCGGGATGGGCCGGGCCGGGGCGATCCGGTTTGCCCGCGAAGGAGCGGCGGTAGGCGTCGTCGACATCGATCAGGCAGGTGTCGACGCCGTCGCCGGCGAGATCACCGCCGCGGGCGGCCGCGCCCTCGGTCTCGTCGGCGATCTGCGCCAGGACGATTTCGCACGCAGCATCGTGCGGCGGACCGCCAACGCCTTTGGCGGGCTCGATTTCGTGTGGAACCATGTCGGCCATCCCGGTCCCGCCTCGATCGAGGGCATCGACATGGCGGATTTCGAGATCGCGCTCGATCTCAATTTGCGCACCGTGCTGGTGACGACGGAGGCGGCGATCCCCGAGATCCGGGCGCGCGGCGGCGGCGCTCTGCTCTACACCGCCTCGACCTCGGGCATTCAAGGCTCGGCCTTCAGCCCGGTCTATTCGATGGCCAAGTTCGGCGTCGTCGGCTTTGTCCGCTCGCTCGCCAAGCGGCTCGCGCCCGATAAAATTCGCGTCAATGCGATCTGTCCCGGTCCGATCGACACCCCGATGCTGCGGATCTTCGTATCCCGGCCCGATCAGCAGCGCACCGCCGGACAGGATAAGGAGGAGCTTGTCCAGCTGCGCGGCCGGCAGAACCCGATGGGCCGCACCGGCAGACCCGAGGAGATCGCCAACGCCGCCCTCTTCCTGATCTCGGACGAGGCGTCCTTCGTCTCCGGCGCCGCGCTTCCCGTGGACGGCGCCGCGACGGCGTGAGTTGCGCCTGGTCGTTGAGATTGCGTGTCAGAGCCGGGATGACCGGCCACGCTCGCAAGCTACGGCCCCGAGATCACAGTTCCCGAGCGGCGCGAGCGGCTGATCTGCTGCCAATGATACCTGGCTCCGAGGTCTCCTCGCGACCCAACTGCGACATTGGCCACACGCATCCGGGGCGTCCGCTACCTGATCCGACAGCGGACCTTTGGACCTTGAACGTGCCCGCGAAAGAAGCGGGCCGTCCTTGACCCTAAGCGGCCTTGATGGTTCCCGTCGTCGAGCGTCCGCCCTGCTGATCGGGCGACACGGCTAAGGCCACGCACACGCGAGAATGCGGCCGCCGAGGCCCGCCAAACCCTCGGCCGGCACCCATTTCGATCAGGTGCGGTCGCGATCACAAACCCAGCACCAAGTCGAGACCCTTACCGATATCAATATGATGGGAGCGTTCTGGTCGTTTTTGGAGCAGCGCGGCGAGCCAGCGCCGCGCAGCATTCTACCACTGTCGGTTGGCGGGACATGGTCGCCGCAAAATTACGGGCGGGCAAATCGGTGTACACTTTGTAGCTGCTCTTACCGCAGTGGGCTGATCACGATGTGACTACGCTTCCAGCAGATGGTAAAAAGACAATTTGCGGCTGCGAAGAAAAAGCTGTTAAAGGGATAGGGACGAAAGAGACGCTAATGTCCACTCAGCAGAATCCAACTCGATTTGGCCGGTTCATGATCCAAGGATCCGCTCGCCAAGGGTCATTTGGCATGACGTTTCCCGTGACTGACGAGACTTCGACCACGTACGCTCTGAAATGGCTTCGCCCAGATGCGCCGGAAGAGGGGCGGCTTCGGATGAAGAACGAAATTTGGGCGCTGCGCCAGCTTCACCATAAAAACATCCCTGCTTTTATCGACGAAGGTGACTTGGAGGGGCGGCCCTATTTCGTGATGACCCTTGCTAAGGGCATGTCACTTCGTCAACGGCTGTCCGTTCAGCTAAACTGGACAAGTGCAAGTGGAGAACGATGGATAATTAGCATTGTGGAAGGCATTTTGGACGCCATCGTCCACATGCAGAGCCATGGGGTTTATACCGAGACGTCAAGGATGACAATATAATAACCAATGACGATTTGAGCGATGTCTTTCTTGTCGACTTTGGATACTGCAAGGGAGCGAGTCAGCCAGTGGACGTGGCTTCCTTCCGTAATGTTGGCGCTTACCGATATAACCCGCCAAGTAAATTGCGTCATCCGTCGGTGGTCCACCCTACACACGACGTTTTCGCCGTCGGCGTTACGGCATACCTACTGCTCACAAACGAATATCCTTGGAGCGTGGCGTTTACCGAAGACGCCGGTCATCTTGAAGCGCAGATGCGTAGTGTCAGACCGCGCAGCGTTGATACGCTAAATTCTCTCGTCTCTCACGATGTCGCGGCCTTCATCGACGACCTTCTGATTACTAATGACGATGATCGACCAACAGCCTCTGAAGCGCTGAGTCGAGTGAAGGAATTAATACTCGAGGTACAGCAACCCAGGACCGTTAAACAGGCGTTTTTCGGTGAACGTGGCCTTCTTCTTCCAAGGGTCATACGAGACCCCATTCACGGCGACATTCGAATGACAGAGTTTGAATGGCAATTAATAGATACTCCCGAGTTTCAGCGCTTGCGCTATATCAAGCAGCTCGGTCTGACACACTTAGTGTTTCCTGGCGCAGAACACACCAGATTTCACCATTCCATTGGCGCGCTGTGTCTGGCGGAGAAGATCCTTCGCTCAATCGCTGAAATCAAAGGGACTACGATTGGGGCAGAGGAGCGATTGGCTATACGATCGTTTACGCTAGTGCACGACGTCACACATATCTGTTTCGGTCACACCATCGAAGACGAATTAGGATTCTACCCTCGCCACGACCGGAATTACGACCGCTACGATCGTTTGGTGTTTTCGCCTCAATCAAAGCTCGGATCTCACCTTAAGAGCACTTCATTTGGTCTTGAAATCCTTGATCTGATAGAAAAGAAGGTCAGCCTATCGGAAGCGGACGAGACAAAGACGTTAATAGAGCAGATTGTAGAAGGCCCAGTAGGCGCCGATGTTTTAGATTATATTGACGGAGACTCATATTTCTGTGGTTTAGATCACAAAGTAGATACGGCAATTTTCCGTAGGTATTCCGTTCACTCGTTTGCTCAAAGATCGAACGAACCTCGATACCTCATTCCACAAGTTATTGGGACATATGGTTTGCGGTTCGATGCACGAATTTGCACTCAAGTCTCTGTTACTTGAACGGTTCGGTTTATTTTTAAAGGTGTATTCACACCCCGCCAAAATTGCGGCGAGTACGATGCTCGGTAAAGCTCTACAGACTGCCTCTAAAAGTAAGCGAAGGCGAGCACTTTCCGAGAGCATGATAGAGCAGTTGGGCGACGTTGCGTTACTGGCATATCTAGCTGCCTCCAGTAGGACGGAGTGCCGTTTGCTAACGGAAAGACTATTGCGCAGGAACCTGTATAAGCCGGTCTTTCGGGCCCGTTGCGTAGGAAACCCGCCAGAAATGAGTGTTCGTAGGGCCTACGAAACGCTGCTTGACAAATATCGAGGGTTGGGGATGTACACCCCTGACGGACGAGAAGAAATAGAAGTAAAAATTGCCCGAAAGTGTGGGATTGATCCTGCAAAACTAGCTGTCTATTGTCCAGATAGGGCACCCGGCTTTCGGAAAGTCCGACAATATATAGAGTATGAACGAGGCCGGCCGCGAGTAGTAGATGAAGCAGCATTTCCGCATCGCCGAATACTTGATAGGCACATTGGATTATGGTTCATGTATGTCTTCGCTGACCCCGAGATCGATAGCCATACAAAACATAAGATACAGAGAGAGGCCGAGGAATATTTTGGATTGACCAATGAGCTGGACGCGGACCGACGGCAGGGAATGCTATTTTGATCGCTCCTCGATCGTAATTTGAGCTGTCTGGCGCGGCTGAGATCCGGGAATAAGGGCGGCGGCCGGCAGCTCAGAGAGGCGACAAGGTCCTCGAGCGGACGTCAGGGCTCTTGGCACGTCTCGTCTGTTACGCTCTGAACCGTGGCAACGTACTTGAAGGTCCGATGAGGGATCGGATACCGGACGGTGGAAACCCCGGGTGCCAAGGGCAGGTATCCACCCAGACCCGACTTAAACACCGGTTTGGAGAAAGATACATAAGTTCAATGCCTTACGGAAGCGTGAGGCGGTCTTAGCACCACGCGCCGGTGTTGGCGCCGGGGTTAGGCGGGTGATTGCGACGCGGGCAGGGGGAGTTCCTGAACATTGGGCGGTAGGGCGACGCCGACCGCCTGAAAGAGCTTACCGGCGACGCCGGTGGTCGGGGTGCGCAACAGGAAGCGCTTGCCGTCCTGCTCGAGCTCGATTTCCTGCAATCGGTCGAGATCGCGCAGGATGTCGCCCCATTCGGCGGCAACCCCATGCCGGTGGAGCCGATCTTCGAGTTCCTTGGCGAGCAGTAGCGCGAGGAAGGAGCAGAAGACATGGCCGCGAATGGCCATGTCGCTGCTGTGGTAGATTGGGCGAGTGGCAAGCACGGCCTTGGCCTGGCGGAACAACTGCTCGACCCGCAGTAGGTCGCGGTAGCGCAGCAGGGCCTGCAGCGGGGTGATCTTGGTATTGGTCCGCAGCACGTAAAGGCCATCGAAGCGCGCGTCTTCGGCGACCCGCGTCTCATCGATGGCGAAGTGCTCGGCCGAGACGGTCTTGAGATAGCGGCGGAAACCGCTGTTGCCGACGAGCGCCTTGTCGCCTTGGGCGAGCTTGGCGCGCAGCCCGTCGAGGATGGTGGCGCGCTGCTCGGCATCGCGCCGGGCCTCGGCGAGATTGCGGCAAACAATGTAGCGTCGATCGCCGATCTTGACCTGCTTGGCCTCGAGCTCGGTAAGAACGCCGGAAGCCCGCGGCACGACCAATGGGACGAAGGGCGTCTGATCGTCAATGACGGTGCTGCGTACCTCGGCAGTGCTGCGCTCGCGCACGCCGAGGATGTATTCGAGTTTGCGTTGCTCGAGCGCGGCAATGGTCTGGGCGCTGATCATGCCGCGGTCGGCGACAATGCAGATGCGGCCGACACCAAACCGCGCGCGCAACCGGTCGACGACCGGCAAGAGTGTGGTCACATCGGCCGTATTGCCGGGCCACAGCTCGGAGCACAGCGGCCTTCCGTCCTGATCCATGACCAGCCCGACGATCATCTGATGGAGATCCGGGCGGTAGTCTTTCGAGTGGCCGCGGCGGCCGAGCTCCGCGCCGCCCTGTCCCTCGAAGGACAGGCTGGTGGTATCCATGAAGACGACGCTGAGCTCGGCAAACAGGTCGCGCCGGCGGGCAAACAGCTCCTCTTCCACGAGATCCTTGCGGCAGCGCGGCGCCAACTCGCTGGCCCCGCTCTGATCTACCAGCGGCTCACCCAGCCACGTCATGATGCGGTAGAGATGGTGCAGCTGCAGCCCCTCAGTGCCGTCGATGCGGTAGTCGGCACGCCACTTTTCCGCGGCCCGGTCCGAGCCCGACACAAACAACCGGTGGAGCACCGTCAGGAAGATGCCGCGCTCGGCGGCAAACTCGAACTGGCGTTGTCCAGCCAGTTCCTCCAATACCGCGCGGCAGCCAACCTCCTGCCACAGCCGCTCGAACAGCAGCGCCGGTCCGATCCGCCGGCACACCGCATTGGGCGGGGCCTCACCCTCGACCAGCGACAGCACCATCGAACGCTGCGCCAGCCGGGCGACCGAGCGCGCCAGCCGGTCGAGATCGCCACGCGCGACGACCACTTCCCTGCGCCCGAGATTGGCAATGATGCGCTGCTTGGTGCGACCATTCTCGCGCACGTTCTCGACCAGGTAGACGTAGGTGTAGGGGCCGATGCGCTTATCGCGGGCGAACATGACGTTAGCATTCGCACATCACCGATCGAGTCAACCAATTTATAGCGATATGCAGAAGAATTTAGCACCGCACTGCTCGCCCGATTTTACCAACCCTCAGTATTTCTGCCATTCTGCATGACGAAAACCGGCGCCACTGTCCAAGTCGGGCCAGAGCTGACTTTTGCTGCGCAAGGGGGCGTTGCTTCTTATTTGGCGCAAAACTTAACGCTCAATTCCCTCCTTAGCTTTAGCCTCGGTGATGGTCTGTCATTGCGTCCACCAGCGCCTGGCCCGGTTATCGCAAATTGCCGGTGGAAGGGGAGGGAAGCACCATGACCATTACTCTCGCGGGTCTTGGGAACGCATCCGCTTCCGTGCGGTCTTCGCGGATAACTCCGCGATCTACGCCTGAGGTGCCGCACGCGCCGACATTGAACTCCGTCGGCAGGCAAGCAGCTATCATTTAGTTGCCATATTCATATCGTACTGTCTTGGCATCGGCGCTCGTGAGCGGGTGCGAAATTGGCATGGAGGGAGTTGTGGCGCCTAATCTCGACCTGATAAAACAGGAGAAACAGGCGGCGCGCGACCAGCGCGGGCGAGGCGCTGACCCGCATGGCCGTCGAGCTGGCGTTCGCCGGCGTGCCGCGGCGGTCACCTATCGCAAAGGTTACTCCGCCGCCTCGCGGGCTTCGACCCCGTAATCGTTGATCGAGACCCGCCAGTGGATGCGGTCCTCCTGGGGCGGGTAATCGCCGGCCGCCTTGTGATACGAGCAGCGGTTGTCCCAGATGACGATGTCCCCCTTGCGCCATTTGTGGCGGTATTCAGCATCCGGCTGGATCATGTAGCCCTTTAGCTCGGCGATCAGCGCATCGCTCTCCGCCCGGTCGCAGCCGACGATGCCGACGATCTTGCCGGGATCGAAATAGAGCGATTTGCGGCCGGTTTCGGGGTGGGTGCGGATGATCGGATGCAATACCGGCTTCCAATCCTGATCTTCCTTGTCGAGCAGCGGCGACCCGCCGCGGCGGCCGCCATAGGAGAAGGCGCCCATCACCCCGTCGAGCCGGCGCTTCAGCCGCTCCGGCAGCGCGTCATAGGCCGCGTAACCATTGGCAAACAGGGTGTCACCGCCACGGCTCGGAACGGCAAGCGCATAGAGCTGGGTCGCCTTGAAGGGTTGCCGGTTGTATGCCCCGTCGGTATGCCAGCCCTCGGCGCCTCGCCGATAAATGGCGTCGTTGAGCTTGCCGTCGGCATCGAATTTGTTGATCCCGAGCATCGTGATCTCGGGAATCTCGGGATGGCGAGTCGACTTCGACGGATGCGGAACAACCGGTCCGAAGCGGCGGCTGTAGTTCAGAAAATCCCCGATTTCGAGCTCCTGGTCGCGCACGACTAGGATGTTGTAGTCGAGCCAGGCTCGATAGATCGGCGCAAAGCTCGCCTCGTCGAGGGTCTTGACGTCGACGCCAGTGACCTCGACACCGATCTGCGGACCCATGCGGCGTATCTCGACCATCATTCGCTCTCCCGTCGGCATCCGCGCAATCGTCGGCCTGGGGTCTCCAGCGTGTCAAACCGAGAATCGCGATAGTTGCCATGCATCAAACCCGCTAATCTCGCCAGCAGGCTTGCGGAGGAACTCATGAAGCTGGTGCTGTTTCAGACTTCCGGGCGGGAGCCGGTACCCGGGTTGCTGACCGATCGCGGCGTCGTCGATATTGCCGAGATCGCCGAGAAGGGCCATACCCCGCAATTGACGATGCAGGTGCTGATCGATGGGTTCGACAGGCTCCGGCCGACCCTAGGGCGCCGGGCGGCAGACGGTGAAGCTTTGCCGCTGAGCTCGGTTCGCCTGCGGGCGCCGTTGCCGCGGCCCGGTAAGATACTCTGCTGCATCGCCAATTATTGGGAGCACGCGCAGCGCGAGGCGCGGCCCTTGAATATGTTCCTGAAAAACCCAGAGGCGGTGGTCGGGCCGGGCGACACGATCGTTCTGCCGGAATTCACCGAACCCTGGATCTTCATGCACGAGGCCGAGCTGGCGCTCGTCATCAAAGGCCCGGCCAAGAAGGTTAGCCAGGCGAATTGGCGGAGCGCCGTGTTCGGCTATACCTGCCTCATCGACGTGTCGGCGCGAGGGGAGGGCAGGCGCACCTGGAAAGCCGGCAGCTGGCTCGGCAAGTCGTTCGACACCTTCGCGCCGATCGGCCCTTGCATTGCGACTGCCGACGAGATCCCCGACCCCAATGATCTGGTCGTGCGCTTCTGGAACGACGGCCAGCTGCGTCACAACTACAACACCGACGACATGGAGCACCGAGTGCCCGAGCTCGTCGAGTTCGCCTCGACGATCATGACGTTGAACACTGGCGATCTGATCGCCTGCGGCACCAATCACGAGGGGCTCGGCGCAGTGCAGGACGGGGAGACGGTGGAAATCGAGATCGAGCGCATCGGACGGATGTCGCTCAATGTCATCGACCCGCTGAAGCGCAGCTGGGAGCGCGGCATCTATATGGGCGCCAACTCGACCAATCCCGAGGCCGTCAAACGGCACCGCCCGCAAGGCGCCGGCTGAACGCCCCGCTGAATGTCGGAACCCCCGTCTGAGGCTCTTGTTTGCCTTGTACCTAGGTTTAACAGGAGACGACGCAATGAGCGACGTTAGAACTGCGACGACTGCTACCCATCTGGAAGCCGACGAAACTCAGCGGCTCATTTCCTCCGAAAAGGTTGCCGGCACTTCCGTGTACGATCGCAGAGGCGAGAGCCTGGGCTCGGTGCATCACCTGATGATCGACAAATATACCGGCCAAGTCTCCTATGCGGTGATGTCGTTTGGCGGGTTTCTCGGGATCGGCGAGAGCTATCATCCGCTGCCCTGGAAGATGCTGAACTACGACACTCGCTTGGGCGGCTACGTGGTCGATCTCGACCGCAACAGGCTCGAAGGTGCCCCGAGCTACACGTCCCGCGACATGCCCAACTGGGACGACCGTTCATACACCGGGCGGATCGACCAGTATTGGATGCGGCCGGTTTAGAGAGGACCCCGCAAGCGGCGGCGCCCGATCGGGCGCCGCTTTCTTTGTGGGCCGAGCATAGGTCGACATTACTGCCACCAAAGATCTGCCACACCGGCGAAGGAGGCTGTCAGGAAAATCGACAATTGGCTGGATCAGCTTTGTGCGTCCTTCGAGACGGCCGCTTCGCGGCCTCCTCAGGATGAGGGTTTTCAAACGATTACCTCATGCTGAGGAGCGCCCGGCGGGCGCGTCTCGAAGCACGCACCACCTCGCTGCAGCTCTGCTTTCGCTGCATTGGTCAATTTCCTGACAGGCTCCGGCCGGTTGCCCACGGCAGAATGGGTCCCGGGAAGACGCATCTGTGCATTAGCGCACCCCGAAATGATCGGCGAGATCCGCGCCGGTGAAGCCGCCGGTGAAGCTCTGCGGATCGAGCGGCAGCATGGTTGCGTTCCACTCCTTCCATTCCGCGACGAGCCGTTCGTAAACGTCACGACGGCGCTCCTTGAGATTGGCTCGCTCCATCGGGTCCTGCGCCACATCGAACAAGAACGTGTTGTCGAGGATCTTGAGGTATTTCCAATCGCCGTCGCGGGCCGCCTCCTGGTCGTTGTATTTGTAGCGCCAGAAGAGCTTGCGCGGAACCGGTGCCGCCTCTCCCGTCAACATAGGCAGCAAATCGATCCCGTCCGATGGAAACCCCGGGTCCGGAGCGATGCCGGCCGCAGTGAGCAAAGTCGGAAACCAATCCATGCCGATCGTCACCTGCTCCGAGACGACGCCGCACGGAATTCTGCCCGGCCAGCGGATCACCGCCGGGATGCGCAAACCGCCCTCCAGCAATTCCGTTTTTCTGCCGGTGAACGGCCACGTGTCGGAATAGCGCTCCCCGCCATTGTCGCTGGTGAAGACGACGATCGTGTTCTGTCCGGCGCCGGTCGCGTCGAGCGCCTGCAGCACGCGTCCGATTTGCAGGTCCATCTGCTGGATCATCCGCTGGTAGGTGCGCTGGGTGCCGCCGTCGTAATGGAACAAGTCTCGCAGGCGCTGCGACTCGGCTTCGTCGCCCGGCGCTTCCCACGGCCAGTGCGGCGCGCTGAAATGCAGGCTGATCAGGAAGGGCTGCCCGGTTCCGGCATAGGCTTCGACCATATTGACGGCGCGGCTCCCCAGCAGATCGGTCAGATAGCCGGTTTGGTGGATCTTGACGTCGTCCTCCCACAAATCATCGGTATCGGTCGCCGGCGGACCGGATTTGTGCGTGAAATAATCGACCGCACCACTGCGGAATCCATAGAAATAGTCGTAGCCGCTCTGCAGCGGGCCGAAATCGGGCAGCAGCCCCAAATGCCATTTGCCGATAAGCGCTGATTGGTAGCCCGCCTTTTCAGGAGTGACGGCAAAGTGGGATGGTCGGCAGGAAGACCGATCTTGCGCGGCACTCGCGTGCTCAGCGGCTCTTCGAGGCCGACGGCCAACCTGTATTGGTAACGCCCGGTAATAAGCGCGACGCGGGAGGCGGTGCAGACCGCGGAATTGGCATAGGCCTGCGTGAAGCGCACGCCCTCGGCGGCGATGCGGTCGATATTGGGCGTCGTGAAATCGCGGCGGCCATAGCAGGAGACATCGGCATAGCCGAGATCGTCGGCGAGAATGAACAGAATGTTCGGTAACATATTTATTTAACCATTTTTTGGTTCTTTCGCGTTCGTCTAGGCCGAATGCTACTGGATTGCTACCCTACGGCTTGTCGAAACGTCGCGTCGATCTTAGAGGCCGCATCTTCCTGCATTGTCGCCGTCTTAGTGTGAGTAGAAATTCAATGTCCGGGCCACGTTAGTATGTCCAAGACGTTCTTGCGCGACCCGAGGTTGAACTCCGTTGGACAGCAATTGCGTTGCATGAGTGTAACGAAGGCTCTGGAAATGGAACTGTAGAAAGCCATCGATTGATTGCACCAATCTCTAGGCGGCGATGCCTATCGGCGGGTGATCGGGAGAAAAAGTCAATGAACAAGCTTCTCGCTGCGGCGGCCGTCGCCACTGTCCTCATCTCGTCGCCGGGGGTGGGGGCCGGGGAGCTGACCCACGACGAGGTTTCGGCCGCCCTTGATCTTTGTGAGCGCTACACGGTTAGCTGTGGCGAAGGCTGACCGGCTTACCCGAAATGCTACAGCCTGCCGGCATGCCGGGTCATTCAACACCGCTTCTACACCGATCTGCTGAAGGGATTCGACGCCGACGATGCTCGGGACCGAGCGGCGATCGAGGACGAAGCCAGGCGAGCGACGGAGACCGAGAGATAGATATTCCAAAATCAGGGCTGTCTTTTACCGAGACGGGGGAGCGGCGATGACGCGAAACGAACGCCGCGCCCTGCGGCTGAGTTTTTGGGTTGCCTTCGCGGCCAGTAGGGCAGGCTTCGCACGCTTTCCGCGGCAAGCTAAGGCGGTGTTCCGCGTGCTGCTTTATGCAGTCGTCTTTCCGGAGGTCGCCCTAATCGTGGTTGCGGTCGCGGTTCTTCTCGTCATGGGGGTCTGGGATCTGCTGTTCCCGCCACCGCCGCCATGGTGGTGCAAACTGCCGGGTTGGCCACCCGACCCGCAGTTTTGTCCTAAAGCCGGCGGCTGATCAGCATCCCCCGTCGCCGGGCGAGGAGAGCCCGGTCGAGAGGCCGGGCTCTCCCTATTTCAACGCCGCGACGATGATCTGACCGATCGCTCCCAGAGCGGCTATTCCCGCTGCCCAAGCGGCCATTTTGGCAGCCCGCGCCGCCGACCGCGCAGTAGCGAGCTGTCTCCCTAGCCAGCGCCGTCGCATGATCCATCCGACGCTGCGCGAGCTTCTCTTCGAAATCCTGGCGGGCGGCCTGATGATCAGTCTCAAATTTGCGCCGGGAGCGCTCCTGCTCCTCGGCATATTCGTTGTCACGTCTTTCAGGAGCTCGGTTCTGGCGCGGCCAAGGTTAGGGTCGTCACGGGGGCGTCCGGCCGCATAACTCTCAAGCGTAGTCCGGCCCAGCTTCATCCAGGGATCTTCTTCGCTGCTGGGCATTCCTTTTTCGCTCCTGATATCGAAACCCCGTTGCCGTGCCGCTGCCCCACTTTGGTGCTGTGCTATCGCTTTCTCAGCTGAAGAACGAATTTGGACTTTGCTACCCGAATTGCTACCGGACAGGGTAGCATAGGGCGGGATAGGGGCAAACGAGACGTAACGAGCTGTCGCCGAAAAGCCAACGAAACCGCCACATTTCGGGACTAGGCGATACGCGGCGGGACCGCTGCTTTAGAACGGGATGTTTGGCTTCGACGAGGCCATGCCAGCAACCTGTATTGGTAACGCCCGGTAATCAGCGCGACGCGCGAGGCGGTGCAGACCGCGGAATTGGCATAGGCCTGCGTGAAGCGCACGCCCTCGGCGGCGATGCGGTCGATATTGGGCGTCGTGAAATCGCGGCGGCCGTAGCAGGAGACATCGGCGTAGCCGAGGTCGTCGGCGAGAATGAAAAGAATGTTCGGTGTGGATGACGCCATTCCGCTCGTTTCCCCTTCTTCACGCTCGGTCCGCAGCCGGGATGGTCGACCCGAAAATTGCCCAAATCGCAGAGTATGCTCGTGTGCGTGCGTCGATGCCGGGAGGAATCCCACTGGATCAAAGCTTATGTCAATGCGCGCGTTGGTTCTTTCCGTCTCGTGCCCCCAGCGGCTGGGATTGCGCCAGCCTTTAACGCGCGCAATAGCGGCGATTTCCTGGTAGTGCTGGCTGTTCCTGGCTGTTATTTGCCTTTGTTGCTGGCTGTTCCTGGCTGGTATTTTTTGACCGTTGCCGTCGAAAACCCAGCGTTTCCGCGGCTGAGACCAGACGCCTGGCTGTTTTTTTCTGGACTATCAGCCGTATCAGCCGGGGCTCCGAGATCCGTCGACGAAATTACCCGATCAGCTGGCGAAGGCGGAAAGGACCAAATGGCGGGTCAATCGGAGTCATTTTTGGCTGGTCCTACGGGGCGAGTTGCTGCGCCGCACGCATGTTCGCAGCCATCCGCGGCTGCTCGCTGCGGCGGCGGTGGCCCTCATCCTCTATTGGATCCTGTCGGGCTGGACCGGAACCGCGGCGGGGTTTCTGGTCGCCTTCGATGGTGGCGCGGTAGTGTTTCTCGCAGCGGTGTGGATCATGATGGCGAAAGCGACGCCCGACGGAATGCGGCGGCGCGCAGAAATCGAGGATGAAGGCCGCTACGCAGTGCTGGGCTTCAGCGCCGCGGCCGCGACAGTAATCCTGCTCGCGATCGTATTCGAGCTCCATGGCATCAAGGATCAACCCTCCGCGCCAGCCGGCTTCCATGTCGTGCTGGCCACGACAACAATTCTGCTCTCCTGGTTATTCATGAACACGATGTTCGCGTTGCATTACGCGCACGGCTACTATGGCGACATCGATCCTTCCAGCAAGTATAAAGCCGTGGGGGGCTGGTTTTTCCCGGCCAACGCGACCCCGATTATTGGGATTTCATGTATTTTTCGTTCGTCGTCGGGATGACTTTCCAGGTCTCGGACGTACAGGTCGAAACCCACAAACTGCGGCGGGAGGTGCTCGCTCATGGCGTCTTGGCTTTCTTCTTCAACGTCGTGATCGTCGCTCTGACCATCAACATCGTCGCCGGGCTGATCTAGAGTGCTTGACAAAATCAGCGATATATCTGATGAAGGCAGGCATGACTGCAAGCGTGGAGCTGCCGAACTCAGAGCTGGAAGAGCGGGTCCGGGCCGTCAGGCGGTTCAACCGGTTCTACACTCGCCAGATCGGTGTCCTGAAAGAAGGGCTGCTCGGCAGTCCGCTGTCGCTGACCGAAGGTCGGGTGCTTTACGAGCTTGCTCGACGCGAGCACACGACGGCGGCCGAGCTGGCGCAGGAGCTCGGGTTGGATTCGGGTTACCTCAGCCGCATGCTGAAGAGCTTTGCGGCCAAGGGTGTCATCGCCAAACATGCGTCGAAGAGCGATGGCCGGCAGATCATCCTTAACCTGACCGGCCGGGGTCGCGAGATGTTCGCGACGATCGACGCGCGCTCGCGCGACGAGATCGCCGCGCTCTTGGGGGTGCTGCCGGCTTCGCACCAGAGGCAGTTGGTTGCGGCGCTGGAGCGGGTGGAGCGCCTGCTCGGCGTGCGAGGCGAAGAGGCCGAACTCGCGTATGTCCTTCGCCAGCACCAACCGGGCGACATGGGCTGGATCGTCCATCGCCACGGCGTGCTCTACGCCGAGGAATATGGCCTGGATACGACTTTCGAGGCGTTGGTCGCGCGGATCGCAGCGGATTTTATCGAGAATTTCGATGCCCGGCGGGAGCGCTGCTGGATCGCCGAGCGTGACGGCGAAATCGTCGGTTCGGTGCTGCTCGTCAGGGACAGCGAAGAAATCGCCAAATTGCGACTGCTTTTCGTCGAACCGACGGCTCGCAGGCTCGGCATTGGACGCCGGCTGGTCAGTGAGTGTGTCGGGTTTGCCCGCCGCGCGGGCTATCGCAAGCTCACCTTGTGGACAAATGACGTGCTGGTCTCGGCGCGCCGCATTTACGAGGCCGCCGGCTTTCATCTGGTGCGCGAGGAGCCGCATCACAGCTTTGGCCGTGATTTGGTCGGGCAGTATTGGGAACTGCCGCTGAGGCCGCATTGACGCGGCCCGGGCTCGCCCATAAGTATCGCCGCGCGATGCGGTCCCCCGATTCGTATCTATTTTTGGGTGGGGGATTATTTTTTCGAGGAACAGCTTGATGAAGCCGACGCGGCGCCCGGCCAATCCGTGCTTTTCTTCCGGCCCTTGCGCGAAGCGCCCGGGATGGTCGCCCGGGGTGCTCGATGCGGCGCTGGTCGGCCGCTCGCACCGATCGGGGGTTGGCCTGGCTCGGCTCGTCGAAGTGATCGACCGCTCGCGCGCGATCCTCGGCATCCCCGCCGATTGGCGGGTCGGCATTGTCGCCGGCTCCGATACCGGGGCGGTCGAGATCGCGATGTGGTCGCTGCTCGGCGCGCGCGGCGTCGACATGCTCGCCTGGGAGAATTTTGGCGAGGGCTGGGTTACCGACGTCACGCAACTCAAGCTCGAAGACGTCCGAGTGATGCATGTGCCTTATGGCCAGCTTCCCGATCTTTCCCGCGTCGATCCCGCCCGCGACGTGGTCTTCCCGTGGAACGGCACGACTTCGGGGGTGCGGGTACCGAACGGCGACTGGATAGCTGCCGACCGGCGGGGCCTGACGATCTGCGACGCGACCTCGGCCATCTTTGCGATGCGGCTGCCGTGGGACAAGCTCGACGTCGCCACCTGGTCGTGGCAGAAATCGCTGGGGGGCGAAGGGGCGCACGGCATGCTGGCGCTGTCGCCGCGCGCCGTCGAGCGGCTCGAAAGCTACACTCCGCCCTGGCCGCTGCCCAAGCTCTTCCGGCTGACCGCGAAAGGCAAGCTGATCGAGGGGGTGTTCCGCGGCGAGACGATCAACACGCCGTCGATGCTGTGCGTCGAGGACGCGCTCGATTTACTCAAATGGGCGGAGTTGGTCGGCGGTCTCGACGGGCTGATCGCGAGGTCGGAACGCAATTTGGCGACGCTTCTTGCCTGGGTCGGGAAATGCTCTTGGGCCGATCCTCTCGCCGAGGACCCGGCCACGATCTCCTGCACGTCGCCGCAGTTCAAGATAACCGAGCCTTGGTTCACCCGGCTCTCGCCCGAGGAGCGGTTCCAGACCGTGCGGGCGATGACCCGGCGCCTCGAACAGGAAGGCGCGGCCTACGACATCGCCAGCCACCGCGCCTCGCCGCCCGGCCTGCGCATCTGGAGCGGACCCACTATCGAGACTGCCGATATCGAAGCCCTCCTCCCATGGCTCGACTGGGCCTGGGACGAACAGCGCCGCACCGCAAAGGCCGCCTAGATGACCTATGGGACCGTCTCAGGGCTTTCCGCAGCAGACCTGTCGGGAGTTTATTGCACAGAACTGTAAGGCGAGCGTATTGCGTGTGTTTCCTGGCCAGTTACTCGATGTGCGGGTCGACGAAGTTTTGGAGGCCGCAAAAGCAGGAGATCGCGCGGCTCAGACGGCAAGGAAACTGCTATTCGATACCCGGCTTCGTAAGTAGCGGCCTGGGAGGCCAGGCAGGAGACCCGAGATGGCATCTGCGGTATTTAAGACGATGAGAATGCTGGAGGAAGCTCGGTTGCATTTCTTCATCGAGAGGACACGGCCTGAATTCGATCCGCTTGTCGGTGACAATGGTTGGCGAGCGCGTTGAGATTGACATATTTGAAGACGACCATTTGGAAATTTCGCGCTTTTTTGGGAATGAAAACGTAGAAGGCGGTATGGAGCTGTTAGTGAACATGTTGAAGGCCAGCTAAACTGACGGTCATTACCAAATCCGGGTGCGATAAGAAATATTTCGTTAAAGAATATTGGCCGCTACGCGTCTTCATGAAATCATGAAAAGATCGGAACCTCAATGCCACGAGTTTTGATTTCGGATGCTTTGAGCCCGCGCGCGGCCCAGATTTTTGCCGCGCGCGGGATTGAGGTCGATTTGGCTCCTGGCATCAGTCCGGAGGAGTTGGAGGGTCGTATCGTCGGGTATGACGGTCTGGCCGTGCGGTCGGCGACGAAGGTGACAGCGGGTCTCATCGGGCGCGCCGGCAGTCTCAAGGTCATCGGCCGGGCCGGCATCGGCGTCGACAATATCGACGTCGCAGCGGCGACGCAGCGCGGCATTGTCGTGATGAATACCCCCTACGGCAACTCGATCACCGCCGCCGAGCACACCATTGCCATGCTGTTCGCGCTATGCCGCGAGATTCCGGCGGCCGACCGCTCGACGCAGGCTGGAAAATGGGAGAAGTCGCGTTTCATGGGGGTCGAGCTAACCGGCAAGACGCTCGGCGTCATCGGCTGCGGCAATGTCGGCTCGATCGTTGCCGAGCGGGCTCTGGGACTGCGTATGAAGGTGATTGCCTACGATCCTTTTCTGTCGCCCGAGCGGGCCGTCGCTCTCGGCATCGAAAAAGTATCGCTCGATGCGCTCTTTGCCCGCGCTGACTTCATCACGCTCCACACCCCGCTCACCGAGGCCACCAAAAACCTGATCGATGCCGGCACGATTGCCAAGATGAAGCGCGGCGTGCGCCTGGTGAACTGCGCGCGCGGCGGCCTCGTCGTCGAATACGATCTCGCCGCGGCGCTCGACAGAGGTCATGTCGCCGGCGCGGCGATCGACGTCTTTGTCGACGAGCCGGCGCGTGAGAACCCGCTGTTCGGGCGCGACAATGTCGTCGCGACACCGCATCTCGGCGCCGCGACAACCGAGGCGCAGGAGAACGTGGCGTTGCAGATCGCCGAGCAGATGGCGGATTTCCTGCTGACGGGCGCAGTATCGAATGCGGTCAATGTGCCTTCCTTGACCGCCGAAGAGGCCAAGCGCCTCAACCCTTACATGAGGCTCGCCCAACAGCTCGGGAGCTTTGCCGGGCAATTGACCGAGACCGGCATCACCGCGGTCGCCGTCGAATACGAGGGGGCGGTCGCCGAGCTCAACGTCAAGCCATTGACCGCGATCGCGCTGACCGGATTGCTGTCGCCGCAGCTCGCCACGGTCAACATGGTCAATGCACCGGTGATCTGCCGCGAGCGCGACATTCGGGTCAGCGAGACGCGGCGCGCCGAGCCGGTCGATTATCAGACGCTGATCCGAGTCATCGTCACGACCGAGAGGAGAACCCGGGAGGTCGCCGGCACTCTGTTCGCCGGCGACAAGCCGCGTATCGTGTCTGTCGAGGGCATCCCGCTCGAAGCCGAACTCGGCGGCAACATGCTGTTCATGCGCAATTATGACAAGCCTGGCTTCATTGGCGCGCTCGGCAATGCACTGGGTGCGGCTGAAGTGAATATCGCCACCTTTCACCTCGGCCGGACCGCCCCAGGGCAGGATGCCATTGCCTTGGTCGAGGTCGATCAACCGCTGACCCCGGCGATACTCGAGACGGTAGGCGCCTTGCCCAACGTAATTCAGGTCAAAGCGCTTCGGTTTTAAGGGAACCACAGAGACACGGAGGGCACTGAGGAATAGGATTACCTCGGTTTCTCCGTGCCTCTGTGGTCCAAATGAACAAGCCATGAATGATGCTCCGCATCCGGCTCTGCTGCCGACCGGCATGCACGATCTTCTGCCGCCCGAGGCAGAGATCGAAGCGCAAGTCGTGGCGCGGTTGATGACGACATTGGCCGCACATGGCTACGATCGCGTCAAGCCGCCGCTCGTCGAATTCGAAGACACACTCTTCTCCGGCGCCGGGGCGGCGATGGCGACCGCCACCTTTCGAATAATGGACCCGGCTTCGCATCGGATGATCGGCGTGCGCGCCGACATGACGCCACAGATCGCGCGGATCGCCGCGACGCGGCTCGGCGACGCGCCACGGCCATTACGCCTCAGCTATGCTGGGCAGGTGCTGCGAGTCACCGGCTCCGAGATCCGGCCCGAGCGCCAGATCGGCCAAGTCGGCGCCGAACTGATCGGAGCGGCGGGCCCGGCCGCCGATGTCGAGGCAATAGCGGTTGCCGGCGAGGCGCTCGCCGCGATCGGCGTGCCGGAATTGTCGGTGGACATCACTCTGCCGACACTGGTCCCCGCGGTCGCCGAGGCTTATGGCATCGCCGGAGCGCGCGCCGCCGCGTTGCGCGCCGCGCTCGACCACAAGGATGCGGCAGCGGTTGCGGCAGTTGCAGGAGAGGCCGGCTGGCTGTTCGGGAGTTTGTTGGCGGCAGCGGGGCCGGCTGCCATTGCGTTGGCGGTCCTCGATCGTCTCGAACTGCCGGCACGGGCCCGCGCCGAACGAGTCCGGCTGGGCGCCGTGCTTGACCACCTCTCGGCGGCGGCCCCAGAGTTCAAGGTGACGGTCGACCCGGTCGAGAACCGTGGCTTCGAATACCACACCGGGATCAGCTTTACGCTCTTCGCGGCCACCCCACGTCCGGTCGGCGAACTCGGCCGCGGCGGCCGTTATCAGGCCGGCGATCCGGCCGAACCCGAACCGGCGACCGGGTTCACGCTGTACACCGACACAATTCTGCGAACATTGCCTCCCGCCGCCCCGCCTCGGCGTTTGTTGCTGCCGTTCGGCGCCGATCGTACCCTCAGTCGCGAGCTGCGCAAGAGCGGCTGGATCACCGTCGCCGCGCTCGACGCGGCCGACGATTGGCGTGCAGAAGCGCACCGCCTCGGCTGCGCCTATGTTCTCGAACAGGGAGTGCCGGTGTTGGCCGGGTAGAGGAGGTGCGAAATGGGCAATGTCACAGTCGTCGGCGCCCAATGGGGCGATGAGGGCAAGGGCAAGATCGTCGACTGGCTGTCCGAGCGCGCCGATGTCGTCGTGCGCTTTCAGGGCGGGGCCAATGCCGGCCACACGCTCGTCGTCGGCAATGTCGAATACAAGCTCAGCCTGCTTCCATCAGGGGTCGTTCGCCCCGGCAAGCTGTCGATCATCGGCAACGGCGTCGTCGTCGATCCCTGGGCGCTGATCGCCGAGATCGATGTGATGCGTGGGAAGGGGCTGGCGATTTCGCCTGATACGCTGCGGCTGGCCGACAACGCCGCGCTGATCCTACCCTCGCACGGCGCGGTCGAGCGCGCCCGCGAGGAACGGCGGGGCGAGAAGAAGCTCGGCACCACCGGGCGCGGCATCGGCCCGGCCTATGAGGACAAGGTCGGGCGCCGCGCGGTGCGGGTGTGCGACCTGGCCGACCCGCCCGCGCTCGAGGACCGGGTGGACGATCTCCTGCTGCATCATAACGCGCTGTTGCGCGGGCTCGACGCGCCGGAATTCGACCGCGGCGAGCTGCTCGCCCGACTGCGCGAGATCGCGCCCCAAGTGCTGCCCTATGCCGCGCCGGTGTGGCGGCTGCTCGCCGAGTCGCGCCGCGCCGGCCGCCGCATCCTGTTCGAGGGGGCGCAGGGCGCGATGCTCGATGTCGATCACGGCACCTATCCCTACGTCACCTCGTCGAATACCGTCGCGGGGCAGGCGGCGGCCGGCTCCGGGATCGCGCCGGGTGCCGTTGGCTACGTGCTCGGGATCACTAAGGCCTATACGACGCGCGTTGGCAGCGGGCCGTTTCCGACCGAGCTGATCGATGAGATCGGCGAGCGGCTCGGCGAGCGCGGCCGTGAGTTTGGCGTCGTGACAGGGCGCAAGCGGCGCTGCGGGTGGTTCGACGCGGTCGCCGTGCGGCAGGCGATCAAGACCGGCGGTATCAACGGCATCGCGCTGACCAAGCTCGACGTGCTCGACGGCTTCGACGAGGTCAAGTTCTGCACCGCCTATCGCAGCGGCTGCCAGACCTACGATTATGTCCCGGCGGGGATGACCGCGCAGGCCGGGCTCGAGCCGGTCTACGAAACCGCCGAGGGCTGGCGGGAAAGCACCCGCGGCGCGCGGTCATGGGCCGATCTGCCGGCGACCGCGATCAAATACATCAGACGGCTGGAAGAGCTGATCGGCGCCCCTGTCGCCCTGCTGTCGACCAGCCCCGAACGCGAAGACACTGTCCTGGTCCGTGACCCATTCGCCGATTGACTCAGCGGGTCCCGCGACCCTGGGATGAGGCTCGTGGTTTGCTGGTGGCGCCGGCGTGATTGCCGATATAGCCGTCCACATGAGTAACGAGGGCGTCAACTCGGTCGGCGAAATGATGATCGGCGCCGGGGATCTTGCGGAAGTCGATCTTGATGTCGCGCTGATGCGACAGCTTGGTTACGAGCTTTTGCACAGCTTCGACCGGCACCACCGAATCCTGGTCACCCTGCAAAATCAGACCCGATGATGGGCACGGTGCGAGAAACGTGAAGTCGTACAGATTGGCGGGCGGCGCGATCGAGATGAAGCTCTCGATTTCGGGCCGCCGCATCAGCAATTGCATGCCTATCCAAGCGCCGAACGAGAAACCGGCGACCCAGCACGACCCGGCGTTCGGATTATAGGTCTGCATCCAATCGAGCGCCGCGGCGGCGTCGGAAAGCTCGCCCTCGCCTCGATCGAAGCTGCCCTGGCTGCGCCCGACGCCACGGAAATTGAACCGCAAGGTCGAGAAACCGCGGCGCACAAAACACTGGTATAAGGCGTACACCACCTTGTTGTGCATCGTGCCGCCCTGTTGCGGATGGGGATGCAGAACCAGCGCCATCGGCGCGGCCGCGACACGGGCATGATGGTAGCGCGCCTCGATTCGGCCATCCGGGCCGTTGATGATCACGTCGGGCATTGTCGATCCAGGTTAAATCCCACTACGGCAGTCGGAGATCGTCGCGCCGTGAGTGTCTCCATGTGTCCGTAATTCTTGATCATATTCGTCGGACAATTATATGTTCGTTCGGGCCGCCTCCGCGAGGCGGCGCGGTCCGCGCCAGCAGCGCTAAGCCTAACATAGATAGGGATTGCGATGCTTTTGAAAAACCTGCGGGAACAAATAGACGCAACTCTTGCCCGTGATCCGGCAGCCCGGTCGCGTCTGGAAGTCGTGCTGTGCTACCCGGGGTTTCACGCGCTTCTCTATCATCGCTTCGCGCATTGGCTATGGCAACGCGGCTGGCTTCTTGCCGGCAGGTTCGTTTCGCACCTCGGCCGTGTGCTCACCGGCATTGAAATTCACCCTGGGGCACGCATCGGAAGGCGAGTATTCATCGATCACGGGATGGGCGTGGTGATCGGCGAAACCGCCGAGGTCGGTGACGATGTCACGCTCTATCAAGGCGTAACGCTCGGCGGTACATCGCTAACCCGCGGCGCAAAGCGCCATCCGACGATCGGTAACGGTGTTATCGTCGGCTCGGGGGCGCAGGTGCTGGGGCCTTTCCGCGTCGGCGACGGCGCGCGCATCGGGGCGGCGGCCGTGGTGCTGATGGAAGTGCCTGAGGGAGCCACCATGGTGGGCAACCCGGCGCGTCAGGTCGCCCGTCGTAGCGCGACCGCCGAATCCAAACCGGCCTTTCAACCCTACGCAGTATGCGGAGATATCCCCGATCCGATTGCCCGCGCCCTCAATGGCCTCCTGGATGAGGTTACCGGCCTTAGAGCGCGTGTCTCGGAACTCGAGCAGGAAAGGGCAGGGCAAAGAGCGGCTCTCGATCCGGCTTCGGACGAACCGCCGCCGCTCCGGCTGGTCGCCGGTTCCGGCGGGAATGGCACAGACGGCGAGTAAGTGTGGCTCGGGAGTTTTGAGGACCGGGAAATGAGGTTGAGCACCAAGGGGCGCTATGCGGTGATGGCAATGGTTGATCTTGCCCAACACAGCGGTGGCGACCCGGTCTCGCTCGCCGAAATCGCCGAACGGCAGGAAATCTCGCTATCCTACCTCGAACAGCTCTTCGCAATGCTGCGAAAGAATGGGCTCGTCAAGAGCGTGCGTGGCCCGGGCGGCGGCTATCTGCTGGCCCACGATCGCGGCGAGACCCGCATTGCCGACATTATTTTGGCGGTCGACGAGCCGATACGCGCCACCCGCTGCGCTCCTGGCGCGCCGGTCGGCTGCCGCGGCAATCGCACCCGATGTCTCACCCACGATTTGTGGGAAGAGCTCGGCAATCAGATCCACCTCTATTTGAGCTCGGTGTCGCTCGCCGATGTCTGCGAGCACCGCGTCCTCGGGACGAGCGGCCGCCTCCATTGCGAGACCTTCCGCAGTCCCGCCGCTGCAGGCACCGGCTGATGACTACGTCGCAGATCGAGAGCTATCTCGATTGGAACGCAACCGCGCCGCTGCGGCCGGAGGCTGCCGCGGCCATGTCGGAAACGCTTGGCCGGTGGGGCAATCCGTCCTCGGTGCATCGGCGCGGCCGCGCGGCGCGCCAGACCATCGAGCGCGCCCGTGAGGCTGTGGCGGCTCTACTCGGTGATGCAGATCCAAAGGGAGTAGTCTTTGTCAGCGGCGGCACCGAGGCCAACCACCTCGCCTTGCTCGGTACCGGTCGCGAGCGCATCCTCGTTTCGGCAGTCGAGCACGAATTCGATCCGCTGTGTTGTTCCTGCCGCCGAAATCATCCGGGTCAGTCCCGATGGAATCGTCGATCTCGACGCGCTCGACCGGCTTCTCGCCGGCGGTTTGCGCCCGGCCCTGGTGTCGGTGATGTATGCCAACAACGAGACCGGGGTCATCCAGCCGGTGGCCGAAATCGCTGAGATCGCGCGACGGCATGGCGCGTTGTTCCATTGCGACGCGGTCCAGGCTGCCGGGAAGATCACGATCGAGGCCGGGGCTATCGGCGCCGATCTCGTCACATTGTCGGCGCACAAAATCGGCGGCCCGCCAGGGGTCGGGGCCCTCGTCGTAACCGGCGGGATCGATCTGGCGCCGCTGTTCCGCGGTGGCGGCCAGGAGCATCGCCGCCGTGCCGGAACCGAGAACCTGCCTGGGATCGCCGGTTTCGCTGCCGCCGCTGCCGCCGCCGTGGCAGAAATCGCCGTCTATGACAGGGTCGCCGCATTGCGAGACGAAATGGAAGCCCGCATCGCGGCGATTGTGCCCGAAGCCGTCGTGCTCGGCGCTGCAGCGCACCGCTTGCCCAACACCTCGGCGATCGCGATGCCCGGCGTTCCCGCCGAGACGCAGGTCGTCGCGCTCGATCTCGACGGCGTTATGATCAGCGCCGGCGCCGCGTGCTCTTCGGGCAAAGTCGGGCCGAGCCACGTGCTGGCGGCGATGCGGGTCGACCCCGAGATCGCCGCCTCGACGATCCGGGTCAGCCTCGGCTGGAGCTCGGACGAGGCCGAGATCGCGCATTTCCTGCGGGCGTGGACCGCCCTTTACCAGCGCCGCCGCAGTCCCTCCGGACGGGCACGCGCGGCATGACGTCGGTTTTTGCGGTGCCGCGCCCTCGGCTGGCTCCGGATCCAGCCGTCAACATGCCGCCGATTTATCTCGACAACCAATCGACGACCCGGGTCGACCCGCGCGTCCTCGAGGCGATGCTGCCTTATTTCACCGAGCATTTCGGCAATCCGCACAGCACCAGCCATGCTTTTGGCCGGATCGCGGCTGATGCGATCGAGCGTGCGCGGGGCGAAGTTGCTGGGCTGATCCACGCCGACCCGCGCGAGATCGTCTTCACCTCGGGTGCGACCGAAGCGAACAATCTGGCAATCAAGGGCGCGGCGCATTTCGCGCGCACCCACCCGCACAGCGGGCAGATCCGCGACCACATCGTGGCATTGCAGAGCGAGCACAAATGCGTGCTCGAAAGCTGCCGGGAATTGGAGCGGGAAGGCTTCGCGGTGACCTATCTACCGGTCCAGCCGGACGGTCTCGTCTCGCTCGCCGCGCTCGCAGGCGCGCTGTCCGATCGCACGCTCCTCGTTTCGGTGATGGCCGCGCACAACGAGATCGGGGTCATCCAGCCGCTCGCGGAGATTGGGGCGCTGTGCCGCTCCAACGGTGTGCTGTTCCATACCGATGCGGCGCAGGCCTTCGGCAAGATCCCGCTCGACGTCGGGGCGATGAAGATCGACCTGCTGTCGATTTCCGGCCACAAGATATACGGGCCAAAGGGAATCGGCGCGCTTTACATCCGGCGCCGGCCACGGGTGCGGCTGCTGCCGCTGATCGATGGCGGCGGGCAGGAGCGGGGCCTGCGCTCGGGAACCTTGCCGACGCCGCTCTGTGTCGGGCTCGGCCGGGCGGCGGCGATCGCCGGCGCCGAAATGGCTGAGGAAGCGGAGCGGCTCCGCCACCTCAGGGACGGCCTGTTGAGAAACCTCGCTCGGCGCGTCCCCGGGCTTCGCGTCAATGGCGACCTCGAGCAACGGCTACCCGGCAGCCTCAATCTCGCGTTTCCCGGGATTCCGGCACTGACCTTGATCGAGGCGGTTCCGAGCATTGCGATCTCGACCGGCTCGGCCTGCACCTCGGCGTCGGTCGAGCCCTCTTACGTGCTGCGCGCGCTCGGGCTTCCGGATACGCTCGCCAACGCCTCAATTCGTATCGGTCTCGGCCGCTTCACGATGGCGGCAGAAACTGATTTCGCCGCGGATGCCCTGGCGGCGGCCGCGACCCACTTGGCCGCCGAAAGCGCGGTGGCGACGTCAGGCGGCACACCCATATAAGATCGATAGAAAGGAGGTTCAAAAAATGGTACGCAAACAAATTCGCAATAATCTTATTATCGAGCTTTGCAAATGCGGAGTTTCATCCGCGATTATCGCCAAGGCCGCCGACATCACGTCCACTCGCGTTCGTCAAATTTATAATGGATCGCGTGGTTGCGGTTCCGAGTTTCGGCGTCGGCAGAGGGCGCGGGGAGCGCGGTAAAGATGAGGGTGAGAAAGCAGGCCTTGTCGGTGACGGACGCCGCGGCGCAGCGCATCCAGGCGCTCCTCGCCAAGCGCGGCAGGCCGTCGGTCGGGGTTCGCATCGGCGTGCGGTCGCGTGGTTGCTCGGGCCTCAGCTACACGCTCGAATATGCCGATGAGAAGGGCAAGTTCGACGAGGTCGTCGAAGACAAGGGCGTGACGATCCTGGTCGATCCGAAAGCGGTCATGTTCATCCTCGGTACCGAAATGGATTACGTCGAGGAGAAGCTGCACAACGGGTTTACCTTCCGCAACCCCAACGAGAAGGGACGTTGCGGCTGCGGTGAGTCGTTTCACGTTTAGGGCGACGTGTAGCGGGCTAATTTCAGCGGGTTGGCGTGAAGCTGTTCCAGATCGAAGAACCGGACGGAGGTCCAACCGATCCGAGCGCACCGGGAGCGGCGATCGGCATTGACGCCGGCGGGGCGGAAGTCGAAGTGGCATTCTCGGTCGGCGGCAATGCGGTCGTTCTTGCCGATCGCGACGGCTTTGAGCGTGCCTTGATGGTACCCGGTGCCAATGCCGCGACGGGGCAGTGGCAAGAGCTGTTCGAAGGGGCGCGCATCCGCGCCGAACGCGCCCTGGCTCGCCCGGTCAGCCATGCCGTTATCGCGTTCCCCGCCTCGGTTGATGACGATTTATCGAACAAGCTGCGCGAGGCTGCCGAAGCGGCGGGGCTGAAGGTGTTGCGCCTCAACCCGAAGGTCGAGCTGGGGGCCGGCGCGAGCGCGGCGCTGGCCGCGGCTATTCTCGCCGAAGACCTGGCGCCGCGGCCTGAGTAATGCCGAAGATGACCTTTATCGAGCGCGACGGCACCCCGCGCGAAGTCGACGCGCCGCTCGGAATGTCGGTGCTCGAAATCGCGCGCCGCCACGACATCGACATCGAAGGCGCGTGCGAAGGCTCGCTCGCCTGCTCGACCTGCCACGTCATCGTCGATCCACAGTGGTACGAGTTGCTCAGGGAAGCGAGCGAGGACGAGGAAGACATGCTCGACCTCGCGTTCAATCTAACTGTCACCTCGCGCCTCGGTTGCCAGATCATCATTACCGAGGAACTCGACGGCTTGACCGTGCAGCTGCCTGCGGCGACGCGCAACCTGCTGGTCGGATGACCGAGGTTATCAGCACATGACGGCCGAGCCAGTCCTTTTCGCGCGTCTGGTCGCGGCCTCCGATCGGGACTGGCGCGCCTATATTCGCCACCGCTTTGTGCTTCTGCTGGCCAGCGGCGAGCTGCCCGAGGCGTGTTTTCGCCGCTATTTGGTACAGGACTATCTCTTTTTGATCCATTTCGCGCGTGCCTGGGGCTTGGCGATCTACAAATCCGACGAACTCGGCGAGATGCGCCGGGCGCAGCGCCTGGTCGCCGCCACCCTCGATGTCGAGATCGGACTGCATATCGACTATTGCCGCGGCTGGGGGCTGTCGGAAGCGGCGATGGCGAGCGAGCCGGAGGCGCCGGCAACCATTGCCTACACCCGCTTTGTGCTCGATCGCGGTCTTGCCGGCGACCGGCTCGATCTCGAAGTGGCGCTCGCGCCGTGCATCGTCGGTTATGCCGTCATCGCGGCGGAGCGGCTTGGCGATCCCGCAATCCTGCTCCAAGGCAACCCCTACCGCGAATGGCTCGAGATGTATTCCGGGTCCGACTATCAGGGCCTGGCGCGTGAAGCGGCAGCTGCCCTCGACGAGCAGTTTGCCCGGCGCGGCGGAGAGGGGCGTTTCTCATCTCTCGTCGGCACTTTCGCCGCCGCCGCCCGGCTCGAGGCGGATTTTTGGCAGATGGGGCTGGAGGCGCAGTCGTGAGCCTGCAGAACCTCGATTTGCCCGGCGATCCGGCGGCCCACCGCGTGGTCGTCGCGATGTCGGGCGGGGTCAACTCGTCCGTGACCGCAGCCTTGCTGGCCGAGTGGGGCTTTGACGTCGTCGGCATAACATTGCAGCTCTACGACCATGGCGTCGCCGCTGGGCGAAGCGGCGCGTGCTGTGCGGGTCGCGACATTTACGATGCCTCTCGCGTCGCCGAGCGCCTGGGCATTCCGCATTATGTCCTCGATTACGAGAGCCGCTTCCGGGCTGCAGTGATCGACGATTTTGTCGACAGCTATGCCCGCGGCGAGACGCCGGTTCCGTGCATCCGCTGCAATCAACGGGTCAAGTTTCGGGATCTGCGGAGCGTAGCGCGCGATCTCGGCGCCTCGGCGCTGGCCACCGGGCATTATGCCCGCCGAGTTGCCGGCTCCCACGGGCCCGAGCTCCATCGGGCATGCGACGCGGCCCGCGACCAGAGCTATTTCCTGTTCGCCACGACGCGCGACGAGCTAGAGTTCTTGCGGTTTCCGTTGGGCGGCCTCACCAAGGACGAAACCCGCACGGCGGCGCGGCGTTTCGACCTGCCGGTCGCGGACAAGCCGGACAGCCAGGACATCTGCTTTGTGCCGAGCGGATCCTACGCGTCTCTCGTTCAGCGGCTGCGGCCCGCGACGCGGGAGCCGGGCAACATCGTCGACCGCAGCGGTCGCGTGCTCGGCCAGCACAACGGCATCGCCCGTTTCACGGTCGGCCAACGCAAGGGGCTCGGGATTGCCGCCGGCGAGCCGCTTTACGTGCTCGAGATCGAGCCCGAACGGCGGGAGGTGGTCGTCGGTCCGCGTGCCGCCTTGGCCGAAACTCGAATTTCTCTCGGTGAGCTGAATTGGCTCGGCGCGCCGGCGGCCGAGGGCATGGCCGTGGCGGCGAAGCTTCGCTCGACGCAAATGCCGGTACCGGCGAGGCTATACCTCGGCTCACACGCCGGGGAGGCCGAGCTCGTTCTCGACGCGCCGGCCGGTGCGGTCGCGCCGGGCCAGGCGGCGGTGCTCTACGACGGCGATCGGGTGCTCGGCGGCGGCTGGATCCGCCGGCCCAGCTTGACCCATCCGCGCCCGCCTCTTATATCCGAGCCCCTGTGGCGGGA
>CAWBFS010000059.1:0-75702 GCA_963788085.1 uncultured Alphaproteobacteria bacterium
GATCGAGGCCACCGTGATCAGTCGCATCATCGTCAACATACCAGTTTTTCTAGCCTGCCGGCGCTATGTCCCACTACAAGGACGACCCCGCTTCCGTAAATCCTTGGTGGCACCCCTGTTTCGGTATGGTGGACTGGTGACCGTTACCGCGGTTATCGGGCCGATCCTGGTTTCGGTGGACCGGCTCCTGATCGGCTCGCAGATCGGGCTGAGCGCCGTCGCCCATTATACCGTGCCGTACAATTTGGTGACAAAGCTCCAAATCTTACCCGCCAGCCTGGTACGCACGCTGTTTCCGCGCTTTTCGCAGCTCGAATGGGAAGAGGGTGTGCCGATCGCCCGACAGGCCGTTTTCAGCTTGGCCGCCATCACTCTGCCTTTGACCGTCGCCGCGTTAATCGTGATGAAACCTTTCCTCAGCGTGTGGATCGGTGCTGAGTTCGCCGAGGTCGCCGGGCCGGTGGGCGAAATTCTATTAATCGGGGTGTGGATCAACAGTCTCGCCTGGGTCCCCGTGGTCATGCTTCAGGGACAGGGGCGGCCGGCAATCGTCGCTAAGTTGCATGTCCTGGAACTCATACCCTATGTCGCGACCCTATGGATTGGAGTGGCCTGGGCCGGCTTACCGGGAGCGGCTTGGGCTTGGGCGCTGCGGGTGGCCGTTGACGCCGCGCTAATGTTCTGGGCGAGTGGCCTCTGGGCCCGAGTATCCTCGGTGTTATGGACGGGAATGGCGCTGATTGTCCTGGTGCAGCTGGCGGTGCATTTTACCGCGGAAATGCCAATGATATGTCGAACCGTGGCGATTGCCGCGTTGATCGCCGCGATCTTCTACAGCCTGCGGGTTGCACCGAACGATCTACGACTGATCCTGGCCCGGGCAGTGCCATTCGTATCGTCGCGCTTGGCGGCAATGCTGAAATGAGGAGAAACCGTGACGGTCACACTCCGCCCGCCGGCCGCGCTGCCGCAGGACCGAACGAAAAGCTGCCGGCGACGTGGCCGGCGGAGGAACTTGAAGCGGTTGATCGCTGCCCGCTTTGCGGCTGTGCGGATCGCAAAGCACTGCACCAGGACCTGACGGATCGTGTGTTTTTTTGTGCGCCGGGCAGGTGGTCCCTTTACCAATGTGGCGGCTGCGAGGGCGCTTATCTTGATCCCCGGCCGACCTTGGAAAGCATCGCACGCGCCTATAGTTCGTATTACACGCACGAGCCCGAAAGTGAAGGCGACGCCACTCCAAGCGCCTTCGAACGTCTCAAGCAAGCGGCGTATAATGGCTACCTCAATGCGCAGTACAACTTTAACCTGAGGCCTGCCGTCTCTTGGAGCCGATGGGCCGTGGCGGCGATGCCGCCGATAAGGCTCAAAAGGGATCTAATGGCTCGCCATCTGTGGCTCGAGCGTAGCGGGGCACGTCTCTTGGACATCGGCTGTGGGAACGGGGCCTTTGTCAGGGCGGCGCGCGCCTGGGGTTGGGATGCCGAAGGACTGGATCCCGATCCGAGTGCGGCAGCGGTTGGTCGGGCGACGGGCTTGCCGATTACAATGGGAAGCCTGCCTAAGGTCAGCTACCCCGATGCCAGCTTTGCCGCGGTAACCATGAGCCATTCGATCGAACACTTGCATGATCCAGTTGCTGGCTTGCGGGAAGTACGCCGCATTTTGCAACCGGGAGGCACCGTCTGGATCGATACCCCCAACTTGAATTCCACTGGTCACAAGGTTTTCGGTGCTAACTGGCGCGGATTGGAGCCGCCACGGCATCTCGTCTTGTTCACGGCTACCACTTTAATCTCGACGCTGCTTCGAGCGGGGTTTGATCAAATCCGTCAGGTCCGCGCAACTTTCGTCAGCCAATGGTACTTCACAAGCAGTCATCGGATAGCGATGGCTGAAGATCCCGTCCCGACGAATGGATCGCGACTTTCCCGATGGCTGAAACTAAGAGCGACAATAGCTGACTGGCAGGCATTACGTCAACCCGGAGGGGGAGAGGAAATTATCATTATGGCAAAACGTCCTCTCTGATATCCACTAAATGTCCGACTCAGCACCGCATAGGTTGTTTCATCCTCGTGCCAGTCTCCTACGGAGGAGCTGAACAGAGGCGAGATAGAGCCAAGCCTTGGCACTGGCGATTGTCACCTCGAAGTCTTTGGCGAGCCGGCGGCTGCGATTGAGCCAGGCCAGTGTGCGTTCGACTACCCAGCGGCGCGGCTGGACCTCGAAACCGACGGCGTCGGCCATGCGACGCGCGATCTGGATCTTCCATTTGCCGAATTTTGTGAGCATATTCAGTGGTTTGTCACCGGCATAGGCGCGGTCGGCGAAGAGATGGCGCAGCCACGGAAAGAGATCGTGGACGGCGGCGACGACGAGCGGGGCTCCGTCGCGGTCTTGCATGTCGGCGGGATGCACTTCGGCTCCGACCAACAGGCAGGTCGTATCAGTGATGATATGCCGCTTACAACCTTTGATTCTCTTCGCGGCATCGAAACCGCGCGGGCCGTCGGCCTCAGTGGTTTTGACCGATTGACTATCGATAACCCCAGCCGAGGGGCTTGGCTCGCCTCCGGCCGGTTTTCGCGCGCTTGCAGCAACAGCTCGAAATTTGATCCGCCCCAACACGCCGCCGGCGCGCCAAGCGTAGAAATAATGCTGCACCGTCGTATAGGGCGAAAATTCCGCGCGGCAACTGCCGCCATTGATAGCCGATCCGCAACGCATTGACAACACTGCGCGTTTCGGTCTTCGGTGGCCGTCCCAGCCCGTTGCGGTGGGGTAGCCCTGGCTCGGTCATGGCCCACTCGGAATTCGCTGAGGTCGCTTGAATAGTCCACCCCCTTGCCCTCATACTTCGGGCGAGTGATTTTGGTCCACATGTTGTACCTCGTTGATTGCTGGACACAACCATCGAAATTGACAACATGCTGAAATCACTCAACTCTTTTTCGGTCAGACACTGAGGAACGGACCGCCACATTCGCAGAGCGAGGCTGTGCCTGAATGACCGCTGCGCGACGCTGCCAATCTCGTCGCTTGCTGTTCCGCGCCTGTCGCAACCCGGCCCCGCTCGCTTGCACGCCTTAGCGGTTAAGCCGGCGCGACGCTCGGCACTCTCCACGCTCATCGGCAATCGGGCCAGCGCTCCTGGCCGTTGACGTGACCAACGGGTTATCTTCGATCTGTTGATCCAAGTGTACTAGGATTTGATTACGGCGGGACTGTGCGTTGCTCGGTCAGCGACCCTCATTAAATTAATGTGCTGGCGCGCCCGGAAGACGATCCTCTCCCCGGCTTCAAGATCTCCTGATACCGTCCACAAACGCAAAGCTACATTGAGCGGATCAATACGTAGCACACTCCAGAATGTCAGTTCACCGAACCGGTGTTGCAGCTCATGGCAGCTAGTGCACAGAGATACGCAATAGCGGTCCGACGGCTTCATTCCCGCTCCGCCGTCAGATCCCGAGCGTACATGCGCGGCCTCTGAGGGGGCTGCTTTACCACAGGCGACGCAGGCGAGCTGTCTGACAAAAGCTAAGTGCCGCGTTCGCTTTCGACGATCCGGCTTGGGCTTGCCGCGCGCCGTGGTGCGGGGGATGCGGGGTGCAGGCATGACTCCCACACAAAACCAACGAGCTACGTTTTTTGCGCTATTTACACGGCCGCGAAAAGATTGCGATCATACTTCCGAGAAACCGTGCAAACGTGACTTCCTTGCCTGGTTACTGGCGCGGTGTTTTTTAAATCTCATTAGTCGATCGTGCATTTCGTCCTCCAGCTGCGTGAGATCGAGTGGCGGCTCCTTCCGATCAGATGCGGGTGCGCAACGGTAGCGTTGCACGCTGACCGCGCGGCGGTAATAAGTGATTCTCGGATCATGGAACCATTTCCACGCTTGCGCGCAGCGCGGCTTTCAGCGCGAATCTGCTTGGCGGGATCGGCAGGTCATTCGTCGCGCGGATTTTATCCATCACCCGGTCGATGAAGTAGTTGAAGATCAGGAGCTCGCGGTCGAGGGCTTCGATAAATTTTTCATCTGGCTCAACCCGCATGACCAACTTAGGAAGCACATCGTGCCAGCAGACGATATCGACCCAGCTTCGCTGGGAAATGTAGAGCTGGCCTTGTAACTGCGGCCGGAAGCGTTCACTGATCTCTCCTGAAATCCAGTAGTCGACCTGGGTGTGCGGTAGCGGAGCCTTGATTTCCAATAGGCCTTCGGCGCCGACAAGCCGGTCAGGACTGCATCCCAACGTGTGATTGTCATCGGTGATGAAGCCGACCCTTTGAGTGGTGACGTCTTGATCGAATTCGTACCAATCGACGGCGTCGGCCTCGACGATCAATCCCCGCTCCATTGCCGGCGAATTATAGAATTCGATTTTCTGCTGCAATATTCGCTCGGCGATCAGGACGCACGCGTATTCACGCCACTGCTTCGACGGTTTGCCTTGGGGTGTGATGATCTTGTGAAAATTGGAGCTCGTTGGGATCCCAAGCCTGAGGCGGTCATACTCGTCAGAGTATTGCGCCACGTCATGATGAAAGATCGGCATGACCAGCCTCCGCCTTGGCTATCTGTTCCTCTAGAGTGCTAATGGCCTTGCGATAGTCCCGGGCTGCAATCGTCGCTACAGCGGCTTCGAGAGAACCGGCTTCCTCGACGCTCCGGGCCTTCATATATTTCAGAAACTTCGGCCCGACTTTGGCCTTCTTGATCAGACCGACAATTGTCTTGGTCTGGGCCTCGTCGATTGTTCCTCCGGCTCCGTCGTCATCATCACCGACGACGACAATGTTGAAGATGTTGCACGCGATGTAGCGGCGGAGGAAAGAATTGGTGCTCCCGACCGCCTGCACGTCTGACTTGCCACCCGTGGTATCAAGCGGAGCCGGCATAAAGGAATCTTCAAAATGGCCGCTCGGCAGGTGCTTCAGCCGGCCACGGATCAGGATCCCGCCATCCTCCCGCGGTTCGTCGGAATAGGAGAGATCCATCTCCTCCGCCACCAAGAGCGGCCGCAGATGTTTGTCGATCTCCTCCAGCGGGGCGTACTTGAACGAGGCGCCCCTTGAAGGCTTTCCCTTCCCAATTTCATAAAGGGCCGATCTGTTCTTGACGATCTTGATGCGGGCAAGCTTTCTTAGGATCCGACCCTTGGCCGAGTTGTACGCGTGTTCGGCCTCTTTCTTCTTAAGTCGCTCGTACATCGCCATGACGCGTTCGAGCTTTTCGACATCAGCACGGGGGTCAAGCGCCACCCTTTCAATCAATCCGAAAACCGTGGAAGGGCTGTCCGATGGTGGCGCGGCCAGCAGCCGCGCAATCGATAGTTCGTTTTGCTCCGTATCGAGCATGAGGTCAGCTTGCTCCGCCATCAGAATTCCTCCTTTCCGACCCGGGGCTCAAGCTCGCCCGCGGTTCGAGGCTGCCGCGCTTCGGGATGCTCGTATCGGGCCAGGCGTAGTGCCGGATGAGCACCCCAGTCTCGTCGAAGGCTATTCCTTGCAGGCCGCATTCTTCGGATCGACTAGGGTGCTATGTTGATCCATCCTCCAATCGAGACGATGCGGCGCATCTAAGGCTTTGTAATTCACGGCTGCGGCGGCTCCGTAATGAAGCCAGTAATATCGGAAACTAGCTCATCGCCATGACCCCTTTGCAGTAAAAGAACTGCATGCATCGCTCCGCCAAAAAAGCAGTTGCGCATCAGAGGAAGGATTACCTCGCTCATGGGGCTGTCGGGGACGCACCTGTCGAGCGTATGCAACCATGCCTCGTTTAACGAGAGAATGGGGCAAGTGATTTGTCGCGGCTGGGGATCTCCGCGTCGAAGTATATTTGCATCGCTGTCATCAAGTGGGCCCATCGCATTCTCTCCGTGGCGCGTATTTCGAGAGAGAATTATTTACAAAAAGCGTCGTGGCGTCAATCAAAAAATCATGCTCTCTGCAGCAAATACTATATTAAGGTTCAGCGGATTCGATCCGCGCGATATCGATACCTCGCGAGTGTGGCGGAGTAGCGTCGCGATATGCTTGGTTGTTCTAATCGTCGGCTCGATCGGGCCGGTCGGCAAGCAGCTTTCCGGCAACGGGTTGCGGTGCGAGACGCGGATAAATTCCAGAGGAGCCAACGAATGGCAGCTGCGCGGCGCTGGTTCGACGCGATGCTGCGATCACATCTCTCGCGATGAACTAGTCATCGTTAACCGTGCAGGTCAGCATGCGTCGTGGTGACGCCGAATAGGATCACACTCCGCACAGTGGTAGACCGCGGATAAGCGTCCACGTCTGCGCCGCAGCTGGGCTCGACTGATTCTTTTGCTGTTCGGCCTGCCGGCGTGGCGTAGTTATAGCACCGTGTGGATTACCTTGCTGGCCGGGCCGCTCGACGGCATTGGAAGCTGATGAATTCGATGTGGGGGTGGCGCTGCATGCACCGCCAATCCGGTGCGTCAGCCGCTGAGCGCGCTAACAGGGTATTGTCGTGCAGCTTGATCGTGCTTCATGGTTTGGCAGCGCCTGGGCTTGATCGGCAGTCTGGCTGGGTCCGGTCGAGTGCTTGGATCTGGCTCGTATCGCATATCCCGATGCGTGTGTGAATCGTCTGAATGCATCTGAGCAGATCCGCCTCCGTTCTGGGAACTTAACCCACCGCACTGAGCGAGTCGAAATACGCTGGCCTTCCAATTTCTCCAGAACCAAACCGCTTCACCGCTGGCAAAGTCAGTGCACGAAGACGGACGTTTAACATTTCGTTAATAAGTACGATGTATCATCTGCGCCGTTTTGGTGCCGACCCTGTTCGCTTTGTGGCGCAAGGGAATCAACGGGTCTACGGAGGACGGTTCTATGAGAAAATTGAAGTTAACCAAAAAGCTACAGGAGCGGTTTTTGGAGGAGCTTGCTGACACTGGAAGTGTGTCCACCGCGGCCTCCGTCGCGGGGACGAGCCGAACCCGCGTTTACGAGCTCCGGAAGGCAGACCCAACCTTTGCCAGCGCGTGGCAGGATGCTGAGGAAATCGCCGTCGATCGGCTTGAGGATGAGGCCAGAAGACGCGCTTTGGAGGGCGTGCCAGAACCTCTCGTCAGCGGCGGCAAACTTGTTTGCGATGGTGAGGGTAAACCGATCACCATCCGGCGCTACTCGGATAACCTACTCCTCGCGCTGTTAAAGGCACACCGGCCACCTCGACGTGAGCGATCGGTGCCCTTCCAATTACCGGTCCTGCACTCGGCGGCCGATGCCGCCGCCGCGATGATCTCAATCGCGGCCGCCGTCGCCGCCGGCGAGATTACGCCGGGCGAAGCAGCTAACCTGTCGAAGCTGGTCGAGACTTGCATGAGGGCGATAGAGGCAAGCGAGTTTCACGAACGGCTACAAGCTATTGAAACTAAAATTAATGTGACAAGACCTCGATCTGGGGTTGTTGTATCGAGCTTAGATCGCGGGCGGCCGATCAAACGCGATTGAATTCCTGGCCGGTGAAAGCGGTCGAATGATCAGCGGTCGTTAGAACGCGAACGCCTCGTTCGGTTGCGGGTCGTGCGCAGATCAGCCCTGTAATGTTCCTTGGGTATTCCAAAGATGAGTACTGTTCAGCAAGATTTCAAACGACGGCTGGCCCGGGCGGAAATCGCGGCGTCGGCGGTACACGCCGCCGATCTGCAGGCGGCAAGCGACCGACAATCACTCCGCACGAGTGTCGCGCATCTGCGAGTTTATTCGGGAGCGGTTCTTGCTCATGGGGCTGGATCCGGCGCTTGCCGTCAGACTGCGCGATGGGCGAAGAAGCGGCAGCCAAACTTGCTGCGATCCCGGATACGGAAGCGTTACGGACGGCTGATGAGGCGCTCACGCATAGCGATCTGGATGATGATGGCGCGGCATGTAGCACCTATTCCGCCTCCCGGCGGGCCGAGGACAATGCAAAAATAGACAGGATGATAGCAATGTACCGCGAAGGGGTTCAACCGAACTTCGCCAATGATTCGGTGATCGCAACTGTATGCGTTTTGCATCGCCATGGCAGAAATCGCCATGGCAGAAATCGCCATGGCAGAAGTAGGCTCGGGGTGATCGATTCCCGTCCCTCAGCTGATTTGCCAGACGGTCGACCCGCCCTTGCACGCGCTTGAGCGTGTCCCGCGTGTTCCGAAACCCCGAACACCGTGAAAGGGTGTTGTCATGAACCAAATGGTCTAAATACGCCTCAGCGTTCCTGCGTTGCTCGCCACCGGCTCTCGATCGCCTCCAGCGAAATAGAGACCTCAATGAGCTTCTTGCGGATCGTCATGTCGCCTCCGGCGCCGCCGGCAGCGCCGGGCGAATGTCCGTATGGATAAAATCGTCGCCCTTAAAGAGCAGTGTATGGTCGGTCGCTACGGCTAGCCAAGCGGCGGGCGCATCGGAGTGAGAAAAGGACGGGGGAGTGAGCGGGCCGAGACCAGAGGTGAGGCGGCACGCAGGGAGATCGGTACTCGCGAGCTCTATCGCACCAAGTTCGACGAATTTGAGGATCGACTGATCCTCGCCATCGCCGGAGGCGCTCCCGCAGTGGTAGCCGATCGATAATCCTGTCAGGAGCGGCAAAGCTGCTTCCGCGAGCTTCGTCGCAATACACCACCGTAAGTAGGGTTTAGAGCGAACCGAGCGGGTTACGCTTTCGGAGGAGGTGATCGGATTCCGCTCCTAGAGGCGCCAAATTTATTTGGACTCGATCCGTAAGTCCTTGATGTATACGAGAACAAAACGGGAAATGGTCCAAACGACCTAGGGATTCCCTAGAGTCTCAACTATCTTTTAAATCAGTAGGTCTCGCGTTCGAATCCCGACGGGCTCACCATATCAACCTCATGATAAGTCTGGCCGGATTACCCGAGCGTTGGGCGGCGCACCCGATTGCACCCGGTGAGCCCCTCAGCGTCAACCCATCCGATTTGTTCCATCCCGCCGTCGCCGAGTGGTTCGATTTCAGCTTTGCCACGCCAACCTCCGCCCAGGCCGAGGCATGGCCGGCAATTCAAGCCAGCCGGCATACCTTGATCGCTGCACCGACGGGGTCCGGCAAGACGCTCGCCGCCTTTCTCGCAGCGATCGACACCTTGGTTCGCCAGGGGGTGGAAGGCGGGCTCCCGGACGAGACGCAGATCGTCTATGTCTCGCCGCTGAAGGCGCTGTCCAACGACATCCAGCGCAACCTTCAAGCCCCGCTCGCCGGCATCCGCGAAGCCCTGAAGAGGCAAGGGCTGCCGGACGTGGACATCCGCACCTGGGTGCGCACTGGCGACACGGCGCCGGGAGAGCGAGAGCGCATGCGCCGATTTCCGCCGCACATCGTCGTGACCACGCCGGAATCGCTCTACATCCTGCTCGGTTCCGAATCCGGCCGCAAAATGCTGGCGACGACGCGGACGGTCATCGTCGACGAGATCCATGCGGTGGCGCCGAACAAGCGCGGCTCGCATCTGGCGATCTCGCTCGAGCGGCTGGCCGCGCTCTGCGGCGGCCCTCTGTTGCGCATCGGCCTCTCGGCGACGCAGAAGCCGATCGAGGCGGTGGCCCGATTTCTCGTCGGGCCCGATGCCGAGTGCCGGATCATCGACACCGGCCATCGCCGGGCGCGCGACCTTGCCCTCGAAATTCCCTCCTCGCCGCTCGAAGCCGTGATGTCCGGCGAAGTCTGGCAGCAGGTTTACGACCGGCTGGCCGAGCTGATCGAGGCCCATCGCACGACGCTGGTCTTCGTCAACACCCGTCGCCTCGCCGAGCGGGTGACGCGGCAGCTGTCGGAACGGCTCGGCGCCGAGCGGGTGACCGCGCATCACGGCAGTCTCGCCAAGGAGCAGCGCTTTGACGCCGAACAGCGGCTGAAGGCTGGTGCGTTGAAAGCGCTGGTCGCGACCGCTTCGCTCGAGCTCGGCATCGATATCGGCGATGTCGACCTGGTGTGCCAGCTCGGCTCGCCGCGCTCGATCGCGAGCTTGCTGCAGCGCGTCGGGCGCTCGGGACACGCGGTCGCCGGCACCCCGAAGGGCCGCCTTTTCCCGCTGTCACGTGACGAGCTCGTCGAATGCGCGGCGTTGCTCGACAGTGTGCGCCGCGGCGAACTCGACCGGCTGGTCCTCCCCGAGCAGCCGCTCGATGTGCTGGCCCAGCAGATCGTCGCCGAGGTTGCCGCTCGGGAGTGGAGCGAGGATGAGCTCTACAGCCTGATCCGCCGCGCTTGGCCATACCGCGCACTGCCGCGCGAGGATTTCGCCGCGGTGGTGGCGATGCTGGCAGACGGGTTCAGCACCCGCCGCGGCCGGCGCGGTGCTCTCATTCACTACGACGCGGTGAACCACAAGCTGCGCGGCCGGCGCGGCGCTCGGCTGACGGCACTGACTTCCGGCGGCACGATCCCGGACAATGCAGACTATCAGGTGCTGCTCGAGCCGGAGAACCAGATCATCGGCACGGTCAACGAGGACTTTGCGGTCGAGAGCATGGTCGGCGATATCTTCCAGCTCGGCAATGCCGCCTACCGCGTGATGCGGGTCGAGCGCGGCACGTTGCGCGTCGAGGACGCGCCGGGCATGGCGCCGAACATTCCGTTTTGGCTCGGCGAAGCGCCCGGCCGCACCGACGAGCTGTCGCAGTCTGTCTCTCGCCTGCGGGCCGAATTCGCCGCCCTTTTGCCCAGCGAAAATACTCTTTCGTGGCTGCGGGACGAGGTCGGCATCGCCGAACCCGCGGCAGAGCAACTCCTCGAATATCTGGCCTCGGGTCACGCGGCGCTGGGGGTTCTGCCGACACAGGAGACGCTGGTCATCGAGCGGTTCTTCGACGAAGTCGGCGGCATGCAATTGGTCATCCATTCGCCGTTTGGCAGCCGCCTCAACCGCGCCTGGGGGCTGGCGCTGCGCAAGCGGTTTTGCCGCAAATTCAATTTCGAGCTGCAGGCCGCGGCGACCGAGGACAACATCGTGCTTTCGCTCACCCGAGCGCACAGCTTCGATCTTGCGGACGTTCCGCGCTACCTCCACTCGGCGAGCATCAGAGGGCTGCTGATCGAAGCGCTGCTCGACGCACCGATGTTTATCACCCGCTGGCGTTGGGTGGCCGGGGTCTCGCTGGCGCTACCGCGCTTCCGCGGCGGAAAGAAGGTGCCGCCGCAGCTCGCCCGCATGGCGGCCGAAGACCTGATCGCGGCGATCTTTCCCGACCAGGTTGCGTGCGCCGAGAATCTCGTCGGCGAGCGCGAGATTCCGGACCACCCGCTGGTGCGCCAGACGATCGCCGATTGCCTCGGCGAGGCGATGGACATCGCCGGTCTCGAGCGCTTGCTCGCGCGGCTCGAAGCCGGCGAAATCCGGGTCGTCACGCGTGACCTGACCGAGCCCTCGCCGCTCGCGCTCGAAGTCCTGTCGGCCCGGCCCTACGCCTATCTCGACGACGCCCCGCTCGAGGAGCGGCGCACCCAGGCGGTGATCAGCCGGCGCTGGCTTGCGCCCGAGGAGGCCGGCGACATCGGCCGGCTCGACCCCGAAGCCATCGCGCGGGTGCGCGCCGAGGCGTGGCCCGACCCGGCGAACCCCGACGAACTGCACGACGCGCTGGCCTGGCTCGGATTTCTCGACGCGGAAGAAGCGCCGACGGCGTGGCGCGATTGGTTCGCGCAGCTCGCCGGGGAAAACCGGGTCGCCAAGATTGCCCTCTCCGCCCATCGGGGGGAGAGGGAGGGGACCCGTCGCGAGAGCGACGGGGAGGGTGAGGTGGGTCCTCCCGTAGTTCCGAGCCTGGCCTCCCCCCACCACACCCCAACCCTCTCCGCCCCCGAGGGCGGAGAGGGAGTTTTATGGATCGCGGCCGAGCGATTGTCGCCGTTTCGGGCGCTGTGGCCCGGAGCGGAATTCGACCCGCCGATCACTCCGCCGCAGTCCTATTCCTCGCGCAATTGGTCGCGCGAGGAGGCGCAGATCGAAATCCTCCGCGGGAGACTCGAGGGGCTGGGACCGGTCACCGAGGCCGCGCTTGCCTCGCCGCTCGGGATCGAGCCAACGGAAATCTCGGCGGCGCTTGCCGCGCTCGAAGCCGAAGGTTTTGCGATGCGCGGGCGCTTTACGCCCGGCGCGGACACCGAGGAATGGTGCGAGCGCCGGCTGCTCGCGCGGATTCACCGGTATACGGTCAACCGGCTGCGCGCCGAGATCCAGCCGGTCGCTGCCCGCGACTTCCTGCGCTTCCTGCTCGGCTGGCAGCGGGTAATGGCGGATACCCGCATGGAAGGGCCGGACGCCCTTGAAGTATTGGTCCGGCAGCTCGAAGGCTTCGAGGCGGCGGCCGGGGCTTGGGAGACCGAGATCCTGCCGGCGCGGCTCAATTCATACGAGCCGTCCTGGCTGGATGATCAGTGCCTGGCCGGACGTATCGCTTGGGCTCGGCTTCGGCCGCGCAACGGTGGCGAACGCGGCGCGAGCCCTGTCCGGACGACGCCGATTACTTTGCTGGCGCGGCGCCACGCGGGGCTTTGGGCATCGCTGTCGGCGGTCGACGAGACCGCCCGTCCAAGCGCCCGAGCGCAGGCCGTCGCCGGCTTCATCCGCCAGTACGGCGCATCGTTCTTCGACGAGCTGGTCGAAGGCACCGGCCTCTTGCGTCCGCAAGTCGAGGAAGCGCTCGGCGAGCTGGTGGCGCTAGGCATTGTCACTTCGGACAGCTTTGCCGGGTTGCGCGCCTTGCTGCGCAAACCCAATGGCGGAGGACGGCGGCGCACGACGATGTTCGCGATGGAGAGTGCCGGCCGCTGGGCTCTTGCGCGCCGACCCCAGCCTCCGATGCAAGCCAGACCCGAGGCGGTGGAGCATCTCGCGCGGACATTGTTGCTCCGTTACGGCGTCGTCTTCTGGCGCCTCATCGAGCGCGAGGCTCCCTGGCTGCCGCCATGGCGCGACCTGCTGCGCGTCTACCGCCGGCTCGAGGCGCGCGGCGAGATCCGCGGCGGCCGGTTTGTCGCCGGGTTCTCCGGCGAACAATTCGCGCTTGCAGAAGCCGTGGGCATGTTGCGCGAGGTTCGCCGCAAGCCTCTCTCGGGCAGCTGGGTCTCGCTCTCCGGCGCCGACCCGCTGAACCTGGTCGGCATCCTGACCCCCGGGCCGAAGCTCGCCGCGCTGACCGGCAACCGCCTCCTTTACCGCGACGGGCTACCCGTCGCGCTATTCGCCGGCGGCGAGGCGCAGTTCCTCGAAACGTTCGACCCGGCCACTCAATGGGAGGCCCGCAAGGCCCTGCTGCGCGGCGCCGTCCCGCCCTCCCTCGTTGCGCTGTCCTGATCCTTTAACCTCGGCTAGTTGCAATCATCCGCAGCCAGGTTCCGATCCGATCCTGGATGGCGCGGTACACGTCCAGTTGATTGACCCCGGCGCTCTTCGGAACCTTGAACGAATGGTCGCCGCCTTCGACGACGAACAGATCCGCGGTGGGCGCGGGCTGGTTGATGATCGGTTGCAACTCGGTGGGCGTGCCGAAGGCATCGCGGGAGCCTTGGACAAACAGCATCGGGGCTTTCACGTCTGGCAGATGGGCTGAGCGCAGCCGGTCGGGCCTGCCGGGCGGATGCAAAGGATAGCCGAGCAACACCAGCCCGGCCAAATCATCGGCGCCGCTCGCGGCGACCTGCGATGCGATACGCCCGCCCATCGATTTCCCACCGACCGCCAGCTTAACGGCGCTCGAGGTGATCCGGCTTCGCACGGTCTCAATGACGGCGCGCCAGCAGCTTTCCAACCTCGGGTTCGGATCGGGAATGCGACGGCGGTTCTCGCTATACAGAAAGTTGAACGTGACGATATCGATCCCGCGTTCCGCCAGCGCGTTGGCGAACGCGACCATGAAGCTGCTCGTCTGGTCGGCTCCCGCTCCGTGTCCGAGGATCAATGTCACGCCCGCGCGGTTTCCCGTCACGGCGGGGTAGTCTATCGCTGTGACGTGATGCGAGGGCGCGACTTCAACGCGAAACCGGTCAGGCATCTCCGAGCCGGTAGATCCGCCAGCAGCTTATCACGGCCGCAGTACGAGACCCTCCTGTGCCACGATGGTGCCGGGACGGGCCGCCGCCGCTTCGGCGGCGACCTCGTCCATAAAGTCGTCGTCGTGGCCAGGGTCGTGGTGAAAAATGACGAGAGTTTTTACATCCGCCGCATTGGCGAGACGCACCCCCTCTTCCCAGGTCGAATGGCCCCAATCCGTGTGGGTGGGAAATTCGGCGTCGGTATAGGACGCGTCATAGATCATCACCTCGGCACCCTCAATGAGTGCGAGGACGTTGGGGTCGCGTCCGCCGGGGCGATGTTCGGTATCGGTGATGTAGGCCACGACCTTCCCCGCGTACTCGATACGATATCCGGTGGCGCCGTTTGGGTGGTTCAGCGGGCCCGTGCGAAGCACGATACCGGGGTGCGGGGTCAGCACATCGCCGGCGGCGAAATCGATGAATTTCATCTTGGCGGTGAAAATGCCCATCGGGATCGGGAACAACGGAGCGATCATCATCTTGTTGAGCACCGCCTCGATCCCCTTGTGGCCGTTCAGATGCCCGGCCCAGATACGCATGTGGCTGCGCGCGTCATAGCACGGCGCAAAAAACGGCAACCCGCAGATGTGGTCGAAGTGAGTGTGGCTGTAGAAGAGATCGAGCTCGGCGGGCCGGCCGGAGGCCATCAGTTCGTTGCCCAACAAGCGCAGTCCGGTGCCGCCATCGAAGACCATCAGATGATCCCCGCAGCGGATCTCGACGCAGGAGGTATTGCCGCCATACCGGATGGTATCGGGCCCAGGGCACGCTATACTGCCCCGCACGCCCCAAAATCGCACTGTGTAATCGGGATGGACCAAGGTCCAACCTCGCCCGGCTAATCCCCCCACCTCGCATATATCGTCGAGAACCGCGCGAAACGCTAGCTTAGTCGCACGGGTTCCCCGGCTTTTCTAAAACTTTTTTAGAGGTATTGCTCTAAACCCATCATTAACCGGCCTCGCGCTATCTGAGGGCATCGTTCACCCAACGAGGGAATTCGCGATGTCGGACGCCGATTACGAAGCAGCGGTTGCCGCCTATTTGAGCACCAGAGGGGTCACGCGCTGCCCGACCGTGTGTGCTGTTCCAACCCAGGCCACAGTGGCCGAGGCAGACCGTGCGGCCTATCGCGACTACATTGCCGCACAAGAAACGGCGCGGCTGGAAAAGTTGAAATCGGCCCAGATGGCCCACTTCCCATCGCCACCTCCTATGTAACACGTGATGCCCGCTCCCACTCGCTCCTAGATCCGGTTGAGTCCGGTGCATCAGACCGGGTAGGTAGGCGGGAGATGTCATGATGGATCCCGAGGTTTCGGTTCGCTGCTGCATCGCCGGCGGGGGCCCCGCCGGTATGATGCTCGGCTTTCTGCTCGCCCGAGCCGGGATCTCCGTTCTCGTTCTCGAAAAACACGCTGATTTCCTGCGGGATTTCCGGGGGGATACGATCCATCCCTCGACCCTCGAGATCATGTACGAGCTCGGGCTGCTCGACGAGTTCCTGCGGCGTCCGCACCAGGAAGTCCGCAGGCTCGGGGCGCAGATCGGAGACGAGTTTGTCGAAGTAGCGGACTTCACGCATTTACCGACCCATTGCCAGTTCGTCGCCTTGATGCCGCAATGGGATTTCCTCAACGTTCTCGCCGAGCATGCCAAGAGATTCCCGGCGTTCCAGTTGAAGATGGAGGCCGAAGCCCGCGATCTTACCGTCGACAGCGGGGTGGTGACCGGATTGCTCGCGACGACCCGCGGCGGGACGATCAGGGTCAGGGCGGACCTTGTCGTTGCCGCCGACGGACGTCATTCCACACTGCGTGAACGGGCCGGTCTCGATGTCCTCGATCTCGGTGCGCCGATGGACGTGTTGTGGATGCGGCTGTCGCGTCGTTCGGATGATCCGGCGCAGACCCTCGGGCGGGTCGACACCGGCCGCATCTTTGTGATGCTCAACCGCGAAGATTATTGGCAATGCGCCTACGTGATCGCGAAAGGCGGGTTTGACGAGATCCGTGCTCGTGGTTTGCCGGCTCTGCGGCAAGAGATCGCGGGGCTCGCTCCCTACCTGCGCGACCGGGTCGACGAGCTGAAGAATTGGTCCGATGTGAAGCTGTTGAGCGTATCCGTGGATCGCTTGCGAGCGTGGCACCGGCCCGGGCTATTGTGCATCGGCGACGCCGCTCATGCGATGTCACCGATCGGTGGCGTCGGGATCAACCTCGCGATCCAGGACGCGGTCGCCACCGCGAACATTCTCACCCCGCGGTTTCTCCAGGGTTCGGTTTCGCAGCGGGATCTCGAAGCGGTGCAGCGCCGCCGCGAGTTTCCGACACGCGCGACGCAGCGGCTCCAGGTGGTCCTGCAAAACCGGGTGATCGGCCGGGTGCTGGCAAGCACCGCAAAGATGTCTCCGCCATTCTCGGTGCGGCTCTTGGGGTGGGTGCCGTTTCTGCGGCGGGTCCCCGCCCGGCTCATCGGGCTCGGCTTTCGCCCCGAGCATGTAAGTGCGTCCGCCGCGGGTTCAGGACGAGATCGCGTTACTCTCAGTGACCCTCGTGACCCTCATATTGGGGCCGGCGCCGTTCCTTGAAGCCGCGCACCCCTTCGGCGGCATCCTCGCTGTTACGCACGGCCGAGAGCTCGGCGTTGAAGCGAGCCGCCAGCTCGGAAGGGCCTTTCGATGTGTTCGGTCACGAAGCGCTTCATCGTCGCGAACGTCAATGTGGCGAGATCGACTATCTTGTTCGCGATCGCGATCGCCTCGTGGAGTTCCGTCCCGTCGGGCACAACCCGGTTGGCGAGGCCGGCGATCATACCGCCGGTAATGCCGACCTTGCCTTGCGGGTCGGAGAACTTCGCGCTCTCGGCAGCGACGAGCAAATCGCACATCATGGCCATCACCAACCCGCGTCGATGCACCAACCTGCGACTACCGCGATGACCGGCTTTTCGGCCACGGCACGCGGGAAGAATAGCACGATTATGAACAGCAATGCCGCGGCAGCGAGGCGTCCGAGTTGCAGGTAAGAATGATCCGGCTGATTGACCATTTCGTCCTTTTCATGTACTGGGATGAGACTGGTCCAGGAAGGCAGCGCCAGCGCATTACGCCAGTCTCCGTTCCCCTAATGAATGTGTCGATCCTGTGGGTAAGTGCTAGCGGCCGGCTGTTCCCTTGATCTGTAGGCTGGTAGGAAACGGCGAGGTGCGGGTTTGACGCTTGGCCGCGGCCTATTTCGCTTGAATATGGAAAGTTGGCGGGCCCCCGCCTTTGACCACCGCACCTCCATTTTTATCCTCTTGGCGATCACGCTTGGAATGTATTTCGGCCTTGCGAAACGTGGCGACATCGATTGGCCGGACGCGTCGCGCCACGCATTGAACGGCGCTTTCGTGCTCGATTTTATCGAGCAACTCCCCTGGCGCCACCCGGTCGAGTTTGCCTACGATTATTACCGCCAGTGGCCGGCACTGACGATCCTGTTCTACCCCCCGTTATTTTATGGAGTTTTGGCAGCTGTTTATGCGGTTTTGGGCGTCTCCGAGGCATCAGCCTTGTTGACTGAGCTGGCCTTTCTTTTCCTTCTCGCTTGGGGGGCGTTTCGCCTGTCGCGGCATTGGCTCGACCCACCCCCCGCGCTGGCCGTGGCGCTGTTGCTGCTCGGCGCGCCGGAACTGGCCTTCTGGGGCCGTCAGATCATGCTCGACGTGCCGGCCTACGCCTTCCTCTTATGGGCCGCAGAATTCCTCGTGCGCCATTTGAAGAGCGGGCAAAGGTGGACCCTGTTCACAGCGGTAATCTGCGCGGTGGCGGCAGCCTATACCAAATACAACGCCATCTTCTTCGTCTCGCCAATCGCCATTTCGCTCGCATACGCATATGGCTGGCGCGCTTTTCGTCAGCGCGCAGTGCTGCAAGCGGCAGCGCTTGGTGGCGTATTGCTGTTGCCGCTGGTGGGCATCTTTTTTGCGTTTGGCAGCTACAATCTCGGTCAAGCCGCGGCGCTCCCTGGTGCCGAGGCGTCCCGTTGGAGCATCGCGGAGCTGACCTATTACGCCCGCATCATGCCGTCGGTGATTTCCTGGCCCACTCTGGCGTTAGCATGCCTCTATGTGCTGGCGCTGCCGTCCGCGCCGGCCTTACGACTGGCGCGTGCAGACGCCATTTTCCTCGGCAGTTGGCTGCTCGTCGGCTATGCGTTCTATTCGATGATTGCGGTCAAAGAACCGCGGCACATTCTCTTCATCACCTACCCGCTGGCGCTCGCGGCAGTGCTGGCAATTGACAGGACACTCACCAGGTTCAGTCTCCGCTACGGGGTCTCTTTAGCATTTGCAGCGGCGATATTGGCCTCGACGCTGACGACTGGGACCGTCCCCGTTGTTGCCGGTACGCGAGAAGCCGCGGAAGCGGTGGCGCAATTGGCGCCGCCGGAGACCAATGTCGCCTTTTGGGGAGCGCGCGACGGCACTTTTGTATACGCGATGCGCGCCTATTCCGGACGTCGGGATCTCGGGGTCGTCCGTCTCGACAAAATTTTACTCAGCGAGGTTGCCGTCTATGTCGAGCATGGATTCAAGGAAAACGTGATCAGCCCGGATGAGCTGGCCGACACCTTCCGCAACCTGCACGTCCAGTATGTCGTCTTTCAGACTCGCTACCACGGCGACCTCGCCTCGGTGGAAGCGCTGGAAAAAGCGCTCGGCTCGGATAAGTTCTCCGAAGTTGAGCGGATCCCGATGACCGCTAATTACGGCAGGGGCTACATGGCCGATCTCGTGATCTATCGCATGAAGGAAGAGGTCCCGCGCGGGCGCGTCGCGCCCTCGATGCAGATCAATCTTCTCGGCCGGTCGCTTTGACGAGCCGGGCGGCCGTGGAGCAACGGATGGATGATGTCGCAGTTCGCGGCGCGGAACCGAAGAGCGCCGCCTCTCAGCCCGTTACGACGATACTGACCATCATTATCCCGACATTGAACGAACGCGAGAACGTCGAACCGTTGCTGTCACTGGTGACTGCGGCCCTGCCCGATACCGAATGGGAGCTGATCTTCGTCGATGACGACTCGCGCGACGGCACGGCCGAGCACGTCCGAGACCTCGCGCGGCGCAATCCGCGGGTGCGCTGTCTGCAGCGGATCGGCCGTCGCGGCCTTTCGACGGCTTGCATGGAAGGTGTCCTCGCTTGCGCCTCGCCTTATGTCGCCGTCATGGATGCCGATCTGCAGCACGACGAGCGCCTGCTGCCAAAAATGTTGGAAGCCCTTGACAGCGGCGCGGTCGATCTGGTGGTCGGCAGCCGTTATGTCGCAGGCGGCGGGGTTGGCGATTGGAGCAGCAGCCGCGTCCGGATGAGCGAGGCAGCGACGCGCCTCGCACGCATTATCTGCAAGGCTGATGTTGCCGATCCGCTGAGCGGCTTCTTCATGTGCCGCCGCGAAATATTCGAAGCCGCGCTGCGCCGAATGTCCGGGCAGGGGTTCAAGGTCCTGCTCGACCTTCTCGCCTCGTCGCCCGAGCCGCCGAGGGTCAGGGAAATTCCTTACCGCTTCCGCGAGCGGCAGCACGGCGAAAGCAAGCTCGACACGATGGTCGCGTGGGAATACGGGATGCTGCTCGCCGATAAATTGGTCGGCCGGTTCGTTCCCGTGCGCTTTGCCCTTTTCGGCCTGATCGGCGGGTTGGGCCTCGTCGTGCATCTTGCGACGCTGTGGGTCGCTCTCAATCTCCTTGCCTTCGGGTTCGGCGCATCCCAGGCCATCGCCACAATGGTGGCAATGACCTCGAATTTTGTCCTCAACAATCAGTTCACTTACCGCGACCAGCGGCTGCGCGGGTTCAAACTGCTGCGCGGCCTCGCGATTTTTTACCTGATCTGCGGGATCGGGGCGATCGCGAATGTCGGCGTCGCCTCCTACGCGTTCACTTCGAGCCACACTTGGTGGCTGGCCGGCGTGGCGGGAGCGGTTGTCGGCTCGGTCTGGAATTTCGCGATGTCCTCCGTCTTCACCTGGCGCCCCCGCTAGTACGGACGCCACACTTTATCGGCTGTGGCGCAGTCTGACGGACGACGGCTATATTGGTGACATAGCGCGGTATGGAGTAACGGTGTGCATCTTTTCAAGCAGCATGGGGTCAGGGATCACCAAGCGGCTGCTGGTCAAATTCCGGTAATCGATTACGGGCCCTATTTTGCCGGTGCTCCGGGAGCGCTCGAACGCGTCGCTGCCGAGGTCGCGCATGCCTGTGAAAACATCGGCTTCTTTTATGCCCTGAACCACGGCGTTTCGGATGAGTTGATCGACCGGGCTTTTGCCGCCTCGCGCCGGTTCCACTCGATGCCGCTCGACCGAAAGCTCGCTCTGAAGCTGAATGAAAACAATATTGGGTATCTGCCGATCAACGCATCGGTGCAAGGGGCCTCGACCGTGCACAAGGCGACAAAGCCCAACCAGAACGAAAGCTTTTTTGTCAGCCACGACCGGGGCCCTGAGCATCCCGACGTCGTCGCCGGCAAGCCGTTGCGCGGCCGCAACCAGTGGCCGTCGGCACTGCCCGGCATCCACACCCATATGATGGCGTATTTCGAGGCGCTCGGGGTCATGTGCGACCGCATGCTGCCGCCCTTCGCGGTGGCCCTCGGACTCCCCGGCGACTTCTTTGCGCCGTTCTTTGCCGACGAGGCGCATGCCGTCGTCCGCTTTCTGCACTACCCACCGCAAGAGACCGCCGAGGACAACACCTTTGGCCAGGCGCCGCATACCGACAACAGCTTTATGACCGCGCTGGCGCGCACTGATGTCCCCGGGCTCGCCGTCAGGCTGCCCTCCAGCGAATGGTTCGCCCCGCCGGTCATCCCGGGAACGTTTCTGATCAACCTCGGCAATATCATGCGACGCTGGTCGAATGATCGCTTTCTGTCGACACCGCACGGCGTCCTCAACGAGTCGGGGACAGACCGCTATTCGATCGCCTATTTTTACAGTCCCAACCCCGATGCGGTGATCGAGTGCGTTCCGACCTGCGTTACGACCGAAAATCCGCCACGATACCCGCCTGCCGTCTATCGTGATTTGGTGCTCGAATTTTATCGCGCGAATTATGTTCATCAAAAGGGCCATCGCTCCGCAGCCGCCGCGCAAGCGGCCGCGTAGCCGAAACGGCGCGAAGGCGATTTTCGAACTCGAGCACTTTATCGCCGAGTGCCGGGCTACAGTGAGCCTGGACAGACATCCGACGCCACGCCGAATGCAGCAGGCTCACTGCGCGCGGTGCAATCCGAAATCGGCGAGACAACCCTCGATCGGGTCGCCCTTATTCGCAGACTTTACCCGGTCTTCGCAGGCGGCAACGAGAGCTGCAAACTCGTGTTTCGAAGGCTGCTTTCCAGCCGCGGTTTGCCACTCGCGCAGCTCGGAAGAAGCGTTCGCCGGTGTGACGGCGTCCCCGGTCACGCAAGCGATGAGGCCCAGTAACACAACGAGCGCCACCCCCCGCATCTCCAACACCCCTGAATAACCCGCAATCTTTCCCCATCCGAACTGTACGCGGTAATCCCGCTATCCGCCACTCTTTATCGGATTTGACTGCGCCCGATAGGGCCTACTCGACCTCGGTGAACCCGAGCTGGTCGGCCAGCCCGTAGCCTTCGGCCAAACTGCGCAGCTTGTACCAGGTGGCATCCTCGATTTCGATGCCGTTACTGCGCCGATCCTCCTCGCGCATATGCTCGATTTCGCCTGGATAGTAAACGCCGGAGCTGCCTTCGGCCGGCTTTGTCGCCTTCAAATACTGAACGAACTCGCCGATGTCCTTCTTGAACTGGGCGAGCGGCCGAAACGCGTCGACCTTGAAGACGGCCATGAAGCAGCCGTCATTGTGGCGCCCGGTCGGCTCGACCCCAAAGCCGAGGCCGGTCAGCAGGCCGCAAAGAATTTCGACCATGACCGAGAGACCATAGCCCTTGTAGCCTTCGCTGCCGCCGACCGGGAGGAGGGCGCCGCCCTGGCGCAATTGGCTCGGATCGGTGGTTGGCCTGCCCTCGCGGTCGATGATCCATCCTGGCGGGACCGGCGTGCCGCGGGCGACCGACAGCGCGATTTTGCCGGCCGCCGCGGCCGAGGTGGCCATGTCGAGATAGAGCGGCCCGTCGAGATCGGACGGCATCGCGATCGAGATCGGGTTGGTGCCGAGCCGCGCCTCGCGGCCGCCAAACGGCGCCACCGCCTTCGGCGAGCGCCCGGAATTGGCCGTGATCAGCCCGATCATGCCGGCCTTGGCCGCCATCAAAGTGTAGCTCGCGAGCCGGCCGATATGGCCCTGGCGAAACACGGTCGCCGCCGCCACGTTCGATTTTTCGGCCTTTTCGATCGTCAGGCGCATCGCACGCTCGTTGACGACGTAGCCGAAACCCCAATGCCCGTCGACGACCGTCGTGGTCGGCGATTCCTGGACGATTTTCCAGGGTGCGCCCGGCACGATGTGGCCGACTTTGATGCGTTCGATATAGGTCGGGATCTGGATGACCCCGTGCGAGTCATGACCGGCGAGGTTGGCGTTGACGACGTGCCGCACGACGATCTCGGCCTCTTCCGGCGGGGTGCCCGCCGCCACAAACAGCGCCCGCCCGATCTCGGTCAACCGCTCCGCCGGAATTTTCGGCATCGTGTTTCCCTCCCTCTAGTGGCCCGCGCCGAAGGCGGCCGGGTCGACTGTCATTCCGTAAAAGCGCTGCGGGTTGTCGAAGAAAATCTTGCGCTTGAGGCCGTCCGCGATGTCGGTGCGATCGGCCAGGGTCGAAACGGCATCGGGGAACTGACCGTCCCAGTGCGGGTAATCCGAGGCGAACAGGATATTGTCGGCCGGGAAGAACTCGGGCACGTAGCGCAAGGTCTTCTCTTCCGGCTCGCAGGACACGAATACCCGGCCGCAAGTCATGTATTCCGACGGCTTGGCCTTCAATAGTGGCGCGTCGAACGCGCGGAACTCGTATTCCTCGTCCATATGCTCCATCCAGAACGGGACCCAGCCGATCCCGGCTTCGAGGAAAGCGACGCGCAGATCCTGAAATTTCTCCAACAGCCCGCTGTAGATGACCGCGGTGCACGCGATCAGCTGCTCCGGGGCGTGCGACAATGTATGGATCTGCAGGAAATTCTCGAAATGGCACAGCGGGTCCATCGTGTCGCTGCCCGAGGCGTGAAATGCAACCGGCACCCCCTGGCGCGCGCATTCCTCATAAAACGGCCAGAAATCGCGATGCGCGATATTGCGGCTGCGGTCGTAGGTATTGACCATGACGCCGACATTGCCGAGCCTCGAGACGGCGCGCTCCATCTCGTCGATGGCGGCCCGGGTGTCGACATGCAACGGCACGAGAGCGACGGCTTTCAGCCGCTTGCGGTCGATCGCGCACCAGTCGTAGAGCCAGTCGTTGTAGGCGCGGCACAACGCGATCGCATAATCGCGCTCGCGCACCCGCGTCAGCATCAGCCCGCCGGTCGGGTAGATGATCTGCAGGTCGATCCCCTCCTGCGCGTTGTCGGCGAGGTTCTGCGCCGGCGAGGGCGGCCGCTTGCCGGCGAGCGCGCCGTTTTGCGTGCGGTCGAAATTGTCGGCCGGGTAGATCGTCGCCCGGTTCCGGTACTTTTCCGGCAGTCTCTCGCGGTACACCGGCTCGTAATCGACGGCGTGCCCGTCGGCGTCGATGATGACCATGCCGTTCTTCATGCGGGACCTCCTCGTCGGCCGGATGCGGCTTATAGCACGCAGCGGCGGCGCGCGGTACCCGGAGCGCTCGCTCTGCCAGGCGGCCCGGGGTGGGCCGGCTGGAAGACCAGAGGTATCTTGTCATTGCGAGGAGCCCCCGGGTCGGCGCTATGCGCCGCCCGAGGACAGGCTCCGCGACGAAGCAATCTCGTTGGGGTGCCCTGAGCCGAGATTGCTTCGCTGCGCTCGCAATGACAGAGAATTTCAAGCCAATGATGATCACCGAGCGACAACTGCGAAGGGCGGAGGAGTGAGGGGAGACAGCGCCCCGCCGGCGGCCAACCGGGCCGCGACGACCGCGACGATCATCTGCGCCTGCGTCATGCAGGGGCTCGACACGACGATCGTCAATGTCTGCCTGCCGCACATCCAGGGCAGCATGTCGGCGGCGCAGGACCAGATCTCGTGGGTATTGACCTCCTACATCGTCTCCTCGGCGATCATGATGCCATTGACCGGCTGGCTCGCCGGGCATTTCGGCGTCAAATACATCTTTCTCGCCTCGGTCGTCGGCTTCACGATCGCCTCGGCGCTGTGCGGCGCCGCGACCAGCCTCACCCAACTGGTGCTCTATCGCCTGCTGCAGGGCGTATGCAGCGCCGGGCTGGTGCCGCTCGGCCAGGCCACGTTGTTTACGATCTATCCGCGCGAGCGCCACGGCTACGCGATGGCGATCTTCAGCACCGGCGCGATGATGGGGCCGATCATCGGCCCGACATTGGGCGGCTGGCTGACCGATAATTTCGGCTGGCGCTGGTGCTTTTACATCAACCTGCCGGTCGGCGCATTGTGCGCGCTCGGCATCTTCGTCTTCATCCGCCACTCCCGCACGATGCGGCGCGACGCATTCGACGGCTTCGGCTTTGCGATGCTCAGCCTCGGCGTCGGCTCATTGCAATTGATGCTCGACCGCGGGCCAGCTCAAGGACTGGTTCCACTCGACCGAGATCTGGATCGAGGCAACGGTCGCGGGGTTGTGCTTTTACCTGCTGGCCGTCCACACGATGACCGCCGGCGAACGCTCGTTCCTCAATCGCGAATTGCTGAAGAGCCCGAATTTTGTCGCCGGCAGCCTGTTGATGTTCGGGGTCGGGATGATCCTCACCGGCACCCTGGCGCTGGTGCCGTCGATGATGCAGGTATTGCTGAATTACCCGGTATTCGACGCCGGATGGATGATGGCGCCGCGCGGCTTCGGCACGATGCTGGCGATGTTCATCGTCGCCCGCATGATCGACCGCGTCGACAACCGCCTGTTCATCCTGGTCGGGTTTCTGATGACCGCGGCCTCGTTGTGGCAGATGACCGGCTATTCGCTCTATATGGGGTCAGGGCCGATAATATGGGCCGGCTTCGCGCAGGGTTTCGGGCTCGGCTGCACCTTTGTGCCGCTCAACCTTTTGGCGCTGTCGGGTCTGCCGCACCACATCCTGACCCAAGGAACCGCATTGCGCGCACTGATGCGCATGCTCGGCGGCAGCATCGGCATTGCGATCCTCGAAACCGAGCTCAGCCAGAACACGCAGATCGTCCATTCGCGCCTGATGGAACACCTGCGCCCGGACAACCCGCTGGCCCAGGCGCCCTACCTCTCCGCCACCGTTCAGCCTGACCGACCCCTCAGGGATCGCCGCCCTCAATCACGAAGTCACCCGCCAGGCCGCGATGATCGCCTACAACGACGATTTCGCCTTGATGCTGTTCGTCATCCTCGCCTCATTGCCGTTATTGCTGCTGGTCCGCACCCCGCGCCGCCAGCCGCTGCCCGCGGCGGCGGATGATTAGTGGCGGAGCCCCGGCTTTTGGCCGACCGCTCGCCGTTCACCGACAGGAGGGTCAAACGCCCGCAATGGGCGATACAGCCGACGTTAACCGGGCGCTTCCCAAACCGCCGCAGTCGACCCTTCTCTGTTACACAGCCTCGCATTCGGAACGGCTCTTCCTGCCCCTAAGCTGCCGCTTGAAGGGGGCCAGGCTTCTACCAGACTCAGTTATGGAGAGCTTGGCGGCAAGGTTCCGCTGCCAAGGAGTGCGACAGGCGATTGTGACGGTTGAGTAGGGGCTGGCGCGCCGGTTAATCCCTTCCACCGTAGATAATCGCGTGCAACCAGGCCATATCCCATCCAAATCACCGAACGCGGCAAAAAGAGAGGTTTGCGATGGTCGATTTTGATGAAATGCGCCGCGCAAAAGCGAAAGCTCCCCGGTGTCGCCCCGCGAAATTTTTACTCGGCTGCCCAAGCCGCCGGGCATCAATGATCTTTATGCGAGCCAGGCCGAAGTGCTTGACGAATGGCTTAAGCGCCGGGCCGAAAAAGACCTGGTGCTCAAGCTGCCCACAGGCGGCGGCAAAACGCTTGTCGGGCTGCTGATCGGTCAATCGGCACTCAACGAAAAGAAAGGGCCGGTCGCTTATTTCGCTCCCACAACACAGCTCGTCCAACAAGCTCTCGATAAAGGCGTCGAGTACGGAATACCGGCGGTAGCATATGTGCGGCGGAAACCGCTCCCGACAGAATTTACCGATGGATCGGCAATCCTCGTAGGGAACTATGCGGCGGCTCCGTTTTTTTGGACAGCGGGATAAGCTAAAGGCTGACCGGTCCAAAGAGGCGTGAGACGTGGGCATAAAGAGGAAGCAGCACAGCGCAGAATTTAAGGCGAGAGTGGCGATGGCGGCGCTTTCGGGGGAGAAGACCCTGGCGGAGCTGTCGGCGGAGTTTGGGGTTCATCCGACGATGATCAGCGGCTGGAAGCAGGAGCTGGTGACGCGTGCGGGGGAGCTGTTTGCACGCGGCAGCAAGGCGCCGGCGGCCGCGGATGCGCAGAAGGTGATCGACGATCTGCATCGCAAGATCGGGCAGCTGCAGGTCGAGTGCGATTTTCTTGCCGGGCAGCCCGCCATCTCCCGATTGCTGCGAGGCGGGCGATGATCGCGCCGGAGGCAGGGCTGTCCGTAATCCGGCAATGCGCGCTGCTCGGGATGGCGCGCAGCAGCTTCTATTACCGGCCTCGGCCGGAATCGGCGGAAGAACTCGAGCTTCTGAAACGGCTCGACCGGATGTTCACCGATAATCCCGTCTACGGCAGCCGCCGGCTGCAGGTCGGGCTTTTGCGGGAGGGGATTTCGGTCGGCCGCCGACGCGTGCGGCGGCTGATGCGGAAGCTCGGGCTGTGGGCAGTCAGGCCGAAGCGGAACACCAGCAAGCGGCATCCCGAGCACAAGGTCTATCCGTACCTTCTGCGCGGCAGAACGATCGACCAGCCGAACCAAGTGTGGGCAGCTGACATAACGTACATACCCATGCAGCAAGGGTTTTTGTACCTGGTCGCGATCATCGACTGGGCGACCCGACGAGTGCTGTCCTGGCGGCTGTCGAACACCCTCACGGCGGGGTTCTGCGTCGAGGCGCTGAGCGAGGCCCTCGCCCGGTTCGGCAAGCCCGACATCTTCAATACCGATCAGGGCGCGCAATTCACCAGTGACGAGTTCACCAATATGCTGCGGGATCACCGGATCGAGATCAGTATGGACGGGCGCGGGCGCTGCCACGACAACATCTTCGTCGAGCGCTTGTGGTGGACCGTGAAGCACGAATGGGTCTACCTGCGCCCTGCCGCCAACGGCATCGAACAGAAGCGCAGCCTTGGCGCGTTTTTTGACTGGTATAATCTGCGACGTCCGCATCAGGCGCTCGGCTGGCGAACACCGGACGAGGCTTACCTCGGCCAATCGACGGCTGCGAGGGCACTGGCCGCTTGACGCGATGCCGAGGAGGTGCTGTGAATTTGTGGACAGTCGGCTGCGCCGATCCCCGCCTGACCGCGCAAGCGCGGTCCCCTATGGACAAGCCGGGGAAAACGCTACGCGTTTCCCCCACCTTGCCCACAGGTCGGCGGCTGCCCACAAGCTTCACAGCACCCCGCAACAACACAGGATCAATTTGATTTCGGGGAATGGTGAAACCAGCAGCCGGCTATCAGCCTTAGCTTATTCTCCCCGGAAGCTGTCCAAACGACCGGCACCGTCGCACTATGAGGCTCTTTTCAATGGCCGAAGCCGATTTGGTGTTCGCGGCAGTGGTAATCCGACCGAAAAGATCGGCCTCGCAATTCTGGATGACGCACACGTTGCACTGTCATCGGTGCGAGATGCGTTCACGCTGGTAATTGAGTCTAAGAAACACGAAGAAATTTATGCGGAGATCACCAACCGATTTAGAACTAACTTCTATGAAATCGGACGCGGTGGAACCATCGATGATGTTGTCAGCGGCAAAGAATGGGGAGCTGTTCTCGAAGTTCCGAGCTGGGCCTGGCTCAGCAAAGTCGGAGAGACGCAAGAGTATCTGCGGCAAAAGGCAGATGAGGTAAATCGGTATGTATGGCCGCTTGTGCGTGACTTGTTACCGCACTGTCACTGCTTTATTAGCCGTAATTCGGCATCAATCACGCCAATCTTGCCGCCGGTAGACCTGCTACCAAGTTTTGTCGATTGCCCACGACGGGTCTATATGTCGGCGACGATTGCGGACGACAGCGAGATCATCCGCACATTTGATGCCACGCTGGAGGGAGTATCCAGGCCCATTACGTCGGTATCACTCGCCGGTGTCGGTGAACGAATGATCCTCGTTCCTGAGCTTATGGAATTGGGCGATACAGCAATTGCAACAATAATAAAGGACTATTCGCAAAGGATCGCAAAAAGTAAACGAGGCGTCACCATTTTGACGCCTTCACGGCCCACTGCTGAAAAGTGGAACGATGTCGCAGTTTACCCGCGCACCACAGAGGAAGTGCGGCGGCTCCGTTTTTTTGGACAGCGGGATAAGCTAAAGGCTGACCGGTCCAAAGAGGCGTGAGACGTGGGCATAAAGAGGAAGCAGCACAGCGCAGAATTTAAGGCGAGAGTGGCGATGGCGGCGCTTTCGGGGGAGAAGACCCTGGCGGAGCTGTCGGCGGAGTTTGGGGTTCATCCGACGATGATCAGCGGCTGGAAGCAGGAGCTGGTGACGCGTGCGGGGGAGCTGTTTGCACGCGGCAGCAAGGCGCCGGCGGCCGCGGATGCGCAGAAGGTGATCGACGATCTGCATCGCAAGATCGGGCAGCTGCAGGTCGAGTGCGATTTTCTTGCCGGGCAGCCCGCCATCTCCCGATTGCTGCGAGGCGGGCGATGATCGCGCCGGAGGCAGGGCTGTCCGTAATCCGGCAATGCGCGCTGCTCGGGATGGCGCGCAGCAGCTTCTATTACCGGCCTCGGCCGGAATCGGCGGAAGAACTCGAGCTTCTGAAACGGCTCGACCGGATGTTCACCGATAATCCCGTCTACGGCAGCCGCCGGCTGCAGGTCGGGCTTTTGCGGGAGGGGATTTCGGTCGGCCGCCGACGCGTGCGGCGGCTGATGCGGAAGCTCGGGCTGTGGGCAGTCAGGCCGAAGCGGAACACCAGCAAGCGGCATCCCGAGCACAAGGTCTATCCGTACCTTCTGCGCGGCAGAACGATCGACCAGCCGAACCAAGTGTGGGCAGCTGACATAACGTACATACCCATGCAGCAAGGGTTTTTGTACCTGGTCGCGATCATCGACTGGGCGACCCGACGAGTGCTGTCCTGGCGGCTGTCGAACACCCTCACGGCGGGGTTCTGCGTCGAGGCGCTGAGCGAGGCCCTCGCCCGGTTCGGCAAGCCCGACATCTTCAATACCGATCAGGGCGCGCAATTCACCAGTGACGAGTTCACCAATATGCTGCGGGATCACCGGATCGAGATCAGTATGGACGGGCGCGGGCGCTGCCACGACAACATCTTCGTCGAGCGCTTGTGGTGGACCGTGAAGCACGAATGGGTCTACCTGCGCCCTGCCGCCAACGGCATCGAACAGAAGCGCAGCCTTGGCGCGTTTTTTGACTGGTATAATCTGCGACGTCCGCATCAGGCGCTCGGCTGGCGAACACCGGACGAGGCTTACCTCGGCCAATCGACGGCTGCGAGGGCACTGGCCGCTTGACGCGATGCCGAGGAGGTGCTGTGAATTTGTGGACAGTCGGCTGCGCCGATCCCCGCCTGACCGCGCAAGCGCGGTCCCCTATGGACAAGCCGGGGAAAACGCTACGCGTTTCCCCCACCTTGCCCACAGGTCGGCGGCTGCCCACAAGCTTCACAGCACCCCGCAACAACACAGGATCAATTTGATTTCGGGGAATGGTGAAACCAGCAGCCGGCTATCAGCCTTAGCTTATTCTCCCCGGAAGCTGTCCAAACGACCGGCACCGTCGCAGAAGTGCTTGCAGAGGTAAAACGGATGCAGGCCGGAGAATCATTCGGGCCGCTAGTGCTCGCAAATCGGTATGATGCTATCGATCTGCCTGGGCGATCTTGCCAATTTTTGGTCATGGCGGGCCTCCCGCGAGGTACGAGCGACTACGATGTATACCGCGCGATTGTGTTAGCAGACGGCGCTGTTAATTCTCTTCTGGCCCAACGCATCGAACAAGGGATCGGCAGAGGAACGCGTGGTGCGGGTGATTTCTGCGCGGTTATTTTGATGGGCAACGATCTGGTCGCATGGATCGGTCGAACCGCAAATCTGCAAATCCTTACGTCAAGCACCCGAGTACAACTGGATATTGGTCGTGACATCAGCCGACATGTGAAGACCGTCAAAGAATTTGAGGAAACGCTGCTCAAATGCTTAAATCGTGATGCAGCGTGGATCAAATACCATGCCGAACAGCTTGCAACGGGAGCCGAACCTGCTCCTGTAGATAAAAATGCCCTCAAGATGGCGGCCAAAGAACGCCGTGCATTTCGACTGTACACGTTAGGCCACTACGAAAAAGCCCTCGCAGAAATAGATGAGCTGCGGACTACCACAACAGATACTCGGCTCCAGGGGTGGCTCCTTGGCTTGATGGCTAGAATAGCGCATCATTCAGGGGATGCGACGAATGGACAGCGGTATCAAACGTCAGCATTTGCCACTAACCGCAATCTGCTGCCGCCGCTGACGCGCCCGCCCTATGTGCCCATCACTCCACCAGGGAGCCAGTCGAAAGCCATCGTCGCTCGGCTCCTTGGGTACGCGCGCCGCCGCGCCATTCTGGCGGATTTCGATGAGGCAGTATCAGGCCTCGTAGCGGAAGCATCATCGGACAGATTTGAGCAATCGCTTGCTGATCTCGGTAGCTACCTTGGCTTGCCGACACAGCGTCCTGATAACGAGTTCAAAGTCGGCCCGGACGTACTGTGGATCATTCCCGGCCCGAATGATTGGGTGATCGAAGCCAAGAGCCGAAAAGACGCCGATAATCCTCTGTATAAGAAGGATCACGCCCAACTTCTGGAAGCGGAGCAATGGTTCAAACAGACCTATCCAGGTCGTGCTTCCCTTCGCGTCTCGGCCTTGCGCGAAGCCGTAGCGGAGCAGAAGGCGTCACCTGCTGGGACTATGGCGCTCCGTCTCGACGCTCTCGCGCAATTGTCAGGGGCGCTGCGTAGGGTGTTGGCAGCTCTTGCTGGAGCAGAAGGAGATGCCGCTGCTCTAGAGCATCATTGTGAGACGCTTTTCAATAAGGAGGGACTAACTTCGGCTAAGCTGGCGACGACATTTTTAGTCCCCTTTGTTCAAAAGGCAGGCGTGGACTAATACTCATCCTGGAAGAGGCGTATCACCTCTTGCACAAAGCCGCTGGCTCGGCGGGTAGCTGGTAGGACGGGGAGCTAAAGGCGCTGTTGTTTGACTTCTGTTCGTAACGGCTATCGCTTTTGGCAGGAGAACTTCGCCACCAGCAGCGGCCTCGGGAGGAAGTGAAGTGATCGGTCTGCGAAGGGCCGCTTATGGGGCTACCCCGTCGTTGGCTCATCAGACCTGAAAGGCCGGAATCCACCGATTTCGACCGTTCAATTCACCTTATCGCGAAGGACGGCGTTCGGTTTAGCTTTAGCGCCGAGGCGACGACGACCAGCACCGCTTCTCATGCATCGCGCCGACTGCGATCTCGAAATCGGCGTTCACGACCTCAGCCAGCGGCGCGGCGCGGGTCGGCGCGCGATAGCGGGGCTCCGGGATCGGCAGACCGTCCTCGCGCGCCACCGCGAGCCAGGCTCTGATCGCCTGTTCGATTTCGGCGAGTGCCTCGTCCGGGGTGTCGCCGAAGGCCGTACATGATTGCAGATCCGGGCATCGGCGACCCAGGCGGCGTCGGGCTCCGACGAGAACAGTTTGATATGACATTTGGGGATCATTGTCGGTGCTCGATCGTCAGATTGCGCAGATCACCGGAGCTGTCGCCACTTGACGAGAACGTATCATGAACCAATAGTATCGGTTCGCCCGTACCGGAGCCCCACCGATGCCGGAAACCGATGCCGGTCCACTTTCGCCCACCTGTTATCACCTGTTTCCTGAGCCCGGAATCCAGGAATCGCAACGACTTGGTCCTGATCCATTTTTGCTTCGAGCGATGCGCACGGTCGCAACCAACGCGGTCGGCCGGGTCAAGGAGGTGAGATGCGGTTAGCTGTAATTCGCTGCAGATAACAGCAATAACCGCCCTCCACGCCGGGAAATCCTCGGGCTAGACCGGGGCGTCGTGGCTCGACGGCTTCAGGGCTTGTGCCGGCAGCGTGCCGATGTTCGGGTCGATCATGCTCAGTGGCACATTGGCGCTCCTGCCGTCGATTGATGCAGGTATTGCTGAACTATCCGGAATGAACATCGCCAGCATCGTGCCGAAGCCGCGCGGCGCCATCATCCACCCGGCGTCGACCACCGGAGCCTGCGCCGGCCGTCGCTGTCTCCGACGTGCTCCACCCCCGATATCGCTTACTCGGAGAGCTTGGTAGTACAACAGCGCTGCGGTTTCGATATTCGCTTTCGCAGGGTTGACGATCGATGCCGGTAGACCGACGGGGTCGCCGCTCCCCCGATTTCCGCTGGTTGACCTTGCGATGCGGTTCTGTTAGGCATGCGGCGATGCATTGCCGGCGCTACGAGCTTCGACTTAGCCGCTCGGCGTCCTAAGGGACGCCGAGCCGCCGTCGTTGCCCGTCCCCAGCTTGGGAATTTTCGCGCTTGCTATTGCTGATGTCTCTTCTCAATTCAAACGAAAATCTACCTCTTACGGCGGTTTCCCCGGCGGATGCGGAGCCGCGTTTCGGTCGCCGACTTAGCACCGGCTGGTGGCTTTGACGCCAGCCACGATCCCTCCCGACTTCAACAACCGAACCGCCGAATTCGGTGGTGAGCCTGCGACCAGGAGTTTCCGATGACCAGCATGCCTATCCACAAATACCGTCCCTATCCGACCATCGATCTGGCCGACCGGCGCTGGCCGGCGCAGGTCATCGACCGCGCGCCGCTGTGGTGCAGCGTCGACCTGCGCGACGGGAACCAAGCGTTGGTCGAGCCGATGGGGCCGGACCGCAAGCGCCGGATGTTCGAGCTCTTGGTGAGGCTCGGCTTTAAGGAGATCGAAGTCGGCTTTCCTGCGGCATCGGAGACCGACTTTGGATTTATTCGCGAGCTGATCGAGCAGCGGCTGGTCCCCGATGATGTGACGATCCAGGTGCTGACCCAAGCCCGGCCCGAGCTGATCAAGCGCAGCTTCGAATCGATCCGCGGCGCCCGCCGCGCCATCATGCATCTCTACAACTCGACTTCCACCCTGCAGCGCCGCGTCGTCTTCGGCCTGGACAAACCGGGGATCGTCGACATCGCGGTGACGGGCGCCAAGCTCATTCGCGAGCTCGCCGAGTCAATGCCGGAGAGTGAGATCATCTATCAGTATTCGCCGGAGAGCTTTACCGGGACCGAGCTCGACTTTGCGGTCGAGATCTGCGAGGCGGTAATGGACGTGTGGCGGCCGACACCGGACAAGAAAACAATCCTCAATCTCCCGGCCACCGTCGAGATGGCGAGCCCGAACATCTATGCCGATCAGATCGAGTGGTTCGGCCGCAACATCCGCGACCGCGAGGCGATCACCCTTAGCGTGCATCCGCACAACGATCGCGGCACCGCTGTCGCGGCCACCGAGCTTGCGGTAATGGCGGGGGCTGAGCGGGTCGAAGGCACGCTCTTCGGCAATGGCGAGCGCACCGGCAATGTCGATATCGTCACCCTGGCGCTCAATCTGTTCAGCCAGGGGATCGATCCGGGGCTCGTGATCACCGACATCGACGAGATCGTCCGCACCGTCGAGCACTGCAATCAGCTTCCGGTGCATCCACGGCACCCCTATGCCGGCGAGCTCGTCTACACCGCTTTCTCGGGCTCGCATCAGGACGCGATCAAAAAAGGCTTCGAGGCGCTCGCCAAGCGCAACGACCCGTTGTGGGAAGTGCCGTATCTGCCGATCGACCCGAAGGATCTGGGCCGCACCTACGAGGCGGTGATCCGGGTCAACAGCCAGTCCGGCAAGGGCGGCGTCGCCTATGTCCTGAAGGCCGATTACGGGCTCGATCTGCCGCGCGGGCTGCAGATCGAGTTCAGCAAGCGCGTGCAGGAAGTGACCGACCGAACCGGAAAGGAGGTGACGAGCGCCGGGATCTGGTCGCTGTTCGAAGAGACGTATCTCAGGCGCGACGGGATCCGACTGGCCGATTACAGCATTTTTCCCGAGCCGCGCGCCCCGGAGCGCCGCCGCATCGCGGCGACGGTCGTAATCAATGGCGAGGAACGGCGGATCGAAGGTGTCGGCAACGGCCCGATCGCGGCGTTCGTCGACGCCCTGCAACGCGAATGCGACATCGAGCTGACGGTCGTCGACTATCGCGAGCACGCGATCGGCGCGGGGGCCGATGCGCAGGCCACGGCCTACGTTCAGGTCCGCGATTCCGGCGACGCGACACTCTACGGCGTCGGCATCGACGGCAACATCGTGACTGCTTCCCTGAAGGCCGTAGCGAGCGCCGCGACCCGCGTCTCACAACGTCCGAACGAGCGATAGCGGCGCCGCTAGCCTCGCTCCGACGTATGGGCGAACGCACGATCGGCGTCCTTATCGAGGGCGCGACAGGCCGGCTCGGCACGACGCAGCATTTGCGCTCGCTGATGGCAATCCGGAGCGAGGGTGGGTTGCCGCTCGCCAACGGCGACCGCCTCGTGCCCGAGCCGGTATTGCTCGGGCGCAACGCGGCAAAGCTCGCGGCTCTGGCGGCGAGTGGCGGCCTCAAATGGAGCACCGATCGCGACGCCTGCCTAGCCGACCCCGAGATCGCGGTCTATTTCGACGCGAGCGCGACCGGCGGCCGCCCGGCGCGTGCCGCGGCGGCGCTCGACGCCGGCAAGCACGTCTATGTCGAAAAGCCGCTGGCCGAGACACTCACGGGTGCCCTGGATCTGGCGCGCCTCGCCGAGCGCGCCGGCCTCAAAAACGGTGTCGTGCAGGACAAATTGTTCCTGCCCGGGCTCACCAAATTGCGCAAGCTCTACGAGACCGATTTCTTCGGCCGGGTGCTGTCGATCCGGCTCGATTTCGGCTGGTGGGTGTTCGACGGCACGCCCTACCCGGCGCAGCGGCCGAGCTGGAATTATCGAAAGGCCACCGGCGGCGGGCTGATCCTCGATATGTTCGCGCATTGGCGCTACATTTTCGATCGCCTGCTGGGCGAAATCACAGCGGTGTCGTGCCGCGCCATCACGGCGCTGCCCGAGCGCCGCGACGAGACCGGCAATCCTTACCCGGTCGATGTCGAGGATACGGCCTTCGCAATCTTCGAGCTGGCGGGCGGGGTTGTGGCGCAGGTCGGCTCTTCCTGGGCGAGCCGGGTCAAGCGCGACGATCTCTTGCAGATACAGGTGGACGGGACCCGAGGGTCGGCGGTATGCGGGCTGCAACGCTGCTTCGTGCAGCCGCTGGTTGCTACACCAAAGCCGTTCTTCGATCCGGAACGCCCCCAGCCGATGATCTTCGACGAGCAATGGCAGGAGATGCCGGACATCGAGCCGGTGCGCAATGGTTATCGCGCCGGCTGGGAGCTGTTCCTCCGGCACGTCGCCGAAGACGCGCCGTTCCCGTCGCCATTTCTGGAAGGCGCCAAAAGCGTCCAGCTCGCCGAGGCCTGCTATCAGAGCAATCGCGAGCGGCGCTGGATCGATCTGCCGCCGCTGACATTGTGAGACAGGAGCAGCCTGCTATACTTGCCCAACTTCGCGAGCAATATGAACGGGAGGGACGTCCGTGATCCGTAATTCGCCCAGAACCACTCGCCGCCGAGTGCTGCAACGGGCAGCTGGTGGGCTTGCGGGCATCCTGGCGATCCGAGGCGCACCTGCGTTCTCCCAGACGTCGCCAAAGAAGCTCGTCATGGCCCACATTGTGGCGCCGCCCAAATCTTCCGCCGTCGCCTTTGTAGAGATGGCGGACGCCGTCAACAAGCAAGCGAGCAGCGGGCTCGAGATCGAATTTCACGCCGGTACGCTGCTGACCAAAGAGCTTGAGGTCATCAATGCCGTGAAATCCGGCAACATCGCGATTGGCGACCCGGGTGGCGCCGCCGCGACGGTGTTCCCGGAGATGGGCGTCTTTCCGTGCCCTATCTCGTCAAGAGCTACGACCAGGCCTACAAGATGTTCAACGGCGCGATCGGCGAGCGCCTCGATCGGCGGTTTCAGGACAAATACAAGCTCAAGGTCCTGTGCTTTTACGATTACGGCTTCCGCCATTTCTGGAACAACCGCCGCCCGATTGCCGCGCCCAAGGATCTGCGTGGCCTCAAGCTGCGCGTGCAGCCGGCCAAGGTGTTTGCCGACACGATCAACGGCCTGGGCGGCGTCGCGGTGCCGATGGCCTGGGGCGAGGTGATCCCGGCCGCGCAGCAGGGCGTCATCGACGGCGCCGATCTGCCGATCGTCAATATCCTGGCCCTCAAAGCTTACGAGGTCTCGAAATACTGTTCGATGACCTATCACAATTACGGGCCCACGGCGCTGGTCATCAATCTCGATATCTGGAACGGCCTCACGCCAGCCCAGCAGAAGCTTCTGCTCGACGCTTCGCGGACGGCGCAGGAGAGGATTCGTGGGTTGACCGAGAGCGTCGATACCGTCGAGAAGGCCAAAGAGTTGCTCGAGCCAAAGGGGATGACCGTCAATGCCGCCGATGTCGAGGCCTTCCGAAAGATTGCGCAGGAGAAGGTCTGGCCGGCCTATCAGAAGGAATATTCCGAGATCTGGGACGAGATCGTCGCGACCAAGGTATGAGCGCTCGTGACTGATCCCGCCCCTTTCTCCGCAAATGGGGCGAGGGAAAAACCCATTCAGGAGATCATTCTCCTCCTTCCGAAAATCGTCGTCACCGCGCTGCTCGTGCTCGCGATCGCCGATATGCTGGCGGGCGTTTTCCTGCGCTATGTCATGGTCGAGATCACCGATTTCCTCGATCTCGAACCGGTCAATTTCTTCTGGGTCGAGGAAGTCGGCGAGTTCAGCCTGACCTGGCTTACGATGATCGGCGCTGCAATCGGCATTGCGGACCGTATCCATTTCACCTTGCATGTGCTGACCCACCAGCTGCCGGTGCCGGTCCGGCGGGCGATCTATATGATTAATCATCTACTGATCGCCGGGTTCGGTGGCCTCGCGGCATGGTTCGGGACGAGGCTGGCGATCAGCAATAGTGTGCTGACCTCGCCGGCATTGCAGATAAACCTCGGATGGGTCTATGCCGCGGTCAGCGTCGGCGGAGCATTGATTGCGATTTATGGACTGGGTCTGGCCTTGGCCGGTCCCAACGCCGCGGATGCCGAAGAGGACGCCGGGGCCATCGCCGCGGGTGACTGACCTTGCTGCTCGCCATCACCGCTATCGTGTTTGTCGGCCTCATCGCATTGTCCCTGCCGATTGTCTTCGCTCTGGGTATTGCGGCAGTTGTGGGCCTGAGTATTGGCGGCTATCCGCTCGAAATGGTTGCTTCGAGTATGATCGCAGGGTCGCAGAACTGGGTCTTGCTGGCGATACCGTCCTTCATCTTTGCCGGCACGATCATGGAACGCTGCGGCATGTCGAATGCGCTCGTCGATCTGGCGCGGGCCTTGGTTGGTTGGTTGCGCGGAGGCCTGGGCATGTCGGTCATCGTGGTCTCGTACTTCTTCTCCGACATCTGTGGCTCGAAAATGGCCGAGGTCTCGGCGCTCGGCTCGACCCTGATGCCGCCATTGAAGCGCGCCGGCTACCGCTCCGAGGACAGCGCCTCACTGATTGCGTCAGGCACCGCGATGGGTATGCTGGTGCCCCCGGCAATCTTCATGATCGTAATCGGCGAGGTGACCAACACCTCGGTAGTCGCACTCTTTCTCGCCGGGTTCATCCCGGCGGCGGTGATCGGGGTTTGCCTGTGCCTGTTGGTGATGATCCAGGCGCACCTCCTCGGCTGGCCTAAGGACACGCGGCCGAGCTTGCGCTTCCTGCTGCATTCTTTGCGGGAAGCTGCGGTAGCGCTGGTAATCCCATTAGTGATCCTCGGCGGGTTTTACCTGGGCGCCTTCACCGCGACCGAGGCCGGGGCGGTCGTTGCGCTGTACTCGCTGCTGGCGGCGCGGCTCTATTACCGCAACCTATCCTGGGCGCAGATCCTCCACATCGCCTATGACAGCGCGGTGCTGACCGCGGCGGTCGTCTTTCTGCTCGCGGTCGCAACAATCTTCCAATACCTCATGGGCGTGACCGGCGTACCCGTGTTGCTTGGGGAGGTATTGAAGCCGCTCGAAAACGCGCAGTGGCTGTTCCTGCTCGGCGTGGCCTTGCTGACCATGGTGTTTGGCATGGTCCTCGAGGGCCTGCCGGCAGCGGTGGTACTGATCCCAGTGGTCTTTCCGATCGCCACCAAGATCGGGGTCAACCCGATCCATTTCGACATCGTCCAGACCGCCGCTGTCGGTATCGGCCTCTTCCTGCCGCCGATGGGGGTCGGCCTGCTGATGGCATTGCGCTTCGCGGAGGTATCGGTCTCGCAGCACGCGCCCTATTATTGGCCCTACGCGCTGGCTTTGCTGATCGGGCTATTTTTGATCATCTGCCTGCCCGAGCTGTCGCTGACGATCCCCCGCAGCGCCGGCTTTGTTCGATAACAAAGGAGCTGCAGCGATGGATTTGCGCTTCACGACCGACGAATTGGCGTTTCGCGACGAGCTGCTCGCTTTCTTCCGCGATAATCTGCCGGGCGACATCCGCGAGCGGATGCGGCTCGGCCATGCACCGACCAAGGAAGACACCGTCACTTGGCAGCGCATCTTGAACCGGCGCGGCTGGGCCGCCTACAATTGGCCTAAGGAATTTGGCGGCCCCGGCTGGACGCCAGTGCAGCGCATGATCTTCCTGGAGGAGAACCAGCTGGCTCCGGCGCCTGAAGTGTCGTCGTTCAACATCACGATGATCGGCCCGGTATTGATCCAGTTCGGCACGGAGGAGCAGAAGCAGCATTTTCTGCCGCGTGCGGCCAATATCGACGACTGGTGGTGCCAGGGTTTTTCCGAGCCGGGCGCGGGATCCGACCTCGCTTCCCTCAAGACGGCCGCCAAGCGCGACGGCGATGACTACGTCGTCAATGGTCAGAAGATCTGGACTTCGACCGCGCATCACGCCGATTGGTGCTTCTGCCTAGTGCGCACCGACCCGCATGCCAAGAAGCGGCAGGAAGGAATTTCATTTCTGCTGATCGACATGAAGACGCCTGGCATCACGGTCCGTCCGATCATCTCGATCGACGGCAGCCATCATCTGAACGAAGTCTTTTTCGACGATGTGCGGGTGCCGGTGTCATTGCGCGTCGGCGAGGAAAACCGCGGCTGGGACGTCGCCAAGTTTCTGCTCGGTCACGAGCGCACCGGAATCGCGCGGCTCGGCAAGTCGAAAGAGCGGGTCAAATTTGCCCGCGAGACCGCGCGCGAGATGCGTGCGAACGGCAGGCCGTTGATCGAGGATCCCGCCTTCCGGCAGCGCGTCGCGCAGCTCGAGGTCGACATGAAGGCGTTGGAGATCACGCAGATGCGCGTCGTCTCGGCACATGACAAGAGCCATGACGGAAAACCCGACCCGCTGTCCTCGGTGCTCAAGGTCAAGGGAACCGAACTGTTGCAGGCGACCACGGAGCTGGCAATGGATGTCGGCGGGCCGTTGGCAATGCCGGATTGGGCGCAGGAATTGGCGGCGCTCAGCAACGAGCCGGAACTGGGCCCGGAATGGGCGACCGAAGCGACCCGCAGCTATCTCTTCCTGCGCGCCGCCTCGATCTACGGCGGCACCAACGAGATCCAGAAAAACATTCTGACCAAGGCCGTGCTGGGCCTGTAAACGGCGGCCGGCCGATTGCTTCGTCGTTGCACTCCTCGCAATGACGCGTTTCTCCTGTCATTGCGAGCGCGGCGAAGCAATCTCGCGGTCGCGTCTGAGGAGCGTGACCAATGGATTTCGATCTCACCGAAGAGCAGCGGCTGTTGCGCGATTCCGTCGAGCGGCTGCTCGCAGACCATTACGGCTTCGACAAGCGTCGTTCCTATCTCGCCGAGCCCGAGGGTTGGAGCCGCGGCCTCTGGGCCCAATATGCCGAGCTCGGCCTGTTAGGCCTGCCGTTTCCAGAGGATTACGGTGGGTTCGGCGGCGGCCCGATCGAGGTGATGCTGGTCATGGAGGCGTTCGGGCGCGTGCTTGCGTTGGAGCCTTATTTGGCGACGATCGTGCTCGGCGGCACAGCGCTGCAGTTCGCCGGCAACGACGAGCAGAAATCGGCGATCTTGCCGCAAATTGCCGAAGGCAACATGATCCTCGCCTTTGCACATGGCGAGCGGCAGGCGCGCTACGATCTGAGCGATGTCCTGACGACGGCCAAGCCCAAGGGCGGTGGCTGGGTGCTCGACGGCGCTAAGAGCGTGGTTCTGCACGGCGACAGCGCGCAGCGCTTGGTGGTCAGCGCGCGAACCGCCGGCGAGCGGGACGATCCCGACGGCATCACGTTGTTTATCGTAGATGCGGGAGCCAACGGGGTAGCGCGGCGCGGCTACCCGATTCGCGACGGCACGCGGGCGGCAGAGGTTTCACTGAGCGGTGTCGAGGTCGGCGAGGAGGACGTATTGGGCGAACTCGGCGCCGGGTTTCCGGTCATCGAGCGGATCGTCGAGGCGGGCATTGCCGCGACGGCAGCCGAAGCGGTCGGCGCGATGGAAGCGATGCAGGCGATGACGCTGGAGTACTTAAAGACCCGCACGCAATTCGGCCGCCCGATAGGCCAGAACCAGGCCCTGCAGCACCGTGCGACGGAGATGCTGATGGAGCTCGAGCGCGGGCGCAGCATGGCGATGCTCGCGGCGATGATGGTCGAGGAGCCCGATGCTGCCGAGCGCGCCCACAACATCGCGATGGCAAAGGTCGGCGTCGGCCAGGCGAGCAAATTCGTGTCGCAGAACGCGATCCAGCTTCATGGTGGCATCGGCATGACCGAGGAATACGCGGTCGGGCATTATTTCCGCCGCTGCATGGTCATCGAGCACACCTTCGGCGACACTGCCCACCACCTGTCGCGCCTGGCCGATCAGGTGCGATAGGGGCTCGGTGAACACGCTATTCGAGCACCAGGCGCCGCATCCTCTGGCCGATCTGCTGCGGCCGCGCAGCTTGGCGGAGGTCGTCGGTCAGGACCATCTGCTCGCCGCCGATGCTCCGATTGGCCGAATGGTGGCGAACCGCAAATTGTCGTCGATGATCCTTTGGGGGCCGCCGGGCTGCGGCAAAACGACAATTGCCCGCTTGCTCGCCCAGGGTACGGATCTGACGTTCGAGCCGTTGTCGGCCGTCTTCTCCGGTGTCGCGGATCTGCGCAAGGTGTTCGACGCGGCGAGGAAACGTCGCGAGATGGGCCAAGGCACGCTCCTTTTCGTCGACGAGATCCATCGCTTCAACCGCGCGCAGCAGGACGCGTTCCTGCCGGTCGTCGAGGACGGCACGGTGATCCTCGTCGGCGCTACGACGGAAAACCCCTCTTTCGAACTGATCGGCGCATTGCTGTCGCGTGCGCAGGTCTTTGTATTGCGCCGCCTCGACAACAACGACCTGGAAACCTTATTACAGCGCGCCGAAGCCCATCTGGGCCACCGCTTGCCGCTGACCGACGAAGCGCGTACCGCCCTGCGAGCGATGGCCGACGGCGACGGCCGGTTCTTGCTCAATCTGACTGAGGAGATTGGACAGCTCCGGACAGAGCAGTCGCTCGGACCCGACGCGTTGGCCCGGCTTGTGCAACGCCGGGCGCCGCTCTACGACAAGGCGCAGGAGGGTCACTACAACCTGATCAGCGCCTTGCACAAATCGCTGCGCGGCTCCGATACCGATGCCGCGCTTTACTGGCTTGCACGCATGCTGGCGGGCGGCGAAGACCCGATCTACATCCTGCGGCGGCTTACGCGTGCGGCGGTCGAGGATATCGGCCTCGCCGACCCGCAAGCCGTCGTGCAGGCGCTCGCGGCCTGGGACACTTACGACCGCCTCGGCTCGCCGGAAGGCGAGCTCGCGATCGCCCAATGTGTGATCTATCTCGCCACGGCGCCGAAATCGAACGCCGGGTACCAGGCGTATGGAGAGGCCCGCGCGATGGCGCGCGAGACCGGCTCGCTGATGCCGCCGATGCACATCCTCAACGCGCCGACCCGGCTGATGCGCAATCTCGGCTACGGCAAGGGCTATGTTTACGACCACGCCACCGAGGAAGGCTTTTCGGGACAGAATTATTTTCCGGAAGGGGTGGCGCGGCGCAATTTCTACCGCCCCGGCGAGCGCGGCTTCGAGCGGGAGATCAAGAAGCGGCTCGAATATTGGGACAAGCTGCGCGAACGCACAGCCGCGACAGCGCAATGACCGAGCCGGGGGAAACCATAACCGTCGACAGTAGCGACGGCTCGCTTCGCCTCGACCGCTGGTTCAAACGCCATTATCCCCGTCTCGGTCACGGCCAGCTCGAAAAACTGCTCCGCACCGGGCGGATCCGCGTCGACGGCAAGCGGGCGCGGTCCAGTGACCGGGTCGGTCCGGGCCAGGCGATCCGCATTCCGCCGCACGAGGTGGCGCTGCCGCCCCGGCCCGTGCGACCGCAGCCGCGGCCGGCGGACGAGGCTATGCTGCAATCGGCGATCCTGCACCGGGACGAGGCGGTTATTGTGCTCGACAAGCCGCCGGGGCTGGCGGTCCAGGGCGGTACCGCGACCGAGCGGCACGTCGACGGGCTCCTCGACAGCTTGCGTTTTGGCAACCCCGAGCGCCCGCGCCTCGTGCACCGGCTCGACAAGGAGACGAGCGGCGTTCTGGTCATTGCCCGCACCGCTACTGCCGCTGCGTTTTTGACCCGGGCGTTTCGCGAGAAGACGACGCGCAAGACGTATTGGGCCGTCGTCGTCGGGCGGCCGAAATTAGCTCAGGGCCGGATCGACCTGCCGCTCGCCAAATTGCCCGGGCATACCGGCGAGCGTGTCAGGCCCGACACCGAGGAGGGCCGCCGCGCCGTTACTTATTACCGGGTGATCGATAGCGCCGGGACTGAGGCGAGCTGGCTCGCGCTGATGCCGGTTACTGGACGCACCCACCAGCTGCGCGTCCACTGTGCGGCGATCGGCACGCCAATCCTCGGTGACGCGAAATATGGCGAGGCCGCGGCCCACCTGGCCGGGGTCCCGGGATCACGCAAGCTCCATCTGCATGCACGCAGCCTGTCCATGCCGCATCCGCTCGGCGGACGATTGCAGGTGACAGCGCCGCTTCCGGCGCATATGCGGCGGACCTGGGAATTTTTCGGCTTTGTGGGTGACGTGGAGGATCCTTTCGCCGAACTGGATGTGGCGGGATGAAGCGGTTCCATCAAGAGGCCGAGGCAGCAAAGAGGGCTGGCGGCTATGCCATCACTCTCGACGGCAAGCCAATCAAGACGCCAGGTAAGCGCGATCTGCTCGTCCCGAGTGGGGCGCTGGCGGCGGCCATAGCCGAAGAGTGGAACACGCAAGAGACCGAGGTTCGCACGGCGACGATGCCGCTGACCCGGCTCGCCACCACAGCCGTCGATCGGGTCGCGACAGAACGCGATGCCATCATCCGGCAGACCGCCAACTACGCCGCGACCGACCTTGTCTGCTATCGGGCAACGCACCCGGCGGCGCTGGCCGCCCGCCAGCAGGCGGTCTGGCAGCCGCTGATCGACTGGGCGGTGTTGCGGTATGATGCGCCGCTCGTGGTCACCAGCGGGGTGATCCCGAAGAGCCAGTCGGCAGAGAGCCTCCGCGCCTTTGCCGCGGCGGTGGCCGAGCACGACGATTTTGCGCTGACCGCGCTGCATGTCGCGACTGCCGCGTGCGGCTCCTTGATAATCGCGTTGGCGCTGCTCGAAGGGCGGCTCGATGCGCAAGAGGCCTTTGCCGCCTCGCAGCTCGATGAGAGCTTTCAGATCGAGGGGTGGGGCGAGGATGCCGAACAGGCCGAACGCCGCCGCGCATTAGCGGCAGATATCCAAGCCGCGGCGCAATTCATATCGCTACTGCGCGCCTGAGCTCAGCCTGCTGTCAGCAGGTGGAACACGGAGCGGCAATGTTCGGTAAAGTCCCGCTTCACGATAGACCACCCGCTCTCGCTGAGCCGCTTCTCCCAAAGCTTCAGCGGGTAGCTCCTGTATCCGATTTCCCACTGGTGCCCGCCGGGTGGCTCTGCTTTGAAATCCTTTCTCCAGAGCAGTTTCTTCATCGAAAAATAATGCCTGAGGGTGCTGCTGTTTGCGTAGAGCTCGACAAACACCTGGAATCCCATATAGGGGACGGAAACGATCAAGTATTTTGCTCCGCTTTGCCGGAACGTACCGAGCACGGAGCCGACGCGTTCCCATTCGATATGTTCGAGTGTCTCGCAGCAGAGGATCGCGTCATTTCCCCCAATTTCGTCGGACCGCAGTTCGCAGATGTCCCTCTCGAGGTGAGGAACATTCGGGTTGGCGAACGATCGCGGCCCTCTGTCGAGTGTAGTTACGTCATAGCCGATATTGACGAGCAGGCTGGTAACAAGTCCGAGAGCCGGCCCGATCTCGAGCACGGTGCGGCAGTCGGCAGCCCCGAGCAAATGGACCTGAGTCCACTGATGGATGATCCGCTTACGAGAGTAATAGGCCAACCATTCGGCTGGTCCCGGCTCTCGCACTGGAGCTCGATCCCTCTCAAGCAGTCAAAGGCTTCTCCGCGGCCTTTTCGGCCCGGAATTCGGCAAAGGCCTTGCTCGCCACCATCATAGACTCGCGGATGATCGGCACGCCGACATAGCCCGAGAGGTGAAGCAAGACTTCGGTCAATTCCTCTTCGGTCCATCCCTGGCGCAGCGCCATGCGCAGATGGAGGCCCAGTTCGGGCTCGCGGCCGGTGGCGGCATCGGAGACGACGCAGATCAACGCCCGCGTCTTCAGATCGAGGCCGGGACGGGTCCACAGCGCGCCGAACACCGTCTCGATCGCCACGTCGATGAATTTCTTCATCACCGGGTCGCTGTAGATCTCGCGGGCCGACCGCTCGACCGCCGCGTCGCCCATCAGCTGGCGCCGCATCGCCGCGCCTTTTTTATACAGCTCGCTCTCGGCCATTCCGTCGTGCTCCTCTATCGCCAATGAGACTCAGAGCCGCCGTGGCTCTGGCCTTGCCGGATCGCCGATGCTATCTGCCCCATTCATTGGTTGCGAGGCAACATGCAGAATATTCTCGACCGCTTGGAAGACAAACGGGAAGCGGCCCGGGCGGGCGGTGGCTTCCGCCGCATCGAGGCGCAGCACCGGCGCGGCAAGCTCACCGCGCGCGAGCGGCTCGAATTGTTGCTCGACCCCGGTTCCTTCGAGGAATGGGACATGTTCGTCGAGCACCGCAGCCATGATTTCGGCATCGACGAGCACAGAATCCCGGGCGATGGCGTGGTCACTGGCTACGGCACCGTGAACGGCCGGCTGGTCTTCGTGTTCAGCCAGGACTTCACCGTGTTCGGCGGATCCCTCAGCGAAGCGCATGCCGAAAAGATTTGCAAGATCATGGATCAGGCGATGAATGTCGGCGCCCCGGTGATCGGGCTCAACGATTCGGGCGGGGCGCGCATCCAGGACGGGGTCGCCTCGCTCGCCGGGTATGCCGAGGTTTTCGAGCGCAACGTGCTGGCTTCGGGCGTGATACCGCAGATTTCGATGATCATGGGTCCGTGCGCCGGCGGCGCCGTTTATTCGCCGGCGATGACCGACTTCATCTTCATGGTCAAGGACACGTCATACCTCTTCGTGACCGGGCCGGAGGTGGTCAAGACCGTCACCCACGAGACCGTGACACAGGAGGAACTGGGCGGTGCGCTGACCCATACGACGCGCTCCGGCGTCGCGGACCTTGCCTTTGAGAACGATGTCGAGGCGTTGATCGAATTGCGCCGGTTTATCGATTTTCTGCCGGCCTCGAACCGGGCGCAGCCGCCGTTGCGCGCGACCTCCGATCCCTCCGATCGCGTCGAGCCGTCGCTCGACACGCTCGTACCGAGCAGCGCGAACAAGCCCTACGACATGAAGGAGCTGATCGAGAAGGTCGTCGACGACAGCGATTTCTTCGCGGTCCAGCCCGATTTCGCCCGCAACATCCTGATTGGATTCGCCCGGATGGAGGGCACGACGATCGGCATCGTCGCCAACCAACCGATGGTGCTGGCCGGTTGTCTCGATATCGACAGCTCCCGCAAGGCGGCTCGCTTCGTGCGGTTCTGCGATTGTTTCAACATCCCGATCGTGACGTTTGTCGATGTGCCCGGGTTCCTGCCCGGAACGGCGCAGGAACATGGCGGCATTATCAAGCACGGCGCGAAGCTGCTGTTCGCCTTTGCCGAAGCGACCGTGCCGAAGGTCACCTTGATCACCCGCAAGGCCTATGGCGGCGCCTACGACGTGATGAGCTCGAAGCATTTGCGGGGCGACATCAACTTTGCCTGGCCCTCGGCGGAGATCGCCGTGATGGGGCCGAAGGGTGCAGTCGAAATCATCTTCCGCGCCGACCTCGGAGACGAGGCTGCGATCGAGGCGCGCACCGAGGAGTACCGGGAGAAGTTTGCCAACCCGTTTGTCGCCGCGAGCCGCGGCTTTATCGACGACGTCATCTTGCCGCGCGGAACCCGGCGGCGGCTGTGCCGTGCCCTCGCAGTGCTGCGCGGCAAGCAGCTCGTCAATCCGCCGAAAAAGCACGACAACATCCCGCTGTGACGCGCCAGTCGCCAAATGAACCGGACACCTCACTGTCGTCACCCCTGCGCAAGCGGGGGTCCAGAGGAACTGCCCCAGTCCTTGCCGCCCCTCAATTCCCGCTTTCGCGGGAATGACGGAAAAAAGTGAGCAGAGTAGCGGTGCAGCGATGTTCAAGAAGATCCTGATCGCCAATCGCGGCGAGATCGCTTGCCGCATCATCCGCACCGCCCGGCGCATGGAGATTGCGACGGTGGCGGTCTATTCCGATGCCGACGCAGAAGCTCTGCATGTGCGGATGGCCGACCAGGCGATCCGCATCGGGCCGGCACCCTCGGCCGAGAGCTATCTCGATATCGAGCGGATCGTGGAAGCATGCCGGCAGAGCGGCGCCGAGGCGGTCCATCCCGGCTACGGGTTTCTGTCGGAGAACCCCGCTTTTGCCCGAGCGCTCGCGAAGGCCGGAGTGACCTTCATCGGACCGCCGGCGCACGCGATCGCCGCGATGGGCGACAAGATCGAGTCGAAGAAGCTGGCGCGCGCCGCCGGGGTATCGAGCGTACCGGGTCACCTCGACGTGGTTCCCGATGCTGATTCCGCCGTCGCGATCGCCCGCGACATCGGGTACCCGGTCATGATCAAGGCTTCGGCCGGCGGCGGCGGCAAGGGAATGCGTATCGCCGCGAGCGACGCCGAAATCCGCGACGGGTTTCGCTCGGCGGCTAGCGAGGCGAAATCGAGCTTTGCCGATGATCGCATTTTTATTGAGAAATACATCGAAGAGCCGCGGCATATCGAAATCCAGGTGCTCGGCGACGATCATGGCAACATTGTTTATCTCGGGGAGCGCGAGTGCTCTATCCAGCGCCGGCACCAGAAAGTCATCGAGGAGGCGCCGAGTCCGTTTCTCGACCCCGAAACCCGAAAAGTTATGGGCATGCAAGTCGTTGCGCTTGCACAAGCCGTCGATTACCGCTCGGCCGGCACGGTCGAGTTCATCGTCGACCAGCGGCGCAATTTCTATTTTCTCGAAATGAACACACGGCTTCAGGTCGAGCACCCGGTCACGGAGCTGGTGACCGGACTCGATCTTGTCGAGCTGATGATAAGGGTGGCGGCCGGCGAGCCGCTCCCATTCGCTCAGCAGGATGTGGAATCCTCGGGCTGGGCGATCGAGGTACGGGTCTATGCCGAGGACCCGGCGCGCAATTTTCTCCCCTCGATCGGCCGTCTCGTGCGGTATCGGCCGCCAGCCGGCGGAGGCGTCCGCCTCGATGCCGGGGTCTTCGAAGGGGCCGAGATCAGTGTCTACTACGACCCGCTGATAGCCAAACTCATCGTCTCGGGTCCCGATCGCGACACGGCGATCTCCCGGCTGTGTGGCGCTCTGGACGAGTTTTATGTTGCCGGCGTGCAGCACAATATCCCGTTTCTGGCGGCGGCCGTGGCCAGGCCGCGGTTTCGCGCCGGCATGCTGTCGACCAATTTCATCGCCGAGGAATTCCCCGGCGGGTTCGCCCCGCCATCCGGTTTTGTCGAACCCGACCGGGTGATCCTGCTCGCCGCCGCTTTGGCCAATCGCAGACTGCGTGAGCGCGAGACCGCGATCGACGGCAAGCTCGCCGGGGCGCGCATCGATATTCCCGAAAATTACACTGTTCTACTCGACGGCCGGCGGTATCCACTCGCCGTGCGAGCAGAAGGCGGCTCCTACCGGGTCGAAATCGAGGGCGAAAGTCTCATCGCGACGACCGATTGGCAACCCGGCCAGCCGCTGCTGCATGCCCGAGTCGAGCAGCATGTCACGACGGTGCAAATCGGACGTCTGCCGGGCGCGGCATTCCGGCTGATGCACCGCGGCGTCCTGCGCCGCGCCCACGTCCTGTCGCCGCGGGCTGCCGAATTGCTCGCCCTGATGCCGGAGAAGCAAGCGCCGGATACCTCCCGCCTGCTGTTGTCGCCAATGCCGGGGCTGCTCTCGTCAGTGGTCGTCGAGCAGGGCCAGGATGTGAAAGCCGGCGAGCCGCTCGCCATCGTCGAGGCGATGAAAATGGAGAATGTGCTGCGCGCCGAACGCGATGGTCGGGTCGCGCGCATCCTCGCCAACCCTGGCGACAACCTCGCGGTCGACCAGGTGATCCTCGAGTTTGAGTGAGGCTGGCCGCCCTTCTTACGCCGCCTGGCGACGGCCGTGCGCGGCAGCGAACAGCTTTATCATCTCGCGGCTGAAGGCCGGGATGTCATCGGGCTTCCGGCTGGTCACCAGATTGCCATCCACCACCGCTTCCTGATCGACCACTTCCGCTCCGGCGTTCCGCAGATCGGTCCTGATCGAGGGCCAGGAGGTCATACGCCGCCCACGCGCCTTGTCGGCTTCGACGATCATCCAGGGGCCGTGGCAAATCGCGGCCACCGGTTTGTCGCCGTCGAAGAAGGCCTTCACGAACTGCACTGCGGCAGGGATCATCCGCAGCTTATCCGGGTTGATGACTCCACCTGGCAACAACAGCGCATCGAAATCCTGCGGGCGGGCGTCATCGAGCTTCAGCTCGACCGGCAGAGATTGGCCCCAATCGTTGAAATTCCAACCCCGCACCTCGTCCCCCTTCGGGGAGACGACATGAGTGTCGGCGCCGGCTTGATCCAGGGCCTTGCGGGGTTTGGTGAGTTCGACTTGTTCGAAGCCATCCGTGACGAGAATGGCGATTTTCATGCCTTGTAGAGTTTCGCCGGCCATGATTGCTCTATCCTTTCATCGCGGGTTGAAACGATGCGATAGAGTTGGGCCTCATCGCACCTTTCGCCTTGATGAACGTCAAGTTCCCGGCTTTGGACCCGAATGACCGTGCCGATCGAAACAGTACGGCTCCGTATCACCGGCCGGGTGCAAGGCGTCGGATACCGGCTTTGGATGGCGCGTACAGTCGCGAGCCTGGGACTGCGCGGCTGGGTCCGAAACAGGACGGACGGCAGCGTCGAGGCGCTCGTGACGGGCGCACCGGAGGCCATCGCGGCGATGATCGAGGCCAGTCGAAAGGGGCCGCCTGGGGCCCGCGTCACGGACGTGACCGTCACCCCGGACCAGGATGACGGCAGCGTCGGATTTCTTGCCCGCCCGACCGAATAGCTATTCGAGCAGCGACAGGTCGATCGCGTCGCCCATCTTTTTGTAGCCGAGGTCGCTCGGGTGCAGGTGGTCGCCGCAATCGTAGATCGGCAGCATGCTGTCGGGTGCTCCGGGTCACGCAAGGCCCGGTCGAAGTCGACGACCGCATCAAAGGCGCCGCCCTCGCGGATCCACTCGTTGACCGTCTGGCGGGTCTGCTCGCGTATCGGCGTCCAGGCGCCGGGCAGGAAAGTTTCGTTCTCGAATGGCGTTAGGGTGGCGCCAAAGATCTTGATGCCGGCGGTTTGGGCGCGAACCGTGAGTCTGCTTTAGGCCAGCGATCATCTGGTCGGCGTTGACCTCCTCCTCGGGCTTGGCCCAGCGGTTGCGGAGGTCGTTGGTCCCGAGCATGACGATGACGTGCGTGACCCCGGGCTGGGCGATGACATCGCGGTCGAAGCGCCGCAATCCGCTGTCGCCGCGAATGTCGTGCAGAATGCGGTTACCACCGAGGCCCTGGTTCATGACTCCCATTGGCCGGCCGCCGCAGCGCGCCTGTAGCCGCCGGGCGAGCTGGTCGGGCCACCGGCAAAAGGCGTCCACGGTCGAAATGTTGGCGTCGGTCAGCGAGTTGCCGACGCGCGACGATGCCTCCGGTGTCGCTCGACGCCAGCACGTCGACGCCGCTGACGAAAAACCAGTCGCCGGTCACGCTGCCGACCGGCATCACGGCGGAACTCGCGAAATCGCCCGGGGGCGAAACATAATTGATCTGCCGCGCGTAACGGCCCGTTATCCCGAAATTGGCCGGGAGGTTGCCTGGCAAATAGATGCTGACCGCAACGTCGGCCAAGGGCGGCAGAGCGAACGCGACCGGATCGCTGACAACGAAGGCACCGGCCGCGATCGTTACGGAATTCGGCGGCGCCGAAGCACAGCTTCTTGTTCGACCCCGAAAGGATTCCCGGACCCACATCGCGCAGGCCGAAGTAGGCCGCGCCGACCTGAAGCGGGCGGCTGCCATAGGCGTTCGACAGCCGCACGCGCAGCCGGTCGCCGCCGATGCTCACCCGGGCGTTCATGCGGAAGGTCTGATTGGCGAAGGCTACGCCCTCGGCGGGTGCGGGCGTGGTTGTCCAAGTACCGACCCAATGCTGGTTCTCTGCCATCGCGGTCTCCTCCTTCGGTATTGAACTGAATGCTGGGCGAAGCGTCCTATCGAAAGGCGCCGATCATCGCACAACACCTTCGTCAGCGAGGGCAAAATCCATGCGCCGGGTCGCAGAAGCACGTCTCGATCCCGCCCCTACCGGGGCCGAAGAGAGCATCCGCCGGATCGGCCTCCCGTTTCTCTCGGTCTTGGCTTTTATCGTCGGGATCATCACCGGGCTCGGCGCGGTTTTGTTTCGCGACTTGATTGGCCTCGTCCACAACCTCCTCTTTCTCGGTCAGCTCACGGTTCGCTACGACGCCAACCTCTTCACGCCGCCGAGCCCGTGGGGACCGCTGGTGATTTTGGTCCCGGTAATCGGGGCCACGGCCGTCACCTTTCTCGTCACGAAATTCGCGCCCGAGGCCCGCGGGCACGGCGTCCCCGAAGTCATGGATGCGATTTACTACAATGGCGGGGTGATCCGGCCCGTCGTCGCCGTCGTCAAGTCGCTCGCCTCCGCGATCTCGATCGGCAGCGGCGCTGCGGTCGGCCGCGAAGGACCCATCATACAAATCGGCTCGGCGCTTGGTTCGACCTTGGGGCAGATCATCCGCATGCTGCCGGGCCAGAGAATCACGCTCGTTGCTGCCGGCGCCGGCGCCGGGATTGCGGCGACTTTCAATACGCCAATCGGCGGCGTCATGTTTGCGGTCGAGCTGATGATGCCGGAAGTCAGTGTCCGCACCTTCCTGCCGGTGGCGATTGCAACCGGGACGGCGACGTTTGTCGGCCGCTTTTTCTTCGGTCAACAACCGGCTTTTGTGGTGCCGCTGCCGCCGCTTGAGAATGCCGATCTCGGCGCCGCGCTGTTGCTGTTTCTCTACGCCTTTCTCGGGGTGATCACAGGGCTCGCCGCGACCGCTTTCATCCGCGGACTTCACTTCCTCGAGGATTTGTTCGATCGGATCGCAGAGCCCTACGCGAGACATATTCTCGGAATGCTGCTAGTGGGCATTTTGATCTATCTGCTGGAGCAAAGCTTCGGACATTACTACGTCGAAGGCGTCGGCTACGCGACGGTGCAGGCGATCGTATTCGGCCAACTGACGGCCGCTGGCCTGCTGGCGCTGCTCTTTCTGTGCAAGCTGTTCGCGACGACCGTCAGCCTCGGATCCGGCGCGTCGGGCGGCATCTTTTCGCCCTCGCTCTATATGGGGGCGACGATCGGCGGCGCCTTTGCTTCGGCTCTGATCGCCATTCACGTGCCGCTCGATATCAACGTCCCGGCCTTTGCGATGGTCGGCATGGGCGCGATGGTCGGCGGCGGCACCGGAGCGGCAATGACCGCCGTCACGATGATTTTCGAGATGACGCGCGACTACAACATCGTGCTGCCGATGATCCTCGCAGTGGCGTTCAGCCTCGGCGTGCGGCGCCTGCTGTCGCCGGAGAACATCTATACCCTAAAGCTCGCGCGCCGCGGCCATTTGGTCCCGAAAGCATTGCATGCCAACATGTTCCTGGTCCGCCGCGCGTCGGAGGTCATGGAAACCGACATACTCGTCCTACCGGCCGAGACCCGCTTCGACGACTTCCTCAGCCGGCCCGACCACGGCGGCCGCATGCGGCACGTCATCGTCTCCCGTAACAACCGGATATTCGGTGTCGTGCGCGTCAATACCGGGCTGCGCCGCGGTCTCGAAGGCGTCCATACCGGCATCACACTGGGCGACGTCGCCCGACCCAATTTCACGATCGTGCGCGAAGACGATGTGGCGTTTGAAGTGATCCAGCGGATCTGGCGCAAGCGCGCCGTAATGGCACTCGTCGTGCGTGGCGGCGGCGTGCCGCGGCCGGAGAACATCGCCGGCGTGATCACGAAGGAGCACGTCGCCGAATTCTGTCGCGAGCAGCGTGCAGATCTACCCGAGCTAGACCCACCGAGGTTTCAGTGCAGCCTCAGTCCAAAATCGCCGGCGAACCGGTAGAGGACAGCGGCAGCCTGCTAGTGCTGGCGCTCCTCGCGCTGATTGCGGGAGCGGGAGCTGGGCTCATCGGCGCGATGTTTCGGCTTGCTCTCGAGCAGACGGACCGCGTGCGCAATACCCTGATCGCCTGGGCTCACGAAGAAGCGATCGCGGGTTTCCTATTGGTGACGGTCGGTGTGGCGGTAGCAGTTAGCCTAGCGGCCTGGCTGGTCCGACGGTTTTCTCCCTACGCCGCCGGGAGCGGCATTCCCCAAGTCGAAGCGGCGCTGACCGGGCAGCTGCCGCCAGCGCCGCCTCATCTGATATTCGTGAAATTCTTCGGCGGCGTGCTGGCAATCGGCTCCGGGCTGGCGCTCGGCCGCGAAGGGCCGAGCGTGCAGATGGGCGCGGTGAGCGCCCACATTGTCGGGAAGATGTCAAGGCGCGGCTGGCCGGACCGCAGAACGCTGCTCGCCGCCGGCGCCGGAGCTGGGCTCGCCGTCGCGTTCAACGCGCCGATTGCGGGCGCGATTTTTGTGCTCGAGGAGCTGGTCGCGCGGTTCGACACCCGTATCGCGATAGCGGCGCTCGGCGCGTCGACGACGGCAATCCTGGTCGCCCGCCTGTTTCTTGGCGATGCCCCGGATTTTCAGGTGGCGACCATGGCCTACGCCACCGCCGCAAGCTGGCCTCTCTACGTTATGCTGGGCGGCCTCGCCGGGCTCTTGGCAGCCTTCTACAACCGGACGCTGCTCGCGGCCATTTCCGTTACGGACCGGCTCAACCGATGGCCCGTGGAGTTGCAGGCTGGCGTGATCGGCGCCGTGGTCGGGGTCCTCGCATGGTTCGCGCCAGGACTGGTCGGCGGGGGCGACGACATCACCCAGCGCGTCCTCTCCGGCGGAGCGCCATTGATTCTAATTCCGGTGGCTTTTCTGGTGCGGTTCGGGCTCGGCGCGGTTTCATACGCAGCCGCGACACCCGGCGGACTGTTCGCCCCCATGCTCGTGCTGGGGGCGCAGCTCGGCCTGTTTCTGGGCGCGACCTGCCGACTGGCCTTCCCTGATCTCAATATCGACCCGGCAGCGTTCGCTGTGGTCGGGATGGCCGCCTTCTTCACCGGGGTGGTTCAAGCTCCAGTGACCGGCATCGTGCTCGCCATCGAGATGACCGCCGCCTTTACGACGCTTCTTCCAATGATTGGGGCGTGCTTCGCGGCCATGTTGGTCGCAAACCTCCTGCAGAGCTCGCCGATCTATGAATCACTGCGGGAACGCGTTGCTCGCCGTCAGCGAGGCGAGGACGTTACTCGAGCGGCAGATGCACGAGCAGGAAATAGCCGTTGATCATCAGCAAGGTGCCTGCAACGGCGAGTATTCCGCTCAAATGGACGAGCGGGCGCGAGGCCGCGACGATGCTGACCGACCCGAGCACGATCGCGATCTGAAACAACGCCTCGGCGAAATCGAAATTCGGGTCGCGCTCGGCAGCGTGGTCACGCCTGACCTCGAATTGCTTGGCCTTGGCGAGCAACTCCTTCTTTCCCTCACCGGTCGAAGGGTCGCTCTCATAGCGCTCGACCCGCTCGCGATAGCGTTTGACTCGGTCTTCGATCTTGGTCCTGGCCGCTTGGGGCATGTCGGGCAAGGCGAGGAGCTCCGATTCCAGTTGCTCGGCGGTCAGCTGGTACGCAGTCTGGCGGATATTCTTTGCTTGATAGTATCCATAAGTATCGGAAGCTTGAATATTGGCGCTGAGCATCGTTTTTGTCGCATTCGACCCGCCGAGAGCGGTGATCGCCAGTAGCATCGCAACGATGCCGAGATAAATGCCGGTGTACTTGCGAAAAGTGGCGTCTTCCGCGGCGCTATGAGCCTCGTGTTCTTCTCCGTGGATCTTTTCGGCGATCTCGGTCGCTTCCATCGTCCCCTCAGTCGTCAAAAACTCAATGCGGCCTTGTAGGCCCGGACGGCTTCGGCAAAGCCCATCACCAGGGCGTCGGCCGTCAGTTCGTGGCCGATCGACGCCTCGGCGACCGCCGGCAAGGCGCCGATCAGCGGCGGGAGGTTTTCGAGGTTCAGATCGTGCCCGACATTGACGACTAGACCGAGCTCGGCAGCGCGCTCCGCCGCGGCGGCGCAGGCGCGCAGCAATGCCGCATGATCGCGGCGGCGGAAGGCGGCGGCGTAGGAACCGGTGTAGATCTCGATGCCGTCGGCCCCGGTATCGTGCACCGGCGCGACCGCGGCGCGGTCGGGATCGATGAACAAGATGACGCGGCAGCCGAGCGGCCTGAGCTCGTCGAGCGCGGCGTCGACAAGCCGGTGCTGCGCGGCATCGAGCTTCCAGCCCTCTTCCGAGGTGAAGGCTTCGGGGCTGTCGGGCACGAGCGTGCACTGCTCCGGCCTGACCTCGGCGACGATGTCGAGAAAGCGGCGGTCGGGATAGCCTTCGAGGTTGAGTTCGAACCCGGGCCGCCACGGCCGCATCAGCTCCGCCAGCCCGATCACGTCGTCGCGTCGGATGTGGCGCTCGTCGGGGCGGGGATGCGCCGTGAGCCCGTCAGCGCCGGCATCATGCGCGATCCGGCCAAAGCGCAGCACATCCGGCACCCCGGTGCGGCGCGAATTGCGCAGCAGCGCGATCTTGTTGAGATTGACGCTGAGCCGGGCCATGCCAGCTTATTCCGCCGCGGCTGCGACTCTCGGCAGCTCGACGGCGGTCTCGAAGAACCGCCTGCCGGCGGCGCGCTGGTTTTCGTAAATCGAGCCCTGGTGCTCGGCGGGCGGCAATGGCAGCCGCACCGGTACCGGGGCAAGACGCGGCGTCAGGGTCGGCTCGCCAGCCAGCAACAGTTCGTCGAATTTCGCGATGCCGCCGGCAAAGCCAAGCAACGGCCACGCGTCGGCGGCGCGGTATTGGAACAGCAGAAATCGCCGCTCGTTGCCGGAAAAATTCGTCGCCGAGCCGTGCACCGCGCGGACGTGATGCACGGTGATCGAGCCGGCCTTGCCGAGGCACGACACCGCCTTCGACAAATCGAGACCGCACGCATCGGGGTCGATCGCGCCGCAGAATCGGCCGTCGGCACCGTGATGGTCGTAGACCGGGCCGAGATGGCTGCCCGGGATCACCATCATCGGGCCGTTCTCGGTGTCGCAATCGTCGAGCATGATCCCGACCGCCGCGAGATCGTCGTTGGTGTGCGGATAGAACGCCCAGTCCTGATGCCATTCGACCGGCGCGCCAAACCCGGCCGATTTCACGTTGAGCTTGCCGGTGTCGAACCGCACGGTCCCCCACAGGTCCGTCAGCACCTCGACGATCTTCGGATGCCGGGCGGCGCGCGCATATTCCGGATGGTGGAGATGCGGCGTCTTGATCCGCCGCACCCGCGGCTCGGTCGCCGAATGCGTGTCTTCGAGATCATAGATGTCGTCGTTGGCGGCGACGGAGCGCGCCTCGCGCACAAACTCCTCGGTGACGCGGCGCAGGGCCTCGACCTCGTCCCGCCTGAGGATGTCGGGCAGCACGATGAACCCGTCGCGGCGGTACGTGGCGAGATCGGCGGGCGACAACATGGCTCCTCCTGAAATCCGGTCGCGTGGGCGAATTGCTGAGCCCCGAGGCCGGAATTGTCAACCCGCCCCGGCTGCAGAGCGGCCAACATCTGCGCCGGTCTCCATCGCCCGTCATCAAAGTTGATTTGGCCAAGGACTGTGTGCTTAAACGGTTGGGCAGGGGTCGATCGGGGGACACTCATGCCCACAAAAAGACGCTTTGCCGAGAAGCTGGCGAGGTCTGTCTGCATATTTGTCGCGGGCTTTGCGATCTGGGTAACAACGGCGCACGCTACGGACTTTTGCAGTACAGATCCTCGAGTTGAGGCTGTAAATTCGTCCGCCCCGGTCACTCAGAGCTTCCTCAACCAGATGAAGGCGATCGGCATCACGACGATCATTCGCTACTACGACCATGAAGATGAAACGCTCCCGGGGAAGACCCTGAGACGCGGAGAACGCGATGTCATCGTAATGAATGGCCTGAACATAGGTGTCGTCTTTCAGCACAGGAACAATAAATTCGCCTCGTTCACCGCGCTGCGCGGCCGCCAGGACGCAGAGCGTAGTCTCATCCTCGCCGCCGAAAACTCTCAACCTCGAGGCAGTGCCATCTATTTCGGCGTGGATGGGCCGTGGAACACGCCCTACGAACTGGCCAATATCACGGCGTATTTCCAGGAACTGAACGCCAGACTGGCGGGCAGCGGCTACCGGGTCGGCGTCTATGGCAGCGGCCTCGTCTGCAATGCGCTGCTGGCAAACGGGCTGGCCGAGCTGTGCTGGTTGGCCGCCCCGACCTCGTGGCCGGATTTCAGCGCCTATTACCAGACCAGAAGGTGGAGACTGGTTCAGCTTCCCACGACGCAGTGCGGCGGCCGCAGTGTCGATTTCAATCTCGTCAATGGTCCGGAAGCGGAATACGGCCAATTCGGGAGATGACCGGCGGCGCTGGCTGATATTGCTGATATTCCAGTGCTTTACAGCCAGGACACCGACACACCCGCTGAAATCCGCGGTTCTTGCCGGCAGCGGCAAGAAAACAACAGCGAATAACAGCCAGCCACAACAGCCAGAAATCAGCGAAAACAGCCGGCCATATACGATATCCGATCGGCAAGTCGCAGACTCGGGTCCTTGAGAGGCCGGCTTGATCCTTGAGAGGCCGGCTGCCACCCAAGGTCCGTGTCCCCCACCCTCAATGACTTATAACATACCATGCCATTATGGCGATTTTCTGACTCTGTTGAGCGGAAAGAGAGAAGGTACCCAAAGGAAGATACGGTACGGTTCTGGTCGATGCGGTCGTGAACCGAACCGAGCGGGCCACGCCTTCCTCCATTACCTTGGGAATGGCGAAGGGCTTGACGCTTTAGATGAAGGCGGGGATGAGCGGCCGTGGCGACGAAGTGATCGACTTCGCCCGAACCAATCTGCGGCGCTAGAGCGGTTTCCGATCAAATTGCACCGCGCTCACCCCCTCCCAAACCCTCCCCATCAAGGGTCCATCAAGGGGGAGGGCTCCCAGAGGCGGTGAACAAAGTTCATAGCAACCAACGCTAGCCCCGCATGGTTGCGGTGCCGTCGAAGTGGGCCCGCGGCGGGTCGAGCGGGATTTGCGCCCAGCTCTCGGCGTTCATGAACTCTTCCCAGCGCCGATAGAAGAGGCGCTGGTTGTTCTCCGAGATGTAGCGCTCGGAGACGAGCCCCGGAAGATCCGGGTGCGGCCCCGCATGCCCCAGGCCCATCGACAGGTCCTGCGGGTGCCGGCGGCCGAGGCCGCTCGTGCTCGCCGAGGTCACCTGCCGCCAGTTGTCGACGTCGTCCTGCTCGAACATGCCGGCGGCGCCATTGTTGGCCTGGCTGCCGATGCGGATCGCGCGCTTGATCTCCTCCGGCGCGTCGCGCTCCAGCAGCACGAAATGCCAGAACTCCGTCTTGAGGGGGCCGCGCGGCAGGGCGAGCCGGAGCCCGAGGATGCCGTTCGGGAAGATCGAGTGGTTGGCGAGCTGCACCCGGCGCGCCCGCAATGTGCCGAGCCGCCGCTCGACCTCGGGCATCGTCGCCTCGTGGTAATCCTGGAAGAGGCGCATCGTCTCTTTCGACATGCCGTGCACGAAGCGGGGGACGCCGTCATCCGCGTCGCGGAAGGTGACCCCGTGCCCGTTGACGAACGCGTGCTTGTTGGGGCTGGCGAACTGGTCCTCGTGCGACAGCGGCGGGCGGCCGAGATAGCGGGTCTGGACCCGGGCGCTCGAGAGATGGCTGGTCGGGACGTGGTAGTTGTCCGAGCAGTTGTCGACCAATGTCTTCCAGTTGACGGGTTCGAGCCATTTCATCGGGCCGAGCGCCTGCATGCCGCCGTCGCGCCGATTGAACACGGTGTCGAGATACCAGCGCGCGTCGCCCAGATAGGCCTCGAGGCTCGGGGCGTCCTTGGCCCAGGTCGCGAAGACGATGCCCGCATAGGTCTCGACGCGCGCCTCGATCAGACCGAGCGACGGCCTGTCGAGCGCGTCGTAATAGGCTTGCGCCTCGCCGGGGACGTATTCGAGGGCGCCGTCGTTGCGGTAGGTCCAGCCGTGATAGGTGCACATGAAGCGCTTGGCGTTGCCGTCGTCAACGCGACACACGCGGTTGCCGCGGTGGCGGCACATGTTGAGGAGCGCGTGCAGCCGGCCCTCTCCGTCGCGGGTCAGGATGACCGGGTCTTCGCCCATGTAGGTCAAGAAGAAATCGTCGAGCGCGGGCACCAGGCTCTCATGCCCGATCATCAGCCAGGCGCGCCCGAAGATCTTCGCCATCTCGTCGTCGTAGATCGCCTCATCGCTGAAGATGCGGCGGTCGAGTTTGCCGGTGGCGGGGTCGATGACAGACGTATTTCCGAGTGGCGCCCATACCCGGATCCTCCCTCTCGCGATCATGATAACAGGAGCCGCGGATGAAGAGCCACGCTGCGATTTTTTCCCTGCCGACAGGGAAACCGCGGGAAAATTTTCTCGATTCCGCGGATAAGTCCATGCAAAATCAAGAGCTTGCGAGCTATCTCCCCTAGCATAGCAGGGAAGCTTCTTTCCCTGCCGCGGGTCTTGGCAGGGAATTAGCAGCGAATAGCGAAGTAGGGGCGACATCACCGACGGCGAGGTATGTTTCTGATACGTTCTTATATGGGCGCGGGGCCGGTCGACGCAACTTCGAAGCTGCCGAGCAGGCGAAGTCTGACGCTCAAGTGGATGCCCTGAGTTGGTTTGACGTCCGCTATCGACCTCAGAGCCGAAGACGCTAGTGTGCCGGCGGCATCGGAATCTCTGTCCCCAGGGGCCCTGAGGACGAGCACGGCCCAAGCCAGGATGCTCCGGTAGCTTGGTGAACGTCCGCTCGACAATGTCTTTCGACGGATGAACGAGCAGCCGACCCGGGTGCCTCGTTCGGTCGGGGAGGCGTTGTCGGCTGTGGAGACCGCGACGCCGTCTCCACCGACATGCCGGGACGAGCGAGAGCCGCGGTGGCGTTGCGGGGACTGAAGCGGATGCGCACGGTGAAGCGGCGCACGATCTTCGTGAAATTGGCGTTGTCCGGGGGGATCAGCGCAAATTCCGACCGCGCGGCCGGCAAGCCAGCCTCGACATAGCCGCAGATCGGCCTGCCCCTCCAGGATCGCGGCGGCGCCGGGTTGGTGCTCGACAAGATACGGCGGCGCTTCCCTTGGCTCGAATTGATCTGGCCGATGGCGGCTACAACGCGTGGCAGGTTGACGCTGCGGTGGCAAAGGTGCCGCTGCTGTGCATGGAGATCGTCAAGCGGAGCGACGACATGAAGGGCTTCGTCGTCCTGCCGCGCCGCTGGGTGGTCGAGCGCACCTTCTCCTGGTTCGGGCCGAAACCGGCGTCTTGCCAAGGACTTCGAGAACGTTGCCGAAACCCTGGCCACCTTCGTTACCCTCGCCTCCATCCAACTGGCCCTCAGGCGGCTCGCCAGGGCGTAGATCGTGATGGTCGAGGTCTGCAAAGCATGGACAGCCGTCCTTCGCCGACGCCCGGGCCAGCGGCGGCTTCGCGCCGAAAGCGGGCTTCTCTGGCGCTTCAGCAACAGCGGCAGGATTTCGACTGAAACGAAATGGTGGAACCGCTGACAGCCACGCCAGCCCATGTCCCAATGATTCGCTGGGTGCCTTTCGCTTTACAGGAACATAACGTTCACTCCGGACAATTTTCGGGGGAGGTCAGCCGCTAGGGCTCGCTGGCGCAATGTTAAAGACACTGGAGCATAGATTGCCTAACTCAGGCTAATCGGCTTCACACCTAAAGCTACGCCACGCAGTCTGCGGGCCAGAGGGACAACCCTCATGCTCCGCGGCAATCGACGGCGTGTTGTCATCTTAGCTCCCTACTGTTCACTCTGCCTCAGCCTCGCTGCAATCTCTTCTAAAAGCTTGTTCTGCACTTCCAAATGCGCGTTGTGCTGTTGTAAAAGCTGGTTGTGCAGCTTGAGTTGATCGAGTTGCTCTTTTATTAGGATCGCGGTAGCTGCCGTATGGGCAGCCGTGCGCTCCAGGATGAAGGGTGTTACGGCACTCATGTTGGATCTCCTCTTCGTTGGGTTGGTCCGCAGGTGCTCCTCTACCCCGCGAGCCGAGGCGCTAACCATATTTGCGGGCACTTTCTCAGCTTCGCACTACGTTTTGTACGTTTGGGTGTCAAAATTGAGACACTATCCGATAAACATAGGTTGACCGTTTGAGCTCCAGAGAATTACTCTCGTTTAGTCCATAATTCCACTCGCGGTCGCATGGATTTTACGGAGGCACGGTATGACGTGCCCTCGATGCGGGGCCACAAATCCCAACGGTATGAAATTTTGCGGCCATTGCGGTTCCGCATTAGCGATTTCGTGCCCACGCTGCGCCGCGGAAAACCCGCTGGAAAATAACTTCTGCGGCCGCTGTGCGGCGCCGCTCGACCGCGTACAGCACGATCGCCTTAAAGATGCGACGGGGGTGCCATCCGGAGAATTGAAACGAGTGAGCATACTGTTTTGCGATCTCGTGGATTCAACCCGAATGGCCGAGCGCCTTGGCCCGGAAAAGATGCACGAGTTGGTTCGCTGGTTTGTCGACACCACACTGACTGCAGTAAGTCGCTACGAAGGCACCGTGCCGCAATTCTCCGGCGACGGTTTTCTGGCACTGTTCGGCGCGCCGATAGCTCGCGAGGATCATGCGCAGCGCGCACTGCTGGCAGCGCTGGCAATCCGCGAAGCCATTGTCGACGGCAGCACCGGAGGCGAGCGTGGATGGCCGAAACTGGAGATCCGCATTGGCATCCACACCGGTCTTGTTGTGTTCGGCCCGGTTGGCGGCAATCTGCGGATGGACCCGACGGCAATCGGCGACGCCGCCAACGTCGCGGCGCGCCTCCAAACCGCCGCCGAGCCAGGTACGATCCTGATCAGCGAGGAAACCTACCGCCTCGTGCAGGATTATGTGCAAGTCGGGCGGCGCGAGCCGCTGACGCTCAAAGGCAAGCGCGCGCCGGTGCAGGCATACCGGCTGCTCGGCCTCTCGGACCGTCTGGCGACCGGCGCTGCGCCGGCAGCGCGGCCCTTTGTTGACCGTACCGGCGAGATGGCGCTGCTTGAAAATCTGGTGCCGGCGATCAGCGAGGGGCGCGGACGGGTGGTCGGTCTCATCGGCGAGGCCGGGATTGGCAAGTCGCGGCTCGTCGACGAGTTCCGCAAGCGCCTCGCCAACACCGTCGTCTGGGTTGAGGGCCGCTGCCTATCCCATAGCACGATGGTGCCATATCAGCTCGTGCTCGATTTGCTGCGCCGCATCTGCGGGATCGCCCAAGCGGACGCGATCGACGCCGCAACCGCAAAGCTGCACGCCGCCCTGAAACGGGCCGGGATGGACCCGGACCAGGATGGTCCACTGCTTCTTAATGTCCTCGGCGTTCAAAACCTCAGCGGCCCGCGTGCGCTGGCGAGCCCCGAAGCGGTGAAGGCGAAAGCGTTCGCCGCGTTGCGCCAGCTGATCGTCCGTGCGAGCCGGGATCGGCCGCTGTCGCTCGCCCTCGAAGATCTGCACTGGCTCGACAAGGTCTCCGAAGAGTTTCTCGGCTTCCTCGGCGAGGTCGTTTCCAGCACCCCGATGCTGGTGCTCGCCACCTACCGCCCCGGCTATCGGCCGCCCTGGATCGACAAATCCTATGCTGGTCAGGTGGCGCTTCAGCCCTTGTCGCGCGCCGACAGCCTCGATCTGCTCCGCTCGGTCCCGGCACAACTCGACGAGCCGATCACGGAAGCGATCGTCGCCAAGGCTGACGGCAACCCGCTGTTTCTCGAGCAGCTTGCCTTCGACGCCGGCGAGGTTGACGAGGGACGCTCCGCTGGCACGGTCCCCGACACGATCAACGATGTCGTCATGGCCCGCATCGACCGGCTTCCCGACGATACCAAGCGGATCTTGCAGGTCGCTTCGGTAATCGGCAGGCGTTTCTCGCTCCGCCTGCTGCGAGCAGTCTGGCAAGGCGCGGCGCCAGTCGAGCCCCATCTCGCCGAGCTAGTCCGGCTCGAATTCATCCAGGAACAATTCGACGCCGAACGGACCGCCTATGTGTTCCGGCATGCGCTGACTCAGGAAACCGCCTATGCCAGCCTGCTCGAGCGCTACCGCCGCGTGCTGCATGTGGCGGTCGGCACGGCAACCGAAGCGTTTTTCGAGGACCGTATTGGGGAGGTCACCGACCGACTGGCCTTTCATTTCGGCCGCAGCGATGAGGCGGAAAAGGCCGTCGATTACGCCATTCTCGCCGCGGAAAAGGCGCAGCGCCGGTGGGCCAACAGCGAGGCGGTGGCGTATTTCGAGGATGCGCTCAGGCGGCTCGAGTCGATGCCCGATTCCGAGCCGAACCGGCTGCGCCGCATCGACGCCGTGCTGAAGCAGGGCGACGTCAAATTTGCGCTTGGGCGGGTTATCGAGCACATGCAGGATCTGGACGACATCGGTGACATTGTGAGGGATGCGGACGATCCGCGCCGCCGTGCCAGTTGGCATTACTGGAGCGGGTATCTGCGCAGTCTGACCGGGAAGGGGCTGGCACGAGCCATCGACGACTGCCGCAATTCTGCCGCAATCGCCGCGGCGGCTGACCTCGACGAGATCGTCGGCTTTGCGACCTCAGAGTCTTCGCGATGGCCTACAGCTTCGCCGGTCGGCCACACGAGGCGATCGCAGCCGGCGAGCAAGTGCTCGCGACTTTCGAAGCCGGCGGCAACCGGTTGTGGGCGAGCCGAACGCTGTGGCACTTGAGCTTGGCGGCTAATATGCTCGGCGAATGGGAGACGAGCCTCGCCTATTGCCGCCGCGCGCTCACGCATGGTGCCGCCGTCGATGATCGACGGTCGCAAGCGATCGGCTTGTGGCGCATGGGCTCGGTGCACGTGCAGCGAGGCGATCCGCGGAGCGGGATCAAGTGCTGCGACGAGGCGCTCGCGCTCGCGCCCTCTCCGTATGACGCGGCGAATGCGAAGGCGGTCCGCGGCTACGGGCAAATCAAGATGGGCCAGCTTGACGCCGGCGTTGCCGAGATGATCGAAGCCGTTGCCTGGTTCGAGAACTTTCGGCTGGGCCAACCCTCGCGGCGCTGGGCGCTGTGGCTCGCGGAGGGGCATCTGCTTCGCGGCGACGTTGGTCATGCCCGATCCCTGGCCATCGACATTCTCAACGAAAGCCGCGAAGCGGGTTACCGTCATATAGAGGGATTGGCGTGTTGGCTGATGAGCAACTGCCTTCGTGAGGATCCCGGCGCGGCCGAGGAATACGTCGAGCAGGCAATACGCATTTTCGAGGCGATCGGAGCGCGCAATGACTTCGCCAAGGCGTTGGCAACGCGCGCCGGGCTGCTTTGGCGTGCCGGCGATCCGTAGCCGCCAGGGCAGCTGTTCGGTGAGGCCCGCGATATCTTCGCCGCACTCGGCACGCGCGACGAACAGGCCATGGTCGAGGACGCGCTCGGGGAACTGGATCGCGGCTATGCATTGTCGCGCCACGCCCATTTACGTTCTGTTCGCCCTCCGGCCGGGCCACAGAGCGCCGATTGAGGCCGGTTTCTAAACCGTAGAGGAGCCTTCAAAATGGTGGGTTTGCATAGACTGGCCGAACTTATTGCCGCCGAGAACCCCTATTCCAACGGGAACGTGGAAGATATGGACATCTATCTGCTCGCACCATCGGGAAATATTAATCCTCCTTTCGGCGTTGGCGCCGGTTTACCACTTGACGCCGCCGCGACTTCGTTAAGCCAAATCGATTTCGAGATGGCCAATTATGGCGGGACCTGGGATTTCAAAAGCGTGCCGCAACCGATTAGCCGAGCGCTGCGGGTCAAATACCGGTATCGGGTGCCCAATCCCTTATACGATCCCCTAGATCCTTCAAATACGGGTATCGAATCGGCCCGCTGGCGAACGGACTACCTGTTGATCGGCTTCGTCAACGGCGGCGCCGGCTAGTCCGCCGCATATTCTGACGTTTGGATCGCGTGGCGATCGGGCCCTACCGGATCGCCGTCGCGAGCCAATCTCGGCCGGCAATTGCCGCCCGCATGTCGGACGAGCGGAGACCAGGCGGCAAACTAGATGGGGCTGATCGTGTTGCCGCTGGAGATGCACGACATCCAGGGCGATCTGTTGGTCGGCATGCAAAAGAATGTCGAGTTATTCCTGTTTTTTAGAATTACCAACGCGCGTCGTTTCAAGGACAATGCCAAACGTCAGCTGATCAGCCGCGTGACGACAGCGCTAACCGTGAACGAGCGCGAGCGGCGCGTCGCGCAGCGCACTGCGTATGGCGGCACGAGCGACGAGGAGTGGATTGGGATCAATCTAGGCTTCACGAAGGACGGGTTGACACAGCTGCTGGGAAAGAACCGGCCGCGAATGGAAGCCGCGTTCGAGCGCGGCGCCGATGCTGCGCAGACAGTCGCGGCGCTTCATGATCCCGATCCAGGGGCCTGGATCGCGAAATTTCGCTCCGATCGTATCGACGGCGTGTTCCTGATTGCTGGGCGTAATAAGCCTTCCGTGACCTTCATCGGCAATACAGTGCGCGCGCAACTCAGTGGATCGATCAAGATCGTCTTTTCGGAAATCGGCACCGTACGGCCAGGCAAAAACCGCCGCCATGAGCATTTCGGCTTCGTGGACGGCATCTCGCAACCAGGCATCCGCGGGCTAACCCATCCGTCGCGCCGCAGCACTACGCCGGACCAGGGCCTTCCGGGGCAAGATCTGCTCTGGCCTGGCGAATTCGTGCTTGGCTATCCGGGCCAAGATCCACAGGAACCGGAAAAACCGGGCCCGATCGCGCCATTGCCGGCGCCCTGGGCGCGGAACGGCTACTACATGGTGTTCCGGCGGCTGGAGCAGCGCGTCCCGGAGTTCCGCAGTTTCGTCGCGGTGCAGGCTGCGCGGCTCGGTATTTATCCCGAGCTTCTGGCAGCGCGCATGGTCGGGCGATGGCGGAGTGGCGCGCCGCTGGAGTTGGCGCCGCTGCGTGACAATCCTTCTCTAGCCGCCAACGATATGCGCAACAACGATTTCGACTATGCGGACGACCCTTTTCAGCGCGCGTGTCCTTATGCCGCGCACATCCGCAAGGCCAACCCGCGCGACGATCCGTCCGGCGGCAAGGCGGAGACCTTGCGGCACCGGATCATCCGCGCGGGGATTGCGTTCGGGCCTGAGGTCATGCCGGGCGAGACGAGAACAATGCACAGCCGCGGCCTTATGTTCGTCTGCTATCAGGCCTCGATCGAGCGCCAGTTTGAGTTCATCCAGAGCCAGTATTCCAATAACCCCGATTTCGTCGGCGGCAAGCGCCGCCCCGACGATGGCAGTCCGGTCACGCCGGGGTTCGATCCAATCGTCGGGCAGGCGCAAGGGAGCGGCGCGCGGTTCATGGACGAACCGGCGCCGAACTATCCGACCGGCAATCGACGGACCATGCTGGAGATGCCGGCACCTTTTGTGGTCCTGACCGCCGCCGGCTATTTCTTCACGCCATCAATCACGGCTTTGCGTACCATCTTGACCTGAACCACAGCCCGCCACTGCTGCGCTACGTCTCGATACGGTCCTGTCCTCCTCGCGCGCGGACGCGCCTGCGCTGGTTGATCCAGCCCGGTGAAGTGGTCCACCCTGAGCTATGGGTTTGCTCGCAAGGAGGGCTGCGGGGCCGAGGAAAAGCTACAGGCCGGAAGAGATCGTTGCGCAGCTCCGCCTGTTCTGACGTCGCAATGCCAGAGCATACCCGCCAAGCAGGCGCCGCCGCGGCCGAAACCGGCGAGCGCATCCTCCAGTAGACGGTGACGTATTGAGCGAGATACGCGGATGGCCGCAATGGGGCATCAAGACCAGTTCTGGCTTCGAACCATCGCCGTCAGCCGAGCGCTCCGCTGAGGGCGCCGACAGCTTGCGCTATGGCGCCGCGCGCAGCCGGCGTGTCGGAGAGTGCATTCGGCATACCGACGTCACCCGCACGCCTGCGTTCGACAGCTTGCGGGCGTAGGCTTCGCCTTCGTCACGTAACACATCGTTCTCGTCTACTATGACGAGTGCTTCGGGCAGGCCTACGAGTTGGTCCGGCGCGGCATTGAGCGGTGTCGCTGTGTGCAGCGCTCGTACCAGGAGCGCGGCCGCTCACTTCCGGTCCTTCACCCGCTGGCCGCGAGATCGACGAGGCAGAGCAACAGCAGCCCCCCGACAATCGCCACATGCTCCAGGCTGGTCGTCAGTTCGTGCCGGAACTGCGCTCCGCGACGGAGCCAGAAGCGGTGCCCGACCACCGTAGCCGCAACCGTGAAGGCGGCGAGCACCAGCGCGCCCAGCCACGCGAAAAAACCCGTGGCGACCAGGCATCCGCCAACCAGCTGGGGAAAGACGGTCGCGCCCGCGAAAGCAGCCGGCCAGGGCAATCCGTCGACCCTAACCTCTTCGATGCTCGCCCCCCAATGCCGGAATTTATCAACGCCACTGTAAAGAAACACGATCGCGAGACAAAGCCGGGCAATCAGCACTCATACCCGATCATCCGTTTGCGCTCCCTTGTGCCGCTACCAAATGCCTGACCGCCGGCGTGCCTTCCGCTTGGAAACGATGCACAGCGTCCTGCAGCACTCGGTCGGCATTGGTCACGCGTTGATGCTGTCGCATGTGGTCGAGCCAGGAATCGACGCAGAATGTCTCGACGAAGACACCCTCTTTTGAGGCGTCTTCGTAGATGCCCCAATCAAAGGCGCCGTCTCGGCGGCGCTCGCCCGCCAGCTTCGCCATCGCCGCGAGAAATGCCGCGCGATCGACCGCGGCGACGACGTATTCGACGGTGACCAGCACCGGACCTCGGTCGGGCTCGATATCGTGCGAGAGCAACGGAGCGGGCCAATGCATCGACGGTGCGAGATCGAGACCGGCGGCGGTCTGGAGCTTCCAGCGCCGCAGCAGTGGGACCGGGGCGACCAGCGCGATCCCCGCGATGATGTGAACGGCCGGGAGACCGATCACCTGCGCCGCCTGCCCCCAGACGATGCTGCCGACGGCCAAGCCGGCGAACTGCGCGGTTGCGAACATCGCCATCCCGCGCCCTCGGACCCAGCCCGGCACTGCAAATTGGGCCGATACGTTCAAGGTGGCGATCGCGGCAACCCAGGAAATTCCGGCAAGCACGCAGGCGATCAAGCCGGTTGCAGGCTCACGAGCGATGGCGAACAGGACGAGCGCAAGTGCCGTCCCGACCGTCGCCCCTGTCATAACCCGATCGGGACCCAGCTTTGCCGCTGCCGGCAATACGAATGCGCCGCAAACAGCGCCGGCGCCGATTGCGCCGAGGAGTATGCCGTATGTCTCCGGGCCGCCCGCGATTCGTGCGCGCACCAGAAGCGGCAAAAGCGCCCAATAGACGCTCGCGAGCGGAAAGAAGCCGGCCGACCGGATCAAGGTCGCGCGCAGATCCGGATTATAGCGAGCGTAGCGCAAACCGCTGCGAATCGCGTTGACGAAGCGCTCGGCGGGCAGAGATTGTGCGATCGGCTGGGGAGGGCGCCACCAGATCAGCGCGCCGATGACGGCGAACGTGCTCAAGGCATTGATCCAATAGGGCGCAGCCATCCCTAGTGCTAGGCGGTCAGCCAATCCCAGTCGGCTTTCGATCTCGCGCAAGGCCAGCAAACCTCCTTCCGAGGACAATCGGCCGCCGTCAAAACGGGCCACCACGACTTTGCCTTGCACCGGTGACAGGCCGGGGAGAAAGGGCGTAACATCAACCATGGCGGGTGCAGCTCCGTTGATCCGAGGGTTCCAGCTGATCACCAAAACCCTACACCGAATCAACATCTTGTGCTACATCCGCCAGCCCTCACGCATAATCCGGGTTAGGAGCCACAAAATGCGGCGGCGCCTCAAGCGCCGCCGCTGCGCGATGGGGCGCGGAGGCTGAGGATGTAGGCGATGACATCCGCGGTCTCTTCCGGCGTCAGGATCAGGTTCGGCATCTTCGGATGCGACGTCATAAGGAATACCCGAAGCGAGGTCGCCGTGGTGCTGGGGGCATTGGCGATGTCCCGGAAAGCCGGTCCGATAACGATCCGTCGCGGTTTGCGCTGTTTGGCCTCCGCCATATGGCAGGCGTTGCATGCTTCGCGGGCGAAGGCATGCCCGGCGCCGACGTCGCCATCTTGCGCATTCGCGCGGAGGGCAGCTAAGGCCAGAACCGCAACGAGGACCATCCGGCACCTGATGCGCGACACGATCTTACTCCCTAACTGCCCGTTTCCGAATATAGGCCAGGGCATTGCGCAGATCCTCGTAAATCCGTCGCGCAAGGGCGGATTGCAGCGCCTCCTCGTAGGACATGGACCCGATTGTGGAGTCATTGAATCGCGCACAAGATCATCTGCGAGAATGCCCCCAATTCTACGAACTGATCAATTAAGAACCATAGCATGCGGCGGCGAGCCCAGGCGCTGCCGCTGTTTCTGCTGTTATTTGCAGCGAAACAACAGCCGGCAGACTGGGCTCGGTCGCGGAATCTGTCACTTTAGCGAAATGAGAACAGCAGAGCGCAGCAAGAAACTTCGCTGTCTTTTGCTCATGACAGCGAAATAACACCAAAGTGATTTCTCCCGACCAACTATCGCCCCGGGGATCCGCACTAATAAGGGTTCTAAACAACCAACCGTCTGCGGCACCAGTCTCGAAGGACACACGCTCTCATAACATTACGGCAATTTTCAGGTCCGCCCTCACGTCGGCCGCGCCGGTCGGTCGATACAGATCACGCACCCATGACCGCCAGGAAGCTCCGCCACTGCGGAGCTTGCGATTTAGGAAGTCCTTGATGAGTGGGAACACCTCGTCGGCCTTATCCTCCAGCACAAAGTGGCCGGTGTCGAGTAAATGGAATTCGAGGTCCGTGAGGTCGCGTTTATAGGGGTGGGCGCCCTCGGCCGGAAAGATGAAGTCGTTTTTGCCCAGACGATCAATGTCGGCGGCTGATGCTGGCGCAGGTACTCTTGCACTTTCGGGTAGAGCGGCAGATTGGTTCGGTAATCGTAAAAGATGTCGAGTTGAATATTGTTGTTGCCGGGCCGGTCGAGCAGCGGCTGATCATGGGTCCAGTTATCCGGCGAGATCCGGCTCGTGTCCGAAACGCCGTCGGTGTACTGGAATTTTGTCGTCTCCAAGGTGAAGAGTTTGCGCAGCGCGTTGCGGCTGTCTTCGCTGTTGTCGGCCCAGTATTTCTTGATCGGATCCCAGAATTCCCGCAAGCCCTCATCGTAGGCATTGCCGTTCTGGACGATAAGGGCGGTGATGCGTTCGGGATGTTTCAGCGCCAAGCGCCAGCCGACGGGCGCTCCATAGTCCATGACATAGATGGCATATCGCGTCACAGCAGTTGGTCGAGCAGGCCATCGACCAATTCGCCGAAACGGTCGAAGGTTAGGCGAAATTCCTACGATCTGGGGCATCGCTTTCACCGTAACCGGGATATCGGGCGCGATCACGTGATAGCGATCGGCAAGGTACGGGATCAAATTGCGGAACATGTGGGACGAGGTCGGAAATCCGTGCAGCAGCAGCACAACCGGCGCGTCCTCGGGCCCGGCTTGCCGGTAAAAGATGTTGACCCCGTCGACCGCATTGGTCCGATGATGCGTGACCGGAAAAGGAAGAGGTACGGCCGCGTGTTCAGGCGTGGAAACGGTCATTTGGGTCCCTCCACGGTTAAGCCGGTCGCTGATTGCGGCCGAGGCCCGTCGCATCACGTCCCCATCGGCGCCTCGGCAATGCTATCGTCCAAGCTGATCAGGAACACAACGCGACAGCGCGCCACACGGCATGTGCACGACCTTCGAGGAACAGCTCAACGTCGAATTAGTGGCGCTCGGGAGCCAATCTCAGCAACTGAGCTGCGAAACCTGGCGCGTCGGGCCCTCCGCGTCGCGACACTAAAAGAGGCTTGATTTGTGTTGCATATGCACCATGTGAAGTCTCGTGAGGAAGAAGAAAATCGGGTACAGGGAGAGGATGTAATCCCGAAATAGGCAGGACCTGCATGCTTATGCGCGCGCGCCTGATTCAAGAGTTCTTACAGTCATTTACGACGAACAGCTTCGCCCGTTGGGAATTGTTTCACCTCAGTTCGCATTGCTCGTGATCATCTCCGAAATAGAGCCGGCAACCCGCGCGGAAATTGGGCGCTATCACCACCAGGATCGATCAACCCTGTCGCGAAATCTCAAGATCATCCTTTCCGAAGGCTGGGTAGAGGAAGTTCAGGACGAAGGAGGTGGTCGAGGCAGACCAATTGTCCTGACGAAGGCGGGCAAGGACCTGCTGCGTAAAGGGGCGCCCGCATGGCGGGTGGCGCAAGCGCGAGCCAGCGCTTTGCTGAGCGAAGACGGTGCGATCGCTATTACGGATATCGCCAATGGCATCATGAACGCCCAGCCAACGGCATAGGAGTTAAATGTTGTATATCCATCTCACACCCTAGGAGAACTCATGGACAGCAAACCATCCTTCGCCCAGCACTATGTTCCCCGGGAGCAGGGACGCGTCTATGCACGCGACTACAAGGGCGCCGGTCCTGCCTTTGTGCTGATGCACGGCTTTCCCGATAATCTACACATCTGGGACGATCTGATCCCCCACCTGGTAGCGTCCGGGCGGCGGGTCGTTGCGTTCGACTTCTTGGGCTTTGGCGCCTCCGACAAGCCTCCGGCGCTACCTACAGTTTCCAGCAGCAACTCGGCGACCTCGAAAAGTCGTCGATGCACTAGACCTTGGTAAGTCGTTCCGGTTGCGCACGACGCGTCTGGGCCTGCGGCGATCAATTTCGCTATCGAACACCCTGACCGCGTAGCTTCCGTGTGCATGCTCGATTACGCCTAGCCGAGGCGTCCACGGTCCAGTGGCCGGAAATGATCGAGCTGTTTGCGACCAAGAGCCTCAATGCGCTCTCAGGCGCTATTGCGCGAAGTCCCGAGCAATTCGGTTGGTTGCTGAATTGGCAGAAGCAGCAATTCCAGGAAGCTCTTACCGACAAACAGAAGGCGCATTACGAGGCGTTCCTCTATCCGCTCATCGCCGATAATTTCATGCAACAGCCCAGTTCCGGCCCGGCTTTCGTGCAGATACGGCGCAGTTCTTCGAGGAACTCGCCCGCAACGCCAATCGCCTGCCCGAGCTGGAGGCGCTTGATATTCCGTTCAAGCTGATCTGGGGAGAGGCCGATCCTTATCTCACCACCAACATGGCCGAGGAGATCCGGTCTCACCTGAAGCATTCCTCGCAGCATGTGGTGCGAGCCGGCCATTGGCTGCAACTCGATGAACCGGAGCAAGTGGCCAAGCTGATGCTGTCATGACGCGCCACAATCCGGTAAGTCCACTGAGCTACTGACGCAGGTCCCGGGATAAGCATCACCCGTCGTCGAAACCGACGCTCAATTTAGTATTGGCGAAGCGGCATGAAAGTCATGCAATCGGAACACTGAAGCCTCTAACGGCCGAGCAGCGGCAGATGTATCTTCCGAAAGAAGTCCCAGCTAAACTGCAGCTCTATCTGGACGGAAAAATGGAGCAGTTCTGGCTTCGCGATAACCAGGCCGGGGTCATCTTTCTGATGACCGTCAACTCGGTCGAGGAAGCCGACGGCCTGCTCAAAGTATTGCCGCTCGGCCGGGCGAACCTTCTGACCTTCGAGCGATGCCGATCGGACCGCTCACTCCGCTTGGAATGCTCATCAAATAGCATCTCAAGTCACGAGAAGGTTACAAATCTAGAAATCGGTAAACTGTGACCGTAATCCATCCAAGGCAGCCCGGTACGTCGAGATTGCTTCGTCGCTCCGCTCCTCGCAATGACATTCATTTGAAGTGTCATCGGGAGCGAAGCGAAGCAATCTCGGTGGTTGTAGGCCCGGTATCAAATGTCAGGTTCGTACCACTTGCTTGGTGCGCCCCAGGAATCTGCAAGCGAAAGTGAGCGGCCGAGCGTTAGCTACGAGGTGCCGCTAATCGGAGCGGCAGACGACCCTTTCACAGGAGTTTACATGCCCACCATCACCACCAAGGACGGCGTGGAGATCTTCTATAAGGACTGGGGTTCGGGCCAGCCGATCGTGTTCAGCCACGGCTGGCCGCTGTCGGCCGATGATTGGGACACGCAAATGCTGTTCTTCCTGCATCACGGCTATCGCGTCATCGCCCATGACCGCCGTGGCCATGGCCGCTCGACCCGACCGCGGACGGCCACGACATGGACCATTATGCCGACGATCTGGCGGCTTGACGGCCCATCTCGACCTGAAAGGTGCCGTCCATGTCGGCCATTCCACCGGCGGCGGCGAGGTGGCGCACTATCTGGCACGGCATGGCGAAAGCCGGGTCGCCAAGGCGGCGCTGATCAGCGCGGTGCCGCCTCTGATGTTGAAGACGGCGGCCAATCCGCAGGGCCTTCCCAAGGAGGTGTTCGATGGCCTGCAGGCGCAACTCGCCGCCAATCGTTCGCAATCTATCGCGACATCGCGGCAGGGCCTTTCTACGGCTACAACCGACCGGGCGCCAAAGTCTCGGAGGCGGTCATCCAGAATTGGTGGCGCCAGGGCATGATGGGCGGCGCCAAGGCGCATTACGACGGCATCGTGGCCTTTTCGCAGACCGATTTCACCGAAGACCTCAAGAAGATCACCGTCCCGGCGTTCGTCATGCATGGCGACGACAACCAGATCGTGCCCTATGTCGCCTCCGGGCCGCAGTCAGCCAAGCTGCTGAAGAGCGGAACCCTAAAAACCTACAAGGGTTTCCCGCACGGCATGCCCACGACGGAAGCGGACACCATCAATTCCGACCTGTTGGCGTTCATCGAAAGCTAGCCTCCGAGAGCTTCAGTAATCCCAGGTACCGTCTGAAATCCCAAGTGCAGTCTGGGAGTGGCGGTGGCTCGAAATACCTGCATGCGGATCAACTTGGGTGGGACTGTCCAGATTGGGGGCTGACCATCCCGGAGAGCCGCTCCAGAAGACGGCCCGAACCTGATCGGAGACTGTCTTCGTTATGCCGCATCGGATCAGTGTCGCTTGTTTCCAACGGCAGAACCAATTGGTCCTCCACCGAGTGTCGCAAGACGACCGCGTGTTGGCGCGACGTGAATTTGTCGCGTAGTGAACGTCCGCACCTTACGCCCCCCACCGTTGGCCGTCTGACCCGAAGGTCCGCAATCTACCATCCTGTGGCGTTCCGGTCGGCCGCCGCGAAGGGGTCAAATTGTGGGGCGGTGGCGGGGCTCGTAGCCGGACGCGTTGCTGAGTGGGATCGTGCCCGGCATGTCGATGCGAGAGCGTCGATCATTTTGTCGGGATTGAAATAAAATTGGCTCGATCTGGAACTTTTTACATTGGTCAAGTGTGGGCCCCGCTTGCGGTTTCACGCTTACTTCGAACAATCTGTGGTTCAATTCAAATTACCTGATGGCAGGCAGGTTATGCTAGGATATGAGAGAGCGCAAAACACATTGACGTAAGAAACACGTAAGAAACACTAGCGTGGCTGGGAAGGGACGATGCCTCGTTACCCAAAATACACGACCACGGTGATCGGTGCGCACAGTGTTCCGCGCTGGTACCAGACGCTCGACCGCCTGGTGACCCTGGACAGCTCCAGCCGGCCGATTCGCCGACGCGCAATTTCGTGCGATGCAGGCGGCGATCCTGGAACAGGAGATTGCGGGGATCGACGTGATCACCGGAGGCGAGATCACCGGCGCACCCATAACCGGCACTCGCCGCCCAACGCGATGCTCAACCACTTCTGGCAAAAGATCCCGGCCTTTCAAGGAGAGACCCGACCAAGCCGATCACCAGCACGATCCGAATGTCACCCACCCCGCCGCGATCTGCAAAAGCCAGATTGCCGACAGCACGGAACTCGGTCTGGTAGACGAATTCAGGACGGTCTTCGCCTTTGCCCGAAAACCGGTCAAGATCACGATGACCGGCCCGCACTTGCTGGCTGCGGTAGCGTATGACGAGCATTATGGCGATCTCGCCCCGATGATGCTCGACCTGGGCAAGCTGTTGCACAACAACTTCCGCCGTCTGGCCGAGGCCGGCTGCAAGCATATTCAGATCGACGAGCCCTATTTTACCCCGGCATCCGATGAGGACGTGCGCGCTGCCGTGGATGCCACCGATCTCGCGCTGGAAGGGCTTCCCGACGATATTCACGTCTCGGTGCACATCTGCCAGGGCAACTATGCGGTTGGTCCCGATTACGATGGGCAAATCGGCCATCGTTACTTTGATTTTGGCCGCTAC
>CAWBFS010000060.1:0-75238 GCA_963788085.1 uncultured Alphaproteobacteria bacterium
TCAGCACAACGCCCGTCGCTCCGCCTTCCGCGCCCACAGGCCTGGTCGCGACCAGCAGCAACGCAATGGTGGCATTGAGTTGGAACGCATCCACTGGAGCAACCAGTTACAACGTGCAGCGGTCAGTGACCAGTGGGACGGGCTACACGTCCGTGGCAGCAGGCGTGACCGGCACGAGCTACAGCGACACCGGCCTGACTAACGGGTAAGACCTATTACTACGTGGTTTCCGCCTCCAACTTGGGCGGAACGAGTGCCAACTCGACGGAGGCCAGCGCCACGCCGTCGGCCCCCATCGGCGGCGCGGAAACGCTGCCTCCCGCCGTGGAGATGAGCGGCTCCGGCGCAAGCACCAACCTGGCGTTCACCGTGCTATCATCGGCGTTGGGACATACCTATCAGTTGCAATACACCCCCAATCTCGCGATCGGCTCCTGGACAAACATCGGCTCGCCGCAGGCCGGTACGGGAACCAACCTCATCCTCGAGGTGACAATCAACCCAGCAACGGCGCCCGCCGGCTTCTACCGAATCCTGATTCAGCGGATGTAACCCCTCCTACCGCCCCTCCGCCACATCCGGGTCCGGCACCAGGCATCTTGCCGCAACAGCGCGGGCGATGTTCCCCATCACGCCGCCGGGCGCGGTTTTGCGCCGGTGACGGGCGATCTGGGGCTGGGCTTCCTTTAGCTCCTCGTTGAGGCGCTCGACCATCCGGCGGAGAATTTCGTTATCCTGCTGGAGCTGCGTATCGTCGTGGGCGTCGCGCAGGGCGGCCACCTTCAATTGCAGGTCCGTCCGCTCCCGCTTGAGCGCCTCGCGCTCCTCGGTCAGTGCCGCGATCTTCTCATGCAGCGTGGCGTGGCGTGTCTGCGTTTCCTTCGCTCTGTCTCAAATTGGTCGCGTTCGGCCCGTACCTCGACGTAATCCGAAAGGTCGTGATCCTCGCTCACCAGCGCCTGGAATTTATCCCGCTGTGTCACAGCCAGGCCCAGATCGGTACGCACCTGCGCCAGCGTCGCTTTCAACTGGCTGGCTTCCGCGGCAGATTGCTCCGCCACGGACTCGGCGGCGGCCATGCTCTGCTCGGCGCGCTCCAGGTCGGTGCGCGCCCGGCCAAGGATTTGCTCCATCTCCGCGCGTTCGGCGCGCGCCTGGTTCACCGCCAGGTTCATCTCCGCCAGAGTTTCCTGCTGATGCGCGAGATTGAGGACCGCCTCGCTGCGCTCGCTCTTTACCGACTCGAGCTGCCGAGTCAGCTCGGCCGCTTCCATCTGGACCTGCGCCAGCCGGTCGTACGCGTGCTGGTAACCGGTCTCAAATTCATTGGCCCGCTTCTCAGCCGCAGCCCATTCGCCACGGGCGATGTCGAGGTCCGGCTCGAGAGCCTGGCGCCGCTGGCGCTCCTCTCGGCGAACTGGGAGGCCAGCCAGTCGCATTCCGCCCGCAGCGCGCTGATACGGTGATCCCGCTCCACGAGGGCGACGGCCTGCTCGGTCGATTGATGTTCATTTTGCCAAAGGCGCTCCTGTGCGGACCATCGGCCGGCATCGGGAGAGGAGGGAGCCTGTGGAAGCGGGGCGGTGGCCGGCTTCTCATCTTCCGCGAGAGTTTGAAGAGACACGGGGGGAGCGGGGGGGCGGTTGGGAGTGGCGGGGATGGCTTGGAGGCAATTACAGTGGGGGCAATGAAAAGACACCCCGGCTCCACTCGCGTCAGCAACCAGCGATTGCTGACAACCGAGGCACCTGAAATGCACGCCGGCCATGTATTCGGATAGAAGCAAGTTGTTGGCCTTCTCACAAGCGTAATCGGGCCACACGAAATCCCGGATTTCCCTATTTTGCCGTGTTTCTCTCTCGCCGTGATGGGACCTTGCGTCGTAGAAAAACCCGATGCGCCTGGCCATTTACCCCGGAAGCTTCGACCCGATCACCAACGGACATGTGGATGTGATCGCCAGGGCCGCCAATCTTTTCGACGAGGTCATCGTCGCCGCCGCGTCCAATAATGCGAAAAAAAGTCTCTTCACCATGGAGGAACGGGTGGCGATGATCCGGGAGGTGACGGCGCGATTCCCGAATGTCAAAGTGCTTGCCTTTGAGGGCCTTCTGGTCGAATTGCCCGGCAGGCCGGCGCGGTGGCGGTGGTCCGCGGCCTGCGCGCCATCTCGGATTTTGAGTTCGAGTTCCAGATGGCCCTGATGAATCGCAAGCTGGAGCCGACTATCGAAACCGTCTTCCTGACTCCGCGCGAGGAGTACACCTATCTTTCGTCCCGGATCGTGAAGGAAATCGCCCGGCTTGGGGGGCGCCGTTGAGGCCTTTGTCCCGGAGCCGGTCGTCGAGGCGCTGCGGAAAAAGTTGAGAATTGCCGGTTAAAGGGCAGAATAGGGGCATCATCTGGGCCGGCGAATCGCAGGAAAATCACCCTGCGACGCCCCCGGGCGGCCATTTTTCGATTATTCGCTCCATAAGTCCCTGAATTTTCTCAAGTTATGAAAGTCCACATCAATCAAATCCCGGAGGAGGGACTCCACCTCGAGGGGGAGGATCCGGCGAAGATCCTGGAGCTCGACGACCCGTTGGTGAAACGCGCGCAGCGGGCCGGTGCGCTGGGCGCTGGATATCGGGATCTGCGGACGGCGGCCTCTTCGCCACGGGAAACTGGCCGTGGACCTGGGCGCTGGAATGCGTCGCGTGCCTGAAGAAGTTCACCTACCCGCTGCGGGTCGAGGATTTGCGCCTGCCAGGTGGAATTGACAGGGACCTGAAACCGTGGACTTGACAGAACCAGGTGCGGGAAGATATTTTGCTCGCCCTTCCGCCCTACCCGCACTGCGATTGGAACGGCAAAGAGTGTGCAAAGGCGCATGTCGGGAATACCGAAGCCGCTGAGAGCCCGCGGGAATACACCGGACGCCTGGGACGAACTCGATCAAACTGAAATTTAAATAACCAACTAACCATGGGAGTCCCAAAACGCAAAATCTCCAAGATGCGCCTGCGCACGCGCAAGGCCGCCAACCGCTTTCACGCCGCCCAGCTGGGCAAGTGCGCCCAGTGCGGCAGCCGCATTCCGGCCCACACCGGCCTGCCCCTCCTGCGGATATTACCGTGGCCGGCAGGTGCTGACCATCGAGGCCGCTCTAGGCGTCCCATTTGCTTTCGCCTGCCAGCCGCCCCGCTTTGTCGGCCCGGGCGGCTGGCTGCTTTTTACACTGTGCCCGGGAACGGTTTAATCCCGGTGCCCGAAATGCGCCCATGAAGATCGCTCTCGATGCCATGGGCCGACGATTACGCGCCCAAGAACACCATCGCGGGCGCCGTCCTGGCGTTGCGCGAATACCGCAAATCACCAAGCTCTATCTCGTCGGCGACACGGAGCAGATCAAGGCGAGCTGGCTCAAACAGCATGGTTGCACGGATCCGCGCATCGAGATCGTCCACGCCTCGCAGGTGGTGGAGATGAGCGACAGCGCGGATCGATGCGGTGCGGAGGAAGAAGGACTCCTCGGTCAGCCGCGCGGTGGACCTGGTCAAAAACGGCGACGCCGAGGCGATCGTGAGCGCCGGGCAATACCGGCGCGGCCGTGGCGGCCACGACCATCAAGCTGCGCATGCTGCCGGGCATCGAGCGCCCGGCATCGCCGCGGTCATGCCCGACCGAGAACAACGTCTTTGTCCTCATCGACGCCGGGGCCAATCGTCGACTCCGACGGCCGCATGCACCTGCTGCAATACGCGATCATGGGCTCGGTCTATTCGCGGGCAGGTGCTCAAGCACAAGAATCCGGTCGTCGGCCTGATGACCATCGGCACGGAGGAATGTCAAGGGCAAGCGAATTGACCAAGGAGGCCTACAAGCTGCTCAAGGAGAGCGGCCTCAATTTCCTCGGCAACGTCGAGGGGCACGATCTGTTCAAGAAGCCGGTCGACGTGGTGGTCTGCGACGGCTTTGTCGGCAACGTGGTGCTGAAGACGTCCGAGGCCTGGCCGACGCGATTTTCGCCTGGCTCAAGCGCGAGCTGAAGAAGAACCCGCGTCCGCAGGCCGGCGCGTTGCTGGCCAAGGAGGCCTTCTAGGCCATCCGCCAAAGACCAACGCCGAGGAATACGGCGGCATGCCGTTGCTCGGCGTCAATGGCATCTGCATCAAGGCGCACGGCAACTCGCTCGCCCAAGGCGATCAAGAATGCCATCCGGGTCGCGCGGGAAGCCGTGACTCAGCAAGGTCAATCCGCAGTATCGTCGCGGAAATCAACAATACCATGACACGATCCAGCCCAAGCCCGCGACTCCGGAAACCGCCTAAGCGCACCGTCTCGATCATCGCCACCGGCGCTTATCTGCCCGAGCGCGTGCTCGACCAACGCCGACCTCGAGAAGATGGTCGAGACGACGCGACGAGTGGATCGTCAGCCGCACGGCATCCGCGAGCGGCGCATCGCCGCGGAGGACGAATTCACCACCGACATGGCGGCCAAGGCCGCGCAGCAGGCGCATCGAGCATGGGCGGCATCGACGCCGCAGGAGATCGACCTGATCATCGTGGCCACCGTCACGCCGGACATGTTGTTCCCCTCCACGGCCTGCTTCGTGCAGCACAAGATCGGCGCGACGCACGCGGCGTGCTTCGACGTCAGCGCGGCCTGCTCCGGCTTTCTCTACGCGCATCGAGATCGCCGCAGCAATTCATCACCGCCGGCGCCTACGAGACCGTCCTGGTCATCGGCGCGGACAAGCTTTCCTCCATCGTGAACTGGAAGGACCGCAACACCTGCGTGCTCTTCGGCGACGGCGCCGGCGCCGGCGATCCTGCGGCACCGCGCCGGCTCGCCACGGCGTGCATCAGCACCTACATGGGCGCGACGGCGCGCAGACGAGCATCCTTTCCATGCCCGGCGGCGGCTGCCGTATTCCGATCACGCCGGAGAACGCTCGACGCAGCGGCTGCAATATCATCCAGATGACGGCAAGGAGATCTACAAGTACGCGGTCACCGCGATGAATCGACTGCGGCGCAACAAGGCGCTCGAGAAGGCCGGGCGTCAAAGCCGGAGCAGACCTCGCCTGGATCATTCCGCACCAGGCGAATCTCCGCATCATCGATGCCGTGGCCGCAGCGCATGAACGTGCGGCATCGAGCATTTCGTGATGAACCTCGACCGCTACGGCAACACCGCGCCGGCGTGCGTGGCCATCGCGCTGCGACGAGGCGAACCGCACCGGGCGGATGAAGCTCGGCGACTACGTGCTGCTGGTCGTCTTCGGCGGCGGCCTGACCTGGGCCAGCCGTGGTGCAGTGGTAATCGGCCATTTTCCAGCCGCGGCGCATCCCGGCTGAATGCCCGCTTCCCTTCTGCCATTCCGCATTCCGCACTCCACAGTTTGCCCTTTGACATGCACCCCGCCACACGGAGAATACCCGCAGCCTCCCCGTTCCCACTTCCCTGAATGCTGACCGATACCCACGCCCATCTCGACTACCCGGATTTCCAGCCGACTTCCCCGGGTGCTGCGCCGGGCGGAGGAGGCCGGCGTCACGCGGATGATCAGCATCGGCACCTCGCTCGAAGGCAGCCGCCGGGCGGTCGCGCATGGCGGAGATCTGATCGCGCAGTTTTTGCGGTCGCCGGCGTGCATCCGACACCTCGGCGGCCGATGCGGCGGAGGATGTCATCAGAAGGAATTGCGGGACCTGGCGCGCCATCCGCGCGTGGTGGCGATCGGCGAAGCCGGGCTGGATTACCATCGCCTGCCCAGCGCCTCCGCGCCGAGCCGGCGGCGCATTTCCGATGCGACCGACATACAAGGCGGCGCCAGGCGCGGCTCTTCCGCCAGCAACTCGAGGTGGCGGCGGAGCTCGGCCTCAACGTGGTCATCCACCAGCGGGACGCCTGGGAGGATACGCTGGAAATCCTGCGGCATTACACCGGGACGCGTGCGCGGGGTGTATCCATTGCTTCGGCAACTCGTTTGAACAAGCGCACGAAGTGCATCGCGTCTAGGGCATATGGTTTCCTTCACGGGCATCGTGACTTTCAAGAACGCCCCGCTGGTGCATGATTGCGCGACGCGGATCGGCGCCGAGCACTTCATGGTCGAGACGGATTGCCCCTACCTCGCGCCCGTGCCGCATCCGGGGAAGCGCTGCGAGCCGGCCTACACGCGGCTGGTGGCGGAGCGAATCGCCAGCCTGCGCGGGACGACCCTCGATGAGGTGGCGGCGCGGACAACGGACAACGCGGACCAATTTTTCAGGTTCAACCGGACCGCCGCGGTCCATAAGGCGGAATGAGTCGATCCCCTGATCACGCCGAAAACACGCCGCCGTTCGTTTTCCACGACCCCAGGGCCGGCGCTGGCCGCGGCTGCGGCGCGCTGCTGGTGCTGCTGGGCGTTTGTCTTCCTGGGCAATTGTGCTTTTCGTGCAGGCGCTGCTCGTCCAGCCGCAACTGCGGCTGCCCGCCTCCGTCGCGCAAGCTCAAGGGGCAGCTCACGGCGCTCCAGCAGCAGACGCGCCGACACCAGAGCGCGCCGCAAAAGGCGACCGACGAGTCGTGGCTGAAGTTTTACCCGAAGACCGCGGCGGGCCAGGAGCGGATCGCGAAACTGCGGGAATTGATCCACCCGAAGCCGGAGAAGTTCTCCGAAATCCGGCTCGGCTTCTACGCGAACTGGGACGAGAACTCCTACAGCTCGCTCGAAGAGCATGCCGACCAGCTGACCCATGTCTGCCCGGAATGGGTCGACGCTGACCGACGGCCTCGGCACGTTGCGCGTGGACGAGGATCGTGCGGGTCGAGCGCCTGGCGCGGCCAAGGGGCTGGTGCTGATGCCGTTGCTGACCAACCTGGTGGACGAGCCTGGCAGCCGGAGGCGGTGGAAGGTCTGGCGATGGGACCGGACGACCGGCAAGAATCAATTCGTGGTGAACCTGCTCTCGCAGCTCGAGGCGGCAAAGGCGGGCGGGGTGGTGGTGGACTGGGAGGAACTGGATCCCGGCGACAAGAAGGAGATCACCGATCTGCTGATCAAGATGGCGGACGCGCTGCACGCGGTGGACAAGGAACTGTGGGTGATGGTCCAGATGGGCGATGAATTCAACACGCTGCGACCTCGACCGGCTGGCCGAACACGCGGACCATTACATCGCGATGCTTTATGACGAGACCTCGGACATCGATCCGCCGGGGCCCATCGCCTCGCAGGACTGGTTCGAGGGCTGGCTGCACGTGCTCGCGGGCTACGGCGAGCCGGACCTGTGGATCGGCGGGCATCGGCGCCTACGGCTACGACTGGACCGACGGGGCGAAGCGGGCGGAGACGATCTCCTTTGCCGATGCGATGAGCCGGGCCAGCTACTCCGGCTTGCAGCGGGTCGACTCCCAGGCGCCGATGTACAACCCGATCTATCTCCTACCAGGAGCCGCAGAAGGATCACACCGTCTGCTTCCTGGACGCGATCACGTTTTTGAATCAATTGCGCGCCGTGCGCGCGGCGGACTGGGCGGCATCGCCATCGCCCGGCTGGGCCGGGGATCCGCAGATCTGGGACGTGCTGGCGATGAAGGACACCGAGCACGCGGCGACCGGCGGAATCCGCGAAGCTCAACCACATGGATGCCTCCGACACGATCACCAACGTGGGCCAGGGGAAATCGTGACCGTGGACGACACCCGCGCAGACGGGGAGCGGACGGTGACGCTCGAGAAGAACGGGCGCTATCCGTCGGCCTACAGCTCGGACTTCCCCACCTTCCCCAGCCTTTACCACCAAGGCGCGGGCGGCGAGCACGAGGTGGCGCTCACCTTCGACGACGGGCCCGACCCGAAATGGACGCCGATGATCCTGGACATCCTCAAGAAGTACTAACGTCAAGGCGACGTTCTTCCTCGTCGGCAGCCAGGCGGAGCAATACCCCGGACCTGGTCAAGCGCATCGTGGCCGAGGGGCACCTGGTGGGCAATCACACCTACACGCACGCGAATCTCGCGGTGATCCCGGCGAAGCAGGTGCAGATCGAGCTGAACGCCACGCAGCGGCTCATCGAGAGCATCACCGGGCGCTCGACGACGCTCTTCCGCCCGCCCTACAACGCCGATTCCCAGCCCGACCGACCTCGCCGAACTGGCGCCGCTCAAGCAGGTGCAGGACGATCTCGGCTATCTCGATCGTGCTGGAGAACATCGATCCGGAGGATTGGGCGCGGCCCGGGCGCCGATGTGATCGTCGAGCGGATCAAGGAACTGCGGCAGGAGGGCAGCCTGATCCTGCTCCACGATGCCGGCGGCAACCGGCAGCAGACCGTCGAGGCCCTGCCGCAGATCATCGATTGGCTGCAAACGCGCGGCGATCAGCATCGTCCGCTCAGCGAACTGCTCAAATCCCGCGCGATGACCTGATGCCGCTGGTCAGGGGCGACGCGGACCGGTTGACCGCTGGTGACCGGCAGCGGCTTCCGCATCTGGCATTTCATCGTCGAGTTTTGCTGGGCGTTCATGATCGCGGCGACGGGGCTCATCGTGCTGCGCACGATCATCGTGGCGGTGCTGGCTCGCCAGGCATTACCGGCGGGTGCGCCGGCTGGCTGGCCGGGCCGCCCTACACGCCGCCGCTCAGCGTGATCATCGCCGCTTACAACGAGGAGAAAGTCATCGCGGCCACCTTGCGCGCGGTGCACGGATACCGCCTACGCCGGCGAGTTCGAGGTGGTGGTGGTGGATGACGGCTCGAAGGACCAGACCGTGCGGCGAGATCGAGAAGGCGGCGTTCATCAACCGGCGCATCCGGCTGGTCAAGCAGCCGAACGGCGGCAAGTCCGAGGCGCTGCGGACCGGCGTGGCGGAGGCGCGGCACGACACGCTGGTCTTCCTGGACGCCGATACGCATTTTGACCGCGAGACCTTCGATGCGCTGGTCAAGCCGCTGAGCGACCCGAAGGTGGGCGCGGTCTCCGGCCACGCGAAGGTGGGGAACCTGCGGACGTTCATCGCGCGGTGCCAGTCGCTCGAGTACATCTGCGGGTTCAATCTCGACCGCCGCGCTTACGCGCAATGGAATTGCATCACGGTGGTGCCGGGCGCGGTGAGCGCGATTCGCCGGCAGGCGCTCGATGACGCGGGCGGCTTCTGCCTGGATACGCTGGCGGAGGATACGGACCTGACGCTCTGCCTCCACAAGCAGCGGCTACCGCGTGGAATACGCGCCGGACGCCACTGGCCTGGACGGAGGCGCCGGAAGGGCCGATCCCGCTGATGCGGCAGCGGTTCCGCTGGGCCTTCGGCACTCTGCAATGCCTCTGGAAACACCGCGACCTGGTCTTCAACCCGCAATACGGCGCGCTCGGCTGGTTCTCGCTGCCGAGCGTCTGGTTTTTCCAGATCGTCCTCGTCGCGCTGACGCCGGTGGTGGACGGGCTGCTGGTCATCTCGCTGATCCTCGGCGGATGGTCGGCGATGTGGTCGTATGTGCTGATTTTCCTGCTGATGGATTTGATGCTGGCCTTCCTGGCCTGCGGGCTGGACGGGGAAAAATTGCGCAAGGCATGGACCATCCTGCCGATGCGCATCATTTACCGCCCGATGTTGAGCTGGGTGATCTGGAGGGCGCTCTACCGGGCCTTCAAGGGCGCATGGGTCACATGGGGCAAACTGGAGCGCACCGCCTCCATGCCGGTGCGCGTGGGATGAGCGATCGCGAACGCTGACTCGTGGCTGCCGCGACGTGCGCCGCGCGTCGCGGCTGCTGCTGGCGGCGCATCGTGCACGAAGCCGCCGCCCCCGCGGACATGGGCCGGAGAAGCTGCTGGTGCCCGAGCACGGAGCGTACACCGGCGCCTTCATCGACTTTGGCGATACCGAGGACGACGTGACGCGTCGAGAACATCGAGGGCTTCGAGAAGCTCGTGGGCAAACACCAGGCGATCATCGCCTCGTCCAGCTATTGGGGTGAGCAATCGTTCCCGACTGCGAACCTGGAAATCATCTGGCGGCACGGCTCGGTTCCGCTGCTTTTCTGGTCGCCATGGGACCGGCCCGTACGATGAAGACCAGGGGCCGGACAAGTTTTCCCTGGCGAACATCGCCGCCGGCAAATGGGACGCTTACATCGATCACTGGGCGCGACGCGGCGAAGGCGTTCGGGCATCCGATCATGGTCTCCTTTGCCAATGAGATGAACGGCGCAATGGTTCCCGTGGTCCGGGATGTTCTATGGCGAGGACAAGAAGTCCCGAACAGACCCGATACGCGGGCCGGAGTATGAGATGAATGGGTGCCGTGGGTAGTTTACCCGAGGATGCGAGAGGCCCGAATGCGTGGGCCGGATCCTCGGACGTCGCCGAGCATACTCTCGCTGGCGGCGACATCTGCCGGACACCGGCGCCCAGATTCCTCGAAGGCTCCTACCACGCATGGTGGCTGGACCTCGGCTACCCCAGATACGTCGCGCCGGAGGTCTTCAAGGCGGCCTACCGCCGCGTGGTGGACCGGGTGCGCGCGCGCGGCGCGACGAATGTCATCTGGGTGTTCCATTTCATGAATTACTCGATGCCGCAGGAGGAATGGAACCTGATCGTGCAATCTATTACCCCGGGCTCGAAATATGTCGATTGGCTCGGCATGTCCGTGTACGGCCAGCAATACGTCGAGGATAACTGGTCGCCCTTCGAGCCGCTGCTGGACTGGCCCTACACGGAGATCACGCGGATCGATCCCACAAGCCGGTCATGCTGGCGGAATGGGGCATCGGCGAGTTCCCGCAATTCGGCAGCAAGTCCGGCTTCATCAAGGAAGCGTTCAAGAGATGAAGAAAGTATCCGAAGCTCAAGGCCGCGGTCTTCTGGAACGAGCGCTGGCAGAACGAGCCGTCGGAAGACGCAGACGGCACTTACCAGACGGAAGCTACAGCAACCTGCGGGTGAATTCCTCCCCGGAAGCGCTGGCGGCCTACCGGAAGGGCGTCGGCGAGCCGTTCTGGCTGGGCCGCCCTATCATCGGACACTGAGCGCCGGTTGGCGGATGGACGGCTTGGTTTTAGCCACAGATTAACGCAGATTTACGCAGATTATTTTCGGCAAACAGCCGCGGATTTTCCCATGACAATTCCGAGCATGTTTACGCTTGCCTCGCAGTCATAGGTCCCATCCGTCCCATAGGTCCCATCCGTCCCATCGCCACGGAAAGAAATGCATCCTGCGGGCGGATGTTGCCAAGAACAGGGTTTTGCAGTATTCCCGACCTTCCCAAAATTTTTCCCTTATGGAAGTTCCAAAAGTTCTCGTTGCCGATCCTGTTTCCGACCGCGGCGTGACCGAATTGCGCGGGGGCGGAGAGCTGGATGTGACCGTGAAGACCGGATTGAAGGAGGATGCAACTGATGGAGATCATCGCCGGAGTTCTCCGCGCTCGTGGTCCGCAGCCAGACGAAGGTGACGGCAAAGCTGATCGACGCCGCCACGAAGCTGAAGGTCATCGGGCGCGCCGGCGTGGGCGTGGACAATGTCGATGTCGATGCGGCGACCAGGCGCGGCATGATCGTGATGAATACGCCGGGCGGCAACACGATCTCGACGGCGGAGCACACATTCTCGCTGCTGATGTCGCTGGCGCGGAAAATCCCGCAGGCGCATGCCTCGATGAAGGCGGGCAAATGGGACCGGAAGAGTTTCGAAGGCGTCGGAGCTTTACGACAAGACGCTCGGCGATCCTCGGCATGGGCCGCATCGGGACCGGAGGTGGCGCGGCGGGCGATGGCGTTCGGCATGCGCGTGCTGGCTTACGATCCCTATCTCTCGGCCAGCCGCGCGCGCACGCCTGCAGGTGGAGCTGGTCGAGAACCTGGACGATATTCTGCCGCGGGCGGATTTCATCACGATGCACATGCCGGCGACGCCGGAGACGCACCACATGCTCAATGCGGCGCGCCTGGCGAAGGCAAGAAGGGCGTGCGCATCATCAATTGCGCCCGCGGCGGCCTGGTGGACGAAGCGGCGCTGCTTGACGCGCTGAAGAGCGGCCAGGTGGGCGGCGCGGCGCTGGACGTTTACGAGAAGGAGCCGCCGCCGGCGGATTTCCCGCTGCGCGAGCTGCCGAATGTGGTGCTGACGCCGCACCTGGGCGCATCGACCGCCGAGGCGCAGGAGAGCGTGGGCATCGAGATCGCGCAGGCGATCCGCGCCGATGCTGCTGCACGGCGAAATCCGCAACGCGGTGAACATGCCGACCATCGACGCGAAGACCCTCGAGATCATCGGGCCGTATCTCGTCGCTGGGCGAAAAGCTGGGGCGGCTCCTGTCGCAAATCGCGCCGAAGCGATGCGAGCGGCTGAATATCAATTACTCCGGCAAGGTGGCCGAGGTGGACACCGCGGCCGTGACGCGGGCGGTGCTGAAGGGATACCTGCTGGCCGCCGGCGGGCAATGAGGTCAACCAGGTCAATGCGCCCGCGCTGGCGGCGAACCTCGGCCTCAAGGTGACGGAGTCGCGCGTGAGCGCGCCGGGCGATTTCACCGAGCTGATCGAGCTCTCCGCGGGATGCGACGGCGGACGCGGTCTCGGTGGCCGGCACTTATTTCGGGACGACGCCGCGCATGGTGAAGATCAACAACCGGCACGTGGAAGCCCGTCCGGAAGGGGTGCTGCTGCTGCTGGAGAACCGGGACCGCCCGGGCATCGTCGGGCATGCTCGGCAGCGTGCTCGGCGCGAGCAAGGTGAACATCGCCGGCATGTCGCTGAGCCGCAACGAAGCGGGCGGCGAGGCCATCACGGTGCTCAACCTCGACACGCCGCCGAGCGACGAGGTCCTCGATAAACTGCTGGCCGAGGAGGACATCCACTCCGCGCAGGTGATCCAATTGTGAAGCTGAAAGCCGATTCGCGGGCCGAAGCGGGCCGGGGCGAGACGCTGGTGAGGTTTTTCACCAAGGCGGAGCGCACGGACATCCCCTCCGCCTGTCCCCGAGGCGGAATGGTCCGCGGCAGCCGAACAGCACGCTGCTGCTGCACCACGACGGGCTGCTCTGCGTGGGCCTGGGGGATCGCGGCGAAATGACCGAGCAGACGCTCCGCGCCGCGGCGGGAACGGCGGTGCGGACGCTTGCAAAAGGCGGGCCGGCCGGGCCGCAGCCCTGGACCTGCGGTCATACGCGCAGTGGACGGCGCGCGGCGGCCGAAGGAGCGGTGCTGGGCGAGTATGCGTTCGCAGGATTTCAAGAAAGCCGAAGGGCGCGGCCATCGACGAGCGTGCGGCTGATCGTGAAGGAGCGCGACCTGCGCGAAGGCGCGCAAGGCGGCGCGGCGCGGGGAAATCGCCGGAGCGGCGACGAATCTGGCGCGCGGAGATCGGCAATCAGCCGGGCAATTTGCTTTATCCCGAGACGCTGGCCGCGGAGTGCCGGCGCATCGCGAAGCGCGAGAAGCTGAAGGTGACCGTGCTGGACGAGAAGACAACTGCGAGCGCGGCGGATTCGGCGGCCTGCTGGCGGTCGGGCACGGGCAGCACGCGGCCGCCGCGGCTGATCGTGCTGCGGCATCGAGGGCGGGCCGCCGGGCGAGGCGCCGATCGCGCTGGTCGGCAAGGCGATCACCTTCGACACCGGCGGCATTTCCATCAAGCCGGCGGACAAGATGGAGGAGATGGTCTTCGACAAATGCGGCGGGATGGCGGTGCTGGGGGCGATGGCGGCAATCGCGCGGCTTGAAGCTGAAGCGGAACGTGGTGGGCATCATCGCCATCGGCGGAAAACATGCCCTCGGCCGCGGCGTACCGGCCCGGCGATATCGTGAAGACTTACGACGGGACATACATCGAAGTGATCAATACCGACGCCGAGGGGCGGATGGTGCTGGCGGATGCGATTGCTTATGCGCGCAAGGATTGCGGGGCCGGCGCGGTGATCGATCTGGCGACGCTGACCGGCGCATGCGTGGTCGCGCTGGGCGAATACGCGGCGGGGCTGTGGAGCACCTCCGATGACTTGCAAGACGCGCTGCTCGCGGCCTCCGAGAAAACCGGCGAACGCCTCTGGCCGATGCCGCTCTACGAGGAATACACCGAGCAGATCCGGAGCGAGGTGGCCGCGCTCAAGAACGCCGGCGGGCGCTACGGCGGCGCATGCACGGCGGCGGCCTTCCTGAAGGCGTTTGCGGGCGATACGCCATGGGCGCACCTGGACATCGCGCCGGTGGCGCACAGCACGAAGCCGCGCCCGGAATTGAGCCGCGGGAGCGACAGGGTTTCGGCGCGCGGCTGCTGATGGAAGTGGTGGAAAACTGGAAGGGTTAGCGGTCACGGCAACCCGCGAAATTCCCGATGAATCCGCCGCGCCTCGAGACGGTCCCGGATACACCCGCGCACATGCGCGTAGGCGCATCGGTTTGGGATGTTTTTTTCTTGTGCGGCAGGAGCTCTTCGCTACTTTGCAGGTCCCTTCCATGCGCGAGTGACGGGTAGTTGACGGCCACGCATGCCGGATCGGTCGGGCTGCCTTTAAAACGCGGAGGCAGTCTGCGGCTCCCGGGTTTCCTCAATCTCTCCACCCTCTGCAAGGGGCGCCGCCTAATCCTCCGGCGACCATGATGCTCATTCCAGCGCACCGCGGCGCTCAGCAGCTCCGTCGCCCCTGTGATGCCGAGTTTTTCCCGGATATTGCCGCAATGCACCTGGACGGTCTTGATGCTGATCCCGAGCGTTTCCGCGATCTGCCGCGTCGGATTGCCGAGGCCGAGGAAGCGGAAGATTTCCATCTCCCGGTCGCTGAGGAGCGCTAGATCGACGTTCTCCGCGGGGGCGCCGCCTTCCGGCTCCGCGGACTCCTCGCTGATGTAGGGTGGCGCCGTTGAGGACATCGCGGATGGCGTTGCAAATTTTGCGCGTGGTCTCCCGCTTGACGACGTAGCCGGTGGCGCCGGCGCGCAGGGCGCGGCGGGCGTAAAGGGGCGAGTCGTGCATGGAAAGGACGATGATCTCGATGCGCGGCGCGTGCTGCTTGATCTCCGCGATCAGATCAAAGCCGGAGCAATCCTTGAGCGAGATATCGACGATGGCGACATCGGGCCGCTTCTTGTCGATGGCATCCAGGCAGCCCTCGCGGCCCTCGGATTGGCCGCAGACCATGAGGTCGGCCTGCTGATTGATCACATTCGCCAGCCACTCGCGCACGAGCGGATGGTCATCGACGAGGAAGACGCGGCGGCGGGTGCTGGCGGAAGGGCGTTCGGCGATCGTGGTCATGGTTTCATTAGGCGGCCATTCCCTCCGGAAAGGAACAGGTGACGAATGGCGCCGGGATCGCCCCGCTCGAGAGTAAGGCTGCCGCCGATCATAGAGGCGCGATATTTCATGTTTCGCAAGCCCATTCCCATGGTAAGAGGCAGGTCCGCGGGCAGTCCGCAGCCATCGTCGAGTGATGGTCAGGGTGACTCGGGAGCCGGCCTGGCCGAGGTGGATGCCATGTTGCGGGCCTTGCCGTGGCGGATGGCATTGTGCACCGCTTCCTGGACGATCCGGTAGAGATGCGTGGCGACCGCGGGATCCTGGATGAGCACCGGCTCATCGAAGGCGAAGTGGCAGGCGATCTTGAACTGGCTCGGAGAAATGCTCCGCCAGATCGCCATAGAGCGGTCAGCAGGCCCTCGCCTTCCGTCTCGATGGGGGAAAGCCCCGCCGCGAGGCCGCGCGCCATGGCGATGGCGTCCTCGATGAGGCCGACGACGAGATTGGCGTCCTGGACCTCCGGGAGCCTCGCGGGCGGTGAGTTTTTCGAGGAGGAATTGCTCCGCCAGCGCCGTGCCGGTGAGGTGCTGGCAGAGGCTGTCATGGATATCCAGGCCGATGCGGCGCTGCTCGCGCTCGCTGATGACGAGGATTTCCTTTTCGAGGCGCTTGCGCTCGACCAGCTCCGCGGAGAGCTTCGGCGGTGCGCTCGCGGACACGCTCGCTCGAGGGTATCCTGGATGATGGCGCAGGCTGCGGAGCAGCCGACGACGATGAGATAAAAGGAGAGGACGATGGCCGCATTCCAGAACGGGGCGAAGCGATTGTGATAGGTCTGCCCGGTGATGACATTCGCGAACGACGTAAACCCGGTGCTCAGCAGGCTGACAAAGATGCCAAACGGCCCGCCAACAAACCAGGTGGCGAACCCGATGGCGAGCAAATAGAAGACGGTGCAGGAGATCTCGTAACCGGTGAGAATATCGACGACGACGACGAGACCCAGGATAAGGAATGTCAGCCCGATGATGGCCGAACGCGGAAGCTGGTCGAGCTGGGCAATGGCCTTGGCCAGGGGATTCTGCGAGTGGGGTTGATCCATCGTATGGCGACAGGTACGGGGATGGTATCACCCCGGCCGCCGCGCGGCAACGGCGCCATGAAAGCGGGCCTGCGTCTTCAGGCCCACACGGTGGCTCGACCGGATGGTCCGCAAGACATAGGGGATTTAATTGTCCCCATGCAATAGCCAGCATATATTGGCCGGGATGTTGCTCTGCGGTTCCCCTGGAAATCCGCCACGTCCGCCCTATGCCATCCCCCTCGACCAGCCGGTGCTGTCTCCGGACCGCGATCCGCGGCCTGCTGGCCATTCTATGCCTGCTTGCGCGACTCACGGACGCGCGGCGCAGCAGGTAGTGCACGGGCATGTACCGGCCGTGGTTCTGGCGCTCAAGGCGCTGCGAGAGCTGCCTGGCACGCAGCACCTCCAGTTGGCGATCTCGCTTCCGCTGCGCAATGAGGCGCGGCTGCAGCGACCTGCTGCGGCAATTGTCCGATCCCACCTCGCCCCGCTACCGGAAGTACCTGAGCGTCGCCGATTTCACCCAGCAATTTGGCCCGTCCCCGGCGGATTACGATGCCGTTGCGGCCTTCGCTCAAGCGCACGGGATGACCGTGACACAACGGTACGGAAACCGTGTGGTGCTGGATGTGGACGGCGCGGTGTCCGATATTGAGAAGGCGCTGCACGTGACGCTGCACGAGTACCGGCATCCGACGGAGGGGCGGAACTTTTACGCCCCCGACCGGGAGCCCTCGCCGGACCTGGGCGTGGCAATCGCCCACGTCAGCGGACTGGACAATTATTCACTGCCAAAGCCGAACGTCCACGTGAAACCGGCCTTGCAAGCCGCTACGGCGCATCCCCTCGCCGGGAGCGGCCCGAACGGGGATTACATGGGATACGACTTCCGCAATGCATACCTGCCCGGCGTCACGATCACCGGTAGCGGCCAGGTGTTGGGCTTGCTGCAATTTGACGGCTACTCCAGCTCGGACATCAGTTACTACGAGTCAGCAGCAGGACTGCCCAGCGTGCCGCTGACGAATGTATTGCTGGATCACTTCCGTGGCCGTGGGTCGGGCGGCAACGGCCAACTGGAAGTCTCCCTGGACATCGAGATGGCGGTCTCCATGGCGCCGGGGCTTTCCAAGATTATCGTCTACGAGGCGGGCTCGAACGGCAACTGGGATGACATTCTCACCCGCATCGCGACGGATAACGCCGCGAAGCAGATCAGTTGCTCATGGTCCAGCCCCAGCAAGACGAAGGATTCGACTGCGGACACTCTCTTCCAGGAGATGGCGGCGCAGGGACAAACCTTCTACTGCGCCTCCGGCGACAGCGATGCCTATTCCTCGCTGATCCCCTTCCCCGAGGATTCGCCGTACATCACGATGGTGGGTGGGACACTCTTGACCGTCGCCGGAGCCAGCGGCCCATGGAACTCCGAGAGTGTCTGGAACGAGGGCGGGGGGATTGGCAGCAGCGGCGGCATCAGCACTCAGTACTCGATCCCATACTAGGGCGGATCTCGGCGACAAAGGGGTGTTTTACGCCCTCCAGACTGCCCCCATCGCGGATGCAGAGCGGGTCTGCGGCGAGCTGAAGCGGCGCAACATCGGGTGCATAATTGCCCGATAATGCGCCGCTCGCGGTTGTCTTGGGCTGCTCCGGCGAGCGTCTTACCGCCTCGGAACGCGATTTCTTCGCCGCCGCCGATCCGGTCGGCTTCATTCTGTTCCGCCGGAACTGCAGCTCGCCCGATCAGGTGCGCGATCTGGTCGGCTCGTTGCGCGGCTGCGTCGGTCGCGACGATGCGCCGGTTCTGATCGACCAGGAAGGCGGCCGGGTGGCGCGGCTACGTCCGCCGCACTGGCGCCTCTATCCGTCGGCTGCGGGTCTGGCCTCGCTGCCGGACCCGACGGCGGCGACGGCGGCCCGTCTCGGCGCCCGGCTGATCGCCGACGATTTGGCCCGGCTCGGGATCACCATCGATTGCTTGCCGGTGCTGGATCTTCCGGCATCCGGGGCGGATCCGGTGATCGGCGACCGGGCCTATGGGAAGGATCCGGAACGGGTCGCGCGCCTCGCAGGTGCCGTGTGTGCGGGTCTGCTCGACGGCGCCGTCCTGCCTGTCGTCAAACACATCCCCGGCCATGGCCGCGCTCGCGTCGACAGCCATAACGCCTGTCCACTGGTCGAGACCAGTTACGAAGAATTGGCGAACACGGATTTCGCGCCCTTCCGAGCGCTGGCGGCGATGCCCTGGGCGATGACCGCGCACATCGTCTATTCGGCTGTCGATCCGACGGCGCCGGCGACACTGTCTTCACGCGTGGTCACTGACGTGATCCGCGGTGAGATCGGGTTTGACGGCGTTCTCGTATCCGACGATCTGTCGATGAGGGCACTCGGCGGCGGGCTCGGGGAGCGGACCCGGCAGGCGCTCGGCGCGGGCTGCGATCTTGCCTTGCATTGCAATGGAGATCCCGGCCAGATGGAGGAGGTCGTTGCGGCAGCCCGGCCGATTTCGCCGCTCACCGCGGCGCGGCTCCGGCGCGGCGAAGCGCTGCGTCGCGGTTCCGCGGTGAATGGCTTCGACCGCGCGGAAGCGGAGGCGCAATTCGACGCGCTTCTTGCGGGCGCGCGCATTTCGGAGATGCGGAGCAGTGAACCCGGCGGGCGGCATGGCCGCGATGATCTATCAGGCGAGCACCTGGGTTCTGCCGGTCGTCTTTGCCGTGACTTTTCACGAGGCGGCGCACGGTTTTGTCGCGTATCAATTCGGCGACGACACCGCCCAGCGAGCGGGCCGCGTCACGTTCAATCCGTTCAAGCATGTCGACATGTTCGGCACGATCATCCTGCCGGCGATGCTGATCCTGCTGCGCTCGCCGTTCCTGTTCGGCTATGCCAAGCCGGTACCGGTCAATTTCCGGCGGCTCGACCAGCCGCGGCGCGACATGGTGTGGGTCGCTCTGGCCGGGCCGGGCACCAATGTGCTGCTCGCCATCGTCTCGTCGCTGTTGTTTTACGGGGTCGGTTTTATGCCGCCGAGCCGGCAGCGAGTTTGGCTCGGACGAAAATCTGGTGCATTCGATCCAGATCAATGTGGTCTTATGCGTGTTCAACATGCTGCCGTTGCCGCCTTTGGATGGCGGACGGGTCGCGGTCGGGCTCTTGCCGGATGCACTCGCGTTCCCGCTGGCACGGCTTGAGCGTTACGGCATTTTGATCCTGCTGCTTTTCTTGTTCTGTTGCCCTATGTCGGCGAGCAAACCGGATTTAATCTGAATATCCTTGGATGGTTGATCGGCGTGCCGGCGGAGGCGCTGATACCAGTTCGTGCTGACCATCACTGGCCGAGGTGGGTGAGAGTGGAAGCCGAGGCTGCCCTCACCCACCCAGTCCTGCGGGCTGGGTCCCCCCTCTCCCGCACTGCGGGAGAGGGTGACGAGCGCAGCGAGGCGGGTGAGGGGCGCTCTCGCCCAGAGCAGCTGGTGCTCGATCTCGACGGCTTCGAGGGGCCGATCGACTTGCTGCTCGCATTAGCGCGCGAGCAGAAAGTCGATCTCGGCAAGATCTCGATCCTGGCGCTGGCCGACCAGTATCTGGCGTTCATCGCGCGACAACGCTCGCTCAGTCTCGAGATTGCCGCCGACTACCTCGTCATGGCGGCTTGGCTCGCCTATCTGAAATCGCGCCTGTTGCTGCCGCAGCCTCCGCAGGACGAGGAGCCGAGCGGGGCTAGAGCTCGCCGCGCAGCTGGAGCATCGCCTCCGATTGCTCGAGGCGCATGCAGATTGCCGGAGGGCGGCTCATGGCGCGTCCGCGGACGGGGCAGGATGTGTTCTTGCGCGGCGCGCCCGAGGGGCTCGCCGTGATCCCGGTCCCGGTTTACGAGTTGGCACTCTACGAACTTCTGCGCGCCTATGGCGAAGGCCGGCGCCGAACCGAAGCCGCAGTGCTGACTATCGAGCCGGCCGAATTCTATTCGATGGATGATGCATTGTGCCGGTTGGCGCGCTTTATCGGCCGCGTGCCAAATTGGCGCGAGCTGGCAAGCTTCTTGCCGAGGGAGCTGCGCGGCGAGGTGTTTCGCCGCTCGGCGCTCGCCGCGAGTTTCGCCGCCATCCTCGAGCTGGCGCGCAGCGGCCGCATCCAGCTCCGTCAGGACCGGGCCTTCGGGCCGATATATCTTCGCAGCGTCGCCTCGCCCGTTGCGCATGGTCTGGGGGCGGGCGGATGAACGGGCGGGCGCAGCAGTTGCGTCTCGTCGAGGCGCTCCTGTTCGCGGTCGCCGACCCGATTGGCGAGGAGGCTCTGTCACGGCACCTCGACGAAGGGGCCGATGTCGCGAGGTTTGCTGCGCGAGCTGGCCGAAGGCTATGCCGGACGCGGTGTCAACCTCGTCCGGCTGGCCGGCGGCTGGACGTTTCGCACCGCGCCCGACCTCGCCACCAAATTACGGATCGAGCGGCCGGTCGTCCGCAAGCTGTCGCGCGCAGCGATCGAAACTCTTGCGGTCATTGCCTACCACCAGCCGCTGACCCGCGCCGAAATCGAACAGATCCGAGGAGTCGCTCTCGGCAAGGGAACGATCGATACGTTGATGGAAGCTGGCTGGGTCCGCCCCAAGGGGCGGCGCGCCGGTCCCGGCCGGCCGCTCCTGTGGGTGACGACGCCGGGTTTTCTAGTCCATTTTGGGCTCGACAGTCTGAACGAGCTGCCCGGCCTCGACGAGCTGCGCGCCGCCGGTCTTCTCGACCTGTCTCCGCTCATCCTGCCCGAACAGGCGGGTGAGAAAAACGCCGAGCAGGAAGCCCGCATGGAGCCGTGACCTGCCAGGGTGGTGCGCCGGCCGGAGTTGCCCATATGACAGCCATCTGACATCATCACGCCGCATGCGGATGTTGCCGATAACTGAACAGGACCCAGCGAGGCAGCGCCCCGATGTTTCTTGACTTCGGCATGTCGGAGCTGTTGCTGATCGGGGTCGTGGCGCTCGTGTTCATCGGACCGAAGGACCTGCCGAAGGCTCTGCGCGTCGCCGGCTTCTGGTTCAGAAAGGCGCGTACCTTGTCACGCGAGTTTCAGACCAGCGTCGAGCAGATGATCCGGGAGGCCGAACTGGACGAAATGCGGCAGGAGCTGAAGAAGGCCACCGAGATCGATCTCGAAAAACAGTTTCGCGAGACGATCGATCCGACCGGCAGCCTTGCCGAGAGCCTGAAGCCACCGGAGCTGCCGAAATTCTCCGATCTCTCGGCCGCGTCGGCTCCCGAACCTCCGACGCAGGCGGCCGAGGCGGCCGAGCCCGCGGTGCCAACCATCGCACCGCCACATGACGCCAGTCAGGACACCGTGCCGCTAAAGCAGTGAAGGCCGCTTCGAGTCAGCATCCTTCAGTGACGATGTCGGTGCATGTTTAGCGCCCTTTAGGGAACGGTTGTGGACGACGACAGGGAAGCCGAGCTCGAAGAAGGCAGGATGCCGCTCCTCGATCACTTGATCGAGCTGCGCAACCGGCTGATGTGGGCGATCGGCGCGGTCCTCGTCGCGTTTCTGATCTGCTACCAATTCAAGGAGCGCATCTATGGCTTTCTGGTGCATCCGCTGGCGGTCATTTTCGAGGGGCAGACCGGGCGGCATCTGATCTACACCGGTCTGACCGAGGCCTTTTTCACTTACGTCAAGGTGTCGTTCTGGGCGGGGCTCTGCCTCGCTTTCCCGATCGTCGCCAGCCAGATCTGGAAGTTCGTCGCGCCCGGGCTCTACAAGAACGAACGTCGCGCCTTCTATCCCTATCTCTTCGCCACTCCGGTCTTGTTCGCGATGGGCGCGGCTCTCGCCTACTTTGTGGTGATCCCGGTTGCCTGGCGCTTCTTCGTCAGCTTCGAGACGCCGGCCGGCGCCGACGGCGGACTTCCGATCGTCCTCGAGGCAAAGGTCAACGAATACCTGTCGTTGGTCATGACCCTGCTCTTCGCCTTTGGCGTCGCCTTTCAGCTGCCGGTGCTGCTTACCTTGATGGCGCGTGTGGGTCTGGTTACTTCGGCCGGGCTCGCATCCAAACGACGCTACGCCATTGTCATCATGTTCGTCGTTGCCGCGGTATTGACGCCGCCGGATATCATCAGCCAGACGAGCCTCGCGATACCTTTGATTATTTTGTTTGAGGCCTCGATTATCTCGTGCCGGATGGTGGAGAAGGCGCGCGCCAAGCGTGAGGCCGCAGAGGAAGCCGAACTCGCCGGCAAAGGGAAGCCCGCCGCCGGAACGTGACGAGCGCGGGCCGGATGGACGAGAGGCGTGCGGCTCTTTATATCCGGGCCCATGCTTATGCCGCTCCCTTTGTCATCGCCGGCTTGACCAGCTCCAGGAGATGCTCGGGTCAAGCCCGGGCATGACGCTCTTCGATGCATGATCTCGAGATGGCTTCGTGACAATCCGACGGAATTCGACCGCGGCCTAACGCGGCGCGGTTTGCCGCCGTACGCCGCGGAGATCTTGGCGCTCGATCAGGTCGTGGCGTGCCGCCGAAACTCGTGCCCAGGAAGCGCAGGCCAGGCGCAACCGCGTCGCCCGGGAGATCGGCGCCGCCAAGAAACTCGGCGAGGACATAGCGCCGTTGCTGCGCCAGACGGGCGAGGACAGGGAAGTCGAAGCCCAAGCCGGCGCGGAGGCGGCGCGACTGCGCGCCCAAATCGACGAGATCCTCGCCGGTCTCCCGAACCTGCCGGCCGAAGAGGTGCCGGACGGCCCGGACGAAACCGCCAATCGGGTGGTGCGCCATCATGGCGAGCCGCCGCGTTTCGAATTCGCACCATTGTCTCATGAAGCGGTCGGCGAACGGCTCGGCATGATGGATTTTGCGCGCGCCGGGAAGTTGTCCGGGTCCCGATTCGTCGTTCTGCGCGGCGCGCTCGCCCGGCTCGAGCGGGCGCTCGGCCAGTTCATGCTCGATCTCCATACGTCCGAGTTCGGCTATACCGAAGTGTCTCCGCCGCTGCTGGTCCGCGACGAAGCGGTGTTCGGGGTTGGCCAGCTCCCGAAATTTGCCGAGGATATGTTCCGCACAACCGACGGCTATTGGCTGGTCCCGACCGCCGAAGTGCCGCTCACCAATCTGGTGGCGGGCGAAATCATCGACGAAGGCGTCCTGCCGCTGCGCTACACAGCGTGGACGCCATGCTTTCGCTCGGAGGCCGGCGCGGCGGGCAAGGACACCCGCGGCATGATCCGCCAGCATCAGTTTAAAAAAGTCGAGCTGGTCTCGGTTGTCCGCCCGGATGATTCCTCGGCCGAGCACGAACGCATGACCGCGTGCGCCGAGGAAGTGCTGAAGCGCCTCGGCCTCGCCTACCGGGTGGTGCTGCTGTCGACCGGCGACATGGGATTTGCCGCGCAAAAGACCTATGACATCGAGGTTTGGCTGCCGGGGCAGGGGACCTATCGCGAGATCTCCAGCTGCTCGAATTGCGGCGCGTTCCAGGCCTTGCGCATGAAGGCGCGCTATCGCCCCGCCGAGGGAAGAGGGACATTGCCGGTCCATACCCTCAACGGCTCTGGTCTCGCGATTGGGCGCACCCTGATCGCGATCCTGGAGAACTTCCAGCGGCACAACGGCACCGTGGTGCTCCCGCCGGTGTTGCAGCCCTATATGGGAGGCCAGGAGGTCATCGAACCCGATGGCTGACGGGCGCATCGAACTCGCCAAAGCCCGCATTCTCGTCACCAACGACGACGGCATCGGGTCGCCCGGTATCAAACTGTTGGAGGAGATCGCGCGCGATCTCTCACCCGACGTCTGGGTCGTCGCGCCCGAGCAGGAGCAGAGCGCCGCCAGCCACTCGCTGACGACAAGGCGCCCGTTGCGCATGTCGGAGTTGGCGGAGCGGCGCTACGCCGTGGACGGGACGCCGACAGATTGCGTGATGCTTGGCGATCAAGCACCTGCTTCGCGAGCACCGTCCGGACCTCGTCCTTTCCGGAGTCAATGGCGGCGGCAATGTCGGAGAGGATCTGACCTATTCGGGGACCGTCGCGGCGGCGATGGAAGCGACGTTGCTCGACATCCCGGCGATCGCGCTGAGCCAGCATTTCATCGACGGCGAGCCTGTACCCTGGCACACCGCCGCGCGTTTCGCGCCCGAGGTGATCCGGCGGTTGACCCGGCTGCCCTGGCCGGAGCACACCCTGATGAACATCAATTTCCCGGCCGCGGCTCCCGAAGACGTCCGCGGCATCGCGGTGACCAGCCAAGGCAAGCGCGCGATCGCCGACAATCTGAGCGAGCGCCTCGATCCTCGTGGCAGGCCCTATTATTGGATTGGCCCAGTGCGCGAGGACGGGTTTGCCGAGCCTGGCACCGATTTGGCTGCGATCAACGAGAAGCGGGTTTCGGTCACCCCGATCTACCTCAACCTGACCAACGTTCCTGTCCTCGCGTCTCTGAAAAAGGTCTTCGGGTGACGCCTGGTCGCGCCGGCCCAGGATCGAGCCGGGCTTGATCCAGAAAAAACTGCGTCTCCTGATGGAGCTGCGTCGCGCCGGGATCTGCGATACGCGGGTGCTCGGCGCCATCGAAAAGACCCCGCGAGAAAAATTCGTGCCGGCTTCGTTCGAGGACCAGGCCTATGAGAACATGGCCCTGCCGATCGGCAATGCGCAGACGGTGAGCCAGCCCTATGTGGTGGCGCTGATGACCGAGAAGCTCGAGGTCGGAGAACGGCAGAACGTCCTCGAGATCGGAACGGGTTCCGGTTACCAGACCGCGGTTTTGGCTGCCCTCTGCCGACGTGTCTTTACGATCGAACGTCACCGCGAACTGTTGCGCGATGCCGAGCGCCGGTTTGAAGAGCTGCGCCTGCGTAATATCGTGTGCCGATTCGGCGACGGCACGAAAGGTTGGCCCGAGCAGGCGCCCTACGAGCGAGTGCTTGTGACCGCCGCGGCTCCGGACGTGCCGGCAATCCTCGTGGACTCCCTTGCACCCGGCGGCATCCTCGTAGCGCCGGTCGGCGAGGATCACCGCGACCAGCAGCTCGTTCGCATCCGCCGCGAAGACGACCGGTTTTCGACCGAGGATCTCGGTCTCGTCCGGTTTGTCCCGCTCGTCGCCGGGCTGCCGCGCCGGCCCGCGGACCAGGGCTTGACATGATTTTTCGTTGGCGTACCAAATAGTCGAGGTTGTTGCGCGTCGGGGGGCGTGCCGGGGGAAGATGACAATTCATAACGGCGCGTGGCGCGGTTTGCGGTCCGCGTCTTGGCTTGTGGCGACGCTTGGTTGTGCCCTCGCGGCCTGCGCTCCGCGGGTGGAGGGCCCGGCGCCGGTGGTCGGCGGCCCCGCGCCGGTGGAACGTGGCCCGCAGACGATCACCATCCAGCGCGGGCAGACCTTATCCGAGATCGCCCACAACTACCAGGTCCCGATGCGGGTGATTGCCGAGGCTAACGGTCTGTCGCCGCCGTATCACATTCAGGTTGGGCGAACGCTCGTCATTCCGGGCGCCGGCCCGCCGCGCCTCGCTGCGGCGCCCGCATCGGTCGCGGCTCTGCCTCCCGCACCACGGCCGGGGGTTCCCCAGTCCCTGACGGGGCCCGATCTCCCGCCGCCGGTCGCCCTGGAACATCCGTCGGTTCCGGCTGTGGCATTGGCCCCGCCTGCCGCGCCGCCGGAGGCCAAGCCCGGCCCCGCGGCAACGTCGCCCGCGATCTCCGCGGCGCCACCGCCCCCCGAGGTCCCCGAGAGCCCGGATTTGGGTAGCGCCGCGACCCCCCCGGCTGCTGGCGCCGGCGCGTTTCTCTGGCCGGTTCGTGGCCACATCCTTGCAACCTACGGTTCAAAATCCGACGGCACACACAATGACGGCATCAACATCGCTGCGCCGCGCGGCACGGCAGTACAAGCCGTCGACGCCGGCGTCGTCGCCTATGCCGGGAACGAGCTGCGCGGGTACGGCAATCTGGTTCTCGTCAAGCATGCCAATGGCTGGATCTCGGCTTATGCCCATTGCGATGCGATCCTCGTCAAGCGCGGCGAAAAGGTCGAGCGCGGCCAGGTGATTGCGCGGGTCGGCTCGACCGGCAATGTCAGCGAGCCGCAGCTGCATTTCGAGCTTCGCCGCGGTCAACACGCCGTCGATCCGCGCGAATTTATGCCTCCGTTGCCGACCGCGATGACAAGGGATTCGCGGTCGAGCTGAGAAAACCGGGTCTGCACAACAGGATCGATGCACTTTCGCTGTTCTGGCTGTTCGCCGCAGCAAATTATCGGCCACGCACATATCGAGTTCCGCAGAAACCCTGGGCCACCGACGATCATAGACGCGAAAGAACAGCGTGGAAGCTGGCTGTTGCTTCGCTGTTATTCGCTGTTCTTGACAGTGCAAATAACAGCGAGAGGCGGTTACAAAAGCGAACAGGTTCAGGACGTCGTTCAAAAGACGACCCGCATATCCGAAACATTTCCCTCTCCGCCCCGAGGGCGGAGAGGGGTAAAGGCTCGCGAAAGATGAGCGCCATCCGAAATCTGTGCATGCCCCAGCGCGGAAGCGGGGTCCACAAGGCAACCGCTGCGGCTTCGTCGCCCTGGATCCCCGCTTTCGCGGGGATGACGACAACGAGCGGTAACCCATGAGGTTTCGCGATTCATTCCTGGTCAAGGTCTAACGCGAAGCGATCATCGCGGCCGTGTGCATACCATGCGATCTTGTCAAAAATATGAATTTAGCAAGCCATCGTTGGGGCAGTAAGCGCTTTCGCTCCATACGAAAAAGTTTTGTATCTAGACTATTGCTCCCCCGTACTGGCGCACGATCGCGACAGCCGGTTTTAGGCGATGCCGACCCGCCGCGCTCGTCAACATGCCGCGCTCGTCAACATAAGGTGCGCTCGAGCGGCGATCCGCCTCACGACATCTTCAGGGTCAATATCTCCCGCATGCGGCACGACCGGCAAGCGTTCTGTGGCTTCTTCTGCAACCTCTGGTTAAAGCCGTTGTAGATCGCTATCCGGCAATTTTCCGTGCGAGTTCAACACCGGCCGGGCGGTCGAGCCGCCCTTGATGAAACTGAGGGAGTGCAGTTGAAGTCCGCAAGAGACACGCTGTCATTGCGAGCAAAGCGACGCGATCCCGTCCCAGCTGCGTTAGCCGATCGAGATTGCTTCGTCGCTCCGCTCCTCGCACTGACTGGGTGCCGTTTCATGTGATATCGGAACTCAAAGCCTGGTCCGCGGCCCCGCGTCGGATCAATCTGAACTGTGTCCGGGCGCTGGCCGCGGCCGCGATCATGCGAGGGGTTTGCCGAGGCGGCCGGCGAGGTCCTGGATGAATTGCCAGGCGACGCGGCCCGAGCGGGAGCCGCGGGTGATCGACCACTCGGCGGCCTCGGCCCGCAATTGATCGGGCGGCAGATCGAGCCCGTAACGCTCGGCGTAGCCCCTGACGATCGCGTGGTAGGTCTCCTGGTCGATGCTGTGGAAGCCGAGCCACAGGCCGAAGCGGTCCGACATCGAGACGCCTTCCTCGACCGCTTCGCCCGGGTTGATCGCGGTCGAGCGCTCGTTCTCGATCATGTCGCGCGGCATCAGATGGCGGCGATTCGATGTTGCGTAGAGTACGACATTCGCCGGCCGCCCCTCGATGCCGCCCTCGAGGACCGCCTTCAGGGATTTGTAGCTCGTGTCGTGCTGGTCGAACGACAGGTCGTCGCAGAACAACAGGCAGCGGCGCGAGCTCGTGCGCAGCAGCGACAAGAGGTGCGGGCAAGCTCGGGATGTCTTCCCGATGGATTTCGACCAGCGCCAGGGCGCGCGGATGTTGGTCGTTGACGGCGGCGTGCGCGGCTTTGATGAGCGAACTCTTGCCGGTCCCGCGGGCGCCCCACAGCAATACGTTGTTGGCGGGGAGGCCCGCGGCGAAGCGCTCGGTATTGTCGAGCAGGATGTCGCGGACCCGGTCGATGCCGCGCAAGAGCCCGATCTCGATGCGGTTTACCTGGTGAACCGGCTCGAGCCAGCCGCGGTCGGCATGCCACACGAAGGCGTCGCTGCCTTCCAGCTCGTTGGGAAGTGCGGCGGGAGGGGCCAGGCGCTCCAGCGCAGCGGCGATGCGATTGAGCAAAGGCAGCAAATCGGGATCGGTCTTCGGCAAGTCTGGATCCTGAGGTCAGGGAGAAGCCGACGCTACCACAGGGGCCGCGGACCGCGAACCCGGCTCGGCATTGCCCTTTAACCGGGCATCGGGTACCAATTGGCCTGCCGCACGCCAGCACCATATCACGGTTACGGCGGCCGCCCGTCACGGAAGCGGCATGCGATTTTGAGGCGCCATCCTAATGTGGATATCCACGGCTTATGCCCAGGGTGCGGGCATATTTGATCAGAACGCACTGGTCCAGTTTCTGCCGCTGATCCTGATCTTCGTCGTCTTCTACTTCCTTCTGATTCGCCCACAGCAGCGCAAGGCCAAGGATCAGAAGACTATGCTCGACGCACTGCGGCGCGGCGATCGGGTGGTGACCGGGGGCGGGATCATCGGGACCGTGGCACGGGTCGACAACCCGGAGGAAGTCGTCGTCGACATCGCCGAGAATGTGCGGGTTCGTGTACTGCGCAGCACGATCACCACCGTTCTCGCCAAGCCCGACCCGGCCGCGGCCCGCGAGGCCGCCAAGCAAAAGACGGAGGCGCGGGCAAAGGTGGGGACTAAGGAGTGACTGGGATTGGCATGCCAATACAGGGCTACCATTTCTGAATAACAAGTTGACGCGATGCTGTATTTCGAAAATTGGAAGATTACCCTGATCTGCGCGGTGTGCGCGCTCGGTGTGCTGCTGTCATTGCCGAACTTGTTCAGCCCGTCCTTTCTCGCGCAACTGCCGAATTGGCTGCCGCACAAGCAGGTAGCGCTCGGGCTGGATTTGCGCGGCGGTTCCTATCTGCTCCTCGAGGTCGATGTCGCCGCAGCGCAGCGCGAGCGGCTCAACTCTATCATCGACAATGTGCGCAACGCGCTGCGTGACGCCAATATCGGGTATACCGGGCTCAGCGTCGAAGGCGATGCGATCGTCTTCACGATCCGCGAGCCCGACCAGATCGAAGCCGCGCGCCAGGCCTTGCGCAAGATCGATCCGGACCTCACCGTCGAGATCGCCCCCGACGGCTCGGGAACGATGCGCTTCAGCACGGTTGCAACCGAGGCGCGGCGCCGGCAGGCAGTCGATCAGTCGATCGAGATCATCCGCCGGCGCATCGACGAGACCGGGACCAAGGAGCCGACGATCCAACGCGAGGGAGCGGACCGCATCCTCGTCCAGCTCCCGGGGGTGGACAATCCCGAGCATGTCAAGGCGCTGCTCGGCCGCACCGCCAAGCTGACGTTTCAGCTCGTCGATACCACGGTCTCGCTGGAGGACGCGCGCCGCGGCCGCCTGCCGCCCGGCGACGAAATCCTGCCGGCGGAGGAGGGCAGGGCAGGGCGCGCCGGGCCCGCCGCCTATGTCGTGCGCAAGCGCGTGATGGTCGGCGGCGACACCCTGGTCGACGCGCAGCCCGACCTTCCAGAACAACGAGCCGGTGGTCAGCTTCCGCTTCGATGCCGCCGGCGCCAAACGCTTTGGCGATGCGACGCGCGACAATGTCGGCAAGCCTTTCGCGATCGTTCTCGACAACAAGGTGATCAGCGCGCCGGTGATCCGCGAGCCGATCCTTGGCGGCAGCGGCATCATTTCCGGCAGCTTCACCGTCCAGTCGGCAAGCGACCTTGCGCTGCTGCTGCGGGCGGGCGCGCTGCCGGCGCCGATTACGATCCTCGAGGAGCGGACGGTCGGCCCGGATCTCGGCGCCGATTCGATTCATGCGGGAGCGGTCGCCAGCATCGTCGGGGTCGCGCTGGTCGTCGTGTTTATGATCCTGTTCTATGGATTATTCGGTGTCTTTGCCGATATCGCGCTGATCTTCAATCTGTGCCTGATGCTCGGCAGCCTGTCGCTGCTCGGCGCCACCTTGACCTTGCCGGGGATCGCCGGCATTGCGCTGACCATGGGCATGGCGGTTGATGCGAATGTGCTGATTTACGAGCGCATCCGCGAAGAGGTCCGCGCCGGCCGCACCGTGCTGTCGGCGCTCGACGCCGGCTTCAAGCGCGCCTTCGGCACGATCCTCGACAGCCACGTGACGACCCTGGTCGCCGGCGCGCTGATGTTCTGGCTCGGCTCCGGCCCGGTCAAAGGCTTTGCCGTGACGCTCAGCATCGGCGTGCTGACCTCGCTGTTCTCGGCGATATTGGTGACCCGGCTGTTGATCGTCACATGGCTGCGCGAATGGAAACCGAGGGCCATCCCGATTTGACCGTGAACACAAAATGAGACCGCTGATCGTCATCCGGCGCACGCCGAAAATCGATTTCATGGCCTGGCACAAGATCGGGTTCGCGTTCTCTCTGCTCCTGACGCTCGGCTCGATCGGGCTGTTCCTTACTGTCGGGCTCAATTACGGGATCGATTTTGTCGGGGGCACGCTGATCGAGATTCGCTCCACGACGGGGCCGGCAAACCTCGCCGATATGCGGCAAAAGCTTGATGCGCTTCACCTCGGCGAGCCCTCGTTGCAAGGGTTCGGCCCGCCGACGGATGTGCTGATCCGGTTGCCCCGTCAGCCGGGCGGTGACGCCGCGCAAGAGCAGGCGGTCGCGAAGGTGAGGCAGGCGCTTGGTTCCGGCGTCGAATACCGCCGCACCGAGGTGGTCGGACCGAGCGTCGGCAGCGAGCTGATCCGCGCCGGCGTCATCGCCACGGTTCTCGCGCTGTTCGCGATCGCGGCCTATATCTGGTTCCGCTTCGAATGGCAGTTCGGCGTCGGCGGCATGGTCTCGACCTTGCACGACGTCCTCACCACGGTTGGACTGTTCGCGCTGCTCCAGCTCGAGTTCAACCTGACCACGCTGGCCGCAATCCTGACAATTGCAGGCTATTCGGTCAACGACACCGTGGTGATCTACGACCGGATCCGCGAGACGCTGCGAAAGTATCCGAGAATGCCGTTTCGCGACCTGATCAACCTTGCCCTCAACGAGACCTTGTCGCGAACGATCCTGACGGTCAGCACGGTCGCGCTCGCGGTTCTGGCGCTGCTGTTTCTCGGTGGTCCCGTGCTGAGAGGCTTCAGCATCGCAATGCTGTGGGGCGTGGTAATCGGCACCTACTCGTCGCTCTTCATTGCGGCGCCGATCCTCTATTATGTCCGGCCGAACCGCGCCGCAATCGCCCGGTCTGCCGAAGCAGTGCCGGCCCGTGCTCCCGGAGCGCGCTGAGCCGAGCGGTCGCTGCGATGGATCTCACCCCGGTGGCCACGGCCGGCCGTCAGATCATCGAGCGTTACGCAACAAGCGGCTTTCGGGTGAGCGGGGTCATCTATCGTGGCCCGGTCCTGGTTTTTCCCGACCTTACCGTGGCGTGGGAAGTCGCCAGCGCTCCCGATGTGACCTGGGAGGCGCTGGCTCCGGTGATCGAACATGGCGGTGTCGAGATCCTGTTGCTCGGTCTCGGGCGCTCGACGAGCGCAGTGCCGGCGGCATTGCGCACCGCGCTGCGCGCCGCCCGAATTGCGCTCGAGGCGATGGACACTGGCGCCGCTTGCCGCACCTACAATGTGCTTGTGGCCGAGGACCGGCGTGTCGCCGCGGCGTTGATACCGCCAACGTAGGAATCCGCTCAAGCTGTAGCTGATTTCATGGCCCGGTGAGCAATCATGACGCTTCCGGGAATTCCTGACCGTGTGCTGACGTTGTCAATGCAGACTTTTGAGGGAGTCGATGATGGCGTTTAGCTCACGCTTCTTGGGTACCGCGGCGCTTGTCGCGGGTCTGGCGATAGCTCCTGCCGTCCATGCTGAACATTGGCACGGGGGTTATCATCACCACGGCGGCGGTGGCGCGGCCGGGGCGGCGATAATCGGCGGGCTCGTGGGCCTCGGCGTAGGCGCCGCGATCGCGTCTAACGGCGGCTACGCGCCAGGTTATTATGCGCCGCCCTACAGCTATTACGGACCGCCGCCGGCCTATTACACGCCCCCGCCGCCTGCCGTTTACTACGGCTATTGATCGTTGCCATCTCAGCTAACGGGAAACACGTTGATGAAAAGGAACCTGTCCAGCCGTTTTGCCCCAGTTGCGGTTGCGGCGCTGCTCTCGGTGCCCGCGGCCGCCTGGGCGCAATCCTCGCAATCTCCAGCAATGCAATCCGCCACGCCGCCTCCAACCGCGGCCGCGGCGTCCCCGATGGCCGACCACCCGGTGCCCGGCAAGAATGCCGAAGAGCGGGTGGAGAACCGTATCAGGGAGCTGCATGCACAGTTGCGCATAACCCCGGCCGAGGAACCCCAATGGAATCAATTCGCCGAGGTCATGCGTGACAACGCGCGCAACATGGATCAGGCCTTCAAGGAGCGCGCTCAAAGCTTCGAGTTCGATGAACGCCGTGCAGAACATGCAGTCCTACGAGAAGCTTGCGCAAGCGCACGCCCAGGATCTGGAAAAGCTGGTTCCGGCGTTCCAGAAGCTCTACGACGCGATGCCTGATCAGCAGAAGCAGCTCGCCGACCAGGTGTTTCGCACCAATGCGGAGCAGCACGCGCAACGGCGCGCGGCGCATCACGGCCGCAGCGGGTAAGGGGACCTAGACGCTACCGAATTGGCAGCCCCGCCCTCGGCGGGGCTTGCTTTATGATCCGAGGGCGGGCTTTTTCCAGACAGGGATCGGCATCGAGCGAGCCTGTTAATGACGCCCGGCATCGGCCATAATGGCGGTCCGCCGTTGGACCCTGGAGCCGATTGGCGGAAGTTCTGCTGGAAGAAGGCCCACGCGCGGGCCTGGAAGACGCCGCCGCGCGAGATCGCATTGGCCCGGCTGGCGCGCGCTCAGACCCTAGGTATGACTTATCGTGAATATACTGCGGTGCTGCTCGATAAGGGTGTGCATCTGTGAAAAGCCCCGCCGAGGCGGGGCTTTTCCTGTATGCCGGCCGATCGCTAACGCGCTTTCGCTAGGTTTTGGGAGACAAAGTCCCAGTTGATCAGATGATCGAGGAAGGTTTGCACGAAGTCCGGCCGGCGGTTCTGGTAATCGAGATAATAGGCGTGCTCCCAAACGTCGCAGGTCAACAGCGCCGTCTGGCCTTCGGCCAGCGGATTGACCGCGTTTGGCGTCGCCATGATCTTGACCTGTCCGCCATCGGCGACGAGCCAGGCCCAGCCGCTGCCGAACTGGCCGACGGCGGCCGTTTTGAACTGCTCCTTGAACTTGTCGAGACTTCCGCAGGCGCGGTCGATCGCCTGGGCAACTTGTCCGCTCGGCGAGCCGCCGCCGTTGGGCTTCATACAGTTCCAGAAGAAGGTGTGATTCCACACCTGAGCGGCGTTGTTGAAAACTCCCGTCTTGGATGAGTCCTTGGCGGTGGCCTTGATGATCTCCTCGAGGGATTGGTTCTCCATCGGAGAGCCCTTGACGAGATTGTTCAGGTTGGTGACGTAAGCTTGGTGATGCTTGCCGTGATGAAAATCGAGCGTCTGTGCCGAAGTGTGCGGCTCGAGCGCGTTTTTCGGGTAGGGCAGGGGCGGCAATTCGAAAGCCATGGCGACCATCCCGGGTTATGTGAAAGAGGTCAGTCGGAAAACACCGGTTCCGGAGCGACGTTCCGCTGATCCGGATCGCCTGTCGCCGGTCGCGGCGCTGGTGCGGCGCCACGACCGCGACCGGTATCAAACGGTGCTGTTTGCCCCGGCCGCGCGTCGCGAGGCGCTGTTCGCGCTTTACGCCTTCAATTACGAGATTGCAAGGGTGCGCGAGAGGGTCACGCAGCCGATGCTCGGCCAGATCCGCCTCCAATGGTGGCGCGAAAATATCGCCGCAGCGTTCGAGGGCGGTCCCGTCCGCCATCATCCAGTCGTCGAGACGCTGACCACCGTGATCCGGGATTTACATTTGTCCCGGGACCACTTCGATCGGCTGATCGACGGGCGCGAGAACGATCTCGCCGACGAACCGCCGGCGACCCTCGCCGCGCTCGAGGAGTATGCCGAGGCAACCTCTGCAAGGCTCGTCTATCTGGCGCTGGAGGTGCTCGGAGTGCACGATCGTCCCGCGAGCGATGCCGGCTTGCATGTTGGGATCGCCTATTCGCTCGCCGGGCTATTGCGGGCTATGCCATTCCGGGCGCGCCAGATAATCCCCGCAGACATTCCCACGCCAAATGTCGTCACCGAACTTGCAGCAGCGGCCTCACGGCATCTCCAAGCAGCGCGTGCGCGACGCAACCGAATCCCGCGTTCGGCGCTTCCGGCGCTGCTTCCTGCCGTCATCGCGCGACGGTATCTGACCCGGCTGAAACGGGCCGGAGATAATCCTTTCGACCCCGCCCTGGCGACGCCGGATCCGCTGCAGAGCTGGCGTCTTGCCGCCGCAGCGCTGTTCAACCGATTTTAGGTGTAGCTTCTACCGGCCCTGGAAGTTCGGGAGACGGCGATCCGCCATCGCCTTGATCCCTTCCTTGAAGTCCTCCGTCCGGCGTAGCCAATCCTGTTCGACGAGCTCGCGCTCGGTGGCGGCTTCGATGGCGTCGCACAGCCCGCGCCGCACCGTCTCGCGCGTCGACATGACGGCGAGGGGGGCCGATTGCGCGATCTCCAGCGCCAGGGCCTGAGCGGCGCTGCGCACTTCGGCAAGCGGCACCAGGAGGTCGGCGAGCCCGATCCGCACCGCCTCGTCACCGGGAATTCTGCGCCCGGCGTAAAACAGCAGGGCGGCCTGCTGCGCGCCAACGAGCCGCGGTAGGGTCGCGGTCAGTCCGAAGCCGGGGTGAAAGCCCAGCCGGTTGAAGTTGGCGCTGAACCGGGCCTCCTGGCAGGTGACGCGAAAATCGGCGATCAGCGCGAGACCCAGACCTCCCCCGACCGCGGCGCCATGCACCGCGGCGATGATCGGCTTGCGCGTGCGGAAGAGGCGGATCGCTTCCTTGTAGAGGTGTCGGCCGGCGCCGCTGCGGCTGCCTTCCGCTGCCGTTCCCGTCTCCATGCGCTTCGAGAAATCGGCCCCGGCGCAAAACGAGCGGCCCTCGGCCGCGAGCACGATCGCGCGGCACCCCGGCTCGGCGTCGAGGCGCTCGAAGGCTTCGCCGATTTCGGCGATCAGCTCGCTGTCGAAAAAATTGTGTGGCGGCCGGCGCATCTCGACCGTGGCGACGTAGCCGTTCTGGGTGACACCGATGTCTCGGTACATAGCGGAATCAGTCATCCGTACCTCCCGAAAATACTCGTCATCGCCGGGCTCGACCTTGGTCAAGCCCGGGCATGACGATTAAAGCTGCGATATTCGGTTCACAAAATTCGGCGTTTCACGATCAGCGCGTCGACCACCGTCAGACCTTGGCCCTGCGGATGGACGATGACCGGATTGAGGTCGATTTCCTCGATCAGCTCGGCGTGATCGGCAGCAAAGCGGGACAATGTCGCCATCAGCGTGGCCAGCGCCGCGCGGTCGGCAGGCGGCCCCCCTCGAACCGCGCCGAGGAGCGCGGCTCCCTTCAGCTGGTCCAGCAGAGCCAGCGCTTGATCCGCCGCGATCGGCACCGGCGCGAACGCAATGTCGCGCAAAACTTCGACTTGGATGCCGCCGAGCCCAACCATCAGCATCGGGCCGAAACCGGCATCCCGCGTGATGCCGAGGATGATCTCGCGGCCAGGCGGCGCCATCGCCTGCACCAGAACACCGTGGATGGCGGCCTCCGGGTAGGCCCTTTTGGCGCTCCCGAGCACCCGTTCGTAGGCCTCGCGCACAGCCGTTTCGCCGACGATGCCCAAGGCAATGCCGCCCGCCTCTGTCTTGTGCGTAATGTCGGGGGATTGCACCTTGAGCGCGACCGGGCCGCCGATGCGGGCGGCAGCCTGCGCGGCCTTGTCGGCGCTCGTTGCCAGCGCTTCTTGCGGGCGCGGCACACCGTATGGTGCAAGCAGGGCCTTGGCCTCTACCTCGGTCAGCACAGGGCCGGCGGCTGCCAGGGCGCGGCCGACTTCGCCGCGCAATCCCGGCGGGGTCGCCGAGATCGACTTCGGCCGTCGCCGCCGCGTCTGGAACGCGGCGTAGTCGACCAGCGCGCGGATCGCGCGGGCGCAACTCGGCATCGAGGTGTAGCAGGGGATGCCTGCTTCGGCGAACCGCTCCATCGCTCCCGGCGACGCGGTCGTGTAGGTCGACAGCAGGATCGGCTGCTCGGTCGCCGCCGTGATCGCGGCGAGCTCCTGGGCGCGCTTGGCGGCGGTCGCGTCGTTGGCGAGCGAGCCGATCAGCAGGATCGTGTCGATCCGCTTCGACTCGCGGACGATCTCGACGAGTTCGCGCATAGCCGACCTCGTGGATCGCCTGCGCGGTGCCGTCGACCGGGTTTTGCGCCGAGGCGTAAGAGGGCAATAACGCGAGAACACGCCGCTGGATGTCTTCTTCCAGCACCGGCAACTCGAGCCCGTGCGCCGACAGGATGTCGGCCATCCATACCGCGCTGCCGCCGGACCCGGTGATGACGGCGACGCGGTTGCCGCGCGGCAGCCGGCAAAAGGAGAAGGCCGCAGCGACATCGAGCATATGGTCGAGGTCCTCGCCGCGGATGATGCCGTGGTGGCGGAAGATCGCATCGTCGATATCGCCGGCCTGCGCCAATGCGCCGGTGTGCGAGGCCGCGGCGCGCCGCCCGGCGGCCGACCGGCCTACCTTGGCGACAATCAGCGGCTTGCCGGCATCTGCGGCCTTTTGGGCAACCGCGCGGAACCGTTCCGGGTGGCGGATCCCTTCGAGATAGAGGAGGAAGATGTCGGCGCTGCCCTCGTCTAGCCACCAATCCACGTAATCGTGCGCCTCCAGGACCGTCTGGTTGCCGGCACTGACCTGGTGCGTGAAATGCAGTTGCCGGTCGCGGCCGCGGCTGAGAAACGAGAAGGTCAGCGCCCCGCTCTGGCAGCTGACCGCGATCGGCCGCGCCTTGCTCGCCGCCGGCAGCAAGCTCCGGCTGGGGTCGTGGAAGACCGGGCTGAACGTCGCGACGAGCGGTCTCAACGGATTGACGATGCCCTCGGAATTGGGTCCGCAGACGACGATGCCGTGGCGCTCGGCGATCCGGCTCAGCTCGACATCGCGTGCGCGGGCGGCCTCGCTGCTCTCTTCGGCAAAGCCCGAGCTGATCACGACGGCCGCGCGGACGCGCCCGCCGCATTGCGCCAGGGTTTCGACAACGTGCGCCGCCGGTACCAGGATGACAGCGAGATCCACCGGCTCTGGCAGCGCCGGGACCGAAGGATAAGCCCGCAACCCGAGCACCTCGCTCTGGCTGCGGGTCACAGGGAAGATCCGGCCGTCATAACCATGGCCGATCAGCGCTTGCGTCAGCCGGCCGCGCAGAGTTTCGGTATCGGCCGATGCGCCGACGATCGCGATGCTGTCGGGTGAGAGGAGGGGCCTCAGATCCGGCATCGACTCAGCGCAGGCCGAGACCGCGGGCGATAATGCCGCGAAGGACCTCGCGGGTGCCGCCTTGGATTGTCAGTTTGGGCGCGATCAGGGTGGCGTAGCGCAGCGCTTCTTCGAACCGGTCGTCGTTGGTGTCCGGTTGCGAGTCGCCGATTTGCGGCGCCAACAGGCGCACCTTGTCCGGGAGGGCCTGCTCGAAATTGGTCCCGAGGTCCTTGACCACCGCGGCTTCGACCGCCGGGGTCTTGCCGGCCTGCAGCATGCCGGCGACGGAGAGCGACATGCGCCGCAGGGTCGCGAGGTGCGCGATCTCGCGTCCGATCCCGTCGGCCAGGCGCTCGCTCGGCTCCTCGCCGGCCAGCCGCACCAGCTCGACGAGAGCGGGAAAGGTTTCGATCCACCGGTCGGGGCCGCTGCGCTCATAGGCGAGTTCGTCGGTGGCCTGTTTCCAGGCCATGTCGACTTCGCCGATCAGATGCGAATCCGGCAGAAACGCATCGTCGAACACGACCTCGTTGAAATCGTGCGACCCGGTCAGGTTGATGATCGGCCGGATCGTGATGCCCGGCGTCTTCATGTGCACCAGGAACTGGGTCAGCCCGTGCCGCCGGTTTTCCTTGGTCGGCGGCGAGGTGCGCAACAGCGCGATCATGTAATCGGCCTGATGCGCACCGCTCGTCCAGATCTTGCGGCCGTTGACCAGCCATCCCCCTTCGGTCTTGGTCGCCCGCGTCGAGGCCGCGAACACGTCCGAGCCCGAATTCGGCTCACTGAGCCCGATGCAGAAACAGAGCTCGCCGCGGGCGATCTGCGGCAGGATTTTTTGCCGGATCTCCTCCTGGCCGTAGCGCAGGATCACGGGGCCGCTCTGCCGGTCGGCGGTCGAATGCGCGCGGGTCGGCGCGCGCGCCGCCAACATTTCCTCGGTCACGACATAGCGTTCGAGATGCGAGCGCTCGTGCCCGCCGTATTTCTTGGGCCAAGTCATGCCGATCCAACCCTTGGCCCCGACCTTGCGGCTGAACTCGCGCGAGAACGACCCCTTGCCGCCGTAAGGGGAGAAGGTGCCGGCCTCGATCTCCTCGCGCAGGAAGCCGCGGACCTCCTCGCGCAATTCCTTGGCCTCTCGGGGCAACTCGACCGGATCGAAGCGAAAGCTGAAACTCATCGGCGCCTCACGATCCTGCAGTGATGAAGGGCCAGAGCTCGTCGGCGCCGCGCTGAGCGACCATCCGACCGAGGCGCGCGGCCCACACCGCCTCGTTGCCGAACTCTTCGCGCCAGGACCACAGCCGGCGCGTCGCATGGTGCAGCGAGTGCTCGTAGGTGAAGCCCATCGCGCCGTGGACTTGATGGGCGATCGCCGCGCCGGTGCCGGCCGCCTCGCCGCCGCGCACCTTGGCGATCGCGATCTCGCCGATCACAAATTCCGGGCGCGCCCAGGCCTCGGCGGCGGCGTCGGCGGCGGTGCTCGCCGCCGCGACCTCGCCCGCCAGCGTCGCCAAATTGTGCTGAACCGCCTGGAATTTGGCGATCGGCCGCCCGAACTGCGAGCGGTCGAGCGCGTATTGGACCGATTGCTCGAGGATCTTTTCGAGCGCTCCGGCGATCTGTTGCAAGCGGACCGCGGCGCCGAAACAGACGAGCAAATCTTGATCGACCGCGCCCGGTCGCACAGCCTCGGGGATGGCGCCGTCGAACGACACATCGTCGCGCGGTTCGCCGGCGAGGCTGGTGGACTGGCTGATCGGCAGACGGGTAGCGGGGACCAGCGCCACCAGGGCCTCGTTGCCGCGGCGCGCGAGGACGGCGATGTGGCCGGCGTTGCGGGCGAACGGGACCCGGCGCGCCCGGCCGCTCAGAGTGCCATCGGCGGTCAGCGCAATCCTGCCGTCGGCATGGATCGGGGCGATCGTCAACGGCCCGCCCGGTACCGCAATGCCGGCCCGCGTCAGCAGCCAACCGGCCATTAATGTCTCGGCGAGCGGCACCGGCGCGGCGAACCGCCCGGCCACGCGCAGCACCGCGAAGCCGTCGGCCAGCGCCGCCCCGGCCCCGCCAAGCTCCTCGGGGACCCAGGTGAGCGTCAGCCCGAACTCCTCCAAGGCATCCCACAACGCCTTTGGCCACACGCCTTGCTCCGCCTCGTTGACGGTATTGGGCTCGCACAGATCCTGGAAGATCCGGGTCGCGGTATCGACGATGATGTTGTCGGTGTTGTCGGCCATCGTTTCGTTCCCGCCCTTGTCGCCCTGATCGTAGAGCAGCGCGTCGGTGACGGGAAGCCTCGCTTATTAGCCCGGGAACTCAGTTCGCCCCCGGGTGCGGCCAAGCGGGCCGTAGCGACGGTTCCACGCCGTCGATCAGAAACACCCGACCCCGCGACGTCGAAAGGCGGACCTTCAATGCAGCCTGATAGTCGTCGGAGCGATACCACCGGCGGGCGGTTTCGGCATCCGGGAACTCGATGACAACGATCCGCTCCGGCATCGGCCCGCCATCGAGTAGCTCGATCTTGCCGCCGCCCGCGACGATGCGTCCGCCGAAACGTGCAACCGTAGCCAGAGCGACCGGCACATGGGCCCTGTAGGCGACCGGGTCGGTTATCTGAATCTCTCCGACGATGTAGGCGGGCATGCTACCCTCCGCATAGGGTGCACAGTGTGACGCAAACCGGCACCCCGCCGCAACCTGCCTTAGCCATAAGAAGAGTTGGGGAATGGCCGAGTTCTTGGGTTAATCTAGAGGCGAGAACGGAGCCCCGATATGGCTGCCACCCGCCGTCTCGCCGCAATCCTCGCCGCCGATGTCGCGGGCTACAGTCGGCTGATGGGCGCAGACGAGGAGGGCACGCTCGAACGCCTCAAAGCACTGCGCCGCGATCTCCTCGATCCGAAGATAGCCGAGCATCATGGTCGTATTGTCAAGACCGCCGGCGACGGGCTGCTGGTGGAGTTTGCGAGCGTCGTCGATGCGGTGCGCTGCGCGGTCGCGGTGCAGCAGGCGATGCCCGAGCGCGACACCGGCATCGGAGCGGACAACCGCATCGAGTTCCGCATCGGCATCAATCTCGGCGATGTGATCGTCGAGGGCGACGACCTCTACGGCGATGGCGTCAACATCGCCGCGCGGATCGAAGCCCTGGCCGATGCCGGGCGCGGTGTTCGTCTCCCATACGGTTTATGATCACGTGCGCGACCGGCTGCCCTTCCTCTTCGAGGATCTGGGCGAGCAGCAGGTCAAAAATATCGCCCGGCCCGTGCGCGTCTACCGGGTCCGCGCGACCCTCACCCACCCCGTCGCTAACGCGCCGGGGTCGCCCCTCTCCCGCAATGCGGGAGAGGGTGCCGAACGCCAGAGGCATGAGGCGGGTGAGGGTAGTTCGCCGGCCCTCGCCCTCCCCGACAAGCCGTCGATCGCGGTGCTGCCCGTTCGCCAATCTGAGCGGCGATCCGGAGCAGGAATATTTCGCCGACGGCATGGTCGAGGAGATCATCACCGCGCTCTCCCGCATCCGCTGGCTCTTCGTCATCGCCCGCAATTCGAGCTTCACGTACAAGGGCCAAGCGATCGACGTGAAGCAGGTCGGCCGCGAACTCGGCGTTCGGTACGTGCTCGAAGGCTCGGTGCGCAAGGCCGGCGGTCGCGTGCGCATTATCGGCCAGTTGATCGACGCGGTGACCGGCGCGCATCTGTGGGCCGATCGGTTCGACGGCTCGCTCGAAGATGTCTTCGAGCTTCAAGACAAGGTGGCCTCGAGCGTCGCCGGCGTGATCGAGCCGGCATTGCAGGCCGCCGAGACCGCCCGTTCGGCCGCCCGACCGACCGACGATCTGACCGCCTACGACCTCTATCTGCGCGCCTCCGCGATGTTCTTGTCGTCGGCAAGGCAAATCCCCGAGGCGCTCCGTCTGATGGAGCAGGCGATCGAGCGCGATCCGCGTTACGGGCCCGCGCTCGCCTGGGCTGCGGTCTGCTGTTATCGGCTGCTTCTTGACGGTCGGAGCGAAGATCCGGCGGCGGATCGCCGGAAGGGTGATCGATTTCGCCAGGCGAGCCCTGGAAGTGGCCGGCGACGACCCGGGCATCCTGGCGAATGCCGCCCTCGCACTGGCATATTTCGGCGAGGACATCGGCGCCATGATGGCGTTGGTCGATCGTGCCCTGGCGCTCAACCCGAATTTCGCGCGCGGCTGGCACATCAGCGGCATTCTCAGGCTTATGGGCGGGCCAGCCCGACATCGCGATCGAGCATGTCGAAGTCGCGCTGCGCCTCAGCCCCCGCGCCCGCATCGGCACGTCGCTCGCTGCAATCAGGCGCCGCGCATTTCTTCGCTCGCCGCTTCGACGAGGCGGTGCCGAAGCTGCTCCTCGCGATCCAGGATGATCCAAGCTTCTCGCATCCATATCAGTTGTCTCGCCGCCTGCTACGCCCATATGGGACGGCTCGACGACGCGCGGGAAATCGTCGGGCGGCTGCGGGCCATTACCTCTGTCGTGACACCGGACGTCAGCTACCTGCGGAACGCCGAACACCGCGAGCTGTTCCTGTCGGGCCTCCGCTTGGCGGCCGGCGAGACATGAGCCAGACCCGCCGTCTCGCCGCGATCCTCGCCGCCGATGTGGCGGGGTATTCGCGGCTGATAGGGGCGGACGAGGAAGGCACGCTCGAACGTTTCGAAAGCGCTGCGCCGCGAGCTCCTCGATCCGAAGATCGCCGAGCACCAGGGCCGCATCGTCAAGACCACGGCGACGGCGTGCTGGTGGAGTTTTGCCAGCGTCGTGGATGCGGTGCGCTGTGCGGTCGAGGTGCAGCAGGCGATGCCCGAGCGGAATGCGGGTTTCGGAGCAGACAGCCGCATCGAATTGCGCATCGGCATCATCGCGGCGCGGATCGCTCTACTTGTCGGGTCTGTGGCCGGTGACGGGAGAGGCGGTATGACGGAATTTTGCGGCTTGCCGAGCCGTTAGAATTGGTTAGAATATCCAACTAGTCTAAATGATCGGTCGGGCGATGATTACCGTGGGAGCCTTCGAGGCGAAAACGCACCTTTCGAGCCTCCTAGACCGGGTAGCCGGCGGTGAGGAAGTGGTGATAACCAAGCACGGCAAGCCTGTAGCCCGGCTGGTGAGTGCGGCGCGGATCGACCGCGAACGTGTCCGCGAGGCATTCGAAAAACTCAAGTTGCTGCGCAAGCGAACGACGCTCGGCGGGCTCTCCTGGCAGGAGCTTCGGGACATAGGGCGTCGGTGAGCGCCCTCGTCATCGAACTCATCCGCGGCGCTCAGCTGGTGTTTCGAAGACGAGGCTTCTCCGAGTTCGGACGCCCTGTTCGAACAGGTTCGCGATCATGGCGCACTCGTTCCCGGGCTTTGGCATCTGGAAGTTGCCAACGTTCTTCTGCAAGCGGAGAAGCGTGGCCGGATCACCACGGCCGACGTCGCGATGCGCCTCGAACTGATTGCGGAATTGCCAATCACGACCGACAACGAAACGACCACGCGCGCCTGGCGTGAGATCCTTGCGCTGGCGAGAGCCGAGGGACTGACGACCTACGATGCCACGTATTTGGAGCTTGCGATCCGCCGCGGTCTTCCGCTGATGACCAAGGACGCGGCACTCATCGCCGCGGCCGGGCGAAGCGGCGTCGCGATTGCCGCCTGACGTCGGACCGCGCAGGGCAACCGGCGCGGGCTGTGGTCCCGAAGACCCGCGCAAGATGGGAGAAGGTGAAATGCTGATCGTCGATGCACAGGTTCATATCTGGGGCGCCGATACGCCGGAGCGGCCTTGGCCGGCCGGGCGCAGCTCGCCGCATCGGCCACAGCCCTTCTCAAAGGACGATCTACTGAAGGAGATGGATGCGGCCGGGGTGGCGCGGGTCGTGATCGTGCCGCCGTCCTGGGAGGGCGATCGCAACGATCTGGCGCTGGAAGCGGCACGCCTTCATCCCGACCGCTTCGCGGTGATGGGCCGGCCGCCGGCGGCGGCTCGCTCGCTGAGCGATTGGCGCGATCAGCCGGGCATGCTCGGTCTCCGGGTCACGTCGAACACGGCCGAGGCGCGGGCATTGTTCGACGATCCCGCGGGCTGGGTGTGGAACGAGGCGGAGCGCGCCGGGCTCCCGGTCATGGTCTCGCCGTCAGGCTTGCTGCCGCAGGTCGACCGCATTGCCGAGTATCATCCCGAACTCAAACTCGTCATCGACCATCTGGCGCTGCTGCGGGCCAAGGACAATGGGGCGTTCGACGACCTGCCAAAGCTGTTGCGTTTGGCGCGGCTGCCCAACGTCGCGGTCAAGGCCTCGGCATTGCCGGCCTATTCGAGCCACGATTACCCCTATTACAATTTGCACCCCTACCTGCGCCGGGTGTTCGACGCCTTCGGCCCGCGCCGAATGTTCTGGGGCACCGATTTGACCCGGCTGCCGTGCACCTACCGCCAGGCGATCACCTTGTTCACCGAAGAGCTGCCATGGCTCTCTTCGGCAGACCAGGAGTGGGTTATGGGGCGGGCCGTCTGCGACTGGCTCGGCTGGCCACTCCCGCGCTGAGCTTCGCCCGGCGCGGCTCGGGCGGTTAGGCGATCACTTTGGCCTGTCGCAGATCCTCGAGGGTCGCGCGGTCATAGCTGAGGAGCCTCGAGAGCACCTCGTCGGTATGTTGACCCGGGGTAGGGACGGGGCCGACGCGGCCGGGGGTCTTCGACATCTTGATCGTGGCGCCCGGGAGGTACATCTCGCCGGCGACCGGGTCCGGCATCTTGACCAGCATCTCGCGTTCCCAGAGATGCGGGTCCTCGGCGACCTGCGGGATCGTCTTGACCGGCGCCACCGGGATCTCGGCGTCGAGCAAGGTCTTGACGATATGGTCGACGGTGTTCTCGGCGCACCACGCCTCGACCGCCTTGCGGCGCGCGTCGCCGCGGCCGGCCCGACTGGTCCAGCCTTCGGCGGCGACCTCCTTGTCGCCGGTCGCGATCTGCATGAGGCGCGTCGCCATCGCGCTGCCGGAGGCGGAGATGACGACATGGCCGTCCTTCGCCTGGAAGGGCGGGCCGGCCGGCTTCGCCGCCTTCTTCTCCTGTGGCGAGGTAATAGGACGTCGGGATCTCGACCATCGTCAGCGCCGAAATCCATGAGGCAGCAATCGACCAGCTGGCCTTCGCCGGTGCGGTCGCGGTGGTGCAACGCGGCGAGCGTCCCGATTGTCGCGTGCAACGAGGTGTAGCGGTCGACCAGCGAGGTTGCCGCGCCGAGCGGCGTCCCGACCGGCGCGCCGGTCAATGACATCAGCCCGCTCATCGCCTGGCCGAGCGGGTCGAAGGCCGGGCGCTCGCGATAGGGGCCGTATTGGCCGAACCCGGATACCGAGGTGAGGATAATGTCCGGCTTCAGCGCGCGCAGCTGGTCATAACCGAACCCCATCTTCGCCATTGTGCCGGGACGGAAATTTTCGAGCACGACATCCGCGGTCGGCACGAGCGCAGCGAAGACCTCCTTGCCGCGCGGCGTGCGCATGTCGAGGCAAAGGCTTTTCTTGCCGCGATTGTAGACCGAGAAATAGACGCTCTGGCCGCGCACCAGCGGCTCTGACCGCCGGGTCTCCTCGCCGCCCAATTTTTCGATCTTGATGACCTCGGCGCCGAGATCGGAGAGGATCATGCCGCCGCGCGGACCTGCCTGGTACCGGGCCAGTTCGAGCACTCGCACGCCTTCGAGAGCCCCAGCCATCACCACCTCCCAAACCTGCGTCACGGTTGAGTGAACACCTGCTCCCGCGTAGTGTCAAACAATCGAGGAACGCGAAGGAGGCGCGCAATGGCCTATGAGTACATTCTGACGGAGCGTTTCGATGCGGTGGCCGTGATCACGCTCAATCGCCCCGACAAGCTCAACTCGCTGAGCTATCCACTGGTGCGGGAACTCGACGAGGCCCTGACCCAATACGAGGCGGATGACGACATCAAGGCCGTGATCCTGACCGGCGCCGGCGACCGGGCATTTTCCGCCGGTGCGGATATCCACGAGATGGCCGGGCTGAGTTCGGAGGAATTGGCCACTCGCGGGGAGGTGCGCGGCCGCGCGACTTGGCATATCGCGAATTTTGCCAAACCGCTGATCGGCGCGATCAACGGACTGGCATACGGCGGGGCCGCATTGCTGAGCTCGACCCTCGATCTGCGGATCGGCTGCGAGCGCACCGCCTTCCGGTTTCTCGCAGCGAGCTACGGGCGGGTAAATTCCAGCTGGTCGTTGCCGCTGTTGGTCGGCCTGCCGAAGGCGAAAGAGCTGCTCTACACGGTCGGATGGTCACGTCCGAGGAGGCGGAGCGCATCGGGCTTCTCAATCAGGTCGTCCCCGCCGCACGCCTGCTCGATACCTGCATCGAGATCGGGCAGATGATCGCCAAGAACGACGCGCGCATGGTCCAGGGCCTGAAGCGCCTGCTGCACGAGCAGATCGGGATGGGCTGGCGCGAGCGCTACGACAATGAAGAGCAAGCGCGCGCCACCTGGCTCGCCGCCGGCCACCCGCGCGAAGGCTTCAAGGATTTCCTCAGCCGCAAGGGATCAGCCTAAAGAATGCACCACGGAGATCACGGAGAGTTATGCACGATCCTCCTCCGTGCACTCTGTGTCTCCGTGGTGAGCTTTATCCCCGGATTTCCGGGTAATCGGTCACCACGACTTCTTCGCTGACAGTGTCGAGCACGGCGCAGCTCAATTGCCGGCCGTTGCCTTGGTCGCGCGCTTCGCCGGCTGAGCCCGGGTTGATCACCAGCACCTTGCCGACGCGGCGCACCAGCTGATGGTGGGTGTGGCCGTAGAGCACGAAATCCGCTTCGGCCTCGCCGAACCGCGCCAGCTGGGAGTCGTGGGGGTAGACGTACGTCCCCTGCGGCTCCCATGGGGTCGAGTGGACGAGGAGCAGCTTCTTGCCGCCGACATCCAGTTCGAGCCGTTTGGGCCGCTCGCGCGAGCCACCGGAGCAGCGACCGGTCGATCCAGTCGGGCTGGCGCGCGCGGACGCCATGCGGGCCGAGAAAACCCTCCTCGTGGTTACCGAGAATGGTGTGGACGCCGCGGTCCTTCAGAAGGCGTACGACCTCGTTCGAGAAGCGGTATTCGTAGATGCTGTCGCCGAGGCAGATCAGCTCGTCGGCATCGCCGAGTATTTCCAACGCCTGCAGCAAGCCGGCGTGGTTGCAGTGCACGTCTGAGACGATGCCGATCTTCAAGAATGGCTCCGGCGCGCGATTATGTTCATCGGCTTCAGGCTCATGACGATCTTTCCGTCCTGGTTCAGCACCTCGATCAGGGTGCGCACCATGCCTCGGTCGGGTTTTGAACGCGAGGGCGTCGCTTCGAGGACCGAGACCCGGATGCGCAATACGTCCCCGGGCCGAACCGGGTTCAGCCAGCGCAGTTCGTCGATGCCGGGCGAGGCGAGGCTCGCGCCGCCCTTCGGCAGAAAATTGTCGGCGAGGAGCCGCATCATCATCGCGCCGGTATGCCAGCCGCTGGCGATCAGGCCGCCAAAGCGGCCGCGCTTTGCCGCCTCAGGGTCGACATGCATGGCCTGCGGGTCGAAGCGGCGGGCGAACTCGAGGATTTCGGCCTCGTCGACCCGGATCTCCCCGTACTCGAATACGGCGCCCGGAATGTAGTCCTCGAAATAACGGTCTTTGGAATCCGTTGGGGTCAATGACACCTCTCTCCGTCATGGCCGGGCTTGACCCGGCCATCCACGATTGCATTACATCATAGTTACAGGAAAGTCGTGGATGCGCGGGTCAAGCCCGCGCATGACGAAGCGGACCTGAGAGGGAGGGAGATGACCTACGATTACATCATTGTCGGCGGCGGGTCGGCGGGGTCGGTCATGGCAAACCGGCTCTCTGCCAAAAGCAGCAACAAGGTCCTGCTGTGCGAGGCCGGCCAGGACACGCCGCACGGCAAGGTGCCTCCGGAAATTCTCGACAGCTACCCGGGCACCGCCTATTTCGACCCGCGCTTTCACTGGACCGAGCTCAAGGTCCACACCGAGGTCATCTCGCACAACCGCCCCGAGGAGGACCGCCCGCCGCTGCGCAAATACGAGCAGGCGCGGGTGCTGGGCGGCGGCTCGTCGATCAACGGCCAGCTCGCCAATCGCGGCGCGCCGACCGATTACGACGAATGGGAGGCGCGCGGCGCTGCCGGGTGGAACTGGAACGCGGTGCTGCCCTATTTCAAAAAAGTCGAACGCGACATGGATTTCGACGGGCCGTGGCACGGCAAGGACGGCCGCATCCCGGTCCGCCGCATCTTCCCCGATCTGTGGAACGGCCACGCCAAGGCGGTCGCCAGGGCGTTCGAAGAGGCCGGTTATCCCTTCATCCAGGACCAGAACGCCGAGTTCAAGGACGGCTATTTCCCGATCACGATCTCAAACCTCTACGACCGTCGTGTCTCGGCGGCGATCGGCTATCTCGATCCGGGAACCCGGCTGCGCGAGCAATCTGACGATCTCGGCGCTGACGCAGGTCAAGGAGCTGGTGTTCGAGGGGACGCGCTGCGTCGGCATCAAGGCGCTGGTCGACGGCAAGGAAACCGACTTCCTGCGGTGGCGAAGTCATCGTCTCGTCGGGCGCGATCCACTCGCCGGCGCATCTGTTGCGCGCCGGAGTCGGGCCGGCCGGCCACCTCCGCGATCTCGGGATCGAGGTCGTGGCGCATGTTCCGGGGGTCGGGCAGCGGCTGATGGACCACCCGTCGATATCGGTCTCCTCCTTCATCAAGCCCGAGTACCGGCTCAACGGCCTGACCCGGCGGCACATCCTGCTCGGCGCTGCGCTATTCCTCCGGGATCGGCGGCGCGCCGCCCGGCGACATGTTCGTCGCCGGCGTCAGCAAATCCGCCTGGCATGCGGTCGGCGAGCAGATCGGCTCGTTGCTCGCCGCCGTCTACAAGACGTTTTCGGAAACCGGCCAGGTCAAGCTCGCCTCGCGCGATTGGCGGGCCGAGCCGATCGTCGAGTTCAACCTGTTGTCCGACCGGCGCGATCTCGAACGGCTGATGGACGCTTTCCGGCGGCTCGGCGCGATGCAGATCAGCGCCGCCTTGCGCGAGGCGACCAGCGACCCGTTTCCGGCGAGCTATACCGAGCGCGTCCGCAAGATCGGCGTCGTCAACCCCAAGAACAAGATGATCACCGATGTGATCGCGAAACTGCTCGACGGCCCGCCTTGGCTGCGGCGCATGATGATCGAGAAGGTCATCGTCGAGGGCTACCGGTTCGACGAACTGATGCGCGACGACGAGGCGCTCGAGGACTTCATCCGCAAGGCCGCGATCGGGGTGTGGCACGCGACCTGCACCTGCCGCATGGGAGCCGAGGACGACCCGATGGCGGTGACCGACAATCAGGGCCGGGTGCGCGGCGTCGGCGGTCTGCGCGTCGTCGATGCTTCGCTGTTCCCGGCGGTGCCGTGCGCCAACACCAACTTCCCGACCCTGATGACCGCCGAGAAAATCGCCGACGCGATGCTCGCCGTGACGTAAATGTCATTGCGAGGAGCGCAGCGACGAAGCAATCTCGCGACGTCGAGCGCGGGCTGGCCCCAGATTGCTTCGCTCCGCTCGCAATGACAGCGCGAGGAGCGGGCGATGCGCTTTGGGGTTTTTGACCATCTGGATGACAGCGGGCTGCCGTTGACCCGGCATTTCGAGGAGCGGTTGCGGCTGATCGAGGCGTATGATCGAGCCGGGTTCTACGGCTATCATCTGGCCGAGCATCATAATACCCCGCTCGGCTACGCGCCGTCGCCCGGCATCTTCCTCTCGGCCGTTGCACAGCGCACAAACCAGCTGCGCTTCGGCCCGATGGTGTACCTGTTGCCGCTCTACCATCCGCTGCGGCTGATCGACGAGATCTGCATGCTCGACCAGATGAGCAGCGGGCGGTTCCTCTACGGTGTCGGCCGCGGCATCTCGCCGATCGAGGTCGGGTTCTACGGCGTCGACTTCGATACCGGCATGCAGCAGTTCCGCGAAGCCTTCGACGCCATCCGCATCGGCCTGACCGAGGACGAATTGACCTACCACGGCAAGTTCTACGATTTCGACCATGTGCCGATGGTCATGAAACCGGTTCAGAAGCCTTACCCCGAGCTGTGGTACGGCACCAGCCGGCCGGACAGCATTCCCTGGGCGGCCGAGCACGGCGCCCATATCGTCACGTTGCGCGACACGACGCAGGCGCGCGCGATCATCGAACTCTACAAGGCGGAATGGCGCAAGCGCGGCCGATCCGAGGCCGCGCTGCCGATGATGGGCATCAACCGGCACATCGTCGTCGCCGAGACCGAGGCGCAGGCGCGCGACATCGCCCGCCGCGCCTATCGCCCGTGGCGCCGGCACATGGAGCTGCTGTGGGCGAAATACGACGTGCCGTTCCCGTTGAAGGACGGACTGCCCGAGGAATGGGATCCGCTGCAGGCGCACGGGCACGCCATTGCCGGGACGCCAGCGCAGGTACGCGACTACATCGCCAGCCAGGCTGACGCCGCCGGCGCGACCTACTTCGTGTGCGATTTCGCGTTCGGCACGATCTCGCCGCAGGACGCGATAAAATCGGTCGAGCTGTTTGCGCGCGATGTGATGCCGGCCTTTGCCGATGCCTGAAGGGAGGACCACCGATGGGCACAATGATCGAGTTTGCGCGCCCCGACGGGGGCAAGACCAAGGGATACTTGGCGACCGCCGGCCAAGGGCGGCCAGGGGTCGTCGTGATCCAGGAGTGGTGGGGTCTCAACAACCAGATCTGCGGAGTGGCTGACCATTTCGCGCGCGCCGGCTACAATGCGCTGGCGCCCGATCTCTACAAGGGCCGCCTCACCACGGAGCCCGACGAGGCCAACCACCTGATGACTGGTCTCGATTTCTCGGACGCTACACACCAGGACCTGCGCGGCGCCGCCCAGCACCTGCAAGCGCAAAGCGGAAAGCTGGCGGTGATGGGCTACTGCATGGGCGGAGCCTTGACCATCGCTGCCGCTGTGCATGTGCCTGAATTCGCCGCCGGGGTATGTTTTTACGGGATCCCGCCAAAGGCGTTCGCCGACTCGGCCAAGATCCGTATGCCGCTGCAAGGCCATTTCGCCAACAAAGACGATTGGTGCACACCCGCGGCGGTCGACGATCTCGAAAGGACATTGAAGACGGCCGGCGTCCGCCACGAGATCTATCGTTATGACGCGGCCCACGCCTTCGCCAACGAACGCAGCGCGGCTTACGACGTCGCTTGCGCCAACCAGGCATGGGAGCGCATGGCGGCATTCCTGGGCGCGCAAATCGCCTAGGGTCGTCTTTTTGACGATTGCGGTCGCGTAATGGCACGGGGAGGGCGCCGATAGGTTGCAGCGGCCCCGAATGATGCGCGGAGGTCTTTGATGAGGCTATTCGTGCGGCGCCGCAGCTTCGGCATTCAAGCACGGCTCACGATGTTGGCCGTCGCGACCGCGTTGCCGCTCGTCGCGCTCGCGAGTTTCGCAATCCTGCGCATGGTCGATGATCAGCGAACGCAAATCCAGCTAGACGTCAAGCAGAGAGTTGAAAGCCTGCTTGCGGACGTAGACCGCCAAGTCAGCGCGATACAAGCGGAGCTTCAGGTCCTCGCAGTATCGCCTAGTCTGCGTGACGGCGACTTCGCGGCCTTTGACCAACAGATGCGCGCCGCCCTCACGATCCGTGGAACGTCGATCGTCCTGCACGACACGAAAGGACAGCAACTCCTCAGCACGAACCGGCCGTTCGGCGAACCGCTCCCGCGCGCGACCAATACCGAAATGCACGATCGGGTCGTTGCGACGGGTAAGCCTCAGATTTCCGATCTGATCATGGGTGCGGTTTTGCGAAGGCCAATCCTGGTGGTGGGCGTGCCGGTGTTCCGCGATGGTCAGGTCGTCTACGTGTTGGCAATGGGGCTCGGCCCGGAACTTCTGTCGGCGCTGCTGCAGGAGCAAAATCTCTCGCCGGACTGGACCGCAGGGATTTTCGATCGCAAAGGCGTCATTGTGGCGCGCAACCGCGAATTGGATCGGTTTCTCGGCAAGCAGGTTTCGCCGACGCTTTTGGAAGCGATGCGCGAGCCGACGGAGAACTGGTTCCCCAGTGTCACGAGTGAAGGCGTCCCCGTATATTCGACCTTCCGGCGCTCGCCAATCACCGGCTGGACCGTTGCGATCGGTCTGCCCAGGCAATTTGTCGACGCTCCTCTCCGCCGTGCGCGATTGCTGGCCCTTGCCGGCGGCGCATCAGTCCTCGCCTTGAGCCTGGTCTTGGGTTGGTGGATGGCTCGGGCGATCCGGCGGCCGGTCGAGGCGCTCACCTCCGCCACCAAGGCGTTGGGCAGGGGCGAGGCTGTTGATCCACTGAGCTGCGGCGTGCGGGAATTGGACGAGGTCGGCAACGAGCTTCGCAACACCGCCGCAGCGCTGGCGCGCTCCCGCGAGCAGCTCGAGAGCACGGTCGCGGGACGCACCCGGGAGCTTGCCACGGCCAATGAACGGCTCCGGGCCGAGATCGACGCTCGTGAGCAGGCGCAATCGGCGCTGCTGCAGGCCCAGAAGATGGAGGCGATGGGACAGCTGACCGGCGGTGTTGCGCATGACTTCAACAATCTGCTGACAGCCATTTCCGGTTCCCTGGCGCTGCTCGAGGCACGGATTTCCGACGAGAGGAGCTTGAGGCTCCTGCATACCGCGCAACGCGGCGCATTCCAGGGCGCCAAGCTCACTGAATCGCTGCTCGCATTCGCTCGTAAACAGCGCCTCAACCCGATCCCGGCCGACCTCAACTCCATCATCCTAGAGATGACCGAGATGTTGCGCCGCTCGATCGGCCCTACCGTCGAGATTCGGCATGCGTTGGCGGGCGAACTCTGGCCGGTTCTGATCGATACCGGCCAGATCGAGACCGCGCTCCTCAACGTCGCCCTCAACGCGCGCGACGCCTTGCCGGGCAGCGGCATGATGCTGATAGAAACGGCAAACATTCGCGCGACGAGCGAGGAATTGCCGAAAGAAGTCGCACGCCAGGACTGTGTGCTGGTGTCGGTGCGCGATACCGGAGCCGGAATGAGCCCGGAGGTCTTGGAGCGCGCCTTCGAGCCGTTCTTTACGACCAAGGAGGTCGGCAAGGGAACGGGATTGGGCCTGTCGATGGTGTTCGGCGTCGTCAGGCAATCCGGTGGCACAGTGCGTATTCGCAGTCAGCTGGGCGAGGGGACCACAGTGCAGATTTATCTGCCGCGCGCCATCGACACCGTGACCTTCGGCACGGGCCGCGCGAGGTCAGCCCGCGCGGCAGCGGCAGCTCACATTCTCGTCGTCGATGACGACCCCGACGTCCGCTGGATCATCGCTCAGGATCTCCAGGAAATCGGGTATGTGGTCACGGAAGCGGATAGCGGGCGCGCCGCGCTGGCGATCCTCGAGCAGGACGCGCCTTGCGACCTGATGGTCGCGGATCTGGTGATGCCGGGACTGTCGGGACTGGATACGTTGCGCTTGGCACGCCGCACCCGGCCCGACCTCAAGGTGCTGTTCGCCAGCGGTTATGCGGATCTGTCGCGCTTTGGGGGCAATTTGAGCAGTCACACGCTGCTGAAGAAACCATTCAAGTCGGAAACCCTGGCCGAAGCGGTTCAGACCGTACTTCAACGGGCTTCCGCCGGCGAGCCGGACAACATCGTGCAGCTGCGGCGCGATCAGCTGTGATCGGGTAACAGGAGCGGCGAGCGGGATTGACCAGCCGCCTCCAGAGCAGAATTCGACCAGGTTAAACCTCTCACTCCAATCGTCATTGCGAGCGAAGCGAAGCAATCTCAGGCCACTGCGCGCTCGATCGGTCGAGATTGCTTCGTCGCGCAGGCGCTCCTCGCAATGACATTTCGCAGGTGGTCGAAATCTGCTCTAAAAAAATAGTTCGGCCTTGTCGTTTTGGCGTCCCTCGCGCGTCGTCCCGATGTTGAACACCATCGAAAGAATACAGCCATGCCAGAGCTTCAGATCATCGGCGCGCCCCAGAGCAATTACGTCTGGGTCAGCCGCATCGCTTGCCACGAGAAGGGCGTGCCGTACACCCTTGTTCCGGCCATGCCGCACACGGCGGACGTCGACGCGATCCATCCGTTGGGCAAGATCCCGGCGCTTCGTCACGGTGACCTCGCCCTCGCCGAATCCCGCGCGATTTGCTTCTACATCGACCATGCGTTCGATGGCCCGCCACTGGTATCGCGGGATCCAGCCGACGGCGCCCGAACCGAGCAGTGGATCTCGATCGTCAACACGCATTTCGATGTGCTGGTGGCGCGGCCCTATGTGGGCGCTTACTTCTTCCCTGGCACCTCGGACGGCAGCCCCAACCGCGCGATCATCGAAAGCGCGCTGCCCAAGCTGGAGACACAGTTTGCGATGCTCGACCGCGCCGTCGCCAAGACCGGCCACCTCGTCGGCAGCACCTTCACCTTGGCCGATATGAACGTGCTGCCGATGCTGTTCTATCTCGCCCATTTGCCCGAGAGCGGCGCAATGCTGCGGCGGAATGCGGGCCTGGCGGCCTATTACGAGCGCCACATGGCGCGGCCCAGCGTCAGAGAAGCGGTTCCGCCGCCCTTCCCGGGCCGCTCGTCCTGGACGGTCGAAGGCTGAGCACGGAGATTGGGCCATGCGCTATATGTTCCTGGTCTACAGCCGCGAGAGAGACTTCGCCGAAGCCTCGCCCCAGGACAGGGAGCGGGTCAAAGCCGGCCACTGGGCGGTGATGGACGAAAGCCAGAGAAAGGGCGTATTCATCGCCGGCGAGCCGCTGCAGCCGACCGCGACGGCAACGACGATCCGCAAGGAGGACGGCAGGCCGCTCGTCCTCGACGGTCCCTTCGCCGAGACCAAGGAACAGCTCGCCGGGTACTACATCCTCGACTGCGAGAACCTCGACGAGGCAATCGCCTGGGCCGCAAAGATCCCGACCGCGTGCAAGGGCGAAGAGGGCTGCATCGAGATCCGCCCGATCGCCAGCATTCCCCCGCGCTAGGAGCTTCGCCGAGGACCAATGTCGTCGCCGGTTGACGTTTGTGCCTCGGCGGAAGCGGTATTCCGCCGCGAGCACGGCCGGATCATCGCCAGCCTGATCCGGCTGTGCGGCTCCTTCGACCGCGCCGAGGAAGCGATGCAGGAGGCCTTCGCCGCGGCATTGCGCCATTGGGCCGAGCGGGGAGTTCCGGACAATCCGGCCGCATGGATCACGACTGCGGCCTACCGCAAGCTGATCGACGCAACTCGGCGCGAACGCACCCGGCGCGAGAAACAAACTCTGCTGGAGCAGGAAATCGCAATCGCGGCGACCGAGGAACCCGAGCTGCCGGAGGAAATGTCTGGCGAAATTCCGGATGATCGATTGCGGTTGATCTGCACCTGTTGCCATCCCGCCCTGAACCGCGAGGCCCAGATCGCCTTGACCCTTCGCACCTTGGGCGGGCTTTCGACGGGTGAGATCGCGCGCGCCTTTCTCGTTCCGGAGCCGACCCTGGCGCAGCGGCTGGTGCGCGCCAAGCGCAAGATCCACGACGCACGTATTCCCTACGAGGTGCCGCCCGACGATGCCTTGCCCGAACGACGGGCCGCGGTCCAGGCGGTCATCTATTTGATCTTCAACGAGGGCTATACCGCGACCGCGGGTGATTCGCTGATCCGGCGGGAATTGTGTTCCGAAGCCATCCGCCTCGGACGGGTGCTGTGTGCGATCGATCCCAAAGATCCGGAAGGCCTGGGTCTGCTGGCGCTGATGCTGCTGCACGACTTGCGCCGACAGGCGCGGGTCGACGCTGCCGGCGCCCTGGTTACGTTGGAAGAGCAGGACCGATCGCTTTGGGATCGCGCACAGATCGACGAAGGTCTGGGTCTCATAGAGACGGCGCTGCGGATGAGACAAGTCGGACCCTATCAGCTGCAGGCGGCGATTGCGGCGCTGCACGCCGAAGCCGCCAGCTCGGCCGAGACCGATTGGCCGCAGATCGCCGCGCTTTACGGCGAGCTGGCGCGAATCCAGCCGAGCCCCGTGGTGCAGCTCAACGGCGCCGTCGCCATCGGGATGAGCGAGGGGCCGGAACGCGGGTTGGCTTTGATCGACGAACTCGGGACCGCGGGGGAACTCGATCGATATCACCTGTTCCATGCCGCCCGCGCCGACATGCTGCGACGGCTCGGCTCTTTCGAGGCCGCGGCAGAAGCCTATCGGCGCGCTCTCGCATTGATGGCGAATGATGTCGAGCGCGCTTATCTGGAGCGCCGCCTCGCCGCACTCTGAGATTTCAGCTGTGCCTGGCCGAACACGGGCGGATCGCAGCCGGCGATGCCGGGCCGGCTGCCGGCTCGAAGACGGCCAGATAGGTGTTCTCCTGGAGGTCGTAGAACGCCGTCTGACGATAGCCGACGGCGGCCAGCTCACAGCGTAAGAGGTCGGGCGGGGTGCCGTGCGAGGCCGTCTCCTTGCGCGCGTCGATCACCGCCACCCGGGCGCCGGGCCGCAATGCCGGGCGCAAGTTCCACAGCAACCCATAAGGCTGCGTGACCTCGTGGTACATGTGGACGAGGAGGGCGAGATCGAGCGATCCCGGGGCCAGGCGCGGGTCGTGCGGCTCGCCGCGGACGAGGGTGACGGTGCCGGCGAGCCCTTCGGCGTCGACCCGCCGGGCCAAGCGGTCGAGGTAGTCGGGGACGACGTCCTCTGCAAAGACATGTCCCTGCGGCCCGACCCGCCGCGCCAGCCGCACTGTGTAATAGCCGCTGCCGGCGCCGATATCGGCCACGTCGAGGCCGGGTTTTACGCCCAGCAGCCGCATGACCCGATCGGCCTCTCCCGCCTGGTCTCGCGATTGCTCGTCTCTCCACGTGTCGGTGACGATCCCGGCAACCTTCCGGCTCGGCGCCGGAAACGCGCCGGCGGGGACACCGGGCGGCGCGAGTCCGTCTACGTAGCCGGCTGCACTCGCTCCGGATAGCGATACGACGCTCAGCAGAATGACGATCAGACCCAGCAAACGCTTTCGACAACCCTCCGCTCCCGAAACAGCCCTGGCGCCGCATCTCATAGATGACCTTACACGCGTATCCGGGATCACTGGGCGGTATAAGTTTCCCGTCTTCCCGGCGAAGGCCGGGACCCATCTCTGCCATGGGCACCGGCCTTCGCCGGTGTGACGGGATGAAACGCGGGTGCTGGGCTTGCCGCGGCGCCGGCGGATCGTGCCAGTGTGTCCGGCATGCGAGCGCCCAATTTCTATTCCCATCCCGGCTTCGAGCGCGCCGGTTTGCGCCGCCGCGATACGACATGGATCCTCGAACGGATTGCCGATCCCGGCAGCCTTTTTGTGCCGGTCTGGCGCAACCAGAACCTGGTGATCGAGCTCGAAGGCGGCGAGCCCCGCGCGGCGGTGCTCCAGTCGGCCAGCATTTCCGAGGTTTTTGGCGTGAGCCAGGAGCGGCTCGCCAGCGGCGAGGTGGTGTTTCTCGGCGTCATCGAGGAGCGGGCGCATTTCGCCCTCGACCTGTCGCCGGTCGAGGCGCCGCTCGACATGCTGCGTTCGCCGGCGCTGGCAGCATCGGGGGGCGAAGCCGCGGCGGTGCGGTTCGCCGATCTGCGCCAGGTCGGGCCGCGGATCGAGCGGCGCGAGGGAGCCTTGCTGGCGCTCGCCCGCGCGATGGTCTTCTGGCATACGCGGCACCGCTATTGCGGCCTCTGCGGCAGTGCTACCCGTAGCGAGGAAGCGGGGCACATGCGCCGCTGCACCGATCCCGCCTGTAATGCGATGCATTTCCCGCGCACCGATCCGGCCGTCATCATGCTGGTCACCGACGGCGAGCACGCGCTCCTCGGCCGCAACAAGAACTTCCCGGTGCCCGGCATGTACTCGACCCTGGCCGGCTTTGTCGAGCCGGGCGAGAGCCTCGAAGACGCGGTCGCCCGCGAAGTGCGCGAAGAGACCGGGGTCGAGGTCGGCGCCGTCCACTACCATTCCTCGCAGCCCTGGCCGTTCCCGGGCAACATCATGCTCGGCTTTCACGCCGAGGCGCGGACGACCGAGATCACGATCGATTACGGCGAGCTCGAAGACGCCCGCTGGTTCACCCGCGACTGGCTGTCGTCGCACGCCGACGACGACAGCTTCCGCATGCCGCGCCTCGACTCGATCGCCCGCCGCCTGATCGAGGATTGGCTGCACGGCCGGTAGCTCTCAGACACCTTTATAAGCACAACGTGACGTCATCCGACGCGACCGCATGGCTGTTTTTGCTGTTCTTTGCAGCGAATTATCAGCCATCGAGGTCTCGTCCTCCGCGGAAATCCTGGGCCGCCGACGGCTCGACGAACGAAAGAACAGCCAGGTCGCTTGCTGTTCTTCGCTGTTTTCTGGTTGAGAAACAGCGACAATCACAAAGGTAGTCCCTACCGCCAGTAACAGTTTCAGCGCGGCGCGTGATGAGATGAGATACGCATATTCGCAACGATACCATAACCGTTACTTTTTGTCAATTTTGACAAACCCTGTTGGCGCGATCCAGGCATGCTTAATCATACGAATAAGTCACTACAGCTTTCGACAGAGGATGAAAGCCCTACGCGCTGACAGTTCGAGGAATGTCGCAAATGGGTGGAAAGCTGACATCCCCGCCGGGCGAGGGTTGGACGAGCCGGCCGATGCCGTCGAAGTTACTTGACTTGGATCTCTACATAGCTATGTTGAAAAGAAACGTATGGTAAGGGACCAGTATGGAGCAAAAACCCCCTCGCCTATCACACCAAGCGCTTCGAGTGCTGCGCTGCTTTTTGGACCACCACCCTGACGCCCTCGCTGGCTCAGACATATGCAAGGAGGTCCGACTGCTTTCTGGCACGCTATATCCAATCCTGATACGCCTTGAGGGAGCCAGCTGGCTCGAATCTCGGTGGGAAGAACTCGATCCCAGCGACGCTGGCCGACCACGAAAGCGGCTCTACCGTCTCACTGGTGTCGGGTATAACGCTGCGCGAGAAGCGTTGTCGGAGCTCGTTCCAAACGGGAGTCCGGCATGGAACTGGTGATCTCGATTATCGTCGCAATCTTTGTGGCGGTCCTTATCAGCGAGACTTACGCTTGGCTCCCAAAGATCTCAAAGCTTATTCTTCACCGGGCGGTGCGGCGTTTGGATCCCAAGGACCAAGAGCGTTACTTAACAGAATGGAACGCAAATTTAGAAGATCTACCAAACACACTGGTAAAGCTAGTACACGCGATCAGTCACTATGTCGCCGCAGACAGAATAAGGACCGAAATCGTCGACGCGCAATGGAATTCAGCATACTATAAATGGCGTTGTATTTTCAAAAATCATCAACTTATAATGAACGCCTTTCAAATAAACCAATTAAAGTTTTTATATGCTAACTCTCGCAAAGTAGGGGTAGACCGTCTTAATGAAAATATAGAAAGGATGGACGAATTGGTAACGTCTATCTCCACTAAATATTTGAATATCGATTTTGAGTATTTATCCATAGAAGAGAAAGTGAGGTACCATAAGGAGTTAATTGCTGAGTTGCATGAATTGAAGATCATCACTGATTGGCTGAAGCCCCATAAATCTCCAAATCTCGAAGAATAAAACCGCCCTTTTTGGAAAGGTCCCGCTTTACGGCAGTGCCCATCCAGGCGACCTTTTTCGACGCTCCGGTCTGCGGATTGGGGTGAAGGAGTGTCGGTTTTATGTGCGGGGCGAGCGTCCGCAAAGGTGAAGGGTTTCGGATGCCGGCCCGTGGTGACCTATCTGCGCGCGCTGAGGGCCGGCGTCCGAAAGCCTCCCAGGAAGGAACCCGCGGGGGCCGGGCGACAGCTTGCCGTCTATGGGGATTTGACGATGCGGCGGTTTGCGTTGTGGATGCGCTGGCCGGCGTAATCGGTGGCGGATCGACGATTGCGGTGGCGGGTTTGGCGACACGGCGGCGTCGACAGGGCAGTTTTGACCTAGTAAATCGAAGGCATGGGCGTGGGTTGGAGGTGGCGGGGCGATAGCGACGGGACGCTGGAAGCGGGGTTTCCCGGCAGGCGGAAGGTGCAATAAGGCGGTGATGGACGTCATGGCATCGTGGCTCTGACCGCGGCTTCGGGCGATGGCGGGCCGCGGGGTGCGCCCCCGCGCTGGAAGGTCTCGACGACGACCATGCGGCCGCCGCAACAAGGGCATGACGGGCGATGGTCTGCTGCGGCGCTGGCGGCTAGATCTGCGTCGTCGTGCTCTGCCGGCGGATCAGTGACTGCCACTGGCGCGCCGATGAGTTCTCTGGCGCGAGCGATATTGGCTTTGCAGGTGGCACTGGCGAGCAGTCCGTAGTGGCGGACGCGATGGAACCCCTTGGGCAGGAGGTGGAGCAGGAAGCGCCTGATGAATTCGTCTGGCGCCAGCGTCATCGTGCGGTGCCGTGCCCGTCCGTTGCGGCGGTAGTCCTTGAAGCGGAAGGTGACGCCACGGTGATCGAGGCCGATCAGTCGGCTGTTCGAGATGGCGACGCGGTGGGTATAGCGAGCGAGATAGGCGAGCACCGCCTCGGGCCCCGCAAAAGGGGCCTTGCCATAGACAAACCACTTCTTCTTCCTCAGCGGCGCGAGATAGGTGGCAAAGGCCGTCCGGTTGCGCAGATCGTCGAGCTCGCCGAAGAACACAGGCCGGCCCGCCGCGTGCGCGTCGGGGTCGTATTGCGACATCGCGTTTATAGGTTCACGACCTGGTAGCGTACAGTTCACCCCCAGTGGCGCGCGAAGTGCGTGAAGAGACCGGCATCGAGGTCGGCGCCGTCCATTACCACTCCTCACAACCCTGGCCCTTTCCGGGCAACATCATGCTGGGCTTTACGCCGCGGCGCAAACGACCGAGATCACGATCGATTACGGCGAGCTCGAGGATGCCCGCTGGTTCACCCGCGACTGGCTGTCGTCCCACACTGACGACGACAGTTTCCGCATGCCGCGCCTCGACTCGATCGCCCGCCGGCTGATAGAGGATTGGCTGCACGGGCGGTAGTGACGGGGCGGCGGTAAGCGCCGTCAGACCAATCCCGTCAGCCACAGCGCGCGGACGACGCCTGCCAACGCGCCGATCAAAAGGATCAGCGCGCTCGCCAAGCCGATGGCGAAGCCGGTTAGGCGGCTTTCGGGGTCGCGGACATAGCTGACCGCATAGAGTATGCGTCCGATGATCCACACCAGCCCGATCGCCGCCCCCCACAAAGGCGAAACGAAAAAGGAGAACAGCCATAATGCTGGTAAGAACAGAACCAATTGTTCGAGCGTGTTTTGCTGGACGCGAAATGCGCGCTCAAAATCGACGGCGCCGATCACTGCCGGGGCCCGAAGCCCGGAACGCTGCCGGGCGCGCAGCACATTGCCGGACACTCCGACGTAAAGCAGCAAGGCAAGAACGGTAATAAAGGCCGGCAAGATCGACCGCACCGCCATCTCCCTCAGTGACCGGCGGCGCCGGCGACGCGCGGGCGGTTGACCAGCGGCATCAGAAAGAGGCCGGCGACGAACAGGCAGCCGAGCATCATGATGGCGTCGTTGTAGGTCATCACCAGCGCCTCGCGCTGCACCACATTGGCGAGCAGCTTGACCGCCGCGCGGCCGGTGTCGCCCGGGACCAGCGCATCGAGGCGGTTCGCCTGCATGTCGAGGAAATGCTGCACCGCCGGGCGCGCCGGGTTGATGTCTTCGATCAGGCGGTTCCAATGGAAATGAAGCCGTTGGTTCATCACCGTGCCGATCGTCGCCAATGCAATGGCGCCGCCGAGATCGCGCGTCAGATTGTAGAGCCCGGCGGAGTTCTTCAGCTTGTCCGGCGGCACGCTGCCGAGCGCGATCATATTTGCCGGCAGATAGCACATCATCAGCGCGATGCCGCGCAAGACCTGCGGCACGAACAGCTCGGCATAGCCCGCCTGATTGGTGAGCCCGGCCGTCAGATACATCGCCACGGCAAATAGGCCGATGCCGATGCTCAGCATGAGCCGCAGGTCCATTCTGCGCGTCAGCTGGCTGGAGATTGGGGACATCAACATTTGCGCGAGCCCGGTGACGACGACGGTCTCGCCGATCTGGAGACTGTTGAAGCCCCGAACCTGTGCGAGAAAGAGGGGTATCAGGTAGGTCGTGCCGTAAAGGCCGGTGCCGACCACGAAAGTGTAGAACGAGCCGAGCGCGAAGTTGCGATTGGTAAAGGCGCGCAGATCGACGATCGGCTGATGGTAGGTCAGCACGCGCCAGAAGAACAGGACGGAGGCGATGCCCGAGACGATCACGGCGGTGAGGATCGTGCCGTCCGAAAGCCAATCCCAGCGCGGGCCTTCCTGAAGCGCGTATTGGAGGCAGCCGAGAAATAGCGCCATCAGCACCAGCCCGCAGAAATCGAAATGGCGCAACAGCGACACCTCGGGCTTGTCGATGTCGATCAAGACCCATACGGCGCCGGCGACGGCGATGCCGGGCACGATATTTACGAGGAACAGCCAATGCCAGGAAAAGGTATCGGTCAAGTAACCGCCGATCGTCGGACCCAAAGTCGAAGAGAGGTTCAGGATCAGCCCGATCAGCACCATGATCTGCGCCAATTGCGGCATCCGGAATTTCGTATAGACGACAGGAAACACCAACGGCATCATCGCGCCGCCGCTGAACCCCTGCAATGCGCGATAGACGATCATCTGGCTGAGGCTCGTCGCGGTGGCGCACAACGCGCTCGCGCCGGTGAAGCCGAGCGCCGCGATCACGAACAGCACGCGGGTCGACAACAGGCGTGACAGGGTTCCCGACAGCGGCACCATCACGACATCGGCAATCAGGTAGGAGGTCTGGACCCAGCTGATCTCGTCGGTGCTGGCCGCCAGCCCGCCCTGGATCTGGGTCAGCGAGCTGGTCACGATCTGGACGTCCATGATCGCCATGAACAAGCCGACGACCATAGCGAGGACGCCGAGCCAGTCGCGCAGGGTGGGGGATGTGCCGAGTTCCTGCGTGCTTGCCCCCATCCGGCCGCCTCGCCCCCTCCCTAACCCCGGATCGCCCGCTTGGGGGGCGGGCGGCGCGGGGGCTCCCCCGCTTGCGGGGGAGGGAAGCGCGGGGGCAATGCGGGGCAGAGCATCATCGCGCAATGCGCTCATGGAGATTTGGCCTGGGCTGCGCCGACGATCCCGTCGTCATTGTCGGCGCCCTTCGTATCGATCGTCACCGTCACCGAAAGACCGGGGCGCAATAGCGCAGCGAGGGGGCCGCTCGCCGGGAGCGCAATCCGCACCGGGACGCGCTGCACGATCTTGGTGAAATTGCCGGTCGCGTTGTCCGGCGGCAGCAGACTGAATTGGGCGCCGCTGGCCGGGGCGAAACTTTCGATCCGGCCCTCCAAGACCTGATCCGGGTAGGCGTCGACCGACACCTCGGCACGTTGCCCCGGCCGCATCCGCGTCAGCTGCGTTTCCTTGAAATTCGCGGTGACGTAGACGTGCGGCAATGGCACTAAGGACAGCAGCTGGGTCCCGGGCTTGACGTACTGGCCGACCTGGCCGGCGCGGTTGCCGGCCACTCCCGATATCGGCGCGCGGATCACCGTGTTGTCGAGGTCGTTCTTCGCCAGCCACAGATTGGCTCGGGCCTGCTGGAGCCTGGCCTCTTCCTCGCGCCGCTGCGACTGCAGCACCGCGAGCTGGTTCTGCTCGGCGGCGTATGCGGCGCGGCTCTTGGCCAACGCCGCCTCGGCCTTGCGAGCGTCGGCTTCGGCCTGTTCGAAGCGCTGCCGGCTGGCAAAGTCGCTCGTCATCAGGGCGCTGTATCGCTTGTAATCCTGCTGTGCCCGCGACAGATCGGCCTCGGCGGATTTCACCACTGCCGCAGCCTGGTCGATCATCGCCTCCTGCAATTTGAGCCGGCTCTCATAGGTCGCGATCATCGCTTCCGTGGTCGCGACCGCCGCCTCGGCCTGCGCGGCCTTGGCCTTGAAGTCGCGGTCGTCGATGACGAAAAGGATCGCGCCCTCCGCCACCTGCTGGTTGTCGGCGACCTTCACCTTCTTGATGTAGCCCTCGATTTTCGGGCTGATCAATGTGACGTCGCTCTGCACGTAGGCGTCATCCGTGGACTGCCGGAACCGCAGCACATCCCACCAATACCAGCCGCCAATGCCTGCGAGGGCGAGCACCACCACCGCCAGCCCCGCCACGATCTTCGTGCGCATCCTCGCCTAAACTAAACCGTTCAGTTTACTCTTGCCTGAAGATGAAAGTTCCGCTAAACGCTGTCAAGTGCACACTCAGATCGAACGCGGCGAGGTTCGGACCGGCGGCAAGGTGGAAAGCATTCTCGCCGCCGCCAAACGGGCTTTCCTCGCCGCCGGCTTCGGAGCGGTCAGCATGGACACGATCGCCCGCGAGGCCGGCGTCTCAAAGGCGACCGTCTACGCGCATTTCGGCAGCAAGGAAGAACTGTTCGGCGCCGTCATCGAGCGTGAATGTGAGCAGTATTTTGACCGTTTCTCGGCCGGTGAGCTCGATCCTCACGAGGTTCGCGCGTCACTGATGATATTGGGGCGCCGTTTTCTCGAGCTCATTCTCTCGCCCGACGCGATCGCGTTGCACCGCATCATCCTGGGCGAGGTCACGCGCTTCCCGATGCTCGGCGAGGTGTTTTGGCGTGCCGGACCCGAGCGCGAACGTGTCCAGATCGAGGGTTTCTTGCGCAGTGCGGCGGCCGCCGGCGCATTGACGATGCCCGACGCGCGGCTCGCCGCCGAGCAATTCGTCAGCCTCGTGCGCGCCGATGTCCAGCTGCGCCAGCTGCTCCGCCTCGAAGCCAAGCCCAGCGACCGTGAGATTGAGATTGTCGTTGAAGGCGCGGTCGGCACATTTATCCGCGCCTTTCAACGCAAGGCCGATTAATTCAGGGCCGGGCCACCGGTCCGCGGCTGTCCGGCACCGTCGCCGCCTTCTCCTTCCAATCCTTTGACCACGGTGTCACCGGCCGCGCCACCGGGACGCCGTCGACCCGGATCTCGTCCACCTGCTCGTTGAAAAAGCAGAGATACCCTTTGATCTTGAGGCATTCCGGGATCGGGTCGGGGTAGCTCCAAACGAGATCGCCGAACACCTTGTCCCCGATCTTGACCGAGTAGTAGCGGGCCTTGCCCTTGTAAGGGCAGCGGGTGACCGTCTCGCTCGGAACGAGAAGCTCCATGCGCACGTCTTCGGGCGGAATGTAATAGCGGGTCGGCAGCCGCGTCTCGAATAGAAAACGGGCGCGCCGGGTCTCGGCAACGACTTGGCCGCCTACGACGACTTGCACCGAACGCGAGGAATCCAGCACATCGACCCGCTTATAGGGATCGCGCGGATGGACGAAGATCTCCTCGTCCTCTTCGTACCATGCATCGACCCGGTTCCAGTAGAACGCGACGAAGTCCTTGATCGCCATCACCTCCTCGAAGGGCTCCGGATAGCCCCACACCGCGTTCTCCGCCACCTTTTCGCCGACCGTGATCGTCCAATAGGAAGCCGTCCCCTTGTAGGGGCAAAAGGTGTGATGGTCGGTCGGCGTCATCCGATCCATCCGCACATCCGACCGCGGGAAGTAGTAGACCGGCAGGTGCCGCGTCTCGAACAACAGGTGAGCGTTGGTACTGTCGGCGATGATCTCGCCGTTGAACTTGACGCGCACTCGCCGCGGCGAGGCCTCGAACAAGATCTTGTAGTCGGGGTTGGTTTTGAAACCGGATTCACGCGTCTGCGTGGGCGTTGCCATGATCCGCTCCTCTTCGATATCTGCCCGCGAGAATGATCGCGCGTCCCGGCGACCGCAAGGCCCTCATCGCCGCGCATTGACACCGGGCGCCCTCAGTGTTGCATTGCCCCTCACCCCGGCCCTCTCCCCGCAAGCGGGGCGAGGTAGAACGTACCGGGTAAGCCCCTCTCCGCCCTTCGGGGGGAGAGGGAGGGGCCCGCGAAGCGGGAGGGTGAGGGGCGACCGGAGGGCTCAATCATGAAAGCGCCCGCTGTCGATTACGTCAGGCCGCGCAGCCTGGCTGAGGCCGTCGATCTGCTCGCAAGGCACCGGGGCGAGGCGCGGGTGATCGCCGGCGGCCAGTCGCTCGTGGCGATGATGAACCTGCGTCTCGCGTCGCCGGGATTGCTGATTGATATCGCGCGGCTCCCGGAACTCACCGCGGCCACCGAAGCTGCCGACACCGTGAGCCTCGGCGCTTGCGTCACCCATGCCGCGATCGAGGACGGCCGGGTCCCCGACCCGTCACGCGGACTCATGCCGCGGGTGGCGGCGACCCTCTCCTATCGCGCGATCCGCAATCGCGGCACGATCGGCGGCAGTCTCGCGCTCGCGGGCCCGGCGGCGGACTGGCCGGTGGTGTTCGCCGCTCTCGATGCCGAGGTGACCGTGTGTGGGCCGAACGGTCGACGTGCGTTGAAATGCAGCGAATTCGCCACCGGACCGTACGAGACCCAGCTCGACCAGGATGAGATCGTCGAGACCGTGCGCATTCCGAAACTGCCGGCGCAAGCGGCGTCCGGTTATATCAAGCTAATTCGCCCATCGGCTTCGTTCGCCGAGGCGCTCGCGGTCGCGGTTGTCGATCGCGGCCGAGGTCTCGCACGCGTCGTGCTCGGCGCGTCTAATGGCGCGCCACTGGTGCTGCGCGAAACCTCGCGAGTTGTTTCCGAGAATGGCCGCGCAGCGATCCCGGACGCCATTGCGGCCGATCTCGACCGTGCAGCGGACCGGCACTTCGACGAGTTCCAGCGCAATCTCCATGGGGTCGCCGCAATGCGCGCAGTCCAACAGGTGCTGCAGTGACTGCGATCCGTCTGCGGATCAACAACACCGCCGTCGCGGATGACGTGGCGCCGCGATTGTCTTTGGCCGATTTCCTGCGCGAACGCCGCAATCTGACCGGCACTCATCTCGGCTGCGAGCACGGCGTGTGCGGCGCCTGCACAGTCCTCGTCGACGCCGAGCCGGCGCGCTCGTGCCTGATGCTCGCCGTCGCGTGTGATGAGCGCGAAGTCACGACCATCGAAGGTTTCGCTGGAGATACTGTCATCGCGGCGCTGCGGCGCAATTTTCACCAGCACCACGCATTGCAATGCGGGTATTGCACGCCGGCGATGCTGATCACCGCGCGTGATCTGATCCTGCGGCAACGCGCCGGATCGGAGCGCGAGATCCGCGACGGCCTCGCCGGCAACATCTGCCGCTGCACCGGTTATACCAACATTGTCACGGCGATCGCCGAGGCGGCCAAGGAATTGGGGAGGGAGCCGGCCAATGCCTGACGACCGGTTTGGCGTCGGCGCCTCGCTGCTGCGCCGGGAGGACGACCGGCACCTGCACGGGCGCGGCCAGTTCGTCCCGGACATAAAACTGCCGGGCACGATGGATGTTGCGTTTGTTCGCAGCCCGCATGCTCATGCACGGATCAGATCGATCTCGGTGCCGCCCGAGGCGCAGGGCTGCGTCTTTACCGCGGCGGATCTGCCGCGCGTCAAGCCGATCCGCGTCGTCTCGCACTCGACCGGCGCCAAATCGCCGCCCTGGCCGCCGCTCGCCACCGACAAGGTGCGTTATGTCGGCGAAGCCATTGCCGCCTGCATTGCGCCGTCGCGCGGCGAGGCGGAAGACCTCGCCAGCGGCGTTTCGGTCGATTTCCAGATACTGGAAGCGGTGATCGACGCGCCGCGCGACATGCGCGGAAGCCGCCACCCAGTACATGAGCAGTGGGGCGACAATCTCTACATCGAGCATGCGCTGGAGAACGGCGACATCGATGCCGCGGCGCGCGCGGCCGGAGTGACGGTGACCCGCGAATTTCGCATGCAGCGGCAGTCGGGCGCGCCGCTCGAATGCCGCGGCGTGCTCGCCTATCGCGACTACCGCCTCGACGAGGTCGTGGTCTATGCTTCGACCCAGACGCCGCACACGGTGCGCGTCGCATTGGCCGAAATTCTCGATCTCGAGGAGCGCCGCATCCGCGTCGTCGCGCCCGATGTCGGCGGCGGGTTCGGGCCCAAGGCCCGGCTCTACCCGGAAGAAATCATCCTGGCGGCATTGGCATTGGAGCTCGATCACCCGGTGCGCTGGATCGAGGACCGTAACGAGCATCTGCTGACTACGGCGCATACCCGCGATCACCACTACAAGGTCACGGCCTACGCCGACCGGCAAGGCCATATCCTCGGCGTTGACGCCGAGATCACCGTCGATGCCGGCGCTTACGGGCTGTGGCCTCAGGGGCCTTATCATGAAGCCGGGATGGTGGCGCGCGCGCTGCCGGGGCCGTACACGATCCCGAACTACCGCGCGAAACACCATACGGTGGCGACGAACAAGACGCCGCTCGGCCCTTATCGCGGGGTCGGCCGTCCGGGGGCGTGCTTTGTGATCGAGCGGCTGATCGACGAGATCGCCCGGGCGACCGGGCATGAGCCCAACGACGTGCGGCTCCTCAATCTGGTGCGCCCCGAACAGATGCCGTTCACGACGATCGGCGGCATGCGCCTCGACAGCGGCGATTATGCGCAGAGCGTGCGGCTGTGCGCCGAGCTGTTGGACATGCCAGGGATCCGCGCGCGCCAGCATCGCGGTGAGCCCGATGGGCGGCTTATCGGCATCGGGTTCGCCACTTTTGCCGAGCAGACCGCGCACGGCGCTGCCGAATTCGCCGCCCGCGGCGCCTCGATCATTCCGGGTTTCGAGAGCTGCACTGCGCGTATCCTGACGGATGGCAGCGTCGTGCTGATGGTCGGCATCCAGTCGCACGGCCAGGGTCTGGAAACGGCGCTGTCGCAGGTCGCCGCCGAGGAACTCGGCATCGACCCGGCGCGGATCTCGGTGCGTCACGGCGACACCGAGAGCACCGCCTTCGGCTTCGGCACCTTCGCGTCGCGCAGCATGGTGATGTCGGGCGGGGCGGTGGCGCGCGCCAGCCGGATATTGCGCGACAAGTTGTGCCGGATCGGTGCGCATCTGCTGCAATGCGACGTCGCCGGGACGTGCTTGCGCCGACGGCATGGTATCGGGGCCGCAGGGTTCGGTCACGATCGCCGAGATCGCCAAGGTCGCGCATCTGCGCATGGACGGGTTGCCGCAAGGGGTCGACCCATTGCTCGACGCAACCGCGACCTACGAGCCGGCGATCAGCACCGGCGTCTATTCATATGCGACGCACGGCGCCGTCGTCGCGGTCGACCCCGAGACCGGCTTTCTCGAATTGCTCGACTATGCTGTCGCCGAGGATTGCGGCACGATGGTCAACCCGATGCTCGTCGAAGGCCAGATCCGCGGCGGCGTCGTGCAAGGCATCGGCACCGCACTTTACGAAGAGATCCCCTACGACGAGACAGGTCAGCCGCTCGCCGGCACCCTGGCCGACTACCTGCTCCCGGGCGCCGCCGAAACGCCGGCAATCGAGATCGGTCATCTCCACACCCCCACGCCGCACACCGAATACGGCATGAAGGGCATGGGCGAAGGCGGCGCCGTCGCCCCGCCCGCCGCCATCGCCAACGCCGTGCGCGACGCCCTTTCCTCCATCGGCGCCGAAGTCAACGAAACCCCGATCACCCCGCGGCGGGTGCTGGCAGCGATCCGAAGGGCGCGGGAGATGGTCCCAGATTGACAACCCCTTCGTTAGTGATGCGATGTTCCTCGTCGGGCCCGAACTCGCACAGGCAATTCGTAGGCTCACGAAACGCGGAAAGGTGGACTGCGCCGTCGCCTTTTGGGGCGATGGGGCCGAACGAATGTTCCGCACGACGGCTGCCCGAACCTCTCGGATCGTCTGCAATCTTCGGATGGGAGGAACCAATCCCCACGTTATCAGGCGGCTGCTCGATCTCGCTCGCGTCCGACATTGCGATGCGCTGCACGCCAAAATCTATCTGGGATCGAACCGTGCCATCGTGACCTCGGCCAATGCGTCGGCCAACGGTCTGGGTATCGAGGGCGCGGCCTCTGCAGCCTGGATCGAAGTTGGTTACCTCACCACTGAAGTTGCGCCGATCAGCGTCTGGTTCGAAGGGCTGTGGGAGAGCTCCGAAGCAATAACCGACGCTGATCTTACTGCCGCCGAAGCCGCATGGTCGAGAAGGCAAAAGGCAGTCCGGGGCTCTGCAGAAACCGGCAAAGGCCCAACACCAGCACCACCCGAACCACTCTTAGCCCTTGCCCAATCCAAGCGGCGTAACATCGGTGCGCAGCTTAATATCCAATGGAACGTTGGTGCGCAACACGCGCTCTACAGAGCAAATGGCACGTGGTACCACTGGCTAACGCGCTTTCCTGGCGCATTGTTTGACGAAAACGGATATGTCCGGTTCGGGTCCAAAGATGATTTGCTGGGCTGTTCCGGCGTGCTGGTCGGTGAGCACGCGAACTGGCTCAATGTGCCGAATGGGATAGCAAGCTTGCCGGACTATGTCCGGTGCAATAATCCTAAATCTGCAGGGTAGGTTGAGTGGAAAGCGAAACCCACCTTTCGAGCCCAAGATGATAGGTTTCGCGCCGCTCAACCCATCCTACTCGTTGCCTTTGCGCCAGACGGCCGTATTAAGACTTCGGCCGAAATGCCGAGCTTGTCGTGTAATCGGCGGATCATGTTGATCGACAAGCCTCGACGCCGATTGAGTACTTCGGCAATGCGAGTGCGGCTGCCGAGCATCCCCTCCAGGTCTTTGCGGGTGAGGCCTTGTTGCTCCATCCGGAATTTGATCGCCTCGATCGGGTCGGGCGGATCAATCGGATGGTGCGCGCCTTCATAAGCGTCGATCAGGGTCGCCAACACATCGAGCCGATCCCCTTCCGGCGTTCCCGAACGAGCACCCCAAAACCGCTCGACCTCTGTGAGCGCTTCCTCGTAATCCGCTTCGTTGCGGATTGGCTTGACCTCACTCAAGGTCGACCTCTCTGACGTCGATGCGGTCATAATCGCGATGCGTTCCCAGCCATTTGATCCAGACAATTCCTTTCTCGAATTCGACTGCGACCACCAACCGATATGCGTTGCCTCGTATGTTGAACACGATCCGGTCGCTCGAGACGATGCTCGCAGAAGCGTAAAGCCTTTTGACATCGGCGGTGTTCGACCATCTCGCCTTCCGCACCTCGTCAAACCAAGCATCGAGCGCCGCCTTGAGCGCTTGCTGGTCCCGGTGCCCGGCGCGAGACTCGACGAACTGTCGAAGCGTCCGCCGGGCGATAATTCGCATAGCAAAAGATAGCATGGACCCATTTTGGGTACAAGATGAGGACCAGCTTCGCCAAGCAGACCACGCATGGCGCCGTCGAATTTGTCGTACGCGGCGCCGCGATCACCCCGCTTTCGACAGCTGCTTCGCGCGCATCCTGATCGACGGCTCTGTCGTGCTGCTCGTCGGCATCCAGTCGCATGGGCAAGGGCTGGAGACGGCACTGTCGCAGGTCGCCGCCCAGGAGCGCGCGCTTGATCGGGAATTCGGCGGCAACCCACACAATGAGATTCCCGAAAAATGCCATAATGACATGATATGCACTTGATGTTTTCGTTACTGGAGAAAACGACTCATGGATGAAGACAAATACGGCAAGGCGGCCATAAGTGGAACCAGCGGGCGGCGGAGGCCTCGAGGTGGATTTATTGGCCCGTGGGTGGTTTTACTGACTTACAGCAAAATTTCGCTGTTATAGCTGGCTGTTATTCGCTGTTATTGCGCGGCTGCGATGGACGAGAATCGAGGATTTCCGGGGCGAAAAGCCGTCGCTGGCTGTTCTTTCCGTGAATTTATCAGCGAAATCAGCGAAGCGGATGGGCCGCTCGCAAGCGCCTGAGCCTCGCCCTCAGTGTGTCGTCAGGCTCTAGGCCTTTAAGCACGCCAAGTCCGTCACCGACCTTTAGTTAAGATTTAAGTCCTATCGTCGGCTTGGGTTTTCTATGCAGGCCGCCGAGTCCCTGATTGGTGTGTGGTATAATTACAGGATTGGGAAAACCGGAGGTCTTTGGCGTGAACTGGATAGGTCTGGTCCGCTCTCTTCAGACGGAGATCATAGGATTGGTGGGCGCCTTGCTGCTGATCCTGGTGATCTGGCTGGTCGTTCGGTCGATCGTCGGGCGGGGTGCTGCGGGTGTCGCCCGCGCGCGGCTTCGTGCGTGGACCGACCGCGGCGCCTCATTGCTGGCGCTTGTTATCGTCGGCGGGATGTTATGGCACGTCATTACGGTGGCTACCGCCAATCGTTTGCCTCGGCAGGACGTTGACGGTTCGCCGGTCTACGAACGTATGGATGCTATTACCAAGAAATAGGGCAGGAAAGAGCAGATGCGCTTTCATTTTCTGCGGCCAGTGCTATTGGTCGCGCTCGGCGGCGTGATGCTCGCCGCTTGTGAGCAGAGCTACCAGAACATTCCGCCGAACTACATCGGAATGAAGCTGACCCCGACGGGTTACGAGGACACGATCTACACCCCCGGCCAGGTCGATATCGGCACCACCAGTCAGGCCGGCCAAGGCAATCAGCTGGTGCTGATCCAACGCAGCGGCGTCGAGATCAAGGAGCAGTTTCTCGGCAAGGAAGGCAACAAGGATGGCGCCGATCATCGCTGTCTGACGCAGGACCAGAACCCGATGACATTAGATGTCAGACTGGTATTGGCGTTGCCGGACTACTCGACGCCGCAGGGCAAGAAGGATTTGAAGACACTGTTCATGTTCGGGAACCCAAGCCCGATGCAGGGCAATGGCCGAATTCTGACGCTCTCGGCAGAGTCGGTTTACGAGCAGCAGGCGCAATTGCAAGTGCGCGGCTATATCCGGAAGATCTGCTCGCAATATGCGGATTTCAGCGCCGCCTTCAAATCTTTCGGCAATGAAAAGGACAATCTGACCGACCGTATCGGCGCCAGCGTCGGCAAAGTGCTGGTCGAGCAAGGGGTCCCGTTGCGGTTGGTCGGGGTGCAGGTGTCGAACATGAAGCCCGACAATTCTGGAACTCCGATTCGAACGCCAACGGCCGTTGCAACGCGACCAGCTGCGACGGCACGGGTCGAGACCTGCGCAACACGGCGCTGAGCGACGCATCGGCCTCGACGTGGCTCATCGGGCTCGGGCTGGCTGCGGTTGTTGGTGGGTGCGTCCTGTACCTGACGGAGCCGAACGCCGGCACCAGCGTCTCGCTCGGACCCGCGGCCGGGCCTTCGTGGGTGGGCTGAAGCTCCGCGGCACATGGTGATGTCGCCTCGAGTCCGACGCGTGCTCTGGCTCGGGGCCTCGGGGCTTCCGCCGGCTGCGCTGCACTCGCTGGCATCGATGCGCCCCCGGATAAGCAGGATGACGCGGGAGCGGACACGACGGTTGACGGTCCGGGCGCGACGGCTAGCCAGGGCAGACGCCTACGCCGGCCATCCGCCGCCCGCTTCGTGTGCGGCCGCCCACGCTGCGGGTGCGGACACCGACGGCACGTACATGATCGACATCGACGGGCCAGGACCAAGCCCGCCGTTCTCCGTCTATTGCCGCAACACGATGAGCGGGAGCCGGAATACCTCCAGCTGCCTGCGAACGTCGAAGCGGGCCTACCAGGATCCAACGTCTCGGTGTTCGTTGAACGGGCCGGTGGGCGTCTGCACGAGAGTGACCGAAACGCTGTCTTTCTTTCGGGTCCGGCTTGATCTTCGAGACCCTTCGCCTCGTACGACAGACACGGTTTTCGCGTACGTCGAGCGCGACGGGTCCTAACTTCGGCCTACGGCTACGCGAGCAGCTGCGAACCTGTGGCGACATGAGCGGCCTCGGAAACGTGGACCTCACCGGGACACCGTTCCACATCGCGCCGGGAACCTTCGGTCCCGCAGCGCAGAGCCGGGAGGCATGCCGATGTTCTCGCCGGACGGCAAGCGCGTCGACCTAACCGGAGGCGAGATCTTGCGGCAGTGTCCGGTTCCGCCCGATGCGGCGGGATCGGCCTGGCGTTCGACCTCGCCGGCGACTGAGGTGACCAGACCGCGCCGGGGGCTGTCAGTCGCCCTCGTCGTCCAGGAGCGCATCGACGAGTTCCTGACGTCTCGGCAGTCGATGGCGTCGAGCACACCGGAGCTGGCGGCCTCGTGGCAGCCGAGGATGAAAGTCTCATACCCGAACATCCTCGAGCCGATCGCCGCCCGCAGGCTCTGCGAGCACGCGGCAGCAACAGTGCCTGGTACGAGTTGGGGCCGCCGTCGTAGTTGGGTAGCCACGAGCGCAGCTCGGCTGCGATGTTGACGATGGCTTGGCGGGACACGGGGCTCAATTGCTGCTGTCGGTGCGCGACCTATCACTCGTCGCCGTCGTCGTCGCTCGTCGGAGTCCTGGTCCTCCAGGAAGTCCTCCAGATCCTCGTCAGTCCATACGAAGGCGGACCCGACACGGGTGACGTCGTTCGCCGCCGCCCATTGCCTCACGGCATAGCCGCTGAAGCCCGTGCTCTCGATCACGTCGTCGGTGCCGTAGATGTTGCTGCCATGAAGAACATCAAGCACGCGCGTCGGCAGTCGCGCAACCCCGCGCGGAGGTTTTGGCTAAGCCAAAACTACGGTGCAGCTCCAGCTACGAGCAGGCGTGGCAGTAGTGCACCGAGGCAGACCGACGAAGCACGGGCCGTCTCCGTGCACCATCAGGACGTACAGACGTTCGGCCCCGACACTTAGACAGCTTCGCGCGGGCCCGGACGTCAGCATAGAACTGCCGCGCGTCGGCGCGTGTGGGCTCGCGCAATTGGTGACGCGGCGATCGACCGTACGTCCTGGAAGGCGGGGGCATCGCCGGAATCGCGCAGCAGTGTCGGCGCCGTCATCCCGTCGGTTTCGGTCGGGCAAGGTATCGGTCGAGCGTGCGCCTGACTGATCTTGAGCTTCCGCGCCACATGCGCCCGCGTACGTCCCGCTAAAAGGAGTTCGCGTGCCCGCGCCAGCAGTTCGGGCGTGAGCACGCGCGGCCTCCCACCGCGGTTGGCTTCGATCCTCGTCCGGGGCGCGGCGTGAGGGGCGCAGGTCTCCCTTGGGGGTGACCCTCAGTCCTTTCATCCGCCGTCATGGGCTGCGCTATGTCCGCGGGCTGCACATGCCGGGGGCCGCGGACTGACGGGCAAGTGGTTCACCTTGCCCGCCGGTCCGCGAGGCGTTCGCGTCGTCGAGCCTCTCGCTCGCGCATCTCGCTCCGCAGCCTGTCGACGGCAACGCGATCGACAGGCGTGGCGTCTGCGGCATCGGCACGAGCTCGCCGCGGGCGATGCGTCGCCGGACGCCGCGTCGTCGAGCGGCTGGTTGACCGTGATCGCTTTGAGTGGTCACCCGCATACGCTCTTCGG
>CAWBFS010000061.1:0-63901 GCA_963788085.1 uncultured Alphaproteobacteria bacterium
CGATTCGGTGGTCGAGGCCCAAGTGGCGCAAAAGGCGGCGGAGGCGCGTACGGCCGCCATCAAGACCCTGACGGATTTCCTCGACCAGGACCCGACCGGCACGCGCAAGATGGTGTACCGCATGCAGGTCCTGCAGGAGATGACGCGCACGGCAAACGCCAATGGGCACAACACGATCTTTCTGACCGACCTCGGCGGCCCCGCCGCAGGAGTTCTTCCTCTGCCCGGTGGTCGCTGACGCCGATTGCGTCAGCATGTGACGGCGCCCGCGGAGCAGGGGCCGGGGCCTCGTTCGTCGAGCAACTCAACGACGTCACTCGCATCTTTTCATCACTGGCGAGGCAAGACGCCGCGGCCGGCCGCACTGCAGCCGGGAATGAGCGTCTGGCTGAACCCGGTGGTGGGCGCCGGACCGCCAGCGCCCTAACGTTGTCCGATGTCGCGGCGGCAGAAGCCGCCCGGCCAGTCGATGCGGTCGACGGCGGCGTATGCGCGGTCGCGGGCGGTTGCAATATCGCTGCCGAGGGCGGTGACGCCGAGCACGCGACCGCCGTCAGCGATCAGCCGCTGGTCGTCGCGGCGGGTTCCGGCGTGAAATATTTTGACCTTAGGATCGCTCGCCGCGGTGTCGAGGCCGTGGATCTCGCTGCCCCGCTGCGGCTCGCCGGGATAGCCGTGCGCCGCCATCACGACGCAGAGTGCGCTGTCGGCATGCCAGCGCAGATCGATCGATTTCAGCACGCCGTCATGGGCGGCGATCAGCGCCGGCAACGGGTCGCTCATCAGCCGCATCATCAGCACCTGGCATTCCGGATCGCCGAACCGGGCATTGAATTCGAGCAGCATCGGGCCCGCTTCCGTCAGCATCAGGCCGGCATAGAGGACCCCCTTGAAGACGCGCCCCTCGCGCTGCATCGCGGTGATCGCCGGCAGGATAATGCGGTCCATCACGATGCCCTCGACCGCCGGGGTCAGGATCGGACTCGGCGAAAGCGCACCCATTCCGCCAGTGTTCGGCCCAGTGTTACCGTCGCCGACGCGCTTGTAATCCTGCGCAGTGGCGAGCGGCAGCGCATCCTTGCCGTCGACCAGAGCGTGGAAACTCGCTTCGTCGCCGGCGAGAAAATCCTCGACGACGATCTCGAGCCCGGCCGTGCTGAAATCGGCGCTCGACGAGCGCGGCATCGACCGCGCGATAGGCGGTGTCGAAATCATCGGCGACGACCACGCCCTTGCCGGCCGCGAGCCCGTCGGCCTTGACGACGATCGGGGCGCCATGGCTCGCAATGAAGGCTTTCGCCGCTGCCGGATCGCGAAACCGGCGGTGGGCGGCGGTCGGGATTTGCGCACGCACGAACAGATCCTTGGCGAACGCCTTCGAGGCCTCGATTGCGGAGGCCGCCGCACTCGGACCGAAGGCCGCGATCCCTTCGGCTTCGAGCGCGTCGACGAGCCCCAGGACGAGCGGCGCTTCGGGGCCGACGACGACGAAATCGATCCGCTCGTTGCGGCAAAACTCGACGAGCGCCTTGATGTCGGTCGCGCCGATTGCGATGCATTCGGCTTCCTCGGCGATCCCGGCGTTGCCGGGGGCACAGAACAGCCGGTGTACCAGCGGCGACGCCGAAATCGCCCAGGAGAGCGCGTGCTCGCGACCGCCCGAACCCACCACCAGCACCCGCATCGCTCTTCCTCCCACGCTCGGCTATCATGTGGGGATGGACGATACTTCTATCGTGGCCCCGGTTCGCTCCAACCTCGCCGAATACACCGTCTCCGAACTCTCGCGCGCGCTCAAGCGCTCGATCGAGGAAAATTTCTCCTTTGTCCGGGTGCGCGGCGAGATTTCCGGCTGGAAGCGGCACAGCTCCGGACACTGCTATCTGTGCCTCAAGGACAGCGAGGCGGTGCTCGACGCGGTGTGCTGGCGCACCACCGCGATCCGGCTCGGGATCAAGCCCGAAGACGGGATGGAGGTGGTGTGCACCGGCCGCCTCACCACGTTCCCCGGCCGCTCGAAATACCAGCTGATCATCGATACGATCGAGCTTGCCGGGATCGGCGCCCTCCTCAAGCTCCTCGAGGACCGCCGCCGCCGCCTCGCCGCCGAGGGGCTGTTCGCGCCCGAGCGCAAGAAGAAACTGCCGTTTCTGCCGGAGGTGATCGGCATTGTCACCTCACCCTCGGGAGCGGTGATTCGCGATGTCCTGCACCGGCTTTCCGACCGTTTCCCGCGCCGGGTTCTGCTGTGGCCGGTGGCCGTCCAAGGGGAGGGCGCAGCTGCCCAGGTGGCTGCCGCCATCGACGGCTTCAACCGCCTTTCCGAAGGCGGCATGGTTCCGCGCCCGCAGCTCATCATTGTTGCGCGCGGCGGCGGCAGCCTCGAGGATCTGATGCCGTTCAACGAGGAGATCGTCGTGCGCGCCGCCGCCGCGTCGGCGATCCCGCTGATCTCGGCGGTCGGGCACGAGACCGATACGACCCTGATCGACCACGCGAGCGACCGCCGCGCGCCGACCCCGACCGCCGCGGCCGAAATAGCGGTGCCGGTACGGCTCGATCTGATCGCCGAGCTCGGCGGCGAAATCGGGCCGGCTCTCTGCGGGTCTCTCCCGGCTTTTCGGCGAACGCCGATTGCACCTTGCGGGGCTCGCACGTGGGCTTCCCGACCCGCACGACCTCATCGGATCGGCGGCACAACGCCTCGACGACCGGGCCGAGCGGCTGCGGCTGGCCGCCGACCGGCGCCTGCGGGCGGCCCAGCACAGCCTCGATCTCGCGGCAGCGCGGTTGCGGCCCGCGGTGCTGTCCGCCGATCTCGACCGTTCACGCGCCCGCGCCGCCGAGTTCGAGCCGCGGCTGCGTGCCGCGATGGCGCGCTTCATCGACAGAAGCCACCACTTGCTCGACAATTTCGCCGGACGGCTCGCCACCCACTCGGAACGCCACGAAAGCCTGCTCGCCCGCGGCTACGTCGTGGTCCGGAATGGCGTCGCGCGGGTGCTGACCGAAGCGGCGGAGATCAGCGCCGGTGATCCGCTCGATCTCGAATTTCACGACGGCCGGGTCGGCGTGGTTGCCGGCAGCAGGCCGCGGCCCCGGCCGAGGCGCACGGGCGTCCATCCGGGGCAGGGCAGCTTGTTCTGACGGACGCGTATTGCTGGGAAGAGAAGGGTGGTGCGTCGTGACCGACCCGCAACGCTATTCGCTTCGACAACCGGCGAGTTCTGATGCCGAAAGGTCACGACCGCTTTGGCAGTACTACGTCGGAATAACCGCGCTCCTGCTCGTCATGGTGGTTGCGCTGGCGGGCGGGATCATCTGGTACAATTCAAAGAAATCGAACCAGCTGGCAATCGCCGCAGCCGAGCGGATGATGGTTGTATCGGGCGAAGACGTTTCGAACCGCATCAAAGTGCTCTATGACCCGATGTACGCCATCGTCGGTATTGCATCGCTGGTGCCTGAACTGACCTCGCCGGCGATCAAGGATGACCCGCACGCGATGTCATTGTTCATGCGGGTGCTGAGGATCTATCCGCAAGTTTTGTCGCTCTATGTCGGCTTCGACAATGGCGAATTCTTTATGGTGACCCATATCGTCGGCGAGAACAGTGCAGCCCTGCATGACGCGTTGCACGCCCCGCCAGAGGCGGCCTTCGCCAGCGAGATCATCTCAGTGGATACGGGGGGTGACCGCAAGACGCGGTGGGTGTTTCTCGGCGAAGACGGCACGGTCGTCGGGCGCCTCGATCCGGCTCCCGCGGAGTTCGATCCCCGACCGCGTCCCTGGTACGATAGCGCCAAACGCAGCGACGCCGTCGAGCAGAGTACTCTTTACATTTTCGCGACCAGCGGGGAGCCGGGCGTCACCCTGAGCCGCAGCTTCACCGGGCAAGTGCCGGGTGTCATGGGCGCCGATCTCGCTACGAGCGACCTTGCCCGCTTTTTGCGCGATCAGCACATTACCCCCACCAGCACAGCCTTCATTTTCACCAAGGCGGGCGAGGTAATCGCGCTGCCAGACGCCGCCCGATTCGCCAAAGCGCTTCATTCCGATGGTCGGATGCGGGTGACGCCGCTCAAGATAGGAGATCTGAACGACCCGGTGATCGCCGGTCTCGCCGGCGCCTACGAGGGCGGGCACATGTCCGGGACCCGCTTCTACGATGTAGCCGGCCGGACCTGGGTCGGGCACGTCCTTGATATCCCGCCCCGCTACGGACGGGATCAGCTTCTCGCGATCATCGCGCCGCTCGATGAGATCGAAAAGCCAATCACCGAGATTCGCAACCAGACGCTTCTGTACTCGATTGCGTTTCTCGTCTTCGTTCTACCGCTTTTCGTGACCCTCGTCGTCGCCTGGATCGACCGCCGCCTCGAAGGCCGGATTCGGTGGCCCGGATCGAGAGACGACGACTGACGTCTTGGTCCGCGTAGCGCCATTTGTTTTCAGGGCATTTCAGACAAATATTATCCATCCTGACGCGTAATGGACGTGATCCGGCACGTTTGCGGGACGCAGCGCATGTTATATTCTGTTTGTTCATTAGCAAATATTAATGGCGATTATGAAAACTTCACTAAGACGCAATGTGAAAGCACAACATTCGGAGCCGCAAGAGCCGAAATCTTTACCAGTTCCTCTCAAATCACTGGAGGACATCGCCTGGGAGCTTTGGTTACTGATCGAACTCCTCGCGCCTGTGCGGCGCAGATTACCGAACACGGCTTCACAGAAGCTCGTCGATTACGTCAAAGACCGGCTGATCGCAAAAAGTGTCGCCTTGGCCAAATGGAAAAAGGCCCGCCCGGATTTGTTCCCAGAGTCCCCAATTCGGGCTCGAGACGTTCTGCCCGGCGAGAACTGGACCTTCCCGGACCACCGGACTTTGGCGGAAGTGATAGAGGCCGAACAAAGTTCGGCCAGGGCGCTTTCGAAGGCTTCCTGATCCATTCTGCTCGTTCCACGGCGTTGCTCTTGTTGGCGGCGTTCTCTACCGTTAAAGTACAACTAGTTAACGTGGGAGACAGCAATGGACAACGACATGTCGCGGCGCGTTGTCGCCGAGTTCTTTGGCACGTTCTGGCTGGTGTTGGGCGGTTGCGGCGCCGCCGTTCTGGCCGCGGGTTTTCCGAACCTCGGGATCGGTTTTCTCGGCGTCGCCTTCGCATTCGGACTGACGGTTCTCACGATGGCCTACGCGGTAGGTCACATCTCGGGTGGCCATTTCAATCCGGCGGTCACGATCGGGTTGTGGGCCGCCGGGCGTTGCGCCAACAAGCACGTCATCCCCTACATCGTCGCGCAGGTTATCGGCGCCATTATCGCCGCGGCCGTCTTGTGGGTGATCGCTTCGGGCAAGCCCGAGTGGGTGGCCGACGGCTTTGCTGCTAATGGCTATGGCCATCTCAGTCCCGGCAAATACGGCCTGGGAAGTTGTTTTGTCGACGAAGTGGTGATGACGTTCTTTTTCCTCTTCATCATCATCGGCACCACATCGAAGGGAGCGGCCGCCGGCTTCGCCGGAATTCCGATCGGCCTCGCCCTGACCTTGATCCATCTGGTCTCGATCCCGGTCACCAACACCTCGGTCAACCCGGCGCGCAGCACGGGGCCGGCTTTGTTTGCCGGCGGCGAATATATCGCTCAGCTGTGGCTTTTCTGGTTGGCGCCAATCATCGGCGCGGTCATTGCCGGGCTGCTGACCCGCTGGATGTATGAAACTGAAGCCATCATCGAGACCGTCGTCGTCGAGGAAAGGCGGGTAACTCCCTAATCCGGCCAGCGCCGGTGGAGCCAGAACCATTGCTGGGGGCGGTCGCGGACCCAATTCCTCCAGGATCTGATTGACCTGCGCCATCAAGGTGGCGACGTCGCCGTGATGATCACCGCTGCGCGGCAGCGGTAGCGGCGGGAAGACGGTGAGCCGAAAGCGCGCTCCGCCGAGCCGCTCGACGCGCGCGGGAAGCACGTCGCAGTCGAAGCGCAGCGCGAGCGAGGCGAGCGCGGATGACGTCATTGCCGGGCGTCCGAAGAACGGCACCGGAATGCCGTCATTCATCTTCTGGTCGGCGAGCATCGTCAGATGCGCACCGCGCCGCAGCACCGCAATAGCGCGCCGGGCGGCTACGGTGCCTTTGGGGATCAGTTCGCCGCCAATGCTGCGAAACCGCGTGATCATTCGGTCGACCAGTGGATTGTTGGCGGCGCGGTAGATTTGCGCAACCTCAGCCCCGTATTGGACCGCGGCGAGCATGCCGATTTCCCAATTGGCGATATGCCCGGAAAAGATGATCATCCGGCGCCCCGCGGCGACGGCCCGATCAATGTGCTCAAAGCCGTGCGTCTCGACGCGCCCGCCGGGGTCGAAGACGCGGATTCCGCGCAGATGCGGATATTCGGCCGCGACCCGGCCGAGATTGTCCCACATGCCGGCAATGATTTGCGCGACCCCGGCTTCCGAAACATCGGGCAGCGCGCGGGCGATGTTGAGCCGGACGCGTTTGGAGATGCCGAGACGCGGGCCGATCGCGCGCGCCAATGCGCCGCCGATCGCCGACGCCCAATCGATCGGCAACAATCCGAACGCGCCAAAGCACAGCGCCGCCCCCCAGCCCTCCAGTCGGTGCATGAAACTGATAGGCTGCCGAGGACGCGAAGCGGTCCCCTCACCCGCCTCGCTCGCTCGGCACTCTCTCCCGCAGTGCGGGAGAGAGTGGACCAAGCCTCCGGGGGCTTGGTGCGTGAGGGTGGCTTCCCGATCAGTTGGCACAGGTTGTCACGCACCAATGACGCCGCTGAGCACCTCTGTGAGTGCCGCAGAGTCGCGCCAACGGATTTCGACCTCGAGAACCTCGATCGCGGCTCTCTTTGCAGCGGGCACTCGGACGATGTCTTTTGCGGTCGTGATGAGGCTGGCTTGCGCCCGCTCGGCGGCACGGAACAGCCGGTCAATTTCGCCGGCGCGGTATGAATGATGATCGGGGAACGATCGAGTATCGACGAGATCGGCGCCGAGTTCCCGCAATGTCGTAAAGAGTTTGCCCGGGCGGCCGATGCCGGCAAAGGCCAGTACGCGCGCGCCGGCGAGCCGCTCCCCGGCGACCGGCCGCAGAAAGGCATGAAGAATCGGGAGTGCCCTGCCGATCGCGAGGGGCTCCAAACAGCCCGGATGCGCTTCGGCTCCGAGCAACACGGCGGCGTCGGCCCGCGCCAGCCCGCGAGCGAGGCTCTCGCGCAACGGGCCTGCCGGGATCACCCGCCCGTTGCCAAAGCCATACGCCGCGTCGACGACGACCAGCGACAAATTCTTGCCTATCGTGGGGTTCTGAAATCCGTCGTCGAGCACGACAATTTGGGCTCCCGCCGCCACCGCGGCGCGGACGCCGTCGGCTCGGTCGCGCGCCACCCAGCACGGCGCCCGCTGGACCAGCAACAGCGCCTCGTCTCCGACCGATCGGGCGTCGTGGCGAGCTGGGTCGACCCGCACCGGTCCGCCGAGGCGGCCGCCGTACCCGCGCGCCACGATGTGCGCCGCAATGCCGCACGAGACCAGATGCGCGGCCAGCGCCAGCGTGACCGGGGTCTTGCCAGCCCCGCCCGCGACCAGATTGCCGACGCACACCACTGGAACCGGTGGCCAGTAGGGACGGGCGAGAGAACGCCGCAACCGGTCTGCCGCCGCCCAGCCTGCGCCGAGCGGCAGCAGCAGCTCTGATATAAGGCCCGGAGGCCGCGCCCAGAATGCCGGGGCGGTGCGCATCATGCTCGCACCCGACGGGGCGGCGGCGCGAGATTCCTTTCCGGCGCGACCCGGTCGAGCCAGGGGGCAAGCCGCTCCAAAACGGCATCGAGGATACCGATCCCGGCCGTCGCGACACGCGCAGCGGCGGCAGCCCGGTCGGCTCGCAGCCGCTGATCGGTGAGCAGCACCGATACCGATTGCGCGAGCGCCGCGGCGCCGGTCACGATTTCGGCGGCGCCCGCCGCTGCCAGCGCAGCCGCCATTGCGGCGCAATTGCTCATATCCGGGCCATGCAGCACGGCGCAGCCGAGCCGGGCCGCCTCGAACGGGTTGTGCCCCCCCTTGGCGACCAGCGAACCGCCGACGAAGGCGATCCCGGCGAGGCGATAGAACAACCCGAGCTCACCCATTGTGTCTGCGAGATAGACTTGCGTGTCGTGAGTGACCGGATCGCCTCGAGCGCGCCGGGCGACTCGCAACCCTTGCTCCGCCAGCACGGCGCCGATTGCGTCACCGCGCGCCGGGTGCCGGGGAGCGATGATCGTCAGCAGTCCGGGATGATGGGCGGCAATCTCGCGATGTACTCGCGCGGCAACCTTCTCCTCGCCGGCGTGCGTGCTGGCCGCCAGCCAGATTGGACGCGGACCGATCGCGTCACGCACGCGCAACAATTCGGAGCGATCGAACGGCAATGCGGGAGCGGCGGCTTTGAGATCGCCGACGGCAGTCACTTGCCGGGCGCGCAACACGCGAAATCGCTCGGCTTGCTGCTGGTCCTGCGCGAGGCACAGGTCGAATGCGCTCAGTATCGGCCCAATCAGACCCGGCCAGTGTCGCCAGCGGCTGTACGAACGTACCGAGAGCCGGGCATTGACCAGCACCATCGGAATGCGCCGGGCATGCGTCGCGAAGACCAGGTTGGGCCACAACTCGGACTCGACCCAGAGTGCGAGGTCGGGACGCCAATGATCGAGAAAGCGTGCCGTCCAACTCGGCAGGTCGGCGGGGACGAATTGATGGCGCGCGCGCGCCGGCAGCCGGGTCTCCAACAGGCGCGCCGAGGTGACCGTGCCCGTCGTGACCAGGATTTCGAGGTCTGGCCGCGTCTCCAGCAGGTGTTCGATAAGGCCCAGCACGGCGGTGGCTTCACCCACGCTGGCTGCATGGATCCAGACCAGCGGACCATCCGGCCGGCTCTCGCCGGGAATGCCCCGGCGCTCGCGAAAGCGGATCGGGTGTTCCTTGCCGCGCTTGCGCCGTTGCGCCAAATACAACATTGCCAGCGGCGCCAGCGGCCGGGTCAAGGCGCTATAAAGCAGCGGCAGCATCAACCGTCCGCAATCGGCGCGCCGGCTCGACGCCGTCGGTGGCAGCCGGCGCCGGTACTCCGTGCCCGACACGCCGCTCGGCCTCACAGACCATCTCCAGCCATTCTGGTCTCGACGAGGCGTCGGGCGCATTCGAGCCCGGCTTCGTCGAGTTCGTCGGCAAATGTGATCGGTTCACCCCAAAGGTAGACGCCGCGGCCGAACGGCCACGGGAGATGAAAGCGGTCCCAGGTCGCCAGCAATCGCCGACGACTGGTTGCGTAGGTGATCGGCAGGATCGGCACCCGGGCGAGCCTGGCGATATTGACGATTCCGGTGCTCGCGGTCATTGCTGGGCCGCGTGGGCCGTCCGGCGTGATTCCGACGCAATCTCCCGCCTTGAGCCGCTTCAGCATTGTCCGCAGCGCGGCGGAGCCGCCGCGGCTGGTCGATCCGGCTATCGAATCTACACCGAAATAAGTCACGGCATCGGCGATGATCTGTCCGTCGGGATGAGCCGATATCAGCATGTGCATCGGCGCCAGCCGCCGCCATGCCATTGGGATCATCAGCAGCCGCCCATGCCAGAAAGCAAGGATGAAAGGTTTTCCTTCGGCGCGCAGGCGGTGCGGCCATTCGGCCCCGCCGGTGCTCCAGCTGGTGGTCAAATAAACAAAGCGGATATACCAGTGGATGAACCAGCACGCCACCCGGCGCAGCCGAGCATTGCGCAGAAGGCGCCGCAGCGTGACAGGTCTAGTCAGTTTCAACACACTCTTCTACACGGCGGCGGCGCGTTGCTCGGCAAACTGCATCGCATAAAGGCGGGCATACAGGCCGCCGCGAGCCAGCAGATCGGGATGCCGACCGGTCTCGACGATCCGCCCGCGATCGACCACGCAAATCAGGTCCGCCCCCTGGATCGTCGACAGCCGATGCGCAATGACGAGCGTTGTGCGCCCGCAAATCAGCGTGCTCAGCGCCCGTTGCACTTGCCGCTCCGATTCGCTGTCGAGGGCCGAAGTCGCTTCGTCGAGCAAAAGGATCGGCGCGTTCTTCAGCATCGCGCGGGCAATCGCAATTCGCTGACGCTGGCCGCCCGAGAGCCGGACGCCGTGCTCGCCGACCATGGTATCGTAGCCCTGCGGCAGCTCGCGGATGAAGGCATCGGCGGCAGCTGCCCGCGCCGCTTCCTCAATTTCCTCAAGGGATGCGCCGAAGCGGCCATAGGCGATGTTGGCGCGCACGGTGTCGTCAAACAGGCTGACCTCTTGAGCGACCAGCGCGACGGCGCTGCGCAGTGAGACGATCGTCACCCCGCGCACCTCCTGCCCATCGATCATGATAGATCCCGAATCGATGTCGAAGAAGCGCGGGATCAGGTTGAGCATCGTCGATTTCCCCGCTCCCGACGGGCCGACCAGCGCCACGGTGCGGCCAGCCGGGATCGTCAGGGACAAACCTTCGATCGCCGCCGTTCCGGGAACATAGCCAAAGCGGACATTGTCGAAGCGGATTTCGCCGCCGGCAATGTGCAATGGCTTGGCGCCGGGCATGTCACGGATCGTCGGCTCGACGTCGAGCACTTCGAAGATCCGCTGCGCCGCGGCGAGGCCCTCCTGCAGCGACGCATTCAGATTGGCGAGGCTCTTTAGCGGCTGGTAAGCGAGCAGCAGCGCGGTGATGAAAGAGAACAGAGCGCCCGGCGTGCGGGCGCCGCTGATGACCTGATGACCACCGTAGAGAATAACGACGGCGATTGCCGTCCCGCCGAGCGCTTCCATCATCGGCGAGGCGCGCGAGCGCGTTCGCGTGCCCCGGTCGATCAGCACGAAGAGGCGCTCGATCAGCCCGGCGGCGCGGCGCTCCTCATACGGTTCCATGCCGTAGGCCTTGACGTGCCGGGCACCCTGGAATGTTTGGCTCAACAGGGTGGTGAACTGCCCGATCTCGGCCTGGGCATTGGCGGTCACCCGGCGAATGCGCCGGCCGATCGCGACGATCGGGTGGATCGCCAGCGGAAAGACGAAGAACGAAACAAGGGCGAGAAGCCAATCCTGATAGAACATCACGCCGACCAGGAAAACGACCGTCACCGCGTCCTTGCCGATACCGGCGAGGACATTTGCCGCGGCATTGCGCAATAGCGCCGCGTCGCTGGTGAAACGCGCAATCAGGGTCCCGCTCGGATGCGCGTGAAAATAGGCGAGATCGGCCCGCATCAGCCGGGCAAAGAGCGCGATCTGCACATCGGCGATAACACGCTGGCCGACCCGGGTCATCAGCACGGCCTCGCCGTAATCGGCGAGTCCCTTGACGAGGGCAAGAGCAAGCGCGCCGCCGGCGATCATCGGCAGCAGCGATGCCTCGCGCGCGACAAAGATGCGGTCGAGCACCGGTTCCATCAGCCAGGCGCGCCCGGCGGTGCTGCCGGCTGCGAGGCCCATCAACAAAAAAGCGAGCACGATGCGCCGCACATGCAGGCGCATGAAGTCGCGCGCCAAGCGCCAAACGAGCGCCGCCGAGCGTCCGCCCACTCCTACGATCGCCGGGTCTATTCGCATAGTTCCGCGGCACTGTTAGAGCCGGGCATCGATATTGGCAAGCGCGGTGCGTGGCTTCGGCCCCCTACGGGGACAGTCGACGCATGCGGCTTTGGTACGGCCGCTACCATGTTCTATATTAATAATTGTTTGCGCTTATGGTATTGTCTCGTTACCTCGGGCCGCTCGGAACCAGACCCGCTCGTTCTCCAACTCCTTTCAGCAGAAAACAGCCAGCGGAACAGCGAGCGTTTCGTTCTTCTGTCGTCTGCCGGAGACACCTAGCCCAGGGGTTCCCACGGACAATCAGGCACCGCTGGCTGATATTCGCTGCGGAAGCAGCAACACAAGCCAGCGAGGAAGAGCCACAATCGGCAGGTGCCTGGCGAGTGAGGGTTCCGATCGATGCCGATGACGATTGTCCGAAACTTGGACATCGCCGAGAATTTCGGCCCGTTTGATTCGTTATGGTATAACGTTCGATTGATCTAAATTGCTTCTAGAGGGGTGCCGTGAAGCCTCGGCAAATCGAAAGTGCGCTGTCTCGCGCGCAACTGATCTGCAAGATGCGCGGAGCGCGCCTGACGCCGGTCCGCCGGCGCGTTCTCGAGCTCATCCTATCATCGGATCATCCGACGGGAGCCTACGCGCTGCTCGCCGAGCTGCGGCGCGGCCGCGGCAAGCTGGGGCCGCCGTCGGTCTACCGGGCGCTCGAATTCCTGCTCGCGAACAAGCTGATCCACAAGGTCGAGACGTCGAGCGCGTTCATCGCCTGTGGCGATGTCGAGCATCCGCACGAAAGCCAGTTCATGATTTGCGACGATTGCGGCGCCACCGAAGAGTTCCGCGACGACGAGATCGTGCAGAGTCTGCGCCGGCTGGGGGAGGGCAGGGGTTTTGCCGTCGAGCGGCAAATCGTGGAGGCGCGCGGACTGTGCTCGGCCTGCCGCTCGGCGCAGCGGTGAGCGCGCCCGAGCGCCCGCTGCTCGGCCGTGTCCGCGATTTGTTGGAGCGTGACCTGCTGCGTCGTTGCCGGCGATGACCCTCGGCGGGGTGGGCGCGGGCCTCGTGGTCGCGCTGCTCGGTACTTTTCGGCCCGCGCGACAGCTTGCGGACGCTGTACCTGCAGCGCCAGCAGCTGGCAGCATGAAACGGCCGATTTTTTGTGAAAAAACTGCGAGCGCACTGGTGATGCGCGCTTGAGGGGTATGGTCAACGAGACAAGCTTATCGGGTCGAGGGTTGGCCTGAGGCGGCCAGTCCGGGTATTTGTGTCCTGAGGAAGTAACGATCACCGGCTTGCAAGAGGAGTCTGGATCGTGGCGAGCAGCGATTTCAATGGTGACGGCAAATCCGACATTCTATGGCAGAACGACAGCGGTCAAGTCGCCATCTGGGAGCTGAACGGCACAAGTGTCATAGCATCCGCCCTCCTAGGCAATCCGGGCCCGAGTTGGCATGCCGTCGGCTACCGGCGACTTCAATGGCGACGGCACCTCCGACATTCTTTTTCAGAACAGCAACGGGGAGATCGCCATCTGGCGGCTGAGCGGGGGGGCAGTGGCCGGGAACTTCGACGTCGGCAACCCCGGACTGGGCTGGCACGTCGTAGCCACCGGCGATCTTGCCGGCAGCGGGAAATCCGACATCCTCTTCCAGAACGATAGCGGCGAAGTCTTCGTTTGGGTGATGGACGGTCCCAACATAATCAGCAGTGGCAGTCTGGGTAATTTGGGGTCTACTCTGCACCTGGTCGCGACCGGTGATTTCACTGGCAGCGGTGTCGCGGATTTGCTGTTTCAAGACAGCGACGGCGAGGTCGATATCGTTGGCACGGACGTGATCGGCACGGTCGGCAATCCTGGGCCGAGCTGGCACGTGATCGGCACCGGCGATTACAACGGCGACGGGAAATCGGACATCCTGTTTCAGAACAGCAGCGGCGAAGTCGCCATCTGGGAACTCAACGGCACCACTGTGATCGGCAACGCCAGTCTCGGCAATCCCGGCCCCACCTGGCACGTACAGCCCGACGATGGCTTTTATCAGCCGGAGCGTGCGGATCTCCCTTGGCAGAGCGACGGCAGTGCCGTCGTGTTCCTACAAAACGACACGGCGAGGCATTCCTTTGGAACACGAACGGTGCCGGCATTACCGGCGCCGGCAGTCTAGGCAATCCCGGGCCGGATTGGCACGTCAAACCGACCGGCGACTTCAACGGCGACGGGAATCCCGACCTCCTGTGGCAGAACGACACGGGCGAAGGGTTTATCTGGGAATTGAACGGGACCACCCTGAGCGTTGCCGCCAGTATAGGCAATCCGGGCCCGAGCTGGCACATCATTTCGGTCGGCGATTTCAACCACGATGGCCGATCGGACATTCTGTGGCAGAACAGTAGCGGTGAGGCGGCTATCTGGGAAATGAACGGTACCACTGCGATTGCCGCGGCCAGTCTCGGTAATCCCGGGCCGGACTGGCACATCAAGGGTACCGGTGACTTCAACGGTGACGGGTTTTCCGACATCCTGTGGCAGAACGACAGCGGCGCGGTCGGTATTTGGGAGATGAATGGGACCACCGTGACCGCCAGCGCCGTCGTTGGCAACCCCGGACCAAGCTGGCACGCGCTGGGCACAGGCGATTTCAACGGCGACGGCCGTGCCGACATTCTGTGGCAGAACAGCAGCGGAGAGGCCGCAATCTGGGAAATGAACGGCACCAACGTCATCGCCGCCGCCAGTCTGGGCAATCCCGGGCCGGACTTGGCACATCATGGGCACCGGCGATTACAATCACGACGGAAGGTCCGATATCCTATGGCAGAACAGCAGCGGCAAGTCAGTCACCTGGGAGATGAACGGGACCAGTCTGATCGCCAGCGCCAGTCTCGCCAATCCCGGTCCTACCTGGCACGTCTGATCGAGCCCCAGACTGGCGATCAGGCCGGCTCGACGCAAAAGGCTGCACGACGTCCTGTCGTTAGCCTCAGGTAGGTGCCGCGCGATGGTAGCCTGAAACGGAACGACGCGGCGCTTTCGGGGAGGTCAGCAGGAGAAAGTCACTGGCGCAACCCGCGCAGGCGCGGTTCGTCGCGGCCGGGGGATTCCTCCGCCTCGAAGCCGAAGCGCTGCGCGGTGGCGACAATTTCATCTAGGAAGGCTTCGTAGCCCTCCCGCGGGCCGGGCTCTGCAGAGACGGTCGTCGGACTGTCACGTTCCGCGTTTTGGGTCCTTTCCTCCCGACGGTGCGGGGCGAGGAACCATGGCGAGACGACCTCGCCGATCTGCTGGGTTGCCCGCTCGAAATCGAAGTCCCCGGCGGGGTTAGGCGCCGATAGGATACGAACGCCGGTCAACATTGGGTTCGGCACGCGGCCGTTCTGCGCCGCGTCGCTGGCGAAAGCATCCGACGGATAGATCACTTCGAGCGTGCTGCGGCGGTGGATGTTGGCTTTGGGCATGGCACCTCGCTAACACGCCCACGGATTGGGTGTTCCCCTGGACCTAGCTATAGCTAGGGCCACGCCACCAGGGGCGGCAGGGACATCAGGATCGCCTCGGGATTGCCGCCGGTCTTCAAACCGAACACGGTGCCCCGGTCGTAGAGCAGGTTGAACTCGACATAGCGGCCGCGGCGGACCAGCTGATGGCGGCGTTGCTCCTCGGTCCAGCCGAGCCGCATCCGCGAGCGCACAATCGCCGCGAACACGCCGAGGAAGGCGTCGCCGACTGAGCGGACGAACGCGAAGTCGCGCGCCTGGTCGCCGCTGTCGAGATAATCAAAGAAGATCCCGCCGGCGCCGCGCGGCTCGCCCCGATGCTTGAGAAAGAAATATTCGTCGCACCATTTCTTGAAGCGCTCGTAGCAGTCGCCGTCGTAGGATGCGCAGGCGGCGGCGAGCCCGGCATGAAATTCCTTTGCCGCGGCCTCGTCCGGGTAAATCGGGGTCAGATCGGCGCCGCCGCCGAACCATGCTTTGCTGGTGACGATGTGGCGGGTGTTCATATGCGCTGCCGGGACGAGCGGCGAGCACATATGGGCGACCAGCGAGATGCCGCTCGCCCAGAAGCGCGGATCCTGCGACGCGCCCGGGATCTCGTCGCGGAACTCGGGCGAAAATTCGCCCGACACGGTCGAAATGTTGACCCCGACCTTTTCGAAAACGTGCCCGCGCATGACCGAAATCGTCCCGCCGCCGCCTCCCGGCCGCTGCCAATCCTGGCGCTCGAAACGGCCCGGCAGCCGCCCCTCGGGGCATGCCGCCGCGAATTCGGTCTCGATCGCCTCGAACTCGGCGCAGATTCGGTCGCGCAGCTCGGAAAACCACGCCTCGGCCATCGCGCATCGGCCGGCATCGGGCGGAAAGATCGAAGGCTGTTCGGTCATGCTTCGGGGAACAATCCCGTTTGACGCAATCCCTCCGCGAGCGCAATTGCGCCCGCGAGGGCGACATTGAGCGAGCGCGCGCCGGGGCGCAACGGGATCAGGATGCGGGCCGCAGCGGCGCGATGCACCTCCTGGGGTACGCCGGCGCTCTCCCGGCCGAGCAGGATCGTGTCGTCCTTCGCGAACACAAAACGATACAGCGGGATGGTTCCCGTCGTCGTCATCAGGATCAACCGCGATGGCGAGGCCCGGCGGGCGAGGAACACCGGCCACGATACATGACGGCAGATAACGGCCGTATAATCGAGGACGGCGCGCTTGAGCCGCCGATCATCGAGGAGGAAATCCGCACGGCTCGATCAGGTCGACAGCCACTCCGAAACACGCCGCGAGCCGCAGCAATGCCCCGGTGTTCTGCGGAATGTCCGGCTCGAACAAAGCGAGACGCACGCGTCCTCCACAGTAAAAACAAAGACGATCGGAAGCGCTGCATTGCATCGGTGCGTGCTTCGAGACGCGCCCTTCAGGCGCTCCTCAGCATGAGGTCTCCAAGTGATGGCATAAAGAAGGCATCTTCATCCTGAGAGCCTGTGAATGTTTAGTCCGGCCAGCCTGATGGTTCGGCGCCCACATCTCGGGGCGGTACTGGATAACGGCTTGGCTGCCGCGCCGGTCTCATCGGCGAGACTGGGAAAAAAGGGGCGAGCGGATGGTTGAGCGGGCGGGAATATCTGTCATTGAGTTGGCGCCCCGGTCAACCATCTCGAGTTGCCGCAGCCATGGCGGCCCGCCGCAACGCCAAAGCACGCAGCATGTTGTGGGCGAGCGCGAACCACAGCAGCACGGCGCGGGCTTTTTGCTTCCCCCGCACGCGCAGCTGAGCGAGCCCCATGCGGCGCGCCCAGGCATTGGGGCATTCGGCCTGCGAGCGCTGCTGGTAGAGGGCTTTACCCGGCTCGCTGGCCATCCGCCGGCGCCAGTCCGCCACCCCCGGTTTGTCGTCCGGCCGCGGCGCGTAAGGATCGGTGCCGTGCTTGCTGTGCCCCGGCGGGCACCACAGTTTGATGCCGCTCTGATGAGCCCACTCGATATCGTCGGTTTTGGCAAACCCGCCATCCACCAGGTAATCCGACGGCGGCGTCCCGGCATCGCTCAAGCGCTCCAGCGCCGGGCGCGCCAGGCCGCGGTCGGAGCCCGTGGTGTCGATGTCGACCGCGACGATGACCTGACCCTTTGGCGCCGACACGATCTGCATGTTGTAGGCCGGCCGAAACCCACCATCGGCCAACCTCATCGCCCGCGCTTCGGCATCGGTGGTCGAGGCGCGCGGCTCCTTCTGCCGGCTCACCTCGGCCTTGTTGGTCTTCTCGCGACGCGCGCGCTCGGCCTCGAGCTCATTCATCCGGTCGAGCGCGGCCTGCACCCGCTCCTCTTGTTCGCGCGCCGCGCGCTGTTGCGCTGCTCGCTGACGCCGATCGCCCGCCGCCGGATCGGCTTCGAGCTCGGCGCGAAGCCGCGCGACCCGCGCTTTGGCCGCCACCGCCAGTTTGCCCAACCGCTCGCGCCGACGGAACGAGCCGGCCCCGCCGCCGCGCGTACCTTGAGCCCGTCCTGCGCCAGCACATCGAGCACCACCAGACCTTGGGCAACCAGTGCCGCAACGCCGCCGGCCAGCAACCGGTCGAGCACCGCGGCATGCGCCACCCGAAAATCCGACAGCGTGTGGTAGTTCATCGACACCCCGCCGCACAGCCAACGATAGGCGAGATGCTGCTCGCACAACCGGGCGAGCTGCCGCGCGCTGCCGACCCCCTCCACCGTCGCCCACAGCCACAGCGCCATCATCAGCTCGGCTGCTGGCGGCGCCTGCCCCGGCACTCCCTCGCGCGCCTTCACCGCATCGTGCAGCGCGCGCAAATCAAGCCCTTGGACAAACCCCCACACGGCCCGCACCGGATGATCGTGCGCCACCAGATCATCAAGTGTCACCGCATGCCAGCCCAGCTGATGCCGCTCCGGCTGCCGCAACCGCGGCGTTCCCCGACCCCGCGCTTGCGGCACCTGCTGCTGCGGCAAATCCCCAAACAGTTCGCTATTGCCCGACACCGACCGGCTCCCCTCACACCAGTCATCCCGTCCCCAATAGCACTACCACAACTTGCTGCAACCCCTTCATGCTGCAAAAATGCGCGAAACATTCACACGCTCTGAGGAGGCCGCGAAGCGGCCCTCTCGAAGGACACACGAAACCAACCCGGCCACACCGCGTTATATTCGGTTTTCTGCCGATTTATGCGGCAGTCTGTCACATAGTTCGCTCTCCTCAACAGTATAGCTTGCCGAGCTAGCGGCTGACCGGCGGCTGCGAAATAATGAGGGTTGGATGGCCGATCTGGCGCGGCACAATGTCACCGGCGAACATGCCGGCGAGACGCGGCGCGATTTTCTGATTTTGACCGCAACGGCCATCGGCGCTGTCGGGGTCGCGGCGACGATTTGGCCATTCATTGACAGCCTGAACCCGGCGCGCGACACCTTGGCTCTGTCCACCACCGAGGTCGATCTCGCGCCCGTGCAGGTGGGGCAGCGTCTGACTGTCGCGTGGCGCGGAAAGCCCGTCTTCATCGACCACCGCACCCCGGAGGAGATCAAGGCAGCAGAGGACGTCAATGTATCGGAATCTGCGCGATCCTCAGCCGGATTCGGCACGCGTCAAAAAGCCGGAATGGCTGGTGATCATCGGCGTGTGCACCCATCTCGGCTGCATCCCGCTCGGTCAGAAAGCCGGCGATCCCCGCGGCCCCTATGGCGGTTGGTTTTGCCCGTGTCACGGCTCGATCTACGATACCTCGGGCCGGATTCGCCAAGGTCCCGCGCCGCTGAACCTGTTCCTGCCGCCTTACGAATTCACGCACGACACCGTGATCAAGATCGGGTAGGAACCCGCTATGGCCCAGACCCGCCTCAGCGCAACGAGCCGCGTCATCCGCTGGATCGATTATCGCCTGCCATTCGTCGGGATGCTGCAACACGAGCTGTACGAGTATCCGACACCGCGCAACCTCAGCTATTGGTGGAATTTCGGTTCGCTGTCCGGGATCATGCTGGTGGTGATGATCGTTACCGGCATCTTTCTGGCGATGCAGTACACCCCGCATGCCGACCTTGCCTTCAACTCGGTCGAGCGGATCATGCGCGACGTCGATTACGGCTGGATGCTGCGCTACGCCCACATGAACGGGGCGTCGATGTTTTTCGCGCTACTCTACATCCACATGTTCCGCGGACTCTACTATGGCTCCTATAAGCAGCCTCGCGAACTGCTGTGGATACTCGGTGTCATCATTCTGATACTGGCAATAATGACGGCCTTTATGGGTTATGTGCTGCCTTGGGGCCAGATGAGCTATTGGGCGGCCACGGTTATCACCAATCTGTTCTCGGCGATACCGTTGATCGGGCAGAACATCGTCACGTTCCTGTGGGGCGGCTTTACCGTCGGCAATCCGACCTTGAACCGCTTCTACGCGCTGCATTACCTGCTCCCCTTTGTGATCCTCGCCGTGGTGTTGCTTCATCTGATCGCATTGCACCGGTTCGGCTCCAACAATCCGCTGGGGATCGAAATGAAGGGGCCGCAGGATACACTGCCGTTCCACCCCTACTTCACGATCAAGGATCTGTTCGGGCTGGCCGTATTCCTGCTGATCTATAGCTTCTTCGTTTTCTATGCGCCGAATTTCTTGGGAAGCTCGGACAATTACATCCCAGCAAACCCGATGCAGACGCCGAACCACATCGTGCCGGAATGGTACCTGCTTCCGTATTACGCGATTTTGCGCTCGGTGCCGAACAAGCTGCTCGGCGTCATCATGGCGTTCGGGTCGATTTTCCTGTTGTTCTTGGTACCATGGCTCGACAGCTCGCCGGTGCGCAGCGCGCGGTTCCGCCCCGTCTATAAGTGGGTTTTCTGGCTGCTGGTGATCGATGTCGTCGCTCTCGGCTGGGTCGGCGCCAACCCGCCCGAAGGCCTGGTGGTGATGGTCGGGCAGATCGCGACACTCTATTACTTCGTTCATTTCCTGATCCTGTTCCCGGTCATCGGCAAGCTCGAGCGGCCCAAACCGCTGCCCGCCAGCATCGCAGCCGCGGTTTTGCAGGGCGGCGGCGCTCGACTTAGCGGCGCCCAAGTGCCGCTGACAAAGTCCTGAGATGCCGAAGCCCATCCTTGCCGCGCTGGCGCTGCTGGTGTTGGTCCTGACGCCGCTCTGCGCGAATGCCCAAGAGACCCCTCCGCTGCCGCACCAGCAATGGTCGTTCGACGGCATCTTCGGCACCTACGACCGGGCGGCGGAGCAACGCGGCTTTCAGGTTTATAAGGAGGTCTGCTCGGCCTGCCACCCGGTCAAGCATCTTTATTTCCGTGACCTGACCGATATCGGGTACACCGAGGACGAAGTGAAGGCGATCGCTTCGACCTATCAAGTCACCAACGAGCAGCCGAACGACGAGGGCCAGATGTTTCAGCGTCCGGCCCGGCCCTCCGACCCGATCCCCGGCCCGTTCCCCAATGACCAGGCGGCTCGCGCAGCGAATAACGGCGCATTGCCGCCGGATCTGTCGATGATCGTCAAGGCGCGCGAGGGGGGGCCGAATTACGTTTTTGGCATCCTGACCGGGTACAAGGATCCGCCGCCCGGGTTCAACCTGCTGACAGGGATGTATTATAACGAATACTTCCCCGGTCATCAGATCGCGATGCCGCCGCCGCTCAGCGACAATGCCGTGACTTTTGCCGACGGCACTTCCGCCACGGTGCCGCAGATGGCGCATGACGTGGTGACCTTCTTGACCTGGGCGGCCGAGCCCAATCTCGAGCCTCGGCACCGCACCGGGTTCAAGGTCATGCTGTTTCTGATTATCATGGCGGGCATCTTCTACGCCGCTAAGCGCAAGATCTGGGCCGCTGCACATTAGGCCACCGGATGAGCGGGCCCGTCATCGGCGTCATCGGGGGGAGCGGGCTCTATCAAATAGACGGACTTAGCGATGTCGAATGGCGGCGGATGGAAAGCCCGTTCGGCGCGACATCCGACGAATTCTGTTTCGGAGCGCTCGACGGCCAGCCGGTTGTGTTTGTTCCCCGCCACGGCCGCGGCCACGTGCTGCCGCCGTCGAAGATCAATTATCGGGCGAATATCGATGCGCTAAAGCGCTGTGGAGTCACCGACATCGTCTCGTTGTCGGCGGTCGGTAGTCTGCGCGAAGACATAGCTTCCGGCGATTTCGTCGTCGTCGATCAATTCATCGACCGAACCTTTGCGCGGGCGAAAAGCTTTTTCGGCAAGGGCTGCGTCGCGCACGTCTCGATGGCGCATCCGGTCTGCGGCCGTATCGGGGACGCCCTGACCGCCGCCGGTCGCGATGCTGGCATGGCGCTGAAACGCGGCGGCACCTATATCGTCATGGAGGGGCCGCAGTTTTCTAGCCTTGCCGAAAGCGAGCTCTACCGGTCGTGGAACTGCGACGTGATCGGCATGACCAACATGCCCGAAGCCAAACTCGCCCGGGAGGCGGAGATCTGCTACGCGACCGTCGCAATGGTCACTGACTATGATTGTTGGCATCCCGGCCACGACGCGGTGACGGTCGACATGGTCGTCGGCGTGCTGCTCGCCAATGCGGAACGGGCGAAGGCGCTCGTCAAGCGGGTTGTGCCGCTCCTCTCGCGGCACTCCGGGCCGTGCCGGCAGGGGTGCCAGCACGCCCTCGACGGCGCGCTGATCACCGCGCCCGAGCGGCTTGATCCCGAGATCCTGGCGCGCCTCGACGCGGTCGCCGGCCGCGTGCTGGGGCAGCGGGCGGCGCCGTGAACGTCCGCGGGCGGGCAATGCGCACGATCTGGCCTGCGCCCGACGGACGCACCGTCGAGATCATCGATCAGACTAGGCTGCCGCACGAGCTGATTATTGCGCGACTGGCCACGGTCGACGACGCGGCGCGAGCCATTGCCACGATGCAGGTTCGCGGCGCGCCGCTCATCGGGGCCGCCGCGGCTTATGGCATGGCCCTCGCGGCCGGCGGGGATCCGTCTGATCGCGGGATCGAGGCGGCGGCCGCCAAGCTCGCGGCGACCCGCCCGACCGCGGTCAATCTGCGCTGGGCTCTGGTCGAGATGAGGCGGGCGTTGGGCGAGATCCCGGAAAGCGGTCGGTTCGCCGCGGCTATGGCGCACGCCGGTGAGATCGCCGCTTCCGATGTCGCTATCAATCGCGCGATCGGGGAACACGGTGCCGGGCTGATCGCCGAAGTCTGGCGGCGCAAGAGCGGCTCCGGCCGCGTCGACGTGCTGACGCATTGCAACGCCGGATGGCTGGCCGCCGTCGACTGGGGCACCGCGCTTGCCCCGGTTTACCGCGCCCACCATGACGGCATCGCGGTCCATGTCTGGGTTGACGAGACCCGCCCGCGCAACCAGGGCGCCGGTCTCACCGCCTGGGAGCTCAGCGAAGAGAGCGTGCCGCATACCGTCATCGTCGACAATGCCGGCGGCCACCTGATGCGTGAGGGCATGGTCGACCTCTGCATCGTCGGCACTGACCGGACCACGGCGGGGGGCGATGTCGCGAACAAGATCGGCACCTACCTGAAGGCGCTGGCGGCGCGCGACAACGATGTCCCGTTCTATGTCGCATTACCCTCGCCGACGATCGACTGGCAGATCGAGAGCGGCGCCGAAATCCCGATCGAGCGCCGCGACGCGCGCGAGGTCACCCACATCGAGGGCTGGACCGAAGACGGCCGGCGCGTCGCCGTGCGTCTCACGCCGGCAAACAGCCCCGCCGCCAACTACGCCTTCGACGTGACCCCGGCCCGCCTCGTCACCGGCCTCATCACCGAGCGCGGCATCTGCCCCGCCTCCCGCGACGGGCTGCTCGACCTGTTCACCGAGCGAGCGTGGCGGGTTACCGGAGAGTAGCGGTCCTTACAGCAGTGTAGCTTGCTCGGGTGGATAGGTAATTCGCACGCCCTCCACCTGCGCGAATGGCGTGAGTTCATGCATCCGGTAGCTGCTCTGTGATAAAATTTCGACGACCGGCACGCCGCGCACCATGAGCGCATCGGCCACCAATGAACGGTGGCAGCGCCATGGCACCGCCTCGGCGCACATGATCGCGACGCGGTTTTCGCTGCTAATGCGAATGAGCGCCGCGAGCGCGTCGCGAAATTCCGCGGTCTGCATATAATCGGCAAAGCCCCGAAAACCTCCGTTTCGCCAGCCGGTATCGGGGGAATCCTTGCGGGGACGCCGCAGGCCGCCCAGCGCCTTCAGATGCACATATTGGAGATGCCGGGCTTTCAGGCTGCTGGCCAAGTCGGTGTCGTTGAATTGCGGATTATGGCGCGACCGCGGGATCGTACGGATGTCGACGAGCCGTTGGATGCCATAGGCTTGCAGCAGCGCCAGAAAGGCCTCGATCGGCAAGGTCGAATGCCCGAGCGTTAAGATCACGTCTTCGGGCCAACGCGCTTCTTGCGGTGGAGGATATTGGTTCATGGGGCGGCTGTGGTGAGTAAACCGGTTGTCTAATGATCACCCGGCACATCGGCCCGGCGCGGCCGAGATGTGTGATGACAAACGCGCCCTGCCAATCCTGGCGCAGGCCGCCGGTGCGGCCGCCAGTGGCGCGGAACCGCTCCGCCGCCCGCGTGTGGGGCGCCTGGATATGGCTGCCAAAAAGCTGCGCGCGCTCGAGCGCCGCGAGGTCAACGCCCGGACGCGCCATCGCCGACCACTTGGTTCCGGCTTCTGATAGAACGCGTCCATCACGGTCTCCGCAGGCGCGGTCTCTTCTGCGCCGATTCCGGCCGGTAACGCCCAGGCCGGAGATGGTGCTCGTTGTAACGTGCGCGCGGCCGATATCATATGATCCTCGGGCATCGCTCAAGAAAGATTGAAGACATGCTCACCGAAGAAATAGCGAGAGGGCAACGGCTCGTTAGAACCGACGCCTATCAGATGTCGGTCGGCGAGATCGTCAGCATGTACGACGATCGCGAGATCATCATCGATCCGGAATTCCAGAGACTTTTCCGCTGGGATGCGCGCCAGACGTCCAAATTGATTAAATCCCTGCTGCTCGGGATACCTCTACCGCCAATCTTTGTATTCGAAAGGGAGGACAGCAGATGGGAACTAATCGATGGTCTACAACGCATTTCTACTATTTTGGAGTTCATGGGAAAACTGCGAAGCCCTAGTGGAGAATTAGGGACGTCGAAGAATATATTGATGACGGCATTGTTTCTCTTGCGCGCGCGAGCGACGCTGCCGCAGCAGCCGAGTTGATAAGTCGGACATTTGCAATGCTGAACTCAGTGGCCGGTAGGGACGCGTTGCGGCGTTTTGAGAATGGACGTTACATCGGGAAAGTTGGCCTTGTTGGGCTCGAAGGGATCGCGGTCGGCGTAGCCAAAAACCTTGACGCCATTCTTGCTCTTCCAGCACCACAGGACTTTGTACGGGAAAAGTTACGCACGTTCTGGAGCCAGCCCCAGACGGCGACCTTCACCTCCCCTGGGATGCGCGGTACGACGCGCATACAGCGGACCGTACCGTTTGGTGAGGTGTGGTTTCGTCCATGAGCAAGCCCTATTCGGAGGCCGATTTTTCCGAGCAGATTACTCAGGACAGGGCTTGGCGCCTCAGGGAAATCTCCGATCTGAAAGCCGCGATCGTCAAAGCCGATGAGAGCCTGCGCCGGGTGCTCCTTCGCGCTTTGGTCACCGTCTGCTATGCTCATTGGGAGGGCTACGTTCGCTTCGCCGCCCGGAAGTACCTCGAGCATGTTGCGCTCCGGAGATTTCTGTACAGCGATCTCGACCGTCAGTTCCTCCGAAATTACTTCCTGCCCCGTTTGGCGGCACTTTCAGCGTCGAGGACTAGTGTCGCTGAGCGTTGCGCCTTGATCGATGACGTTTTAAACGGATCGGCTCAACGCTTCTCTAGAGTCAATGACGATCTCATAACCACCAGGGCAAACCTGAATTTTGATGTTTTCACCGATATTTGCTTGGTTTGCTGCGTGCCAACTCAGTTGTTCGCTGATAGCGCCACTTTTGTCGACGTGGTGCTTCTAAAGCGACGGAATTTGATAGCCCACGGTGAGGATACGTTCATCACGATCGATGATCTCGACGAGCTTACGAACGAGACCAGTGCCTTGATGCGTACGTTCGGCGACGCATTGGAAAACCATGTCTATGTCAGGGACTACAGAGCTGCTTAATCGGTTCTGCTCCTGCAAACGGGTTATGCCATCGGCCACGCTGCCGCGGTGGTATTTGACCAGTCATGCACTCTCAGATCGGACGATAGCCGCTTTCCATCTCATCTGCCTTACCGGGGCGGCTCCGACCGACGACTGGAATGGGGCAGGAAGAGGCGTTCCGAATTCGAAGCTGAGTGACCGAGAAGCGTTCGCGGGGCAGAGGCCGAGCGGCGGGGTTCGGCCCCAAGTCGGCCATCAGCAGCCCGTTCAGGTGATCCCGGAAGCGGGAAGTTCACGGAGGCCCATCACCGGCGGCTTGGCACCCTAAGAGCCTGAACCACGATCACTCCCCATCCCGAAAGTTGCCGCAAAGACATGTTATGAGCACGTCGTCGGGAGCGGTTTGGGAACCAGGGATGTTTTGATGTGCAATTTCGTGTTGAGTTTGGCCGGACGGCTCCGGCAGCCTGTTCGTTCATTCTTTCGATGGCCAAGATCAAGGATTCCGCCGCGCACAGCGGGGAACACCTGATCTTCTCCTGATTTATCAGGATTATCAGCAGACTTGGCCTCGGGCTTGGGGTGATTTTGCTGCCGCCGCGCACCTCTTTGGTCGGGCCGTCGTGCTGTGCATTGCAATGCCGGGTGGCTTGCCACTGTCGACTGGGGCACCGCGCTCGCCCCGGTCTACCGTGCCCATAATGAGGGCATTCCGCTCTATGTCTGGGTCGACGAGACCCGCCCGCGCAACCAGGGCGCGAGCCTCACCGCCTGGGAACTCGGCGAAGAGAGCGTTCCGCATACCGTCATCGTCGACAATGCCGGCGGCCACCTGATGCGTGAGGGCATGGTCGACCTCTGCATCGTCGGCACTGACCGGACCACGGCGGGGGGCGATGTCGCGAACAAGTCGGCACCTACCTGAAGGCGCGGGCGGCGCGCGACAACGATGTCCCGTTTTATGTCGCATTACCCTCGCCGACGATCGATTGGCAGATCGAGAGCGGCTCCGAAATCCCGATCGAGCGCCGCGACGCCCGCGAGATCACACATGTCGAAGGCTGGACCGAGGAGGGCCGGCGTGTCGCCGTCCGCCTCACGCCGGCGGACAGCTCCGCCGCCAATTACGCCTTCGACGTGACCCCGGGCCGGCTCGTCACCGCGCTGATCACCGAGCGCGGTATCTGCCCAGCATCACGCGAGGGACTGCTCGAACTGTTCCCGGAGCGGAGGCGCCGGGTCGTTCGAGAATAGCGCCGGCAAGAAAGGTTCAGTACTGGACGACACAGCCGTCCAGTACTGAACCCCATAGAAACTCCAGTCCACCGCGCTCAAGAATATCACCGAGCGCCCTTTAAGACATGACAGCGGCCGAAGTCATCAATCCGCACAACTCCCAGATATGCATTCGTCTCGCACGACCGGGTCTGGTTCGCGACAGGCGAAGAGATCGTGCGGGCTTGGCTGCAATCGGGCACGACGTTTTAGGTCACCACAAACCGAGCGCCTCGGCTAGGCCGAACAGCGTGCCGCCGGCGCAGAACAACACGAGCGGATGAATGAGCGGCCGGCACAAGATCACGGCCGTTGCAACCGTTGCTGCGAGCCAGACGGCGGGTCCGCCTGGTGAAACCCGCAATACGGCGATCCCGCCGGCAAGGAGCAGCCCGGCGGCGATCGGTGCCAGCCCCCGCTCGACCGCCGAGTGCCAGACCGAGCCGCGCCAGCGGCCCCACAGCCGGGCGGCGGCGTAGACGAGCAGCGACGACGGCAGGTAAAGGGCCATAGTTGCGGTCAAGGCGCCTGCCAAACCCGCCACTTTCCAGCCGATCAAGGTCGAGAGCATTGTTCCGGGGCCGGGCGCGGCACGCGATATCGCGAAGAGATTGGCAAACTCGCGCTCTGTCGTCCAGGCGTGGACGCCCACGGACTGATGTTCGATTTCGGCCAGGAGGGACGCTCCGCCGCCGATCGACAGCAGAGACAAAGGGGCAAACACCAGCGTCAATGCCAGCAAAGCCCTGAAGTCCTCAGGCATGGCCACCTCGCCTGTCAAGGAGCGCCAAGCCGATGCTGACCGGAGCGAGACAGAGGACAACCGGTATCATCGGCCAGCGCAGCACACCGACCGAGAGCACGGTAGCAGCGGTCACGGCGAGCGGCCCGGCGCTCGCCCTGCCGAACCGCAGGAGTTTGAGACCCGTGGCGAACGTCAAACCAATCGCCGCTGCCGCAACCCCGTCGAGAACGGCATGAAGGGTCACGCTTTGGTCGAAGCTTGTGTAGCCGGCCGCCAGCGCCAGAATGATGGCCAGCGGACCCGACAACAGCCCGAGAACAGCCGCCAGTGCCCCGGAGGCGCCGTGCAGATGTTGGCCGACCTGGACGGTGAGGTTGACCCCTCCGGAACCGGGCATCAAGCGCCCGAGCGCTGCGCCGGCCAGAAACTCGGTATCGTTAATCCAGCGCCGACGCTCCACGATTTCGCGATAGAGCCAGCCCGCCGTGCCGCCCCCGAAGCTCACCACGCCGAGGCGAAAAAAGGCAACGAATATCGCCGGTAATCCGACCCTTTTGTTTCGGCCCATGTCGATCGTCTCTCCAGTCATGTTCTGCTCCAACGGACATTCGCCCCGGCTCTGCCTGATCCCTATCGGAGGAGAGAGCGCCCTTCGATTCCAAATATCGGAATAGATGACTCTCCCGACGGGCACGATAGCGCATTGCAGCATTTGCCACGGCTCGGCATGGTAGACGCATGAGCGAGCGCAGACCGACGACCACCCTCAGTCCGGAAAACACTGAAGAGGGTGCCCGCTACACGGTCACCGTACGCGGACTCGTTTTGATGTGCAGCATCGGAATACGCGCGGATGAGCGCGAGCGCACACAACGCGTTCGCGTTTCGGTCGACCTCGTGGCTGCGGACCCCCTCCCTGGAGGAGATCGCCGGCGCATCATCAATTACGAAAAAATTGTCGCCGGGATCCGCGAAGTCGCAAGCGCCGGACATATCGATTTGTGCGAGGGTTTCGCCGAACGGGTCTGCACCGTTTGCTTTGCCGACCCGCGCGTCGCGCAGGTTCGGGTGTGGGTCGAAAAGCTCGATGTTTTTCCGGATGCCGAAGGGGTCGGCGTCATGTTCGCGCGGGTGCGGCCGAATCACGCCCCACTCGGATGAATGCAGCTCAACTCGCTGCTATGGCCCGCCACACGGCGAGCGCTTGTCGGGTCTCGGCGACATCGTGGACCCGCACGACTTGAACGCCCTGCTGAACCGCGTATAGGGCGGCCGCGAGAGAACCAGGCAGACGCGCCTTCGGCGGCTCGCCCCTGCTCAGCCGGGCGATCGTCGATTTGCGCGACACGCCAACCACGATGCCGCAGCCGAGAGTATGAAACGAGGCAATCCCGGAAAGCAATTCAAGGTTGTCAGATACGCGTTTGCCGAAACCGATGCCCGGGTCGATGGCGATATGATCGCTTGGAATCCCGGCGGCAGTGCAGGCCTCTATGCGTTGTTTCAGGAATTCGAGGACTTCGATCAGCGGTGAATTATAAACGGGATCGCGCTGCATAGTCCCCGGTTCACCGCGCATATGCATCAGCACGACCGATGCACCGCGCCGGGCGATCAGGGCGGTGCTCTCTGGATCGTGCGTCAGCGCCGACACGTCGTTGACGATCCGCGCCCCGACATCGAGCGCGGCCTCCATGACTGCTCTGTGCCGGGTATCGATCGAGACGACAGCGCCGGACTCTACCATGGCGCGCACGACCGGTTCGACGCGCGGAATCTCCTCTCCCGGATCGAGCTCACCCGCCCCAGGGCGCGTCGATTCGCCCCCAACATCGATAATGTCAGCTCCGGCTGTCAAAAGTGCCCGACCGTGGGTGACCGCGCGCTCGGTATCGAACCACTGTCCGCCGTCGGAGAAGCTATCGGGGGTTACGTTGACGACGCCCATGACGAGCGGGCGGTCGAGATCGAAGCCCGCCCACGGCGGCCGCGGGGCCGACAGGAGGGCAAGCTGCTCGCGCACCCGATGCGCGAAGCGCGCGCCGGCCCCGGCAATCCATACCTCTAGCTCGGCAATTGACGAAGTCACCGAAATGGGGCGCCGATCGGACCCGAGACTTAGGGCCGCTAGCAAACTAAACGCCAAGCCAGGACCGGTCAGCGGCCGGGCGTGGCCGGAGGCAATCGCCTCCGCAGCGGCCCGGCCGCTGATCAGGCCCGACGGACGCAGCCAGACACGATCGGCGCTGACGCCGTCCAGCTCCGTCCAGCCGAGCTTCATCGCCGCTCCCTCCTCAGCAAAATCGCGGCGAGGACGGTAGGTACACCGAGCAAGAAGGTTCTGCCACGAGTTGTTGACCCGTGGAACCGACCGAACGTCGGCGCACGATTTCCAAATCCGCATCACGGATGTGGGAAATCACAATGACACGTTCCGCCCCAGCTGCGCCGATGACAGCAGGCTCTGTAGCAACACCTCGAACATGGGTAGGATGCTCCGATCGAGATATCTCAGGGTCGGTACGGACGGCTATCAAGTCCGGGACATGTTCAATACGACACGACCGGCCATTTCGGCCCTTGCTCTATGCCGTCTTGAATGTCGAGTGCCGTCCGCATCGTTGCGCGCGATCAGTCTGATTATGGTTGCGTCTTATGGTTGCGTCGCTATCAATGTAATGTGGTCGGTGATCGTGCCTAAATTGGGACCGACGCCGGGGCCGTTCGGGTTGACGATGACGTTGCCGCTGATCGGTGAGCCAGTTAGTGCGAAGATGCCGCCGGCATCGAAATTCGGCGGGCCAAAGCCGAGCGTGCCGACAAAGGGCGATCCGTCGCTCATCGTCACCGTGTAAGTCGCTACGACCGCGCCAACGGAGGTCGTGTCCGGCACTTGAGGTGTGTTCGGAGTTACGGTGATCACAGCCGATGGTGCCGGCGATGGCGGAGGCGGCGGTGATGGCGGCGGCGGCGCGGCTCCGGTTGCGACTGTGATCGGCGCGCTTGTCGCGCCGAGCGTAAAGCTGTTGTTGAGGAAGAATCGGACTTCGTATTGCCCCGCTTGCGCCGGGACAACAAGGTGAACAGTGCCGGCGGTGAGACCTGGTGGCGGGGGAACGGAGCTGGAGTTTGCGCCGTCGGTCGAAAGCCACTTCCACGATGGCGGATTGCTGGTGCCAGTGGGTGCGCCGACAGCATAGACGCCGAGCCAATCGCCTGGATTGCCCGGCCCGTTTGTTACGGTCGCGGAGATTGTAGCGCCAGCCGATACCGTCACCGGGCCCGTAGAGCCGTTTATTTGGATTGAGGGTGGCGGCGGCGGTGAGGGTGGCGGCGGAGGCGGAGGAGGTGGCGGAGGTGGCGGAGGTGGCGGAGGTGGCGGAGGTGGCGGTGGCGGCGGAGGCGGCGGAGGCGGCGGAGGCGGCGGCGGAACGGCAATCCCTACGTCGACCGTGAAGGTTGCGGAGCCACTGAATATGGTATTCGACCCTATTGCGCGAATCCGGACTGAGTAATGGCCCGGAGTTCGCCGGCACAGCTCCATCGCGGTTACCAGGTTGTTGCCCGCAATCGCGAAGTAACCGATAGACCCTTTCGTCAGCATATAATTGCACGGAATGACGGCCCCCGATGCGTCAGTCGTGACTAGGACGCCGATTGTTGTTCCAGCGGGTGCGTTATTACTGACAGTAAGATTACTAATCGTGATCGCCATGAGTCTCTCTGCGTTAAATAAGATACGGTCGTGCTGTGGATAAATTGCCGGCTGGCGTCAGCGACCATCTTGGTGTGCCAAGCCAATCACACCTAATTGTCGACGGCAGGCTGACCCTAAGCTGCCTCTATAGGGGTGACTGCGGGGTACTACAGGAACTCAGCCGCCGTGAGTCCCCGGCCGAAGGAAACTCAGCTCGGCAGCGTCCTACATACGCAGTCTATGAGCCGGCTCGCCCGGTCTGTCTGATCCGCCACCGTTGCATATTCAGCCAATATATATTGTTATTCGCGATTTGTCAATTCCTAAATTCGCGTTCACATGGCGCGGTAGATCAAGCAAGGATTTCTGGACTGATTTCAGCCAATTTGCGGCGCTATCGGGGCATGCAGCACGAACGAGTTATTAGCGGCGACAATGATATCCGCGGCGAGAGGCGGGAGTTTCACGTTCCAGGAGCAAGTATCCAAGGAAAGACTATCCGATGTGTTTGGCGCTCTTTTGGGCTTCTCGGCGGCTCGCCGGCTACAGGGCCGGCATTTTAAGCGCAGATAGAAACTGAACCGATCGGCTAACCAAGCCCTCCGGCGGCGCGTTTATGGGTTCGGATGCCAAGTTGCTTCCCCGCAAATCCCACAGCACCAACAGCGGAAACACATGATGTGCGACGAAAATCAGGCAGCTTACGAAACACCCGCAGATGTCATCGAACGACGGCCGGCGCGCAGCCGCAGACCGGGCGCCGGCCGCTCGACCAGCACCTCGCGGCGAAAGCGCACTAGCCGCGCGGGCCGCCCGCCCGTCGTGGCGCTGATCCCGCCGGTCTCCTCGACCAGGCCCTGCTGCTCGACCAGGCGTCGAAAATTTTGCTTGTGCAGCCGCACGCCCGACAACGCCTCGACCGTGCGCTGCAAGTGCAGCAAGGTGAAAGCCGGCGGCATCAGCTCGAACACGACCGGGCGATATTTAATCTTGCCGCGCAGCCGGCCGATCGCGGTGGCGAGGATGCGGCGGTGGTCGGCCGCCATCGGCGCTCCAAAGGTCGGGCCATCTTCCGGCGGCAGCGGGCGTCCGAGATCGCGCCAGCGCTCCTGAATGAGGCCCGCCTCATAAAGCAGCTCATAGCGTTCGAGAACCAGCTCTTCGTTCCAGGAAGTGGAAAAGGCGAGGCCGACCCGCTCGGCGCGCAGCCGACGCTCCGCGTCAGTCGCTGCCTGCCCCGCCCATAAACGCAGACGCTCCTCGACCGGGGCCAGCACCGCCGGCTTTCCGGAACGCCAGTCCTCCCACGGGAAAAAACGGTACCAATTTTGCCACAGCGCCTCGGCGGCTCCGCTCGGCCGCGCTTCGCGAACCAGCGCGAGATAAGCGACCGTCAACGCGCGGCGGGGTCTCGTCTCACCAGTTTCGGTGCGGTCACGGTCCCCAAAAGTGTAGAGCTGCTCGACATAGCCCAGCCTCTGGCTGGTCTGCCTCTCGACCCAAGCGCGCAGTCCGACCTCGAGCGTACGGTGCTCGACCTCCAGCGGGCCGGAGGGCAGCGCCTCGACCGGTTCGCGCCCGATGCGAACAATCAGAACACGCGGCTCATCGACGGTCGCGGTTACGATGGCGGCGCTGAGCCTGATCGACAGCGCCGCCCCACGGCCTCGGTCGGGCGCGACCTCGTCGGCACTCGATGCCGCTGCGCGGGCAACGCTCCTTTCCATGCGTGGATATCGGCTCCGGGCTGCTTCGGACGCATTCTATCACATTGTCTGCTCGGACCCGGCGGCGATCATCACATGGCGCGCTCTGATTCACCGGTTGCCGCAATTGCGATCGAGAACCGTCGTCACCTCGATCCCGCCGATAAACTGGTTCTTGGTGAAGGTTTGGCCCGGCGTCAGGTTCAGCTGGACACCTTGGGGATTTATTGTCGTCGGGCGCAGCACGGTCCAGGCCCCCTCGGGGCCGCGCTCGAAATCCCCGCAGGCGATCGGACCATCGGAGCGGGCGAGGTTCTGCGCCAGGCCGGGATGCGCGGATACGCAGACGAAGAACAGCGCTGCCGCAGCAGCAATGAGAGCCCGGCAGATCTTGTCGTCGCAATACGTCATCGAATTTTCCTCCTTCCTCGAACGTGGCATCGACCCGGCGAGCGCCAATGCAGGCACCTTGTAGACAAGCAACGCCGGTGATTGCGGGTTTGGTTTCGTGCTATGGTAACCCGGCACCAACGACGAGAAGATCATGCCGGGTATCTCCCGTGCGCTCGCCGTGACGAGCGCCATTTTTTTTCTCACGGCCCCGCCGGCTCTCGCTCAGAAGGCCGGCGGCGTACTGAAATTCTTTCACCGCGACAGCCCGGCCAGCGGGTCAATCCATGAGGAGGCGACGATCTCGGCGGTAGCGCCCTTCATGGGGGTATTCAATAATCTCGTTCTGTTCAATCAGATCGAGAAACAGAACCGGTTGGATCTGATCGAGCCGGAACTCGCCGAGAACTGGAAGTGGAACGATGACTTTACGCGGGTCAGCTTTCGGCTGCGCCAAGGCGTCAGATGGCACGACGGCAAGCCGTTCACCGCGAACGACGTCAAATGCACCTGGGACATGCTGCTCGGCAAGTCGAACGAGAAGCTCCGGCTCAATCCGCGCAAGGCCTGGTATCGTAACCTCGAGGAGGTCACGACCGACGGCGATTACAGTGTGAGCTTTGTGCTTAAGCGTCCGCAGCCGGCGTTCCTGATGCTGCTGGCGACCGGCATGTCGCCGGTTTACCCGTGCCACGTGCCGGCGCGAGACATGCGCACACATCCGATCGGCACTGGTCCTTTCAAATTCGTCGAGTTCAAGCCGAACGATTACATTCGATTTGCGAAGAACCCGGATTACTGGAAGCCGGGCCGGCCCTATCTCGACGGCATCGAATGGACGATCGTCCCGAACCGCTCGACTCAGACGCTCGCTTTTATCGCCGGCAAATTCGATATGTCCTTTCCCTACGAGGTGACCGTCCAGTCGATGCGCGACATCAAGGGCCAGGTGCCCGATGCGATCTGCGAGCTGACGCAGACGCCGGTCGCGATAAACCTGCTCGTCAATCGGGAAACGCCGCCTTTTGACGACCCGGATATTCGCCGGGCGATGCAGCTGACCATCGATCGGAAAAGCTTCATCGACATTCTCGCGGAGGGCGAGGGGGACATCAGCGGCGCGATGCTGCCGCCGCCCGGCGGGTTGTGGGGGCTGCCGCCCGAGATTCTCCAAACCCTGCCCGGTTATGGCCCCGATGTGAAAGCTAACCGCGCCGAGGCTCGCAAATTGATGGAGAAGCACGGTTATGGACCCGACAAGCGGCTCCCGGTCAAGGTTGCGACACGCAACATCGCTCAATACCGTGACCCGGCCGTGATCCTGATCGACCAGATGAAGGAGATCTATATCGACGGCGAGCTCGACACCATCGAGACCGCGAACTGGTTCCCCAAGATCGCCCGCAAGGACTTCATGGTCGGCGCCAATCTGTCGGGCTCGGGGGTCGACGACCCGGACGCCTATTTCTACGAGCATTATGCCTGCGGCTCCGAGCGCAACTACGCGAACTACTGCAACCCCGAGCTCGAAAATATGTACGAGCAGCAGTCGGTCGAGCCCGACCAGGCAAAACGCAAGAAACTGGTCTGGGAGATCGACCGGAAGCTGCAGGAGGACGCGGCCCGCCCGATCATTTATCAATACCGGCTCGGCACCTGCCGTTACCCGCGCGTCCACGGGATTACCGTGATGGTCAACAGCATTTTCAACGGCTGGCGCTTCGACGAAGCTTGGCTAGAGCAATAAGCGTTGCCGGCCTCGCCGGGCAGTGAATTGAACGCTATTTGCGAAAGCGAGCGGCCGTCCGAGGCGGACTGAAATGTCATTGCTGCAGGGCTTGCGGGTCGTTCAAATCGGCGAAGGCTTGGCTGCCGCCGTTTGCGGTCGCCTCTTCGCGGATTCAGGTGCGGATGTCAGCTGCATCTACCCGGAAATGTCGACGCCTCTCGCGGCCTATCTCAACCATGGCAAGCCGGTAGTCGCCACTGACACGGCGGCGCAAGGCGATGCGATCACAGCCGCCAACTTGATCGTCTGTGAGGGCCGACCCCAAGAGCTTCGCGCTCTGCAATACGATTGCGATAGTCTTCGCCGGCTCAATGCGAGCGCAGCGCTCATCTACATCTCGCCCTTTGGACAGACCGGACCAAAGGCCGACGATCCGGCGACCGACCTCACATTGTTCTTCGCCAGCGGCATTGCCCGGCTGTTGTCGGGACAGGTGGACGATCTTGCCGAAGCGCCGATCCGCCCGGTCGGCGAACAATCCGCCTTTATCGGCGGTCTTGCCGCCGCCTGCGCCGGCATGCACGCGGCACTGGCCACGCCCGGTGCGGTCGTCGACGTCTCGATCGAGGAAGCGCTGGCGACGTTGGCGATCACCGATCTGGCGCGAGCCGGGCTCACCGGAAGAACCCGCCCGCGCAAGCGCGAGGCGGACGGCAACGGGGCTACGGTCACGATCTTGCCGGCATGCGACGGGTATGTCGCGATTTCGCCGCGCGAAGAGCGTCAGTGGACGGCTTGGCTCTCGGTAATGGGCTCGCCCGACTGGGGCAGTGACGGGCGTTTCGCCACCAAGCCCGACCGGGTTGCCAACTGGGACGCGCTCCATACTCTGATGTCCGCGTGGAGCACTCATTACGGCAAACAATGGGTCGCCGATAGAGCCCAAGCCGCTCATGTGCCGAGCTTTCCGCTGCGCGAGCCGGCAGAACAATTCGCTTCGCCGCAGCTCGAGCACCGAAAGTTCTGGCGAAGGATCGAGCTCGACGGACGGACCGTCAAGGCTCCGGGGTCCCCGTTCGGGCTGCTACTCGCCACTTCCAGCGGCAATTCGGCCAAATGCGGCGCCGGGCCGATGCCCCTCTCCGGCATTCGCGTCCTCGACTTCAGCTGGGTCATCGCCGGCCCGACGGCGACGCGTTATCTCGCAGCGATGGGCGCCGAAATCATCAAGATCGAGGCGCCCGGCCGCGGCGACCCCGGCCGCGCTTCGGAGCTGCACACGGTTCTCGGCCAGGGGAAACGAAGCATTGTCCTCGACCTGAAGAAGCCGGAAGCGGTCGCGATAGCGCGGTCGCTCGCCGCGTGTGCCGACGTACTGGTCGAAAATTTCGCGACAGGCGTCATGGAGAGGCTGGGCCTCGACGCCAATGCTCTGCAGGCCCTCAACCCCAATCTGCTCTATGTCTCGGCCTCCGGCCTTGGGCGAACCGGGCCGGAAGCGCACGCCGTGGCTTATGGCACGTTGCTGCAATGCTATGCAGGGTTCGCCGGGCTCAACCGCCACCCCGATACTCCGCCACGAGTGGGGCTCGCCTGGCTGGACCCAATGTGCGGCCTGATGCTCGCCTTCATCGTCGCGGCCGGGCTGTGGCAGCGGCGGCGGGCAGGCGGTGTCGCCCGGGTCGATTTCTCGATGATCGAGGCGATGCTGTGGACCATGGCCGAACCTCTGCTGGCGACCCAACTCGCGGCCCCGTCGCGGCCGCGCGGCAACGCTTCCGACCGGCACGCCCCGCACGGCGTCTATCGCTGCGCCGGCGAGGACGACTGGATCAGCATCGTCACGACCACCGATGCGGAGTGGCGAAACCTGTGCGCGCTCGTACCGGGCCTGGCGCCGATGGCGGAACTGGGATTTGGCGAGCGGCAGCAGCGCCGTGCGGTGATCGACCAGGCCGTCGCCGAGTGGCTGCGCCTCAAGCCCGCCCCGGCCGCCGAGGTCGAGTTGCTGCGAGCGGGTATCCCATCGGCGGCGCTCGCCAACTCCCGGGATCTCGTTAACAGCGATCACCTCAAGGTGCGCGGGTTCTGGGAAGGCCGCGGCGCAGGCACTCTGCCCGGCTTGCCGTGGCAGGCCAGCTTCGGCCGGATCTCCGGACCCGCCCCGGAACTCGGAGCTGATACGGAGACCGTCCTCAGAGAGGTGCTCGACCTCTCACCGGACGAGATAGCTGCGCTCCACGGATCGGGTGCGCTTGGATAGAGGCTCACCGACCGACGGCCAGCCGGCGCTCAGGAAAGGGCGCGCAGATCGGCGCGCAGGCGATCGAGGCTAGATCCGGTCAGGAGCCGGTCGATCCCCGCATGGGTTCGCCGCCACACCGGAACGGCCGCACCCAGCAGTGCCCGGCCGGCCGGCGTCAAGGTGAGGCGGCGCGTGCGTTTGTCGGTATTGTCGGCCGCCACCGTCACCAAGCCCCGGCGCTCGAGCGGTTTCAGATTGGCGGTCAAGGTAGTGCGGTCCATTGCCAGCAAGCTGGACACATTGCCGATGCTCGCCGGCTCCGGGCGGTTGAGCGACATCAGCAGCGAGAACTGACCGCTGGTCAGCCCCAGCGGTCGCAGCGCCGCGTCGAAGCGCCGCGCCAGCGCCCGCGCCGCCTGCTGCAAGTGCAGGCACAGGCAGGTGTCGCGCACCTCCAGCGTGGTCTCGAAAGGCAGATCGTCGCACTTTGACACTACCTACAAATGTTGATATCAACGTTGCGCTTCAAGTCCTAGGAATTGCCATGCCGACGGTGTCCTTCACCTCTGCGTTGCAACGGTTTCTGCCCGCGCCCTCGGCGGAAGTCGAAGGCCCGACCGTCGGCGCCGCTCTTGCCGTGGTGTTTGCGTCCCGCCCGGCGTTGCGCGGCTATGTGCTCGACGACCAGGGCGCCCTGCGCCGGCACGTCGCCGTGTATGTTAATGGCCAGCCGGTGCACGACCGTGTCCGGCTGACCGACCCGGTCGGTCGGCATGACGAGATCTACGTCTTTCAAGCGCTATCAGGTGGTTAACGGAGGGGAAGTATGGCGAATCGGCTGCATGTCGGAACCCGCAAGGGTCTCTTCGAGCTGGCGCGCAACAACGGGGTCTGGGAAATCGTCGACGTTGGCTTCCTCGGCGATCCGGTCTCCGCGGTGCTGCCGGACGCCGAAGGCTCGGTCTGGGCGGCACTCGATCTCGGCCATTTCGGTGCCAAGCTGTGGCGCCGCGACCGCGCCGGCAAGTGGCGCGAGATGGCGGTCCCGGTGTTCCCGCCAAAGCCGGAGGATGCCGGGGAGGATCCGCATCCCTGGTCGCTCGGCAATATCTGGGTCTTGGAGCTGGGCGGGGCAGCGGGGCGCTTGTGGGCGGGCACGATGCCGGGTGGGCTCTTCCGCTCGGACGACGGCGGCGCGTCGTGGTCGCTGAACGAGGCGCTGTGGTACATGCCCGAACGCCGGCAGTGGGCTGGTGTCGCGGGCGGCGAGCAGCCCGGGATCAACTCCGTGCTGATCGATCCGGGAAATCCCTCCGATGTTCGCATCGGCGTGTCGACCGCCGGCGTATGGGCGAGCACCGATGCGGGGGGCTCGTGGCGCCTGATCAACCGCGGCATGTATGCCGAGTACATGCCGCCGGAGCAGCGCGACAATCCGATCGTCCAAGACGTCCACCGGCTGGCGCGCTGCGCCGCGCATCCCGAGATCGTGTGGTGCCAGCATCACAATGGCGTCTTCCGCTCGGAAGATGCCGGTGCGACGTGGCGCGAAGTGACGGCGATCCGCCCGTCGAAGTTCGGCTTTGCCGTCGCCGCGCATCCGCATCGACCCGGACACCGCCTGGTTCGTCCCCGCGATCAAGGACGAGCGGCGCATTCCGGTGGACGGCAAGGTCGTGGTCGCCCGCACCCGCGACGGCGGCCGCAGCTTCGAAGTGCTTACACAGGGCCTGCCGCAGCATCACGCCTATGATTTGGTCTGGCGCCACGGCCTGGCGGTCGACGAAAGCGGCGAGCGGCTTGCCTTCGGCTCGACCAGCGGCGGATTGTGGATCTCGGAGGACGGCGGCGATTCGTGGGCGATGCCGCAGGCCCGGCTGCCACCGATCGCGGTCGTGCGCTTCGCGCCGGTGTGACACCCGAAGAAGGACAATACAATGCGCTTCATGATGTTGGTCAAGGCCAGCAAGGCTTCAGAGGCCGGAATTATGCCGGACGACAGCCTCATTGCCGCAATGACCAAATACAACGAGGAGATGGCAAAGGCCGGGATTCTGCTCGATTTGGCGGGTCTACAGCCCAGCTCGAAGGGGACACGCATCAAATTCTCCGGCGGAGGCCCACCGTCGTCGACGGTCCGTTCGCCGACACCACTGGGCTGATAGCCGGTTACTGGCTGATCCAGGTCAAATCGAAGGAAGAAGCGATCGACTGGGCCAAGCGCACCCCCTCTCCGCGAGGCGAAGGAGCGGAAGGCGAGATCGAGCTACGTCAATTGTTCGAACTCGAGGATTTCGGACCGAGCCCCGCGATAGAGGACGCACGAAGGATCGAGAGCGAACTGGCGAAAAAGAAGTAATCAACCGCCGATATCGAGATCCAGAGAGGCGGACAATCCCGGAAGAATGTCGTGCGTCCATCGAGGCCTCGTTTCGCGAGGCACCTCAGGATGAGGCATTTTTCTAAATGCCATCAATAACATATCTCATGCTGAGGAGCGACCCGGCGCAGCCGGGGCATATCTCGAAGCACGCGCGGCACGCAGCGCATTCTTGCCCAGCCTCTGCGCTTTTCCACCCTACGCTCGCTGCCCGCTTACAGGCCCGCAGGCAGGAACCGCACACCAATCAGCGGCAGTCCGATCGCCATGAGCAGCACTGCAATGGCGTGTTCAAGACGATGATCCGAGACGCGCGACCATAGCCGTGCAGCGAACCATCCGGCCGTGATGCCGCTTAACCCAAGCGCGATGACGGCCGGAGCGAACACACCGACCGCAACGAGCGAGCCGGTATGCCATCGCATAATCAGCCCGTTATCAAGGGTGACGAGACTGAGGATTTGATTCGTCGGCACCGCCGCGCGTGCGGTGAAGCCGATCAGGCCGACGATTATCGGCAGGCGGAATTCACCTATACTCAACCCGATCAGGCCGCCGATACCCCCGATCGGCAAGGCACAGCCGAGGGCAATCGTCGTCCTGTGCCAGCCCGATAGGATAGAGTAGGCCGCAATGCAGGGGCAACCACACTCATCATCATGTACCCACTTATGCCCTGCTGTGTTAGATAAAAGAAGGCAGGCAGATGAGCGCACCCGGCTGATCGAGCGACAGGTGCTAAGATATCCCGATGTCCTCCGACGTCGTCGATCTGCGGGATTTCTATCGTACCGGGCTCGGTCAGATCGCTCGGCGAATGATCCGCGGCACCATTCGCCAGGTATGGCCCGATCTGCACGGAGTGCGGCTCCTCGGGATCGGCTATGCGACGCCGTTTTTGGCGGCGATGTCGGCCGAGACGGAGCGCACGGTGGCGTTGATGCCGGCCGCGCTCGGTGTGCTCGGCTGGTCGCCGGAGGGGCGCAATCTGGTCGCGCTGACCGATGAGGGGGAGCTCCCCCTCGCGGATTATTCGATCGATCGGGTGCTGCTGGTTCACGCGCTCGAGACCACGGACCAGGCGGGACCGATGCTGAAGGAGATCTGGCGCGTTCTTGCCGGCGGCGGCCGCCTCTTGGTCGTCGCCCCGAACCGGCGCGGGATCTGGGCCCGGCTCGACCGCACTCCCTTCGGTTCGGGCCGCCCCTACACGATGTCGCAATTGTCACGGCTGCTGCGTGACGAGCAATTCACGCCGGTCGGAACAGGTACCGCGCTGTTCGTCCCTCCTGCACGAAAGCGCATGATCTTGCGCTCGGCCGCGGCATGGGAGCGCGTCGGCAAGCGCTGGTTTCCAACCTTCGCCGGGGTCGTGCTGGTCGAGGCGACAAAACAGATCTACGCCAAGCCGGCGCCCGCCCGAATCCCGCGCCGGCGCCTGGTCTATGCGCCGGCGCCGCACGGCTTGTAGCGGTAGCGTCGATCAGTCGTTCGCCGACTTCTCGGAATAGAAGTACGGCCCCCGGCCAATCGCCGATCGCGGCTGCATGGGTGGCAAGCCCAACCCCCTCACGCCAATAGTGGAGCTGATAGCCGGGCGGCTCGAATGCGAAGCTGAGCCGCGCCTCGGGGCGGAAATCGAGGACGATCTGATGCGCGGTGCTCGGAGCGGTCCCGGCGACCGTACCGGCAAAGCGGCTTTCGATGGGTCGATGGAGATGGCCGCAAAGGATTCGCTCCACTTGCGGGTGGCCTCGAATGATCTCGGCAAAAGCCGCGGTGCCGTCGAGCCCGGCTTGGCCCCTCCTCCGGATTCTGGTCAGAAAAGATGCATCAGCACTAAAGTGGGCCGCTCCTGGGTTCGCGAGAGGGTGTGATCGACCCTGCGCAGCCGATCAGAACACAGAGCCCCGCCGCCTTCGCCCGGCACCAAGGTATCGAGTGCGATAAGGCGCAACGGTACCCGTCTCCGATGAACGCCCCCGCATCGGTTCGCGTGCATCATGGTTGCCGGGAATGGCAAATATCGGCGTCCGCAGAGGCGCGAGAAGCGTGCGCAAATGGACATATTCCGCCGGCGCGCCGCTTTCGACGAGATCGCCGGTGAGCACGGTGATATCGGGCGAAGGATCGAGCCGGTTGAGGGCTGCTACCGCCCGTTCGAGAGCGGATGCGGTGTGGATGATCCCCATCAGGAGCGTCCCGGGCGATGTGATATGGGTATCGGTGATGTGGGCGATCAGCATCACGGCCCCTCTGCCGCGCTGCGGTTACCACAAAGGACAAAAATCCCCTGCTCGGCGAGCAGGTTCGCCAGGCTGCCGCGGGGATCGAGAGAATAGGGTTGCCCGTGGCGGTCGAGGGTGACGCTGCGGTCGACCCTGACGCCGATTTCATCGCACAACGCGACAAAGTCGCGGATCGTGCAGAGATGAATGTTTGGGGTCTCGTACCAGGGATTGGCGAGACAGTGCGAGACCGGCATCCGGCCGGTCAGCAAAAGCCCGAGCCGGATGCGCCAGAACCCGAAATTCGGGAACGACACGATCGCCCGTCGGCCGATGCGCACGAGCTCTTCGACAACTCGGCGCGGCCGGTGCGTCGCCTGTAGGGTCTGGCTCAACACGACGACATCGAAGGCCCCGGCAGGATAGGCTTCGAGGTCGCGGTCGGCGTCGCCTTGAATGACCGACAGACCGTGACCGACACAGGCGTTGACGCCTGACTGGCTCAGCTCGACACCGCGGCCGTCGACGCCTTTTTGCCGCGCCAGATAGGCCAGCAACGCCCCGTCGCCGCAACCGATGTCGAGCACCCGCGACCCGGGTTCGATCATCTCGGCGATCAGCCGCAGATCCTGGCGCAGCTCGCCCGCTGCGGCCGGCGCTATCGTCGCCTGCGCGGCCGCGGCGAAACTCAGCGCGGCGCTTTCGCCGGATGCCGCCATTATTTGTGGCGGCCGAGGCCGCGGTGCTCGGCGCAGCCGTTCAAAAAGCCGTTCAACGTCTCGAACAGCTCCGGCTCGTGCAGCAGAAACGCGTCGTGCCCGTTATCGGTAGCGATCTCGACAAAGCTGACATTGGCCGCCGCGGCGTTCAGCGCATGCACGATCTCCCGGCTTTCCGGGGTCGGAAACAGCCAGTCGCTGGTGAATGAGATGATGCAGAAACGCGAGCGTGTGCCCTCGAACGCGCCGGCCAGCGATCCGCCGTGCTCCGCCGCCAGATCGAAATAATCCATCGCACGGGTGATGTAGAGGTAGGAGTTCGCGTCGAAGCGGTCGACAAAAGTGCTGCCCTGGTGGCGCAGATAGCTCTCGACCTGGAAATCGGCGTCGAAACCATAGGTGACCGCGAGGCGATCCTGCAGGTTGCGCCCGAATTTGCGGTGCAACGCCGCTTCGGACAGATAGGTGATGTGGGCCGCCATGCGGGCCACGGCGAGCCCGCGCACCGGCTTGCGGTCGAGGCTCAGATAGCGCCCGCCGCACCAATCGGGGTCGGCCATGATCGCCTGCCGGCCGACCTCGTGAAACGCAATGTTCTGCGCCGAATGCCGGGCCGCTCCGGCGATCGGCACCGCGGCAAAGACGCTGTCGGGATAGCTGGCCGCCCATTCGAGCACTTGCATCGCGCCCATCGAGCCGCCGATGACGCAGAACAGGCTGCCGATCCCGAGATGGTCGAGCAGGAGCTTTTGCGCCCGCACCATGTCGCGGATCGTGATCACCGGGAACGACAGCGCCCAAGGCTCGCCGGTCGCCGGATCGATGTCCTGCGGGCCGGTTGTGCCCATGCAGCCGCCGAGCACGTTCGGGCAAATCAAAAAATAGCGCTCGGTGTCGAGTACGCGTCCCGGCCCGATCAATGTCTCCCACCAGCCGGGTTTTCCGGTTAGCGGATGCGGATCGGCGGCATATTGGTCGCCCGTCAGCGCGTGACAGACGAGAATAGCGTTCGACCGATCCGGGTTCAGCGTCCCGTAGGTCTGGTAAGCGATCGTGAACGGGCCGAAATCGATCCCGCAATCCAGCCGCAACGGTGCACGCACGGGCAAAGTGTAGCCGGGCCAGTCCTGGCCCGAGCGGGAGCGAGGGCGCGGGGAGATCAGGGTCGACACCGCAAAGCTCTAAACCAATTCGGTTGCGCAGCGGCGGCGGCCGCCAGTGCCGCCGGTTGCCGATTGGGGGCGCTAGCTAGGGATCTGGGATCAGGCATGTCAATGTTTTCTTTGATTTTGCTAGGTCGGCACCCTACTAGTATGCCTCCCGCTGCAGCGACCGACATATGCCCGTGACCCCCTCAGATCTCAAAGGCTTGCGCCGGCGCCTGGACGAGATCGACGACAAGTTGCAGGACCTGCTGATCGACCGCGCGCAGATCGTGTCGCTGGTCGCGGCCAGCAAGAAAGACGGCAACCGGCCGGCCTATCAACCGGCACGCGAGGCCGAGATCATCCGTCGGCTTGTCGGACGTCACCGTGGCGCCTTCCCTGTCGCAACCCTCGTTCGCATGTGGCGGGAGATGTTGGCAGCAACGGTCCGGTTGCAATCCCCTTTTTCGGTCGCCGTATTCGCTCCTGCCGACCGGCCGGGATTCTGGGATCTGGCGCGCGATCACTACGGCAGCAATACGCCGATGTCGGCTTACGACACCGCAGATCAGGTGATCCGCGCAGTCGCCGGCGGAACCGGCTCGGTCGGCGTGTTGCCGCTGCCGAAGGCAGAGAGAACCCGATCCGTGGTGGCCGAATTTGTTGTCGACCGACGAAAACGCGCCGCGGGTCCTCGCGCGCCTGCCCCTCGGTGCGCGCGGCAACGCCCGTACCGATACCGATGTGCTGGCGATCGGGTGCGGCGGACAAGAGGAGGGCGGTCTCGATCGCACCTTCTTCGGTGCGGAATGTTCCGCGGCGGTCAGCGGGCCCCGTATCTCGCATATCCTCTCGACCGTCGGGCTGGTATGCACCTCTGTCGCGTGCAGTGATCGTGGCAAGGCGGTCTATCTGATCGAGGTGGAAGGCGTTGTGCCGATCTCGGACAGGCGCCTCGACGCCTTCCGCTCGGAACTGGGCGCCACGATCGAGCGTCTGCTGCCGCTCGGCGGCTACGCGATGCCCCTCTCGTCATCGGCTCTCGCCACAAAAGGGTCGAACGGATGACGCACGAACCGGGGTTGATGCCCCGCCCTGGCATTCTCGACATCAGCCCGTATGTTGGCGGCGAAGCGAAGGTGGCTGGGGTCGAGCGCCCGATCCGCCTCGCCTCGAACGAGAGCGCGCTCGGGCCGAGCAGCAAGGCGATCGCGGCCTACCGCGCTCTCGCCGGCGAGATCCATCGCTATCCGGACGGGAACGCCGAGGAGTTGCGCGAGGCGCTCGGGCAATGTCACGGGATCGATCCCGCGCGGATCGTTTGCGGCGCCGGTTCCGACGAGCTGATCGCGTTGTTGTTGCGGTGCTACGCCGGCCCCGGGTGACGAGGTGCTCTACAGCCGCCACGGTTTCCTGATGTACCCGATCAACGCGATGGCGGCGGGCGCCACACCGATCGCGGCTCCGGAGCGCGAGCTGACGACCGATGTCGATGCGGTGCTCGCCCGGGTGACCGAGCGCACTCGCATCGTCTTCATCGCCAACCCGAACAACCCGACCGGCACCTATCTCGGCGCACAGGAGATCGCCCGGCTGCATGCCGGGCTGCCGCCCTCGGTGTTGCTCGCGATCGATGCCGCCTATGCCGAGTTCGTCAACCGCAACGACTACGAGCCCGGCATCGCGCTGGTGGACCGCGCGGAAAACGTCGTGATGCTGCGGACATTTTCGAAAATCTATGCCCTCGCCGGGCTGCGGCTCGGATGGGCGTATTGTCCGCCGGCGATAGCCGATGTCCTCAACCGGGTGCGCAGCCCCTTCAATGTGAGCGCGGCGGCTCAGGCGGCCGGTGTCGCTGCGATCGAAGATGTCGAGGCGCTCAACCGCGCCCGCCTTCACAACGAGCGATGGCTGCCGTGGCTTTCCGAGCGGCTCGCGGCGCTCGGCCTCGCTCTCACTCCGAGCGTCGCCAATTTCGTCCTCGCGCGATTCCCCGACGATCCGCTCAAGAACGCCGACGCGGCATTCTCCTTCTTGCAGTCGCGTGGGATCCTGACCCGCAAGATGGCCGCCTATGGCCTGCCACGACATCTGAGGATCACGATCGGGACCGGACCCGAGATGGAAACCGTCGTGGCCGCCCTCGCCGAATTCATGGCCGCGCGATGAACCCACATCTCGTCATTCCCGCGAAAGCGGGAATCAGAGCCGGAAGCTCCGGCCTGACATGCCTGGACCCCCGCTTTCGCGGGGGTGACGGGGCTGCTTTATTCGGGGCCGGGCGATGAGCGTAAGAATGTTCGATCGCGTGGCGCTGATCGGGATCGGGTTGATCGGGTCCTCGCTCGCCCGGGCGCTGCGCCGCGACAGTCCCGAGACCGAAATCATCGCTTGCGCCCGCCGAGCCGAGACGTTGGCGACAGTGCGGCGGCTCGCGATGGCGGACGCGACGACGGATGACCCGGCGCATGCTGCCGAAGGCGCCGATCTCGTGGTGATCGCCACCCCGCTCTCCGCCTATGCCGAAATCGGCGCAGAGGATCGCGCCCGGAACTGAAGGACGGCGCGATCTTGACTGATGTCGGCTCGGTAAAACAGGCGGCAATCCGCGACCTGCGGGCCTTACGTACCTACAGGCGTCCACTTCGTCCCCGGCCATCCCGTCGCCGGCACCGAGCATTCCGGACCCGAATCCGGTTTTGCCGAGCTGTTCCGCGACCGCTGGTGCATCCTGACCCCGCCGCCCGAGACGGCGCCCGAGGCGGTGGCCGCGGTCGGCCGGATGTGGGAGGGCTTCGGCATGAACGTCGTCACGATGAGCGCTGACCATCACGACAAGGTGCTGGCGATGACATCGCATCTGCCGCACCTGATCGCCTACACGATCGTCGGCACCGCGACCAACCTCGAGGAGAGCCTCAAATCCGAGGTCATCGAATTCTCGGCCAGCGGGTTCCGCGACTTCACCCGCATCGCCGCTTCCGACCCGGTGATGTGGCGCGACATTTTTCTCAACAATCGCGAAGCGGTGCTCGAGATCGTGCAGCGCTTCACCGAGGATTTAACGGCGTTGCAGCGGGCCATCCGCTGGGGGGAAGGAGACAAGCTGCAGGAGCTCTTTACCCGCACCCGCGCGATCCGCCGTTCGATCATCGAGGCGAAGCAGGCCTGAGAAGGCTCGCCGCGGCTATTCCCAGGTGATACGGGGCAGCCTGCCGAGCTTTGCCGGCCCGAGGAACATTTGCCCGTTCTGGATCGTAAATTCGGTCCTGATCTCAGGTTTGCCGTCCGGTCCGGCCTTGGCGAGCAAGGTCAGCCCAATGCGCGCGAGCCCGGCATCGGTGGCCCGCATTTGCCCGTTTTGTACGAGTGCCGTCAGGATCTGGTCGTATCCCTGAATCGCTCCGGAGAAGCGGCCTGTCGGCTGCAGCTCCTGGTCTAGGGCGATCATCCCGGTCGCAGTCGCATCGAGGGCGCCCCATTTCAGGCGCAGATTGTCGAGTTCGATCGCACCGCCGGCATCTCGCCAGGCGGCTACTGCATCGGCCAGCTTGCCGGCCGGGATGGCACCCTTTACCGTCGCGCCGAAATCGAGTTCGTCGATTTTGTCTCCTAACGGCCCGACGCCGAGCGGCAACTTTATCTGGCTCGCCTCGACCGCGAGAGCCGTTATCGGGTCGGCATGCCCGCGCGACGGCCCCGGTGGGACAGTGAGCGTGGCGTTGGCTGAACCGACGAGTACCGGGGCGCCGGCCTCGACCCTGATGTCCCCCAAAGTCAGCCAGAGCGTCCAGCCGCCCGCGGTCTCGATCGCGACAACCCCGTCGGCGGTATGCGCGATTAGCTTTGCCGGGGCGCCTCCGCCGGCAGCGGCGAGATCGGCCGTGAACCCCTCGGGCGCTGCAATCCGCCAATCGGCAAGATCCCAGGGGTGCGCGGTGCCGGAGAGCGCGGGAACATGAAGCTCCGGGGAAGGGGTAACCGCGCGATCGCGCAGCACCGCGGAGCCGAGGTCTATCCGAAACGTGACCGGGTAACCGCTGACGCGCATCTTTTGCCAGGAGACATCGATCTTGTCGGCGCGTTGCGATTGCGCCCAGTCAAGGATACCGGTCTCGATGCGGCGGGCGACCAGGAACCAAAAAGCTGTATAGCCGCCGCCGAGAACCAGCAGCGCGGCAAAGACGACTAGGCCGAAACGCGTCCAGCGGGGCATGCGCGTTTATAGCCCGTCTACCCTTTCATCGGCCAGGTGAACAACGTGGCCGTTGTGATTACCGGACTGCTCTTTACACCTAGATTTATCGAAGGGTGGCACGGGCACGGGATCTTTTTCGGTTTCGTTTGTTCATCGTCAAGGTAGTTGGTTAACTCCTGCGATAAGGGAAACACAATGAAATCGAAATTGATGCCCACGGTTTTGGCTCTCGCACTGATGGCGGGCATAACGTCTTCGGCGGCAAACGCGGCTGGTTGCCTCAAGGGTGCGGCCGTCGGTGGGGTGGCGGGCCACTTCGCGGGTCACCACGGTGTATTGGGGGCCGGTGCCGGCTGTGTGATCGGGCATCATGAAGCCAGCAAGCATGCACGTCAGCAAGCGACGCAGAACCAGGGATCCGGCACCAGCGAAACTAGCAACAGTGGCCAAGGCAGATACCGGCCGTTAGCACCTAAGACAGTCGTGCCGAGGCAGTTTATCCCATAGACGACCCAATTCTCCCCAATTCAGAACCCTTGCGCGGCGGACCGTTTTTGCGCCGGAACCAAGCCGCAGGTCCGCCGTGCCATACCCTTCTCCCCGCTCAGCTGACATCGGCAACGCGCCGGTGACTCCACATTGGCCCTCATGGCTGGAAACTCTGGCCGCATCTGAGCTGCCGGATTTTCTTCACACGACAGCGGTGGTATCCCGCGAAAGATTCGGGCACTCCTGATGTTAAGCTTTCGGTGCTGCTCCCGTTTCCGGTTTCCTGTGTGCCCTCTGCGATTGCGATCTGGCAGGTAACGCCGCCGAGCCAGTTGCCGCTGCGTCTCTTCGTGCCGCTGGCGCTTGTTTCGCGGGAGCAAGCCGACCCGGCTCAGGTAATCGCAGCGCAGCCAGAGGACACCAGCGATGGCAGCGGGGAAATGCGGGTGGTAGAGGCATTCTCCGTCGACGCGTTCGTCCGCGCCTGGACCGATTGGTTGCTGCGGGGGCGGCAGCGCGGCCTCTGGCCCGGTGCGGCTGCGAACGGGGAGAACGGATCAGCTGGCGCTAGTCGGGCTCGAAGCCGGGGATGACTGGGCCATTCGCCGGGGCAGGGCCGAGCAATCGAACACCTCGATCCGCATCGGCGACGACGCTATCCTGAAGGTGATCCGAAAAGTGGAGAATGGCGTCCACCCGGAGCTCGAAGTGAGCCGGTTTCCTGACGGAGACGACCGGTTTCGCGGCTACCCCGGCCCTGCTCGGCTGGGCGGAGCTGGAGGGCGCGGCATCGGGGGCCGGGCCCATGACCCTCTCGATACTGCAAGCCTTCGTCCCCAACGAGGGTGACGGCTGGTCCTGGGTGCTCGAGCGGCTCGCACGCGGTGCAGCAGGCTGGCGAGGGCGCAGCTTTTGATGAAGCCACGAGCTGGCTCAGGCGACTGGGCCGGCGTACCGCGGAAATGCACATCGCGTTTGAGACCGACACGGACGATCCGGCATTCCGGCCTGAGCCGGTCAGTGCCGACGACATCCAATCCTGGGCGGCGGCCGCGCAGGAGACCGGCCATCGCGCGCTCGAAGCTCTTACCGATGGTACAGCGCTTGACCCGCAGGCTCAGGAGCTCGCCGAGGCGCTTCTCGCCCGCCGCGACAAGGTGGTTGATCGGCTGCAGGCGATGCTCGGCGAGGTCCCGGCATTCTCAAAGACGCGGCACCACGGGGACTATCATCTCGGCCAAGTGCTCGTGACCGGCCGGGACGCCGTAATCATCGATTTCGAGGGCGAGCCGCTGCGTCCGTTGGCGGAGCGCCGCGCAAAGCATTCCGCTCTGCGGGATGTCGCCGGGATGCTTCGCTCGTTCGCCTACGCCGCCGCAGCGGCGAGCCGCGCATTGCCGCGGGATCTTTCTCAGCCGGAACGGAATGCCGTTGAAGATCGGCTCGCGGCATGGGAGGCAGAGGCGTCGCAGGCTTTCCTCGATGCCTATTTCGAGACTGCGCGCGGCAGCAGGTTCTGCCCGGCGGACCGCGCCGATGCCGATCGGGTCGTGCGGTTCTTCATGCTCGAAAAGGCCCTCTACGAAATCGCGTACGAGCTCGCCAATCGGCCGGACTGGGTCGCGATCCCACTGTGCGGTATCCTGGCGCTGCTCGAGAAGGAGACCGCGCCTGCGCCGACGCGCAAGCACCACATGCCCTTCGGCGCCGAGCTGCAGGCCGACGGCAGCGGTGCGCTTCCGCCTTTGGGCGCCGCCGCACCGCGAGGTTCAGATCGAGTTGGACGGCGAGACGGCCGCCATGCGAACCAGTCGGCGAGGGCTGGCACGAACTCGTCACCGATCGCGCCCGCGCCGGTACGCGATATCGCTTCGTGCTGCCGGATGGCCTGCGCGTTCCGGACCCGGCCTCGCGCTATCAGCCGGAGGACGTGCACGGGCCGAGCGAGGTGGTCGATCCGGCGCGCCTACGTTTGGCGCGACGCCGGCTGGAGCGGCCGTCCCTGGCACGAGGCGGTGGTCTACGAGCTGCACATCGGCGCTTTTACGCCGGAGGGCACGTTCCGCGCCGCCATCGCGCAAGCTCGACCATCTGGTTGCGCTTGGCGTCACCGCGATCGAGATCATGCCGATCGGTGATTTCCCCGGCCGCCGAAACTGGGGCTACGACGGCGTGCTGCCTTACGCCCCGGATTCTTCCTATGGCCGGCCGGAGGACCTGAAGGCGCTGGTCGAAGCCGCCCACGCCCGCGGGCTGATGGTGCTGCTCGACGTCGTGTACAACCATTTCGGCCCGGAGGGCGCCTATATCCACGCCGATCGCGCCGCAGACCTTCACCGATCGCCACAAGACGCCGTGGGGCGCCGCGATCAATTTCGACGGGCCCGACAGCGGCCCGGTGCGCGAATTCGTGATCCACAACGCCCTCTATTGGATCGAGGAGTTCCACCTCGACGGCCTGCGGCTGGACGCCGTGCATGCCATCCTCGACGACAGCCCGAAGCATCTGCTCGAGGAGCTCGCCGAGCGGGTGCGCGCGGCAGCGCCCGACCGGCATATCCACCTGATCCTGGAGAACGAGGAGAACCAGGCGGAGCTGCCTGGTGCGCGGCGAGAACGGCGAGCCGCGCTGGTACACCGCGCAATGGAACGACGACGTCCACCATGTGCTGCATGTGGCGGCGAGCGGCGAGACGAAGGGCTATTACGCCGACTACAAGGGCGATACCGAAAAGCTGGGCCGCGCTCTGGCGGAGGGCTTTGCGTTCCAGGGCGAGCTGATGCCCTATCGCGGCCATCCGCGCGGCGCGCCGAGCGCCGACCTGCCGCCGACTGCTTTTGTCGCCTTCATCCAGAACCACGATCAGGTCGGCAATCGGGCGTTCGGCGATCGGGTGACGGATTTCGCGCCGGCCGAGGCCGTGCGCGCGATAGCGGCGGTCTATCTGCTGCTGCCGCAGATCCCGATGCTGTTCATGGGCGAGGAATGGGGCGCGGCGCAGCCGTTTCCCTTTTTCTGCGATTTCGGGCCGGAGCTGGCCGATGCCGTGCGCCAGGGTCGGCGCGAGGAGTTCGCGCGTTTCCCGGAATTCCAGGATCCGGCGATGCGCGAGCGCATCCCCGACCCGACGGCCGAGGAGACCTTCGCCTCCGCCAAGCTCGACTGGGAGGACATCGAGCGGGCGCCGCATGCCGGGTGGTTGGATTGGTATCGCCGGGTGCTGGCGATACGGCATGCCGAGATCGTGCCGCGCCTGGCCGCGATCCGGGCCGGCGGGCGGTACGAGGTGCTCGGCGACGGCGCGGTCGTCGTGCGGTGGCCGCTCGGCGGAGGCGAGGCGCTGGTATTGGCCGCGAACCTGCAGCCGACGCCGGTCTCGGGGTTTCCGGCCCAACCCGGCCGCGTGCTCTGGCAGGAGGGCGAGGTCGGCCATGACGGCACTTTTGGGCCTTGGGCGGTCCGCTGGTCTGTCGAGGAGGCTGTGCGGCACGAGCCTGCCAGCACTGCCTTGGACGAGCTAGCGGAACGCATGGGGATCGAGCCTCAGTTCCGGAATGCTAAGGGCAAAATCATAGAGACCAGTAGCGAGACGAAACGCAGTCTGTTGGCCGCAATGGGGGTGGAGGCGACCGACGAAGCGCAGGCGCGGGGCGCACTCGAGGACTTGAACCGAGCCGAATGGCTGCGCCCGTTGTCTGTCTGTGCAGGTCTTGCGAGCCGACGCCGGACCTCCTGACATTGGACCTGGTCCTCCCTGCCGGCACCGGTGAGATCACTTGGCGTCTGACGCTGGAGGATGCTTCCGAGCGGACAGGGCGCATCGCATTCGGTGAGCTCGAGCTAATCGAAACCCGCAGCGTCGATGGAACACTGCTGGAGCGCCGCCGGTTGCTGCTCGAAGCAGGCCTGCCCTGGGGATATCACCATCTGGCGATCGAACCCGGCGATGCAACGATGATGCTCGTGGTGACACCCGGGAAATGCTGGCTGCCGCCGGCGCTTGTCGAGGGGCGGCGGTTGTGGGGCATTGCCGCGCAGCTTTATCTGCTGCGCTCGGGTAGCGACTGGGGCATCGGCGATTTCGGTGATCTGCGCAGGCTGGTCGAGCTGGCAGCCGATCGCGGGGCCGACGTCATCGGCCTCAACCCGCTGCATGCGATGTTTCCCGACGATCCCGAACACGCCAGTCCGTATTCGCCGGCGAGCCGCCTGCTGCTCAATATCCTCAATATCGATGTGACCGCGATCCCCGAGTTGCTGGACTGCCCGGAGACGCGGGAGCTGATCGCCTCCGAAGCTTTTGGGCAGGGCGTGCAAGCTTGCCGTTCCAAGCATCTTGTGGACTACGCCGGGGTCACCGCGATCAAACTTTCCGTTCTGGAAAGGCTGTTCGACGCCTGCCGGGGCTCAGCGGATCCTGCGCGCTGGCGCGCTTTCGAGGCGTTCCGGCGCGAGCACGGCGACGTCTTGGAGCGCAACTGCCTTTTTCTGGCGCTGCGTGAGCACTTCGCGCACGAAGATCCGTCCCACGCCGACTGGCACGCCTGGCCAGAGGAATACCGCGACCCGGCCTCGCCCGCTGTCGCACGCTTCGCGGAGGAAAACCGGCACCGGTTGGATTTCTTCGCCTGGCAGCAATGGGTCGCTGACGAGCAGCTAGCCGCCGCGGCGGCAGCGGCCGAGGAGCGCGGTATGGCGGTGGGCCTTTATCGCGACCTGGCAGTGGGCGCCGATCGCGCCGGCGCCGAGACCTGGGCCAATGCGGCTGCAGTGGTATCCGGAGCTCAGGTCGGCGCGCCGCCGGACATCTACAATCCGGCCGGACAGAACTGGGGGCTGCCGCCCTTTCATCCGCGCGCGCTGCGGGAAGAGGGATACCGCAGCTTCATCGAGCTCGTTCGCGCCAATATGCGCCACGCGGGCGGGTTGCGGATCGATCATGCGATGGGGTTGCAGCACCTCTACTGGGTACCACAGGGCCAGAAGCCCTCGGCCGGCGCTTATGTCCGGTATCCGATCGAGGATCTCATCGGCATTCTCGCGCTCGAGAGCCATCGCCATCGCTGCCTCGTCGTCGGGCGAGGACCTCGGCACCGTGCCGGAGGGCTTCCGCGAGCGCATGGCGGAGGCGAATATCCTTTCCTACCGCGTGCTGTTTTTCGAGCGGGAGCCGGAGACCGGCGCCTTCCTGCCGCCGAGCGCCTACCCGGAACTGGCCCTGGCCGTCGTCGGCAGCCACGACCTGCCGACCTTGCGCGGCTGGTGGGAAGGACGCGACCTCGATCTGAAGGAACAGCTCGGCCTATTCCCGGAGCCTGGCGAAGCCTCGCGCCAGCGTCAGATGCGAGAACGCGACCGGATGCAGCTTCTGGAGGGGCTCCGCCGCGAGAAGCTGTTGTCCGACAACGAAGAGCCCGATATCCCGACCTTGGCCCGGGCGGCGCATGTCTTTCTCGCGCGTACCCCGTCTGTTCTGGCGATGGTGCAAATAGACGACCTCACCGACGAGGCTGATCCGGTGAACGTTCCGGCGACTTCCGACGAGCACCCGAATTGGCGGCGCCGCCTGTCAATGACCCTGGAGGAACTCGCTGCCCGGCCGCGCTTTAATGACATCGCCAAGATCTTTCGGTGCGAGCGCGGCTCCAGAACATGTCTGAGACGATACCGATCCCTCGGGCAACGTATCGCCTGCAATTCCACAAGGGGTTCGGTTTCCGGGATGCCGCAGCTCTCGCTCCCTATCTGGCGCGCCTCGGCATCAGCCACGTTTACGCCTCGCCTTACCTGAAGGCGCGGCCCGGCAGCACCCATGGGTACGACATCGTGGACCATGGCCAGCTCAACCCGGAGCTCGGCGACGAGTCGGCGTTCCGCGACATGGTGACGGCGTTTCGCGACAGCGGTCTCGGTCAGGTGCTCGATTTCGTGCCCAACCACATGGGCGTCGGCGGCTCCGATAATCCGTGGTGGCTCGACGTGCTGGAATGGGGCCCAGCGTCCGAATACGCCGGCTGGTTCGACATCGATTGGGACCCGGACAGACGCTATTTGCGTGACAAGCTGCTGGTGCCGTTCCTTGGCGACCAGTACGGGGCAGTGCTGGAATCGGGCCAGCTCGTGCTCCGCTTCGAACCGGAGACCGGCGGCTTTGCCGTATGGGCCTACGACACGCACAAGCTGCCAATTTGCCCCCTGCACTACCATCGCGTGCTCGGCGACGAGCACCCGGAGCTCGAACGGTTGGGTGACGCCTTTTCCGGCCTGCCGGACTGGCGACCGCGCATTGCTCAGCGCGCCAAGGATCTGCAGTCCGAGCTCGGCGCACTGGCGCGGCAGCGCAGTGATGTGCGGCAAGCGGTGCAGGCCGCGGTCGAGCGGTTCAACGGCGAGCCCGGGCGGCTGGAGACTTGGCGCGAGCTGGATGCCCTGATCGAGGATCAGCACTGGCGCGCGGCGCATTTCCGCGTTGCCGCCGATGACATCAATTACCGGCGCTTCTTCAACATCAACGAGCTCGCCGGCTTGCGCATGGAATTGCCGGAGCTGTTCGATCACGCGCACCGCCTCGCCTTCGAGCTGTTGCGCGACGGAGTGCTGGAGGGTCTGCGCATCGACCATGTCGACGGGCTGCTCGACCCAAAGGGCTATCTGATGCGTCTGCGTGAACATGCGCCGAGCCCGTTCTACCTCGTCGTCGAGAAGATCCTCGCTCGGCACGAGGCGCTGCGCGAGGATTGGCCGGTCGAGGGCACGACCGGTTACGAATTTGCCAATCTGGTGCTCGGCTTGCTGGTCGATCCGTCCGGCGAGGAGGGCTTTACCCAAGCCTACACGGATTTTACCGGCGAGCACCGCGCTTTCGACGAGATCGTGCGCGACTGCAAGATCCGCATCATGCTCAACGAGATGGCGAGCGAGCTCAATGTCCTCGCCCGCGATGCCGCGCGGGTCGCGCGGCAGAACCCGCGAACCGCCGATTTCACGCGCAATATCCTGCAGCGGGCGATTGAAGGAGATTGTCGCCTGTTTCCCGGTATACCGCACTTACGTCGATGGCGCTGCCGACCCGACGGAAGCGGACCGGCGCGACATCGACTGGGCAGTGGCCCAGGCGCGGCGGAACGAGACGGATCTCGATCCGAGCGTCTTCGATTTTCTGCACCGGCTTCTGACCACCGACCTGGTGGCCCAGCCGCGCAGCGGGTTCAGCCGGCAATCGGTGGTCCGCTTCGCAATGCGGGTGCAGCAATATAGTGGCCCCGTCATGGCGAAGGGGCTCGAGGACACGGCCTTCTATCGTTACAACCGCTTCGTCGCGTTGAACGAGGTGGGCGGCCATCCCGACCATTTCGGCGTGACATTGGCCGCGTTCCACAGGGCCAATGCGCAGCGCGCGGAGCGCTGGCCGCACGCCATGCTGGGCACCTCCACCCACGACACCAAGCGCGGCGAAGATACCCGCGCGCGGCTTGCCGTGCTGTCCGAGATGCCGGAGGAATGGGCTCGGCAGGTTCAGGCATGGAGCCGCATCCTGCGCGCCCGCCGCGGCGACGTCGAGGGCACGGCGCCGCCAGATCGCAATGACGAGTACCTCTTCTACCAGCTTCTGCTCGGCGCCTGGCCGGCTGATCTGACCGGCATCGAGGACCCCGACCCAGAGAAACTGCGCGCCTTCGCGGAGCGGCTGGAAGGCGCAATGGTCAAGTCCATCCGAGAGGCAAAGCTGCGCTCCACCTGGGCGTCGCCGAACACGGCTTATGAAGAGGCGGTGGTGGGCTTTGTGCGGGATGCGCTCGACGTCTCGACGGCCCAATGCGTTTCTCGGCGCGTTTTTGCCGTTCCAGGAACGCGTTGCGCGGCTCGGCGTCCGCAACAGCCTGGTGCAGACCGCCTTGAAGCTGACCCTGCCGGGAATGCCGGACATCTACCAAGGGGCGGAGCTCTGGGATCTGAGCCTGGTCGATCCCGACAACCGGCGTCCGGTGGATTACGGAAAGCGCATCAACTGCTCGAAGAAACAGCGGCGTTATTGGAGCGAAACCGCCGCACCGCGATGTTCGACATGCTCGAAAATTGGCGCGATGGCCGTATCAAACTGGCCGTCATCGCTACCTTGCTGGCCTACCGCCGCGATCATCCGATGCTGTTTGCAGAGGGCGGATATGAGCCGCTTATCGCTACCGGCTCCAGAGCCGACCAGATCTGCGCCTTTGCTCGTTGCCACGAAGAGGATGCGCTGGTCGTCGCGGCGGCGCGCTTTCCCGTGCGCTGCGAGGCCGAACCGGATTGGACTGGAACCGAGATCCCTTGGCCGCAGGCGGCGGGCGGTGAGACGCATTGGCGTGATCTTTTCAGCGGACGCGTCGTAGAGCGCCGCGGCGAGGGCATCAGGTGCAGCAGCGGTACTGGGAGATATGCCGGTGGCGGTCCTCGCTGATCAGCGCGAACCAGCTCTGGCGGAAATAAGATGCGGCAGCGAGGATCAAGAAGATCGATCCGGTGCTCAGAGAGATGTCGTTGGACCAGCTGCAGGGGGTCCTTGCCGACCACCGTGCCTGGCTGGACTCCGGCGGGCAAAGCGGCAAAAAAGCCGACCTTTCGCATGCCCAGCTGCAGGGTCTCTCGCTGTGGAGCGCCGATCTTCGAGAGGCGGATCTCAGCCACGCCAATCTGCAAGGCGCGAATCTGGATCACGCTCGGCTGCGTGGCGCCAATCTGCGGCATGCGAAAATGGAAGCGGCCTCGCTCTGGCAAGCCAACCTGCGCGATGCAGATCTGAGCTACGCCGGCCTCCAAAGTGTCAAACTGGACCACGCCGATCTTTCGGATGCCAATCTCAACAGCGCCGATCTCACTGGAGCCTCACTTTGGGGAGCACGGTTGTCGGGAGCTCGGCTCGAGCATACGATCGGGATCACCGAAGAGCAGCTGAAGAACGCGCATCGCGCCTGAATTTCGGTGGATAACCGTAACGGCGCCGTGCGCCACCCTCGATGGGCGCCGACTTGGCTAAGCACCGATCGTTGCAACTTTGGTCTGCCCTGTTGCGGCTCACAGGGTTGCAGGATCGATGATGATTGGCTGCCGCCCCGTTACTTTGCGGACGAGCTCGATCATATTCTGCGTTCCGCCCGGGCCATCCCCCGCCTCCCCATTCCACAGCGTAATGAAGGAAGCACGGCGCAGGCCTTGCGATAGCGCCGAGTAAAGCATCCAACGGTTGCAGCGGTCGTGGATACTGACACCGGCGGGCGCGGGTCCAAGCTCTTCCGGCATGACGAGCACCGTGCTGCCCGGGTTCTCCGTTACCCGGGTGAAGCTGCGCTCCCAGCGATGGTCCGGATCGGCGAAGGTCACCGACTCGGCGAGGAAGTCGTTTTCGGCGCGAGCAAGACGCAGCTCGATCCGCATGCCGCGATCCAGGCATGCTCCGGCAAACAGAAGGTCGCCGCCGGAGGCGCCGCCGCAAAGACCGAGATCGCCGACGCCGGCCCCGATCTCGTCGAGCGCAGCGCGGATACGTGCCGCCGCCGCCTCGATCTTTGAGGGCGGGAAGCGCGCGGGCTTGGCCTTGCCTTCGCCGCGATCAGCCGGATTATCGATCATGTGACCGCTGAACACGACGACATGGTCCGGCTCCGACCGCTCTTCCGGACGGCTGCCGAGCAGAGCGCGCAGCTGCTGCTCGGCACGATCGATCACGGCGGCGGCTTCGGCGACGATTTCGCTTTGAAATTTTAGCTCTCCGAGAAAATCGAGCTGCTGGCTGGAGGAGTTCGAGCGCGAACCAGTCGCGATTGGCGACCGCCAGCGCCGCCGCCTCGGAGTAGTCGTCGATCGCGTCGTCCTTCCGATCCTCGATCAAGGCGAGTTCAGCCCGGGTGGCGAGCGACCAATAGTCCTTATTGCGCTCGGCGGCGGCGGCGGCAGTCCAGCCGACACCGGCGGCAATCAGGTCGAGCGGCAACCTGCTTCGCCGGCCGGTGACGTGCTCCCAAAGCCTCCCCAAGGTCAACGCGTTGATAGCCGGATAATAGTCTCCGGGTGCGGCACGAAACGCCTCGATATAGGCGGAGGCGGCGCTTTGTAGTGTAGCCGCCGTGTCACGCGCAGCGGCGACGGGGTCCAGCTTGCGCTGTGGATGCGCGTTCCAAATCTGCGTCCACTCATCCTTCCAAGTGCGTGCGAGGAGACCTAATGTTTCGCCATCCTTGCGTTCCTCGGCGAGACGGCCAAGGCTTTCGCGAGCCTCGGCGTAGCGCTCGGCGCGGCCTAAAGCGATGCCCTCGAGCTGGCGCGCTTCGACATCGTCCGGCTCGAGTTGGCGCGCGCGTTCGAGAATATTTAGCGCGTAGCGCGGCCGGCTGAGCCGGACAAGCGCACGCGCCGCGGTGCGCAACGCCTCGAATTCGAGCACGCTGTTCGGCGTCTCCTCGGCGAGCACGAGAATGTCGCCGGGCCGCTGCTTGCGCCGCGCCACCTCGACGCGGCTTTGCCATTTCTCGAGCGCCTGCCAGAACTCGTTGACATCGCCGACTTTGAGTGTCTTCCAGTCCGGCTCTGTGAGGTTGGGGAGCTGTTGATATACCGGGCTCGCCCGCCGCCCGCGCCAGGCGCCGAGGGTCGCGTCGATTGCTTGCCTGAGCGCGGTGCGCTCGGCTTCGACAAGGTCTGGATCGAGCCGTCCGCCCTTTAGCGTATAGCGCTGCATGCGCTGCCCTGCGATGTCGAACGGCAGCCGGCCGCGGAGCGCATAGGTGAGGACCGCGCCGCCGGCGCGCAACGCGTGCCGCACGCCGATTTCGTACCAGACATTGGGATTGTCCAAGGTCAGGTCGGCGACGACAAACTCGGCAAGAAGAAGATCCTGGAACATGTCGAGGTGGATCGAGCCGCCGCAGCGGTCGGCGTCCGCACGGTGCGGCATCAGACCGGCCGCCGCGATTGCCGGCGAAAAGAGGTCCCGGTAAACGGCGTCGAAGTCGATCGCGGTCCCGTCCGGCGCTTTCTTCTCGCCAAACGGCATGATGACGAAGGCACGGCGGGTGGATGTCATCGGCTCGTCTCCGTCTGGGCCCTAATGCGCGAACCGGGGCATCTGCGATTTTATGATCTTGGCCCTGTCGGCCGCCCTGAGATTATCCATTGGAATGCTTGGCTGCCCTTCCTGCACACGTATCGAACCATGTAATTCGCTACACAGCCGGAGTTTTGCCGGATACTCGAACATGTCCGAGACCTCGCGATCGCGGTATAATGAAAGGTAAGCTGGAGCAGCTGACTGTCAATCAGCGGGCCGTAGGTTCGAATCCTACTGCACCCACCAAACTCTCGCAAACTTTTCAGCATCTTACGAACCTTCGCCTGGGAGGTTTGCAGGGCGGTTTACACTCCGGTTTACACTCGTCAGCGGAACCAGGTGCGCGGTTTGTTCCCGAGCGGCGTCGAGGGTGGCGATTGTCAGCCGAGCGCGACGCCGCTTCTCGGTATATTTGAATCCCATCTCCGCGGTGCGATGCCCGACGATGCTCTCGACCGTCTGCCAATCGAGCCCCAATTCGAGCCCGCGCGTCGCAAAGGTATAGCGCAACCCGTGTAGCGTGCAGTCGTCGGGCAGCCCCGCCGCGCGCATCGCGTCACGCATCCGGTGGCGCATGTAGTCGGCACGCAGCGGACGTCCGGTGTCGGTCGGGAATAGAACGACGTGATCGTGCCCTTCGAGCCAAGGGTCCAATGCCGCGCGCAGGTCCGACGATGCCGGAATCCATACACGCTCCTTTGTCTTCTCCTGCGCGACGGCGATCTCACCGCGGAAGTATTGCTGGCGGATCATCGGCGCCACATCACCACCACGTTGGCCGGTATTGAGAAACGCCTCGAATAATACCCGCTCCAATGCGCCGATCACCCACTGCTTGCGGTAGCCATCGATCTCGATTTCTTCCCACGGCCGATGACCCTCGCCAGTCTTTAGCTTCTTCGGCCGCCGCGCCGGGTTGATCCAATGCGGCGGCAGCCGGAACGTTCGCTTGCGTTCCTCGGCATAGGTGAGAACTAAGCGCAATACCGAGACGATATAATTGGCGGTCCGTGGCGTCCCCTGGAATTCGTCGCGCAACTTCAACACAGCCTCGCGCGGCGAACTGATCTGAGGGAGCAGAACCCAGCTAGGGTGGCAGCGCGCCGACTTACACATTGAATTGGAGGTTCTCCGCCGGGTCAGAGAGAAACCCCGGCTAGGGAAGACCGGGGTTTCCAGTAAGGAGGCGACCGGGGATTGGGGGGATTGTCGCCTCGCGGAGCAAGATGACGGGGTCGGCGCTTCCACGAATTGATTTGGATCAAGCCTCCTACAGATATTCGGGGAAGGGGCGCGGCTGGCTGGGCTGAGCCGGTCGGCGGCTTACGAATGGCATAACCGCTATGACGAAGAAGGCATTGCGTGACCGGCCGCGCCCGGGTCGACAGCCACGGGTCGACATAGGACGAGGACGACCTCGTCGGCACGTCCCTCGCGCAAGAGCACCAAGAGGTTCTGAGCTTTCCGATGATCGCCGAAGCCGACGAGGTGTACCGGATCGAGGCGATCTGTCGGCTACGCTCCTGCACGCGCATCAGGGCACGCCACAGTTTCCGGGCGTTCTTTTCCGATCAGAACCTCGAGAACAGGAAGAGCCACGCGCCGTAGAGCACAGCAACCAGTCCCGCGCCTAGGAGACTGGTCCGCACGCCGGCCTGGCGCGCCGGCGCGAGCCACCAGCCGAAGCCTTGGCTCACCCAGGGCACTAGCCAATTGAGCAGCACCACGCTGACGACATTGCCGATGAACAGGGCAAGCCAGAAGGGCAGCCCGGCCTTTCCCATCAGGACTGGCGTTTGCACCCAGACACCAAACAGGAACACCACCGGGTAGAGCAGCAGCAGAACGATCATGTTCTGCTTCCAGGCCGGCGGCGCCGAAGTCCCGTCCGCCGACGGAAACCACTGCTCGAAGCCGGTGCGCACCACGCGGGCGTGAAACTCCTCGAGAAACGGCGTTGCTTCCTCCAGCAGCTTCTTCCGTTCCGGCGATCCGAGCCAAGCCTGCAACTTGTCCTCGGTGTCGAAGCGCAGGATCGCCAGCCAGTCATCCTGGATGCCGGGGATGGGCGGCTCGAACCGGTAGCCCTGGAAACCGGGTGATTGGGCCTGGGCAGTGGCGATGCGCTGCTCCCAGGCGCGGAACGCCGCCTCCTGGCCAGGTCTGACGCGGGACGAGATCACCGCCGAGACGGGCGCCGGCCAGACGCCGGCGACATCGTCGCGCACCAAATGCACGTCGTCTGGTCCGGCGAGCATCGGCTGTGCGGCGTCGAGAAGGCACGCCCGCCGCTCGGAACGCAGCCAGCCGGACGCGGCTTCGATATCGGTGAAGCGTTGCTGGATGACCCAGTCCATCTGCAGAGGCGGGTTGGGCGGCAGCACGCTTTGCGTGATGAAGCCGGGAAACTCCGCCGCCGCGGCGCTGATCGCGGTCTGCCATCGGCCGAATTCCTCCGCCATGCCCTCGCGCACGCGGATCTGCGTGACGAGGGTCACCGCCGCATCGGATATCGGCGCCTGATCGTTCACGGTTCCGCCGAAAGCGCGGCAAAGATGCGATCCGGCGTCAGCGGCAGGTGCGCGAAGCGGATGCCGGTAGCGTTCGCGACCGCATTGGCGATGGCGGGCGCGACCGGATTTATCGCGCATTCGCCCTGCGACTTGGCGCCGAGCGGGCCGATGCGATCGTAGGTATCGGCAAAGAACACCTCGCTCGGCGGCACGTCGGCGAAGGCTGGGATGCGATAGTTGCGCAAGGTCGGGTTCACTATCGCGCCATCGGCACCATGCTCCATGTTCTCGGTGAGCGCCCAGCCGATGCCCATAGCGATCGCGCCATCGATCTGTCCGCGGCACTGCATCGGGTTGATCAGCCGCCCGATATCCGCCGCGTGCACACTGTGCAGGATACGGATCTCGCCGGTGATGCGGTTCACGGCAACGCGCACCCCGTGCACATTGAACGCGACCGAGCGCGGGGAAAGGTAGGCCTTGCGCCGCGCCTCGAAGCGATGCCGCTCCCGCGTGCCGATGGCGTACAGCTCCGAGAGCGGGATGCATCGCGCACCGTAGATCACCTGGTCATCGGCGAGACGGCATTCTGACGCCGGCAAGTCCAGATGCCGGCTGGCATATTCGATGATGTTGTCGCGCAGCGCGGTGGCCGTCAGCGCCACCGCCTGGCCCGCGACAACCGTGCCGGTGCTTGCGAAAGTGCCGGTGTCGTAGGGCGTCAGGTCGGTGTCGGCATTGACGATATCGATCCGCTCGGCCTGCGCCTGGAGGATCTCGGCGGCGATCTGCCGATGCGAGGTGACTGAGCCGTTTCCCATTTCCGTGGATCCGACCGCCAAATGATAGCGCCCGTTGGCCAGCAGCCGCATCTCGGCGCCGGAACGGTGCTCGGTCGGCGGTCCGCATTCCAGCATGGCAAGTGCCGAACCGGTCCCCTCCACCCACTCCTCGCCTTCGGGCTTGGGCGCGCCCGGCCCGCTCTGGAGCGCGCGTTCGACGAGATCGATGCATTGGTCCAGCCCATAACTGCCGAAATCGACATCCGATGGGTCACCCCAGATCGAATTCGATCCAGTCGTCGGGGCGGATCATATTGCGGCGGCGCATCTCGAACGGATCGAGCTCGAGCTTTTTTGCCAGATCGTCGATCGCGCTTTCGATCGCGAAGGTGGTCTGCGAGGAGCCGTAGCCGCGGAAGCCACCGCCCGGCACCATGTTGGTGTAGACGGCATAGCCGTCGGCCTTCTTGTTCCGGCAGTGATAGGCTGCGAGCGGGCCGGCGAGTGCTGCTGCCAAGGTCTCGCCGCCGTGGCCGCCATAGGCGCCGGTGTTGGAGACAATTCGGACTTCGATCGCTGTGAGTGTGCCGTCGGAGCGTGCGCCGAGCCGTATTTCGGTGGTCATCTGGTGGCGAGTTGTGGCGCCAATGAACTGCTCCTCGCGCGTGAATTCCCATTTCACCGGCCGCCCGGTCTTCAGTGTGGCGAGCACGCAGAGATCCTCCGTCAGCATCTCCTGCTTGCCGCCAAACCCACCGCCAACCCTCCCGGTGAACACATGCACGTCACGCGCCCGTAAACCGAAGATATGGCAGAGCTTCTGCCGGGCGATGAACGGAGCTTGCGAACTGGTGCGGACATGGACGCGCCCATCCGGTGAGCACCAGGCAATCGAGCCATGCGTCTCGAGGTGCACGTGCTGCACGCGGGACGTGGAATAGGACGCCCTTATGCACGAAATCGGCGGCAGCAAAACCCTCCGCCGTGCTACCAACCTCGCCGTGGATATCGGCATAGACATTGCCGTAGGCGGCTATCCCCTTCTCGTGCAGCAAGGGAGCGCCCGGGCACATCGCCGCTTGCGGGTCGAACACCGCGGGGAGGACTTCGTACTGCACCTCTAGCAGACGGCAGGCCGCTTCAGCGGCGCTGTCGGTCTCCGCAACAACCGCGGCGACGCGCTGTCCGACGAAGCGGACGACGTTGTCGAGCACGTAGGTGTCGTCGGGATCGACGAGGTGATCCTCGTGAGTGGCGGTGCTGTAGAGGCGGCGCGGCACGTCTTGCCAAGTAAAGATGGCGACGACACCAGGCGCGG
>CAWBFS010000062.1:0-46091 GCA_963788085.1 uncultured Alphaproteobacteria bacterium
CCTGCCCGGCCTCAGCCCGATGATCGGCTGCACCGAAGCCGAGGCGCGCCGCTTGGCGCGCGAGGTCGAGGATTTGTGCGATCCCGAGGTCGGACGCAAGCGCCTCTCCGGCCGGTTCGGCGGGCATGATTTCTCTCACTTGCCGCTCGATCGGCCGCTGGCGCCGGCAGATTTCCCGGACCCTGGCTCGGTCGAGGCGGCGCGCAGCAGGACCGAGGTGATCCTGAACCTGGTGCGGCGCGACCGGCCGACATTGCGGCAGTTGCTCAGCTACCTTGCCGGCGCGCGTGGCCATTTCACGGCGGCCGGTACGCCGGAGCAGGTGGCCGACCTGATCGAAGATTGGTTCACTGACGGTGCGGCGGACGGCTTCAACATCATGCCGCCGTTGCTGCCCGCGCAGATCGACGTGTTCAGTGCCGAAGTGGTCCCCTTGCTGCAGCGCCGCGGCCTGTTCCGCACGGAATATAACGGCGAGACATTGCGCGAGCATTACGGGCTGCATTGGCCGAAGAGCGCCTTCGGCTACGCCGGGGCCGGGGCGCCACCACCCTGAGGCAGGAGGTACGGTATGACTGAGCCACATGGTCCGCTCCGCGGCGTCAAAGTGGTCGCCTGCTCGACGGCGCAAGCCGGCACGGTGCCCTACATGCTGATGGCCGATCTCGGCGCGGAGGTGATCAAGATCGAGGTGCCGGAGGTCGGCGACAACTCGCGCGGCTCGACCGTCCTGCCCGGTATGCCCAGCACCTATTTCGAAACCAACAATCGCGGCGTGAAGAGCCTCACACTCAATCTGAAGACCGCTGAGGGCCGCGAGATCCTGCGCAAATTGGTCGCGCAGGCGGACATCTTCGGGCAGAACTTCCGGCCCGGCGCGGCGGAAAAGAACGGCTTCGGCTACGAAGAATTGAGGAAGGTGAACCCGAGGCTCGTCTATATGTCGATCTCGGGCTACGGCCCCAAGGGACCGCATGCCGAGCTGCCGGGGACCGACTCGATGGCTCAGGCGCTCGGCGGCATTGCGGAAGCCTACTCGACGCCGGGCCAGCCGTTGAAGACCGGCATCGTCTCCGTCGCCGACGAGACCTGCGCAATCCTTGCCTTTGGCGGCGCACTCGCCGCGCTGACCCATGCCCGCAGCACCGGCATCGGCCAGAAAGTCGATTGCTCATTGCTCGGCGGCCAGATCCGGCTGATGGGCTGGACTCTGACGACGACGATGTGGCGCAACCGCAATCCGGTCACCGGCCAGGCCCGCGTCACCGGCACGCCGGAGCGCCCCGGCCTCAGCGCCAGCTTCAACGACCGCGACGGCAAGCCCCTGGTATTCCAGCTGAACGGCGCGCGCAAATGGCGCGACGCGATGACCGCGCTCGGCTTTTATGAGGCGCTCGAAGCGGCCGGCTTTGGCGATCTCGGCGTTATCATCGCCTCCGACGACAAGCGAGCGAGATTGCTGCGCATGCTCGACGAATTGTTCGCGACGGGGCCGCGCGATGATTGGGTGGAACGGCTGCGCGGCGCCGACATCGTCGCCGCGCCAATCAACACTCTGCTCGAGGCCTCCAACGATCCCGACGTGGTGGCCAACGGCTATGTGACCGAAATCGACTACCCGAACTACGGCAAGCGGCTGAAAGTGCACGGCTCGCCGTGGCACTTCTCCGAAACCCCGGCGCAGATCGGCATTGCCCCGGAGCTCGGCGCGCACAACGACGAAATCCTCGCTGCGCTCGGCTACACCCCGGCGCAGATCGAGGATTTCCGGGAGAGAAAGATTATTTAGCTCCGGCGAGCGGGGAACTCGCAGCGCGGGCTTGTGCCACTAAAGATCGGGGAGCCGTCTCTTCCATCCGGCGGCCGCTGTGAACAGGCGCAGCCGCGCCGCCCCGATGGCGATCTGACGATTGCGGCGGGAGGAACCCACCGCGGCAACGATCGCAAGAACCGATATCGTCAGCCGCTTCTCGCCGACGAATATGCCGATCAATTCGGCAGCGAGCTCCCTGAGCATAGTCACAGGATGCTCTGCGCGAGCTCCGTGGTTAGAGTCAGCTCACTGGGCCGACTTTCCCGGGGGTCGCGGATCGATCTGCACGGTGGCGGTCATTCCGGCCGCGAGGACGACACCCTCCGGCACTTGATCGATATGGATGCGCACCGGAATGCGCTGCGCCAGGCGCACCCAGGTGAAGATCGGGTTCACCTCCGCGAGCCCTAGCGCGTTGGGTTGCGCGTTCGAGACGTTGATCGCCGCGCGCGATGCTGCCGACATGGCCGCGGACGATCTGGCTGTAGCCCATCAGCTTGATGCTGGCGGGGTCGCCCACCTGGATCGGCTCGAGATTGGTCTCCTCGAAATAGCCGTCGACCCAGAATGAATTGGCGTCGACCAGGGAGATTTCGTTCGTCCCGACATTGGCGTAGTCGCCGAGCTGCGCCAACAGGTTCGTCACCTAACCATTGACCGGAGAGCGTATCTGGGTGCGCTCGAGGTTCACGCGGGCTTGGTCCAAATTGGCGACGGCCTGCTGATATTGGGCCTGATCGGCCAGCGCGGTGCTCGCATAAGTCTGTTTCTCTTCGACCGTAACCGCGAGCGTGGTCAACTCCTGCCGGCGCTTTGCCTCCCTCTCCGCGTTCTGCAGGTTCACTTGGGCCTGCTGCACTGCGGCTTCGGCGAGGCTGACGGCGATTTTGTAGTTGGTCGGGTCAATGACCATCAAAAGATCGCCCTTGTGCACGAACTGGTTGTCGGCGACAGGCAATTCGACGATGCGCCCGGCGACCTCGGGCGCCATCGTCACGACATAGGCGCGCACCGTGCCGTCGCGCGTCCACGGCGCCGCCATATAGGCGTCCCACATTGCCCGGCCGAGCACGACGGCGAGCGCGATCACCGCCAAGGTGATCAGCAGCGGAAGGATGCGCAGGCGCCGCCTGGGTGTGTTGCGCGGAACCGGCTCGGGCGACCAGACGGCTGCTGGACTGTCTATCGCCGCTTCACGCTTCGCTTTGGTTTCGACCTCGGACATGCGAGCTCAGCGCGCTGCTACGAGGACGATCGACGAGAGTACGATCATGTAGACAGCAAACACGAACACAGCGGGATGCCACACATAGCGCAACAGGCCGAAGCGGGCGGCGAACCGCCGCAGTCCGATCGTCACCACCCAGGCGGCAACCATCATCACCGAGATCGGCGCGACATAGACGCCGAACAGGTTGATCTCGGTGAACCTCACCCGGCCTCTCCTGCGTCGAAGTAAGCAGCATGTTGGGTAAGCGCCTCCGACATTGCAAGGATGCTGGCTCGCGCCCGGAGCGCGGCAACTCCGGGACGGGCAGCGAGGACCTCGTCGAGCCGGGCGAGGCGGGCCGTCGCGATCCCGCTGTCGCCTGACGCTAAGGCGTCGAGGGCCGCGTCGAGCTCGGATCCCAGATCCATCCGGCGAGCGATGCGACGAAGCTGGATGATCTCGGTACCTACCGAGAGCGCCGCCATAAGCTGCATGCGCTGTAACGGCTGCGCCGCATCCGGCAATGCCGAGAACCGGCCGTACATGCGGCCCTCCCAATCGTTGGGCGTATTTGGGATAGGACCCGTCGCGAGGCGGTGCAGATCGCGCAACGTCAGTGTCAGCAACCGTCGCGTCCGAAATGCGGGTGACAGCGGCGGTATCAGGCGAAACGAAACCGCCGCAGCGCCCACCCCTGCAACGATCGCCACCGCGGCGTTGTAGAACTGGACGGTGTCGTAGCTCATCGGGTTCGCGGGCGCGAGCATCGGCACGAAATTCGCCGCCATGGCCGTAAACGTCGCCGTCTGCCACGGCTGGGCCATCCCGGCGCCGGCGGGAACCAGGACAAGGCCAATCGCGAGGCTGAAGGCGGCAAAGGTCTCCGAGTTTGGCAGCACCGCAAATGCGATGATCGCCGCGAAAGCTGCGGTGAGGCCGGTCCCTATCATAAACCCTATGGCTGTGGCGTAAGCCTGGTCAGCTCGGGGCGCGAACAGGATGACGCCAATCGCGGCAAAAGTGATCGCCCCCGCGCCGTTCGGCCATTCGGTGAAGATCCAAAAGAGCTCGGCGGCGCCGATCACGACGAAGGCGCGACCGGCATTGACCAGAGAGGGAAGTAAATCGGGCACGCGGAGGCGGAAGCTGCCACGACGAGGAACGGGCCGGGCGGGATCGTCGACAAGCAATGCCAGCCCGTTGAGGGCGTGCGAAATGCCGGCGAGCACCTCCGCAGTCTGATCGGAGAGTAGCCGCAGCGATGGCGCGGCCGCCGGCAGCGCGATCAGCCTCCGTACTCCCGCCTCACAAATCCGGCGCAGGCCGACGGGGTCGTCTATCCAGCGTGCCGGTTCGCCCTGCACTGGAGCTGATCGCAGCTCCTGCGGCAAGGCCTGCAGAACGGCGTACGCCTCTTGCCGCGCCTGGTCATCCGACAGCCCTATGAGGTGATTCGCCACCGTGCGCCAGCCGGCCAGAGCTGCGAGCAAGCCGTCGATCGCTGTCTGCAGCACTGGAGAATGGTAGCGGAGTTGCGAAGATTCGCCGAGCGCCTCATCGATGATCGGGTCGAGCGCGATGACCCGTCGCACGAGCTCGCGCCGAACCGGCTGAGTATCCGGAAGTTCGGGTCCGGCCAGCGCCAATGTGTTGGTAAACCGGCCCGAGATCTCGGCGGAAATGGCGGCAAACACCGTGGCGAGCCGGCGCCGGGCGCCACCTATATCCGTGACGGCGAGAACGACGCCGGCGCAGACGATGCCGATGCAGATCTCGCTGGCGCGGTAGACGGCGAGCATGAAGGCCTGACCGTTAGGGCCGCCGGTCGCGCCGAGCTGGTCGCTCGCGATGATCGCGACCGTGTAGCCGGCGAGCGCTGCCGAATAGGCGGCGAAGTTGCGCAGCAAGGTGGCGACGAGAGCGCACCCGGCGCCCCACAGCGCCAGGCCCACGAGAAATGGGCCCCGGTCTTGCGGAAAGCACGCAGTCAGCACCACGACCGCCACGGCCCCGACGAGAGTGCCGATCATGCGGAACCAGCCCTTGCGCAGCGAAGCCCCGAGATGCGGTTGACAGACGATTGCCGCTGTGGTGCCAGCCCAATACGCGTTGTCGAGCTCGAGCCAGAACGCGACGTAGAGAGCGAGACACACCGAAGCCCACAACCGTAACCCAAAGAGCAGCGGTGGGCCGACCGCCTGGAGCACGCCGGATGCGGAATCTACCCACCGCGCGACCGGGCCGGGTCGGGCGGCCGATGGCTCAGCGCCGGTCATCAGCGTGAGCCGCCGAGCACCCTGTACTTCGAGATCCGATGTTCTTTCTCCCTGTTGGAATGCGCAAGCAGGCGACCCTTTTACGCCAGCACGCCCCCGCAAACACGGGGCAGGGCGAGACTCTGCACCTGTTTTACCTGTTTTATCAGGTCGAGATCAGGTGACGGTGCGGGCTACGGGTGGCTATTTCCTATCGGTATGCCAGCATCTATCCGCAATTGCGAATACCACAAAAAGCGGCATCACGTCAACAGGGTCGTCCGTAAGACCTGCAATGGCGAGTAAAGAGGGCGCCGAAAGCCCCGTCTGTTGCGAATATAGGTAACGACCGCCGCGACCTCGGCATCGATCATGTTTTGCTATTTCACCGCGGCTGCGGCCGTCTCCGCGATCTCTACATCGTTGGTCTTGTCGAAACCGCTGACGCCGACGGCCCCGACGACTGTGCCACCGATGTGGATCGGCACACCGCCCTGCATTTGTATCCGCTCGGCGGTGATCGCTGCCGGACGCCCGGTGTTGATCGTCGCCTCGAGCGCTTGGGTCGGTTCCTGAAAGAGCGCGGCCGAACGAGCCTTGCCGATCGCGAGCTCGATGCCGATCGGACGGGCGCCCTGCATCTGCTCGAACAGGATCAGGTCGCCCTCAGGATTCACCACGGCGAGTGACGAGGGAGCAGTGAGCTGCTGCGCCTTCTGCTCGGCCGCGTGCAGTACGCTTCGGGCGCCGTCGAGGCTCAGCGTCGGAACCTGTACGGTTTGCCCGTGCGCGAGCCCGGGCGAGAGCAGCAATACGAGCGCGATTATGCGTTTGACGGTAATCAATGTTGTCCACCGGTCTGAGCGCCCCCGAGCGAGGTGCCTGCGGCTCCGGCGCCGACAGCCGAGGCGGGGCCCGTATTGCCGGTTGCGCCCGGCTCGGCCCAAAGTCGCTCCCAATACGCGTTCTGTTCGGGCGGGAGTTGCAGGTCGGCATTGTTGCCGTCGTACATCGTACCGGTCGGTCCGATCGCCGTCGGTGGCCGCGCACCCTGCGGTGCGGGCGACGGATTGCCGCCTTGCGCAAGGGCGGAGGACGGCCGCAGCGATGAGCATCATCGTCGCAATGGCGGTGGGTTTGATCATGCGGTGCACTCCGTTAGCAGCTAGTGGTGCGAACCCAACCCAAAGTGCCCGCCTCGCTCTCACCGAGATTGCTTCGCTTCGCTCGCAATGACACCGTAAGTGGTCCGTCATTGCGAGGAGCGCAGCGACGAAGCAATCCCGAGCCTCACGACGGGAGGCATCGGTCTACTTCCGGCCGCTAAGGCGCTTGCGCTTGCCGATGCAGCGTCTGCCGCATATTGCTGACCTCGCCGGCGGAAACCGGCGGCGCGGCATTGCCCCAAGCATTGCGAATATAGGTGACGACGGCGGCTACGTCGGCGTCGGACAGCCTCCAGGCGAAGGACGGCATCGCGGGGCCGGTCGGAGCCCCGTCGGTGGCGACCGCGCGCGAGCCTTCCAGCACCACACGGATGAGGCTGGTGGCCTGCGACTGTTGCACCAGCGGTGCGCCACTGAGGCGCGGGAAGAGGCCGACGATGCCTTCTCCTCCCGCCGTATGGCAGGCGGCACACTGGTTATTGTAGATCGCCTGCCCCTGCTGCATCGCCGGATCCTGCGCCGAGACTGGCTGCGGCGGTCCGCCGCCACCGGGCGGCAGGTCCTTCAGATAGACGGCGATCGCGCGCAGATCGGCATCGGTCAGATGCGAGGTGGAATGGGTGACGGCGTCCGCCATCGGTCCGGAGGCGATGTCGTAGCGGTTGCGCCCGGTTTTGAGGTAGAGGGCAATGTCGTCGACGGTCCAGTCGCCGATGCCAACCCGGCGGTTGCCGGTCACGTTCGGTGCATACCAGTTCTGCAGCACCGAGCCCTGCATCGCCTGGCCGTTCTCGTCGCCGCCCATCACGTTCTTCGGCGTGTGGCACAAGCCGCAATGCTCGGCGCCCTCGACCAGATAGGCGCCGCGGTTCCATTCCGCCGACTTGCCGGGATCGGGCTTGAATTCGCCCGGCGTAAAATAAAGCGCGTTCCAGCCGATCATCGTCTCGCGCTGATTGAACGGGAACGGCAATTGGTTCGCGTGCACCTCGTTGCGCACGGGCTGCACCGTATCGAGATAGGCGCGGATCGCGATTACGTCCTCGCGCGACATCTTCGTGTAGTAGGTGTAGGGCATCGCCGGATAGAGATGGATGCCGCCGTGCCCGATGCCATTGCGCACGGCATCGACGAATTGGTCGTCGGTCCAGCCGCCGATCCCGGTCGCCAGATCCGGCGTGATGTTCGGAGCGAGCAGGATGCCGAACGGTGTTTCGAGGGCGCCGCCGCCGGCAAACGGTTGCGCTCCTTTCGCCGTATGGCAGGCGGCGCAGTCGCCAGCTATCGCCATATAGCGGCCGTGCTCGATCACCTCGAACGACTGCTTGTCCGGGTTCTGCGCGCGCGCTCCCGCATTGCAGAGAAGGAGCAGCGCACAAGCAAAGAGGAGCCGCATTGGGGTGTTGCGTGCTTCGAGACGCGCCCTCTGGGCCCTCAGCATGAGGTGATTTGCTAATGGCATTAAGAAACTCCTCATCCTGAGGAGGCCGCGAAGCGGCCGTCTCGAAGGACGCACAGCGCCTATTTGCATTCCTTCACAGGCCCTCAGGCGTGTACCAGCGGTCCCGGGTTTTTCAGGTATTGCTTATGGACCACGTCGAGCATCCAGTAAGTCAGCGCGGCGACAGTGCCGGTCGGATTGTAGCCGGCATTCTGCGGAAAGTTGGTGGCCCCGGTCACAAACAGATTATGCACGTCCCAGCTCTGCAGATAGCGGTTGAGCGCGCTGGTCTTCGGGTCGGTGCCCATGATCGCGCCGCCGCAGGTGTGCGTGCGTTTGATACGGCACGATGTTGAAATGGCCCGTGCGCGGCAGCTTGACGATCTGCCGCGGCTCCATCCTCTGCACGATTTCGGCGAGCCGATCGGTCAGGAATTGCGACATCTTGAGCTCGTTTTCGTGGAAATCAAAGGTCAGCCGCATCAATGGCCGGCCAAACCGGTCCTTGTAGGTCGGGTCGAGATCGAGGTAGCAGTCGCGGTAGCTGTAGCAGCTGCCATGCGTCGCCGGCAGGATCGTGCTGAGGTAATTGTCCTTGACCGCCTTTTTCCACGCCGCACCCCATTGCGGCGTGCCCGGCGGCGTCGGGGTTGTCTCGATCGGGCGCGCGTTGGTTTGCACCATCCCGATATAGCCGCCGCCGACGAAGCCGTACGGCCCGTGGTCGAAATTGTCGCCATTGAACTCGTCGATGCACATGCCGATCGCGCCGCTGGCGATGAAGGTATTAAAGATCTTGTTGTCGAAAAACGCTGGGACGCTGGACGTGACCTGGTAGGAGAAATTGCGGCCGATCACGCCCTGGCCGGTGTTCACGTCATAGGGTTGGCCAATGCCGGAGAGCAGCAGCAGCTGCACGTTGAACATCTGGAAAGCGCAGAGGAAGACCATCTCGGCCGGCTGCTCCCACTCGCGGCCCTGGGTGTCGACATAGGTGACGCCGGTCGCCCGCTTGCCGGTATTGTCGAGATTGATCCGCGTAACCTCGCATTCGGTGCGCGCCTCGAAATTCGATCGCCGCATCAGCACCGGCAGGAGCGTTATTTGCGGGCTCGCCTTCGAGTAGTTGCCGCAGCCGAACCGTTCGCAGAACCCGCAATAGGTGCACGGGCCCAGCGTGACGCCGAGCGGGTTGGTGTAGGCCTGGGACAGATTGCCGGAAGGCTGCGGAAACGGGCTGTAGCCCATCTCTTTCGCCGCCTCGGCCCACAGCACCGGCCCATAGGGCTGCTTTTGGGCCGGCGTCGGATAGGGACGCGAGCGCGGTCCCTCCCACGGATTGCCGAATGGCTGCTTTTGCCCCTTCAGGTTCCCGGCGGTTCCCGACGTGCCGCACAGATATTCGAATGTATCGAAATGCGGCTCGAGCTCGTCGTAGGTGACGCCATAGTCCTGGATCGTCATGTCCGGGGGCAGGAATTTTGCGCCGTAACGCTGGGTCAGGTGGCGTTTTCAACACGAAATCGGACGGCAGAAAGCGCCAGGTCTCCGCGTTCCAGTGCAGGCCCGCGCCACCGACGCCATTGGGCATCAGAAATGCGCCCCAGGTGCGGATCGGCAGCGCCGTCTGACCAGGATTATTACGAAAGGTGAACGTCGTCTGCGCCGGCCTCACGAACAAATCGTGCCGCACCGCATAGCGCAGCTCGTCCGGCGAGTAGCTGGGGGGAAAGTCGGTCGCGGTGTCGCGCCATGGGCCGCGCTCGATCGCGACCACATTGAAGCCGGCTTTGGTCATGGATTCGGCGATGATCGAGCCGGTCCAGCCCAAGCCGATGATGACGATATCGGTCGCCGGCAGTTTTGTCGCCACGTCTCACTCCAAGTTCGATGCCGTTGTTATGGTTGCGTTGCGGACGATGCATTGCGCCCGGCAATGCTGATCGGCGGATGCGGATAGCGCTCGTTGTGGCGCTCGACCCAGTCGCGATAGTCGTAGCGCGCGCCGGGGAAGCCGATCATCTTCCACGCCGCCATGTCGCGATTGCCGCCATAGATCGGGTCGGCGAAGAAGCCGTAGCGGGTATCCTGCAGCAGTATTTCGAAGAACGGCGTGGCGCTCGTCCCCTGCAATTGCAGCGAGCCGTTCTCCATGCCCGCGATGATCCGGTCCTTTTCGCCGTCCGGGAGCTGCGCGTAAGGTCTTGCCGGCATAGGTAGCGCGACAGAATGCATCGAGGGCCGCGAGCATGCGGCGATAGAGCTGCGCCGGTGTCGACGGCGCCTGCAGACCCTGCTCCGGCGTCGCCTGCAGGAACGGAGGGCTCATGTAGAGGCCTTGGGCGCTGCCATAAGCGCCGGCCAACTGGCGGTCGATGAAGACGGCGCATCCGCAATCCTTGCCGCCGGGGGTTTCCGGATCGGGCGGGATCAGCCGATCAACCAAGGCCTCGACGGCGCCTCTCCATCAGGCAAGTGCAGCACCGCCTCGGCCCGGCTCGCAGAGGATCGCCATCGCCGGCCTTCTCCAGCAAATCGGCCGGCACCAATCTCTCTTCGGTCATCGGGTCCTCTCGCGTGCTTCAGGTTGAAGTCGGCCAGCAACTCCGCCTTAGCCGACCTGGCCCGATGGCCACATCAGCCTCACCGCAGCCCGACACTGCGGGTGCCGATCGTGAAAATTCCCCCACAAGCGTGGACGCGTAACGCCGCCCGATGGGCAAGAATTCCGGGGCATTGATGAGCCGCTTGCGTTGATATGGCGTCCCTCTTCCTGTGAGAGCCTACGCGGAGGCGCTCAAATCTTTATTCGAGCGGTAGCGGCTTTAAAGTATTCAGCACGACGATTTCACGCGCACAGCCCGCGCAACGAGGGCCGTAAGGCACGCCGTTCCCACCTCGCCCGCGCCGAGCAATTCCTACCTTCATCCGCCGCTCGCTTTCTAGCCGGACCGAAGAGCCAAATTCCTTCGCCGGCTTTCACTAGCGAGAGAACGCCTGGCGCGCGTAGGGAGTTATGAGCTCATCGAGACTTCCGAGGGCGCACGCAATCGCCCCTCGGCATAGCCGGCACCCTATCCCACATATCGCTGATGATCTTGACCGCCATTCCCCGAGAGCAGCTCGACGAGGTTCTCGACCGCTTCATGGCCAAACTGGAGGGACCGTTCTCGCGCGCGGCGTTTCGACGGATCCGCGCGACCTCGGCGGATCGCGCCGGCGGGGCGTTGGCCGAGCAGCATCGGCAGGCAGCACTTTCGCTAGCTCGCAGCCTGGGTATGGCGGTCCATGCTGACGGGGTCGAGTGCGCGTTCAATTGGGACGGCCGGGCGCTCAACAGCGCGACCGAGGCTTATATCATCCTGCACGAGGCCGCTCATTTCGTGCTGGCCCCGAGCAAGCGCCGGCGGCTCGTCGATTTTGGGCTCGGGCCCGGCCCGGATACTCGCGACCGCGATGCGGCCGCGCGCGCCGCCGTCCTCTCACCGCTGGCGCGTGAGGCGGATGAGGCGGCAGCCTCATTGCTCGGGATCATCTGGGAGGCGAAGCTCGGTCAGCCCGCGCTCGCCTCCTTCCTCGATCAGAACTGGCTCGAAGGGCTCGAACGCTCGGCCCACTCCCACTTCGCCGCGGTGGTCTCCAAATTGCAGCGCCGCGGTTTACTCGGCCCTAGATGGCCCGCCGTATTCGATAGAGCGGCGACGCATCGAAGCGGCCGAGCCGCCGCAGCCAGAACCGCAGAGCCGGGCTGCAAGGCGGATCCGTTCGCTGAGCCGCGCGGCGCATCCGCGGAGTTGGTGCCGCCTCGCCGACCCGCGAGACCTGCCAGCATTCGGCGCTCACCTGGACCGGCCGATACCCTATCGCCGAGAGGCAGTTCTCCAGGTCTTCCATCCGACCCTCCGAGCCGACCGCCGGTACAACACCGGACCGGCGCATAGGTTCCCGGCCGATCGCGCGGCAGCGCGGGACAAGAGAAAGCGCGCAGACGATAACCAGATCGCAAAGCCGGCCAGACGGCTCGTTCGGATCAGCCGGTGTGGGAGCGCCCGATTTTGGCGGCGCGTTCGGCAAGGCGGCGCACTGTCGCCCAGTCGCCGGCAGCCACAACCTCTTTGGGCGCCATCCATGACCCGCCGACCATCGGCACATTCGGCAGCGCCAGATACTCGGCTGCAGAGCGCTCATCGATGCCGCCAGTGGGGCAGAACGCAACTCCGGAGAACACCGGAGCAAGAGCGCGCAGCATCGCCAGACCGCCCACCGCCTCGGCCGGAAACAGCTTGAGGAAGCTGATACCGAGATCGCGCGCCGTCATGACTTCGGAGGGTGTTGCGATCCCGGGAATATAGGGCAGCGCCGTTGCCAGCGCTGCCGCAGCGAGTTCCGCCGTCATCCCCGGGCTGACCAGAAAACGCGCTCCCACCGCGCAGGCCTGCGCGACGTCTGCTGGGCGCTGAACGGTCCCGGCGCCGACCACGACCTGCGGCAGCTGCCGGGCGATAGCAGCAATCGCCGCCGGCGCCGCCGGGGTGCGCAAGGTCACCTCGATGAGCCGCAGCCCGCCCTCGAACAGCGCGCGAGCGAGCGGCACCGCATCCGCCTCTCGCTCGATAGTCAGGACCGGGACCACGGCCACACCGCGGAACAAGGCGTGCATGATTTCTCTCCTCCCGCAGCGGCCTAGTTTTACACCGCCGATCGGTCGATTTCAGTTAGATCTGATCCGTCGGATGGAGCCTCGGCGCAAGCCGTGGGCGCCCGTTCCCTATCAACGACCCCGATCACCACCGGCCGGCCAGGGTGGATAGCTTGTTTTCTCGAATTGAGCCGATTTCAGGTTCGGGGCGAGATTGACAGCCAGGCTCGCGAAGGCTTTGATCCGCGGCCGAGGTAAGGGAGGGAGCGATGGAGAGACGCAGGCTCGGGCGGACCGGGCTCGAGGTGTCGGTTCTCGGGTTCGGCTGCGGCGCGGTGGGTGGGCTGATGGTGCGCGGCAACCCGGCCGATCAGGAGCGTGCGGTCGCGCGGGCCGTCGAGCTCGGCATCAATTACTTCGATACCGCAGCGATGTACGGGAACGGCGAATCCGAGCGCAATCTCGGGCGCGTCACGAAAAGCCTCAGACCCGACATCCGAGTCGGCACCAAAGTGCGAATTCCGCCCGGGCAGCGCAACCGTATTGCGGCCGCGGTGAGGGAATCGTTGGAGGCGAGCCTCGGCCGGCTCCAGCTCGATCACGTCGATCTCTTCCAGCTGCACAACCACATCACCGCGGAAGGCCCCGAGAGCGATCTGACGCCTGGGATGGTGCTTGGCGAAGTCGTGCCGGCATTCGAGCGGCTGCGCGAACAAGGGAAGACCCGCTTCTGCGGCATCACCGCCGTCGGCGATACCCCGGCCCTTCACCAGGTGGTGGACGCCCGCGTCTTCGATACCGCCCAAGTCAGCTACAATCTGCTCAACCCGAGCGCCGGGGCGGCTGTTGCGCCGGGTTACCCCGCGCATGATTTCGGCAATCTGCTGGCGCATACCAAAGCCGCCGACACGGGCGTGATCGCGATCCGCGTGCTCGCCGCCGGCGCACTGAGCGGGACCGAGCAACGGCATCCGCTCGGCTCCCCCAGTGTCGAGCCGATCGGCTCGGGTTCTTCCTATCGGATCGACGTCGAGCGCGCCCGGCGGTTCGAGCCGCTGGTCCGCGAGGGTTTTGCCGACACTCTGATCGAATTGGCCGTGCGCTTCGTCATTTCCCACGAGGCGGTTTCGACCGCACTGGTCGGCATTTCGACCCTCGAACACCTGGAATACGCCGCCGCCGCGGCCAACAAGGGACCGCTCCCCCGCGAGGCGATCGAACGCATCACCGCGGCGCAACACGGTTTTGCCGGCGAGCCTCGGTGAGCAGCGCGAGGACGGCGGCGCTGCGGGAAAGGCGGCGATGTACCGATACATCATAAAGCGGCTGCTGCTGGTGATCCCGACCTTGGTCGGGGCGGCGGCGCTGGTGTTTCTGCTGATGCGCCTCATTCCCGGCGACATCTGCGTGGTGCGGCTCGGCTCGGGCGGCGGGACCTTTGACGAGCGCGCCGTCCAGGCGTGCCACGCCCAGCTCGGCCTCGACCGCCCGATGTTTTTGCAATTCGTGGATTTCGTCTGGGGATTTTTCCGCGGCGATTTCGGCATTTCTATGTGGTCGGGAAAACCGGTCCTGTACGAGATCGCCGCGCGCTTCCCGATCTCGCTGGAAATCTGCATTTTGGCGATCGTCGTCGCGAACCTGATCGCGATCCCGCTCGGCACGATCTCGGCCTTGAAGCAGAACAGCCCGATCGATTTCGTAATCCGCGTGTTCTCGATCGCCGGTCTCGCGACCCCGTCGTTCTGGCTCGGCATCCTATTCATCCTGGCGATACTCGACATCTCGCAGGCGGCCTTCGGCTCGCCGTGGATGCCGCCGATCGACTACGTGCCGATCTGGCAGGATCCGCTGCGCAATCTGTCGATGGCGATCTTCCCGGCGCTGACCGTCGGCTACCGAACGTCCGCCGTCACCATGCGCATGACCCGCTCGGCGATGCTCGAGGTGTTGCGCGAAGACTACATCCGCACCGCGCGGGCCAAGGGTCTGGTGGAGCACATCATCATCAATCGGCATGCCTTGAAAAATGCACTGTTGCCGGTGGTGACCCTGATCGGCATCGAAGCGGCGTTCCTGATCGGCGGTCTCGTGGTGACCGAGCAAGTCTTTAATCTGAACGGCATCGGCCGGCTCTTCGTGCAATCCGTGCAGAACCAGGACTACACGATGACCCAGGCATTGGTGATGCTGGTCGTTGCCGTCTTCGTGCTGACCAACACCGTCGTCGACCTGGCCTATGCCTGGCTCGACCCGCGCATCCGCTACCGGTGAGCTGCCATGACGATCGCCGCACCGACCTCTCGCGCCATTCCCGCCATTGCCGATGATGTGCCGGAGATCCGCCGCTCGGGACTGCGCAAAGTCTGGATCTTCTGCCGCCGCCAACCGCTCGGCACCTTCGGGATGGCGCTCGTGATCATCATGGCCCTCGCCGGACTCTTCGCCGACTGGATCGCGCCCTATAGCCCGACGGCGAACGACTTTGCAGCAATGACAGAGCCGCCGAGCTGGGCGCACTGGCTCGGCACCGATCAGTTCGGCCGTGACCTCTTGTCCCGCATCATCTTTGGCGCACGCACGGCGCTGATCGTCGGCTTCTCCTGCGCGATTGTCGCCAGCATCGCCGGCATGGTGCTCGGCGTCGGCAGCGCCTATTTCGGCGGCCGCCTCGACCTTTGCCTGCAGTCGGTCCTCGACGTCGTGATGGCCTTTCCGTTGATCATCATGGCGCTCGCCGTCGTCGCGATTTTCGGCACCGGCATCCACAACGTCATCGTCGCGATCACGATCCCGCTGATCCCGCGCTGCGCGCGTGTCTTGCGTTCGAGCGCTTTGTCGATCCGCGAGGTGCCCTACATCGACGCCGCGCGCGCCTGCGGCTTTGGCCATTCGCGGATCATATTGCGCCACATGATCCCTAACGTGATGGCGCCGTTCCTGATCCTCTTAACCGCGTTTGTCGGGCAGGCAATCCTCGCCGAGGCTTCGCTCTCCTATCTCGGCCTCGGCGTGCAGGAGCCGGTCCCGGCCTGGGGCTTGATGCTGCAAGGCGGCGCCGAGGAATATGCCTCGACGGCCCCATGGATCGCGGTCTTCCCCGGCCTCGCAATCGCACTGACCGTCTTCGGCTTCAGCCTCTTTGGCGACTCCCTGCGCGACGCCCTCGACCCCAAGCTGCGCGATCGCTGAGCGGCGGCTGCCCTACCCCAGCGCTCGCCCCGCCCGTCCCCCCCCTCGCGAGCCGAGCGGTCAACCGCAACTCGAATTCGTCTTGCGCGGACTTGATCCGCGCATCCACGCCTTTGGTTTCAGGCGCTCGAAGGCGTGGATGGCCGGGTCAAGCCCGGCCAAGACGAAGTAGCCGGGAGCTACAATGACACTTAGGGATCGGGGCGTCTGTGTTTCGGGGCAGAGGCGCCGGCGAAAGGCTCAGGAATCCGGCAGCTGCACGCCGCTGGCGGCAAGCTCGGCCGCGAGCGCCTGCTTGAGTCGGGCAAGGCCTTCATCGGTGGCCGACTCGGCTCGGGCAACGAGTACCGCCTGGGTGTTCGAGGCGCGCAATAACCACCAGCCGTCGGCAGTGCGCACGCGCACGCCGTCGATGTCGGTCATCTCGGCGCCCGCCTTGCGCAGGCGTTCCCTTACCTCACGCACGACTTCGAATTTGCGGGTCTCCGAACACGGAAAGCGCAGTTCGGGCGTGTTAACGACCGAAGGCAGCCCGTCGCGCATCTCGGCGAGGCTGTGCCGGGCGCGGGATAGGATATCGAGAAGCCGCACGGCGACATAGACCGCGTCGTCGAACCCGTAATAGCCGTCGGCAAAAAAGATGTGGCCGCTCATTTCGCCGGCGAGCGGGGCGCCCGTCTCGGCGAGCTTTGCCTTGATCAGCGAATGCCCGGTGGCCGCCATGACCGGGCGTCCTCCCAGGCGCGCGATCTCGTCGAACAGCACCTGGCTCGCCTTTACATCGGCAAGGATCGGTGCGCCCGGGTGCCGGCTCAGCACATCGCGCGCCAGCACCACCATGAGCTGATCGCCCCACAGAATCCGGCCCTGCGAGTCGACGACGCCGATGCGGTCGCCGTCGCCGTCGAAGGCAATGCCGAGATCGCAGCGCTCGCGGGCCACCGCCTCTTGCAGTTGAGCCAGGTTCTCCGGGATCGTCGGATCCGGATGATGGGCCGGAAAGCTGCCGTCGATCGTCTCGTTCAGCAAGACATGCCTGCCGGGCAGACGCGCGGTGAGCTGCTGGACGACGTCGCCGGTTGCACCGTTTCCGGGATCCCAGGCGACGGTCAGCGGCCGGTCGCCGTGATAGTCGCGCGCCAGTCGCGCGACATATTCCTCGCGGATTGCGCGCTCTTCGACCCTTCCTCGACCGCCGCTCGGGGCGTCGAGGCGCCCGGCCGTCTCGCCGAGCTTCTGGATTGCCGCCCCATAAAACGACTTGCCCTGGAAGACGAACTTAAAACCGTTGTGGTCGGGCGGGTTGTGCGAGCCGGTGACCATGACCCCGCCATCGACCCCGAGGGTCGCCGCCGCGTAATAGAGCATCGGCGTCGGGCCCCGGCCGATCCGCACGACATCGGCGCCCTCCCCCCTGAGGCCGTCGACCAGCGCCGCTTCGAGTTCCGGCGAAGTGAGCCGGCCGTCATAGCCGACGGCGACGCGGTGTCCTCCAGCCTCGCCGAGGGTAACCGCATAGGCTCGCCCGATGGCCCGCGCGTCGGCGGCCGACAGGGTCTGCCCGACGATCCCGCGAATGTCGTATTCGCGCAGGATCGTCGGGTCGAAATGATGGGGCATCAGTGGTTCCGATCAGAGGTAGGCGGAGAGGATCTGGCGCAGCCCCGGCCCGAGCTCGGGGTGCTGCAATCCGAGCGCGACCGTCGCTTCGAGAAAGCCGAGCTTGTCGCCGCAATCGAAACGCCGGCCCTCGAAGCGCAACCCATGAAAGGCCTGGCCCTCGCCGATCAGCTTGGCGAGCGCGTCGGTCAGCTGGATCTCCCCGCCGCTGCCCGCCTCTGCATTGGAGAGGTGGCCAAAGACTTCGGGCTGGATGATGTAGCGGCCGATAATCGTCGAGGTCGAAGGCGCCTCGGCGGGATCCGGCTTTTCGACCACCCCTTTCGCCCGCACCAGCCGGCCGTCGTCGGAGACGACGTCGAGCACGCCGTAGCGCGCGGTATGCGCCCGCGGCACCTCGATGATGGCCGCGAGATTGCCGCCGGTGCACGCATAGGCCTCGACCATCTGTGCGAGACAGGGCTGCTCACAAACCATCAAATCGTCGGCGAGGAGCACAGCGAAGGGCTCGTCTCCGACGAGAGAGCGCGCGCACCACACGGCGTGGCCAAGGCCGAGCGGGGTCTGTTGCCGCGTGTAGGCGATCTGCCCGGGTTCGGGCAGCCGGGCTTCGAGCTCCTCGAGCACGTCCTCCTTGCCCCGCTCGCGCAGCGTCGCCTCTAGCTCGAAGGCGCGGTCGAAATGATCGTCGATCGCGCTCTTGCCCCGGCTCGTGACAAAGAAGAATTCTTCGATGCCGGCCGCCTTGGCCTCCTCGACGGCGTAATGAATGAGCGGCTTGTCGACGATCGGCAGCATCTCTTTGGGCATCGCCTTGGTCGCCGGCAGAAACCGGGTGCCCAACCCGGCGACCGGGAAAACGGCCTTGCGGACAGGTTTGTGCATGAACTCCTCGATCGGGTGCCTCCGGGAGATCCGGGCAATTCATCTGCCACGAGACCTCGCCTACCGGCAAGCCGAGCAGAGCGTATAGTGGCGGCACGGGGTTAACAGCGGATTGACCGAGACATTCCATAAAGGGCGAAATAGCCGGTGCTTGAAAAGAAACGCGCGCGACGACCGAGGTCGGGCCGATCGACAATCGGCTCTTCGTGCTGGTCCTGCAGCACCCGCAGGAGAAGAAGGAGGTGCTGGCGACCGCAGCGGCGACCTGCGCCATGCTGCGGCGGGCCGCGCTCGTCGTCGGGCTGTCATGGCCGAACCTGGCGCGCGCGCTCGGCCGTCCCGCCGATGCCAGGCAATGGGCGGTGCTCTATCTCGGCTCGGCGCGGCCGGCGGCGTTCGGTCTGGAGCGGGAAATCATCGTGCTCGACCGAGCGGGAGCGCCGGCGGCCGACCAGGATGCAATGCTGCGCGGCCTCAAAGGCGTCGTGCTGCTCGACGGCAGCTGGAGCGAGGCCAAGACCCTGTGGTGGCGCAACCCGTGGCTCCTGAGGCTCCGCCGCCTCGTCCTCAACCCGCGACACCGGTCCCGCTTTGGCCGAGTGCGCCGCGAGCCGCGCGGTGAGGCGCTCTCTACCCTCGAAGCCGCCGCGCTGCTATTGAAGCACGTGGACGGGGAGCCCGAGATCGAAGCCGCGCTCCTCGATCGGCTCGATCGCATGATCGCCGATGCTCGGACCGCGCGCCCGGCCCAGGCTCGCAAAGCCGCTGGATCGAACGTATGATCGCCGTCTAACCGCGGGAACCTCATCTTTTCGACGTTTTCCATGAACGATGTCGTAGCAGGCGCCGGCCGGCACGCGTAGACCGGTGGTGCGGCCACGCGATGCCGCTTCGCTGATTTTGCTGCGCGGCGAGGGCCGGGATCTCGAAGTCCTCGCCGGCCGCCGTCCTATGCATGTCAAATTCATGCCGGGGGTGCACGTCTTTCCGGGCGGCGCGATCGATCCGCCCGACCGGATCGCCTGGAGTGTCGAAGCGGGTAGCGATGCGTTGGGGCCGCGACTCGCGCGCTCTGCCCGTGCGGCATTGCGCGAGACTTGGGAAGAGGTTGGGGTGCTGGTGGGCCGGCCGGCTGGCGCGCACTCCGCACCGCCGGCCACCAGGCAGATCGAGCGAGCCTATCGCGAATGCGGTCTCGTCGCGGCATTGGATCTGCTGACCTATGTCGGGCGGGCGATCACCCCGTCTCATTCGAACCGGCGGTTCAATACCCGGTTCTTCCTCAGCGACGGCGCCAATGTGTTCGGCGACCCGGCGTCGAGCGAAGAACTCGAGGATGTCCGCTGGTATCGGGTCGGGCAACATCCGCTCGAATTGTTTCGCGATGTGACGCGGTTCATGCTGGCCCGGGCGATCGCCTTGCACGGCGGCACCGCCAAAGGAGAGGCGCCTTTGTTCTACTGGGCCAAGAACGCGCGGCGCATCGGCGTCTGCCGCGAAAGTAGCCGCGCGACTTAGGGGCGGTCAGCGCGGCTCGGTGCCGAGCACGTGAGGATGCGGGCGTACCGCGGTCTCCGCACCGCCGAGAGCCATCGCTTTGCCGTGCGTCTCGACGCCGAGGAAGAGGAACGACAAACCAACTAATGCCATACAGCCGGCGAGAAAGATGAAGGCCGGGAACACCGCGGCCTCTGTCGCTTTTGGGGCGATGACATTCGCGCTGCCGGCAAGCAGGGCCAACGCGAGCGGACCCAGGATCTTGCCGACGCCATTCGCCGCTTGCCCCAGACCCGAGGAGCGCGAGCCAAGGCGCACCCCATATTGCTCGACCGTGTAAGGCGCAAGATTCGAGAAACCGCCCTCTACAAAGAAAGCCGAAGCGGCCACCAAAATCACAAACAACGGAAACTCGCCGACCAGTATTCCGTTGTAATGCCCGGCCAGGGCAAGGCAAACGACCGAAACAAAGCCGAAGAGAATGCCAAGGGCACGCCGGCCCAATAGCGGAGCGATCAGCGAGACGATGATCTTGCCGATAATGCCGGTACCCGAAACATAAACAAAATATCTGGCGGCTTGCGCGGGCTCAACGTGGAGAGCGAGCGCAACAATGGTCGGCCCCCAAAGATAATAACCGTAGGCTGCCGTCGAAGAGCCGCCCCAGATCAGGATCGTCTGCCAGAAAAGCCGCGGATTGACCGTAAAGAGCTCCGTCAGGCTGGCGCGGGGTTGCTCGGCCGGCTGGGTCGTCGGCAACGGAACGCTGTTGAGCGAAAGCCCCAATTGCTTTGCGACCTCCGCGCGCGCTTCGGTAAAACGCCCCTTGGCCGTCAGCCAGCGCACCGATTCCGGCACAAAGAGCCAAACCAATAGCCCGATGACGACCGCCACAAAGCCGGTCATCGCGACCCCGCGCCAGCCGAACGCCTCGAGAAGCGTAGCCGCGGTGAAGGAGGCGAGCAGGGTGCCGGCACTGGCGAACACAATAAAAAAGCTCGTTATCCCGGTGCGCCAGCGGGTTGGCGTCAGCTCGACGATGATCGTCAGGGCGGGGGTGACCCCGGCCGCGAGACCGAAACCGACAAAAAAGCGCAAGACCGCCAGCAACACCCACGCGCCCGTCGGCACAAGGCCGATCAACCCGGCGCTGATCCCGCAGATAAATGTCCCGGTGACGGTCTGCATCTTGCGCCCGAAGAGATCGCCGAGAGAACCCCAAACGAGCGAACCGATGATTGCGCCGACGCCGGCGCCATAAAGTATGATCGCGCCCTGACCATAGGTGAGCTGCCATTCCCGTCCGATCACCGACATCACAAAGGCGATCAGAAAGAAGTCAAAAAAATCGAGAACGAGGACCCCCGACATCAGGGCGAAGGTCACCCAATAGCGCCGATTGAGCGGGGCAGCGTCGAACAGCGCCAAGAGGTTCTCGGAACTCTGTCCCGGCATCGTTTCCTCCCACAGCGCCGTATCCGGCGCCTACGATTTACGGCGTCAACGAATAGGTCCGCGCAGCCGGGCGGTCAACCGCGGTGGTATCGTGGCCGGGGTGCCATCTAGCTGCGCATAAAGCCTTCGAGCTCGCCGGCGGCCCAATCCATCGCCTGGTCCATGGTCTTTCCTTGCTGGGTGTACTGGGCGATCATCTTGGTCGTCGTCGCCTGCGCGAAGATCTGATTGCCGATCCGCATCGGCGCCGGCGAGCCGGACACCGACTCGATCACATCGCCGCGCGGCGGGTAATTCCAGATGCCGCCCTTTGGCGGGCCTTCCTCGGCCCAGGTCTTGAAATCCCGCAAAGTTCCGAACGCCGGGATATCGTAGCCCTTGCTCCCCGCGACGAGCTGCTCGACCGAGTCCTTCTCCCACAGATGTAGCAGCAGGCTCTTTCCGGCCGATTTGTTGGGCGAGAAATTCCAGATGCCCCAATAGGAAGGCTGCGCCGGATCGAACCGGCCTTTCGGCCCCTTCGGCGACGGGAAATGCCAGCACTGCTCGGCGACCTTCGGCGCGTCGCGCACCGCGACTGCCCAGGCCGAGGGCGGATTCATGATCAGCGCGCTCTGGCCGGAGATCAGCGCCTTGTTGTTGCTCGAATCATCCCAGGCGAAGACCCCGTCCGGCAACAGGGGCACCAGCTTTTTGAAGAAATCGAGCATGTGCTTGGTCGCGTCGGACTTGACGGTGATGTTGCCGTCCTTGTCGACCATTTCTGCACCATGGGCAGCGAATATCGCCCCCACCCAGTTCATCGAGTCGCCGGTCTGGCCCAGCGGCATCCCGAAAGGAAAGCCGGCCTTGTGCAGCTTTCCGGCCGCGTCGAGCCAAAAGTCCCACGTCCAACTGTCGGTGAGTTCCTTGTCGGGTGGTGCGCCCGCCGGATACATCTTCGTCAGGTCGAGCCCGACATACTGTTTGAACAGGTCGATGCGTCCGACCGAAGGCAAGGTCAGCGTATTCGGGATCGACGGCACCGCAATCCAATGGCCGTTCTGCTTTCCAAGATACTCGACCGCAGCGCTCGGCTTGCCGTATTTGCCGATCAATGTCGCCATCAGATCGTCGGCCGGCTCCCACATGTCCGCCTTTGCCGCGGCGTACCAGCTCGGCTGGCCGACGACGTCGTGCCCGGAGCGAGCCTGACCTTCCGCCGCACCCATCAGCATCAGCTTGTCGCCCTGGCTGGTGACGAAGTCGATGGTGACCTCGACCTTCTCCTTCGCGCCCCACTCGTGGCAGAGCTTGTCGAGCACGTCGTTGGCCCCAGGCACCCAATGGTCCCAGACCGCGACGCTCAGCTTGCCCGCGGCGTGGGCCCCACTCACAAACGGCGCGCCGGCCAGGGTCGCGGCTGCCGCCGCGCTCCGCATAAGGGTCCGCCGCGTTAGCCGAGTCGTTTCCATACAATCCTCCCAGGGTCAAGGGCCTACCGGCGATTGTACCGCAACGGCGGACCGTTGCCACCCCGCTGATTTTGGGGCGCATTGCAGCTGATTGGACTACTCGATGACGGGCTTGCAGCCGAGTTTTTGACAGGAGATGATATATTTAAATCTTGTTTTAGTAAGTATTGACAAGCCCGAAATTTGGAACTGCTCTCGCACGCGCAGCTGATTTCAGCTAATATTTCGCGCGTGCGAGAGTGATAACTTCTTGTGCAGAGGGCTGAGCGGGATCCGCTCAGCTGTTTACCAGCAGCGCCAGGATCGGTTCGAGGTGGTCGTCGGCGAGCTTTTGGAGCTCGTCGTCGGTGCGGTCCTGCACCGGGTGGGGAACGAACACCAGGGCCGGGTCGAAACCCAGCGATTTGGCCTGCGCCGCGGCACCCTCGATAAACTCGGTGGTGGCCACGCCTACCGTCGGAATGCCGCGCGCTTCGAGATCCGCCATGTCATGCGTACAGCACGAAATGCAGGACCCTCAGTCGCTCAACCCTTCGATGACGACATTGACTTCGGCGGCGATCTGCTGCCGCAAGGTCAGGGGTGCAACCCGCGTGTTGGTCGGCTTGGCGTAGTGCCTGACGGCGAGGCCGCGCTCGATGAGCCGCTCGCCGAGCCGGTGCAGAAAGACGTCGCCGCGCGCCTTGGCGATGTCGAGGATTCCGATCGTCAGTCCGTCGAGCCGTTCCGGCCGGGGCAGACGCGGCCGGATCGCCGGACTTCGCTCCGAGGTCGGGTCGAGAAGCACAGTCATTTTCACCTCCTTGCACCCTCATCCGTCATTCCCGCGATCCCCGGAACGGCCCGCGAGGGCCGGCCGTCCGGGGAGGGAGCCCAGGGCTCCGAGGGTAAAGCAGTGGCTCTGGACCCCCGCTTCCGCGGGGGCGACGATAAGTGCACTAGGATCTTACCTCCTTGGTTACGGGAAGGCTACCGCGGGGACCGCCCGCGGACCACCCGCCGATAATGCCGGAGAACATCCCGGCATCGCCGCCGGCGCGGACGATCATGAGGCCGCCCGGACGGAACTTGTTGATGGACTTGCCCGCGAGCGAGGGCGGCCCGCCTTCGGCAATGCCCTTGGCCCCGCCGACGATCTCGTCTCCCGGGATCTCGCACAGCCGATAGAGCTCCTCATAAAGGCGCGCCTTCGACCAGCCTGCGTTCTTGAAGGTGCGGTGGTGCTCGGGGCAGACCACCAGGAGCGCGTCGCAAGAAGGCGCGTGCTTGACGTTGCCGAGCGCCTTCAGCGATCCGGCAAAACTCTTCGCCAGGCTCTCGGGGTCGCGCGACTTCTGGTCGACGATCCCCTGCAGACCGTACCCGGCGAACACCGTCACCGCCGACTGGCCCGTCTTCAGACCGCGTTCGACCGACAGCGGCTCCCAGCTCGACCCCTCTTCGTCCTCGGCAAAGCAATAGGTGTACTTGCCGGGATTGCCCAATGTCGCGCGGTCGACCTCCTGCGGCCGGCCGCCGCCGATATTGCGGATCACCAATTGCAGGGCCCGGCCGATCGCGCCGTTGGCGCGGTTGCCTTGACCCAGCGCATTGCCCTTCGCGTTCATGCCGATGCGGCGTCGGATCGGACCGTTGACGACGACGACCGGCCCGACGAACATTGTCGTCGCCAGCACACCGTGCATCGCGAATTGCTCTTCGAGCACCGCCTCGACCGCCGCCAGCACGACCGGCAGATATTCGGGCTTGCAGCCCGCCATTACCGCATTGACCGCGATCTTCTCGACGGTCGCCGGCGCCAGGTCGGGCGGGACCAGTCCCAGAATTTCCTGCGGGTCGCGCGATGTGCCGTCGAGCATGCGCAAGACGCGCTCCTCGGTCGGCGGCACCAAAGGGAGCCCATCCGACCAGCCGCGCGCGAACATCGCCTCCTGCTCGTCCTCGTCGCTCCCGATCTCGATGCGGCGTGATTTGAGCCCGGTCTCGTTGAAGCGAATTCTGAGCCGTTCGAGCACCCCGGGCTCGACATTCTTGGCGCCGCAGCCGGGGCGCGCCTGAGGCAAATCCGGGCCGAGCCCGGCAATGCCGCTGATCCGCTCCCATTCGCCGCGGTCCCAGCCGTAGGTGCGCCCGACCTCGCGGCCGCCCTCGAAGCGGATCAAGGTCGGTACCACCTCGATCTTGAGCCGATGCGAAACGTCGAGGCCGGTGTCGTCAATGCGCGCCGCCACGGTCTCGGGAAAAGACGGATCGTCCTGAGTATAGACGGCGAGCCCTTGTTGCCGCGCGAGCTCCCCGAGCACCGGCGCCGCCATGACGCAGGTCGGGCAGTCGCGTTTGACCACCGCCACCAAGCCGTCATGCGGGAGATTCTCCGGCATCGCCTTACCCGATCGTTGCTCGCCGGCGGCAGGATGAACCGTCGGGACGATTACGACAAGCGGGCGAAGCCAAGAGCAAGTGGGGATGTTGGCGGGAAACTATGGTAAAGTCGAGCTGCCGAGCCCCCGCGGCACCCCGAATCGACGTGGCCAGATGATCAGCTCCTATCCGCCGGCGATACGACGCCAGCTGCTGTCGAAACATTTTCTGATTTCGACCATGCCGGAAGGGGCGCTCGACGACCTCGTCAAATTCACGACGGTCGGGCGGTTCGAGCCGCACCAAGTGATCTTCAGCAAGGGCGATGAGGGCGATTGCCTTTATGGCATCCTGTCGGGCCGCGTACGGATTTACTCCAACTCGGCCGAAGGGGCCGAGATCATGCTCAACGTGCTGGAGCCAGGCGATCTGTTCGGTGAGATCGCCTTGCTCGACGGCAGCACGAGGACGGCGAGTGCGGCGGCAATGGAGCAGGCTGACCTGCTGCGCATTCACCGCGCTCATTTTCTGCCCTATGTCAAGGCCAATCCCGATCTCATCCTGGCAATGCTGACTTTGCTGTGCCAGCGGCTGCGCTGGACCACCTCGGTGATCGAGGATGCCGCTTTTCTAGCGTTCCCGGCGCGGCTAGCGAAGCGGCTGTTGATGCTGGCCGAGCATTACCGCAAACCGCACGAGCTCGAGATTACGGCGCCCTTGTCGCAGCACGACCTCGGCAGCATGGTCGGCGCCGGCCGCGAAACAATCAACAAGCAACTTGCCCTCTGGCGCTCTGCCGGGATAGTCGATACGGCGCGCGGCGCCATTGTGATCCGCAATTGCGAGGCGTTGCGGGCCCTGGTCGGCTGCGTTTAGCACCGCGCTGAGTGGCTAATTATGACCACCACTTCCTATCACCACCATCGGCGCCTCGATGAAAGGTACGAGACTGGCGTCGAGTGGCGGCAAAAAGTGCCGCTTGGCGCGCACGCGGAATGGACGCCGCCCGGCAATCGAACCGATCCGGTCGAGACTTCTCGTAGCGCAGGGCAAAGAGCGCATTCCAGAACTGCTGCCGGTGCGCTACGCGCGGATGAAGGCCGACCCGTTTGCCTTTCTGCGTGGCGCCGCGGCAGTGATGGCCGCCGACCTCGCCGCCAATCCGACGACCGGGTTGCGGGTGCAGTCATGTGGTGACTGCCACCTGGCGAATTTCGGTTCTTACGCGACGCCCGAAGGGACCCCGGTCTTTGACGTCAATGATTTCGACGAGACATTGCCGGCGCCCTTCGAGTGGGACGTCAAACGACTAGCCGCTAGCCTCGTCGTCGCCGGACGGGTTGCGGCAATGCCGGATCGCGATTGCCGGCGTCTGGCTCGCACCGCAGCGAAGAGCTATCGCGAACAGCTGTCTGCTTTGGCCCGGCTGACGCCTCTCGACGCTTGGAGCATGCGCATCGACCTCGTCGGCACCGTCGCCGACATCGACTCACCTAAGATCCGTCGCCAACTGAAGAAACGCCTTGCCGCGGTGATGGCGGCCGGAAAAGAGCATTTTGGCCTCGTCGAAATGACAAGCGGGCACTGGCATATCAAGGACAAGCCACCGCTTGTGCGGCATTTGAGCCGGCACGAGCTCCACGCGCGCAAGGCTTTCGCGTCTTATGCCGAAACATTGCAGGAGGACCGGCGCGTATTGCTGCAGCGCTACCATCTGCGCGACATCGCATTCAAAGTTGTCGGGGTCGGCAGCGTCGGCACGTTCTGCGCCATTGGCCTGTTCATGTCCGACGATGATGCGCCACTGCTATTGCAAATCAAAGAAGCGCAGCAATCGGTTCTCGCGCCTTTCGCGGGGCTCTCGGATTACGCCAATCATGGCCAGCGGGTCGTCGTCGGGCAGCGCATGCTGCAGGCTGCGACCGACGTCTTCCTCGGCTGGACTGAAAGCGCCGTTGACGGGCGGTACTTCTATGTCCGGCGGCTCAAGGATCAGGGGCTGGCCGATATCGGAGCCCGGCTCGCAGCAGCATTGCCGTTCTACGCCGGCCTCTGCGGCCGCACCTTGGCGCGCGCGCATGCGCGATCCGGCGACGCGGTGTCGCTGTCAGGGTACATCGGCGACAGCACCGAATTCGACAAGGCGATCGCCGAATTCGCGCGAGCATACGCAGACCAGACGGAGCAGGATTGGCGTGCGCTTCTCGACGCGATCGCAACAGGACGGATTGCCGCCGAGCCGCATGCCGCGGGTCAGCCGCCGTAGAAGACGTTGTCGCCGAGATCCTTCATCTCGAGGATCGCCGCGTCGGGCCGACCGGATATCGGCTTGGGCAGGTGAGCCTCGACGACCTCGCCGACGACGATGTGATGATCGCCCTGCTCGACGATGCTGGTGACGCGGCATTCGACCGCCGCCGGTGCGGCATCGAGGATCGGGACCCCGGTCGTGCCCTTGTGAACGGCCTGCCCGCTGAGCTTGCCGTCCTCGAGCTTGGTCGGCTTGAAGAAGGTAAAGGCGGCGCCCTTCTGGTCCTTGCCGAGCATGTTCAGCGCGAACGTCTTCTTGTCCTTGATGATCTGGTAGGCGCCGGAATCGGTCTTCACCCCGACGACCACGAGCGGCGGCGCAAAGGCGGTCTGCGTGACCCAATTGACCGTCGCCGCAGCGACATTGCCCTTCCCGTCATCCGCGGTCAGCACATAGATCCCGTAGGGGATCATGCGCAGCACGGTCTTCTTGGCGTCCTGATCCATTTCCGTCCTCCTCGATGACGAATTCGCCGGGCGGATAATTGAGAAGCGCCCCGCCGGCCGGCAAGCCGGTCTCGGCTCGGGCTCATGCCCGCCGCACACCGTAGAATTGCGGCCAGCCGTCGCGCACGTCCTGCAGGTCGGCGCGGAAGCCGGTCGGCTGATACCAGAGGCCGAGAGGAACATAGGACGGGTTCAACCAGAACTCCTCCTGCATCCTGCGGCATATCTTCTGCCGGGCTTGCTGGTCCGGCGCCTCGAACCAAGCCTCGCGCAAGGCCTCCATCTTCGGATCATCGGGCCAGCCAAACCAGGCAGTGGCACCACTGGCCCGCAGGGGAAGATTGGGTCCGGGGGAGATGTTCCCCATCCCGCCGAGGCTCGTGTAGAAGATGCTCCACCCGCCCTTGTCCAGCGGCTCGCGGCTGGCGCGCCGCGCGACCACGCTGCCCCATTCGAGCAGCTGCATATCGATGTTCATGCCGATGCGCCGCAGAACATCGGTTGCGACCTGCGACATGGCATGGATGCTTGGAATAGTCGAGCAGGCCAGGACGACCACCCTCTCGCCTCGGTATCCTGCGGCAACCAGTTCCTTCTTCATCTCTTTCGTAGTCGTCGGGCGGCCGGGTGATCTCGATGCCCGCATCGCTCGCCATCGGCGTTCCCGGCGCAAACAGCCCGACATCGATCTTGGCAAGGCTCGGCTCGGCCCCGGCGACGGCAGCCATCACCGTTTCCTGGTCGACCGCATCCAGCACGACGCGGCGCACCGCCGAATTGTCGAACGGCGGGAACAGTTGATTGAAGCGCAGACAGCCCATCCTGCCGGTGCGGTCCTTGACCGCGATCACCAGCTTGTTGTTGCGCCGGAGATGCGGCACCAGGTCGATGGCCGGGTTTTCCCACCAGTCGACCTCGCCCTGAGCCAACGCTGCGGCCGCGGTCGTTGGGTCTTGCAGGTAATTCCACACCACACGCTCGATATGCGCCACCTTGGGACCTGCGCCGAAGCTCGGTTTGCCCCCGGCCCGCGGGACGTAATCGGGGTTCCTCTCGAAGACGGCGCGTTGGCCGGGTATCCGCTCGGAGGTGACGAATTTGAACGGTCCCGAACCGACCGCTTCCTTGACCTGCTCAAAGGCGTCCGTCTTGGCCAGCCGCTCCGGCATGATCGAGCAGTAGGGCTCGGCCAGGGCTTCCGGCAAAAGCGGAAACGGCTTTTTCAGGCGGAACCGGATCGTCTTGTCGGAGATTGCCGCGAGCTCGTCGGTGCGGTCCATCAACGCCTGGCCCATCGGGTAGCGCTTGGCCCACCTGCGTTATCGTGGCGACGCAGTCCGATGCCCGGACCGGGGAGCCGTCATGGAAGGTCAGCCCGTCCCGCAGCCGCAGGTCCCATTGCAAGCCGTCATTTTCTATGACGTGGCCTTCGACCATTTGCGGCTGAGCGTTGAATTCCGCGTCGTAGCCGTAAAGCGTGTCGTAGACTGCCACAGCAAAGTTGCGGGTAACATCGGCGGTAGTCCAAACCGGGTCGAGCGAGGCGAGGTCGGCGTGCGGCACGAAGGTAAGGGTCTTCGGCGCCCCCGTGCGCCCGATTTGTGGTATGGCGAGAGTTGCCGCACCGGCGAGCGTCGATTTCAGGAAACTCCGCCGTCTCATTCGCAAGGTTCTCAGCCTTTCCCGCCCAGCCCATATTAACCACGTTTTGCTAAAATTTGTAACGAGTTTGCATCAAATATGAGGTGTTATCGTTTGCAGGATTGCCCCGGGCGGGACGGGATCGTCGTCGACGGAGCGGTTTAGCGTGAGGAACTCGGCATCCCCGCGGAACTGGCCTTTTTTTTCGTCCTCAGTGCTGACGATGCGGTATGATCAGTGCCAACCTCTTACGTCCGCCCGCGCGATAGATTGTGAAATCCGAATCCAGGGTGCAGACCGGCAATCCGGAGATTTCGGCGAGCCGCACAACGCAAGCGTCGGCGAGAGACATTGGGATATTGCTGTATCGGCTCATCAGGTCGCGCACCGCCTCTGCTTCCGCGTCAAGGTGGAGTGCAATCCGCAAGGCTCCACTTCCCAAGCTCTCGAACAGCCGCCAAGCCTCAACTTTCTGCCGCGTGAGCAAGAAACAGGTTTCGGTCAATACCGGCTCGCAAGTCAGCAATGGTGGGGTGAGGTTCGCGAATTGTTGAACGGCCCAGTTGTGACGGGCTTCATTCGCGCAGAAATAGGCCACCAGTGGCCCGGTATCGACCACCGCTCCCGGTCTCACCGACCAAACTCTTCCATGTATTTGGGGTTTGTCGCATAATCGGCGGGCGCATCCTTGACGATGCCGCAACTATCCTGCATCAGGTCATGGACGGAGGGCCTGGTCGGTCGCTGTGCCGAGGTCTTGGGTTCCGGGGCTTGAAGTACGCGCCGGAGCCCCTCCTCAACGAGATCTTTGAGGTTGCGGCCGCGCAGCGCTGCCTCCGCCTTGGCGCGGCGATATAATTCATCGGGGAGGTCGACGGTCGTTCTCATCGCGGCAGCCACACATATTTATGCTTTTATAGCAAGCGCTCGCGCGTCTTGACAGTCCCCGCAGGCCGCCCCGTGATGCAACCGAGGGTAGGAGGAGTCCCGCATGAAATTTGGCAATTTCCTGTTTCCGGACTGTCGCGACCCGGCGCGCGACGGCGTGGTGATCGACGAGACCTTGCGCGAGGCCTGGCTGTCAGACGAGCTGGGTGTGGATGTGATCTGGCTCGCCGAGCATCACTTCGACGGGATCTGTGCCTATGTCGACCCGATCAGCTTCGCCGGCGCGCTGGCCACTTCGACGCGGCGCAGCAAGATCGGGTTTGCGGTCGTGCAGACGGCACTGCATCATCCGATCCGCCTCGCCGAGCAATTGGCGCTTCTCGACAACATCACCAAGGGGCGGCTCGTCGTCGGTCTCGGCCGCGGCTCTTCCTACAACATCTACGATTACCAGGGCTTCGGCATAGACCATCACGAGGCGCAGGAGCGACTGGAAGAGGCGGAGAAGATCCTGGTTACCGCGTGGACCGGCGAAGAGTTCAGCCACCATGGCAAGTTCTGGCATCTCGATGTCCCGATGCTGCGGCCGCGGCCCTATACAGAGCCACATCCGGTGCTCATCCGCGCCGCTTCGGGCGAAGCCTCGATGCTCGAGCTCGCCCGCCAGGGCCGGCCGTTTCTGATGAACGTGCAGTCGATGGCAGTGACGCGCCAGCGTGCCGACCGCTACCGCAGGACGATGCGCGAGGCGGGCTACGGCGAGGAACGGATCGCGCGTACACTCGGGGAGTGCTGGGTATGGCGGAATGTGCTTGTCGCCGAGACTGATGCCGAAGCCGAGCGCGTGGGTGTGCCGGTGTTTCGGGCGATGGTCGAGGCAAGGGCTGCGCTGCGCAACCGCATCTTTCGCGAGACCGGCATGCGCATCGCGGTGCCGGAGAGCGATCTACCCTCCGCGCGCGCCACGGTCGAGCACGGTTTTATCCACGGCTCGCCGGCGCGCGTCGCCGAAGCGATGGCGGATATCGACCAGCTCGGAATCGGCGGCGTCATCGCATCCTTCCGTCTCGGACCGATGCCGCACGAGACAGCGGCCAGCAGTCTCAGGCTGTTCATGGAGAAAGTCGCGCCGGAAATTCGCAGCAGCAACCCCGCGCCAATGCGCAACTAACCCGCCAGGATCCGCGGCTTTTCGGTATCTTCCCCGTCCTGGATATGTGACGCCCGAACGCTGAGGAGGCGCGCTTCGAGAATGGCGATGAGATCCCGATGCATCTGAAAATATTGAGGAGCGGGCGGCCCGGCAGCCGCCAGACGCTCGGGCATTCTGCCGTCGGCGATCGATCCGACGATATCGCCGAGCAGCGCCAGCTGAGCACGGTCGACAGCGTCGCGAAGTGCCGCCACCGAGTTACAACCCGCGATGTCCACCTGCTGCGTCGCGAGTATCGGGCCGGTGTCGATGCCGGTGTCGATCAGATGAACCGTACAGCCGACCGGCGCTCCTTCGAGCGCCGCCCATTCGCCGACATTCATCCCGCGATGAGCCGGCAGCAAACCCATATGCGCGTTCAGCACGCCGAGACGAAAGGCGTCGATCAGCGGCCGGCGCAGCAGTCCGGCGCCGGCGTGAATACCGAGGTCCGGGCCGAGGGCTTTTATGAGAGCGACGGCGTCGGCGCTGTCGAGCGGGTCGGTTTCTAGAAACGCGATGCCGCGTGACCGGCAATAGGTCGGCACGTCGACCGGCGGCCCGTCCTGCGCCGCCGGTTCCACTGCGCTGTCGTTTGCCGTGCTGAGCCGGGCAGCGATCCAGCTCAGTCCTTCATTCCGTAAGCGGCGGCGCAGCCTCGTCGCTGCCGGCTCTGCCGCCGGATGTTCGACGACCACGGTCAGGTTACCAACGTCACGCCCGCGCCACGCGCTCAGCATCTGCGGGACTTTTTGCGAGCGGACGGTCGTGAGCATCATAGTATTGAGCCGACGCGTCGGAGCTGATGCAGAGCCCGGCACAATCGGGCCTCTTGAGGTTCCTGCGGTGGCAGCAGGTCTTGCCGGCTCGGTCCTCAGCTCCGACAATAGGCGCCACTTTTCGAGCAGTGCGTCGATGAAGTATTTCGCTGCCCAGTTCGGCACGGCGCCTTCGATATAGGAGCCGTGGATCGGATCGGAACCGGGGATGCCGCCAAACAGACCGGGATTTGGATTGCGCATCGGCTGGGCGAGTTTGACCAGGTCGATCGCCTTCAATGCCGCGTTGACCAACCGCAGATTGCGAGTGAGGCTATACAGGCGAAACCAGATCAGCGCCATCTGGCAATTGCCGGTCAGACATGCATAGCGGCTGCGCCCCCGCCAGTCGCTGCCGATCAGTCCCGGGAGAAACCGCGACAGCTCCAGGCGGCGCGCCAGCCGCTCTGCCGCCGCAGCCACAGCGGTAATACCGTCGCTGCGGTCCAGCGTTTCAGCAGTCGATAAAATGCCCGCGAGCGTGTAGGCAATCGTGTGCGTAAAGGCCTCGTCGGCCCGGTGCTGTTCCTCGTCGAAGCCGGCGAGAGCAATCCAGTCATTGGGCCTGCGGTGAGCGAGGGTCCAGTCGAGGTGCCGACTGGCTGCCGCCAATGCCGCGCGATCAGCGGCGTAATCGCCCCATTCGGCGAGACGGCACGCCAGATACGCTGAATAGGTCGCCGCGAGCTCTCCATAGAAATGGCGGCGGAACGCCCCGTCCGGGTCCTGCACGCTCAACAGCCAGCGCACCGCCCGTTCGGCCGCAATACGCACCTCGTCGTCACCGGTCTCGCGATGCCACGCCGTCAGTCCATGCAATATCTGAGCGGTGTTGAATGGCGACGGAGCGGTGCGGTTATCGGCGATTTCGAGCCCCGGAAACCCGCCGTCCGGCAATTGCAGAGGCAACAGGAATCCCACCGCCCGCACGGCGCGCTCCCGGAAGCCCGCTCCCGGCAGGGCGCGGCTCAAGGCGAGAAAGGTCGGTACAATATACCCCGTCGTCTCCGGGTACGACGACGTCCACCCGCGATTGAGCTGGTAGCGGCCGGCAACGCCGCCGTCCGACTGTGAATCCTGCGCCGCGGTCAGCCACTGTGCCGCCGCGCGCAAATGGTCTTCGTCAGTAAAGCCGCGCCGGAGGTTGCGCTCGCGATCAAATACCTGGCTCAGCAGAAACGCCGAATGCCCACGAGCCCACGCACGGTAACGCGCCAAACGTTTCAGATCCACGAGCATCCCGGCAGCCGATTGCAACGAGAAAGCTCTCTCTATAGGAACAGATCAGGCAAGTTTGTGTCGAGCATGGCATAGCACTCCCGAGTGAACGGGCGATTACCTGCCTCGGCGGCGATGGTGAGGAGCAGTCCGTGAGCACTACCGCAATTCACAATGCCGATTGGGCCATTGCCTGGGACGAGGCGGCCGGGCATCACGCCTATCGCCGAAACGTCGACATCGCCTTTGCCGACGACCGGATCGCGTTTGTCGGACGCAATTACGCCGGGCCGGCGGACCGGGTGATCGACGGCAGGAATCGGCTGGTATTGCCCGGGCTTATCGACATCCATTCCCATCCGGAGCACGAGCCGCTCTATCGCGGGGTGCGCGAAGAGCACGGGGTGCGCAATATGCACATGACCGGGCTCTACGAGCGCTCGCAGGCGTTTTCGGCGCCGGATGAGGAGGCCCGCGCGGCCAGCGCCGAATTCGCGTATTGCGAGCTCCTGCTGAGCGGCGTCACCTCGCTCGTCGATATTTCGCCCGCCTGGGGCGGTTGGATCGAGCTCTTCGCGAAAAGCGGCATGCGCGGCTTTGTCGCCCCCGGATTCGCCTCGGCGCGCTGGCGGCTCGACAATGATTTCGAACTGAAATTCGCCTGGGACGAAACGCGCGGCCGCGCCGGTCTCGCAACGGCGCTGGAGGTGATCGAGCGCGCCACCCGGCATCCGAGCGGCCGGCTCTCCGGCGTCGTCTCGCCGATGCAGATCGAAAATTGCACTGCGGAGCTGCTGCGCGACAGCCGGGATGCGGCCCGCGAACGCGGGATTCCGTTCACGGTGCATATCGCGCAAAGCGTTCTCGAGGTGCAGGAGATGATCCGGCGCCACGGCAAGACCCCGGTCCAGTGGGCGCACGAGATCGGCATCCTCGGTCCCGACACGATTCTCGGCCACGCATTGTTTCTCGACACGCATTCGTGGATCCGCTGGTGGACACGGACCGACCTCGCGCTAATCGCCGACAGTGGCTGCTCAGTGGCGCATTGCCCGACGCCATTCGCCCGCTATGGCCAAATCATGGAGAATTTCGGCGATTACTTGAGGGCCGGCGTCAATATGGGTCTGGGGACCGACACGACGCCGCACAATTTGGTCGAGGAGATGCGCAAGGCGGCGGTGCTCGCCCGCATCGCCGCGCGTGACATTGCGACGGTGACGACATCCGACCTGCTGCACGCGGCGACAATCGGCGGCGCCAGGGCGTTGATGCGGGACGATCTCGGCCGGATCGCGCCCAACGGAAAGGCGGATCTCGTCCTCGTCGATTTGACGGTGCCGCAGATGCGGCCGGTGCGCGACCCGCTACGCTCCTTCATCTATCATGCGGCAGACCGCGCCGTGTGCGACGTCTTTGTCGACGGGCAACAGGTTGTGGCCGATCGAAAGGTGCTGACCATGAACCAGGACGACGCAGCCGACCGCCTCGCCGGGGCGCAACGCCGCATGTTGGATGCCGCCGCGCGGCGGGATTATCGCGGCCGCAGCGCCGAACAGATCTCTCCGCTCAGCCTGCCCATGGCTGATTGAACATCACCGGACCCGGTTATTCCTGCGGGTAGCGCCAGACGTTTGCCGGCTGCGGCGCGGTCTCGTCGATCGTCCATTGCGGCAAGGCGAGACCAGGGGCAACGTCGCTGAACACCATGCGTACGCGCGTCCCGATGCCGACCCGGCGCACCTGATCGGCAGGGGCCAGCTGACCGTCGGGCGTGCACAGGTTTCCAACGACGCGCAAGGCTTCGTCGGGAGTCGGTTCGCCCTTCTGCGTATCGAGGTCGACGAGCAGGATCAGATACGGCGTGTGCCCGCGGAAGGCCGGTTGGATCGCGTGATGCACCTCACTGTACGAATGCACCGCCCCCTTCCCCTCGACCTTCCTCCAAGTCGATTCGAGCGCAGCGCACCACGGGCAGGCCGTGGTCGGCGGGTAGCGCAGCCGGCCGCATTGCGCGCAGGCTTGCAGATGAAAATCGTGCTCCGCGCAACGGCGGAAATATTCGAGGTTCTCGATATCGAGATCATCGAGAGTGAGCGTCATGCCGAGATATTCGCCGCGAATAGCCATTTCGTCTCTCCTTCAACCATTTCCCCCGTCATTCCCGCGAAAGCGGGAACCCAGGGCTCCGGAGTTCAAGCGGCCGCCCCTGTTCACGCCAGGGGCAAGCTCTGGACCCCCGCCTTGCGGGGGTGACGAGACGGGATCTTGTCAGCCGCGGCGCATGACCATCGACGAGGCGGTCGACGGGTTGGCCCAGCCGAGATTGGCGCTGACCTCGACATTCCTGACCTGACGGCAGCCGCCCTCCCGGTAATCGTAGGTGTGCTGGCGTTTGCCGTCGGCGCCGACCGGGCAGGAATCATCGGCGTCGTGGCGCAATTGCCGAGTGTTCTCGATGACCATGTTCATGCCGTGGGTATAGCCCTCGCACAGATGGCCGCCGCTGGTGTTGTTGGGCCGCCGCCCGCCGAGCTGGATCGCGCCGCTGCTGACGTATTCGCCGCCCTCGCCCTTCTTGCAGAAGCCGTAATCCTCGAGCTGCAGCATCGTCGTGAACGTGAAGGCGTCGTAGGAGCCGGTAATGTCGATATCCTCCGGCCCGACCCCGGCATTGGGCCATAGGATCTGCCGCGCGTAATAGCCGGCAACGGTCGAGATCGGTCCGTGCTGGTAATGCATGTCGAGCCGCGGCTTGTTGCAGCGGCCGACCACGCCGCGGATCAGCACGAGCGGATGCTTGCAATCGCGGGCGCGCTCGGCCGAGGTCACGATGATTGCCGTCGCGTTGTCGGTCTCGACACAGCAATCCAAGAGATGCAGCGGCTTGCAGATGATCCGGCTGTTGAGCACGTCCTCGATCGTGAACCTTTTTTTGTAATAGGCCTTCGGGTTATTGGACGCGTGGTGGCTGTGAGCCACCTTGACGGCGGCGACCTGCTCGGGTTTGGTCCCGTAGTCGTACATGTGGCGCATGAAGGTCGGCGCAAAATTCTGCCCGGCGCTCTGCCAGCCATAGGCGCGATTGTGCAGCATGTCCCCGGTCACGGGTGCCGCGGAGCGCGCGCCGGTGCCGCCGATCCGCACTTGCGAATAGCCGTTCATCGACCGGAAAATCGCCACGACCTTGCAGCATCCGGCCTCGATGAGGCCGATCGCGATGCCGACCAGCGCCTCGGTCGACGACCCGCCGCCGAACACGTCCATGTAGAAATTGAGGCGCATGCCGAGATCGCCGGAGATGAAGGTCCCCGATGTCGAATCGCCGCCCTGGTAGGACAGCATGCCGTCGATGTCGCTCGGCTTCAGCCCGGCATCGAGCATCGCATTCCTAACGGCCCAACTCCCCAAGGCCCGCGTCGTCCTTCCCGAGCCGCGCGTGTAAGTCGTCTCCCCGACGCCGACGATCGCGTATTTGTCGCGCAGGTATTTGGGCGTGGTGGCGTCGACCTCATGTCCTGGCAACGGCATCAGCCTTCTCCTTCCCGGTTTCTCGGCTAAACTCTGCCGTCGGCTTGTCGCTGGCGCAAGCGGGCCGGTGGCTCCGGAAGCGGATTCCGCAAGAGTCTCCAGGCTTGCCTCGATCGGTCCGGCTTCCTCAAGCCGCCTCGGCGACGATCACGCTGGCCGGCCCGGCGAGCGGGCGGCGTTCGAGCTTGCACCAGCCGGTCTGCGCCAGCCATGCGTCCGCCTCGACTTCGGCATAAGATTGTCCTTCGCCCGCATGCACCAGGAACTCGCCCGACATCAGCGGCGCCGCCGGCGGCTGGGTGCGTGTCGGGTCCATCCACAAATCGACCAGCAGCAGCCGTGCGCCGATCGCGACATGGGTTCGCAACTTCTTTAATAGATCGAGATTGTGCGCTTCCGAGAGCCCGTGCACGATGTTGGCGGCGATCACCGCATCGTGACCGTCGGGCAGCGGGTCTCTGAGAAGATCGCCCTCGACTACTCGGATCCGAGCACCTTCGGGTTCGCGCGCAAGGCGGCGGCGTGCCACGGCACAAGTGCCGGGCAGCTCGAACAAAGTGCCCTCGAGCGCCGGGTAGTTCCGCAATATCGCGATCAGAAACGAACCGGTGCCGCCGGCAACATCGAGCACGCGGCGATGACAACCGAAATCATAGCCTGCCGCTAGCGACGCCGCCGCGGGCGCCGAAAACGCCTCGACACCGGTTGAGAAGATCTGCTGCTGCTCCTCGTCAAAGCGGAAGAAACCGCCTTGCCCGCCGCCGTTGCGAATGGCGCGTTCGAGGTCGAGCCACGCGGGATAGCTGAGCTTGTCCCAAAAGCGCAGCATGGGCCGCAGATCGGGCCCCAGAGCGCCGGCGAGAAAGGCCGCGGCCGTGGCGTTGTTGCGATAGCGGCCGTCCTCTCGGTCCAGCAGCCCGAGGCTCACCATCGCATCGGCGCTGATGCGCAGGGTGCGGCGCGGGACGCCGCTCTTGGCGGCAAGCTCGTCGAGCGTCATGGGGCCGCTCGCCAGATGCTCGAACACGCCGATTGCGCTTGCCACGAACAGATGCTTCGCGGCCATGAAGCCCAAAGCAATCCGCATGATCGGATCGGGTGTAATCTCGGTCATGATCTCGCCTCCCGTTGTGATCCCGCATCCGCCGTTCAGTAGAGGATCGACGGCAACCAGGCTCCGGCCGGATCGTTGAAGAGTCCAGCGCGCTCAACCGCTATCTGCAGAGCTGGGACGTGTATAATCTGTTCGTGACCGGGGCCACCAACTTTCCGCAGAATGCGGGCTACAATCCGACCGGCACTGTCGCCGCGCTGACTTACTGGATGCTGGACGTGGTCCATAAACAGTACCTGAAAAATCAGGGACCGCTGGTACACGCCTGAGGGCCTGTGAAGGAATGCAAATAGGCGCTGTGCGTCCTTCGAGGCGGCCGCTTCGCGGCCTCCTCAGGATGAGGAGTTTCTTAATGCCATTAGCAAATCACCTCATGCTGAGGGCCCAGAGGGCGCGTCTCGAAGCACGCACCACCGCAATGCGAGTCCTCCTCTCTTGTGCGCTGCTCCTTCTCTGCAATGCGGGAGCGCGCGCGCAGGACCCGGACAAGCAGTCGTTCGAGATGATCGAGCACGGCCGCTATATGGCGATAGCTGGCGACTGCGCCGCCTGCCACACGGCGAAAGGAGCGCAACCGTTTGCCGGCGGCGGCGCCCTCGAGACACCGTTCGGCATCCTACTCGCTCCGAACATCACGCCGGATCTGGAGACCGGGATCGGCGGCTGGACCAACGACGAATTCGTCGACGCCGTGCGCAATGGCCTCGGGCACGGTGGCATCCATCTCTACCCGGCGATGCCCTACACCTACTACACGAAGATGTCGCGCACGGACGCAATCGCGATACGCGCCTATCTCGACACGGTGCAGCCCGTGCGCAACGAGGTGCACGCGAACCAATTGCCGTTCCCGTTCAATCAGCGCGAGACGATGATCGGCTGGAACGAGCTTTATTTTACGCCGGGCGAATTCAAGCCCGATCCCGGCAAGTCGGCGGAATGGAACCGCGGCGCCTATCTGGTCGAGGGCGCGGAGCATTGCGGCTTATGCCATACGCCGAAAAACGTGATGGGCGGTGACGAGAACGGCCAGGCGATGCAGGGCTCGGTGCTGCAGAACTGGTATGCACCGAACATAACCGGCAACCGCCGGGTTGGCATCGGCGACTGGACCGCCGACGACATTGCCCTCTATCTCAAGACCGGGCGCAACCGCTACGACATCGCCTCCGGAGCGATGGCGGACGCAGTCACCCACTCCACCTCGCATCTGACCGACGCCGATCTGCGCGCGATCGCCGTTTATCTGAAGGACCTGCCGCCCGGCGGGGGCGGACCGCCGCAGCCGGTCTCGGCGCAGGATCCGGCGATGCAGCAGGGGCAGGCTATCTACAATAACCATGTGCCGCCTGCCATACGGCGGGAGGAGAAGGCATCGTCGGCCTCTTCCCGCGCCTCAGTGGAGCACCGCTCGTGCAACAGTCGCGCCCACGAGCCTCATCCGTGTGGTGCTGGAAGGTTCGCGCGCGGTCGCCACCGACGCGGCTCCGACCGGCCCCGCGATGCCGTCCTTCGCCTGGCGGCTGTCCGACGCCGACGTAGCCGCCGTCGTCACCTACATTCGCAATGCTTGGGGCAATGCCGCACCACCGGTTTCCGCCGGCGAGGTCAGCAATATGCGGCAGACGCTCCATCGGCAAGCGCAAGCGCCGTAGCGGCCGGAAGTAGACCGATGCCTCCCGTCGTGAGGCTCGGGATTGCTTCGTCGCTGCGCTCCTCGCAACGACGGACCACTTACGGTGTCATTGCGAGCGAAGCGAAGCAATCTCGGTGAGAGCGAGTCGGACACTTTGGGTTGGGTTCGCACCACTAGCTGCCAGCGGAGAGCACCGCATGATCAAAGCCACCGCCATAGCGACAATGATGCTCATCGCTGCGGCCACATCCGCCCTTGCGCAAGGCGGCAATCCGTCGCCCGCACCGCAGGGTGCGCGGCCACCGACGGCGATCGGACCGACCGGTACGATGTACGATGGCAACAATGCCGACCTGCAACTCCCGCCCGAGCAGAACGCGTATTCGGAGCGACTCTGGGCCGAGCCGGGCGCAACCGGCAATACGGGCCCCGCCTCGGCTGTCGGCGCCAGAGCCGCAGGCACCTCGCTCGGGGGCGCTCAGACCGGTGGGCAACATTGATTACGGTCAAACGCATAATCGCGCTCGTATTAGCGCTCTCGCCCGGGCTCGCGCACGGGCAAACCGTACAGGTTCCGACGCTGAGCCTCGACGGCGCCCGAAGCGTACTGCACGCGGCCGAGCAGAAGGCGCAGCAGCTCACTGCTCCCTCGTCACTCGCCGTAGTGAATCCTGAGGGCGACCTAATCCTCTTCGAGCAGATGCAGGGCGCCCGTCCGATCGGCATCGAGCTCGCGATCGGCAAGGCTCGTTCGGCCGCTCTCTTTCAGGAACCGACCCAAGCGCTCGAGGCGACGATCAACACCGGGCGTCCGGCAGCGATCACCGCCGAGCGGATACAAATGCAGGGCGGCGTGCCGATCCACATCGGTGGCACAGTCGTCGGGGCCGTCGGCGTCAGCGGTTTCGACAAAACCAACGATGTAGAGATCGCGGAGACGGCCGCAGACGTGGTGAAATAGCACAACATGACCGATGCCGAGGTCGCGGCGGTCGTCACCTATATTCGCAACAGCTGGGGCTTTCGGCGCCCTCTTTGCTCGCCATCGCAGGTCCTACGGGCGACCTTATTGACGTGACATCGCTTTTTGTGGTATTCGCAATTGCGGATAGATGCTGGCATACCGATTGGAAATAGCCACCCGTAGCCCGCGCCGTCACCTGATCTCGACCTGATAAAACAGGTAAAACAGGTGCAGAGTTCTCGCCCTGCCCCGTGTTTGCGGGGGCGTGCTGGCGTAAAAGGGTCGCCTGCTTGCGCATTCCAACAGGGAGAAAGGACATCGGATCTCGAAGTACAGGGTGCTCGGCGGCTCACGCTGATGACCGGCGCGAGCCATCGGCCGCCCGACCCGGCCCGGTCGCGCGATGGGTGGATTCCGCATCCGGCGTGCTCCAGGCGGTCGGCCCGCCGCTGCTTTTTGGCTTGCGGCTGTGGGCTTCGGTCTGTCTCGCGCTCTACGTCGCGTTCTGGCTCGAGCTCGACAATGCGTATTGGGCCGGTACGACCGCGGCGATCGTCTGTCAGCCGCATCTCGGCGCCTCGCTGCGCAAGGGCTGGTTCCGCATGATCGGCACCGTCGTCGGGCGCGATGGCGATCGTGGTCATGACCGCCTGCTTCCCACAGAACCGCGCCGCCTTTCTCGTGAGCCTGGCGCTGTGGGGCGCCGGATGCGCGCTCGTCGCGACACTTTTGCGCAATTTCGCGGCCTACGCGGCAGCGCTGGCCGGCTACACGGCGGCCATCATCGCAAGCGACCAGCTCGGCGCGACCGGCGGCCTGAACGGGCAGGCCTTCATGCTTGCCGTGACCCGTGCCAGCGAGATCTGCATCGGCATCGTCTGCGCCGGAATCGTGCTCGCCGGAACCGATTTCGGCGGCGCCCGGCGCCGGCTCGCCACCCTGTTTGCCGCCATTTCGGCCGAGATCAGCGGCCGGTTCACCGACACATTGGCCACCGCCGGAGCCGAATTTGAGGACACCCAGACGGTCCGGCGCGAACTCATCCGCCGGGTCATCGCGCTCGACCCGGTGATCGACGAGGCATTCGGCGAATTCTTCCCAGCTCCGCTACCATTCGCCGGTACTGCAGACGGCCATAGACGGTCTGCTCTCAGCCCTGGCCGGCTGGCGGGCGGTGGCGGTTCTGCTCGTAGCGATTGCCGGATGAGCGGGCGCGGCAAGAGGCGGCCGCCGTTCTGCAGGCAATGCCGGAGGAACTGCGCTCAGCTCCCGAGCAAGGCGAGCCGGCACGCTGGATCGACGAACCCGACGGCCTGCTCCGGATGTGTGATGCGGCGGTGCGGAGGCTGGTCGCCCTGCCGGCGGCGTACACCGTCGCTGCGGCTGCTCGCCGATCAGACGGCTGAAGTGCTGGGCGGAATCTCGCACGCTCTCAACGGGCTGGCATTGCTTGTTGACGATCCTGCCCGGCCCGTTTCTCGCCGTCGCGGCACATCCGCCTCCGCATCGCCGATTGGCTTCCCTCTCTGGTCAATGCCGGGCGCGCTTTCGTCGTGATCGGCGCGGCCGAGCTTTTCTGGATCGTTACCGCATGGCCGAACGGTGCCGGGGCCATCACTTTTGCCGCGATCGGCGTCATCCTGTTCGCGCCGCGAGCCGACCAGGCTTACGCCACAGCCATCGGGTTTATGATAGGGACCGGCCTCACCGCAGCTTTCGCCGCGATCATCGCATTCGCGGTGCTGCCGAAACACGGAGACCTTCGCTGCCTTCAGCCTCGCGATTGGCCTTGTCCTGGTACCCGCCGGCGCGCGGGATGGCGCAGCCGTGGCAGACGGCGATGTTTACCGCCATGGCGGCAAATTTCGTGCCGCTGCTCGCGCCCTCGAACCCGATGACCTACGACACCGCGCAGTTTTACAATGCCGCGTTGGCGATCGTCGCAGGCGTGGGTGCGGCGGCCGTTTCGTTTCGCTTGATACCGCCGCTGTCGCCGGCATTTCGGGCACGCCGGTTGCTGGCATTGACGTTGCGCGATCTGCGCCGCCTCGCGACGGGTCCGATCCCAAGGACTCCCGACGACTGGGAGGGCCGCATGTACGGCCGGTTCGCGGCACTGCCGGATCAGGCGCAACCATTGCAGCGCTCGCAGCTTATGGCGGCGTTCTCGGTGGGTAGCAAGATCATCCAGCTTCGCCGGATCGCGCGGAGGCTGAACCTCGGATGCGCGCTCGATGCTGCACTCGAAGCCGTCGCGCGGCCAGAGTGCGCTCGCGACCGCGCGCCTGCGCAGTCGATCGAGATGCTCGCCGCACGCCCGGACGACGCTCGCGGTTCTTCGGGCGCGCGGCCTCATCCTTGCAATATCGGGGGCGCTCACCCAACATGAGGCTTACTTCGACGGAGCGCCCGGGTGAGGTTCACCGAAATCAACCTATTCGGCGTCTATGTCGCGCCGATTTCGGTGATCATGGCCGCCGCCTGGGTTGTCACGATCGGACTGCGACGGTTCGCCGCCCGTTTCGGGCTGTTGCGTTACGTCTGGCACCCGTCGCTGTTCATGATGGCGGTCTACATGATCGTGCTGTCGTCGATGGTTTTATTGGTCGCTCGATGGCCGATGCCGAGCTGAGGCCGCGAGCAGAAGCGCGCCGAAACGTCCCGCCGCCGGTCCGGTCGCCCGACCGATTCGGCTCCGCGCCGGCGGCGCGCTCCGCATCCTGCCGCTGCTGCTCACATTGATCGCGATCGTGGTGGCTGTCGGTGCTCGGCCGGGAGATGTGGCGCGTCTATATGGAGGCGCCGTGGACGCGCGACGGCACGGTGCGGGTCTATGTCGTGACAATGGCGCCGCAAGTCGCCGGTCAAATCGTAAAATTGCCGGTCGCCGACAACCAGTTCGTGCACAAGGGCGATCTGCTGATGGTGATCGACCCGACCGACTACAAGATCGCCGTCGACCTCGCCCAAGCGGCGGTGGAGCAGGCGCAAGTAACGCGCAGAAGCCCAGCGCGAGGCGCAGCGCCGCCAGGAACTGACCCAATTGCGGTGACCAAGGAGGAAAAGCAAACCTATGAGAGCACCGCGATGGCAGCCCAGGCAATACCAGCAGGCGGTGGCGATTTGGACCAGGCGCGGGTCAATCTGCAGCGCACCGAGATCCGCTCGCCGGTCAACGGCTACGTGACCAATCTGTTGGCGCAGCTCGGCGATTACGCTACGGTCGGCGAGAACTTGATTTCGCTGGTCGACGCCGATTCATTTTGGGTCGACGGCTATTTCGAGGAAACCAATCTCGACCGCATCCGCGAAGGCGACCCCGCGACGATAAAGTTGATGGGCTACCAGCCGATCTGCGCGGCCATGTCAACAGCATCGCCCGCGCGATCAATGTCGCCAATGCCCAGCCGAACGCGAAGGTCTCGCCACGGTTAACCCGATCTTCACCTGGGTGCGGTTGGCGCAGCGCATTCCGGTTCGCATCCACATCGATCAGGTGCCGGAAGGCGTCATCTGGTCGCCGGGATGACCGCGACGGTGCAGATGATCCGCGACCCCCGGGAAAGTCGGTCAAGTGAGCTGATTTTAACCACGGAGCTCGCGCAGAGCATCCTGTGACTATGCTCAGGGAGCTCGCTGCCGAATTGATCGGCATATTCGTCGGCGAGAAGCGGCTGACGATATCGGTTCTTGCGATCGTTGCCGCGGTGGTTCCTCCCGCCGCAATCGTCAGATCGCCATCGGGGCGGCGCGGCTGCGCCTGTTCACAGCGGCCGCCTGATGGAAGAGACGGCTCCCCAAATTCAGTGGCACAAGCCCGCGCTGCAAATTCCCCGCTCGCCGGAGCTAAATAATCTTTCTCTCCCGGAAATCCTCGATCTGCGCCGGGGTGTAGCCGAGCGCGGCGAGGATTTCGTCGTTATGCGCGCCGAACTCCGGGGCAATGCCGATCTGCGCCGGGGTTTCGGAGAAATGCCACGGCGAGCCGTGCACTTTCAGCCTCTTGCCATGCTTCGGGTAGTCGATTTCGGTGACATAGCCGTTGGCCACCACGTCGGGATCGTTGGAGGCTTCCAGCAGAGTGTTGATCGGCGCGGCGACGATGTCGGCGCCGCGCAGCCGTTCCACCCAATCGTCGCGCGGCCCCGTCGCGAACAATTCGTCCAGCATGCGCAGCAAGGCTCGCGCGCTTGTCATCGGAGGCGATGATCACGCCGAGATCGCCAAAGCCGGCCTCTTCGAGCGTCTCATAAAAGCCGAGCGCGGTCATCGCGTCGCGCCATTTCCGCGCGCCGTTCAACTGGAACACCAGCGGCTTGCCGTCGCGGTCGTTGAAGCTGGCGCTGAGGCCGGGGCGTCGGGCGTGCCGGTGACGCGGGCCTGGCCGGTGACCGGATCGCGGTTGCGCCACATCGTCGTCGTCAGCGTCCAGCCCATCAGCCGGATTTGCCCGCCGAGCAAGGAGCAATCGACTTTCTGGCCGATGCCGGTGCTTCGGGCATAAGTCAACGCGGCGAGCGCACCGCCGAAGGCCAGGATGGCACAGGTCTCATCGGCAACGGAGACGATGCCGGTCTTCAACGGCTGGCCCGGCGTCGAATACGCCTCGGCAATGCCGCCAAGCGCCTGGGCCATGGAATCGGTGCCGGGCAGCGCGGCATGCGGGCCCTTGGGCCGTAACCCGAGATCGAAATGTAGACCAGCTTCGGGTTGACCTTCCGCAGTTCCTCATAGCCGAAGCCGTTCTTTTCCGCGGCGCCCGGCCGGAAATTTTGCCCGAACATGTCCGCCTGCGCGACCAGTTTGCGCAGGATCTCGCGCCCCTCGCGCGCCTTCAGATTCAGCGTGACGCTCTTCACGCCACGATTGTTCGTTTCGAAATAGGTGCTGGGCAAACCCGGCAACACGGTCGACCCGCGCGAGTTGTCGCCACCCTCCGGCACCTCGATCTTGATCACCTCGGCGCCGAGATCGGCCATCAGCATGTAGGGCACCGTGCCGGCCTGCGCCGTCGAGCAGGCGACGACTTTCACGCCCTGAAGCGGACCATGTGGCTCAGTCATACCATACCTCCTGCCTCAGGGTGGTGCGCCCCCGCCCCGGCTTAGCCGAAGGCGCTCTTCGGCCGATGCAGCCCGTAATGCTCAGGCGCAATGTCTCGCCGCTATATTCCGTGCGGAACAGACCGCGGCGCTGCAGCAAGGGGACCGCTTCGGCACTGAACACGTCGATCTGCGCGGGCAGCAACGGCGGCATGATGTTGAAGCCGTCCGCCGCACCGTCAGTGAACCAATCTTCGATCAGGTCGGCCACCTGCTCCGGCGTACCGGCCGCCGTGAAATGG
>CAWBFS010000063.1:0-22508 GCA_963788085.1 uncultured Alphaproteobacteria bacterium
GAAAAGGTCAACAAATCAGCGTATTTTGACTACCAACGAGAAAAAATATTTATTCGCACCCATCCTCAATTCAAGGCGATCAACCAGACTCGCGACGGTTGAGTTTGATGACATCAGCCCGCAGGCTTGCCGTTTGTTCCAATGTCATCGTTCTCATCCAGTTGGGACGGTTCATACCGGTAATCCCTCCCAATGATCGCCAGCGGTTCGTCCAGGACCGCAAAAGCCCCAGCAGCGCCGCCCATGCGAGAGCATGAGCCATGGTCGGAGGAAGGCTTGACGACGGCATTCCGATGGAAGAATTCGACTGGATTGCGGTATTCGTCCGTTCCCGGCTACAGCGCCAAAACGGCGCGGGAAATCGGCCGCCAGAAGACCAAGCGCGCCGAGCGCACCGAAGTGCGATTGGGTGGTCGACCCGCCAGAACTTGACAAAACTTGCAATGATCGCCAGCGGTTCGTCCGGGAGTACCTCGTCGAGCCGAATACGGCGCAAGCGGCCATTCGTGCGGGTTACAGCGCCAAAACGGCGCGGGTGATCGGCGCCCAGAACTTATCAAAACTTAACATCGCCGCGGCGCCGGCGTTGGTCTCGGCGGGCGCAGCAGGCCGAAGAATCATCCTCGGCAAGCGGCGGCGCTGTCAGACCCAACTTCCACGGTTTTGAGAAAAATGGCTGCTGAGATCCGCGGAATCGCTGGAGGTGCGACAGGCCGCACCGTGATGTGGTGCTAAACTGTCTGGACGATTGCAATAGAGAGTGGCGATTTTGCTTGTGGTGACGCAGAGAATCGTGGTGCTCTGCTACGAGCAGGGTGCCGCGCCATGTTCGTCCGCGTCAAGAAGATCGGAGCCTACGAGTATCTCTACCTCGTCGAGAACGCCCGCGAGGGTGGCCGCCACGTGCAGCGCGTCATCAAGGCTCTCGGCCGGCGCGACGAGGTCGAGGCCTCGGGTCTGATCGACGGGCTGATCGCCTCGGCGGCGCGCCATTCGCGCCGCTCGATCGTGTTGTCGAGCTTTTATCGCGGCCAATTGCCGGAGCTGCATCGTCTCAGCATCGGACCCGACTTGGTGTTCGGCCGGCTATGGGCGGAAACGGGATGCCGCAACGCGCTGAAGAGCCTCGTCGCCGACCGGCGCTTTTCCTTCGATGTCGAGCGCGCGGTCTATCTCACGGTGCTGCACCGGCTGATGATCTCGGGTTCCGACCGCCATGCCAATGACTGGTGCAGCCGGGTGCGCGTGCCTGGCGCCGAGGGGCTCGATCTCGACCACGCCTATAAGGCGATGGCCTGGCTCGGCGAGGTCGATGCGGCGGGCCGCAGCACCGCGGAGGCGGTCGAAGAGGCGCTCTATCGCCACCGCCAGCCGCTGTTCGGTGCCGTTTCGATCGCGTTTCTCGACACCACGACACTGTGGTTCGAAGGCGCCGGTGGTGAAAGCCTCGGCCAGTACGGTCATTCCAAAGACTACCGTGGGCATTTGAAGCAGGTCGTGCTCGGCATTGTGCTCGATGACGCCGACCGGCCGATCGCCTCCTTCCTGATGCCCGGCAATACCGCCGACGTGACGCTTCTGTTGCCAGTGGTCAAGCGCCTACGCGAGCGCTTCGGGATCCGCGAGTCCTGCATTGTCGCCGATCGCGGCATGATCAGCGCCGACACCATCGCCGCCCTCGAAGCCGAGAAGATCGAGTACATCCTCGGCGTGCGCGAGCGCACCAGCCGCGAGGTGCGGGCTGAGATCATCGAGGATGACGGCCTCGCCGTGCCGCTCCTCATCCCCCGCCAGAAAGGCGAAACCGAACTCTCGGTCCGCGAGACGACGATCGCCGGGCGGCGCTATGTCATCTGTCGCAACGCGGAGGAAGCCAAAAAAGATGCCGCGGCGCGCGCCGAACTCGTCGCCGGTCTCGAGCGCAAGCTCGCCCAGGGCGACAAGGCGCTCGTCGCCAACAAGGGCTTCCGTCGTTTCCTGAAGACGCCCGAAGGCGACGGCTTCGTCATCGATCGCGCCAAGGTCGAGGCCGATGCCCGGTTCGATGGCCTCTTCGTGCTGCGCACCAACACCAAAATCGCCGCTCTCCAGGTCGTGTTGCGCTACCGCAATCTGCTGGCCGTGGAGGATGCCTTCAAAACCGCAAAGGCGCTGCTCGCCACCCGCCCGATCTTCCACAAGACCGACGCCGGCATCCGCGGCCACGTCTTCTGCACCTTCCTCGCCCTGGTCCTGCGCAAGGAGCTGATCGACCGTCTCGCGGTCCGCCGCAGCCGGCTCGAATGGCAGCGCATCGTCGACGATCTCGCCGATCTCAGCGAAATCGATGTCGAACAGGACGGCCGCCGGGCCCGACTGCGCACCGCTCCCGGCCCGACCATCGACCCGATCTGCCGCGCCATCGGCATCGCCCTACCGCCCGTCTTCCAGGAGATGCCGCCCGTCCCCTGAACCCCGACTGTGGTGCCTAAAACCCCGAATGGCCCGCAAGCCATTGATAATCAATGTTGTTCAAATCGAAACCGCGGAAGTTGGGTCAGACAAAACTTCACCTCGGCAAGCGGCGGCGGTGTCGGACGAAACCTCACATCCCCGCGGCGATCGAGTCGATATCGCGGGGCCGGGAAGGTCTGGAATCGGCGCATTTGAGACCCTCGCGCCGCCACGCGAGAATGCCTGCTGAGCGCCGATACCGGACCTTCCCGCCTCAATCCAGAACCAGTAGTTTCCACCCAACTGCGACTTTGGTTACACGCGTCCGGGGGCGTCCGCTACCTGATCCGACAGCGGACCTTTGGACCTTGAGCGTAACGCGCCGTTGAGCCGGTCGAGCGGCATCCTGCCCGCCATGAAAAGATCGACGAGGCGAGAATGAAGTCATCCTCGACCCGAAGTGCGACGACATCGCAGCCCCGCAGCTTGCTGTCGATTGCCAGATTGAACATTGCCAAGTCTCGCGTCCGTCCCTCCATATGCAATCGGGTACGGATTGACCATACATGTTTTGGCCGCAACGGTGGCTTCGGGCCGATAAGCTTGCCCTTGTTTCCGAGGCTCTTTTCGGGGCCTTGAGGGTATCGCTTGCGCTTGAATCTCCATGGTCATCCTCCTGGTTGATGAGGCGTGACCAAGATGCCTTACGCAGGACCGGCTTACCCCCTAGCGAGCAGGGAACTCGTCTTTCGATGCACTCCTGTCGTGCGGTCGCTAGAAGGCCGAACTCGCAGGACACCGTTTGACCCATTCCGGGACTTGTCGGTTAGGCATTGCGCGCATCAGGGAGGGCTCGATCTCGCCACTAATGATCTTTACCACCTGTGAGGCGAGCCGGCTCATTGTCAGGAAGACCCTCAATATCAGGAGACGCTTGATTTATTATGGTTAAATATAGGTTGCTGGCCGCAAGCATATAGAGCTTGCTTATCTCCAACAAGTATGTATCTTAACAACATAACCAATCAACCAGGGGAGACGCACATGCACTTCAAAACAAAGATCATCGGTCTTTTCGCGCTCGTGGTCGGCGGATTCGGCACCCAGGCGGAGGCTGGCGGCGCACCAAAAATCCAGATTGTCGAGGCTCCGATAAACTATCCCGCGCCGGGGGTCAGCGGGACCGAACCGTATGGCATCAATAACTTCGGCAATCTCTCGATTATAGTTTTAGTCGGAGATACAACCTGGGTTGGGACGCGCATCAATGGGCAATACACCAAGCTATCACAGCCTCCCGGTACTGTTACGACCGCAGGCCCCTACGATATCAACAATTTCAACGTGCAGACGGGAACCTGGTATAATGGCACCGCGTTTCGTGGCTTCACGTTGTACAACGACAGCGACGCCGATTTCGACTACTTCGATTTCGATGTCAACGTGCCGATTGCGACCTGCACCGTGCCGTATGGCATAAATGATTATAGTGCCCGTTCCGGCTACTATTGCACAAGCTCGCACTATCAGGCTTTCCGCCAGATCGGGTCGCAGGAAACCGACCTCAACGTGTCGGCTGCCAGGGGAACCATCGCAGAAGCAACCAACGACTTTTTGCAGACCACTGGATATTTCAGCACCTCGAATTCCTTCCCAGTCGACAACGCAACCTGCGTTGGTTGCCAGGGTGTTATCTGGGATCAGACCGGCCACCCGACGAGTTTCGTCGTACCCGTTGGGTCGGCGGCATCGACGATTGGGCTTGGCATCAACAACACGGGCTGGGTCTGCGGCCGATACTTTGATACGAGCGGGAAGGAGCACGCGTTTGCCTATCAGTTCTATTCCAACCAATTCCTGACCTACGACTACCCCAACGCGAAAGCGACCACGTTCAACGGCATCAACGATCTCGGCTACATTGCCGGCCACTACAACGACAGCGCAGGAGTTGCGCACGGCTTCATCGCGCAGATCGTCCAGTGATGGCTTTGAAGCATCATCCGGCGGGGTCGCCACGAACGGGTAGCCCGCTCGGGCCCGCGCAACTACGCCGCCGAGCTCGGCGACCATGATTGGCGGCGGCTTCTCAACCGACATGATGAAGCCGCGCGACAGGAAATAGCACGCTTCCGCGGCGCACGCTCAAAGCCTCGGCGACGGGTTCCGGGCGACCTTCGATGGGCGGGCCCGCGCCGTACGCTGCGCCGCCTCCATCTGCGATTCGGTGCGGCCGCTCGGCGTTACGGTGCGCAGCGGGTTGCACACGGGCGAGGTCGAGTTCAAGCGGGACGATGTCGCCGGATTGCCGTGCACATAGCGGCGCGTGTTGCAGCGGAAGCGATCGGGATGTTGGTTCGGCCGGCCGCCTCCTCCGCGTGGACCGCAACAACCCGGGGGAGAGCGCCGCTGAGCTTTCGCGACATCTCCGGTTCCGCTGTCACGAACCGCGTTGACGGCATATCGATCGGCATGGAACTGAGGCGCTGATACTCATTGTGAGTGAGTATTGGCTCCCAGAAACGGCTTGTAATTGACGACCTCGAACTGAGTCGTCCGGGTTCAAGCTGGGAATGGCCGGAATGGGTCATGAGCCGTCACCCAGGCTCGATGATTGCGAGGGTTCGACTGCGGTGGTTCGGGGAGGTTCGCCAGATGTCGGCAATTCGCACTAAAGAGATGATTGATTGGGCGCGGCAGGTGGTGGCTTGCTGGGGCAAGGCTGACGCTGTGGCCGCCGCGCACGATCGCCGCCGTTGACCCCTTGCTGACCTCGGCGAGGCACAGATCATCGAATAAATTTGGGCGGTCGCAAAAGGTGTGAACGAGAGGATCGAATGAGACGGCGTCGAGCTATGACCAGAAGTTGGTGACGGCGTGACCGGGTAAGGCGGCGTATCGTGGTGGTGTTCAACGCCTCCACTTCTCCAATGAAGGAGTGATACGCCGTGTCGGACAGTAACGTCATCAAGCTCGCCCAGCCAGGGGCCTTTAGCGATTGCCTCACAGAGATCCTGCGCAGTGGCGCGCGTGCGCTGCTGACCCAGGCCGTTGAAGCGGAGGTTGCTGAGTTTCTCGCAAAGCATAGCGATCTCAAGACCGAGACGGGCCAGCAGCGCGTCGTGCGCCACGGCCATCTTCCGGAACGCGAGATCATGACCGGCATCGGCCCGGTCGCGGTTCGCCAGCCGCGGGTGCGCGACCGCGGGATACTACCAGGACTACAGCCTGCGAGCGCAGCAAGTGCAGTCCGGCATTTTCAGGGACGTCCTGCGGGCGATTTCGCCTCCGGGCTGAACTGGAAGCGCCGCCGTGCGGCGCTCCATTGGTCCGCTTATGGCACGTCTCGTCCGTCACGCTCTGAACCGTGGCAACGTACTTGAAGGTCCGTTGACGGATCGGATAGCGGACGCTGGAAACCCCGGGTGCCAAGGGCAGGTAGCCACCCACCTTGAGCCGATCCGGGTGGCGCCGGGCGATGACCGGAATGGGGCATGAAGACCCGTTCCAGCGGTTGGGCCTGAGTGGCCGTTATATGTTCGGTTAAGGGACCCTCGCCGGGACGCAAGGCAACGGCCTAGACGCGCCGATTCCGGCCCTCTGCCGGAACCGGTCCTCAAAGGGACGCAAACAATGGAGGGCGCGATGCCGCCATGTCATCAGCGGTCAGTGTGCCCCCTATTGGGCGAGCGCGCCGCGTTGCTCCCATGCTCCCGGATTGAGAACCGCGCCGTTGACTTTGCTAGCTGCGTCGCGAATGAAGGCGATCCGCGTATGATCGCCACTCTCGACGTAGAATTCATCGTTCGAGAGAACCGTCACGGGCGTCGGCTGGCCCTTGTCGAAATCAAGGATCGGCCAGCGGCCTGTGGCTTCAACGACAAGCTTGCCGTCCGCGACACGGACTTGAAGCTCGACACTGTGCGAGGGGACCGCCTCCCGGGCAAAGGCGACAACGAGCGGATCGGTCTGCTTCTGGCGGATGATTTTGAGCTTGATCGTGGCGTTGACCGGACCCGAAATCCGTCGAAAGGCCGCTTCCAGGGTCTGGCTCTTGATCGGTTCGTCGCCGATAGCGGTGATGAGATCTCCCGCCATGACGCCCGCCCTCGCGGCGGGGCCTCCGTCGACCGGCTTGATCACCCTTAGGCCATCCGTCTCCGCGACAACGGAACTCAAGACCGGTCCAGCCGTTACCGTCGACGACCGAAGTCTGTTTGTCCAGTGAACTTACGGATCCGCCGAAAGCGTAACTTCCGACGTATTCGGTGAGAGCGGCGACGTTCAATGGCCCCGACGCGAGCGGCGCGGGGGCTTCGGGAACCTTCAACGCCGCATACGGCAGACGACGGATTGCGTTGAAATAGAAGCCGTTTTCGCTGCCCTCCCGCCGCTGCATCATCATGACAAGGATCAGCTTCTGCTCGGGGTCGACTGAGAAAAATGTGCCCCAGCTCCCTTGCCAGTTGAAGCTGCCGACAGAGCCCGGAATCAGGCTGAAATCCGGATTGGTGCGAATGGCGAAGCCGAGCCCCCAGCCCGTACCCAAGGCCGGGCCGATTTCGTGTCCCGCGATGTGGATGTCCGGCGGCAGCGAATTTGTCGTCATCAGCCGGACAGTTTCAGGCTTCAGGATACGCACGCCATCGAGTTCGCCACCGTTGAGCAGCATCTGGCAGAAGCGAAGGAAATCGGGGACAGTGGAAACGATTCCTCCGCCGCCGGAAAGGAAGGTTTGCCGCTTCGAGACGTCCCAGGGCGAAGGTCGCGGCGAAGGCGGCGGCGCGACAAGGCGGGCAAGTTTATCCTCCGGCACATAGAAGCCCGTGTCGACCATGTGCAGCGGCGCGAAGAGACGGCTTTGCAAGAACTGGTCGAAAGCCTCTCCCGATACGACTTCGATGACACGGCCGAGAACATCGAAACTCGAGGAATATTCGAAGACTTCGCCCGGCTGGTGCAGAAGCGGGAGTGTGCCGAGGCTCGCGACGAAGGGGGCGATGGGCTTGTCGCGTCGGAACGGCGCCTTGGCGCCGTAAAGCGCGTGTATCGCCGCATTGCCAAATCCGGGGTCGGCGTAATCGGGCATGGGATAAACGAGACCGGACGTATTGCGCAGAAGATCCCGGATGCGTCATCGCTCGCTTGGCCGGTTCAAGCTCCAGGAGGATCGCGTCTCCTGTAGCCGGATCGGTCTTGACAACCGGCATGTCCTTGAGCTCCGGTAGATACTGCGCCACGGGAGCGTCGAGGTCGAGCTTGCCTTCATCGACCAGCATCATGGTCGCGACGCTGGTGATCTGCTTGGACATCGATCCGATGCGAAAAATCGAATCTGGCCGCATCGGAATTTTCTTGTCGTGGTCCTCAAAGCCGGTCGGCTGCAAATAGGCGAGCTTTCCGCCTCGGGTGATTGCCACGACAAAACCGGAGGGATCGCCTTTTTCGCTCTGCGCCTCAAACCAAGAGGTGATGCGCTCCAACCGCCGCGCCGAAAAGCCGAGACTGTCCGAATCGCCGACGCTCTGCAAATCGTCGGCAAGCGCCACACCCGTCAGACAGAGCGTGAGCGCCGCCATGCATGATGCCTGGATAATTTTCATTGGGAGCCCGTCAGACGATCCCAAACGGGGGCACCTATATCGCGGCCTCAGCGAGACAAAGATTGGCACCGCCGGTGGCCGTCTTGCAATACGGAAGCGTGATCTTGGGTTGCAACCGCTCCATCCGCACCGGATGCCGATCAAGAAACCGCGCCATCTGATCCAGACGGGCGCAGAAGAGGTCCTTCTGCCCGCAGTCCCTGAGTTCCTTCGGCCGCATTGCGAATCTCCAAATCGCGTCCACGGCGATAGAGAATGACGACACGGCGGCCGTTTCAATTTGCAAGATAACCGCCCCTCCAACGAGCGAAGCTGGCAAATACGAATACTTTCAAACCCTCGGAACACCGCCAAAAATCAGGGTGCTCGGGGTTCTTCACGGACGACGAAATACGTAGTGAGCGGCGCAAGGTTGCTGATCGTGAGGCTGGCCACTCGGCCAAAACCTCGGAGTTTGCTGGGTAGGCACACAAATCCTACAGCGAGATTGCCTTTAGACCTTTCGTCGCGGCATCGACAACTGCATTGGCAAAGTTCAGCACGTTATTCACGAGCAGCGGGCATTGGAGCAGCAGCGTGGACCGATTTGTCGTCATCTCCGGGTGCTCAAGCGGCGGTAAATCGACATTGATTGCCGAGCTTGGTAAACGCGGGTACGCAGTCGTAGATGAGCCTGGGCGGCGGATCGTCAAAGAAGAGTTGGCGAGGGGCGGGTCTGCTCTTCCCTGGGTTGACGGGGTCGCTTTTGCGCGTCGCGCCATGGCGATCGCCTTGCTGACCGAGCGGCGGCGGGCTCGTTGGACGGCTGGGTGTTCTTCGACAGAGGGTTGATTGATGCCGCTGCCGCGCTTGAGCACATGACAGGCAAACCGGTGCTGACAGCGCTCGGTCAAGCTAACCGTTACCATCGGCGCGTGTTCTTGGCGCCGCCTTGGCCGAAGATTTACGAGACCGATCCGGAACGGCGTCATGGATTGGATGTGGCCTTGGCCGAATATTCGCGCTTGCTCGAAACTTATCCGTCGCTCGGCTACGAAGTCTTGATTTTGCCAAAAGTTGGGGTTTCACAACGTGCCGACTTTATTTTGAACACGCTTGAGGCGTGATCCTTTTACCGCTGGAAATGCGTGGCTCGCCCACTCCCCCAACCAGCCATCCAAGGGCGGTTCAGGGGCAATCCTCTGCGTTCGTCGATCGCCGGAGTAGCGGCCGGTCGGCGCCGATTCCGGCCATTCGCGAGCCAGCCATCGAAGCACGATGCTCGACGTGATGCCGACATTCGGGCCGGTACGTTAATCCAACAATTCTGCGAAAGCCTCGTTAGCGATAGGCGAGGCACCCGCCCGTTATGCCCAGCAGCATCACCGGGGTGTCGCCGTGGCGAAATCCGTGCTTGACGTAAGCTCGCCGGCCGCGAAGGCAAGCGCCGCCGCGTTGATCAGCGACTGCGTGTGTGCTCGGGCCACCGCGGCGCGCGCCGTCGCAAGCCCCGTCTGCGCGGACGTCGCGTCGGTCAGTGTGCCGACGCCGTGCGCGTAGGAATTGCTGGCGCTGTGGAAGGCCGCTTCGGATGCGGTCTGCAGGGCGATGGCAGCATCGTATTGCTGTAGCCCCGTATCGACCTGGTCGTAGGCGAGTGCCACCTCGCGCAAAGCCTGGTCGACGCGCTCATTCAGCCCGGCCGCGGCCTCTTCGCGCTTCGACTGGGCGAGACTCAGCTTGTTCTGCAGCAGTCCGCCTGTGTAGAGCGGCCATTCGAACTTCAGCAACGCGGCGCCCTGCGGCTTGTTGACCGAGAAATAGGGCGAGTTGTTCACGTTGAGCCGGCCGAGATTGCCCTGCACGTTCGCGCCCAGCGAAACTTTCGGGGCCAGAGCGGAGCGTGCGGCCGCGATTTCGGCATCCGTCGCGCGCAGCTTCGCCACGTCGGCGAGCAGGTCGGGCCGCCGCCGCAGGGCCCCGCTGAGCACGTCGTCGACAGTGCGTGCCGTGCGCTGCGGCAGCGGGCGCTGGGAGGCGTCCGCCACGCGCAGCTTCGTGGTCGGCGGCAGGTCCATCGCCGCAAGCAGCGTGTACATCGCGTCGTGCTGAGCGGTATTGGCCTGCGCGAGATCGTACTGCGCCTGCGCCGTCGCGCGTCGGGCGAGCTGGACGTCAACGATGGTGTCGAGACCGCGGCCGAACAGCGCCTCCGCAGATTGCTGCACCACCTGCGCATCGGCCAAGCCTTGCCGCGCTGCGCGTACTGCGGCGTCGGCGCCGTCCAACGTGAAATATGCGCGGGCAACGTTGAAGATCAGTTGCTGATGCGCCGCCGTGAACGCCACGTTCCCGGCGATCGAAAGCTGACCCGCCGCTTCGACTGCGGCTGCCCGGCCGCCGAAATCGAGCAGTAGATAGTTGACGGCGAGTTGCGGGATTGCTTCCTGAGCGTTGAAGATGATGAAGCCTTGGGGGACGAGATTGCTGGGGAACGGCGTCACGAAGTGCTCCCAGCCGGCAACCGCGCTCGCCGTCAGCGCCGGAAGATATGCGGCGCGCGCGATGCCGACATTGATCGCCGACTGCCGCGCCTGTTCCCAGGCGACGCGCGTCGCCGGGTTGCGGCGCTGAGCGATATCGATCAGCTCGACGAGCGAATAGACATGGTTAGGGTCGACGTCGGCGGGAGACGGCAACTGGCTACCGTGTTTTCCGGCACCGCGAACCGCCGGGCCCCGCTGGCGGCGGGTGCAGGGGCTGTCGGCGATTCTTTGGACGGCTCGAATTGCCATGGTGTGTCGGGCGAAGCAGGCGCGAGGTCGCGCGTGTCATTGCAGGCGCCAAGCAGCACAAATCCGGTGAAGGCGATACGTCCGAACCTAGCCGGTGGCATGCAATGCGTCCCCGAACGACGGCGTGATCGGCAGCTGCGGCTGCGGACCAACCTCGTCGAGGATCTTGCGAATATCCTCGTGCAGCAAGCGGTACCATGTCGCGAACGCCGCGAGGTGATCGCCCGGGCCGGACAGGGGCGGCAGTTCCGGTAGACCGCCTGACACCTCTCCCGCTCCCTCGCCGCTGCGCACCCATGACGCTGCCTGCCGGAACCACGCTGCCAGCGCCTGGTGATGCGCGCGAATCGCGTCGTGCGTTGGCTGGGGAAGCTCGTGCCCGGCCAGATCGGTGCGCAAATCGAGGATCGCCGAGACGGGGATGAATAGCCGGCCAACCTGCTCTACCACAGTCGCGTCGATCGGCCGCCTGCCGACGGCGTGCCGCACCTCGCTCGTTTCGAACGGATCGTTGACTAGGACCGCGCGCGCCTGCGCGATCGCCTGCCCGAAGGCCATCTCGGTCGCGGACCGGGCGGCCGACGAAACCTCGCCATCGGTGCGGGCACCCAATCCCACCAGCGCCGCCAGTTGCTCCAAAGCGTTGGCGAGGTTCGTGCGCACCACATTGGCCACGCTCACCGGCCAGATCGTCGTGAAGATCACAAAGATCACGATATTGCCGAACAGGATGCCGATGGTGCGGTCCCTCGCGGTATACATGTCGATCGTCGGGCCATAGCCCTGCAGCACGACAAGATAAAAGGCGAGGCTGATCTGCAGGCCGGCATAGGCGATGCGCTCGCTGCCGCTGGCGACCCAGGCGGCGAGCAAGGTCACCGGCGCCAGCAGCAGGAGCAGGTCGCCAAGATCGGTCATCAGCGGCATCAGCAGGAGGATCGCACCGAGGCCGGCCCCGGCGCCGATCAGGCAGCCGATAAAGCGTAGCGTCGCCTTGTGGATCGTCTCGCCGAGGGTGCCGAGCGCGACGAAGAAGCAGGTGATGACGCAGGTGTGGATGCCCGGCCAGTCAGCAAGGTTCATCGCGAAATAGCAGATCATCACCGCCAGCGTGACCTTGAGGGCGAAGCGAGCGTGTTCCGGGTTGGTGAACGCATCCGCCGCCAGCAGCCGACGCGGTGCCTTCGCCGCACCACGCGCTTCCTGCCGTGCCGCCGCTCCCGCCAATGTCTCCTCGATCGCTCGCAGCGTGCGCGAGATCCGGTCAGCCACCGGTTGCGCGGCGCCAGTCGCGGTGATGGTGACCTGTTCGGGGTTCGGGGCCGCTCGGTCCTGCAGCGCGCGTTCAGCCGCACGGCAGGCATCCGCCGCCCGGACCAGCGGGCTTGCGCGCGTCGCCCGCGACGCGGAACCAGGCGAGCAGCAGGAGGCCGAGCCGGCCGATCTCGTCGATCAGCGAGGCGCCCCAGACGAGGCGGGGCCGGCCACGATGCAGCAGTCCGGCAAGATGGTGCAGCTTGTGCAGCTGTGCTGTGCCCTCGAAGGCTTGGGCTTCGAGCCGGCGTTCCGCTCCGCTCTCGCCGGCGCAAAAGCGTGCTGCCGTTGCCAGCCGCTCGGCCAGCGCCTGGTACAGCAGGCGCGCCGGGTCGCGCCCGGTCAGCAGGTTGGCGACGATTAGCAGTATGACGGGGAGGGCAACGGCCAGGCTCAGCCAGAGGAGAAAACGCAACAGCGCTTCTTCCGGCGGGACGAAGACGATCTCCGGCAACGCGAACTGCTCGGCATTGCCCGCGGTTGCCGGCTGCAGCGCGAGGCCGAGCACCTGGTCGCCCATGGTCAGGCCGTAGGCAATGATGAAACCGGCGACGAAGAACACCGGTCCCGGCGTCGCGGTCCGCGACAGAAACATCGCGACAAAGGTCATTACCGCCATCAGCGGAATCCGCAGCGCCGGCTCCGACAGGCTGAGCATGAAGACCGCGATCGTCACGAAAATCGCCAGGACGACGGCGATGCCCGCGAGCAGCGCCGTCAGGACAGTGGAGGCCGCCTCGCGACCCGATAGGAACAGAACAATATAGGCCGAGAGGGCAATTTCGGAGATGCGAAACGTTTCCGCGATCGCGACGAGGGCAAGGACGACGACGACAATGCGCAGACAGTCGCCGAGCCGGCCGGGGGTCGGACGCAGCTCGCGGCGCAGCAGTGCAACGAGGTCGCGCGCATCGCCTTCGTCCACCTCCGGCGCCCGGCCGCGATGCGCGGCATGCGGCTTCATTTATCGATCACGACTACGGCCGTGGCGCCAAAGCGCATCAGGTCGTCGGGCGGCGCGTCGAGCAGGATGCGTACCGGGAAGCGTGCCGCGATCCGCACCCAGTTGAGGGTGCGCTCGACATGCGGCAGGCCGCCAAACGTGGCGCTCACATCCGACGCCACACCCCAGCCGAGGCTGTCGACCTGGCCGCGCAGCGGGCGGCTTGGTTGCGCCATCACGTAGACGGTCGCGCGCTGCCCCGGCTCCATGCCCGCGAGGTCGGTCTCGCGGAAATTGCCGATCGCATACCAGTGCTCGGTGTCGATGATCGTGAACAGCGGGTGGCCGGTGGCGGCGAACTCCCCGGCGGCGATGTCGAGCGCGGTGATCCGGCCATCGCAGGGTGCGCGCACGACCGTCTTGTTGAGGTCGCGCTCCGCGAGCGCGAGCGTCGCGCGCGCGCCTTCCAGCTCCGCCTCGGTGGGCTTGGTGTTGGTGATGGCCTGGCGCGCCTCGTCCGCCTGCAGCTGCGCCTGCTGCAGCGCGATCTGCGCAGTGCGCTGCGCCGTGCGCGCCTGGTCGACCTGCTGCGCGGTGACGAAGCCCTGCCCGAGCAGCGGCTCCATCCGCCCCAGCGTGCTCGAAGCGAGAGCCCGCTGCGCCTCGGCGCTGCCGATGCCGCGTTCGGCAGCACCGGCCTTGGAGGTCTGCGCCGCTACCTGGTCGGCGGTCAGGGCAAGCTTCGCTTCCAGGCCGCGCACCGCCGCGCGAGCCTGGTCCACGCGCATCCGGTATGGGTCCGGGTCGATCCGGAACAGCACGTCGCCCTTGCGTACTGCCTGGTTGTCGCGCACGTCGAGCTCGACGATCCGGCCGCTGACGTCGGGCGCCATGTGAACAAGGTCGGCCTGCAGATAGGCATCGTCGGTGCGCGGCCGCTGATCGATCCGGCGGGTCGCGAGGACCACGGTCACCAGGAGGCCGGCCAGCGCGATGAGGCTGACCAGGATGCCGAGCGCCTTGCGAAATGCCAACATCGCTCAGTGGCCGAACCAGAGCAGCCAGGCGAGCAACGTGGCGGACACCGCGAGGGCGGCGTAGGTCAGCAGCGGGGCGACGACGTAGTCGTTGATACCGGCGACCGCGAGGATCTGCCGGATGATGACAGCGGCGACGATGCCGATTACCGCGCACAGCATCCAGGCCGGGAAGTAGGAGCCGAGCAGATCTATGGTCGGCGAGTAATTGCAAGCGGTGACGGGCAGCGCGATCGCAACTCGCCCCAAGCCGAGCGGACCGCGGCGGTGTCGATTGCGCCGGATCGACGTGTCGCCCCCCGCAACGAGCGAACACCCACCCGGCGAACACCCATTCGGCGAACACCCACTCATGCCGCCATCACCGGACATAATCAGTCTTGGAATATCCTAGCGTGTCCGGCGAACCTGTTAGTCTTTTTTAGCTAATCGGCCGGCGGTCATGCCATCAGCCCGCGGGAACACGAAATCTTCATTCAATGAAGGCGGATGACGAGCACCCAGTAGGCTTGCTCTACAGAGTAGAAAGTAGCCTCTCTGGAGCGCGGAAGTCCGGTAGAAGGGCGGCTTGCCAGCCGACCCCGGCCGGCTCTCGGCGCTCCCGAATGACGGCTAAGGGGCATGAAGAGCGGTTCCCGCCGACAAGGCTGAGTGCCGGCTGTGGGTTCAGAAAGGAGACGATCGCCGGAATGCAACGGCGGCTTCGTGATCGGCCCCGCTCGGCCGCCAACTGACGGTGACGTCACCACGGACTATGTCGGCTCCCTCGCCAACGCCGTCACGGTCCTCGCCAGGGTGTTCCGCGGCGAGCGGCGCCTGGTCTTCGCCGAAAGCCGGTCCCGAGTCGAACAGGTAACCGAGGGGTTGCGTGCCACCGGAGTCCGCACCTTCGCCTCTCACGCCTCACTCTCGCTGAACGAGCGCCGTGCAGCCGAGGCTGCTTTTGCCGCCGAGCCGGATTGCGTCATCGTCGCCACCAGCACCTTGGAGCTCGGCATAGATGTCGGTGACCTCGACCGCGTCGTACAGGTTGGTGCGCCCTCGAGCACCACGTCCTTCCTGCAGCGGATGGGGCGGACCGGCCGCCGTACCGGCGCACGACGGAACTGCCTCTTCCTCGCCACTGATGATGAAGAGCTGCACACGGCGCTGGCGATCGCCACGCTCTGGCACGAAGGCGACGTCGACCCCGTTACGCCACCAGCGAGACCGGCGCACATCTACGCGCAGCAGGTAATGGCGCTCGCGCTGCAGCTGGGTGGCGTCGCGCGCCCCGACCTCGACACCTGGCTGGGGGCCGTTGCGGCGGAGGTCCCCGAGGCGGACCGCATTGCTGTGGTGCGGCACATGCTGGAGGTAGGTATTTTGGCCGAGGACGGCGGTGTGCTCGGTCTGGGTGTGCGTGGCGAGCGAGAGTTCGGCCGCCGGCACTTCGGCGACCTAGTCGCGGCGTTCACTAATCCGCTGATGCTCACGGTCAGTCAGGGCGCGGCGGAGCTCGGGACCGTACACCCCACGAGTTCCGCACGGAGCCCAGGCATCGCTCCGCCGGTGTTGTTGCTCGGGGGGAGGAGCTGGGAGGTTGTTGAAGTGGACTGGCCGCGCCAACGCGTCTCAGTAGTACCAGCAAAGGGCGGCGGGAGGTCGCGGTGGCTCGGAAGCGGCCGAACTTTGTCTCCTCAAACTTCCCACGCGGCGGAACGCATCGTCGCGGGCGCTACGCCAGGCTGCGCACTTTCTCGACGCGCTGGGGCAATGCTGGCGAAGGTGCGGGAGCGACTAGCTTTCGTCGACGGCCGCTCACTTCCGATCGTGGCTAATGAGGACGGCCGGGTGCGCGTATGGCCTTTCGCGGGCGGGCTTGCATCCGCCTCATTGGCACGAGCGCTCATCCTGCCCGGTCTTGCCTCCGCCCGGTGGGACGATTTCTCGGTGTCTGTACGGGCTACGAGCACGGAGGCCGTTGCCCGGGCGATCGCCGAGATGAATCCCGTCGATGCCCGCCCCTCGTTGCCCGAAGATATGGCCACTGCCCTGAAGTTCAGCCTGTGTTTGCCGGACTCGATGGCGGCGGCGGTGCTCGGAGCACGCATGGCTGTCCCCGACGCGATTGCTGAGATCCTCGCGCGGCCAACCCGGCAGCTGCGTGCGTAACAGCGGCCCGCTTCGAGGAAGGCAGTCAGTGGGTCGACCACGCGGGTCATGTATCAGCTTGAATTGTAACAGTCATCCGACCAATAGCGGGTGAGCGCACTTTTGTCGTTACTGGCTGATGTCGAGGGCGACATCACAAGTCAGGGGCACCGGCTGCCAAAAGCCCATCCATGGGCCGATATGGCGTCGATGCAGCGCAACTCCTCGATCACCCGCGCTCGGCGCGCTGTGTCTGGCCTTTTCGATCTCCGCGGGGCGACGACAGGTTTTGACAGGTTTTCGGGACCGATCACCCGTGCCCGCTTGCGCCGCATTCGGCTCGATCAGGTACTCCTGGTACTCCTGGACGAGTGAGGCATCTCCGATTAGCGCGACCGGGCGCCGGAGCCTCGCCAGCAGGCTCCTGAAGGCCAGTGTCGATGGCACGCTCTGCCGAGGCGATCGTCTTCGGGCTTGCCTCGGGCCGTGCACAGCCAGCACAGCGGCCAGCCATTCCCCAGGCCGGCGATCGTCTTGGGCATGCAAGACGGCCAGCTCGAGATCGAACTGGCGTCACCATCACCCCGATGTGCCGGTGCCTGCACGCGCTCGAACTCGGCCGAGGCGCCGGCAAATGCAGATTGCGGCGGTCAAGCCCTCGCGGCGCTCATGAGACCGCGGCGGTCTGGGTCACGCGTCAGTGCCGAAAAAATCTCGGTAAGGGTCGCCCTCGGTGGTCGACTTCATGTAGTCGGCCAGGTTGGCGTCGGCGATCTTGACCACCCAATCGGCGGTCAGCTCACAGCGCTCGGCCGACCACCCAATCGGCGGTCAGCTCACAGCGCTCGGCCCGCTTGGCCTGGCGGCCGAGGCGGGTGCCCTCGTATTTTCGAATGAGGCGGCGCGGCCGCCGATGGGCCGCGCAGCGATCAGCATCAGGAGTGCTCGACCACCGGTAATCACGGTTATCGGTGGCTTGGACGATCTTACCGCCGGCGCCCGCGCGGTTGATCTCTCTTGCGGAGACGGTCGGGGGGGAATACCGCTAAGCGGGGTCGACCGCCGAGGCGGTCACCACGGTCGTCAACGAGACGCCGCCTGGCGCCGCGGGCGGCGTCTCTATTACCGGGAGGCGAGATGCGAATGATGGCCCTTCTCGTGATGCTCGGCGGCCTGGCTATGATGTTCGGCGGCCCGTTCGGTGTGCTGCGGCATGACGCGTCTCCTCGCTCTGCGCCCGATTTGGCGCGCGGCGACTATGCCCGGATCGGATGACAGGCCCGCGACGGTTTTGTGTTGTCTCGGTGATCCTGAGTGTAACGGCGGAAGCGACAGTGCCGATAGAACCCGGAGACGCTTCCAACGAGATCAGGGGATGGTGACCGACTGCGCGTTGTTGATGATGCTGGTGGCGTCGTCGGGCAGCAGGAAGCCCTCGCTGACTAGGCGATCGGCCGCCGCGGTGACTGCAGCGACGTAGCCCGCGTTATTGCCGTAACGCTCGTCCAGCGACAGACGCGGGTCGCCATTGGCGATGCGCTGCGCTTGGGTGCCGGCAAACGGGATGAAGCTTCCAGTCAGGTCGCACAGATCGCCCTCGCCGTAACCCGCGGCGCGATAATTCCATCCCATATAAGTGCCGAGTGGCGCTTGGAGGGTCGTCGAGCGCACCCCATCGATGTCATTGCCATCGGCATCGACAGCCGGTTCGAGGATGTTGTAGCCGAGATCTGTGACAACGGGCGGCTCTGTCAAAATCCCGCTTTCGTCGTCGGGGTAAAACTTCGGACCCCAAAAGAGCAGATTACGCGTGTTGTACAACCCCGTAAACACGACAGTCGGATAGGCGGCAATGCCGGTCGGGAAAACCATATCAGGAAAGCCGACGTTATTCGGCGGCAGCAAGGTTCCGTCCGAGATCCTCGCATAGCGGCTGGCGGGCGGCTTCGTGCCCTTCGCCACCCATTGTCTGCATCGCGACCAACAACGCCCGCTGCTGGTACACATAGGGGTTCACATTGGGCAGATACTGGCATATCCCGGTCGATGTCGGTATTGGCGCAACCGGACTGAAGCCGCCGTGCTGTGCGCTGGCGAAGTGATAAATGCGGACATCGCCGGGAATGGCGAGGTCGTGCCCTTTCGTGTCGGTCGTGTCGAGCGACATCCCACCCTGCCAATACTCCGTGTCGGTATTGGTGTGGAATATCTTGGGGCAGGTATTGCTCTGGCTGCAGCGGTCGAGGAGGCCGCCCCTGGTGCCGGAAATTGGATCAAAGCTGTCGCCATAGGTGAACGGCGCGTCGGCATCCGCCGTCGATGATCTTCTCCTCGTGCTGCAAGCCGGGCCCGCGAATGGGCTGCGCGAAACGCGTGTTGATCTCGATGCGGACGGAGCCGATATGCGGGTTCAGGCCATCAACGACCTTGCGGTGTTGCTCGTCCTCGTTGAACCCCAGATCCAAAAAGGTCCGTGCCATGCGGCCGCTCTGCGAAGTGCCGTGCATCAAGGCGTGGTCGATCGCACCCTCCAGCGGGTTCGTCGCCTGTGAACCGCCATAGCGCAGGAACGAGACGAAGTCGCGTATCGCCGCCAGGCCGATGCCCTGCACCAGCGGGTCCTTTGCGGTGTAGGTCAATTCATAGATGTGGTTGGTGTCGAACGTGCCACCATTGAGCATGTTCACGCAGACCTGCGCCGGGTCCGGCGGCAGGACGGTCAGCTGCGCCGAGGTGCAGGGAGCAAAGTTCCATTGGCTGTTGGGGATCGGCACCTTAGGATCTGTCTCGTGAACCCGCTGCGTCAGTGTCGCCAGAGGGTTGTTGTTGTCGAGGCTGACTGGCGCATAGTCGCGCCCGTTGCTGCCGGCAAACGGCCCGCCGCCCAACGGCACAAAGCTCGCCGGGGTACTCAGATCATATTCCGTCACGATCTGGCCGGTGATGGAGCTCCCGTCAGCAATTCTTGGCCAGCGGCGGATACAGCTGTATGCGATTGGGAGCGGTCAGCAGGTCGCCCTCCCATCCGCTCCAGACGAGGATATATCCCTGGTTTTCGAGAAATCCGTCGCCATAGGCCGGCGCCGGGCTAGCGACGACATTGTTCCAGCCGGTGATGACCTTATTGCCGCGATTGACGATATCGTAGAGCAAGGTGTGGTTGCTCTTGCTCAGATCGACCGGCATCAGAACCGAGAAGGTGAACGAATACTGGACCTTGCCATGCGAGCGCGATGCCAGACCGATGTCGGTGATGATCGCGTTCAGCGGATCCCGCGGATGAGTTCGCCGGTCGCGGTGCCGTCGAGCTCCTGATAGTGGCCACCGAACCGAAGGATTGGGTCCCATAGGGTTGGGATGTCGTATAGCTGATACTGGTCATTCGTGCGTCCGCGGCCGGCGCCGCCATAGAAGAGCCAAAACGCACCCAGCGCGACAAGAGCGCCCACACGCAGCTCGAGGCAAGAAGCCGCTCTTCTCATGATCTTCCCCCTAGCTATCTGTAATTTTGGACGGTCTCTCCGAGAGAAGCCGTCATCTGCTCAACCCCGCGCAATGACGGTTAGCGGCGTGATAGGGAGCCTCATAATTATGCATATCAGAAAACGAAAAACGCATAACTGAACCGCAAGTGTGATTTGCCCGGCTAAACGAAATGCGCCAGCTTTCTGGTACGCCTGATTAAGAGCAATGATGGCGATAGCCATCGCAGCAAGGGGGAAAGCCATGGATCGAAAATTTTCGAGAGATTCCAGCAACTCGATCCGTTGCTGCCTCTTATTTGCTGGTATTGCCCTGCTCGGCGCAACGACCGCCGCGAGCGCGCGAGTGACGACGCTCACCATCAACGACACTCAATCCGCTTTCGGCGGCGCCAGTTTTGGCTCAGCGGGAACCTACGAGGTGATTACCGGCACCTTCACCGATGAGGTGGACCCGGACGACCCGCACAATGCCGTGATTGTCGACATCGACCACGGCCCGAAAAACACCAATGGAACGGTCAGCTTCACCGCGGATTTCCAAATCATCAGGCCGACCAATTTGGCGAATTCGGCCCACCGGGTGATCTACGACCTGCCCAACCGTGGCGGTCCCGGCGCGCTGGGCACGCTCAACGGGGGCATAGACGCCACCGGCAAACCGATCACCGCTGGAGGCAACACCGCTTTCCCGGCATCCGCGGGCGCGGCCGGCACCGGGTTCCTGATGAACATGGGATGGTCGATCGTCGAAGTCGGCTGGGATCTCACGGCGCGGCAAGGCGGCACGCTCTTCGGCGTCACCCTGCCGGTGGCGAAGCACAAGGACGGCTCGGCGATCACCGGCCCGACCACCGAGGAACTCGTCGTCGACATAGGCACGACGCCAGCGGACCTGCCGCTGACCTACCCGCCCGCGAGCCTCGACCAGTCCAAGGCCATGTTGACCGTGCGCGAGAATTACGGCGACACGCCGCAAGTGGTTCCGGTTGCGGACTGGATGTACACCACGACATGCACCGCCCAAACCACCTTCTTCTCTACGACGTGCGTCAAGCTGACGGCGGGGAATTTCGGCGCTACCGGAACATTTGGGCCAACGGCGCTCTACGAATTCACCTATATCGCGGAGAATCCAAACATCGCCGGGCTCGGCTTCGCCGGGATCCGCGATCTCGCGACTTTCCTGCGCGATGCCAAGACCGACGATGACGGAACCGCCAATCCGCTCGCCGGCGATGTGAAATACATCTACACGATCTGCAGCTCGCAGCCCTGCCGCACCACCCGCGACTTCGTCCTGTGGGGCTTCAACGAGGCCGATATCCCGCCAGGCGCCAGTACCCACAAATGGGGGGATCGGAGCTGGTGGGATCATTTTTGGATGCGCCAGCCGCCGCATCACGAAAAAGCGATCGACGGCATGTTGAACTACATTGGCGGCGGCGACGGCATTTACATGAACTACCGTTTCGCCCAGCCGACCCGCACGTCACGCCAGCATATCGCGCGCTGGGACCCGGAGTTCCAGTTCCCGTTCGCCGATGTGACGTTCAAGGACCCGGTGACCCACCTGACCGGCGGCCGGCTTGCGCGCTGTGAGGCGACCGACACCTGCCCCAACATCTTCGAAACGAACTCCGAGAACGAGTTCTGGTCGAAGGGCGGCTCGATGCTGACGACCGACGGCCAAGGGCACGACCTCAACCTGAACAAGACCCCGGAGGTCCGCTATTACATACTCGCGAGCTTCCAGCACGGCACTGGAAACGGCACCACCGAGGGCATTTGCCGGCAACTGCAAAACCCGCTCAATTCGGCCTGGGTGCAGAAGGCGCTGCTGGTCGATCTGGACGAATGGGTGAGCAACGGCACGGCGCCGCCGGCAAACCAAGTGCCGACCATCAAGTGGCGGAACGCTGGTGCCGGCTTTGCCGCAATCGGGCATGGGCTTTCCGAACATCCCGAACTCGTTTGGGGGAGACTCGACCGTCACCGGCGTCTTTGCCTACGCGGCCAGCGGACCGATCCCGAACCCAACGCTGCCGGCGACCACGACCGTCTTTTACAACGGCATTCATCATACCGGCGATTTGTGGGATTTCGGGCCCGAATTCTACGAAGGCATCGTCTCGATCTCGCCGCCCGTCTTGCTCGGCACGCCCTATCAGATCTTCGTGTCGAAGACGGACAGCGACGGCAACGACATTGCCGGCATCCGCGTCCCGAGCGTCGCCGTGCCGATCGCGACCTATACCGGATGGGCCCAGCGCGCCGGAAGTAATTCCGACCCCGGCGGCGCGGCGACCATCATTGACGGCTGCGACGCCAGCGGCCAGTATATAGCGTTCCCGGACACGAAGTCGCATCGCCTGTCAACTGGCGACCCGCGCCCGTCGCTGCAGGAGCGCTACGGCAATGCGGCCGGAACCAACGCGAACTACGTCGCAGCCGTGACGGACGCCGCCAATGCGTTGGTGTCGCAGCGCTTCCTACTGCCGGAGGATGTCGCAACCTACGTCACGCCGGCCATGATGATGGCCATTCCGGTCAATCCCTGAGAGCGCTCACCGGGTAGCCCTTGCCCTGCCTCGGGCGAACCGCCGTCGTCGCATCGACCGCCCCCGCTCCCTGAGGTAAGCTCAGCGCAAACTCGGGGAGAACGAGCATGCGCTCTTTGGTATCGGACAACCCGTCACACGCAAGGAGGACGTCAGGTGTTCTTTTGCCGCTCGCGAGGGCCGCTGGAAGGTTAACGCGGGGCGGTTGACGTCGTCTTCGCGAGCGCA
>CAWBFS010000064.1:0-18723 GCA_963788085.1 uncultured Alphaproteobacteria bacterium
AGATGGATTCGAACTTGTATGGGGCTTTTCCTGTCAAGTGGTCATTTTTGGTTTTCGCCGGTTCTTTGTTCGGAGCTGGAAAGCCGTTCTTCGTCCCGTCGCCTGCGGTCAGGTTCGCGGAGCGCGCGGAAGGGGTCAAGGGACCGAAACGGTAGCAAAGCTTGGCGGCTTGCCGCCTAGCGTCGCTTGTGTTTCGCAGCGCCTTGAGGCCTGAGCACGCGGAGCGATGATGAACTGCGACAGGGGGCTTTCTTTCTGCATAGCTTCAGCGTCTGACGGTGCCTGTCTATTTTTGAGAATCCGAGGGGAGCTCGCCATTGGGCGCATCTTCGTGCCGCAGACTTGTATACGGTAGGGTCGTTTGATCCTGACCATGATGCAGTCATGCGCATCGGCGGCGAAGCTCCGGGCGGCGGGCCCATTCTTCCGGTCGGCATCAAGTGCCATGTTCGAATACGGCTTCCCGCCACCTCGGATCGTCAATTCGGCAGTCGTGCTGAGCCAGCGCGAGCGCCGAAAATGGTGCTGAGTGGTGTGCTCGTTCCGGTAAGCCCTTTCAGGACGCTGGACGTAAGACGACGCCCTCCAGTGGTTCGCCAGTAGTGACAAAGCGCCAGAGCGCAATGACCAGTTTGCGTGCCAGCGCGACGATCATTGTCTTGCGCGTGCCCATACGCCTATCAGCGGTGCGGACCCGGTACCACAGTGCCAGCGCGCTCTCCTTCTGAAACCGCAGGAAGCGCCAGGCGAGTTGGACCATGCTGCGGCGGACCCGGGCGTTGCCGGCTCGGGCGAGCCCTTGTTCGCGCCGTTGCGCGCCGCTCTCATCCGGCGAGCCTGTTAAGCCGGCGTAGCGCGCTACTGCTCTGCGGTCACGCATTGGCCGTGACAGCACCTCATGCACGAGCATATCAGCCGTCTCGACACCAACACCAACGATCCGGGCCAGCCTCCGAACCATGGCGTGGGGCCCGGTCTCAGGCTCCTGCTCCAATCGTTTCTGACGAGCGTCCTCGATCTGCCTGATCTGGCTGACAACAAAGCCCAGCCGCGCCACGTCACGCTGCAGCTCGGCCAAGGTGTTTGGCGGCAGCGGCATGCCCTCCGGAGTGTGCACGGTTGCCAGACGTTCGGCCGCCTTGCGCAGGGTTGGTTTGAAGTTGCGAATGCCCAGCCGGGCCAGGGTGGACTTTATCCGGTTCACAATACGCGTGCGTTCGCCCACCAGGCAGTCGCGCTCGCGGTTCGGCCGCTTGGCGTCCTCTTCGGCAATCGTGGGCACGCGCGCCATGCTGCAATGGCCCCGTTCTCCACGCAGCCACCCCAAGAACCCGCGCTTCAGCAATTCGGTGTCGAGCCGGTCGGTCTTTGCCCGGCGATGTTCCCGTGATACCGCGACACTCGAGGGATGGATCACGTGCGCCTCTACCCCACGCACATCGAGCCAGCGCGCCAGCCAGAAGCCATCGCGGCCGGCTTCGAAGGCCAGCGCAATCCGCGTGATCGTGCGGCCGGCCCTGACCGCCTCATCCCGCCAGCGATGCAGCACCGCAAGTAGCCGCTCGGGGCTCGGCTCCAGCTTCTTGCGCGGCTGACGCTCAATACCCGGAACGACGCCGCCAACCAGCCAGCTCGACTGGCTCAGCTCGACGACGGCAATGATCGTGCTATTTTGGTCCAGGGCGACGAGGGATCTGCTCAAGTCGTTCGGCTGGGGCATCGCGGCAACTCCATCGGTTAGATGCAGCGACGAAGTTGCCACTTTTCCTCGTCGCCCGCCCCATAGCATCTTCCGGTTCCGCGCGAGATCGGAGCCGGCGCGCCGCTGTCCAAAAGGCTTTGGGAGTAGCCCGTCAACCGTTCAAAACAAGCGCAGCTTGTAATCGAATTTCGGGTCCGGCGCCGGATTGCCGTTCGGCAGATACAGGCATCCGACGAGCCGGCCGCCGACAGCCGCCTCGATGTAGCGGCTATGCGGATCATCCGGTCGCCCGGCGGGCTGCGGCGGGTCTCCACCGGCTCGGTGCCGCGGGCGAGGATCGCTACACCGTTCCAGCTCTTCTGCCCTGCCCGACCGGGCCGTACCGACACACGTTGGGCGGAGCCCTTATTCGCCCGGATTTGCCCGAGCCGACGGCTCACCAAGGCGACGATTTTTTGTTGAATTTGCGGATTGGCCTCCTGAGATTACGGCGCACGTCGCTTGTACCAGGGATGCGGATTGCCCGGGACCTTGACGCGCAGCGTGTAGACCGAGGTGTGCGCGCAACAGAACAGCGTCCGCAACTCCGGTCCGCCGAACGCGAAGTTGACGGCCTGCTCCGGCCACCGGATGACGCCGATGCGCCGGCCGTCCGGTGCCATGACCCAGATGCCGCCCGGCCCGGTGCAATAAACCCGGCCGATGCTGTCGACCTTGAGGCCGTCGGGGATGCCCAGCTCACTGCCCTCGTTGAGGTCGGCGAAGATGCTGCGCCCAACCATGTTGCCGGCCGCGTCGAGCCGGATCGCGTGGATGTATTGCGAGGAGCGCGTGTTCGCGACATACATCGTGCGCTCGTCTGGCGACAGCGCGAGCCCGTTTGGGTATTCGCAATTTGCCAGCACGCTCAAACCGCCGTCCGGCGCCAGGCGATAGACGCGGGCGCCGTCCCACAGGTTGTCCTCCCCCGCCGGGCCCGGTATTTCGCGCTCGTGGTAGGGACGGCGCTTGTCCGGATCGGTGAAATACAGATACCCGTTCGAGTGACAGACCACATCGTTCGGCCGGTTGAAGCGCCCGCCTTTGTAGTTGTCGACAAGCGACTCCACCTTGCCGTCCGGACCCATGCGCGTCAGGCGCCGATCGTCTCCTTCGCAGACGATCAGGCGGCCTTGCAAGTCGAAGGTCGTGCCGTTGCCGCCGGTGGTGGTCCTGACGAGCTCCGGCTGTTGGCCGGGTGTAAGGCGCAACAGCTGATTGCGGCGAAGATCGACGAAATACCAGTAGCCGTCCGGATGCCACAGCGGGCCTTCGGTGAAGATGAAGCCGGTAGCGAGGCGCTCGGGTTCAGTGGTTTCGAGCACCTGGGGCAAGTCATTGGCGATGGGCATCGCTAATCTCCTGAACTGATGGTTTTAGATTGACATTGTGCCTCGCAACCCACGCCGCGGCCATGCAATCCCTCGCCGCTGATCGAGGCAATCCTCGAGGCGGTGCATTTCCTCCGCGATTTGATCCAGCATGCAGCCTGGTGCAAATTCGTCTACACGAACAATGGGCAGTGGGCGATCTGGCGATGTAGGATAGTCGGCAGACAACGCACCGCGGCCGGATTTTCCCGGCGAATGTGCGCGATGTCTGCCCGCACGAGCGTTGCGTGGCGCGAAGGCCAGCTATAGCGCAGCAATGCGGAGTGACTGTCCAAGACGCCTGTTCGGCGAGACGCGGAGGAGATGAGAGATGGGCGGGGCCGCCGAGTTACGCGCCGGGAACGCTTGGAGTCACGGCCGCATTCCGGTGCTCGATATCGGACCCTATCTCGCCGGTGATGCCGGCGCCGCGGCGCCGCTCGCGCACGCCGTCGCGAGCACTTTCGAAGACACCGGCTTTCTCGTGATCGCCAATCACGGCATCCCACCGCGCCTCGTCGAGGGCACCTTTGCCGCCGCGGCGCAATTCTTCGCCCGGCCCGAGGCCGACAAGCTCGCGCTCAAAATCGGTCAATACAATATCGGCTATCTGCCGTTCGGCGGCCAGATCGTCCGGCATTCGCCGGTCAACAGGAACACCAAGCCCAATTTTAGCGAGAGCTTCTACATTACTCGCGACCGCGCCCCCAAGCACCCGGACATCGTCAATCGCAAGCGGCTGGTCGGTCTTAACCGGTGGCCGCCCGACATGCCTGACTTCCGCGCCGCCATGACCGCCTACTATGCGGCGATGGAGGCGATGACGACGCGGCTGGTGCCGGTCATCGCGATGGCGCTCGACCTGCCGCCCGATTATTTCGCCGATGCCTTCGCCGAGCCGAACGGCACAATCCGGCTCATACATTACCCGCCGCATCCGGAGCCGGAAGAGAACGAGTTCGGCTTCGCGCCGCATACCGACAACAATTTCCTGACCTTCCTCGCTCAGTCGGTCCTGCCGGGTCTGGAGGTGCGCACCGCCGAGGGTGAGTGGATCCGACCACCGGCGGTGCCCGGGACCTTCGTCGTCAATACCGGGGCGATGCTGGCGCGCTATTCGAACGACCGTTTCCGCGCGACGCCGCACCGTGTCGTCAACCGCAACGGCGCGTCGCGCTACGCGATCCCGTTTTTCCTGGGCCCCAATCACGACGTCGTTGTGCAACCCGTTCCGACCTGTATCGGCCCTGACAACCCGCCGCATTACGAGCCGACGAGCTACGGCGACTTTACCGAGCGCCTTTTGATCCTGAACTTCGCGCATCGGCGCGCCGAGAGCAGCGCAGCCGGATGAGCGAAGGCCAGATCGGGCGGTCGCTGCGGCGCCTCGAAGATCCCCGGTTTCTGACTGGCCGGGGACGCTATGTCGACGATATCGACAGGTCCGGGCAGTTGCACGGCGTCGTGGTGCGCTCGCCGCACGGCCATGCCGTCATCGAGGGCGTCGATACCGCGGCCGCCCGCGCGATGCCCGGTGTGAATGGCGTCTTCACGGCCGCGGATCTCGACGCCGACGGCATCGGCGCGCTGCCCTGCATCGCCCGGGTCGCGACCGTTGCGCCGATGATCGTGCCACCGCGCCGAGCCTTGGCGCGGGACCGGGCTCGCCACGTCGGCGACGCGGTCGCATTCGTCGTCGCCGACACCGCGCAGCAGGCGCGCGACGCTGCCGAGCGGGTCGAGGTGGCGTATCGGCCGCTGCCGGCGGTCGTCGATGCAAAAGAGGCGCTCGCCGATGGGGCGCCGCTGCTGTGGGACGAAGCGCCGGGCAACCTGTCCTATCGGTTCGAACGCGGCGACCGGGCGGCGGTCGAGGCGGCGTTCGCCAAAGCCGCGCATATCGTCGAGATTGATCTCGTCAACAACCGGCTGGTCCCGTCCCCGATCGAGCCGCGCGCCGCGATCGCCGCCTACGATGCCGCCGCAGACCGCTTCGAGCTGGTGCTGAGCGGGCAGGGGGTGCATAGCCTGCGCCAGCAGCTTGCGGATGCGGTGTTTCACATTCCGCCCGAACGCATTGCCGTGCGCGCGCCCGATGTCGGCGGCGGGTTCGGCGTTAAGAACTTCCTTTACCCCGAATGGGTGCTGGTGCTGTGGACGGCGCGGCGGCTGGGCCGGCCGGTGAAATGGGTCGCCGAGCGCAGCGAGGAGTTCGTCAGCTCAGCACAGGGCCGCGACAATCACACGCGCGGACGGCTGGCGCTGGACCGCGACGGCCGCTTTCTCGCGCTCGACGTCGACACGATAGCCAATCTCGGCGCCTATCTCTCGACAAACGGGCCCGGCAGCTCGACCAATTCGCCCGCCAGCGCGATGGGCGGGGTGTACGACATTCCGGCGGTGTTCATGGCGTGCGCGGCGTGTTCACGAACACGCTGCCGATCGACGCCTATCGCGGCGCCGGCAAGCCCGAGGCCAATTACCTGATCGAGCGGCTCGTCGACCGCGCCGCGCGACAGCTCGCCCTCGACCCGATCGCGTTGCGCCGGCGCAACCTGATCCGCCGCTTTCCGTACAAGAGCGGGCTCGGGGTCACGATCGATGGCGGACGCTTCGCCGGCAATCTCGAAGAGATCGCGCAGCGGCTCCTGGTGGACGGCTTTGCCGCCCGGCGCAAGGCCGCGGCCGAGCGCGGCCGGCTGCGCGGAATTGGGATCGCGTGCTTTCTCGAAACTTCGCGCGGAACCCCCGGCGAGCGCGCCGAGATCCGTTTCGAACCGGATGGCAGGGTGGCACTGGTGCTAGGCACGCAGTCGAACGGCCAGGGCCACGAGACCAGCTTTGCGCAGATCGCCGCTGACCTGCTCGGACTGCCCGTCGAGGCGTTCCGCTTCGTCCAGGCCGACACGGAGGCGGTCAAGAGCGGCAACGGTCACGGCGGCGCCCGTTCGATGCATATGGGCGGAGCCGCGCTGTACCTGGCGGCCCAGATGGTGCTGTCCAAAGCCCGCGTGATCGCGGCCCATTTGCTGCAGGCCGATGCGAGCGACGTGAGCTTCAGTGCTGGGCGCTTCACGGTCGGCGGCAGCGAGCGCGGGATCGGCCTCCTGGAGCTGGCCAAGGCGGCCGGCGATCCCGCCAACCTGCCCGACGGCATGACCCCCGGCCTGGATGCCAACGCCTACAACGATTCCGATGTATTTACCTTTCCGAACGGCTGTCATGCCGCCGAAATCGAGATCAACCCGGAAACCGGGACGGTAGCGCTCGAACGCTATGCCGCAGTCGACGATTATGGCCGGGTGATCAACCTTTTGCTGACTTTGGGGCAGGTCCAGGGCGGCCTCGCCCAGGGCATCGGGCAGGCGCTCTTCGAGCAAACGGTCTACGAAGAGGGATCGGGCCAACTGCTGAGCGGCTCCTTCATGGACTATGCGCTGCCGCGGGCCGATGATCTGCCGCCTTTCAACATCACGCTCGCCGGACTGCCGACGGCGGTGAATCCGCTTGGCGTCAAGGGCGCGGGCCAGGCCGGCTGCATGGCGGCGCCGCAGACGATCGTCAATGCGATCCTCGATGCGCTGGCGCCGCTCGGGATCGGCGCGATCGACATGCCGGCCACTCCCGAGCGTATTTGGCGCGCAATCCGTGGTGCCCGTTTTTGACCGAAGCGGCGCGGCCGTGCGGCAGCTCCCAGCCGAACACGCTGCGACCGCGATAATCGTGTAACGCCTGCCATTCCTAATAGAGGGCTCTGCAAAGCCCGGGTCGGAGACACGGTCCTTTCCACTTTCGGGATGTAGCCAAGTGCAACGACAAGTCGGCGCTTTCGGTTCTGCAGGCCATCACCCGGCTCCTGATATCTTGGCTGGATCGGAACGGCCGCTGCACGACTGCCCGCACGTGCTTCGGGCGCCCTTCGGGCGCTCCTTAGCAGGAGGCAGTTCTTTGATGGGGAAAAGATGCGCCTCAGTGCTGGAGGAGGCCACCTGAGATCGGCGCGGATGGCAAGGCGGTCATTCATGGCTCCGCCGACCCGGCCTTTCGAGGAATCCGAGATGTTACGAGGGCTTGTGCGGTTACCACTGTGGTCTCCACAGATAGATAGTCTGCCGACAGATTTGGGCCTTCGGGTGCCTCATTAAATCTTGGTTTTTCCGATAGGAGGCGGAGCAGTCATCGGCTGCAGAGAGGAGATACGACGCGTGCAATCGTTCTGACCCGGCGATAATCACGGTTATCGGCGCCTCGCCTGTTGGTGCCCGATTAAAATGGTGACGGCGATCTGAAGTTTTCTCAGGTTGGAGTGAGGCAAACCGCTTCCGCGAGCGTTTTCGGCGATGGCAGGTTTTGGCAGGTTTTTCCGACCCGTCGATCAGGAGTAGGAGTGCTGGAGGGGGAGGGATTCGAAATGCTGACGGAGCGCTGACGCTGATCAGATAGCGTGTCGCACCTTTGCTGCCGTTAGTCTCCCTGGCAGCAAAAAACTCTTCAGCCCCGCTTCTGCGGGGTTCTTTTTTCCGCAGCGCCCGTTAAGAAATCGAGTTCGCTCCGCGGTCGACTGGGTCTATCGCCACTTTCCGATCCATGCGCCGGACTACCCTAAGCATGGCCCTGATCGCGAGCGGAAAAGGCCGTGCGGCGCTGAGAGGGATTTGCGAGTTATCCCTACAGCCGAGGTGGAACCCCGAGGCTGATGCGGCCGCAGACCTTTAACAGCTGGCGGCCTGACGACAGATCCAGGCCCAGCAGCTGCGCCGCCGCAGGTAGCGCATTTCGAGACCGCACCCGTACACCCGGAACATCGTGAAAACTCGGTGCCAGCGTGGTGTCAGCCGATTCGCGTACGTTCACGTCACGTTCCGTCTTCTCGGCCACCAGGCTGACACCGAGATCCGCAGCAAATATGGCGGAAATGCTGGTGGGCGCGACAGGGATTGAACCTGTGACCCCACCCGTGTGAAGGGTGTGCTCTCCCGCTGAGCTACGCGCCCGTCCAGGCCGGCCGCATTTAGCGGGTCGGGCCGGCGACATGTCAAGGAGTGAGGCCGAGGCGATCGAGAGCACCCGGCAGTTCCGAGAAGTGGTCGAGCAGAGCGTCGGCGGACAGCGTGTCGGGGTCGATCGCGGGCGTAGCCGTAGCGCATCAGCACGAGCGGCACGGCAGCGGCGCGAGCGGCTGCCGCGTCATTCTCGTTGTCGCCGATCATGGCGCTCGCCGCGGGGCTGGCGCCGAGTTCGGAGATGACCCCCAAGAGATGGCCGGGATCGGGCTTCTTGACCGGAAACCGGTCGCCGCCGGCGATGCCGTCGAACAGCGACAGAAGACCCACACCCTGCAATACGGCGATCGTCGCGCGCTGTGGCTTGTTGGTGCAGATCGCGGCGCGGTAGCCGCGGCGGCGCAACGCCGTCAAGGTTTCCGGCACACCGGGATAAGGTCGCGTCAGGAGCGCCGCATTCGCCTCGTAAATTTCGAGAAAGCGCGGCAACGCCGTCACCGCTTCGGAGGGATCGGCGCCGCTGGCGGCGAGGGCGCGCGCGACGAGAGCCGGCACGCCGTCGCCCACCATGTGCTTCACCTGCGGCGGAGAGAGCAACCGGCGCCCGCGCTCGCGCAGCATTTGGTTCAGCGCGGCGCGCAGATCCGGCACGCTGTCGACCAAGGTGCCGTCGAGATCGAAGACCAGCAGAAATCCACGCATTGAGGTACAATCTGCTGTGCTGCGCCATCTCGCGCAATGAGCGCGGCAATCGGAGGACGGAATGGCCGACAATTTCGACGTATCCCTCGCCTTCACGTTGCGCGAGGAGGGCGGCTATGTCGACGATCCCGCCGATCCGGGCGGCGCAACCAATATGGGGATAACATTGGCCACTTACCGCCAGTGGTCCGACGATCCGGAGCTCGGTTCCACACAGGTCCAGGACATGACGGAACGGACCGCCACAGCGATTTACCGATCGCTCTATTGGAACCCGTTTCGGGCGGACGCTTTACCGATCGGGGTCGACCTGAGCGTGTTCGATATGGGCGTGAACGCCGGTATTTGGCGATCGGCCCGCCTGCTGCAGCGGGCGCTTCGTTTTACCGGGGAAGAGGTGGACGGCTGCATTGGCCCCGAGACGTTGGACGCCGCAGCAAAGCGCGATCCGCGCACGCTCGTCATCGATATGGCCGAACGGCAGGCGGCATATTACAGGTCGCTAGCCGATTTCCCGACCTTCGGCACGGGTTGGCTCGACCGTACCGAGGCGCGGCGCAATGCAGCGCTCGCGATGATCGCCGAGGCGGAGTAAAAATCTCTCCAGTCTTGATGCATTTTGCAACAATCTGTGTGTTGTATTTCCGGCAGCTCGGGGGCAATCGTGCCGCCGTTAATGTCTTCGGTTATTAGTGAATGAGCCAATCGCCATTCGCCGCAGTCATTCTTGCCGCCGGCAGCGGCACGCGGATGAAGTCGGCCAGGCCCAAGGTGATGCATCCGATCGCCGGGCGGCCAATGATCGGGTATCCTCTGGAAGCGTTGCGCCCGCTATTCCCGGCCGCGACCCTCGTCGTGATCGGGCCGCGGATGGAAAATGTCGCCGAGACCGTCGCTCCGGCCGAAAGCGTCGTGCAGGATCCGCCTCTCGGCACCGGCGATGCGGTACGGACGGCTGTGCGGGCGCTCGATGGCCGCCTAGCGCCGCGGGGCCCGATCGAGGACGTGCTCGTGCTCTACGGCGATACGCCGTTTCTCGCCACCGAGACGTTGTCGCGGTTGCTGACGGAGCGGCGCCGCACCGCGGCAGCAGTCCTGGTGTCGGGCATGCGTCCCGCCGACCCCGGCCCCTACGGCCGCTTCGTGCTGGCACCCGACGGCGGGCTCGAGCGTATTGTCGAGGCGGCCGAAGCCGACCCAGAAGAGCAGGCGATCGGCCTCGTCAATGGCGGAATCATGGTGATCGAGGCTTGCCGCCTCGCTGAGTTCCTCGATGCGCTCGACAGCGACAACGCCAAGCGCGAGTTCTACCTGACCGATATCGTCGCCATCGCCCGCCGAAAAGGGCTCGCCTGCCGAGCGGTCGAGCTGCCGGCAGAGGAGCTCGTTGGGATCAACACGCGCGCCGAGCTGGCCGAGGCCGAAGCGCTGATGCAGCGGCGGCTGCGCCGCGCGGCGATGGATTTGGGAGTGACCCTGATCGCGCCGGAGACCGTGTTCCTCAGCATCGACACGGGGCTCGGCCGCGATGTCGTCGTCGAGCCGAACGTCACCTTCGGCCCGGGCGTCACGGTCGGGGAGGGGGCGCGGATCTGCTCGTTCTCTTATCTCGAAGGGGCGGCGGTCGGGGCGGGCGCGCGGGTCGGTCCGTTTGCCCGCCTGCGCCCGGGAGCGGTCCTCGAGGAGGACGTGCACGTCGGCAATTTCGTCGAGGTCAAAGCGTCCCGACTCGGCGCCGGAGCCAAGGCCAACCACCTCTCCTATATCGGCGACAGCGAAATCGGCGCGCGGAGCAATATCGGCGCTGGGACGATTACCTGTAATTACGACGGCGTTAACAAATCCCGCACGATAATCGGCGAAGGCGCGTTCATCGGCTCGAATACGGCGTTCGTGGCGCCGGTCACGGTCGGCGACGGGGCGATCGTCGCGGCCGGCAGCGTGATCGTCCGGGATGTTCCTCCGGATGCGCTGTCGATCGCCCGCGGGCAGCAGGTGGACAAACCAGGGCGCGCGCTGGAGATTTGGGACCGACTACGGAGGAAGACCTGATGTGCGGGATCATCGGTATCATCGCCAGGGATACGGTCGCGACGGGGCTGCTCGAAGGGCTGCGCCGCCTCGAATACCGCGGCTATGATTCGGCCGGCATCGCGACCCTGGTCGACGGGCGTATCGAGTGCCGCCGCGCCGAGGGCAAGCTCGCCAACCTCGCCCGGCGGATCGATCACCAGCCGGTACAGGGGGCGATCGGTATCGGCCACACCCGCTGGGCGACCCACGGCCTGCCGACGGAGACCAATGCCCACCCGATCGCCACCGACCGCGTCGCGGTCGTCCACAATGGCATTATCGAGAATTTCCAGGCCTTGCGGCATGAGCTCGGGGGGCTCGGCTACGTTTTCCGCACCGACACCGATACCGAGGCTGTGGCTATCCTCGCGACGCATTTTCTCGAACAGGGGCTGTCGCCGCGAGAGGCGGTGGCCAAGACCTTGGAGCGGCTCGACGGCGCCTTCGCGCTCGCCTTTCTGTTCGCCGGCGAGCACGATTTGCTGATCGGCGCCCGCCGCGGCAGCCCGCTCGCCATTGGCTATGGCGACGGCGAGATGTTCCTCGGTTCCGACGCGTTGGCGCTGGCGCCGCTGACCCGCCGCATCACCTATCTCGAGGAGGGCGACTGGGCGGTCGTCACGTCGCGCGCGGTGACCATTTTTGACACGGCCAATAATGAAGTCCAGCGCCCGATCCGCGAATCCGCGGCCTCGGGCGCGCTGATCGGCAAGGGCAATTACCGCCACTTTATGCTGAAGGAGATCTTCGAGCAGCCGGCCGTGATCGGCGACACGTTGAACGCACTGATCAACCCGGCGACCCGTACCGTGCATCTGCCGGAGCTGCCCTTTGAATTGGGCGAGCTGGAGCGGGTGACGATGATCGCCTGCGGCACCGCCTACCATGCCTGCATCGTCGCGAAATACTGGCTCGAACGGATCGCCCGCATCTCGGTCGAGATCGACATCGCCTCGGAGTTCCGCTATCGAGCGCCGGCGATGCCGAAGGGCGGCGCGGCGATCTTCGTGTCGCAATCGGGCGAGACGGCCGACACTTTGGCAGCGTTGCGCTACGCGAAGGCGCAGGCGCAGAAGATCATCGCGGTCGTCAACCAGCCGGAGAGCTCGATCGCTCGCGAGGCCGACGTCGTATTGCCGACCTTGGCCGGCCCCGAGATCGGCGTCGCCTCGACCAAGGCCTTTACGACGCAGCTCGCCGTCCTCGCGTCGTTCACCATCGCGCTGGCGCGGGCGCGGGGGGCCATCAGCCACAAGCGCGAGGCGGAGCTGGTCGGGGTCATGACCGAGATCCCGTCGCGCGCCAGCGACGTGTTGAACCACGACGAGCGGATCCGCGAAATCGCCGTCGAGATCGCCGAGGCGCGCGACGTGCTCTATCTCGGCCGCGGCAGCGCCTATCCGCTGGCGCTCGAAGGCGCCCTCAAACTGAAGGAGATCTCCTACATCCACGCCGAGGGTTATGCCGCCGGCGAGATGAAGCACGGCCCGATCGCGCTGATCGACGAGAACGTGCCGGTCATCGTGCTGGCGCCGCACGACGATCTTTTCGAAAAAACCCTCGGCAATGTCGAGGAGGTGATGGCCCGCGGCGGCCGCGTCGTGATGATCTCGGACGCCGCCGGCGTCGCCCGCCTCGCCGACCGCCTCGCCTTCGGCATCGCCGTCCCGAACTGCGACCCCTTTGTCGCGCCCCTGCTCTACGCGATCCCGATCCAGCTCCTCGCCTACCACACGGCCGTAATCAAGGGCACCGACGTCGACCAGCCCCGCAACCTCGCCAAGAGCGTCACTGTGGAGTAGGGGTTAGCTGGCGGAGGGCTGAGAACGCGCCAAGACTTACGGCTTCGCCTCGTACGATTCGGCGACGGTCTTGGCCATGTCGAGGAATTGGCGCCGGATCTTCGGGTCGGGGATCGCGTAATAGAGCCGGATGAATTCGATCGTTTCGGGCCGCTGAAGGTACTCCCGCCACTGCCGGTCTTCGGGGCTGATCTCGGCATCGTCGGTCCGCAGGTCGCCGAAGAAATAGGAAATCGGCACGCTCAGGATATCCGCCATCGCCGACAAACGGGACGCGCTTACGCGGTTCGCGCCGCCCTCGTATTTTTGCACCTGCTGAAAGGTGAGGCCGAGCGCGTTGGCGAGCGTCTCCTGGTTCATCCCCAACAGCAGACGACGCATTCTGATGCGGCCGCCGACATGCACATCTATCGGGTTTGGCACGCCGGTGCCGCGCCCGTATTTCGGAGCTGAACCAGGCTCCTCCAACACTTTCGCCGACCTCTTCAACGCATGTTCCCCTCTGCACCGCGCCACATAAGGTTGCAACGGGTTCGCCCCCAGCGCAAGCAAGATTCGACAATTGCAGGCATCGCGGGCTGCCGAATGAACCTAGGGTGGAGTAACTGCAGCATTTAAGGTTAATTCTGTTCTAGCGCAACAAATTCCTCAGCCATCTCTGCGGCCGATCTCGTCATAGCCACGCCGGCTGCTGATAAAGACCAGCGCCATCAGCCCGATCCCCAAGGCGAGGGTGACGATGACCCCCAATCCCATTGCGAGCCAACCGGCGCCGCTGATTTCGGAATTCGCCGATGCCAGTCCACTGGGCAGCGATGAAAAAGCCAATCACGAGGACGGCAGCGCCGGCGATTGCTGCCGCGACCCAGCTGAGCGTCGATTTCATCGTAATTTCCCCGCTAGGATCGCCGCGACGCGGCGCAAATCCTCGATGAAACGCTCGATCTCGCGGCGGCGGGTCTCCTCGTCCGGGGCGCGCAGCAATGCGGAGGGATGCACTGTCGCGAGCGCGCAAGGCGCGAGCGCAAAAGGCACGAGCCGGCCGCGGTCTCGGGTCACCCGAAAAGCTCTTCCGAACAGCGCCTGCGCCGCGGTCGCGCCGAGCGCCACGACGATTTTCGGCTTGACGACGCCGATCTCGGCCTCGAGCCAGGGAAAGCAGGCCTCGATTTCAACCGCGCCCGGTTTGCTGTGAATGCGCCGCGGTCCTCGCGGCACCCATTTGAAGTGTTTGACGACATTGGTGACGTAGGTCCGCTTTCGGTCGATCCCCGCCTCCACAAGGCAGCGGTCCAAAAGCCATCCCGCCGGTCCGACAAAGGGGTGACCGGCGAGGTCTTCGGCATCGCCGGGCTGCTCGCCCACCAGCATGACCCGGGCGCCCTCCGGTCCTTCGCCGAACACGGTCTGGGTGGCGTTCCGGTACAGAAGGCAGGCCGTGCATCCGGTAGCGGCCTCGCGCAGCGCGGTGAGCGTCGGCTCGGACGGGATCTGGACGCCGACTTTGGGCTCTTGTTCGCTCACAGGTCGTATTCGGTACGGCAACACATACCGAATAAACGCGATTTCCGCCCGCCTGTGTCCACAGCAAACCGAACCCGGCTGTTCCTGGCGCCCTGGTGATGGCAAAGTGCCGGACCGGCGCCCTTCCACGGAGATTTGCATGCCGACCAAGAGCCAGCATCCGGAAACACTCGTGCTCCATGCGGGGTACCGGAGCGATCCGGCGACCAACGCCGTAGCGGTCCCGATATACCAGACCACCAGCTACCAGTTCCGCGACAGCCAGCATGCCGCGAACCTGTTCGGGCTGGCCGAGCTCGGGAATATCTATACCCGGATCATGAACCCGACCACTGCGGTGCTCAAGGAGCGCGTTGCCGCGCTCGACGGCGGTGTCGCCGCGCTGGCTCTCGCCTCGGGTCAGGCCGCATCGCTGTTCGCGGTGCAGAACATCTGCCAGGCGGGGGACAATTTTGTCAGCTCCACCGACCTTTACGGCGGCACCTGGAACCTCTTCCTCAACACGATGATGAAGACGATGGGGATGGAGGTTCGCTTTGTCGATCCGGCCGATCCCGAGAACTTCCGCCGCGCGACCGACGACCGGACGCGCTGCTACTACGCCGAGACATTGCCCAACCCGAAGCTCGAAGTGTTCCCGATCGCCGAAGTAGCCAAGATCGGCCGTGAGCTCGGGGTTCCGCTGATTGTCCACAATACTGCGGCCCCGGTGCTGTGCCGGCCGCTGGAACATGGCGCCGCCATCGTGGTGTATTCGACCACGAAGTATATCGGCGGGCACGGCAACTCGATCGGCGGCATCGTCGTCGACGGCGGGAATTTCGACTGGGAAAAGCACGCCGACCGCTTCCCGCTGTTGAACCAGCCGGACCCGAGCTATCACGGCGCAGTGTGGACGCAGGCGGTCAAGCCCTTGGGCCCGATCGCCTATATCCTCAAAATGCGGGTGACCCTGCTGCGCGATCTCGGCGCGCCGATGAGCCCGTTCAACGCCTTTCTGTTCATCCAGGGGCTCGAGACCTTGCCGTTGCGGATGCGTGCCCATTGCGCCAATGCGGCGGCCGTCGCGAAATTCCTTCCGAGCATCCCAAAGTCACGCGGGTCATCTACCCGAACCAGATGACCGGCGAGATGCGGCGCCGGGCCGATGCCTATCTAAAGGCGGCTATGGCGGGCTCGTCGGCTTCGAGCTGAAGGGCGGCATCGAGGCCGGCCGGCGTTTCATCGACGCCCTAAAGATGTTCTACCACGTCGCCAATATCGGCGATGCGCGCAGTTTGGCGATCCATCCGGCGACGACGACCCACTCGCAGCTTCTCCGGAAGAGCAATTGCAGACCGGGGTCGACGAAAATATGTCCGGCTGTCGATCGGGATCGAGCATCAGGACGATATCCTCGCCGATCTGTCGCAGGCGCTGGAGGCTGCCTGATCCGCCCTAAGCAGCAGGCGGTTCTGAAGTTTCGCTGGCCTATCGATCTCGCGCTGACCGTCGCCAGCCATGGCTGGGTCTACCTTGCGCCGTGGCGGTGGGACCCGGAAATTGGCCGGCTCGCCCGCGCCGAGCGGATCGGTGATCGTCTCGGCATGATAGAAGCCGCCCAATATCGTGCCGACGCAGTCGCCGTCAGCTGGGAAGGGTTCGGCTCCGCTGACGTTTCCGAGGTTGTGGCGCGGGTGCAACGCTGGCTCTCCGCCGATTGGGAGCCGGCGCCAGCGATTGCGGCTTTGCCGGAGGTCGCGCAGCTGATCGAACGCGGCGGCGGCCGGATGTTGCGCGGCTCGTCCTTCTACGAAGATTTCGTCAAGACCGTGTTGACGATCAATACGAGCTGGTCGGCGACGTGCCGTATGGTAGCGGCACTTGTCGCCGAGCCGGGCGGCGGCAGTTTCCCCGGGCCTGCGGCGCTGCTCGACTATGGCGAGGATCGCCTCCGAGTACGAGGAAAGCTCGGGTTCCGCGCTCGCACGCTGAGTGCAGCGACGCGGCAGATGCTCGATGACGGTGCAATCGCCCCATCGGGTGAAGGCTGGCCCGAGCGGTTGAACCACGATTACCTGCTCAGCCTTTACGGCATCGGCCCGTACGCGGCGGCTCATTGCCGCGTGCTGCTGCACGATTTCAGCCGTATTCCGGTCGATACCTCGGTGACCGCCTATTTGCGCCAGCGATACGATTGCGATGCTGCCGCTTTCGGCGCCGAGCGATCCTCGTGGGGCGCCCATCTCGCGCTCGGCTACCGCATCCGGCTGCGCGAGAAGCTCGAACGACCGGGCTGAGGATTAGAGGGCGACATCCGGCGGGAGATCGCCTTCATTGATGCCGAAAGTGGCGAGCCCCGCGATAATCCAATTCCGGATCTGACCGATCCCGCGATTGTCTTCCGACCAAGCATCGACAACGCCGCGGAAGCGGCGATCGTCGTCATAGGGGGTTGCCGGGCAGACCGCGGCGCGCAGCTGCGGGGTAGGCACGACAAGTTCGTCGATCTGCGGCTTCTTCTTCAGCGCCGTCAGAGCAAAAAAAACCGTGGCGACAAAGCAATCCACGCGGCCCGATTGAACTGCCTGCAGCGCCTCATCGCGGGTCTTGAACCCGGTGATCGCGGCATTCCCGGCAAACCGTCGGACCGCCTCTTCACGCGCCGAACCGGTGTCGACGCCGACCAGGATTCCGGGACGTTGAGCTCGGCCCAACTCTTTGGCGCAAAGCCCTTCCGGGCAAGGATCGCGATAAGTGTCGTGGAACAGCGGAGTGGAGAAATCCGCGAACATCGCGCGCTGCGCGGTGGACTGGGCCCAAACGCGAGGTCGATCTTACCAGTGTGCAGGTCGGTGACCATCTCGGCCCAATTTGTTTCGAGGATGGCGATCTCGACCCCGAGCGCCGCCGCCAGATCCCCGCCATTGCGACAAAAAACCGCTCCATTGGCCAGTGGTGGCGTTCTTGTAAAAATAAGGCTCCTCGCCTAGAGCCGCTCCGACGCGTAATCTTCGGGTGCGCAGGATGCGAGCGAGATTGGGCTTCTTCGCCGGCTCCGGCGGCGTCGCCGGACGCTCGGAACCACGCCGGTGAAATGCCGCGGCCACGGCAAGCCCCCCACCGAATTCTCTGCGGCTAAACATCACTCCGCTCCTCGGCTTTGGCAAAAGATATACCGAGCCGGAAATCTCGCTAAGGTTGGTGTTTCCGCCATTATGGTTCTTTGTGAAGTTCCGATGTTTGCCTTTATGCGTCGCCGTCCAACCTAAGGAAGCCCTCCCGATGTCGCAGCAGCCTCTCACCGTTTCGATCCCGCACAAGCTCGGCCGCCAAGAGGCAAAGCGCCGGCTCGACAGCGGCATCAGCCGTCTGCGCCCCGAACTCGCCGGCCTCATCAGCACGCTCGACTATAGCTGGGACCGGGATCGCCTCAACTTCAACGTGTCGGCTTTGTGGCAAACGATCACCGGGGCGATCGAGGTGCTGGACGACGCGGTTCGCATCGAGATCCACCTCCCCTGGATGATGAGCCTGCTCGCCGACACGGTCGCCAAGCAGGTACGCGGGCGCGGCATCGCAATGCTCGAAAAGCCGCCGGGCGACGCCTAGAAACGCCAGGGCGACGAGAGCTGGCGGATTGCGCTTTGCTTATCCGCGCTACGGACCGAGAATGTCCGCTGATCTGAGCCATGTGGCGGAAACAAGGGGGATTTCCGAATGAAAACGAACTCGAAGGGCAAGCAAGTCGCCGTGGTGATCGGCGCCACCTCCAAGTGGCAATCGGATGGCCGCAATACCTTGCTGGCGCATGGCCACGCTGGACGACAGCGACTGCCGGTCGGCGCGCGCTGGGGCGTCGGGGGCGCAGTCGCGCAGAAGTTCGCCCAGGAGGGTTTTTTCGTCGTGTTGACGACCCGCAAGGAGGCCAATGCGTCCGCGCTGGCGAAGGCCATCCGGGAGCAGGGCGGCGAATGCATGATCGTCGAGCTGGATCTCGTCTCGCAGGAGTCGATCTCCGCGGCGTTCGCCACGATCCGCCGCGAAGCCGGCGACCCCGACGTTCTGATCTACAACGCGGGTTACCTGGAAGGCCGTGACCTTCCTCCCGAGAAGGAATTGCTCGAACACATCCCGGTGGAGATGTTCGATACCGCGCAGCATATTTCCAGCCGAGGGCCATTTCTCGTCGCCAAGGAAGTGTTGCCGGCGATGCGGAAAAAAGGCCAGGGGTCGTTTTTCTTCACCAACAATTCCAGCTCGCTGCGCGGGCGAACAAGCGAATGACCGGACAGTCGCTTTACTATCCGAGGGTCATGATGCGCACGCTGGCGCAGGTACTCACCGAGGAGTACTCCGAGCACGGCGTGCACGTGGCCAACGTGGTGATCGACGGTTTGATCGACTCACCCGGAACCCGGGCGCTGCCGATGGCTCAGAAGCGCCCCGATATCATGATGAATCCGGTAAAGATCGCCGAGGCGTTCTATTATCTGCATACCCAGGACCGGTCGTGCTGGACACACGAA
>CAWBFS010000065.1:0-51865 GCA_963788085.1 uncultured Alphaproteobacteria bacterium
GTTGCACAAGAAACCTTGCTAATTCAAGGTTGTTACGCCCGACCGCCAGATGAAGGGCGGTCATACCTGTGACTTTGTCGGCTAAGTCGACAGGCACTCCGAATAGCAACGACGCTTCTACACGATTGAGTTCCCCTTTATAGGCAGCTTCAAAGAACGCCGCATTTCTAAGCCTGATGCTAGCCTTTCGGCGCCCAATTGCAACTCTGGCACGTTTTTCATGGATTTGTTCTTTCAAGGCGGAGGTTTTTTTAATCATCACTTTCTTCTCAGCAGAAGAGACAACTGCTTAACATCGACCTTGAAAAAATCCTCAGATTTGAAGCTTGCGGTGACACCGCTTGCGATGAGAAACTCATCGAGCATGTAGTTTCGCGGAAGGCCTACAAGCCGGTCCTTTAACACAACAACAGCCGCTTCTCCGGAGCAAACGAGAACCCCATCGAAAATGGCGTGATTAGCAACAGACACAGCTTTCAGTCACCCGCCAAAATCCCACTTCAGCAGTAATGACAATATCCGAATGAGGGCATTTCTACACCTTCGATATCTCGCGAATTCGCTCGTGCCGAGATACGCTCCGGAATAATCGCGTCCGTTACCCGTGCCATAAAAGATCGACAGACGTTCTCCAAGCTCGGCAACAGGATCGGAAACGACACGGTCTCAGCAAAGTGATTGGCAAACCGCTACGAAGAATCGTTGGTTCGATGTGGCCGGCAAGAAATCGCTGCAGGTCTTAACGGTGATATCAGGTTTTCGCGGATTTGCTGCTTGAATGCGCTCTGCAAGGCGCGGAACGCCAATGCGTTTATCCTTCATATAGCGGAGCAGCTTTTGACGGATCAGCTCACGTTCGGCTGCATCTAAGTCTGCTCCTCGACCTCACCGTCCATATGTTCGCTCCGCCTTTGAACTGGAAGTGACCAAGTGGGACCCGGGCATGAATTTTGCGGGAATGTAACACGGAGATACGCAGTGCTAAAGCCCCGTTCGACCAATGATCACAGCAATCGTGAAGCCTATTTGCGGGCTGCCACGAATGAATTGAGGCCTGATTTCGCCAAGCTCGGTCTTGCCTTGCCTGATACGATCCGATTCGCCGTTGCGTTCACATCGCACGGCAGGAAGGGAAAAGTCGCCGGAGAGTGCTCGCATGCCGGCGCGTCCGACGACGGCCACCATGAAATCATTATCCGGGCCGATTTCGCCGAGCCTGCCGAGGTGCTTGGCATCCTCGTCCATGAATTGGTGCATGCCGCGCTGTCTCCGGACGCGAAACACGGCAAACAATTCAGGGAAGCCGCCCTTAAAATCGGTCTTGAAGGGCAGATGCGGCACGCGCTGCCGGGGCCTGTCCTCAGGGAGCGTTTAAACGAGCTGGCGGCCACCCTCGGGCCGTTTCCGCACGCCCGGCTGAACTTTGACCGGGTGACCCTCACCGGGATGAGGCGGCAGATAAGCCAAAAAAACAGGGAACGCGGTTGCTCAAGGCCGAGTGTATCGGCCCGGGCTGCGGGTACACCGTCCGCGTCGCTGCAAGGTGGATCACCGAAGCCGGGCCGCCGCATTGCCCTATCCACGGCGCGATGACGACTCCGGTGGCGCCGCCGCGATCTGCGGTCGATGGCGACGAAACCTGACCAACGCCTTCAAACATTTTTCAGTCGAGGAGACACGATCATGTTCGCTCTGATGGCGATGGTCATCTGCTTTTATGCATGGGCCAATTATTCGATGGCCTTTGCGCTGTGGCTCGCCGAAATCGGACCACGCGCTTATGCCCCTGTCTTTCACACATACGGACAGGCCATTTTCGCCGGGCTGCTGATCACGGGGCTCGTCCTTGTGTCGCTGCTCGCGCAGTCGATGCAGGGGCAACGCGGTAGTGACGGGCTCTGGAACTCAGGGCCTGGCCGCCGCGCTGTCGGTCTGATCGCGGGCGGCCTTCTGTACGGGACGCTCGTGATCGGTATCGGTCGTTCGCTTCTGGCTCGGCCAGCATATGCTGACGGATTTGACGGCTCCTTATTTCGCGTGGATGGCGCTGCGTCCGGCGAAAATCATTCTCGGTCGATCGACCCGTCCGTTGCGCCGGTTTATCGGCGTCCGCCATGTCGGCATGGGCGGAACGGCGCGTTTTTCGGGGATTTTGGACGAATGGGCCAATCCGTGGCGGCCCGGCCAGATCCGGTTAGGCGCGTCGCTCTACGATCCGCGCTGGCTGGTCGGCGCCGAAGACGATCGCCACATCACGACGATTGCGACCAGCCGCGCGGGCAAAGGCCGGTCGGTCATCATTCCGAACCTCCTGACCTGGCCAGGGTCGGCGCTCATCATCGACCCGAAGGGACAGAACGCCTGCGTCACCGTTCTGAAGCGCGGGAAAGGCGACGGCAGGCTGGTCGAATGCCTCGGGCAGAAGGTGCGGATTCTCGATCCCTTGGCGGAAATCACCGATCCACGGGTGCGCAAACACATCGCCCGGTTCAATCCGCTCGCGGAGCTGGACCCGGCGGCGGACGATTATAGCGAGCGCGTCGACCTGATCTCCGATGCACTGGTCGTGCCGACGTCGTCGAAGGATTCCTTCTTCGACAATTCAGCGCGCGCCCTGATCAGCGGCGTGATCGATTACGTTCTGACTCTCCAAAAAGGTCGGCGACGATGAGCGCAACCTCGCCATGGTGCGCGGGCTGCTGTGATTCACCCGGACGGTCCTCCGCTCGATGAGATGGCGGAACTGGGCGGGCTCGCGCAGGCCGGGGCCGCCGGCGTCCGGCGGGCCGGGAATAACGCGGCCGGCGATGTCGTTTCCACGGCGATCGCGCACACCAAATGGCTGGACAGCATGGGAATGCAGCGCGCGCTGGCGGCGTCGGATTTCAGCCTGCGCGACCTGAACGACGGCAACACCACGGTCTATCTCGTGCTGCCGCCGCAATATCTCGACGTGCATGGACGATTTCTGCGGCTGTTCGTCAATCTCGCGCTGCAGGCAGCGGCGGAAGGACACAAGCGGAAATACGCGACGCTGTTTCTGCTCGATGAGTTCTATGCCCTGGGCCGCCTGCAGCAGGTCGCCAAATAGGCGGGCGTGATGGCAGGCTACGGCGTCAAGCTGTGGCCGATCATCCAGAACATCGGCCAGCTGCAGGACTGCCAGAACTGGGAAACCTTCATGGGCAATGCGGGCCAGTGGATGGTGTTCGCCGTCAACGATCAGACGACGGCGAAATACACCCTCTCCGACCGCCTCGGTAGACGCATTCTGTGGCGCAAGATGCGCGGCCAGAAAGGGTTCGAGTGGGAAATCAGCAGCGGCGCCAGCCTGCGCGACGCGCAGGAATTTGCGCGGGCGTCAAGCCGGGAGAGCAGCAATCTTGTCGTGTTCACGTCGGCGGGAGACGCGTTTTTTCTGCGCCGCACGCCCTACGACAGAACATTCAAGCCGACACACTACACCGCCGATCCATTTGAGGGAGGGAAACAATGAGCAGACTCCAGTGCGCTGCTACCGGCTGTCCTGCAGCTGAGCGCGATCGTCATGGCCGCCTTCCTGTTGTTGACGGTCTTCATCATCGTAATGCGCGCCGGGTGCATCGTGCTGGCGCGGGGCTATCGGCTGTCAACAACCATCGGCAAGATTGCGGCGGAGGCGCTTCGGGCTGGCCGCGATCTGGCCGCTTGAGTGGGTCGTCGACCAGGCGGAAAAAGCGCTGGCTTTGGCCGCCGACTACCGGGCGAAGCGAAAGGTCTGGCGCGCTGAATTCCGTTCCGTCATGTCGTGGGAAGAATTCCTCGGGCAGATTGACGGGCGCGCCGGGCAAAAACGCGATGGCGTGACGGAGGCCATCGCCGTGCTCGGCCTTGCCGACGGCTTCGGGCGCGCCGAATTGGAAGCCCGGTTCCGTCACCTCATGCAGAACGTCCATCCGGACAAGGGCGGCTCCGATCATCTAACGCAGATTGTGATCGCTGCCCGCAAGACGATCCTCGAACAGAAGGGCTGGAAGCGATGACCCGCAAAAACGAACTGGCGCTTATCCACGAACGGCAGCTGGCGGAGCTGCGCGCAGCATCCGGCAAGACCGAACGGTTCACGCTCGATTGCGCGTGCGCCGAAATGGACCGGGCCTTTCAGGTGACGTTCGGCCGGGCGCCGGGCGCAAGGCGGTTCACCTGCGAGACGGTGGAGAAGCAGGAACGGTCGTCCTCGACTCTCGACCGGCTGCAAGAAGCTTTCCGGGCGCCCGCGAAGGGCTGAAAATCGCTGTGGGGGACATCGAGGTCGGGAGCTTTTCCTGCGCCTGGTGCGGCAATTCCTCGAAATGGACCCGCTGTAGCCGCTGCGGGTCCATGGTCTGCGGCGCGCGTTCATCGGGATCGTCGTTCGTGTGTCGCCCCAGCTGTGGCTGTCGGTCCGAGACGCATCCGCTCGTCGAGCTCGAAGCGGCCCGCAATCCGGGCGCGGCAACGCGTACGGCCTTAGGCCCTACGTCAATGAAAAAACTACCGCCGAGGCAGCGATGACAAACACCCTTGAAGAGAGCACGGGCGGCATAGGCGACAACAAGTCAAGGCGCGCCAGAAGTGGCAAAGGAAATTCTTGTAGATAGGAGGATAATCAATGACGGACGACATAGCGCAAACCTGGGATCAGGTGGACATTCCCTTGACCTTTAAATCTCCGGCCGAAGGTGAACCAGGATCGGAATTAGTATCATCTACGGAGACACGGGCAGCCGTCCGGGAAATGTTGAAAGACCATTTTCCTGAGGGACCGGCTGCCGCCATCGAAGTCACACAAGGCCTATTGCGAATGGGATTCCGCCAACGCCATCATCTTCTTCAAGGCGGATAAGGATCGACCACAAATCGCGGAGGTCGGCAGACGATGGCGGGGTTTCGTGAGGGCATGGAGGAACTACGCCGCAAAGGAGCAATGGATGATGGATCGTTTCCATGCACGCCCGGAGCTGGAAGGCGGCCTGAGATTTACTCGGGCGCGGGCAGTGCAGAAATCCCCGTGGCGTGAACGCCGGACAAATGCGCGCAGCAGGAATGACAACGCGAAGGATCGAGAACAATGACCAACAACGCCCTCGAAAGTCCGCTGCTGTAGCGGCCGTCAAGATCATCGACGTTCAGGATCGTGGCCGCGCCGTCGAAGGGTTTCCTCACGGCCACGCTGGTTGAGGAGCCGGTCAGTGAAGACATGGCCGCGGTCCAAATCGGCGGCGAGCTGAATTTCATCCACCGCCACGAAATCAAGATCGAGGTCGCGCGGCATCGCCTCCACCGTCGAGACGTAATAGCGCGCCCCTTTTGGCTTGATTTTCTCCTCCCCAGTCTGGGCGACGTATTGGGGGCCAGTTTTCTCGACGACGCGATTGAATACCTCGCGCGCGAGCAGTCGAAGCGGCAGTCCGATCGTGCCGCTTTTATGCGACAGCATGCGCTCGATGGCGTAATGCGTCTTACCGGTATTGGTTGGCCCGAGCACGGCGGCGACGCCTTTGTCCGGATCGTAAGTCTGGAGGACTCGCGGAGTGTCGAGGTTGACAATCGGATTCCCGAGATCATCTCCCGTCGTCCTATACAAGTGAATGTGGGCAGGGTCGATCGTCAGGACATAATCGACCCGTTCAGCGAGTTCCGCCAGTTGCTTTGGAAGGAGTGTCGTCCATTCCTGGCCGTTGGTGTCCGCCTTCGCCTGGATAGGGTCCGTATGGTTCTCCCTGTCAACGACGGCAGCATCAAATCCACCATCGGTTCTTTGCGGCATGTCCCTCCCTCCTCTCCACAGGCGACGGAGCTACCTCCACCGATCAGTCGCGGGTTGTCATCCCGGTGTGGGCCACAAAGAGCGGCGCACCTGTCCTCATTGTACGACCTCGCTCTTCCCGCCGCTAGCCACTCTTCAAGTCGGCAAGGGAGCCACGCGATCTTCCTTTCCGTCGCACGAACGGCAACGGTTCCGCGTGTCCGGGACGTACAGCGGGTGCCCCGGATGGGGACCGCTCAAGACGCACTTTACGCCGATGCAGGCCCGCTTTGCGGCCCGCGCTGATCGCCCTCCCGCACTGCGCTGGATGACCGGATTACGCCGGCCAGGAAGAGGCCCACAAGCCTGACGCACAGCCGCGAAGGAAAGAGAGGCCGACCTTCGCTCGGACGTCAGGCTTATCTGGCAGATCGTTCGCTAGCGGCGCTGCAGGCTTGTCGGGGCTGAGTCTTCCTGGCCGGCGTAATTTCAGCGAGGCCGTTTGCGTCCTCGGCAATTAGACCCTATGTTTTCCACGATGCGAATCCCAGGGGTGGAAGGACCGCGGAGCCGGGCATGGCCGAGTCCGGCCGGGCCTTCGTCTTCTCAGCGGCCGACCCGGGAGGCGTCCTGCACGATAAGGCCGTTGCCGGACGTGGAAGGCCAGGTGCCGTCGTTTGAACCCGTCTCCCCACAAGCATTCTCGACGACGTCTCGGCTCACGCGGCGAGCCGGGGGCGCGTTCGACTGCTGCCGTTGTCCGTCCGCCGCGCTGGCGGCGTTCTTCCAAGGTTTCCATGCAGGAGCATACCGTGCAAGACCTGGCGAAGCGTTGGCTGAAGTCTCTGCGGCAGGTGTTGTCCCAGCCCCCGGAGCCGGCCTTCCCGCCGAAACCGGCCGGCCACCGGTTGCTCCTTGAGGGGCTCGAATGCCGGCTGACGCCGGCCCCGTTCATCACCACCATCGCCGGCACGGCCAGCTACGGCTACAGCGGCGACGGCGGCCCGCCACCGCCGCCACGCTGTACCTCCCCTCGGGACCGCCGTGGACGGCAGCGGCAACGTCTTCATCGCCGATACCTACAACAACCGCGTCCGCGAAGTGGTGAAGGCGACCGGAACATCGTCACCGTCGCGGGCACGGCACCTCCGGCTACAGCGGCGACGGCGGGCCGGCCACCTGGCCAAGCTTGGCTCCCCCACGGCGTGGCCGTGGACGGCGGCGGCAATCTCTTCATCGCCGATAGCTACAACGATCGCATCCGCGAGGTCGTCAAGGCGACCGGCAACATCATCACCGTCGCCGGCAACGGCTCGCCGGCTACGGCGGCGACGGCGGGCCGGCCACCGCCGCCGAGTTGAACTACCCTCAGCGTGGCCGTGGACGGCAGCGGCAACGTCTTCTTCGCCGAACCAGGGCAACAACCGCGTCCGCGAGGTCGTCAAGGCGACCGGCAACATCGTCACCGTCGCCGGCACCGGCACGGCAGGCTACAGCGGCGACGACGGATCCCGGCCACCTCGGCCATGCTGAATCAGCCCGAATGGCGTGGCCGTGGACGGCCAGCGGCAACGTCTTCATCGCGCGACTAGCGACAACAACCGCGTCCGCGAGGTCGTCAAGGCGACCGGCGACATCATCACCGTCGCCGGCAACGGCAGCGCCGGCTACAGCGGCGACGGCGGCCCGGCCACCTCGGCCATGCTGAACTACCCCGGCGGCGTGGCGGTGGACGCCAGCGGCAACCTCTTCATCGCCGATTCCAGCAACGAGCGCGATCCGCGAGGTGGTCGAAGGCGACCGGCATCATCACGACCGTCGCCGGCAACGGCACACGGGCTACGGCGGCGACGGCGGGCCGCCGACGTCCGCGGCCATGAATTTGCCCTACGCGGTGGCCGTGGACGGCAGCGGCAACCTCTTCATCGCCGAGCCGACAACAAGCGCGTCCGCGAAGTGGTTGTCAGGAACGGCCCCATCATCGACTTGCTCTCGGTCCCGGCCTGGACGGTGAACCAGGCCCGCTTCAGCGGCAGCCATGCGGTCGTCACGGGCGGCACCGCCCCCTACGGCAATCTAAGCACCACCGGATTGCCGCCGGGCGTGACCGCCTCGCTGAGCGGCAACACGATCACCCTCAGCGGCACTCCGACCGGCACCGGAACCTACGGCAACGCGACCCTCAGCGTGCCGGGACGCCGGCGGCATCACCGGCAGGCGCACCTTCATGCCATCACCATCAACGCCGGCCCACGCTCGGCAGCGCTCACGCTCGGCCCAGTGGACCGCGGAGGTGAGGGGCTACACCGGCGGCATCCCGATCGGCGGCGGCACCGGCCCGTTTACGTCGTCGGGCAGGCGAACCTGCCCCCGGGCCTCCGCCATCCTCAGCGCGACCGACCTCAGCTTCACCGGCATCCCGACGACGGCGGGCACCTACAGCAAAGTCCAGCTGACGGTGCGCGACGCCACCGGCGCCACGGCCAGCGGCACCTTCAGCATCACCATCAACGCCCCGGCGCCCGGCAGCATCCTGACCGTCGCCGGCACCGGCATGCGCCGGTTACAGCGGCGACGGCGGCCCGGCAAACCTGGCCTGCCTACCCCGTGGCGGTGGCGGTGGACGCGCAGCGGCAACGTCTTCATCGCCGGATTCCACTCAACAACCGCGTCCGCGAGATCGTCAAGGCGACCGGCACCATCGTCACCGTGGCCGGCACCGGCGTCACGGCTACGGCGGCGACGGCGGGCCCGGGACCTCCGCCAAGCTGGCCGACCCCGCCGGCGTGGCCATGGACGCCAGCGGCAACCTCTTCATCGCCGACAACGACAACCACCGCATGCGTGAAGTGGTCCAGGCGACGGGGAACATCATCACCGTCGCGGGCAACGGCTCCGCGACCGACAGCGGCGACAGCGGGCCGGCCACCGCGGCCGGGTTGGCTTCGCCCGTGCTCGCCGTGGCCGTAGACGGCAGCGGCAACATCTTCATCGCCGATACCTCCGGGAACCGCGTTCGAGAAGTCGATCGCGGCCACGGGCACCATCGTCACCGTGGCCGGCACGGGCACGGCCGGCTACAGCGGCGACAACGGCCCCGGCCACCGCGGCCATGCTGAATCCCCGACCGGGGTCGCCGTGGACGCCAACGGCAATATCTTCATCGGCGATTCCAACAACAAGCGCATCCGCGAGGTGGTGCAGGCGACCGGCAACATGATCACCATCGCCGGCAAGGGGTCTCCGGCTACAGCGGCGACGGCGGCCCGGCCACCGCGGCCAAGCTGTATAACCCCACGGGCGCTGGCCGTGGACGGCGCAGCGGCGACGTCATCATTGCCGACACCAACAACTGCCGCATCCGCGCCATCGTGGCGTCCAGCGGCGCCATCGTCACCGTGGCCGGCATCGGCAGCCTGCGGCTACAGCGGCGACGGCGGTCCCGCCACCTCGGCCGACGCTGATACCTCCCTCCGGGGTGGCCGTGGACGCCAGCGGCAACCTGTTCATCGCCGACTCAGTGCAACAATGCCGTCCGCGAGGTGCTCGCCAACCCCGCCCCCGCTTGGGCCCGCTCTCGTCCGACCGCCTGGACGGTGAACCAGCCCGGCTTCTCCGCCACACATCCCCATCACCAGTGCCGCTCCCCCGTCCGGCAGCTTCTTGACCCGAGCGGATTGCCGCCGGGCCTGATCGCGTCAGCGAATTGACGTCCGCGGGCAATCAACTTCATCAACATCAGCGGTACGCCAACCGCCGCCGGCACCTACAGCAGCATGACGCATCACCATCCGGGGCGTAAGCGGCTGCCCCCCTCGCCAGCCGCACCTACACCTGACCATCAACCCGCCGCCGGCGCCGGGCACTCGGCTCACCGACCCAGTGGACCGTGGGCCAAACGGGATACCTGCGGCACCATCCTGACCAGCGGCGGCACCGGACCGTTGAGCGTCAGTTGCCCAGTCCAACCTGCCGCCGGGCTTGAGCCGCCATGACGGTGGGGTCGGCGATCATCTTCACCGGCACGCCCACGGCGACAGGCACGTTCAACAACATTCAGCTCACCGTCCTGGACACGGTCGGCGCCACGAGCACGGCACGTACACCATCACCATCAACCCGACGCCCACCCTGGGAGCGTTATCGGCCACCGCCTGGACGGCAACCAGCCCGGCTTCAGCAGCACCGTCAGCATCCTGGACGGTACCGGCCCATACGGCAATCTAAGCGCCACGGGATTACCCGCTGGACTGAGTGCCACGCTGAGCGGCAACACCATCACCATCAGCGGCACGCCGACAACCGCCGGCTACTACAGTAACATCGCCTGTCGGTCCAGGACTCCACCGGCGCCACGGCCAGCGGCAGTTTCTCCCTCTTCATTACCGGCCCTGCCGTCATCTTCAGCCTGACCAGCGACCCGAGCCATGACTGCCGGCACCTCGGGTTCGTTCACCGTCACTGGCACTGGATGCCTCGGGGAACGTGGCGACCGGGTACCGGGGACCGTCTACCTGGGCAGCTCCGACCCGGCCGCGGGTTGCCCACGACCTACACGTTCACCCCGGCCGACTACGGCGAGCACAACTTCACCTTCCCCTCGACCGCAGGCAACCAGCAACTGTATGCCACGACCCGACGGAATCAGCGGTCTCAGCGCGCCGATTACCGTCAGCCCCGCGGGGCCTCGATACTTCGTGGTCGCCGCGCCCCAGTACGCGGCCAGCTATATGGCTTCACCGTCACTCGTCAGCGCCAAGGATGCGTACGGCAACACGGTCACCGGCTATACCGGCACGGTTCACTTCACCAGCTCCGATGCCGGCGCCGGCCTCCCCGCCGATTACACCTTCACGAGCGACGATCAGGGGACGCATACGTTCGCCGTGACGCTGCAAACGGCGGGCACCCAGACCGTCACCGCTACTGACACCGGCACCGGCGTTGGTGGCACGGCCACGATCCAGGACATCGACTACGTTCCGGGACTGCACTTCCTGTTCGATACGCCGAACACGACCACGGCCGGGGTGCCGTTCGACGTCACGGTGATTGCCCTGGATGAATCCAACGACGTCGCCACGCACTACGACGGCACCATTGCGTTGTCGAGCAACGATTACGGTGCAGGCGCCGTGGTGCCGGCCAATTACACCTTCACGGCCGCCGATGCCGGCATGCATACGTTTGCCAACGGCTTCACGCTGGTGTCGGCCGGCACCCGGTACATCGAGGCGGTGGACACCACGACATTGGCCACCGGAGGCTACGGGGATACCATCAGCGCCAACATCACGGTCGTACCCGCGGCACTCAGCAGCCTGACGCTCACCGGTTTCCCGGCGACCGCTATCGCCGGCGCGACGGAGGCTTTCACCGTCGCGGGCGTGGACGCCTATGGCAACGTCGTCACGAGTTATAACGACACGATCCATTTCAGCAGCACGGATGCTCAGGCCGTCTTGCCGTCCGACACCGCTCTCGGCAACGGCACCGGCTCGTTCAGCGCGGTGCTGAAGACCGCGGGTACGCAATCCATCACGGCCGACGACACCGCGAACCCGCGCTGAACGTAACACAGGACGTTACGGTGACCCCGGCCTCGGCGGCTCAATATGCCGTCACGGGCTTTCCCACGCCGACCACCGCGGGCGCTACGGGGACATTCACGGTGACTGCTCTGGATGCTTACGGCAATCTCGCAACCGGTTACGCGGGCACCGTCCATTTCACCAGCAGCGACGCCCAGGCGGTGCTGCCCGCCAATGCCACGCTGACCGGCGGCACGGGGACATTCAGCGCCACGCTCAAAACGGCGGGTGACGCAGTCGATCACCGCCACGGACACGGCAAGTTCCAGTCTCAACGGCACAGAGAATGCGATCCTGGTGACCCCCGCCGCAGCCAGCAACCTGGTCGTTGGCGGTTTCCCGTCGGCGATCACGGCGGGCGTCGCGGCGAACTTCACCGTGACCGCGCTGGATGTTTACAGCAATGTCGCGTCCGCCTACACGGGCACCGTCCACTTCACCAGCAGCGATGCGCAGGCAGTCCTGCCGGCCGACTATACCTTCTCGACGGCGGATCAAGGGGTCCACACGTTCGCGGCAGCGCTGGGGACGGCGGGCGGCCAGAGCCTGGCGGTCGCCGACACGGCTGGTGGCGTGGCGGGCGGGAGTGAGGGAAGCATTACCGTCAGCGCGGCCGCCGCTGTGGAGCTGGTCGGCACGGCGCCGGCCAGCGCGACCGGCCGGCTCGGCTTTTGCGCCTCACGGTCCAGGGCTCGACGCCTTTGGCAATCAGGCGACCGGCTATACCGGCACGGTTCATTTCTCCAGCAGCGATCCGCACGCGGCTCTTGCCGGCCGACTACACGTACACCGCTGCCGACGGCGGCCAACACGTTTTCGTCGCCACGCTGACAACCGCAGGAAACCAGACGCTGGCCGTAAGCGACACCGGTTCGGCGGGCGTGGGCGGCACGCAATTCACCATCAGCGTCGCGGCGGGCGCGGCTTCGGCCTTCGTCCTCGGCGGTTTTCCCGCCACGGTGACGGCCGGCGTGGCCGGAGCGTTCACGGTGACCGCCACCGATGCCTACGGCAACCTTGCGACCGGCTACACGGGCACGGTGCATTTCAGCAGCAGTGACTCCCAGGCGGTCCTGCCCGCCAACTATACCTTTACCGCGGCCGATGCGGGCATGCATAGTTTCTCGGCCGCGCTCAAGACGGCAGGCGGCCAGTCACTCTTCGTGCAAGATACCGTGCAGTACGGCAGCAGCGGGATTACCTGGAGCACGGTCACTCCCGCGGCGGCCAGCTGGATCGCGGCTTATTACCCCTCCACGACCACGGCGGGAACGGCCCAGAATCTGACGGTCTACGCCTACGATCCTTATGGCAACCTCGCCACCGGCTACACCGGCACGGTCCACGTCACCAGTTTCGACGCACAGGCCACTTTGCCGGCGGATTACACGTTCACCGCGGCCGATGCCGGCATGCATACCTTGTCGGTAATGTTGAAGACGGCCGGCCTCCAGGGCATCACCGTCCAGGACGTGCAAAACGGCTTCACCGGACACGTGTCCGGGATCACCGTCACCGCCGCGGCGGCAAGCCGGTTCACGATCGGCGGTTTCCCGTCTTCCACGACGGCGGGAACGTCAGGCAGCCTGATCGTCACCGCCTACGACGCTTACGGCAACATCGCTGCGGGGTACGCGGGTACGGTCCATTTCACCAGCAGCGACGCCCAGGCGGGACTGCCGGCCGACTACACCTTCACCAGCGGCGATCAGGGCACGCACACGTTTTCCGCGAGCCTCAAAACCGCCGGGACACAATCGCTGAGCGTCAAGGACACCGCAAACGCCAGCCTCACTGCCACGCAAACCAGCATCGCGGTCGTTGCCGGCGCCGCCAGCAAGTTCGTCGTCAGCGGCTATCCGGCGACCACGGCGGGCACGTCCCATAGCTTTAGCGTCACGGCTACCGATGCCTACGGCAATGTGGTCACCGGCTATCGTGGTACGGTTCATTTCACCAGCAGTGATATCCAGGCGGTGCTCCCTTCGAACTACACGTTCACCGCCTCCGACAACGGCGTGCATACCTTCTCCGCGACGCTGAAGACCGCGGGCAGCCAGTCGCTGACGGCGACCGATACAGTGACGTCGAGCATCACCGGCAGCCAATCGGCCATCTCGGTCACGGCGGCCGCGGCCACCCACTTCGTCATCACCGCCCCGGCCAGCGTCTCCGTCGGCGTGGCATTCAGCGTGACCGTCACCGCTCTCGACGCCTACGGCAACATCGCGACCGGCTATCTCGGGACCATCCATTTCACCAGCAGCGACAGCAAAGCCATCCTGCCGAGCAACTACACGTTCGTCGCAGGCGATGCGGGCGTGCATACCTTCACGGTGACTTTCAAGAAGACCGGCACGCAAACGCTCACGGCTACCGACACGCAAATCGGCTCGATCAAGGGCAGTGCTTCGGTCAAGGTATCGTGAAACGGAACCGTTCACGAGTCGAGGGTGATAAGCGTGCAGGCGGCCAACTTTCAAGCGACACCTTCCCCGCGGGGAAGGGACGCATTACTGCACCCCGTTTCTTACGCTTTGACGTGGCCAAGATTTCGGCGAAGACGACAGCGGCCTCACCACCAAGGTCAAGCCTTTATATGGAAGGGACGATGACTTGCCCCCATTTTATGTACCAGGCGCTGTGAGAGTCGGATCAACCGTTACAGATGTTCCTCGGCCCGGCGTAGCGTAGCGGAGTCGGGCCGAGGAACATCTCCCCGAACTCTGCTGGCGTCCGATACCCCAGCGAACTGTGAGGCCGGACATGGTTGTATTCCTGCCGCCATTCCTTCGCCAATACCTTCGCCTCCAGCACGCTGCCAAACTCCTCCGCGTTCAACAGCTCGTCCCGAACCTTGCTGTGGAACGACTCCGCATAGCCATTCTCCCAAGGTGAGCCAGGCGCAACGTACAACGTCTCCACGCCTGCAAGGGACAACCACGCCGAATCGCCTGGGCGATGAACTCCGGGCCGTTGTCGCTGCGGATGTGCTGCGGAACGCCACGGATGCGCACCACACCCGCCAGCACCGCTCACCGCCTCGGCCGTGATACTGCGATCCACTTCCAACGCCAGGCATTCCCGCGTGTACTCGTCCACGAGCGACAGCCACTTCAGCGCCGGCCGTCGTGGTCCGATCGTGGAAGAAGTCCCAGGTCCATACGTGGTCCTTGTGCTCCGCCTTTCGTCGAACGCAACTGTTCTCGCTGTGCCCCAAACGCCGTCTTTTTCGCTGTTTCTGCGGCACTTTCAGCCCTTCCTGAACCCAAAGCCTGTAAATCCGTTTCCGATTTACTCGCCAGCCCGATCGTCGCAGCAATGCCCATGATCCGCCGATAACCGTAGCGAGGATGCTTCCGCACCAAAGCCAGCATCCGCCGCACCAACCGCTCTTCCTCCTCGGAGGTTTTGGCTGTCTGTCGCTGCGTCGAGCGGGGTTGCCCCAGCACGCGGCAGGCACGACGCTGCGACACGCCGAAGGTCTGCTGGAGCTGACGCACGGCCTGGCGACGCTGGTCGGCGGTCACCACTTTTTTTGCACGACCTCCTGGAGCATCTGCTTGTCCAGGGCCAGCTCGGCGACGAGCCGTTTGAGGCGTGCGTTCTCCGCTTCCAGCTCCTTGAGGCGTTTGGCCTCATCGGCCTTGAGTCCGCCGTACTGGTTACGCCAGCGATGCAGGGTCTGCTCGCTGATGGCGAGGCGTTGGCAGACCTGGGCGATGGTCAAGCCTTGGGCCAAATCGGCCTCGGCTTGTCGCAGTTTGGGGATGATCTCTCGGCCGTGTGTCGTTTCATGGTTCGTCTCCTGCCCGCGAAGGGCCTCAGAGACTCTCATAGCACCTGGACCACGTTTTGGGGAGCAGGTCAACGAGGCTTGTCAGCGCCGGTTCGTGGCCTTTCAAAAATGCAATCACCTGCCCATACTTTGGGCCGGCAAGCCCGTCTAAGCTGTGTGTGATATCTTCGTCAGACCCCAGTTTGCTTTTCCACGTACCGTCCTCCTGTTGCCAAGCGATATGCCGGACAACCTTGCCGGTGGCATAGATCGCGATCTTCTCAACCCCCATCCTCTCTCACACCTTTATCATCATCTGCACACTTGACATAACCTGCTACCGCAAGGCCAGCGATAAACGCATCAAGGCTGTCGTCTTTCGGGTCCGTATCAGGCCAGAAATCGTCTGACCAATGCGGGTGGTATTCACCAGGCCACCACTTGCGACTGAAGTCACCGACGGCAAAGGCCACACAATTGTGGTATACAGGATCACTCGCCCGCACGAAGCCGTGGCGTCTGAGGTCGGGGAAATCTCTATCGTAGCCTTCTTCTGGCATATTACCACTCAATGCCCCGCTCTTCCGCCCACATCAACCACGCCTGCACCATCGCCTCCCCGTTGCCGCGGTCCTCGTCGCGTACTGGGTCGGCCTCCGTGATGGCTCGCAGCGCCCCAAAACCACGCATCAAGGTCGGTTCCCAACTGGCCGCAATAGGGGCACGACATCCGGCCCCATGCCAATAATCTTCTGGTATGCTGGGAGCATGACCATCCGCGTAGTAGAAGATTCATGCTGCCGCTAAGCCTTCCATTCGTCTCGCAACTTGATGAACTTCCTCTTAGGCGACCGGCAGTTGAAGGTTTCCCCGAATTTCCTTTGCGTCCTTCTGCCGGCATGTGACAATGTCCGCGGACGTTGCTTCCTCCGCTCCCCGTCAGGGACGAGACGACCATGGACGACACCCCGGACCCGGGCGACGAACTGCTCCGCCTCGGGGCCCAACGGCTGACCGGGCATCAGCGCCGACTCTTCCAGGCCCAAGTCTGCCTGACCCTCTGTGACGGCAACCCCGCCAGGCCGAACGACGCTTCGGCTGGGGACGCCACACCGTCGCCAAGGGCTTGCACGAACAGCACTCCGGGTATCCGCTGCCGGAAACTTCCCCGCCGCGGCGACCCGCGCAGCGAGGAGAAGGACCCGCAGTTGGCGGCAGACATCCGGGCCATCGTCGAGCCCCACACCTAGGCCGACCCGGAACTGCAGTCGCCGCGCCGCTACAGCAACCTGTCCGCCGCCGAGGTCCTCACCGCCTTGCAGGCCGACCAAGGGATACCACGAGGGCGACTTGCCCAGCGAGCGGGCCATGCGCGACATCCTCAACCGCATGGGCTACCGCCTCAAGCGGGTCCAGAAGGGCAAGCCGTTGAAGAAGACCAAGGAAACCGACGCCATCTTCGCCAACGTCCGGCGGTGCGCCAGGAGGGCGGGACGACCCGGACGACGCTGGAAATCTCGATCGATACCAAGGCGAAGGTGGCGGTGGGGGATTACGTGCGGGGGGGAAAAAGGCCGGACGGATGGCAGGGGAAGGGCGAGAAGGGCTGGGACCATGACCCGCCGGCCAAGGAGAAGCTGGTGCCGTTTGGGGTGCTGGTGTTGCTGACGGGGCGCTGACGCTGGTGTTCGGCTGCGCGGAGACGAGCGACTTCTGGGTGGACGCCTTGCGGCTGTGGTGGCGCGGCGTCCGGCTCGAAGTACCGTGGCATCCGGCGGCTGGTGATCTACCTGGACAACGGCCCGCAGAACTCGGGCCGGCGGCGGCAGTTCCTCAAGCGGATGGTGCAGTTCGCGGACTGGTCGGGGCTGGTGATCCGGCTGGTGTACTACCCGCCGTATCACAGCAAGTACAACCCGATCGAGCGGTGCTGGTCGTCGCTGGAGAAGAAGTGGAACGGGGTGCTGCTGAACTGCTGGGAAGTGATCCGCTCGTGCGCCTGACGGATGACGTGGCACGGGCGGCATCCGACGGTGGAGCGTTTGCCGGGAGCTATGCCAAGAAGGTGAGTGTGCCGGGGGAGGAGATGGGGCGGTACAACGCGCGTTTGGAGCGTTCGGCAACATTACCAAAGTATGACCTCACGATCAGGCCAAAGCGACCCAGAGGCAGGTAAAACAATTCCTGCCGGTCGCCTTAATGCGAACAAACCGCGAGGCGCCGAACGTACGTTCTCCGCTGACACTCAGGGCATGCCGTCTCCTTAGCCATAAAGGTGCCGTGGGCAGACGACGGCACATGCCGACGATAATCATCTCGCTTTCTGCAGCGCAACTTCGTCTTGATCGTTTTATGGCGGCCCTGCGTATAAGCGTATCCCTGTACGATTTTTTTGACCTTCTCCATACGGCTCCCCCTGCTATTCGCTTTCATCGTCTACATCGACGGACTCTTGAAGGATCGAGGTAGGCCAAGGGGCTTTGTTCAGATCACGCTTTAGGATCATCGCTTCTCGCTCCGCCTGCTCGCACAACTCACGCAACAACCCCACATCTTCCGCGTCCAGGCTCAGCCGTACTTCACGATGCCTAGGCCCCTCATGGTATTCCAAGGAAAGGGTGTGACTGATAACTGTCAACATTACCCTCTCCCCCGCATCATCGAAGATCGGCCGAGCCTCAGTGGAAAGGCCCATATCAACCACTATGTTCGGACGCGAAGCAGCGGCTTGGGCGGCCTCATACGACGCCTCAAGAGGATGGGTATGGGTTAGCGAGTTTACTGCTTGAACAATCTTCTCTCTGGCGCTCTCCCAGACCCTCAATGTTGTTTTGTCTTTACCCGTTAGGCGAGTCAGGGCTTTCGTGACTGCTTGCATCATGGCTTCCGGCGATGCGACGGCCGGTTTCGAGCGCCTCCTCGACGACCCGGCCCGGGCGCGCAGAGGCGGTTGACCATGCCCCATTCGTAGGCCTCGGCGGCGGTGAACGGGCGGCCGGTCAGGATGATCTCCTTGGCCCGCCGCTCGCCGACGGCGCGCGGCAGGTTCTGCGTGCCGCCGGCGCCGGGCATGATGCCGAGCGTCACCTCGGTCAGCGCGAAACGCGCGGTCTCGGCGGCGTATATGAAGTCGCAGCACAAGGCCAGTTCGCAGCCGCCGGCATAGGCCGCACCGTTGACCGCACCGATGACCGGCACTGGGCAGCCGATAAAGGCGCGGATCATGCGCTCGAAGAGCAGATGCTGGTTCTGCCAGGCCTCGTCGGTCATGCCGTTGCGTTCTTTCAGGTCGCCGCCGGCGCAAAACGCTCGCTCTCCGGCGCCGGTCATGACGATGCAGCGCTGTCCGCCGGGCGCCGCATTGATCTCCTCGAAAAACGCGAGCAGGTCGCGCCCCATCTGCGTGTTCATCGCATTGGCGACCTCGGGGCGATCGAGGGTCAGCAGCAGCAAGCCCTCACCGCGGTCGGCGACCCGCACCGTCTCGTACTCACGATCCATTCCAATGCCTCCGCCCTACGGTGCTCTCGCAGGACTATAGTCTTGCACGACGGCCTTGCCGAGATCAGCTTCCGTTTCGATGAGCGACCAACCCGCGATCGGCCCGTTGGCGGGCCGCCGTATTGCCCTCCCGGAAACCCGCGAGCTCGACCTGCTCGCGCGCATGTTCGAGGAACAGGGCGCTGAAACCGTGCGCTGCCCACTGGTGGCGATCCGAGATGCTCCGGACCCAGCGCCGGTACGGGAATGGCTCAAGCGTTTTCCGTTCGACGATTTGGTCCTGTTCACCGGCGAAGGACTGCGCCGACTCCACGGGTTTGCGCAACGCTGCGAGCTTGAGCCGGTCTTTTTCGCCGGTTTGCAGACAGCGCGAAAGATCACGCGCGGTCCAAAGCCCGAGCGCGCGCTGCGCGAACTCGGGCTCAGAGTCCGACCTGCGCGCGGAGGAGCCGACGACCGACGGCCTGATCGCGACTTTGTCGGGACTCGATCTGCGGGAACGGCGGGTCGGCGTCCAGCTGTACCCGGGCAATCCCAATACCCGGTTCACCGATTTCCTGCGGCAAGCAGGTGCGACGCCCGATCCGGTCCTGCCCTATATTTACGCATCTGCAGCCGTTGACGAGAAGGTCGTCGAGCTGATCGATCGCATGGCCGATGGTGGCGTCGATGCCATCGCCTTCACCAGCTCGCCGCAGGTGCAACGGCTCTTTGAGGTCGCCGCGGCGGCCCGACGAGAAGAGCCGCTGCGAGCCGCGCTGCAGGGGATCCAAATCGGCGCTGTCGGCCCGCTCGTCGCCCAGGAGTTGCGGCGGCGGGGGGTCGGGGTGACGATCACTCCCGGTCACGGCTATTTCATGAAACCGCTGGTTTCCGCATTTCTGGCCGCATTCTCGCGATAGCCCTACGATTCGCCACCCAGCGGCATCACCTGTTAAAGCGAGGGCGCTGATCGACCACGCATGGCGGCTGCCGCTTGACAGCAACGGGGCGCGGTCGAGACTGGCATGGTCCATCGGCGACCTCCTACCTTGAAGCGGACGAGCTTGTTGCAGGATCTCGCATTCAATTCAGTCGCCTTCGACGAGGGCGATATCCGCCGTTGCCTCCCCGGCAGTTTCGAAAAGGGGCGTTCCTATCATCGCGAGGGTGCTGTTCGTGACCTGCGCGCGGACAAAGGCGGGCAACGCCTGATTGCCTCGGTCAGGGGAACGCGGCCGCGGCCTTATCACGTCTTTGTCGAGATCAATGATTCCGATCCGGTCGTGATCTCGGGTCGATGCAGCTGTCCGGTCGGATGGAACTGCAAGCACGCGGCCGCCGTGCTGCTCGAAGCCTTGCGAAACCCGCCATCGGTCGAGCGGGCCGAGCAAAATTTGCTCGATGGCGCGGTTGGCGGCTGGCTGCACCAGCTGCGCCAGGCCGTTCAACCGGCGGCCTCGCCGGAAGCAATCGCCTACCGATTCGACTGGCCAATGGCGCCGGGCTCGCCTTTTGTCATCGATCTGCGGGTCGTGCGCATCCTGAAATCGGGCGAGTGGGGCGCCGATCGCGCGCTGCCCTCCCAGCAATTGCAGCACGCGACCGCGAATTACCTGACGCCAACTGATCGCGGCATCATCAGATTGCTGAGCGGCGGGTCATGGAGTTCGCAGCTCCAGCTTCCCGAAGACCCCGAGATCGCCGACCTGGCAATGCGCCGGATCCTCGCCACCGGCCGCTGCCGATGGCAGAACATCGCTTCTCCGCCACTGGGTTTGGGGCCGGACCGCCCGGGGCGGCTATCCTGGCAGGTCGGTGCGGATGGCCGCCAGACGGTTGGGATCGCGCTCGACGATCCATCCGCGGTAGTGCTGCCCTCGGCCTCGCCATGGTATGTTCTTCCGGTCGAGCGTCTGGCCGGCCCGGTCGAACTCGATTTGGCCCGGCCGCTCGTCAAGATCGCATTGTCGGCGCCGCCGGTGACCAAGGCGCAGGCCGAGGCGGTTGGTGCCGCCCTCGAACGCGAACTGCCGGGTCTTGCATTGCCCCGGCCGCGCTTGGACATTGTCGAGGAGATCCGCAAAGATCCGCCCGCACCGACCCTGACGCTCGTTCAACGCAAGCGAGGCTGGAATTATTGGGGCGTGCGGACGAAGGAGTGGGACGACAATATCGATCTGGCGCTCCTCGGCTTTTCCTATGGCGCCATAGAGATCCATCCGGATGACCGGCGGAACGAGCTGCGCTCCTTCGAGGACGGTCGGATCGTTGTGCGCCGCCGCAATCGCGGCACCGAACGCGCAGCACTAAAGCTGTTGCAGGAACTCGGGTTGCGGGCCGTCGAAACTTTCGAGGCGGAGGACCGCGACGCCGACCGCATCGCCTTCGGCTTCGCCGAGGGGCAACGGGATTGGCCGAATTTTGTCTACGACGTCGTGCCGCGACTCGAGCGCGAGGGCTGGCGGATCGAATTCGAGCACGGTTTCCGCCATCGCGTCGTCGATGGCGCCGGAGAATGGACCGCCGAACTCGAGGAAGGCAGCGGGTGGTGGTTCTCGCTCGATCTCGGGATTGTGGTCGAGGGCGAGCGCGTGGCCCTGCTGCCCGTCCTGAGCTCGCTGCTTGCCCGGCTGCGCGACCACGACGTGCCGAGCGAGCTCGACGCGCTGGCACATAACGGCACGGTATTCGGCAGGCTCGAAGACGGACGGCACGTGGCGCTCCCGCTCGAGCGCACCAAGGCGATCATGGCCACGCTCGTCGAGCTGTACGACCCGAAGAACCTGTCCACCGCGGGCAAGCTCGGGGTTTCGGCCGGTGAAATGACGGGCTTAGCCGCGCTCGAAGCGGCGACCCGACTGCGCTGGCTCGGCGGCGAGCGGTTGCGGGAATTGGCGGAGCGGCTGTCGAGCTTTTCGGGGATCGCCGAGATCGAGCCGCCGTCCGGGCTGCTGACCGAGTTGCGTCCCTACCAGCGCGAGGGGCTCGACTGGCTGCAGTTTCTGCGCGGATACGAGCTCGGCGGCATCCTTGCCGACGATATGGGGCTGGGCAAGACCGTGCAGGCGTTGGCCCATTTCCTCGTCGAAAAGCGGGAAGGCCGCCTCGACCGGCCTTGCCTCGTCGTCTGCCCGACAAGCGTCGTGCCGAACTGGGTAGCCGAAGCGGCGCGGCTGGCGCCCGAGTTGCGGGTCTTGTCACTGCATGGCCCCGATCGCGCGGACCGCTTTCCCGAGATCGATAATGCCGATCTGGTGGTGACGACCTACGCGCTGCTGTCGCGCGACGCCGACCATCTGCTGCCGGTAAAATGGCACATGGCGGTGCTGGACGAGGCGCAGGCGATCAAGAACGCCGCCGCGAAGACGACGCAGCTTGTCTGCCGCCTTGATGCACGTCATCGGCTCTGTCTCACCGGGACGCCGATGGAAAACCATCTCGGCGAGCTGTGGTCGCAATTCGCCTTTTTGATGCCGGGACTGCTCGGCGACGCCAAGCGCTTTGCCCGCGTGTTCCGCACCCCGATCGAAAAGAAGCAGGATGGCGAACGTCGCGCCGTGCTGTCGGGCCGATTGAAACCGTTCCTGTTGCGGCGGACCAAGAGCCTGGTGGCGGCCGACCTGCCGCCGAAAACCGAGATCCTGCGCCCGCTCGAACTCGCCGGCTCGCAGCGCGATCTCTACGAGACCGTGCGGGTCGCGATGCACGAAAAGGTGCGCCGCGAGGTCGCCGAGAAGGGGCTCGCCCGCAGCCACATCGTCGTACTCGATGCGCTCCTGAAATTGCGCCAGGTGTGCTGCGATCCGCGGCTCGTCAAGCTCACCGCGGCGCGTCAAGTGAATGCCAGCGCCAAGCTCGAGCATCTGATGGAGATGCTTCCGCCCTTGATCGAGGACGGCCGGCAGATCCTATTGTTTTCGCAATTCACCAGCATGCTCGACCTGATCAAGCCGGCGCTCGCCGAAGCCGGCATCGATTACGTCGAATTGCGCGGCGATACGAAAGATCGTGCGGGCCCGGTCGCACAGTTTCAGAAGGGCAAGGTGCCGCTGTTCCTGATCAGCCTCAAAGCCGGCGGCACCGGCCTCAATCTGACCGCGGCCGACACGGTCATTCATTACGATCCGTGGTGGAATCCGGCCGTCGAGGACCAGGCGACCGACCGCGCCCACCGCATCGGCCAGGACAAGCCCGTCTTTGTCTACAAGCTCGTCGCGCAAGGGACGGTGGAAGAGCGCATGCTCGAACTGCAGCAGCGCAAAAAGGCGCTCGCGGCCGGAATTTACGATGCCGCGGGCGGCACCGGCGTCGGCCTCGAAGCCGGCGACATCGAGCGCCTCTTCGAGCCGCTTGGATGACAATGCCGGCGAGGGCCGGTCTCAGATCGTCTGCAAGCCCAGAAAGCGCTGCATCGGTGTAAAATCCCGATCGCTGTGGAGGAGCAAATGGCCGCGCTCGATGCAGAAAGTAGCGATAAGGAGATCGATCGTCCTGCGAACCGTAAATCCGAGACTGCGCAGGAACCGATAGTTCGCAGCGGCCTTGACGGCCAGTTCCGCATCAACCAGAGGCGCGACTTCAAATTCGCGCAACGCCTCCTCGACGAGCCTTGCGTCCGCATCGGAGCGCAGGCCTTGCAATACCTCGCAGAGGACAAGATCGCCGACAAGTAGTTCCTCCCCGGACATCAATGAGCGCAGCTGAGATACCTGCTCCGTGACGGTGTCTCGCAGATGGTCGATCCAGACGGAGCTGTCGACAAGTATCACGGTGGGAAGCGGCCTTCTCGGCTCTCGTCCAAATTGCCCTCCCATTGAACCTTGCCGGCGAGATCGAGGATCTTTCTCCGCTTGTTCAGGCGGATCAATGCTCTTAAGCCGGCCTCGACGGCGGCGCGTTTGGTCTTGAGCCCGGAAACACAAAGGGCTTCCCGCATGAGTTCGTCGTCAATTTCGATGTTAGTTCGCATTTGGGCTCGCTGTGTACCGCTTGCAATGATTATACACATAGACGGCCATACTAGCTCCTGCAAGTGTAGCTATGCGCACACCGCCTTCAATCGCTTATCACTCGCCGGCCTCTCCCAGCACGTCGAGCAGCACGGTCCAGCGCGCAAGCTTAGCGGAAAAATCGATCGTGGCATGCGCCGGGCTCGTCGAGGGCAATGCGAGGTAGGTGAGAGCGGGGCGGCGCGGGAAATGGCGGTCGTATAGGCGCCGCGCGGTCGTGCCGTTGAACGCGACGCCGCGGATCAGCGGATGCTGGTCGAGCAGCCGATCGATCGCGTTAGGCCGTTCCAGCCGGATTGTCGTGTCGGCGCTCCTCTCGCGCTCGCCCATCTCGCAGACATCCCACACCGCAATCCGACGCGCCGTCAGAAAGGCCAGCCGTTCTGCATAATTCAGAGTCGGTGGCTCACCGAACAACGCAAAAATGATCGGCCAGAACAGGTTGCGCGGATGGGCATAATACTCGCCTCGGCGCAGCGACTCTTCACCCGGAAGGGTCCCCAGGACGAGGGCGCGCGCCTGCGCGTCGACGATCGGCGGAAAGCTGCGTTTGGCAGACGCCCAAGAGGCGCTGCCGGTGGTCCCAGCTCTCACTCGACGTAGCGACCGAGCCGTACCGCCGTTTGCCCCTTCGCGAGGCGGCGCGACGGCATGATCAGCACGCATTCGTCATAGGGCGTGCGAATTTCGCGCCCATTGTCGCGGCCGATCAGGGTGCCCTTCGGCGATAGCACCTCGAGTCCGCGGAAATCCTGTACGAACTCGAATTTGTCGCCGGTGATCGTGACGGCTTCGGTGACTTGAATGACGCGCTGCCGCGGGTGCGCGTCGAAATCCGGGCCGGCGAGCACCACAGCGTCGTCGCGCGTCACAGTGCCGAGGGCGATCAGAAAGCGCAGCATGACATCGGTCGCGACCTCCGCAGCCCGGCGCTCCCAATGCTGACCGGCCTCGATCAGCAGCGCGGTCGTGGCTCCTCCCGGGTCGCCAAACCCGCCATAGTCGCGCATCCGGGGCCCGGCGGCGTGGCCGGCATCGCACATGATCAGCTCCGGGATCCCGACTTGCCGCGCCAAGGCCAGCGATCTGTTCAGTGTCCCGGCCAGCATCAGCGGCGCCGTCGCGTACTGCATCGAGTGTATGTCGAGCAGGAAATCGGCGGCATCGACGATCGGGCGCAACGCGCGCGCCCGCGTCAGTTCCATCGACTGCCGCGGGCCGTCGAGCGTTGCGGCAGACCACAATCGGTTGAAATCTTCGTCGACATAGCGCGATGCGGTCGGGACCCGCAAATCAAAACTGCGGTAGGCGGCGATGTTGTCGAACGCCAAGGTCAGCTTGCCCTGTCGCGGCTTCAGCCCGGCGCGGAACAAGCGATCGAGCGCGATTGCCCCGCAGATCTCGTTGCCGTGAGTCAAGGCGGTGACCAGAACGTGCGGTCCGGCGACCCCGCTATCGAAGGTCGTGACGTAATCGATCCCGGTATTGCCGGCTCGGTAGGGTTCGATGTCGGGCGGGGTCAGCTCGACTGCATAGGTCGGCTCGGGCACGCGGCGCTCCCGGTTTTGAAGTGTTATCGGCGTCATCTTGCATCGGATCCCTGTTGTCGTCACGCCGACAACAGGCCGCAGGAGTGAATCCGAGGTCGTGCCGGGGCTGAAGCCGACCCCGTCGAATTCCACGCGGGACCATCGTTGCTTGCCCGCAGATGGGAGCATGCGTAAGTTTGTGCGATGAATATGGGGCTCGAAGTTCGCCGGGGGCCGCTCGCCCGCGGCGACTGCCACAGGTGCATCGTGCGCACCAGGCGTGAAGTCGAATTGCCAGTGCCCTCGCGCAACGGCTTGGGGCGTTACCCGCCACCAACGAGCTTGCCAGCATGAGCTTCGAGATTCCCGGAGTGTTGTGGCGCCGCGACCCACGAGCGGCTGAAGTGCCGCTGGTCTTCGACTCGCCGCACAGCGGGTCCGAATATCCCGAGGATTTTCGCTTTTGCTGCTCACTCGACGTTTTGCGGACGGCCGAGGACGCCTATGTCGACGAGCTTTACGCGGCCGCGCCAGAATTGGGCGCGACCCTAATCGGCGCGGTATTTCCGCGCAGCTATCTCGACCCCAATCGGGCGGCAGACGATCTCGACACAATGCATATAGACGGCCCGTGGCCCACGCCTCTCTCACCCTCCCACAGGACCCGGGCGGGTCTCGGCCTGGTGCGGCGCGTCGCCAGGCCGGGCATTCCGATTTACGATCGCAAGCTGACCGCCGCCGAGGTCATGGCGCGGGTTGAGCGCTGCCACACCCCCTACCATCGCGTGCTGGATGAGGCTTGCGACCGGGTCCACCGCAAGTTCGGTACGGTCTGGCATGTGAATTGCCATTCGATGCCGTCTCAGCGCAGCGGCAAGAAGGGCGGGCGCTGTGCGGATTTTGTGCTTGGGCGATCGCGACGGAACGACCTGCGCCCCGGAATTCACCGATTTTGTCGCCGGGGTGTTGCGGGGGCGCGGCTACACGGTGCGCATCAACGAGATTTATAAAGGGGTCGAAATCGTCAAGCGGCAAGGCCGTCCCGCGGCCAACCGCCACAGCCTGCAGATCGAGGTCGACCGCGCGCTCTATATGGACCAGAAAACGCTCGAAAAGACCCGCAGCTTCGCCCGATTGCAGGCCGATATTACCTTTATGATCGAAGCGCTAAAGGATTTTGCCAGCGCCAGACTCGGGGAGCGCGCCTGTGCGGCGGCGGATGATTGACATGCGCGGCGACTGCGCCCCAGATCTCCGACCTATCGATCAAGTCGCATGAGTGCGTTTGAACCAGTGGAGGCTTGATGGCAAAGATTCCGGAGATCCTGCAGCCCCACATCAACAGCACCTTTCCGGCGAATGTCTGCCTGGTCGGCAGCGTGCTGCCCAACGGGTTCGCGCAGATCAGCCCGCGAGGCAGCACGATGGTGTTCGACGATACGCACATCGCGCTGTGGGAGCGCGGCAAAGGTTCGACCAACGAGAACCTCGCCGACGGCACTCCATTGACCGTGTATTTCCGCAAGCCGCAGCTGCGCGAAGAGGGCGTGCTTCCCAAAGGTGGCATTGCGCGGTTCTACGGGCGTGCCCGGATTTACCGCTCGGGCCCCATCTACGAGGAGGTGTGGGGGCGCCTCGTGCAGCCGGAGAAGGACCGTGATCCGCAAAAGAGTGGGTATGCGGTCCTGATCGAAATCGACAGGGCAGAGGATCTCGACGGACAGCCGCTGGGTCTCTCCTGACACCGGACAGCCAGGCGATCCGGCGGGTCATCCTGCCTCTTCGATGACCAACGCAGTTTCGCTCTATCTCGACGCGCTGCGCTTCGGCGCGGCGCTTGCGGTTTTTGTCTCGCATTACTCCACAGGGCGGATCAGCGGGGGTTTATTCTGGCAGTTCGATGGTGGGCGAACTGCCGTTCTCGTGTTCTTTGTGCTGTCGGGTTTCGTCATCGCCTGGGTGAGCGACACGCGGGAGCGTACCATCGAGGAGTACGGTCTTAGCCGTGTTGCCCGGCTCTATTCGGTAATCATCCCCGCCTTCGTCCTGACGGCGGCGCTTGATCACATCGGCAAAGCGATCGACCCGAGATTGTACGGTCCGGAATGGGGCCACAGCACGGCCCATCCGGTGATCGATTATGTGATCTCGGCGGTGTTTCTCGGCGAGAGCTGGACGATACGAGTTCTGCCCGGGCTTAATGTCCCTTATTGGTCGCTCAATTACGAGGCTTGGTATTACGTCCTATTCGCATCCGCCATATTTCTCCGGGGACGCCCCCGGATAGCGGTCGTCATGGTGGCTGCGCTGCTGGCCGGACCGAGGATTCTTTTCCTCCTTCCGGTGTGGCTGATGGGGGTTGCGGCGTGGCGATGGCAGGCCGAGCTTCCGCGCAACTTGGGGCGACCGCTGGTGGTCGCGTGCCTGGCCGGCTTTATCGCGCTCGAGGCGTTCGGCGGTGAGCGGCTGTTTTGGCACCCGAGCAGCGGATGGCTGCCGCCCGACTTCTCGGCGTATGATTTCGTCCTCGGCACCCTCGCCGCGCTCTTTATCATTGGTCTGGCCAATGTGCAGCTCCCGATGCCGAGAGCTCGGTTCGAACGGCTGGTTCGCGGGCTCGCCGGAACATCCTTTGGCCTCTATTTGCTGCACTACCCGTTGCTGAATTTCTTCGGGACCGTGGTGCCGGGGCCACCCGACGGAGCACTGCACCGGGTTCTTGTTTTCGGTCTCGCACTCGGTGGAGCGCTCGGGCTGGCAAGCCTCATCGAGCCCCGCAAGGCAGCGTTGAAGGCCCAACTGCGTTCAGGCCTCCACTTCCTACTCGGAAAACCCCCGCCACCGGCCGTGGCTCGGCAGCGGCTTTCCTGATCGGTCACCGGAGCGCAGGCATGGCCATGACCGAACCCGAGTGGTATCGCGCCAATCGTGCCAATTGGGACGAGCGTGTCGGCGTCCATATCGGCCCTGGCGGCTATGATCTCTCCGAGCTGCGGGCCGGACGCGGTAAGTTGAACGCCATCGAGGAGGCAGAGCTGCCTCCGGTCGAAGGCAAGCGCCTCGCCCACCTGCAATGCCATTTCGGGGCGGACAGCCTAACACTGGCGCAGCGCGGCGCGGAGGTAGTCGGCCTCGATTTCTCGGCCGCAGCCATCGAGGTGGCGCGCAAGCTGGCTGGCGAGCTCGGTCTCGCCGACCGCGCGCGCTTTGTTCATGCGGACCTCTATGACGCGTTGGCGGCGATCCCGCCGCCCCATCGGTTCGACATGGTGTTCGTCACCTGGGGGGCCATCTGCTGGCTGCCCGACATCTCCCGATGGGCGCGGATCGTCGCGGCGCTGCTGCGTCCGGGCGGATCGCTCTATCTCGCCGAAGGGCACCCCACGGCCTACGTCTTCGATGACGCCACCCGCTCTCCCGACGGCACGCCGGGCCTGTTTGCCCCGTATTTCTCGCGTGAGCCGGTGGTCGACACGGAAGGGGCCGATTACGTGGACCCCAACGCCCGGCTCGCCAACGCGACCATCTACAACTGGATCCACCCGTCTGGGCGACGTCGTCACCAGCCTCATAGCGGCGGGCATGACGCTGGACTGCTTGCATGAGCACGATGCAGTGCCCTGGCATATGTTCAGGATTCTCGTGAAGGATCCGTCCGGCCTCTACCGATGGCCGGACAGGCCATGGCTGCCGCTGGCCTTCTCGCTTATTGCCACCCGCCGGTAGCTTGCCCCCAGCGGCTCCCGATGCTTCAGGAAGCGAACTGCTCCTTTAGCACCCGCTCCTCGAGGTTGAAATCGTGGTCGAACAACAGGGTCATCGCGATATCGCGGTTCTCGGAGACTTCGACGGATACCACGTCGCGGACCTCGGTGAAATCGGCGACTGCGCTGACCGGGCGCTTGTCGGTCTCGATCGCGTCGATCCGGACCCGCGCCAGATGCGGCAATAACGCGCCGCGCCAGCGGCGCGGGCGGAAGGCGCTGATCGGGGTCAGTGCGAGGACGCCGGCGCCGAGCGGGATGATAGGACCGTGCGCCGAAAGATTATAGGCCGTGCTGCCGACCGGCGTCGCGACGAGAACACCATCCGCCATCAGTTCTTCGAGCCGCACGACCCCGTCGACACTGACCCGCAGCTTAGCCGCTTGGCGGCTCTCCCGAAGCAACGAGACTTCGTTGAAGGCGAGCGCCTGGTGGGGACTGCCATGCTCGTCTTTCGCAATCATCTCAAGCGGATGCAGAACCACCGGCTGCGCACCGGCAAGGCGCTCGTAAAGCCCGTCGGGCCGGTAGGCGTTCATCAGGAACCCGACGCTGCCGCGATGCATGCCGTAAATCGGAAGGCCGAGTGGGCAGGAAGCGGTGGAGGGTCTCCAGCATGAAGCCGTCGCCGCCGAGCGACACGATGATTTCGGCACGCTCCGGAGGGACGCAGGAATAACGGCTGCACAGCTCTCTGAGCGCCTGCTGCGCGGCCTCGGTATCCGCCGCGACGGCGGCGATCCGGCGTGGCGGCCGGCCACCCGCTGTCACCCGCCGGTCACGCTCATATGGCGCGCGATGGCGGGCCGGTTATGGCGGCGGTCGATGATGAAGTCGTGGCCCTTCGGCTTGCGGTCGATCGCCTCGCGGATCGCCGCTTCGAGCACCTCGTCGCCTTCGGATTGGCGCAGCGGCGTGCGCAGATCCGCTGCATCCTCCTGGCCGAGGCACATGAAGAGGGTGCCGGTGCAGGTCAAACGCACGCGGTTGCAGCTCTCGCAGAAATTATGGGTCAGCGGCGTAATAAAGCCGAGCCGCCGGCCGGTTTCCCTCACCGTGACGTAGCGCGCGGGACCGCCGGTACGGTAATCAGTCTCATCGAGCGTCCATCGCCGCTGCAATCGGGCGCGCACCATGGACAGCGGCAGGTACTGGTCGAGCCGGTTTTCCCCGCCGATATCGCCCATCGGCATGACTTCGATGAATACGAGATCGAAGCCCTGCGCGCCGGTCCATGCCACGAGGTCGTCGAGCTCGTCCTCATTGACGCCGCGCAACGCCACGGCATTGATCTTGACCGCGAGCCCCGCAGCCTTCGCCGCCGCGAGCCCTTCGAGAACCACCTCGAGCCGGCCGCGGCGCGTGATCTCGGTGAATTTCGCCGGGTCGAGCGTGTCGACCGATACGTTGACCCGGCGCACGCCGCAATCGCGCAATTCGCCGGCGTAACGGGCGAGCTGGCTGCCGTTGGTCGTCAGGGTCAGCTCGTCGAGCGCGCCGGTGCGGATATGCCGGCCGAGGGAGCGGAAAAGGCTCATGATGTTGCGGCGGACGAGCGGCTCACCGCCGGTCAGACGGAGCTTTTTGACGCCGAGCCGGATGAAGGCGCTGCACACCCGGTCGAGCTCTTCGAGGGTCAGGAGCTCGGATTTCGGCAAAAACGTCATCTCTTCCGCCATGCAGTAGACGCAGCGGAAATCGCAGCGGTCGGTAACCGATACGCGCAGATAGCTTATTGTTCGTCCAAACGGGTCGATCATGCGTGGCTCGCTCGCACCGCGGCTGGTCTTGTTAAGATAGGAGCGGCACCAGCGAATGTCGCCCCCGAACTCGGCATGGTAATTCCCGAGCTAACCCCGGGGGTCCTCAGCGAACCAGTCTCCCAGAACCTGCTCTTCGCTGAAGGATGCCCGTCGCAGGGAGGGTACGTCCAATCGGTCGATCTCGTCGTACTCTTCAAGATCCCTGAGGGCGAGTTCGACAGCACGTTGCGTTTCGTCCTCGATGAGATCCGGAACCTCCCGCCTTAGGCTCGGGTTTTTCTGCAGAATGCGATCGATCTCCGCTCTAGCCTGACGGATCGTACGCCGCCAACCCTTGCGCGGATCGACAGCGGGCGAATGCGCGAGCTTCACCTGATGCTGAATGATCCTGGAGATCTGGCTTTCCACGGCGAGCCGAAGCGAATTGCCCAAATCCTCGATCTCCTCGGCGAGGTGGTCCCAATCGAGCTGCTGGTCGGACCCGCTATGCGCCGCGGCACGCAACGCTTCGACTTGCTGCTTCGACCAGAGGACGAAATCCTCATCGTAGAGCCGTTTCGTATCCATCATGCATGCTCTCGGTGACTGGCCCCGCTACATAACATCCTACATAATCCTTGCCATGGAAGAATTCACCGTCCGGCCCCGGCCCGACGACCCGCGGCTGACCCGCACCGTCGCCGGCGTCGATCACGAAGGACGGCGGGTCGACACCGCCGTCGTCATGGAGCGGCCGCTTACGCTGTTCCTCAACAGGCGCGAGATCGTCACGATGATGACGATCGGCGATCATCCCGATTATCTCGCTGTCGGCTATCTGTTGAATCAGAACATGCTGCGCACTGGTGAGCGCATTACCGGCATCGATTTCGACGAGGAACTCGAGACGGTCGTGGTTCGCACCGACCGCGAAACCGATTTCGAAGACAAGCTGAAAAAGAAAACGCTTACCTCGGGCTGCGCCCAGGGCACCGTCTTCGGCGACCTGATGGAGAAGTTCGAGGAGGTCCGGCTCGACCCGAACGCGGTACTGCGCACCTCCTGGCTTTACGCGCTGACCCGCAAGATCAACACCGTGCCGAGCCTCTATCTGGCGGCCGGAGCGATCCATGGCTGCGTGCTGTGCGAGGAGGACCGGCCGTTGATCTACATGGAGGATGTCGGCCGGCACAACGCGATCGACAAGATCGCCGGCTACATGTACCGGCATAACATCTCCCCGGTGGGCAAGATCTTCTACACCACGGGACGGCTGACCTCCGAGATGGTGATCAAGACCGTGCAGATGGGCATCCCGATCCTGATCTCGCGCTCTGGCTTCACCGCTTGGGGTGTCGATCTCGCGCGGCAAGCCGGGCTGACCCTGATCGGCCGGGCCAAGGGGAAACGGTTTGTCGCGCTCGCCGGGAGCGAGCGCATCGTCTTCGACGCGGATTTGCGATCCGTTCACGGCGAGCATCCCCGCCTCGCGCGCAAAGCCAGCGTCGAGGAGGACGCGGCGTGAAAATCGTCGGCCTGCTGCTCGCCGGCGGGCAGTCCCGCCGCATGGGCGGAGGCGACAAGGCGCTGCGCGTTATCGGCGGAGTGCCGCTGCTCGAGCGGGTGATCGAGCGCATGCGGCCTCAGGTCGAAACGCTCGTGCTCAACGCCAATCGCGATCCCGCTCGTTTCGCAAGCTTCGGCCTCCCGGTAGTGCCGGACAGCGTTCCCGATTATGCCGGGCCGCTGGCAGGGGTGCTGGCGGGGCTCGACTGGACGGCTGAGCACCGCCCCGATTGTGCTTACGTTGTCAGCGTCGCAACCGATGCGCCGTTCCTGCCGAGAGACCTCGTGTCGCGGCTCGTGCGCGGTATGCAAAAATCTGGCGCAGACCTCGTTTGCGCAGCGTCTGGCGGTCAGCCGCATCCGGTGATCGGGGTCTGGCCGGTGCGGCTGCGCGAAGACCTGCGCTACGCGGTGGTGGTCGAAACGGTGCGCAAGGTCGATGTGTGGACGGCGCGCTACCGCCTCGCGACCGTGCCCTTCCCCAGCGAGCCCATAGACCCGTTCTTCAATGCCAACCGGCCGGAAGATCTCACGACTGCCGCCGCGCTCCTCGCTGCAGAAAGCGGCCGGCGGGCTGCTATTGAAACGCCATCGCAATCGGGCTGAGGGAAGCGGTCGTCGGGCCAATCGGGGAACGTGCTTCAGGTCTGGACGGCAGACTGACGCTCGCGGTGATAGCAGGACGCTTTGCAGCCCGAGCGGATGATCGCAGATGGCCCGGCAAGGTCTAGACCGTTTCAAACCGCAAACGGCTGTGGCCGATGCTGTCGAACCCTCGTCTTTCTCGGCCGAGTATCGGTATGCCGCTTCGACCGGCACGATAGATTTGCGCCTCTTGGAACTGCTGGCGGCGCGCCTCTGTCACGAGTTGAGCGGGCCCATCGCCGCGATAAGTAATGGGGTCGAACTGCTCGCCGAGGAGGACGCCGGTCTCGGGTCATCGCTCAACCCGGCGTTCCTGCACGATGCCGTGGCCCTGGTCAGCGAGAGTGCTCGCCGGGCCCGCTGCCGCCTCCAATTCTACCGGTTTGCATACGGGTTCAGCTCGGGCTCCACTATCGCTGGCCAGGCGCCGCACGAAATCGTCGCCGGCTTTTTGGCTGCGACCAATATCAGCGGCGATTATGCCGAGGGCATCCGGATGCTGGCACCCGACTGGCAGAAGCTGGCCTGCAATCTGCTTTCGGTTGGGGCCGATGCGTTGCCGCGCGGCGGCCGTCTGGTTTTAACCGATCGCCCGCTCAGCCTCGAAGCGATCGGCGAGCCCGCCGCTCTGTCCGCTGAAGCGCGTCAGGCCCTGATGCTCGCAACGCCGATTGCCGATCTCACTGCTCGAACGGTGCAGCCCTATTTCACCGGGCTGCTCGCTAGAGCGCTCGAGCGCTCTGTGATCGCGACCGCGGAGCCCGGACGGGTCCGGCTCGGGGTGGTCGTTTCCCGGTAAGGACCGGGCTTAGCTCATCCGGGCCGCTAGGCTGCTGCCGTGCTTCGACGCGCGGCCGAAATATCGGCGCTGGCACTGGCTGTCGCAGGGCTGGGCAGCGGCATCGGATCCCTCAGAACATAGCCACGGCCCCATACCGTCTCGATGTAATGGCTGCCGCCGGTCGCCTGGGCGAGCTTTTTGCGCAGCTTGCAGACAAAAACATCGATGATCTTTAGCTCCGGCTCGTCCATGCCGCCGTACAAGTGATTGAGAAACATCTCCTTCGTCAAGGTCGTGCCCTTGCGCAGGCTGAGCAGTTCGAGGATTCCGTATTCTTTGCCCGTGAGGTGCACGGGCTGGTCGTCGACCGAGACGACACGGGTATCGAGATTGACGACCAGTTTCCCGGTCCGGATTGTCGATTCAGAGTGGCCTTTCGACCGGCGCACGATCGCCTGTATGCGCGCGATCAGCTCCCGCCGGTCAAACGGTTTCGTCAGGAAGTCGTCGGCGCCGAACCCCAGCCCCTTGATCTTGTGGTCGAGCTCGGCCAGACCCGAGAGGATCAGGATAGGCGTGCGAACCCGCGCGGCGCGCAGGCGCCGGAGCACCTCATAGCCGTCGATGTCCGGCAGCATCAAATCGAGGAGAATGATATCGTAATCGTAGAGTTTGCCGATCTCTAGGCCATCCTCGCCTAGATCAGTCGTATCACAGATAAAATTCTCATTAATCAGCAGCATCTTGATGCTGGCTGCGGTTTGAGCATCGTCCTCAACTAAAAGCACGCGCATTAGAACCTCCGGGGTTCTGCCGGTTGTCATGCCGGCGGGCCTTGGTTAATCAGAATTACCAGAATTAGTTAACAAGTCGTTTACCGGTAATTCCGAAGTGTTAGGTTCGCGATCGGGAGATCGCGAAACCGAGTGGCGGGGATTGCCTTGAGTGACTCGTGGGTTGGTGACTGGTGGGTCGGGCGTCCCTCACAGCTTTCCCATTGGGCCGCGCAATCGTTGCACCTTTGCAGTCGGTTGCATCCGTAGCCGGAGTTTTTGTTGGAAAACACCAATTTGTTCCAACGCCAGCTGAACTCGCCTCACCGTTTTGCGGTGTCCGAAGCTTGAGCATGAGAGACATCAACCCCCTCCTTATCGCGACACTTCTGCAAGCCTGACGACCATTCGGATACTTCGTGCTCAAGATGTGTGACCGGCGTCACACTGCCGACGAAACTTTTGTCTGATCGAACCTCAGCTGAAAGCCAAGCCGGCCCTATCAACGCTGACTACAGCTAGCGCCCCTTGGGTCGCGACTTTTATTACTCTATCGGCGTCAGTCGCCCGTCCCGCGGATAACGGGGTCCATCAGCGATTTTTCCAAACCACCGTCAAGCGACCTGGGGACAAAGGTCTCCTCAATGCTCTAGTCCATTGGACTGGGCCTTTCTCCGCACGATTTCTTCCGATTCCTATACGAATTAATCGTGTTGGACGGCATGCGTCTCAGAAAATTTTTCGCGAGATGCATTTTTGAGGCGTTAACGTCGGGCTGATCTGGAACAAAGGGCGCCGGCTTGGTCGATAGCCGCCGCGTCGGCCTGAATGCGGCACGTCGTAAAGGTATCGTTTAAGAAATACACGCTGCCGCTAGCAAGTATCCTCATCCAAGCCTCGCGTACTGCCGTCCGCACGAATGGCCGCGGAGCCGCTCGTACCTCGCCCGAAAAGCTATGGGCGATTACCTGAACCTCTCGGGAGCGACCAACGTATCTGCCGGCACCCTTATTCCGAGAATTAAGGATTGAGCCAGCGGTGGCTCGCGGACCCCGGCTAACGAGCCGAAGTGGTCGCGCTCGGCCCCAATATGGTCGACATCCTCGTGACCCCTGTTGCCGGCAGGCCGTCCGCGACCGCATGACACGCGGCCATGCGGCCGGGTGCGGGAAAGCGCGGTTGGGGCACGACGACGCGGCAATCGGCGGTGCGCCGGGGACACCGCGGCGCGAAGCTGCAGCCTTGCGCCAGGCGGCGGAGGTCGGGCGGACTGCCGGGGATCGCATCAATATCGCGATCGCGCGGCTGACCATGCACGGTCGAGGCCAGGAGGCCGGCGGTATAAGGATGCTCCGGTGCGCTCAGGATCTGGGCAACCGGCCCGCTCTCGACAATGCGGCCGGCATACATGACCGCGATCGTATCGGCGATTTCGGACGCAACGCCGAGATCGTGGGTGACAAAGATCATCCCCATCCCCAGCTCGCGCTGGAGCCGGCGGAGCAGGATCAGGACCTGAACCTGCACTGTCGCGTCGAGTGCGGTGGTCGGCTCGTCCGCCAGCAGCAAGCGAGGATTGCACGACAGCGCCATCGCGATCATCGCCCGCTGGCGCAGGCCGCCCGACAATTCGTGCGGATAGGCGTCGAGCCGCCGCTCGGCGGAGGGGATTCGCACCAGCTCCAACAGCTCCAAAGTGCGCTCGCGCGCCGCGTGCGAGCCACAACCGGTATGGCGGCGCACCGCCTCGCCGATCTGCTGGCCGACCGTGTAGACCGGGTCGAGCGCCGTCATCGGTTCCTGGAATATCATTGCAGCCAAACCGCCGCGCAGGTCGCGCAGCGCCTGCGGACGCATGGCCAAAACGTCCTGCCCGTCGATGCGCACCTCGCCCTCGATCCGCGTGCTCCGCGGCGGCAGCAAGCGCATCAAAGCGCGCAGCGTGACGCTCTTGCCCGACCCTGATTCACCGAGAATGCACAGCACCTCGCCCGGTTGCACGGTGAAGCTGACGCCATTCACGGCGTGCACCGTGGCCTCTCGGGTCACAAAGCGCACCCTGAGGTCACGCACTTCGGTCAACGTCATCTCAGGCGCTCCCCGCCCGGCTGTGGCCGGATAAAGGATCCTGCATATGGCAGGCCGCGGCGTGCGATTGCGGTCCCTGCCAATTACCGAGCTTCGGATCGGCCGTTGTGCAAACCTTTTCCGCGAACGGGCAGCGCGTGTGAAAGCGGCAGCCGGATGGAGGGTCGATCGGGTTCGGCGGATCACCGGTGATTGGCGGCTCTTCGATGCGGTGCGCCGGGTCCATCGAAGGCCGCGAGGCGAGCAGAGCGCGCGTGTAGGGGTGCAGCGGCCTCTCGAAAATCGCCTCGATCGGACCAACCTCGGCGATGCGGCCGAGATACATCACCAGCACCCGGTCGCTGATGTATTGGACAACGTTCAGATCGTGGCTGATGAAGACATAGGTCAGATTGAACTGCCGCTTGAGAGCGCGCAGCAGATTAAGTACTTGCGCCTCGACGGATTTGTCGAGCGCCGAGACCGGCTCGTCGAGGATCACCATGCGCGGCCCGGTGGCCAGAGCGCGGGCAATATTGACCCGCTGTTTCTGTCCGCCCGACAGCTCGTGCGGATAGCGCGGGCCGAAGAGACCCGGATCGAGCCCGACCTTGACGAGCATCTCGCTGGCGATATGGCGCGCCTCGTCCTTCTTCTTCCCTTGCACAAAGGGGCCGAAGGCGACGGAATCGCGCACCGGCATGCGGGGGTTGAGAGAGGAATACAAATCCTGGAACACCATCTGCACCTGACGGCGCAGTGCATCGACGGCAATCCCGGGGGCGATGCCGACCGGATCGCCATCGAACACGAGCTCGCCAGTATCGGGCTTGAGGAGATGCAGCAGCAGCCGGGCAAGGGTGGATTTGCCGCAGCCGGATTTGCCGACGACGCCCAGGGTCTCGCCTTTACCCACGGTAAAAGATACGCCGTCCACCGCCTGGACCGACTTCCCACCGCTGCCCTTCACCGGGAAATGCTTGCGCAGATCGCGCGCAATCAGCATAGGCTGCATCAGGCCACCGCGGTCGCGCGGATCGTGGATTGGTGAACTCACCCGCTACATCCGTACGTCCATCGCCGCGCGCAAACCGTCGCTGACCAGGTTGCAGCACATCGAAGTGATAAAGATCGCTACGCCCGGCAGCGCACAGACCAAAGGAACGACATAAATCGATTGGCGCAAGGTGCTCAGCATCAGCCCCCAATCGGGCACGGGCGGCCGCACGCCGAGACCGAGGAAGGACAGCCCAGAGGCCAATAAGATGCTGACGCTGATCAGCGAGGAGGCATAGATGAATACCGGTCCCAGCACGTTGCCGAGCACGTGGTAGCGGATGATCGTCATGGTTCGTGCGCCACTGGCGCGCGCCGCCTCGATAAAATCGAGCGCGCGGATTTGCGTGGTCGCGGTCTCGGCGACGCGGCACATCGGCGGAATGAAGACGAGGGTCAGCGCCAGCATGCCGTTGGCCATGCCGCCACCCATTGCCCCCGCGATGGCGACAGCGAGCAGCACCGACGGAAACGCGTAGAACACATCCATCGTGCGCATGATCGCAGTGTTGGTGCGGCCACCGACGAACCCGCCGACGACACCCAACATGCCGCCGATAAGCGAGGCGATCAGCACCGGCACCACGCCCATCATCAATGAGACGCGGCCGCCATAGATCAGCCGAGACACCATGTCGCGGCCCAATTCGTCGGTGCCCAGCAGATGGCCGCGCCAGCCGAAGGGCTTCAGCCGGCCGACAATGCTTTCTTTGTACGGATCAAACGGCGCGATCAGCGGCGCACAGATCGCCGCCAACACGATCAACAGCACGATCGCGGCAAAAAACAACGTAACCGGATCGTGCCGCAGCCGGTAAAATACCGACTGCCAATAACCGCGCACCCGTGTCGCCGGGATCGCCTGCTCTTCGTAGGCCTCCCTCGGCTGCTCGAGAACAATCGTGTCGGTCACCGGACCGGTCTCTCAGCGGTACGAAAGGTCCCATCACCCCCGCGAAAGCGGGGGTCCAGAGCGACCGCGGGAGCCTTACCAGGCCGACCGGATTTTATCCTCTCCCCCCGCTGGCCGGTGTAAAGGCCGGGGGGAGAAGGTAGGGTGAGGGGGGCCAAGGTGCAAATCTGCGGCGCCGCCGACCTCACCCTCCGGTCCCCACGGGTCAAGCCCGTGGGCTTGCGGCTTACGCGCGACGGGCCCCTCCCTCTCCCCCCTGAAGGGCGGAGAGGGGCTCTTCCCGTGCGCCCGCAATTGTCGATCATCCGCGTCGAATCCGGGGGTCGATCAGGGACTGCAGCAGGTCGACGACGAGGTTGGTGGCGACGAAGACCAGAGACAACACCAGGATCGTGCCCTGCAATACCGGCACATCGCGATTGATGATCGCCTTGCTCAGCAGAAAGCCGCTGCCCGGCCAGGTGAACACGGTCTCCACCAAAATCGAGCCGCCGAGCAGATAGCCGAATTGCAGCCCCATCACCGCCATGACCTGCGGCATCGCGTTCTTCAGTACGTGGCGGGTCACCGCCCACTCCGAGAGACCTTTGGCGCGCAACGTCTGTACGAAATCCTGATTGCGGACTTCGGCGACCGCTGCGCGAGTGGTGCGGGCGAGAATGCCGATCGGGATCATCGCCAGCGTGATCACCGGCAATATCAGGAACTGCAGGTTGCTCCATTGCAAGAGGTTGAACGCCGTGGAACCACGCGGCCCCATGCCGGTCGCCGGCAGCAGCATGTATTCGACGGCGAAGACGATGACCAGCACGATGCCGAGCCAATAATTCGGCAGGCTGACGCCGACCACCGCGGCTCCGGTCACCACGCGATCGACCCAGCGCCCGGCGAAAGAGCCGGCGACGGCCCCCATCACATAGCCTGTGAAAAAGGCGATCGGCACTGCAAACAACGCTAGCAAGGCGGTGTTGGCCAACGCCTCGGAGACTTCGAGAAAGACCGGGCGCCGCGTCGCGATCGAGACACCAAAGTCACCGGTGACCACCCGCCCGAGCCAGATCAGGAACTGGACCGGCAACGGCTTGTCGAAGCCGTAGGCGTGCTTGACGATGGCGATCGTCTCCGCGGTTGCATCGGGCGGCATCACGGTCTGCAGCGGGTCACCCGGCGCGATGTAGACCAAGGAGAAGCAGACCACGCTGACCCCGAACGCGATCGGGATTGCGTAGAGGACGCGGCGGATGATGTAACGGATCACGGCCAGCGGATCACGGCCAGGATCATGGCCAGCGGATCACGGGTCGACAGAAACCGGCGTCAGATCCTGAAACCAGCTCTGCGCCTGCACAAAACCATGCACCTTCGGCGACAGCCCCCTAGGGTTGAGGTCGTGCGCGACAAAGATCAGCGCCGCCTCTTCGTTCATCGTCTCGTTGAGCTTGGTCAGCAAGGCCAGCCGTTTGGCGGGGTCGAACTCGCCGAAGATTTGTTCGACCAATTTGTCGACCGCGGGGTTGCCGTAATGGCCCCAGTTGCTGCCCTTGGGCGCCCATTGCGCTGTCCAGACGTGGCGGATCAAGGCGTTGAACGGATCCTGGGTCTGGCGGCTGACATTGATGGCATTGATCTGCGGGTAATCGTCCACACCCGCTCGCGTCAACTGTAGCAGCGCGTTCCAGTCCATGGTTTCGAGTTTCACGTCGAAGCCGACGGCATCGAGCTGCGACTTCACCAGCTCGTTCATCGGCAACGGTTGCATCTGCCCCGAGCCCGAGGTGGAAATCGCGAACGTCACCTTGCATGGCAGACAGCCTGCCTCCTTCAACAGCGCCTTGGCCTTGTCCGGATCGTATTTGTAGAGGAGTGGCTCCCCGTAATAGGGCGTCGATGGCGGAACGGTGGAGTAGCCCTCCAGCATCAGCCCATTGAGCAGTTCTTTCATGTCCTCGCGGTTCAGCGCGTAGTTTGCCGCCTGGCGCACGCGCTTGTCGGTGAACGGTCCTTTGACGAAATTCAGCTGATAAGTCCAGTTGTGCGGATAGACGTTGGTGACGATATACATACCCGCGCTTTTCAGCCGGTCGATGGCGTCCGGCGACGGCGCTTCGATCCAGTTCACCTGACCGGACAGCAATGCCGCGGTCCTGGTCGAGGCTTCCGGCATCGGGATCAGCACCAGCCGGTCCTGCTTTGGCACCCGGGTTTTGTCCCAGTAATTTGCGTTCGGGACTAATTCGAGGCGCTGGTGCGGCACCGACCGGTCGTAGCGGTAGGGGCCGGTCCCGGATGGGCGCAATGCGTATTCCGCCCAATCGTACTTCACCTCTTTCGCCCGGCATGGGCTGATCAGCAGGACGTAGCTGATCTCATAGGGGAACAGTGAATCCGGCCCTTTGGTGTCGAAAGCCACGGTGTAGTCGTCGAGCTTTTGCACGCCGGCGAAATTGCCGAGATAGGAACGTGCCTGGGCGAATTGCGACGGGTCGAATTCGGGTGCCTTGTCGTTGGTCGAACGGCTCAAATTCCAGACGACGTCGTCGGCTTTGAAATCGCAGCCGTCGTGCCATTTGACCCCTTGGCGCAGCTTGAAGATCCAGCGTTTGGAATTGGCTTCGTCGACCTGCCATTCGGTCGCCAGACCCGGCTTGATGTCCGCAGCTTTGTCCGATTTCGACAAATCCCACAGCACCAGGGAGTCGTAGAGATTGTAACCGACAAACCGATAGCCCTCGAACCCCTGGTCGGGGTTGCCGGTGGTGATCGGCAAATCGCCGGCGGTCATGCCTACCACCAGCGTGCCGCCCGCTTCGACGATACGGCTGGCCAATGAAATGCCTGTACCGAGCGTTAGCGTAGCGACAAGGCATTGGAGCAGCACGGTGCGTCCTTCGAGACGGCTGCTCCGCAGCCTCCTCAGGATGAGAAGCTTTTCTAGAGCCATTGAGCAACGTACCTCACGCTGAGGAGCAACCGAAGGGAGCGTCTCGAAGCGCGCACAGTCTCAGTGCAGCGGCCATTAGGGCGCGACCGAAACCGGCGTCAGATCCTGGAACCAGCTCTGGGCCTGCACGAAACCCTGCACCTTGGGCGACAGCGCACGCGGATTGAGGTCATGCACTACAAAGATCATGACGGCGTCTCGGCCCTCGAGTTCGTGCAGCTGGGTCAACAGGCCGAGGCGCTTTTCCTCGTCGAACTCGTTGAAGATCTCGCCGATCAGCCGCTCGGATTCCGGGTTTTCGTAATGACCCCAATTGGAACCCGCCGGCGCCCAATACGCCCTGCCGACCAACTTGATGATCGCGTTGACCGGATCGAGCAGGCCCCGCGAGAAATTGAGACCGTCATAGTTCGGGTTCTTGTCGACCCCGCCGCGGTAGACGTCCAGCAATGTGTTCCAGTCCATTGCCTGAAGGTTGACCTCGAAGCCAGCTCCTTCGAGCTGCGCTTTGACCAGTTCGTTCATCGGCAACGGCTGCATCTGACCGGAGCCCGAAGTCGAGATGCCGAATGTCACCTTGCACGGCAAACAGCCGGCCTCCTTCAACAACCCCCGTGCCTTGGCTGGATCGTAATCATAGGTCGACGGGTGGCCGTAATACGCAAGGCTAGGGGGCACTACATCGTGCTCGGGGATCGCTGTGCCGCCGAGCATCTCGACGACGTCCTGGCGGTTGATCGCGTAATTAGCCGCCTGACGCACCCGCAGATCCTTGAACGGGCCTCGCGCAAAATTCAGCATATAGGGCCAGTCATGCGGATAGACATTGGTGACGATACGCATACCCTCGGCTTTCAACCGCGGGATTGCATCCGGCGAGGGCGCCTCGATCCAGTTCACCTGACCGGAAAGCAATGCCGCGGTGCGGGTCGAGGCTTCGGGCATCGGGATCAGCACCAGGCGGTCCTGCTTCGGGATGCGCGCCCGATCCCAATATTCGGTGTTGGGCACCATCTCGAGCCGCTGATGCGCTACGAAGCGGTCGAATTTATAGGGACCGGTGCCGGAGGGATGCAGCGCGTATTGTGCCCAATCGTAATTGAGCTCTTTTGCCCGGCACTGGCTGACCATCATCACATAGCTGAGGCTGTATGGGAACAGCGACTCGACGAAATTATTCTCGAACGCGACTGTGTAGTCGTCTATCTTGTTGACTGAGTTTATGTTGGTCAGCCAGGTGCGGCTGTAGGCGAACTGCTGCGCCAGGAAATAAGGCGCTTTCTGGTCCATGCGGTAGCGGTAGTTCCATACTACGTCGTCGGCTGTGAAGTCGCAGCCGTCATGCCATTTGACACCGTGGCGCAGATGAACGATCCAGCGCTTGGGGTCCCGGGGGTCGATTTCGTACGAGGTGGCGAGGCCCGGCTTTATCTCGGAGGCTTTGTCCGCTTTGGACAGATCCCACAACAACAGCGAATCATAAAGGTTGTAGCCGACGAAGCGATAACCCTCGAAACCCTGGTCGGGATTGCCCGTGGTAACCGGGATGTCGCCGGCCGTCATGCCGACGATCAGAGTGCCGCCCGCCCAAGCAATCGATCCAGTAAATAGAGTAAAGCAGAAGGGAATTGCCGCCAGCATCCGCACGAAAACGCGGGTGGGCGGCACTTCGACCGGCATGTCGCAATGCACAGCCATCAAATGTCCTTCTGCGATCACCTCCCGGACGGAGCAGCAAAGGACGTGCCAAGATTTGCCTTTGTGAACCCCGGACTAACATCGGCGACAATTTTGGACGTTCATTGCTCATCTGCTCAATTGCTGAGCAACGAGCTATCAGTAGCTCGGCTTGCTGGCAAACGGCGTGAGCTGAATCTCGTGCGTCCAGCACGGCATCCGTAACGATCGGGACCAAGACATAGCCTGAGGCCCAGCGGTTCTGCCACCTTGACACCTCCCGTGTGAGTCCAAGTTTGAGTCCACTTGGAGCACTAACATGCGGGTCACAAGGATGCCCTATTTACAGCTAGTCAACGGCAAATACCGGGTGCGGGTAGTCGTCCCGCCCGAGCTTATACCGATTATCGGTCAGGCCAATCTGACGAAGGCCCTCGGTACCGGGAATGAGCGGGAGGCCGAACGGATCGCCCTGCCACATATCGCCGAGTTCATGGCGAAGATTGACAACGCGCGGAGCCTAGGGGAATTGCGGGAGATCGTGCGTCCAGCACGACCGATCCTGGGTGTGCAGGTACCAAAACGCCTCGGCGATCTTGGCCGGATTGATTATCAGATCGCGGCGGTTCTGGTTTCGCGGCAACGCCCGAGTTCCGGGCGAGTCGATGGTGCCGTCGATCACAATGTTGGCCACGTGCACGCCGTGCTCGGAGTATTCCTCGGTGAGGACCTGCGCCAAGGTGCGCATCATGACCCTGGGATAGTACAGCGACTGGCCGGTCATTCGCTTCTTCCCCCGCAATGAGCTGGAATTGTTGGAGAAGAAAAACGATCCTTGGCCTTTCTTCCGCATCGCCGGCAACACTTCCTTGGCAACGAGGAATGGTCCGCGACAGGCAATGTGCAGCGCGGTGTCCAAGATCTCGACCGGGACGTGCTCGAGCAGTTCCTTCTCGGGAGGAAGATCACGACCTTCGAGGTACCCCGCGTTGTAGATCAGAACGTCCGGATCACCGGCTTCGCGACGGATCGTGGCGAACGCCGCCGAGATCGAATCCTGCGAGACGAGGTCCAATTCGACGATCATGCATTCGCCGCCCTGCCCGCGGATGGCCGCCGCCAGTCCCGACGCATTGGCCTGGTTGCGGGTCGTCAGCACAGTGAAGAAACCCTCCTGCGCGAACTTCTGCGCGACCGCGCCACCGACACCCCAGCGCACGCCGACCGGCAACTCGCTGTCGTCCACTGGGTGGCCATGCGCCAACAAGGTATTGCGGCCCTCGGCCTGCCATTTGGAGGTGGCGCCGATCACCACGGCGACTTGCTTGCCCTTCGTGTTCGTTTTCATTCGGAAGTTTCCCTTTTAGTGTGACGTTTGGGCGGATGGAGACGATTTTCCACCACACGGCTCGGGATCTTCGGGCATTGTGGGTCCGTAGGGCGGATAGGCAAAGCGCAATCCACCACCTCTCGTCGCCCTGGCGATCCTAGGCGTCGCCCGGCGGCTTTTCGAGCATGGCGGTGCCGCGCCCGCGTACCTGTTTGGCGACTGTGTCGGCGAGCAGGCGCATCATCCAGGGCAGGTGGATCTCGATGCGAACCGCGTCGTCCAACACCTCGATCGCCCCGGTGATCGGTTGCCACATTGCCGACACGTTGAAGTTGAGGCGATCCCCGTCCCAGCTGTAGTCGAGCGTGCTGATCAGGCCGGCGAGTTCGGGGCGCAGACGGCTGATCCCGCTGTCGAGCCGCCGCTTTGCCTCTTGGCGGCCAAGCCGGTGCGGGATCGAAACGATGAGAGGCTGCTGCGACATCGGGAGGGCTTCCTTAAGCTGGGCGGCGACGCATAAAGGCAAACACCGGAACTTCACAAAGAACCATAATGGCGGAAACACCAACCCTAGCGAGATCTCCGGCTCGGTATATCTTTTGCCAAAGCCGAGGAGCGGAGTGATGTTTAGCCGCAGAGAATTCGGTGGGGGGCTTGCCGTGGCCGCGGCAGTTCACCGGCGTGGTTCCGAGCGTCCGGCGACGCCGCCGGAGCCGGCGAAGGAGCCCAATCTCGCTCGCATCCTGCGCACCCGGAGATTACGCGTCGGAGCGGCTCTAGGCGAGGAGCCTTATTTTTACAAGAACGCCACCACTGGCCAATGGAGCGGTTTTTTTGTCGCAATGGCGGGCGATATGGCGGCGGCGCTCGGGGTCGAACTCGCCATCGTCGAAACAAATTGGGCCGACACGGTCACCGACCTGCACACCGGTAAGATCGACCTCGCCTACGGGCCCAATCCGACCGCGCAGCGCGCGATGTTCGCGGATTTCTCCACTCCGCTGTTTCACGACACCATCGCGATCCTTGCCCGGAAGGGCTTTGCGCCAAAGAGTTGGGCTGAACTCAACGTTCCGGAGTCGCTGGTCGCCGTCGATAGCGGCTCGGCACGCGAGGAGGCGGTCCGGCGCTTTGCCGGGAATGCGGCGATCACCGGGTTCAAGACCCGCGACGAGGCTCTGCAGGCCGTGCAATCGGGCCGTGTCGACTGCTTTGCTGCGACGGTTCTTTTCGCCCTGACAGCGCTAAAGAAGAACCCGCAGATCGGCGAGCTTGTCGTGCCGACCCCGCAGCTGCGCGTCGCGGTCTGCCCGGCAACCCCCTATGACGACGATCGCCGCTTCCGCGGCGTCGTCGATGCTTGGTCGGAAGACAATCGCGGGATCGGTCAGATCCGGAATTGGATTATCGCGGGGCTCGCCACTTTCGGCATCAATGAAGGCGATCTCCCGCCGGATGTCGCCCTCTAATCCTCAGCCCGGTCGTTCGAGCTTCTCGCGCAGCCGGATGAGCCGGTAGCCGAGCGCGAGATGGGCGCCCCACGAGGATCGCTCGGCGCCGAAAGCGGCAGCATCGCAATCGTATCGCTGGCGCAAATAGGCGGTCACCGAGGTATCGACCGGAATGCGGCTGAAATCGTGCAGCAGCACGCGGCAATGAGCCGCCGCGTACGGGCCGATGCCGTAAAGGCTGAGCAGGTAATCGTGGTTCAACCGCTCGGGCCAGCCTTCACCCGATGGGGTGATTGCACCGTCATCGAGCATCTGCCGCGTCGCTGGACTCAGCGTGCGAGCGCGGAACCCGAGCTTTCCTCGTACTCGGAGGCGATCCTCGCCATAGTCGAGCAGCGCCGCAGGCCCGGGGAAACTGCCGCCACCCGGCTCGGCGACAAGTGCCGCTACCATACGGCACGTCGCCGACCAGCTCGTATTGATCGTCAACACGGTCTTGACGAAATCTTCGTAGAAGGACGAGCCGCGCAACATCCGGCCGCCGCCGCGTTCGATCAGCTGCGCGACCTCCGGCAAAGCCGCAATCGCTGGCGCCGGCTCCCAATCGGCGGAGAGCCAGCGCTGCACCCGCGCCACAACCTCGGAAACGTCAGCGGAGCCGAACCCTTCCCAGCTGACGGCGACTGCGTCGGCACGATATTGGGCGGCTTCTATCATGCCGAGACGATCACCGATCCGCTCGGCGCGGGCGAGCCGGCCAATTTCCGGGTCCCACCGCCACGGCGCCAGGTAGACCCAGCCATGGCTGGCGACGGTCAGCGCGAGATCAATAGGCCAGCGAAACTTCAGAACTGCCTGCTGCTTAGTGCGGATCAGGCAGCCTCCAAGGCCTGCGACAGATCGGCGAGGATATCCTCCTCGTGCTCGATCCCGATCGACAGCCGGACATAATTTTCGTCGACCCCGGTCTGCAGCTGCTCTTCCGGCGACAGCTGCGAGTGGGTCGTCGTCGCCGGATGGATCGCCAGACTGCGCGCGTCGCCGATATTGGCGACGTGGTAGAACATCTGCAGCGCGTCGATGAAACGCCGGCCGGCCTCGAGGCCGCCCTTCAGCTCGAAGCCGACCAGCCCGCCATAGCCGCCTTGGAGATAGGTGTCGGCCCGGCGCTTCGCCTCGCCGGTCATCTGGCTCGGGTAGATGACCCGCGTGACTTTGGGATGCTCGGACAGGAATTTCGCGACGGCCGCCGCATTGGCGCAATGGGCGCGCATCCGCAGCGGCAAGGTCTCGAGCCCCTGGATGAACAGAAAGGCGTTGAACGGGCTCATCGGCGCGCCGAGATCGCGCAGCAAGGTCACGCGCATCTTGAGGATATAGGCGATCGGGCCCGAGCGGCTTGACCGCCTGCGTCCACACCGCGCCGTGATAGCTCGGGTCCGGCTGGTTCAACATCGGGAAGCGGTCGGCGTGCTTTTCCCAGTCGAAATTGCCGCCGTCGACGACGATGCCGCCGATCGAGGTGCCGTGCCCGCCGATATACTTCGTGGTCGAATACACGACGATGGCCGCGCCATGCTCCAGCGGCCGGCACAGCACCGGGGCCGCGGTATTGTCGACGATCAGCGGCACGCCCGAGCTCGCGGCCGATCTTGGCCACTTCGGCGATCGGGAACACTTCGAGCTTCGGGTTGGGCAGTGTCTCGGCGTAATAGCAGCGCGTCCGGTCGTCGGTCGCGCGGCGGAAGTTCTCGGGATCGGCCGGATCGACAAAGCGAACCTCCATGCCCATCGTCTTCATCATCGTGTTGAGGAAGAGGTTCCAGGTGCCGCCGTAAAGGTCGGTCGAGCTGACGAAATTGTCGCCCGCCTGGCAGATGTTCTGCACCGCGAACAGCGATGCGGCCTGACCCGAGGCGAGCGCCAGCGCGGCGACACCGCCTTCGAGCGCGGCAACGCGCTCCTCGAGCACCGCAGTGGTCGGGTTCATGATGCGGGTGTAGATATTGCCCGAGCTCGGCCAGCCCGAACAGGTTCGCGGCATGCTGGCTGTCGCGGAACTGGTAGCTGGTGGTCTGGTAGATCGGCACCGCTACGGCGTTGGTCGCCGGATCGCTCCGGTACCCCGCATGGAGCACGAGTGTTTCCGGATGCTGGCTCTTGGTCGGCATGCAAATCTCCGTGGAAGGGCGCCGGTCCGGCACTTTGCCATCACCAGGGCGCCAGGAACAGCCGGGTTCGGTTTGCTGTGGACACAGGCGGGCGGAAATCGCGTTTATTCGGTATGTGTTGCCGTACCGGATACGACCTGTGAGCGAACAAGAGCCCAAAGTCGGCGTCCAGATCCCGTCCGAGCCGACGCTCGCCGCGCTGCGCGAGGCCGCTACCGGATGCACGGCCTGCCACCTGTACCGGAACGCCACCCAGACCGTGTTCGGCGAAGGACCGGAGGGCGCCCGGGTCATGCTGGTGGGCGAGCAGCCGGGCGATGCCGAAGACCTCGCCGGTCACCCCTTTGTCGGACCGGCGGGATGGCTTTTGGACCGCTGCCTTGTGGAGGCGGGGATCGACCGAAAGCGGACCTACGTCACCAATGTCGTCAAACACTTCAAATGGGTGCCGCGAGGACCGCGGCGCATTCACAGCAAACCGGGCGCGGTTGAAATCGAGGCCTGCTTTCCCTGGCTCGAGGCCGAGATCGGCGTCGTCAAGCCGAAAATCGTCGTGGCGCTCGGCGCGACCGCGGCGCAGGCGCTGTTCGGAAGGGCTTTTCGGGTGACCCGAGACCGCGGCCGGCTGGTGCCCTTTGCGCTGGCGCCTTACGCGCTCGCGACAGTGCATCCCTCGGCATTGCTGCGCGCCCCGGACGAGGAGACCCGCCGCCGCGAGATCGAGCGTTTCATCGAGGATTTGCGCCGGGTCGCGGCGATCCTAGCGGGGAAATTACGATGAAATCGACGCTCAGCTGGGTCGCGGCAGCAATCGCCGGCGCTGCCGTCTCGTGATCGGCTTTTTGATCGCTGCCCAGTGGACCGGCATCGGCGAATTCCGAAATCAGCGGCGCCGGTTGGCTCGCAATGGGATTGGGGGTCATCGTCACACTGGCCTTGGGGATCGGGCTGATGGCGCTGGTCTTTATCAGCAGCCGGCGCGGCTATGACGAGATCGGCCGCAGAGATGGCTGAGGAATCTGTTGCGCTAGAACAGAATTAACCTTAAATGCTGCAGTTACTCCACCCTAGGTTCATTCGGCAGCCCGCGATGCCTGCAATTGTCGAATCTTGCTTGCGCTGGGGGCGAACCCGTTGCAACCTTATGTGGCGCGGTGCAGAGGGGAACATGCGTTGAAGAGGTCGGCGAAAGTGTTGGAGGAGCCCGGTTCAGCTCCGAAATACGGGCGCGGCACCGGCGTGCCAAACCCGATAGATGTGCATGTCGGCGGCCGCATCCGAATGCGTCGTCTGCTGTTGGGGATGAACCAGGAGACGCTCGCCAACGCGCTCGGCCTCACCTTTCAGCAGGTGCAGAAATACGAAGGCGGCGCGAACCGCGTGAGTGCGTCCCGCTTCTCGGCGATGGCGGAGATCCTCGGCGTGCCGATCTCCTATTTTTTTGGCGACCTGCGGCCGGACGATGCCGAGATCAGCCCCGAGGACCGGCAGTGGCGGGAGTACCTTCAGCGGCCGGAAACGATCGAGTTCATCCGGCTCTATTACGCGATCCCCGACCCGAAGATCCGACACCAATTCCTCGAGATGGCCAAGACGGTAGCCGAATTGTTCGAGGCGAAGCCGTGAGTCTCTGCGCGTTCTCAGTCCTCCGCCAGCTGACCCCTACTCGACCGTGACGCTCTTGGCGAGGTTGCGCGGCTGGTCGACGTCGGTGCCTTTGAGCACGGCCGTGTGGTAGGCCAGGAGCTGGATCGGGACGCGTAGAGCAGGGGCGCGACAAGGGGTCGCAGTTCGGCACGGTGATGCCGAAGGCGAGGCGGCGGCGAGGCGGGCGACGCCGGCGGCGTCGGAGATCATCACGACGCGGCCGCCGCGGGCCATCACCTCCTCGAAATTGCCGAGGGTCTTTTCGAAAAGATCGTCGTGCGGCGCCAACACGATGACCGGCACGTTCTCGTCGATCAGCGCGATCGGGCCGTGCTTCATCTCGCCGGCGGCATAGCCCTCGGCGTGGATGTAGGAGATCTCCTTGAGCTTCAGCGCGCCTTCCAGGGCCAGCGGAAAGGCGTGCCGCGGCCGAGATAGAGCACGTCGCGCGCCTTGGCGATCTCGGCGGCGATGTCGCGGATCCGCTCGTCGTGGTTCAACACCTCGCTGGCGCGCGCGGCATCTCGGTCAGGAGCCCGACCAGCTCCGCCTCGCGCTCGTGGCTGATGCGCCGCGCGCCCGCGCCAGCGCGATGGCGACGACAGCGAGGACGGCGAGCTGCGTGGTGAAGGCCTTGGTCGAGGCGACGCCGATCTCGGGGCCGGCCAAGGTCGGCAGCACGACGTCGGCCTCGCGGGCGATCGAGCTCTCCGGCGTTGACGATCGCGATGATCTTCTGCCCCTGCTCCTTGGCGTAGCGCAGGGCGGCCAGGGTGTCGGCGGTCTCGCCCGACTGCGAGACGGAGATCGCCGCGCCGCCCTTCGGCATCGCCGGCTCGCGATAGCGGAACTCCGAGGCGATCTCGACCTCGACCGGCAGGCGGGCGATGCTCTCGATCCAGTATTTCGCGACCATGCCGGCATAGTAGGCGGTGCCGCAGGCGATCGATGGTGACCCGCTCCAGCTCGCCGAAGTCGAAGGGCAGCTCCGGCAGGTGCACGGTGCGGGTCGCCGGGATGATCAGGCGGTCAGCGTGTCGCCGACACGGCCGGCTGCTCGTAGATCTCCTTCTGCATGAAGTGGCGGTAATTGCCCTTGCCGATCAGCGCGCCCGAGGCCGCGTTCGCGGATCGGGCGCTGCGACGCATTATTGGCCGCGTCGAAGATGGTCACCGCCGCCGACGTGACGACCACCCAGTCGCCCTCCTCGAGATAGGTGATGCGGTTGGTCAACGGCGCCAGCGCCAGCGCGTCGGAGCCGACGAACATCTCGCCGTCGCCATAGCCGATCGCCAGCGGGCTGCCGCGGCGGGCGCCGATCAGCAAATCGTGCTCGCCGCCGAACAGCACGGCCAGCGCGAAGGCGCCGCGAGCCGCTCCAAGGTCTGCGCCACCGCCTCTCGCGGCGACAGCGCCTGTTCGAGAAAATGCGTCGCAGGATGGGCCACGACCTCGGTGTCGGTGTCGCTGCGGAAAACGTAGCCGGCCCGCTCGAGCTCGTGCCTTCAGCGCGGGGAAATTCTCGATGATGCCATTGTGAACGACCGCGACGCGGTCGGGGCGATCGGGTGGGCGTTGCTCTCGCGTCGGGGGGCCGTGGGTGGCCCAGCGCGTGTGGCCGATGCCGATCGCCCCCTGTACCGGCTCGGTGCTCGACCCGCCGGGCGAGATTGAACGAGCTTGCCTTCGGCCCGGCGGCGGTCGATACGGCCGTCGACCAGGGTGGCGACGCCGGCCGAATCATAGCTGGTATTCGAGACGCCGCAGCCCGTCGACCAGCGCGGGGGTGACCGTGTCCCTGGCGATGATACCGATGATCCCGCACACCTGGTCTTTTCCTCGCCGCTCGGACGCTAATTCTTCAGCGCGCGCCCCGGTTTGTCGACCTGCTAGCCCGCGGCCGAACGCCAGCGCTCCGGCCGGAACCCCGGATGATCACGCTGCCGGCGCGTGACGTTCGCCCCGTTGCCGACCTTGACCGGGGCCACCAACGAGGTATTCGAGCCGATGAACGCACCTCTGCCGATTACCGTCCGATTCGTTAATGCCGTCGTAGTTGCAGTGATCGTGCCGGCGCCGATATTGCCCCGGCGCCGATTCCGCTGTCGCCGAGATAGGCGAGATGATTGGCCTTGGCGGCCGCGCCCCGCCGCGCCGCCTTCAGCTCGACGAAATTGCCGACG